>NZ_JBBIXN010000004.1:0-539689 GCF_037646455.1 Maribellus mangrovi | reverse complement strand
TCGAAACTGGCCTCCACAGGAACGATCAGTGTAGGTGCAGTATCGTCGTAGATAGTGATTACCTGGTCTCCTGTAGTAGTATTTCCACAATCATCAACAGCTTTCCATGTACGGATGATCAGGCCAAGACCACACTCATCCAGATCAGGACTGTCGGTAAAGGTTACTACCGGTGCATCATCACAGTCATCCGTCGCGGTGGCTGTACCTGCATCGCCAAGTTCACATTCGAAACTGGCTTCTACAGGAACTACCAGTGTAGGTCCTGTTTTATCCCCAGGAACTCTAAATACCGCATCACAGCTGGCCGGAACTGCACAAGCATCATTCGTCCAGAAATGAACCGGAATCGTGTCACCACATTTGCTGGGGTATTGGCCATCCCAGTCATTATATACAGTTGAATCGCTGCCAACTAATAAAACGTCAGTTAGCCAGGCATCAAAAACTGATTCTATCTCAGTTGTAGAACAAGATTCCAATGTTGTGTCTTCGGGACAAGTTAAGGTAACTTCTCTTCCATCTATTATATCAGCATAACATTCATTATTATTAGGATCAACTGCATCAACTACTACAACAGTATATGAACCGGCAGGCAGACCTTCAACAACAAAAGGTTGATCCGTGTTATACACATTTTTTGCAACGGTATCAGTATTAACCAGTATTGCAAATGGTTCTGTACCTCCTGACCATGTAATAGTTAAGGTACCGTCTGTATCGCCAAAACAATCAAGAATATCACCCTCGACATTACAGGTTGGTGCAGTAGCTTTTGGAATAATTGTTACATCGCAAACTGTTGATGCACATCCTAATCTATCCGAAACAGTTACTGTGTACGTTCCGGCTGTAAGACCATAAATACTATCAGTATCCTGACCGGATCCAATCGATCCACCTTCACTTGGTACCCAAGAATATTCATATGGAGGCGAACCACCGATAACATTTACCTTAGCCCAACCGTCGTCAGCTCCGGGATACGAAGGACCTTCATAATCATCAATTGAACAATCCATATTTTCAATAAATGGTGTTCCAATGAAGTCGTCAAGCGATGCTGTTAACTCCTGTGAAGACCTTGTTTCAAGCTGAAACCTCGAGCCACAAAGTGCTGAAGCATCTGTGGGATTGGGGAGAACAAAGGATAAATCAACAACTCCTTCATAAAAGGTATTGTAATCATACTGAGCATCCGGATAACTCCAGCCTGTAGGAACATCCTCCAAACTGGCGTTATTCTCAGCAACCGTTGCCGTCCCAACGTCAACTAAGATAAAATGATCATCAGGCGCAGAGCCATCACCATTTCCGGCTCCCACCCATTGATAAACAGTAACTGTACCATTCCTACCACCTCCGGTAAAATCGGCCAGAATAAGGACATCACCGGGATTGACGCTATGCGGCGGGGCAAAAGTACCTTTTTTCCCGTCGAGCGGTTGCGGACCGGTTCCATCCAGGAACACCCAGAATCCAATTTGCGCGTCACCATTATTAGATAAGCGGTCTCCGGCAAAATACAAATATGGGCCTTCCAGTAGTAATGCACCGTTAGCAATATCGTTTTTTGCTTTGGTTTGCCCGTAAGACCATACCCAGTTTTCGGCAGGAATAATGTCCTTTTGGCCTTCGGCAAACTGATTATCAACAACGCCACTGCCATAAGCATCCAGCACATATCGATAATCAGGTAATGGATTGGAGTGCAATGCATTCCAGTCTTCAGTAAATCCATCGATAGTTATTGTCTGTGCATTGACCTGCCAACTACATATCGATGTAAAAAAGAGCGCTAACATAACAAAGAGAAACTTTCTCTTCGTTAAGAGTAAATTTTCTTTCATAATAAATACATTTTAGGATAAAAAATGGTTTTGAAGATTACCATCATGATAATCAATTAGGTTTACCTTAAAAAAAAAGATTTCCTACAATAATTATCTGCCGATCCTCAAAACGGAAAGATTTTTACTTTCCTGCGTCCTTAAATACTTTGTTGGTTTTTTCGAAATAAACCTGGGGTAAGGTTGTATTTCTACCCTTATTTTAAAAGCAAGTTACGGCAATAAATGCTAGGAGTCAATCAGGAATTTAACGGAAATTGAAATAGAATTTGTGCGTAAGAATGATAGGAAATCAGTAAGGATTAATTGAGATTATTCTGTATGGCAAATTCTACCATTTCGGCCGTTGACCGTACGTTAATTTTTGTAGAAATGTTTTTCTTGTGTGTCTCAACAGTTCGCGGGCTGATGTTCAAATCGTAAGCAATCTCCTTATAGGTGTAACCTTTGCAAAATAGCCTTAAAACATCTACTTCGCGGTTGGTGAGCATGGTCGTTGTTTCTTTATCAGGAACGATGTCCTTACGTTTCGAACGTAACATCTCTTTTAATAAAATCCATACTCTGGGTGGGAAATAATCTCCGCCATCCATGAGCGTTTTTACTGCCAGAATCAATTCCTCCGCACCGGAAGAGTTGAAAACCATACCATTTACTCCCATGGCAATATAATTCTCAAAATGTTCTGAGTAATCCTTACTAACCACCAGTAAAATAGGCGTTTTTGATTTTTTGGCCCGAATTTTTTTTATCGCAA
This sequence comes from Maribellus mangrovi, assembly GCF_037646455.1. Classification (NCBI taxonomy): domain Bacteria; kingdom Pseudomonadati; phylum Bacteroidota; class Bacteroidia; order Marinilabiliales; family Prolixibacteraceae; genus Maribellus; species Maribellus mangrovi. The sequence continues at coordinate 537,079 of NZ_JBBIXN010000004.1, read as the reverse complement.
GAATTCCATCATTATCGCAATGCAATACATCGATAATGATCACATCGGGTTTACATTCTTTAAGCAAGGGGGTGAAATCCCGTACATGTTTGGCTTCTGCTGCAACTTCAAAATCCGAAATTTCATTAAATACCGGACGAATACCCGAGCAAAAGAGAGAATAATTCTCCAGGATCGCAATTTTACACATACAACCTTATTCTTTATCATTAAACATTTAAATCTTGCAAACCTAAATATTAAGTTTGCTCCATCTGCTCAATCATCTAAACAGTGTCCTGATTAAAAAGAGTTAAGGGTATTTGTAGAATTACTTAGACAATATACAACATTTCTGCGTAAAATCATAATCCGTAAAAATCCGGATATTTTTCTCGTAATTTCCCGGAGATAAAATACTAAATTGTATTTATTCAGCGATTACTTTTATAGTAAACAATATTCATATTTTGATTTAAGAAACAATCATTTTTGCTTTACATAAACAAGTAACTGTTAATCAACAAATTAAGAACAATTATAAATATGTTATAATTATTTATTGCCGGGAAAGTGATTGTTTTTTTCCTAAAACCCTTGCTGCGACAGGCATTTTATGACTTATGAACATCTAAATCAATTAAAATTAAAGTATCCTGTTTATTTTTTAAATTGGAAATTAGCCAATTAGTTTCAATATTTGCCATCAAACCCATAAATGTAAAACCGTTCTTTGAATGACGCTAAAACAATCCATCACATAAGCACAATATAAAATTTTGTGTATAGCAGTAATTAAAGTCTTAGGATTTTGATTGATGGGATTTTTTTGGATATCACCAACATGTGTGACTGACCTTTATTCCTCACATTAGGTATTCCTGTATCTTTCCTTAAGATTACATTAATTAAATGGATCTGAAATATTGTTAGGTAATAACTAATGAGGGTAAGGGGTAAGTAACCAATTAAGTTGAAAATAATATAGTTGCATTTCGAGTGATTCCAATAAGGAATCTGAATTGACATACAAACAAACCCGCATTTTCGCTTGCAGCAAAAATGCCATTACCTGTCGCTTCAGCCCTACCCAATGATCTCATTTTACATGAATGACCTGCATTATCTGTTGGATTTGAATAACTCAATTAAGTTGTAGAAGTATTATTAATCCATTTTTTTCAAACTGAAACCCATGAGTTGAACCTTGTGATTGACTGTTTTCTTTGAGAAGCGATCAATCCAGATGTAACACTTTTAAAATAAAGTGGATTTTAAAATACCATTAAATCATAAACACTATTACAATGAGAAAACCAGAGTTAATGTTGTTTGTGTTTTTTGCATTTGTAAATTTGTCAGCACTTGCACAAAACCAAAACTCCAAATTTAAGTTACTGGGAGAAGACAAACGAGACATCGAAATAGAAAAAACGTTCGAGGATTCGAAAGAGATATCTCCCTTTAAGGATCGTTTCAACAAAATTTACGGTCTGGCAGTTGATGCAGAAATTGAATTTCTTCAAGATAAAAGCCAGGTACGTTTTGTATTGATCGACGAGAATTTTAATGAACACCTGATTTATGAGGCTTATCCTCTGTTAGCAGGTTCAAACAAAATGACTATCGAGGAAAGTTGTGAAGAAACAGCTTTGCTGGATGGCATAAAACCCTATGCGCTTCAGGTAGAAGTAATTGATTCAAAAGTAAATTTGCACAAACTTATTTATGCAAGTCGTTCAGATATTCGGAACATTAAAAAAGTTCAGAAAGAAACACGGCAGGAACAAAGTACAGATAAGGTTACCCGTTTGAATCAAAATCTTAAAGCTAAAGGTCAAAAATGGGTGGCAGCACCAACAAGTGTTTCAGAATTGTCATATGCTGAGCGTAAAAAGCTTTATGGGCAAAGTACCTTTCCTGCCGGATTTGAATTTTATGCAGGTGGGGTTATTTCTACTGAAACAACAACTGATATTAATCTAAAATCGGCTACCAGCGGTAGTCCTTATGTTGATCAATGGGACTGGCGTGATCGTCACGGTAAGAACTGGATCTCTCCGGTTACCAACCAAGGTGCTTGTGGTTCGTGTTGGGCCTTTGCTTCAACAGGTGCTGTTGAGGCTATGACGAACCTTTACTTTAACCAACAACTAAATTTAGACCTTTCTGAACAAGATGCATTATCGTGTAGTGGTGCCGGCTCATGTTCCGGTGGATATCCGAGAATTGCACTTGATTATATGACAACCACAGGTATTGTGGATGAAGCAACATTCCCCTATGCCCAGGAGGATCTTGCCTGTTCTGATAAAGGTTCTTCGCCTCAGGAGTTAATCAAAATAGCCGGAAGAACTCCTTTTGGTTCTACGGAATACCCAAGAACCGAGGACGACCTTAAAAGAATGCTTATTGAGATGGGGCCTGTAAGTGGAGGTCTTTATGATTGGAGCCACGCCATGGTCCTGGTAGGTTATATGGTAGTAAAAGAAGGTGATATTATTTATTACAGAGATTTAAGTCTGCAGAGATATTGGAAAGAAGTACTGGCGGGAGATCCACTTATTGGGACAACAGTTTGGATCTTTAAAAACAGTTGGGGACCTCGATTTGGTGATGCCGGATTTGTATATGTAGAAACTCCTATTTCGAATATTGGCTGGACACATGGGGTTAAAACCCCTGTCACCAGTGTTGTTAATAATTATGAAGTAGTTTTCGAAGATAACGACGGCGATGGTTATTACTGGTGGGGACTGGGAGACAAACCGGCAAATTGCCCAGGTCCGGATCTGGCAGATGGCGATGATTCTGATCCTACATTAGGTCCAATAGATGAATTTGGTTATTGTATGCTATTAGGTCCGGTTGCCAGTCCGATTGCAGATTTCACCTCAGATGCAATTGAAATTAACGAAGGAGACGAAGTTAGCTTTGTCGATGCATCTACAAATAGTCCTGCATCGTGGGCATGGACATTTGAAGGGGGAAATCCGGCAACCTCAACTGCTAAAAATCCCACAGTTACATATGATACACCTGGAAATTACGAAGTAAGTTTAACCGTTACAAACTCGGGAGGTTCGGATACTAAAACCGTAAGCAGTTATATTTCAGTTAACAGAATCCTCATGCCTCCCGCAGCTGATTTTGTAGCCAATGTAACCACGTTAAAAGAAGGAGGAACTGTCTCTTTTACTGATTTATCAACAAATGCACCAACCAACTGGAGCTGGAGTTTTGATGGTGGAACTCCGGATCTGTCAACTGTGAAAAATCCAATCATAACTTATAATACACCAGGTTCATATACAGTATCACTTACAGCTTCAAATACTGATGGTTCTGATACAAAAGCTAGAATCGCATATATTAATGTAATTGAAAAAACACCGCCTGTTGCCAATTTTTCCGTCGATCAAACAACTGTTGAAGAAGGAAGTACTGTTCTGTTTACCGATCTTTCAACCAACAGTCCAGATGAATGGCAATGGAATTTTCCGGGTGGAACAACAAACGATCTGAATGTCCAGAACCCGAGTGTTACCTATAGCACCGCCGGAACATACGACGTTACCCTGACAACAACCAACGCTGACGGTACTAACCAGCTGACAAAAACCGGATTTATAACCGTAACACAACAACAACAAGCGGTTGTATTATATCCTCCGGTAGCTAATTTCAGCTACAGTTCAAATTCCATTGAAACCGGACAAACGGTTACTTTTACCGATCAATCATCAAATTCACCAAATAGTTGGGAATGGACATTTGCAGGAAATGAAGTTTATACATCAACAGCTCAGAATCCGGTAATTACTTTTAATAGTGCCGACAGTTATGATGTGACGTTGATCGTAAGCAACGATGATGGTTCAGATACAACTACCATAAAATCGTGTATTGAAGTAACTGATCCCGTACCGGCTGCCCCGATAGCCGATTTTTCTGCCGACAATACAGCGATTACCGAAGGAGGAGAGATCAGTTTTAACGACCTTTCAACAAACAGCCCGGATACCTGGTATTGGGAATTTGAAGGAGGAACGCCGGCCACTTCAACGGCACGTAATCCGAAAGTCACTTACCAAAACCCTAACAGTTACAAAGTATCGCTGACTGTTACCAATAAAGGCGGTAACGATAAAAAGACTGTTGAAAATTACGTTAAGGTTGAAAAATATCAACCGGCATACTGTATACCCTCTCCTCTTGCCAGCGAAGAGTGGATTTCAAAAGTGTCGATTGGTGATAATGTAAAAACCTCGGAATCGAATGGAGGATATGCCGATTTTACATCAACTACTTTTGATTTCGAGAACGGTAATAGCTATACACTGGAACTCGTTCCTGGATTCAGTTCAAGGAGCAAATTTGAATACTGGGCAATCTGGATCGATTTTAACGGTGATAAGGAATTTGCCGATAGCGAAAAGGTATTTACTGCATCGAAATCAAAATCGGCGGTTAGCGGTTCGCTTTCCTTTGCCAATGGATTAGAACTGACTACACGAATGCGCGTGGCCATGGGAAAATCAGATCCAACAGCATGTGGATACTCTGATATGGGAGAAATAGAAGACTTTACCATTAATATTCATGCGCCACAACCCGAACCTCCGGTTGCCGACTTTGCAGCAAACGTGTATACGATTTATGTTGGAGAAAGCATTCAGTTCTCCGATCTTTCATCAAACGAACCTGATACGTATAGCTGGTCGTTCCCCGGAGCTGAGAAAACATCAAGTACACTCCAGAATCCAACGGTGACTTATCCAACAGCCGGGGTTTATGATGTTAGTCTTACAGTTGGTAAAGATGGATTTGATCCTTCAACAAAATCAAAATCAAAAATCATAACCGTAAAAGAAATGGGAGCCGTTTCGTATTGCACCCCAACCAATATTAATAGTGCCGATAATTACATCAACAAGGTTGAAGTAGGAAGCTTTAGCAGGACCAGTGCCCAAGAAGCTTATTCAAATTACACTGCTGAAACCATTGGTCTTATTCCGGGATCTTCTTATAATGTAAATCTGGTTCCCTCACTCTCAGGTTCACGTAATTTTTGGAGAATCTGGATCGACTTTAACAACGATGGTGATTTTGATGATTCGGATGAAACCATTCTTGCTGAAAATAATAACAAAGGAAATGTATCTTCAACCATCGCAATCCCGGGTTATGCAACCGGGGATGTTCGCATGCGGATTACCATGAAGACAGGAAAAGCACCTGCTGCCTGCGACGATGGTTTTGAAGGTGAAGTTGAGGATTATACGATATCGTTTGGTGGAGCTTCTGCTTCATCCGGCGAAAAAATGTCGGCAAGTGCATCTCCTTTTGTAAATGATACCGATGAATTCCTGACAGTATATCCTAATCCTACCACAGATAATGTGCACCTTAGAATTTCTGTAATGGGCGACAATGATTCTTATGCGGTGTATAATTCGGTGGGCGTAAAGATTATGGAGAATACCATTTCGACTCCGCTAAGCTTAATTGATTTGAGCGGGCAGCCGGCTGGAATGTTCATAGTTGTGATAAATTCTCAGAGTAATAGTTTTGTTAGAAAGATCATAAAGAAGTAGTGCTGACAAATCAACTACTTAGGAAAGCGGGGTGCTATGGATTTACAGAAGTCATCCTGCTTTCCTTTCTAATCTTCTGGAAAGACTATGCAATCGGCGAATAGCTTCCAGAATTTCTGATTCAAAGCGGTAAATACTGATTCGTTTATCATCCTCTTCCGATAAACGTTGTGCCAGGTAGGTCCGCACTTCCTGCAAGCGGTTTTTAAATGTTTCTTTATCCAATGCACCTTTCTCCTGCACTTCTTTTCCCTTGTATTCATCCAGTGCCTCCGCAAATGCTTCTGCAGCAACACGATACAATCGGGTTATCATATTCAGGGTAATTTCCGATGATACAAATCCTTTTTCAATGCGATGTTCTGCCGCTTCAACCAGATCTGTCGTTATCAAATCTGCTGCTGTCTCCAATACATTTACGGCTTCAACCTGGTTCTCCAGTCGTTCTGCTTCATCCTGGTTCAGTGTCATGCGACGTATTTTTTGTAAGAAACTCAGAATTTCGGCATGCCCTCTGTCAACCGCTTCATCCTTTTTCCTCAGACCGGCTAATTCTGCAGCCGTGCCTCTTGTAGCAGTTTGAATTCCACGATCGATGATCTTCATTGTTCGTTTGCCCAGTTTTACGATTGCCTGGTTGGCAAGATCAAGGGCCATTGATTTATCTTCGAGAAAATAACTGTGAAGTTCCGGAAAAAGCAGTTCCGGTTCTGTTCTTCGTTCAGGATTAAGCCATAATATCAGTTTAGCAACCGGATTAACCAACCAAATAAAAATTATAGTATTGGCCGCATTGAAAATGGTATGTGCATTGGCAATTTGCCTGGCCTGATTTCCCTCCGAAATCACTTGCACAATTTCTTTCAGCTGATCGATAAATCCAAACCAGAGCATTACTCCGGCAACATTAAAAAAAATGTGAGCCATCGCCACCCGCATGGCTTCACGTGGTTTTCCTATTGCTGATAATACTGCTGTTATGCAGGTTCCAATATTCGCTCCAAGTATGAGAGCAATACCGCCTTCAACACTCACCAGTCCCTGCGAAGCCAGTACGATTACTACACCCGTGGTTGCCGAAGAACTTTGAACGGCGGCAGTAAATACCGTTCCGATAAGAATAGCCAGTAAATAATTATCGAGCCCTTTCATAAGTTGAATAAAAGGTTCGTAGGTTTTTAGCGGCTCAGTGGCTTCACTCATCACCGTCATCCCCAGAAAAACCATACCGAGTCCAAGAATTATAGTACCAAACTCGCTAAACGATTTTTTGGAAAATATCACCCGAAACAAATACCCGAAAGCAATCATCACCCAGGAGGCGCTGGTAATTTTAAAGGCAATGATCTGGGCTGTAATTGTAGTTCCGAGATTGGCTCCCAGAATTACGCCCAGCGTGCTTTGAAACGAAAGTAATCCGGCGGAAACAAAACCAACAGCTAAAACAGTAGTTACCGAAGAAGATTGAATTACGGCCGTGATTCCGGTACCTGCCAGCAAAGACGTCCAGCGGTTGCGGGTCATGGCTTTTAAAAACATTTTTAAACGGCTACCTGCCGCAGCTTTTAATCCGTCGGTCATCACATTCATTCCATGAAGGAATAGTGCCAGACCTCCCAACAAAAGCACAATCAAGGTCAACCAATTTAAGTTCATCAGCCTTAATTTTTAACTAAAAATAAAACAAGACATGCAATCTTCAAAAAATGACTCAGAAGTTTCAGCTGAAAAAAACATTTTCCCATTTGTATACTTGCAGATTTATTAACTTTGTGCGAAATACCTTTTATAAATTATTATGAAGATTTATCAGCATTTGATGCTTATTCTCCTGGCAGTTTTTATCCTGAATGGATGCAGCAATAAAACCGAGACACCACAAAAACCAAACATTGTGATCATTTTTCTGGATGACTCAGGATACTCCGACTTCTCCCCATTTGGGCAACAAAAAATAGAAACACCTAATGTGAATACACTTGCCGATGAAGGAATCATGTTTAAGAATTTTTATGTGCCGCAGGCTGTTTGTTCTGCATCGCGGGCAGCAATATTGACGGGCTGTTACCCTGGCCGGACCAAAGTTTTTGGAGCACACGGTCCAAAAGAACGCGGACTGGAAACTACTTTCCCTACCATGGGCGAAGTCTTTCAAAAGGCGGGGTATTCTACTGCGGTTTTTGGGAAATGGCACTGTGGCGATCAACCGGATACACGGCCGCATAGTCGTGGATTTGACGAAAGTTGTGGTTTGATGTACTCCAATGACATGTGGAAGTATCATCCCGAATCTCCTGAATACTGGGGACGGTACCCCTTGCAATTTTGGGAAAACGGAGAAGTCATTATTGAAGATGTGGATTCAGCCGATCAAAAAATGCTGACGAAATGGTATACCGAACGCGCAGTTGATTTTATCAACCGACAAAAAGATGAACCATTTTTGTTGTATGTTCCGCATAACATGTTACACGTTCCACTATTTGTAAGCCCTGAATTCGAAGGCAAATCGGGAGTTGGACTTTATGGTGATGTGACCTTGGAAGTTGACTGGTCGGTTGGACAGATCAATCAGGCCTTAAAAGATAACGGATTAGAAGACAACACGATCGTGATATTTACTTCGGACAACGGTCCGTGGATATCATACGGGAACCACGCAGGTACAACTCCTTTCCGCGAAGCTAAGGGAACCACTTTTGATGGTGGAACACGCTCGGCCACTATCATTAAATACCCAAAAGAACTGAAAGGCGGACAACAGTCGGAACGTACCATGATGACCATCGATCTGCTACCGACTTTATGCGAACTGGCTGGTGTTCCGCTTCCGGAAACTGAAATCGACGGAAAAAATGTTTGGGAAATCATTTCCGGGAATGAGGATGCTGAAAATCCGCATGAATACTACGCTTTTACCAATAACAGTAATTTTGAAGCAGTGATTAGCGGCGATGGAAAATGGAAGTTGCATTTGCCTCATAATTACCGCACCATGACCGATATAAAAGGCAAAAACGGAATACCCGGGAAATACAAACAAGCACACATTGATCTTTCGTTATTTGATATGGTGAACGATCCTTACGAAACGACAAACGTTATCGGTGAGCATCCTGAAGTAGCCCAAAAGTTAATGGCGCTGGCAGAAAAACACAAAGAAAAATTCTTTACGGAAGAATAGTACGGAAGAATAGAATATTCACAGCATAATAAAACCCGGAATATTTCCTATAAATATTCCGGGTTTTAGTTTATCTATTATTGAATTACGATCAAAAATTCAGACTTAAAAACCGGTCCGGATTGGTCAGGTCGATTTTATCATTCAGAATCTCCGGCCTGATTTCTCCTTTGATATAAACCATTGCATTATCATCGCCTCCTACCAAAATCAACATTTCCCTGATTACGCTTTCATCGTCCATGATTCCGAATATAGTCACGCTCTCATCTTCATCGCGAACAACCAGCAATTCTTCATATTCTTTTCTGTCATGAATTTGCTGATAAAATTCTTCATGAAGATCGATACGCCGGTTTAATTCGTCATCATCAACGGCAATCACTTTTACTTTATCAATACTTTCAAGCAATTCACGTTCGGTCTCATCCAGTTCGGTAAATCCTGCTGCGAGATGAATCAACCAGCCCGGAACGGAAACCGTAACAACGCCATCTTTAAAACGATATTTATTGTAAGCTTCAGAAACACCGGGTTCGTAACTGCAGGAAGTTAAAACCACAATTAAGACAACGAGGAGAAATGCATATTTTTTCATAACTCGAAAATTTGTTTTCATTATGACGCACCAGCGTACAATTCGTTACCTCAAATTTCTGAGTATTCTGAAAATGAATGCAATTTATTCGACAAATAGGCTCAATGAGCAGATGAAAGAGGACTACACTCCGTAATGATCCAATACTGTAGAAAATTCCAGCGGAAGTTCTGCTTCGAAAATAATCTGCTCTTTCGTAACCGGATGTTTAAATTCGAGAGAGCTCGCATGCAAAAATAAGCGTCGGACGCCAGTATCGGCGCTTACCAGTTTATTTAAGGTAAAATCACCGTGGTGTGTATCGCCTAATATATCGTGGTGGTGGTGTGCAAAATGCTGCCTGATCTGGTGCCAGCGACCGGTTTCAGGCATTACTTTTACCAGGCTCAGCTGAACTTCCTCCTTATCTTTATAGGAATGAGATGATGAAACAGTTTGTAAAGTTTCGAAACGAGTGATGGCTGGTTTTTTGAATTTCGATTTCTTTTTTACCACTACCTTTCTATCGAAAACACCACTGCCGGGATTTCCCTGAACAATTGCATGGTATGTTTTTGTGATTTCCTTGCGTTCGAATAACAAAGCCATTTCGTGTGCCACCTCAGAAGAAAATGCAAGCACAATTATACCCGACGTTTTTGAATCGAGCCGGTGAACATTGTAGATCCACTTTCCGGTCATGTCGCCAACCAACTTCGTTAAATAGGCCGCATCGTTGGGCATAAAATCGTTTTTATGCACAGGCAGATCAACCGGTTTGTTCACCGCAATCAAATGCTCATCCTGATATCGTATTTCAAGTTCCATAGTGCGTAAAGATCGCTAAAAATATTTGTGTTTCTTTCAACAAAAATGTATTAAACCAGACCACCGTCAAAAGTGTTTAAGTAGTATGAAAACAATATTTTTAGGCATACTGGTATTTTTTGCATTCAGTTTGAGTGCACAGAACGAACAGCAGCAAAAAACAAAGAAAGAAAAAGAAATGAATTATAAGCAACTTACCGAATTTGAACATTACGTAATTATAGAAAAAGGTACCGAACGTCCTTTTACAGGAAAATATTATGATTTTAAAGGGGAAGGTACTTATGTGTGTAAACAATGTAGGGCGCCGCTTTACCGCTCATCAGATAAATTCGATGCGCATTGTGGCTGGCCAAGTTTCGACGATGAAATTGAAGGTGCAGTGCTTAAATCGGTGGATGCCGATGGGCGTAGAACAGAAATTACCTGTGCCAATTGCGGAGGTCATCTCGGGCATGTCTTTTATGGCGAAGGATTTACCGATAAAGATACCCGGCACTGTGTAAATTCAGTTTCGATAGAATTTATACCAGCAGAAGACACAAAAAAAGGAGAACAATAATTTGTTCTCCCCCTCCTATCGTACTTGTGATATCTACAATTCTTTAACTGTAACTCCTTCGATAAAGAATACACGTTCGGCAGCCGCCTGGTTTTCAGCCAGAACTTTGTGTGCATCCTGTGTTTCAGCATCCTCTTCGTGTTCTGCCTCACCGTGTTCTGCACCCGGATTGTGAGCATCAGCATCGGTAAGTACTTCTTTTAGCACGCCGGTGATTTCCAATTCGCTACCCATTTGTTCCTGTGAAAATGCTCCAATTTTTTCACCCGCTTCAACCCGGATAGTAATATCTTCGTTACTTCCCATCAGAAAACAACGCTGTCCGCCTTGCTGACAAACATGCATGACTGTTCCTTTCACAGCAATTTCCTTCTCAGCCAGATCCGAAGCTTGTTCCAACACCTGATCGACGCTCATTACCACGACCTCTTTAGGTGTGTCTTCCGATTTTGTTTCCGACTTCTTGGCCTGTTGTCCACACGAAAACAGGAATACCATCAAGAAGCTTAATAATGCAATTTTTTTCATATCTAGAAATTTAAAGGTTAGATGAATAACAAAGCAAAAACCAAAGGTACAATAAAACCTGCAATCATCAACCACCAGCCCCAACGCATAAAGCTGCGTTTTCCTTTCAATAGAAAAATTCCGGTTATGGCCACTAGCAAAAGGATTACGGCCATAATATCGCTCACCCATTTCCAGGTGGTACCTAAAGTGGCTTTATGTAGTTTGTTCATTTCGAAGATCAGCGGCCGCGGTTCTAAATATCGAAAAACGCCTTCTCCTTTTACCGGATCGATCACTGCTTCTCCATTTTCGATAAAAACACGCACAAAACCTTCGTTACTGATGTAGTGTTTTTTGTAAGTTAGATCGTATTCAAGTTCATTAAAAATAGATCGTATTCTATTCTCATCGAAATCGACGGCATTCCCTTTTTGTACAATAAATTCAGCGGTATAAATTTTATAGTCGGGATTAAAGTCGTGCCTGTGGTTCAGGAATATTCCGGAAAGGGCGTAAACAATGGTCATTCCAACAATAAAATAACCAAAATCGCGGTGTAGTATTCGTAGCAATTTGCGGACCTTCATAACATTACTTTAGTTTAACGCACAAATATATATGATAAACTTTGTTGAGAAAATACTATTGGTTAATAAAAAAAATAAGACTTTCTTGTCTGAAATAAAATTAATGCAAGCCAGTTATAACAGGCATTTTGAAAGATACTTTGATTTTTGGAGGATTAAATATTTGTTAATGAAGGCTTTTTGACTTGACTTGAATACCGTTTTCGCCGTAAATTGCATTAATCCTAGTGTACTAGGGCTCTGGTTTTATCACAACTTAATTGGGTACCTCCGGCTATTGAGCCGGAGGTTTTCTTTTATTCAGAAAAGTAATCATTTAACGACATCACATCCTTCGAAGCACAAACCGGACAGGCTTCTACTTTTTCGTCATAATCGCTGAAACTGGCTTTGCATCCGTTGCATTTGTACCAGTTTTTATCGAAATAAATATCGCCACCTCTGAAAATGAGGTCTCTACCTTCAACAAAGGCGGTCGCCACTTTTTTTCGGGCTTCTTCGTAAATCCGGGTAAGCGTAGGACGTGAGACATCCATGTATACCGCAGCTTCTTCCTGAGTCAGGTGTTGATAGTCGAGCAACCTTATGGCTTCGTACTCCTCTAATAAAAGGATTACTTCATTCGATTTTCGGCCGCGTACGCCAAAAACTGACATCCCTTTAATTACCGGAGGAACCTGAATTCTTCTGTTTCTTTTTCTTCTGGGCATAATTATTTCGAGTTAATTTTATTTAATAGATAGTGATCGGCAAGTACCAGCGCGGCCATAGCCTCAACAATCGGTACTGCTCTTGGCAACACACACGGATCGTGCCTTCCTTTAGGATTTATGGTGACTTCTTTATTTTCCTTATCAACGGTTTGTTGTTCTTTTAACAAAGTAGCGATGGGTTTAAATGCGACTTTGAAATAAATATCTTCGCCATTTGAAATTCCACCCTGTATACCTCCCGAATTGTTGGTTTTTGTACGTACGCCTTTATCGGTATTGATAAATACATCGTTGTGTTCAGAACCACTTAATTTGGTTCCTGAAAATCCTGATCCGTATTCAAAACCTTTTACGGCATTAATTCCGAGCATGGCAAAACCAAGATCGGCATGAAGCTTATTGAATACGGGTTCGCCCCAACCTGCAGGTATTCCTTTTGCCACACCGGTAATAACACCACCTACAGTATCGTGGTCTTTTCCTGCTTTAACAATGCGTTCGATCATTAGCTCAGCGGTTTCAGGATCGGGGCAACGAACGATGGTATCTTCGGTTTTCGACAGGTCGAGTTCGAGGTACGATTTTTTCAGTTCGATTTCGCCAACCTGCGAAACAAAAGCCTGAATATCGACTCCAACCTGAGCCAGTAATTGTTTTGCAATAGCACCGGCTACTACCCTGGCAATGGTTTCGCGTGCCGAAGATCGGCCTCCTCCACGATGATCGCGGGTACCGTATTTTTGAATGTAGGTATAATCGGCGTGCGACGGACGATAAATATCTTTGAGGTTATTATAATCTTTCGAGTGCTGATCTTTGTTCCAGATAGCAAATGCGATTGGAGTTCCCTGTGTTTTTCCCTCGAAAATGCCCGAAAGAAATTCAACCTGATCAGCCTCTTTTCGTTGTGTGGTAATTTTCGATTGACCGGGCTTTCTCCGCGACAAGTCTTTCTGGATGAGATCTACATCAATTTTCAGTCCGGCGGGACAACCATCGATGATTCCACCAATGCCTCTGCCATGAGATTCACCAAATGATGTAAGCCTAAAAATATTTCCGAATGTATTCATAGAAGTGAAAAACCCTGTCTTCTTTTAAGAAAACAGGGTTAAAGATATTAAATTGAACTAATATTTAAAACTAAATTAGCATCCACAACCACAACTGCCGCCACTTTCGGTTCCACAAGAGCCGCTGCTACAGTTATCTTCGCCGCTTCCGCAGCCACATCCACCTCCGCCGCCGGAAAGTATCTGGGCCACTTCTTCATCAGATGCTTCACGCACTTCAATTACTTTACCGGAGAAGAAAAGATCTTCGCCTGCTAAAGGATGATTGAAGTCCATTTTTACAATTTCGTTTGTTACTTCAAGAACAAGACCATTCATACGCTGGCCATTACTACTCATCATAGGAACCATGTTTCCCACACTGATCATTTCGCTATCAAATTCTCCGTTCACCAGAAATACGCTTTTAGGCAATTCAACGATTGCATCGTTGTTTACCTCTCCGTATGCGTCGGCTTTCGGAAGTTTAATTTGAAAAGGATCCTCTTGTTTCAATCCGGCCAAATGCGTTTCGAATTTAGGCAGCATAACTCCTGCTCCGTAAAGAAATTGAAGCGGTTTATCTACTGTTGCCTGCTCGATCATCTCGCCTTTTTCGTCGTCGATACGCAAATCGTACGTCAACGTCACCATTTTATATTTTCCTATCTCTAACATAATCCTTGTTATTCGTATTTAAATTGCAAAATAAGTCATTTTCAAAGCTCCAACAAAACACCAAATGGTATTTTACCCAATATTAACAAATATTTAGTACCTGTTGTTGAATATTACCTCAGGCTTTTTTATTGCCCTGATAATTAAAAATATCCCTCCAAGGACAAACGGGATACTTAACCACTGCCCCATATTCAATGCCATACCGGCTTCAAACGCTTCTTGGTCTTCTTTAATAAATTCAATAAAAAACCTTGCAGTGAATATCAAAACAAAGAATGCTCCCAATATTAAACCGGGACGATTTTTTGAATTGGTTTTCCAGTATAAGTAGCTTAAAATACCAAAAGACAGCAGGTAGGAAAGTGCTTCGTAAATCTGTGTCGGGTGTTTTGGTACCGTCTCTCCGTTGTTTTCAAAAATAAATCCCCAGGGCAAACTGGTCTGAACTCCGTAAATCTCAGAGTTCATAAGGTTTCCGGTACGTATAAAAGCTGCCACCAAAGCTGTAGGCACGACCACCCTGTCGAGTGTCCAAAGCATGGTTCTTTTAGTTACCAGTTTTGAATGAATGTACAAGGCCACTAAAATACCAATGGCTCCTCCATGACTGGCCAAACCTCCGTGCCACACCTTTATGATCTCTCCCGGATTTTGCGAATAATAATCCCATCCGTAAAAAAATACGTGTCCAAGCCTTGCTCCCACCACTGTGGCTATAATCATGTAAAAGAAAAGGCTGTCAATCCACTTGGGATTTACTTTTTCTGATTTTAGCATGTACTCGCCAATGTAATATCCGATCAGAAAACCTGATGCGAACAAAAGTCCGTACCAGCGAACCGATAAAGAACCAATGTGGAAAATTTCGGGATCAACACTCCAGTGGATAAAATTCAGGATTGGTACCATTCTAATTTCGTTTAATTGGGCTTTTGTTATTATTTACCGTGACAGTGTTTGTACTTTTTACCGCTTCCACACGGACAGGGTTCATTTCTTCCCACTCTTTTCTCCACCGTAACCGGTTGCGGTTTCGAACGCTCCTGTGTTTGAGTATTCGCTCCTTCCATTGCATTTTCCGCACCCGGAACTTCTGATTTTTGAGTTTTGTAACGACTCATATCCGTTTTCCGACGGGTTTCTGCTTCGCGCACCTGATCAGGACTCTGAATCGGAATCTGACCTTTCATAAGTGTTGAAACCACCTGTTTATTTACTTTATCAATCAGTACTTTAAACAGGTTAAACGATTCGAATTTATAAATCAAGAGCGGATCTTTTTGCTCGTAGGTAGCGTTCTGTACCGATTGCTTCAGATCGTCCATTTCGCGCAACTGTTCTTTCCAGCCTTCGTCGATAGTATTCAATACGATCTGTTTCTGATACGATTTTACCAGCTCTTTTCCCTGGTTGTCGTAGGCTTTTTCGAGGTTACAGATGATCTGGAACATGCGTTTACCATCGGTAATCGGCACCACAATATTTTTATAAACCTCTTTCTTCGTTTCGTATACATTTTTGATCACCGGATATGCCTGCTTGGCAATAGTGTCCACTTTTCGGTTATAACCGTTGATCATCTTCTCGTAAATGCGCTCGGAGATTTCAGTTGGATTAAGCTTCTTAAATTCTTCCACATCAACCGGTGAATCGATGGACAGCAATCGCATCAGTTCCATGTTGAAGTCTTCGAACTGATCGGAACCATGATACTGGTTGACAAGTTCCTCCACTGAATCGTACATCATGTTCAGTATGTCCACTTCAAGGCGTTCGCCATACAATGCATGACGACGTTTTTTATAGACTACTTCACGCTGTGAGTTCATCACATCGTCATATTCAAGCAGTCGCTTACGAATTCCAAAGTTATTTTCTTCCACTTTCTTCTGAGCCCGCTCGATGGATTTCGAGATCATGGAATGCTGGATCACTTCGCCTTCTTCAAGTCCAAGGCGGTCCATCACACCTGAAATACGATCGGAACCGAACAGACGCATCAAGTCGTCCTCAAGCGAAACATAAAACTGTGAAGATCCCGGATCTCCCTGACGTCCGGCACGACCACGTAACTGGCGGTCGACACGACGAGAATCATGACGCTCTGTACCGATAATCGCCAAACCACCGGCCTCTTTTACTTGCGGAGTCAACTTGATATCGGTACCACGACCTGCCATGTTGGTAGCAATTGTTACCGTTCCCGATTGACCGGCTTCGGCAACAATTTCGGCCTCACGGGCGTGTAATTTAGCATTCAGTACATTGTGCTTAATTCCTTTTATTTTTAACATGCGACTTAACAATTCCGATATCTCAACCGAAGTTGTACCAACCAAAATCGGTCGGCCGGCATTGTGCAGGTTCACAATTTCATCGATAACCGCATTGTACTTTTCACGTTTGGTTTTGAATACCAGATCCTGACGATCGTCACGTACAATTGGTTTATTGGTCGGAATCACCACAACTTCAAGTTCATAGATGTCCCAGAACTCACCGGCTTCGGTTTCTGCAGTACCTGTCATACCCGCCAGTTTGTGGTACATCCTGAAATAGTTTTGAAGCGTAATGGTAGCGAAAGTCTGTGTTGCCGCCTCTACCTTCACCTGTTCTTTGGCTTCAATCGCCTGGTGCAATCCATCGGAATAACGGCGGCCCTCCATAATACGGCCGGTTTGTTCATCCACAATTTTCACCTTGTTGTCGATAACTACATATTCCACATCTTTCTCGAACATGGTGTAGGCTTTAAACAACTGGTTAATGGTATGAACGCGCTCCGATTTAACCGCATAATCCTGCAACAATTTATCTTTTTCTTCCTGAAGTTTGTCAGGACTCAGTTCGGAGTTATCCAACTCGGCCATTTTGCTTCCCATATCGGGCAAAACGAAGAATTCGGAATCTTCCATTCCCTGCGAAATCAAATCGATTCCCTTATCGGTCAACTCTACTGAATTTTGTTTTTCATCGATAATAAAGTACAGTGGATCAGTAACAATGTGCATATTTTTACTGTTCTCCTGCATGTAAAAATTCTCTGTTTTTTGCAGAATAGCTTTCCTTCCCTCCTCGCTCAGGAATTTAATGATCGATTTATTTTTTGGCAAACCTTTGTGTGCACGCAGCAGCAACAATCCACCTTCCTTTTTCTCTTCGGCGGTAGCATCGGGTTTGTTCAGCAACTTTTTCGCATCGGTAAAAATTTTATTTACCAGGTCGCGCTGAGTTTTGTACAAACGCTCAACATAGCTCTTCAATTCTTCAAACTGCTGATTTTCGCCTTTAGGAACCGGCCCTGAAATGATCAGGGGAGTCCGTGCATCGTCAACCAGCACCGAGTCGACCTCATCGACAATTGCATACTGATGTTTACGTTGAACAAGGTCCTCAGGGTTGATGGCCATATTGTCGCGCAGGTAATCGAAACCAAACTCGTTATTTGTTCCGTAAGTTACCGACGCATTGTAGGCTTTTCTACGTGCCTCGGAGTTAGGTTGATGCTTGTCGATGCAATCAACCGAAAGTCCATGAAACTCAAAGATCGGTCCCATCCATTCGGCATCACGTTTGGCAAGGTAGTCGTTCACTGTAACCACATGCACTCCCTTTCCGGTAAGTGCGTTCAGGAAAACAGGCAGTGTGGCCACCAATGTTTTACCTTCCCCTGTGGCCATCTCGGCAATGTTTCCTCGATGCAATACAACACCACCAATCAGCTGCACGTCGTAATGGATCATGTTCCAGGTTACCGGAGATCCTCCGGCCAGCCAGGTGTTGCTCCACAATGCTTTGTCGCCTTTTATATTAATGCTGTCGCGTGAAGCTGCAAGGTTTTTATCAAAATCGTTGGCGGTAACTTCAACCTGTTCGTTTTCGGCAAAACGACGAGCGGTTTCTTTAACCACCGAAAAGGCAACAGGAAGAATCTCATTCAGAACTTCTTCCAGTTTATCATCGATCTGCTCTTCAAGCTTATCAATGCGTTCGTATATTTTTTCAGTATCCTGAATCTCAACTTCTTCGGCTTCTTTTTTGAGTGCCGCTATTTCGTCTTCTTCCGACTTAACACGTTCAGCAATAATCTGCCTTAACTTATCAGATTCAACCCTAAGTTCGTCGTTCGAAAGTTGCTCTATTCTTTTATATTCTTCCTTTATTTTCTCAATAACTGGAGAAATTTCCTTTATATCTCTTTCCGATTTATCTCCGAGGATCTTCCCCAGAATTTTGGTTACAAATGCCATTTTATTTCAAATTGAACGTTAAAATCAAGCACCGCAAATTTAATCAAATGTGCAGGCTAAAAAAACTATTGTTTCACTATTGTATCACAGCTGTATAATAAATGTGCCAAACACTAAATAATCACTTTTTCAGACAAATCGACCGCAAAAAACGCGGGATACTGCCAAATGTTGTCATTTCCCGCATCGTCAATATTTTCTTATTTTTGCACCAAACATATTCGAATGGGAAGCATTAATACAACTTGCTTTGTTTGTAAAAAGAAAGTCACACCGGAAACCTCCGAGTTAAATCCGATTATTAATCTGCCAGTTTGTAATGATTGCAAAGGTAGTGAACAGGAAAAAAAAGAAGAACAGGAAGTTCTGAATAGTCTTGCCGACGGGTTTGTCTGCGGCTGCATTTAAATCAGGCTTATCTGCCTACCTAAAGTCAATCACTTCCAAATCGCCGTATTTACTTTCGTCGAATACAAAATCCGAGTCTGAAAATACTTTGTTTGGCTCCATCTTTTTCACCACAATGCTGTACAGATTTTCGTCGGTTGCATACAGCGTAGCCGAACTCAACATCAAAGTTGCTTTATCGATAGCGACCTCAATTTTAGTCACCTGGTATTCCTCCTCGTCCGGGAACAAGTTAATTTTGTAAAGGGTTTTATTGCCTTCCTGAGTTTCGGCAACAAACTGCGAACGAAATCCACGTTCGTAAATGCTGAATATCGATGATGGATCCATCAGTTCATTTTCCGAATCTTCCAGGCTGCTTATCGTTACCTGGTTACCGTCTTTCATGTATGTCCATATGGTCTGACCATCCGAAAATACTTCTATACCTGAACCAGGAAGTTTCACTACATATTTTTGTCCTTTTACTATTATGGTTCCTTCATCTTTTTCATGAATATCCATTTCATCGTTATCCATAGCAAAAACAAAATCAGCCGACATACTTTTAAACGTCTTGGTCTTTGCGCTCACCTCCTCTAAAATCTGCGTGGCTTTTGCGTCGCTTTGTGCCCACGTTAAATTTGCAGCAAGTACCACTGCAATCACAATAAAAATCTTTCTCATTATTTATTCTCCTGGCTATAAATCATTCAATAATTGTTCCAAACTGTATTCATCGGAAATCAGCACCTGACGTGCTTTGCTGCCTTCACTCGGCCCAACAATACCAGCTGCTTCCAGCTGATCCATTAATCTTCCGGCGCGGTTGTAACCGATTGAAAAGCGTCGTTGTATCATCGAAGTCGATCCCATCTGGTTTGCAACGACAACACGGGCTGCGTCATCAAACAACTCATCTCGGTTTTTCAGGTCCACTTCACCCGGACCAGGTTCTTCATCACCCACATATTCCGGCAACAGGAATGCTGTTGGATATCCCCGTTGTTCAGAAATAAACGAGCAGATACGTTCTACTTCAGGCGTATCAACAAAAGCACATTGCACACGCGTTATATCGCTGCCCGATGCAATCAACATATCTCCTTTACCAATTAGCTGGTTTGCGCCGGGTGTATCAAGAATGGTGCGCGAATCGATCATCGAAGCCACCTTAAAGGCTATCCTCGCCGGGAAGTTCGCTTTGATAACGCCGGTAATAATATTGGTAGACGGGCGCTGTGTGGCTATAATCATATGAATACCAACAGCACGCGCCAACTGAGCTATTCGGGCAATCGGGAGTTCAATTTCTTTACCTGCCGTCATTATCAAGTCGGCAAACTCGTCGATGATCACCACGATGTAAGGCATATATTTGTGTCCTTTCTCCGGATTCAGTTTTCGGCTTATAAATTTCTTGTTGTATTCTTTTACATTTCTGGCGTGCGCAGCTTTCAGCAAATCGTAGCGGGTATCCATTTCAACATTCACCGAATTCAACGTATTTTTTACTTTCTGAATATCAGTGATCACCGGTTCTTCGGCATCGGGCAATTTAGCCAGGTAATGTTTCTCGATCACCGAATATATGTTAAGTTCCACTTTTTTCGGATCGATAAAAACAAACTTGAGTTGCGCCGGGTGCTTTTTATAAAGCAACGAAGTAATGATTACGTTCACCCCAACTGATTTACCCTGCCCTGTTGCACCGGCTACCAGAATGTGAGGCATTTTTACCAGGTCGAACATATAGGTTTCGTTCGAAATAGTCTTTCCAAGTGCGACCGGCAATTCAGCAGTACTCTCCTGAAATTTCTTCGAGCGAATGATCGAATGCATTGAAACCACCTCGGGATTTTGGTTCGGCACTTCAATACCGATGGTTCCCCGTCCAGGAATAGGCGCAATAATACGAATTCCAAGCGCCGCCAAACTCAATGCGATATCGTCCTCCAGGTTTTTGATCTTCGAAATGCGAACACCGGGTGCAGGCACGATTTCGTACAAAGTAATGGTTGGCCCGATGGTTGCCCTGATCTTTGTGATCTCTATTTTATAATGGCGAAGGGTCTCTACAATTTTATTTTTATTGGCCACAAGCTCTTCCTGCTTCACTTCGGCATTACCAAACTTATGGTCTTCCAGCAATTCAAGTGTTGGAAATTTAAACGATGACAGGTCGAGTGTTGGATCGTAATCCTCTAGTTCCTGTGGATTAATGGTTTCCGCTTCCTCCTCTTCCTTTCGTTCCACATCCAGATTCAGTTCGTCGGTTTCTTCTTCCTTTTTATTCTTAACCTCTACTTCTTCGGCCTCTTCCGCTTCAGGCTCTTCGTTTATTTCGGCTTCGAAATCATCATCACCGTCCGACTCAAAAATAGCCCTAACAACATCGTCTTCATCAACAACTTTGGTTATGTCATCCTCTCCCAGTTGCTCATCCTCTTCCAATTCTTCTTCAAACGGTTTAAGATCATCCTTTTCCTCCTGCACATCAACACTATTTTTTTGTCCGGGGCGAACCAGTTTGTTCAGAAAGGCAAAAGCTTTTTCGAAGCGAATAATAATGATCAAAACACCGGTAATAAGCAGTAAAAGCGATAATCCCACCAAACCGATGAGCGAGCGCATCCAGTTGCTGAGCATAAAACCGTAATGCCCGCCGAGATAAATAAACGACTCGGAGGATGTTTTATTGAACGCTAATCCAAAGGCCAGCGACAACCAAATGATGGTAACCAGGCTGTACACCATGCTTTGGCGGTAACGGTTAATATTTCGTCCCAGAACTTTTAGTCCCGTGAGTGCCAACATGTAAATAAATATGAAAGAAGCCAGTCCGAAACCACCATTAATGATTTTTTCCGACAACAGAGCTCCCACTTTCATGCCGTTGTTCTTCACATTAATATCGGAATTAAACAAAAACTCCCTCCAGGGAATATCCATAATACTCTGGTCTTCTGCGCCATAAAACAGAAAAGAAACAAATGAAATCAGTAAATATGCTGAAATACCCAGCAACAAAATCCCAAAAATGAAGCGGAACTTTTCATTTTTAAATATTGAACTCCGCTTTTTTTTCGCTTTCGATTTGGTTTTAGCCGGCTTTTTTCGTCTAAATGCCATTGAACTGTTTTTATATTGGCGCAAATTTAGTTAAAAAATGTCAGCTTGTTCGGTGTGTTCCCAACAGAGATTTAAAAGCTATTAAGAATAATGTGTTAACAAAAATGCCCCGCTCACTTTAAAACTGAAAGCGCACAAAATAACTGTTATTCAAACCATAATCCCGCTTCGTTTTTAGCTGTTATAGAATAGTATTTTATGCACGAAAACAAGATTTTTTACAGGATTTTCTCAGTACATATATTTTAGATTTACATCGAACAGTTGTGAATTGTGAAACTTCTGATTTTTTACGGATTTAATATTAAGGCGTATGAAGGAAAAATTAGCGGTTGTAGCGCTGGGTGGCAATGCCTTACTGCGAGGTTCGGAAGAAGGAACCATAGAGCAACAGGAGAAAAATGCCACTGCAACCATTGAAAACCTGGTACATCTGATAAAGGACGGTTATAATCTTGTCATCACACACGGTAATGGTCCGCAAGTGGGCAACATTTTAATGCGCAATGATGCCGGCGAACAATTGTACAATATTGCTCCAATGCCACTCGATATTTGTGTGGCCGATTCACAGGGAGGAATTGGCTATATGATCGAACGCATGATGCGCAATGTGCTCAACAAGTACAAAATCGATAAAAATGTGATAACGCTGGTGACACTGGTTGAGGTACATCAACACGATCCCGCTTTTCAGAATCCTTCGAAACGAATCGGTAAAATTTATATGAAAGAAGAAGCCGAAAAGATTGCACGCGAAAAAGGTTGGGAGTTTAAACCTACAAGTAAAGTGCCGGGTGCCTATCGACGCGTTGTTCCTTCGCCTGTTCCTATCGAGATCATCAACAAAGATTTAATCGAAAAGCTGGTGCGGGCCGGAAACATTGTAATTGCAACAGGTGGTGGCGGAATTCCGGTGTATTACGACGAAAACAACGACATAAGAACCGTGGATGCGGTTATCGATAAAGACATGGCTTCGAGTCTGCTGGCTGTAAATATTAAAGCAGATGAACTTTACATTTTAACCGACGTACCTTTTATTTTTAAAGACTATGGCCTGCCAACACAGGAAAAACTGGAGTTTTTAAATTATACCGACACGATAAAACACCTCGAAAATGGTACTTTTGCAGAAGGCACCATGGAACCAAAAATTAAAGCTTGCCTGAATTTTATAGAACGAGGCGGAAAAAAGAGTGTGATTACTGAGGCGACAAAACTCGAAGATCATTCTTTCGGTTCAAAAATCACCATGGAATATGATTAAGACAATATGTAGGTACAAAGTATCGACGCCAGAAATTAAAACTGAAATCCATAAAAGACGAATAAAATGATCAATCTTAAAAACCGCAATTTTTTGAAGTTACTTGATTTTACTCCCGACGAAATCAGGTATTTACTTGATCTGTCTGAAAAACTAAAAAGTGATAAATACCTCGGCAGCGAGCAAAGGAACCTGACCGGGAAAAACATTGCCCTGATCTTTGAAAAATCGTCGACACGAACACGCTGTGCTTTCGAGGTGGCGGCTTATGACCAGGGAGCCAACGTTACTTATCTCGGTCCTTCAGGATCGCAGATCGGACAAAAAGAATCGATGAAAGATACAGCACGTGTTCTTGCCGGAATGTACGATGGCATTGAATATCGTGGCTTTGGGCAGTACATTGTGGAAGAACTGGGCAAATTTTCAAAAGTCCCGGTTTGGAACGGTTTGACCAATGAATTTCACCCCACACAAATTCTGGCCGATTTCCTGACCATGAAAGAACACTGTCACAAACCGCTATCAGAAATTAAATTTTGTTACCTCGGCGATGCCCGTAACAACATGGGAAATTCGCTGATGGTAGGTGCAGCCAAACTCGGAATGGATTTTCGCGCTGCAGCTCCGCCAGCCTGTCAGCCATCGGAAGAATTGCAGAAGCAGTGCCGCGAAATAGCAATGGAAACAGGTGCCAAAATTTTGGTTACCGATAATGTAGCTGAAGCCGTCAAGGATTGCGATTTCCTTTACACCGATGTTTGGGTATCGATGGGCGAATCCGATGAAGTTTGGGCCGAACGAATCGAGCAGCTACTTCCCTATCAAGTCAATAAAAAAACGATGGAATTAACTGGTAATTCAAATGTAAAATTTCTGCATTGTCTGCCGGCTTTCCACAACAGGGAAACTAAAATTGGTGAAGAAATCTTCCGGAAATTTGGCATTGAAGCCATGGAAGTTACCGAAGAAGTTTTTGAAAGCGCTGCCTCGGTGGTATTCGAACAGGCCGAAAATCGCATGCATACTATTAAAGCTGTGATGGTTGCAACTCTTGCAGGTTAAAACCGATTCCATTAGTAAAGAGGTTGTATCAAAAATCAGGATGTCAAAACCGGGTTTTTTAATGCGGCCTTTACTTTCATATTTTCCACCAAGCTCTTTTTCTGAAAATGACAAAATCAAATCATCTATTTTGAATTAGTCTAAATTAATCGTAACTTTTTTAAGTATTTCCCCCAACTTTCATAACCACAAATCATCCGACTGAACGAATTAGTTAAATATGAAGGCTTTACAATACATTAACTAAAAAGTAAGTTTATGAAAAAATGGAATTTATTATTTGTTCTGGGGTTTTTCATTGTAACCTCAGTGAAGGCGCAGGATGAAATAAAACCTGTAAAATTTGAAAATGTTGAGTGGTACCAAGTTGTTCTTATTGATTTTGAGCAGGGAAAAGTCGGAGAAGTTCAGGAGATTATCAAAAAGTTTGAAGCAGCGGGAGTTGAAGCCGGAACTCCGGGGCCCGAATTGTACTGGATGTCGACAGGTGAATATGACGCAATGGCCATTTGGAAATTGGTTGGCGGTCCATCCGACCTGGAATGGAAAATCACACCCGACGATGTAAAATGGTGGGACGTTTTTGTAGAACAGCAGGGTTCGGAAGAAGCGGCCCAAAAACTTCAGGATCAGTTTGCTGATTATATCGAGAAATCGACAAGCTATTTGAGCAGAAAAGCAAACAACTAATTCATTTAAATAATTCAAAATTTTCACAAAATGAAAAAATTTACATTTCTATTTGTGTTTGGCGTCCTCGCATTAGCACTTCTAAATTCTTCATGCACCAACAATTCATCCACAAAAGATAAAGGTGCAGAAAAAGTGCTTTCGGAAGCCGAATTAGTTAAGCACGGTGAATACCTGGTAAAAAGTATGGGATGCCATGATTGCCACTCCCCCAAGACAATGGGACCAAACGGACCTGAGATAATTCCTGAATTGATGTTGTCGGGATTTCAGGCTAATTATCCTCCTATGGTTACCGATACTTCACTAACCAACAAAGGTTATGGAATATTTAATCCCGATCTCACCGCTGCTGCCGGTCCATGGGGAGTTTCTTACGCAGCCAATCTCACACCCGATGTTACCGGAATTGGTACCTGGACTGAAGAACAATTTAAACGTGCGCTTACCGAAGGAAAATTTAAAGGTATTGAAGGTAGCCGCATGTTGTTACCTCCTATGCCATGGTTTAACTTTACCGAGTTGAAGGACGAAGATGTGAAAGCCATTTTCCTTTACCTGAAAAGTATACCACCGATTAGAAATGTGGTACCCGCCCCGGTCGCACCAGAAAATATGTAATTTTCTTATAGCTAAACTAACCAGAGTATTAGGATGTCAGAAACTGGCATCCTTTTTTTTGTTTATTGAGTTAAAAAGAAGAAAATAATGACACGGTCATTATGATATTGTACAGGAACAAAAGTATCGGTTAATCGGTCATTTTAACTTAATTGAAAATTTATTCTGAAAATGGATTATTTCCTGTTTAAATATTTACTTTGCCGCCGCAAATTTTAGAAATTTGGTTGGAAATGTGTTTCCATTTTCTTATCAAGAGAACATGAGTGTGAATAAGATAGTAGTTGGAAGTGAAGAATGGTGCTCACTTCCCGATTTAAAAATAAAAGCCATAAAAGTGCGTGTTGACTCCGGAGCCAAAACTTCAGCCTTGCATGCCGTAAATATCACTCCGTTTAAAAAGGACGGTAACCAGTGGGTACGATACGATGTACATCCCTTGCAGGACGACGGAAAAACAACCATTCACTGCGAATCGCCCGTAATCGATAAACGTAAAGTAAAAAGTTCGAGTGGATTGGTTGAGGTACGCTATGTTATAAAAACGTCGCTTAGTATGGCCACTTCAACCTGGGATATTGAAATTACTCTCGCCAACCGCGATTCAATGGGCTACCGCATGCTATTGGGGCGCCAGGCCATGTCGGGAAAGATTTTAGTCGATCCCGAAGCTTCATTTAAACTGGGTGAAGTATCGGCGAGTATGCTCGAAAATTTTTACAAAGTTCACATTATCAAACCATCCGGTTTGAAGATCGGTCTGCTGGCCAGCAATCCCGAATTGTACAGCAACAAAAGGATTTTGGAAGCCGGAGAGGAACGCGGTCATGATATGGAATTCCTGAATATTAAAGACTGCTATATTAAACTCGATGCACGTACACCGGAAATGCACTATCGTGGTGGCCGCATACTCGACGATTTTGACGCCATCATTCCGCGTATTCGGCCCAGCATGACTTTCTACGGAAGTGCACTTACCCAGCATTTCGAAGCGATGGGCGTTTATGCCTTAAACTCTGCTACTGCCATTCGTCAGTCACGCGACAAACTGTACGCACTGCAATTGCTTATTAATAATGGATTGCCCATTCCCACAACCGGTTTTGCAAAATCGCCACTCGACACTAACGATCTGATAAAAATGGTTGGAGGCGCCCCGCTAATTGTAAAGCTATTAGAAGGAACGCAGGGTAAAGGCGTAGTGTTAGCCGAAACCAAAAAGGCGGCTGAAAGTTTGATTAACGCATTTAAGAGTTTGCAAGCCAACATTCTGGTTCAGGAGTTTATAAAAGAAGCCGACGGGAAAGACATCCGGTGCTTTGTAGTAAACGGGAAAGTGGTTGAAAGCATCATGCGAACTGCGGCACCGGGGGAGTTCCGGGCCAACATTCATATGGGTGGTACAGCTCAGTTAATTAAAGTTACGCCCGAAGAAAGAAAGATTGCGATTTTGGCTGCAAAAACCATGAACCTGAAAGTGGCCGGTGTTGACATTATTCGTGGCCATAACGGTCCACTGCTGCTCGAAGTGAATTCTTCGCCGGGTCTCGAAGGAATTGAAGGCGCTTCAAATAAAGACATAGCAGGTAAAATGATCGAAGCCATTGAAAAAGAACTAAAACAAGGAAAGCGGATACGAAAATAATACTACCGCTGCCCTCTCCTATTCTTCCACAAAATACCGAAGCTGATCGAGCATAATCGGTACATCCTCGCGATCGATGCCCTGGGTGATCAAATGTGACAGGTCTTCCTCAAACAATTCAAAAAACTCCTGCTCGGTAAATTCGGTTTGTGTAATCGACTTTTTATAAAAATCCAACGCATTTTTTCGGTTTCCTATGCTCCATTGCACATGTCCCATATTCATCAGGTCGTGCTTGTTGGGCTCATCGTCAACAAGCTTTTGAAAATAGTTCTCAGCCTGTTTCTTTTTCCCCACCAAGAAGGAGCACCAACCAATCGGGCGCCACACCTTTTTATTTCCGGGTGCCAGGTATTCCACTTTAAAATACGATTTCAGCGCCTCTTCATATTCTCCTAATTCAAGTAGGCAGTGACCGATATTCAGCTGGATGTTTAAATTCTCCTCGTCAAGAGTTTCAGCTTCGCGGTAATACTCAAGCGCTTTTTGAGGCTGCTTCAGATTACGGTAACACAAGGCAATTTTATTCAGGTTCCATTTTCGATTCAGTTCATACAATTCGGCCTTTTTATAAGCTTCCAGTGCCGTTTCAAAATCGTTAAGTTGCTGGTGGCAATAACCCAATTTCTGGTATAGTTCCCCGCTCTTTTCAATGTTCCTCAGCAGGTAATCGAAAACTTCGGCAGCCTCCTGGTAATAGTTTTTCGAGAAATAATACTCGGCAATATTTCGCAAAATGGAGTCATCTTCCTTTAAAATCTCACCCAGCGTTATTTTATTATGAAAGTCGAATCGCCACGAAAAGATATCTTCGAATCCGCCTTTACGCGGATGGAGTTTATAAAACCGATACAGATCCTGAATAAATTGATTCGATATGAATCCTGCTTTTTTGCCCGGTTCGGTCAATTCTTCATCTTCCTGCAATTCTTTGAACTGATCCATCTCAGCTTTCATTCCTTCCGCCATAAATTCGCGGTTTTCGGCCGGTAAATTATTTAAACTGAAACAAAACGAGTACTTATCGGAATTACACAAAACGGGGGCCATATCAATAACTTTAATGAAGCGGGAATTTACATCATCTTTCAGGTCGAGCGTTCTGCTAATCGCCGGATTCGATGCAAAGAAGGGCATAAACCAATTGCTGAATTCATTAAAGAACGGGAACATTTTTAACATCGAGAACGAACTCATAAACACATCGGCACCTTCCATCTGCATTTCCGAGAATTCTTCCATCTTGTTCATCAGCCCCGGTGCATCTTTAAAAATCTTCTCCCACTCTGGATTTTCATCTTCTCCTAAACTGTCATCCATCAAACTATCAAGATTGATCTTATCCTTCAGATTTGGACTTATTTTGATCATTTCAGGAATGATCTCATCCGTAATCTTTTTCTGGATCTTTTCAGTTTCTTTACTTTGGATAAACTGAATAATAACGGTTTCAAGGTTCCGCTTAAATTCAGGATCTTCATTGAGTAATGCTAAACGCCCTGGAATCTCGGGATAATACTCGATGCGATCGTCGTACTTGTAAAATGCCACCAAAAGTGCGACCAAAGCCCGCTGGCTGATCTCAGGAAATTCATTCTTGTATGCATCAAAAAGCAAGGCAAATTTCGTCACATCGAAATAGCGAATCAAACTCAGCATTAAAGCCGACGTAATAAACGATTTATAAGGCACAGCGATTAAATTACTCTGATAAAAGCCGGCTATAAAATCACTTTCTTCAGCATTCAACTTGTTCGATAACCAAATGTGGTTGAATAAGTTCACTATCTTCTGCTGCAGTTCTGAAGCTCCTTCCGCTCGCTTATGGCGCTCCACCTCCACTTCTTCGAGCAAAGAATTCAGGTCATCCTCAAACTCATAATGCTCCAAATCGGATAAATACGCCGAAAGATCGATCTGATCTTTTTGCATTCTCATCTTTTCGTATTCCAGCGAAGACGAAAACTTTTTACGGGAACCGTCATAGACCTGGTCCAGCAGATTAAAAGCTGAAACAATGAGCGAGCGGTAAACTTTTTGCCGTTCCGGATCGCGTATGCCTTCAACAGTATATTTTAACATGTAGCTGTAAGTCTGTTCAAGGTTTCGCCATTCATCCAGAAACAAAGGCTGCTCACTTTCTTTAATCAGAATTTCGAGGTGATCGAATGCCGGTTTTAAGCGCCGTTCGGTAAGATGTTTACTAATTGTTGTGTATTGTATATTTTGTTCCTTTTCGGTCATATTATCAAATTTAAGTCACTCCCTATAGAAACTCAAAAAACAATCCAAAAAAGATTTTTCGGTGATAAAGCTGCCATTCGAACCGAAAGGCTGACAATATTACCCCATTATTAGTGATTAAGAGATGGAAGGATTGAAAAATGAAGATTGTATTTGTGAATCCTTAAAAGATTTAGAAACACATTGAGCTAGGATCCGGAATCCAGAATCCAATATCTGGTATCCGGCTGCCAAACTAATAGCCGTATTTTAATATTTGCTTCGTTTGCAAAACGACTGAATAAATTATATTTGCAGCATGTTTTTACAGTATTGGGCAATAGGCATTCTCATTGGTATTTTGGCCATTCTTCCCTTAGGACCGTTAGGAATCCTGGTGATTCAACGCACCCTGAATCATAACCGAAAGACCGGATTTTACTCGGCGATTGGTGTAGTTTTATCCGATACCATTTACGCTTCGCTTACCGGTTTTGGCATGGCCCTGATTTTAGGGATAATCAGGCAGCACGAGTTGTGGTTCAAACTGGCCGGGGCAGTAATACTAATCGTCCTCGGAATCGTAATCTTTCTTTCGCATCCCGAACGTCAATCGGCAAAAAAACTTAACAATACCGGTTCACCGGCAAAATACCTGGGCAGCACATTTATGGTGGCTCTTTCAAATCCATATATCATGTTCTGGCATCTGGCCATATTTTCTGGTTTTGGCATCGCCTTAACCATTCAAAAACCAATAATGGCAGGTTTTATATTATTCGGATTTATTACCGGAGAAATGTTGTGGTGGTTCTTTGTAACTTGGATAATGGACAAGCTGAGAAACCGTTTCAGCATTAAATTCTTACTGTGGTTCAACCGACTGGCAGGTGCAGGAATTGTGGTATTTGTGATCGTATTTCTGGCGCACACGATTTTCAATGAGGTTACTGCCTGATTATTTTCACTATTATTTTAACGGGGAGTCGGGTTCGTTTTTAAACACCTGGTAAAGCACCTGATCGATGAGCCAGGCCCAGAGTTTGGCAATCAGCACCACGAATTTTCCGTCCCAAAAAGAAATGATCATTTTCCGGCGTCGGTTTTTTATGGCCCGGTACATGATACTCGCACAACGTTCGGCCGACATCATTTTATTCTCGTTACGTGGTGTCTCACCCTGCTGGCTGCCATCTTTGGTGAGTGCTGTTTTTCGAATTTCGGAAGCTGTAAAACCGGGTGCAGCAACTAAAACATGCAATCCAGAATGCAGGTATTCAATACGCACTGTATCCAGAAAACCACGAACGGCAAACTTAGAACCGGAGTATCCGGTTCGTCCGGGAAGCCCGATATATCCACCGGTCGAGATCACACCAACGATCGATCCTTTTTCTTTCAGAATGTGTGGCAACGCGAATTTGGTGCAGTACACAGTTCCCCAGTAGTTCACATCCATCAACTGATGAAGAACGCTGACTTCAACATCTTCGAGCGATGCCCGCATAGAAATACCGGCATTATTGATCAGAATATTGATTTTTCCGAATCTATCGATGGCTTTATCGATGAGATTTTTGCAATCCGTTTCTTTGGTAACATCAGTTTTAACAGCCAGGACCTCAACCTTGTCTAACTTCTTTTGAAGTGCTTCCAGACGATCAAGTCGACGAGCTCCAAGAACAAGGTCAAAACCTTCGGCTGCATATTTTTCTGCTAAAGCTTTACCTATTCCTGACGAAGCTCCTGTTATTACCACTACTTGTCTTTGCATAAATCCTGAAAACTGATGGGTGCTGCTTGTTTAATCAGTTCGAAAAATACGCATTTTTATTTTTGTAGCACTCAGAAAAAATATATTGTTGAGCAATAAGTCCCGGCAGAATCTGGAAACTTCTATTTTTCAAACAGTTTTAGAATTCCTTTTCCCAATTTATCAAGCGAATTTTTCACATCGTCTTTTGTAGCATCGGCAACTGCTTTTGTAGTCACCGAAAGATCGGGTTTCACCTGCGGATCGCCAACCGGACCACTGATGTTTACCCGGGCAGGTAATATTTTTATTTTCTCGTTTCCGGGAATCACGCCCAGCACTTTTTGAATATCGGGGCCAAACGCATCGCGCTGCACCAGGAAATCCAGTTTCATGTCAATCAGACTCTCCGTGTTCAAACGTCCTTCAACGGTAGTCTCCTGCCCGATAACTTTGGTTGTAAATGGTTTCAGAAGCAGGTTTCCATTCTCTATATTAATGTGGGCCATAAAATCATCCACTTTAATGTCGCGAAGTTTTTCTTTTTTCAGTATCCCGCTCAATTGATTAAATACCGGTGAATTCATGATCTCGAGGTTACTGGTACTGAATGTTCCTTTGCCGTTTATCGACGAAGCAATCAATCCAAGCTGCGGATTTAACCTTCCCTTTATACCAAGATCGGAACTGATTTTACCACTTGAATTACCCGTCATCGGCATCATCTTCTGAATTCCCGCCAGGGTATTGTAGATGGTAGGGATATCTATTTTACTAATGTCGAAACCAAAGTCGAAAATCGGTTGATTATTTGACGTATTCTGGTAAGAGCCATTCATTTTCAATTGCCCCTGCAACATGTCCATATCCAGATTTTCGAGGGTGAGTTTTTCGTTGGCAGCCACGATTAATCCATTAATATCACGAATGGTAATTCGGTTAATAAGTGCTGTTTTTATGTTCGATCTCAGCCTGAAATTAATACGCGGTGGTACACTGAAAGCAAGTACCTCTTCATCCGTTTTTTCCGGTGTTTTGTCATCGCTCACCTGCAATCGCAGCAGTTCGTTCAGATTGGCATGTTGCGAGTTCAGTTGTAAATTGCCGTTCAGGGTTCCTTCGCTAAATAAATACGACAAATAATCGCTGACGGCTCCTGACAAATTAAAATCGCTCGCCCCAATCAACATCTGAAATTTGCTGAGGTTGATCTGTTTGGGCGTAAAATTCATCTGCCCCTGCGGAACTTGAATTTCTTTTGTAAGTCCGGCCGACTGATAGACGAAATCGTTAAGCAATACGGCACCATCTGTCTGTATCTTTTCATAAGCTTCTTTCTCAATCGCCGAATAACGCCCTTTGGCCATAATGTTGGCATCGATAATCCCCGACATGTTCACACTGTCGAGTGGCAGTGCATTTTTTAAATGTGTCAGGTTGATTTTCCCAACAAATGCAGCATCAAAATACGGGTCGCTGACCGGTTGTGTCAATTTAATAATTAAGTCCACCGGGTTGTTCCTGATTTCGGCATGAGTGTCATCCACCTTAATTTCAGTCAGATCGAGATCGCCCTGCGGTTTTACGATATTTACTTTCGCCCGAATATTCTTTATTTCTTCAGGCATTTCGGCATATTGAAAGTTACCTTTATCAATACTTGCATTCAGATTGAAGGCAGGGTAACTGTCTTGAAAGTAGAAACCTTTTACAATGCCGTTGATAGTAGCCGAACCACTGGTTGTTATTTCTTTCAGGTAGGATTCGTAAACCGGTGGAACAAGTGCCAGAAAATTCTCGAAATCGGAGGAATTGGTTTGAATGCCCAAATCGAATTGAATGGAATCGTTTGGCATGCTTATATTTCCAGTAAGTTGTAGCGGCAGTCGATTGATCAGCAGTTCATTTTCACCGATGGTAAAGGTCATCGTTTCGAAATTTACATTGAGCAAGGTTGTGGTACTTAATTTGGTTTTCGATATGTAATTTACGTCATCGTAACTCAGCGATAATTCATTTATTCCACCTTTGGTTTTAAGTTGCGTCGATGCCCCAAACATTTCTCCCGAAACATCGAAATCAATATCATCAAGCGTGAGTTTCATATTCGTCATTTGGTCGTCGTAAACCATCGAAACGTTTCTGATTTCAATTTTATCGAGCTGCAAGTGAAAATCATCTTCTTCTGCGCTGTCCGGTTTATTGTTTTCCTTCGTTTTTGATTTAGGTTTTTCAATGTCCCAGTTTACTTCTCCGTTTTCGGCCACCAGTAAATTCACACGGGCATTGTCCACCACAATTTCCTCAATCGCCATGTTCGATGGGTGCAATACTGATTTTAAAGTTGTACTTGTTCGCAGGCTTCTCAACTGAACCAAAGTATCGTTTTCAAATGTTCCTTTTCCGCTGATGACAACACCTTCGAGTTGCAGGCTCACCTTTGGAAAACTTCTGAAAAGCGACAATTTCAGATCTGCTACTTCTACCTGTGCATTTAGTTGCTTGTTAAGTGTGTTGCGGGCATAATCGAGCATATTTTGTTTAAAAAATACAGGAATGGCTACCAC
Source organism: Maribellus mangrovi (assembly GCF_037646455.1). Lineage (NCBI taxonomy): Bacteria > Pseudomonadati > Bacteroidota > Bacteroidia > Marinilabiliales > Prolixibacteraceae > Maribellus > Maribellus mangrovi. The sequence goes on along the minus strand of NZ_JBBIXN010000004.1, from coordinate 503,203 downwards.
CGCAGCTATTAGAATTACTACTATTATCAGAACAATTGTTATTACTCTTTTCATGGAAAAATGTTTGTTTCAAAAATACAATATAGAAACGCAAAAGTAGGTAGGAAGTTGTTAAAAGCTATTAAATATAGCTATGAGCGTCGGGTTATGAAAAGTGAAACAGATTCCTCGGTCGTGCCTCTTTATTGATGACAGAAGAATTATTGAAACTTCGGCGCCATCTCCCCTTCAGAACTATAGTTTATCAAAAAAGTCTTCCAGTACCATTCTCCGCAACATTTGCAGCGCAGTCTGGCTAGAACGCACAATGTTTCTTGTACGATGATCACCTACAAAAACATATCTTTTGGCAAAAGTTTTATTTGGTCCCGATATTGCAATCCACACTATACCAACGGGCTTTTCTTCAGTGCCTCCGGTCGGTCCGGCGATTCCTGTAGTAGCAATGGCATAATCGGCATTCAAAACGCTTTTTATACCATTCACCATTTCAAGCGCCACCTGCTCGCTTACTGCACCAAAGTTTTCAAGCGATTCTTCACTCACCCCCAGAACATTCTTTTTTGCTTCATTTGAATACGATGTTACACCTCCCTGGTAGTATTCCGAACAACCGGCGACTTCCGTTACCAAGTGTGAAATATAACCACCGGTGCAACTCTCGGCAACAGCCATGGTTTTACCTTTTTCAACCAGCATTCTCCCAATTACTTCGGCTAATGTTTCTGTATTGAAACCAAAAACGCTTTCGGGAATGATTTTTAGCAGTTTGACAATTTCACGTTCCACTTCTTCTTTAAGTGTTTCCACATCTTTTCCCATGGCCGACAAGCGTAATCTCACAGCCATTGGATTGGGCAAATAAGCCAGCTTAATGTGTTTTGGCAATGCATCTTCCCAACCGGCAATTCGCTCCGCTAACATCGATTCGGGCAGGCCTTGTGTCAAAACCGTTTTGTGGTAAATGGCTTTTGTTTTACAGGTTTCGCGCAAACGAGGCAAGAGTTCGTGCTCAACCAGGTATTTCATTTCGAAAGGTACGCCCGGCATCGATACAAAGATGGTGTCGTTCTTTTCGAACAACATTCCGGGAGCTGTCCCCAGTTTGTTGTGCAATATTGTACAAGAAGCTGGAATCAGCGCCTGATCTCGGTTGAGTTTGTTCATATCAATGTCCCGTAACCTGAAACGCTTGATGATGTGATCGAGAGTTGGCTGATGAAATTCCAGTTCCGTATCAAAATAGTCACAAAGCGCATGCTTGGTAATGTCATCTTTGGTAGGTCCCAAACCACCAGTAATCACTACCAGATCGGCGTTTTTCTCTGCATTTCTCATCGCCTCCAAAATATGATCGTGATCGTCGTGCACCGAAGTGATCTGGTAAATCTCGATTCCATTCATGTTGAATTGTTCACCAATCCAGGCCGAATTGGTATCCACGATCTGCCCGATTAATATTTCATCGCCAATGGTGATAATCTCTGCTTTCATACTGAAATGTTAGAAGTCCGAAGAATGAAGTCGGAAGTATATTTGGACGCTAAAATTAATATTATCGCGGAAGTCACAGAAATTGAATTCGATTATTGTTTGAAAAAGCGACGGTCGACAGACCAATGCCCACCTCCTCTGATCAGCAAAAATATGCTTCCGAGCAACATCGAAAAATCGGTTCGGGCAGCGTGCATCATTTGCCAGAATCCATCGTTCAGTAAAATTGGAATTTTAGTGGAGCTGATAGCCACAATCATAATGGTTATCAGGGGTATGGCTGCATAGCGGGTAAATAAACCAATTAAAATGAGCAGGCCGCAAATGACTTCAAAACCTCCTACAAAATACCCCAGAAATTCAGGCGATGGTAAACCAATACTCTCAAAACGACCGGCTCCTCTCAGTGCCGGAAATAAAAACTTTTGAACGCCTTCGGAAAAAAAGACGATTCCTACCATGATTCGGATTAACAGCGTGGTTTTTGAATTATCGGTCTTTAAATATTTCATAACAAATGTTTTCCAATTATCAGAACACTTTGAATTATCTTTTGTTCCGCAATTTTGTAATCAACAGGTTCTGCATGATTGTACAGAATGAATCATTTATCATTCTGCTTTTCCATTTCCACCCAAAACGGAAAAATCTTTTTGCCCTTAATAAAATATGTCGGTATAAGTTCTCCTTCCAGATCAGGCAATTCAACATCGTTCATTATAATAATGTCGGTGTTTACAGTAATGACTTTTCGATGAACAATACCATTCGTTTCAAGCAAAACTGTACCACCTGCTTCTACCGGTTTTATGAATTTAATCTTAACAGAATACGTCCCCTTATTGACTTTTACATTCCATTTCCCGAAAATTTCCTCCTGAGCCCATATTCCCCGTTCTCCATCTGCATCGTTACGGTTCAGTATCACCGGATTTTCATTCTGATTACCAATTTCAATTAACGGTGGATTAACAATATTCTCCGACGCAATCAATTCACGGTACATACTGTCCATCTCTGATTTTAATCCGGCTGCCAATTCTGTATTTTCCTCAATTATATTCTTCTGTTCGTAAGGATCAGATTCTATGTTGAACAGTTCAAAATCGCTGATACGTGCATCGAAAGAGGTCATACCTACTAACTTATATTTACCATTTTGCAGCGCCATGTTGTTGTATAACTCGGGATAGCGACGTGTCCAGTAGAAAAACAGCGGACGTTCCACCCAATCCGTGTTTGAATCTTCAAGCAATGGCTGTAAACTTTTACCATCGATTATCTTCTCTGGCGGCAGCGACACATGGCACATTTCTGCTATTGTAGGTAAAATATCGATGTGGGCTGCAGTAGCAGAAATGTGTTTCGGTTCCGGTAATCCGGGATAATGGATAAATAAGGGTACCCGAACTCCTCCCCGGTAAACACTCCCCTTTCTTCCGCGCATACCGGCAATATATCGTCGCTGTTGCGGACCATTATCCGTCATAAAAATAACAACCGTATTTTCTGAAAGCTGCAGTTCATTTAACCGACCTAAAAGTCTTCCAAGGTTGTCATCGATATTTGAAATCATGGCATATACTTTTCGGGCATCTTCCTTGTCTTTTTCACTCATTTCCGGAAAAGGCCGGTCATCATTTTCAAATCCTGCTGACGGATCAATGTCCTTATACATTTTGTAGTACTTTTCAGGAACCTGTAAGGGAGTGTGAGGTGCATTATAAGCGATATAACAAAAGAATGGTTGGTCTTTATTCGTGCTAATAAACCTTAACGCTTCATCGGTAAAAATATCCGTACAATAACCAGAATATGCCTGCTGCGTGCCGTTGTGCCAAAGTACAGGATCGAAATAACTGCTATCGCCGCGAAACCAGGTTGTGATATCGCCTACCTGCCCCATTCCACCTGACAGGTGATAAACCGATTCATCGAAACCCTGATCGCCGGGACGAGACGGATAGTTGTCACCAAGATGCCACTTGCCAAAAATGCCGGTTTTGTATCCTGCTTCTTTGAGCATTTCGGCAATAGTAATTTCAGAGCTTGCCATTATTGCTCCACCGTTGTAGGTATCTCTTACTCCCGTTCTCAGGCTGAAACGCCCGGTCATCAGACTCGACCGGGTTGGCGCACAAACCGGCGAGACATAAAAATTATCGAAGCAGATACTTTCTTCAGCAAAGCGATCGAGTACGGTTGTTTTTATGTGTGGATTTCCGGTAAATCCCATGTCGCCATACCCTTGGTCGTCGGTCATGATCAGAATGATATTTGGACGATTTTGTTCCTGTGCAAAAAGCAATCCCTGGTAAATGACAAGAAAAAAGAGCATTAGGATCGGTTGTATAATTTTGCTCATGACATCGAAGTTGTTGGTTTAGTTGAATGAAGTCTATCGTTTTATGGTTTTCTCATAAATATTTATCCATTGTTCTGGTTTAAGCTGTCTTGCCAGTTCGCCGATTAACTCATACGGAATCTTGTCGATCTTCTTAAAGCGAATACAACTCTTTCCCATATCCAGTTTGGTTTTACAATGTTTCGGATATTCACCAATAAACCAGTCGTGAATTTCCGGGTCGGCATAAATTCCGCTGTGATACAAAGCTATAAAATTCTTTTGCGAGGCTATATTTATAAATGGCAAAGGCAGTTTCGGATCGACATGGTAACCGGCCGGATAAAGTTTGTGTGGCACCACAAAACCGATCATTCCGTAACTCATTGTTTCTTCAAAACCATCAGGTATATTTTTCTGAATGGCTTCCCTGAGTTGCTGCACCGGCTTCTGCCTTTCTTCGGGAAGTTTCGAAATGTATTCGTCAGGCGAGCTGGCTTCGATCTTCATATTGCAATTTCTTTCTGTAAAAGATAAAGAAATTTTCGTTATGACTTTGATTTAGAAAACATAACTACTGTTTCTCCCTCTTCAAGCGTGCTTTCGGAATGGAACAGCCTGTAATCTCCTTCCTTGTCTTGAATAAGAACGGGCAATGACTTTATTGTGTCAATTTTGTTGGTCTTCATCCACGTAGTGCTATCCATTTGTTCTTTTACAACATAACTTTCTTCTTTTACCTGGTCAGTATTTGCGAGTTGTAACCATTCATCATTGAGTACAGATGTGTTAGAGAAGTATTTCACGCCCGACTCCTGCTCAACAGTTTTTTCGGATGAAGCTGCCACCGAAATCTCCGGTATGAGAAAAGAGCCGCCGGCAATTTTAGCAGCGGAAAGATTCACTTCTGCATTAGTGGTTAGCGCTATAAAAGTGGATTGGTTATCGGGTTTTAACTCTTCCCAAACCTCTTCGTTCAAGACATTGCCATATATACTCTTGAATCCCGACTTTTCAGCCATTTCAGCCATTCCCCGATTATTGTCGACCAGTGTAACAGGTGCCTGATCTTTAAAGTATTTCGCAATAATAAGGCTAAGTTGGTTGACTCCCAGGAGAAGTATGCCTTTTCGTTCGTCCATATAAACCAGTTCGCCATGTTTCCGAAGCCATTTGGTCGTCCAACTCAGAAATACAGGAACCGTTAGTGTGGTAAAAATGGCCATAAATACCAGGATGGAAAAGATGGTTTTATCAATGATCCCCATTTCTAATCCGATCTCGGCGATAATAATTTCAACCGCTCCCCTGCCGTTCATTCCCGTTCCGATCGTTATTCCTTCGCGCCAGCCGTTTTTTGAAGGCAGATAAAACAAGGCTGTTCCCACAATTTTTCCAACAATAGCCAGAAAAGTGATTAGGATAAGCAAACCCAGATCTGTCTGAAAAACCGTTACATCGACAAAGAAACCGGCGGATACGAAAAATATCGGGGCCATAAAACCGATGGAAACGTCGTAAAAAGCTTTGTTCAGTTCTTTGGAAATGTTTTTCGGGAAAAGGTTGCCTTTAATAAATAATCCGGCCATAAAAGCCCCAAGAATACTGTGCATTCCTGCCAATTCGGCCAGTTCGCAGTATCCAAATGCCACAATTAGTATAAGAGTAAAATAAGCCGTGCTGTTTTTGATTCCCGAACGTGATATGTATTTCCCCAGACGAGGCAAAACAAATACTCCAATAGATATGGTAACACCAAAAAACAGAAGGATTTTACTACCGATGATCAACAGCTCGCGAATATTTACCACGCTGGTTTCGGCAAAATTGGTTATGCCCGAAAAGATGACCAGCGCCAGCGTATCGGAGATCAATGCCCCTGCCATTAACACATAGGCAATGCGGGTGTTTAATAGTTTCAGATCGATAAGAATACGGCTTTTGGTGGCCAGCGAAGTTACACCAATGGCAATGGCCACAAACAAACCGGAAATGGGTGTCCCTCCCGACCAGATGATGGCAAAATATCCAAGGAAAAACGGGACAAAAAACCCACCAAAGGCTGCCAGCAAACCGGGCCAGGAGGCTTTTTTCAGATCCCGGAAATCGATTTCCATTCCAATGTAAACCATCAGCAAAACAATACCGATCTCGGCCAGTACCTTGATGGATTCGGTGTATTCGAGCCACCCCAGAATGGCGGGCCCAAAGAGAATACCGATCAGCAGTTCGCCAAGAATAGCCGGATAACCAATCTTCCGGATAGCAACACCGCCAAAATAAGCAGCAAGTAATACTGCTGAAATATTCAAAATATCAATATGAAACTCTTCCATAGCTTGTCATTCAATTAACTCGTTTTCTACAAGATATGAAAAAGCGGAATATTAGAACACCAAAAAGTATTAAATGAAATGTTAATGTAATTACTCCTTATTCCGGAAATCCAAAAGAGATTGCATGATTAATGATTTTCAGCAGCCTGCTCAAGGCCATTTTTAAAGAAAATGCGCAGTATCAGAGAAATAACAGCCAGAATAACCGATATCGCAATAAATGCAATCCCAATATTAAAATGATCGGCCAGGAAACCAAAAACCACGGCAATGGAAGCTGTCATAATGGTTTTAAGAAGTGATTGTGCCGAGATAACCGACGCCAGAATACTATTGGGCACCTCGTCGGCAATATAACCCGTAAGTATTGGTTTCCGAATATTCTCGACAATATAAATGCCAACGAAAGCGAGCAATGCAGGCACCCAGATCTCTGAAATGTAAAATACTCCGCTGATGGCTCCAAGCGCAAAACCTAACAGTAAGGTCAGGATAGCAATATTTCTTTTGTTATTCACTGCAAAGCGCGATGAAACCGCTGAAGCCCTTGAAGTAAGCAAGTAGATCACAGAATAAATGATCCCGATAAAAATACCGTTTTTCTTCTCGGTATCTGCATTGTTCAGCAGCGGCACAAGAACCACAACATGCACCATTAAAACCTGGATGTAATCTTTTACTGCTTTCAGGTAAGCCGAATGCGCAGCCGTGGTATTTATGATACGGATAACGCTTTTGTATTTAATTACCTTGAAAAAAGATTTAAACGTTTCGGAAATGTTGAACCGTTTTTTGCCGTTGTTTTCGCTCGAATAATTAAGTTGATTCGGATACGAAATGATCAGTCCGAAATTAACAAGATAAGGCACTATTGAATACAGAAAAATGTTGGTGTAATTGCCGGTGTAATATACCAGAACACCCGCAATAAGCGACGACAGTGCCGAGCCCATTTGCGACCACGATCGCGTGTGTCCGTAATAGTTGATCTTTTGGTCTGCCCAGTTATTGATCTTTAGGTAATCCATGATCATGGCCTTGTGGGTACCCGAACGAAACGCATCGCCAATGCCGTAAAAAATAAAAGCGGCCAGGAACAAGCCAAAACTACCCGACAGGTAAAAAATACCGAACGAAATGATGTAGGCCAGGAACGAACCAAGCAACGAAGTTTTTCGTCCGTAAGTATCGGCCACAAAACCTGAAGGCACCTCCAGCAGGTTGATCACGATTTCGCGCACGGCATACAAAATCCCGATCTGTGTATAAGGCAGCCCCTTCCCGACCAGGAAAAGAATAAAAAAGGCATCGAAGAAACGAAGGTTCTTCAGAAACCCGTACATCGAAAATTTGTAGTACTGTGTATTTTTTTTGAATTCTGCCACGATCAAAAATAGCTAAAAGCACTCAATTTCAACACTCTGCGCTATTCAAACTGCTTTAAATGTGCCAGCCGCTGTAACAAAGTTGGATGCGAATAATGGAAAAACACGTACAATTTATGGGGAGTAAGGTTGCTCAGGTTATTCACCGAAAGTTTTTTAAGGGCCGAGCCCAGTGCTTCCGGTTTATAATTCTCTGCTGCAAAACGATCGGCTTCGTATTCATTTTTCCGGGACAGCATGTTCATAAAGATTCCTGTGAAAAACGATATGGGCGAATACAAAACTCCGAAAGCAATCAGACCGATATGAAAGTTGGGCTCGTCGACACCAAGGGCTTTACTTAGCACTGGATTTCCTATAAACAATCCAAATATAAACAGCACAATACCGGTTTGCACCAGGCCGATAATTAAACCCTGTATCACGTGTTTCTTTTTGTTGTGGCCGATTTCATGGGCCAGTACGGCAACGATTTCCTCGGTACTCAGGTCTTTTATCAGCGTATCATACAATACAATTCGCTTTTTCGTCCCGAGCCCGGTAAAATAGGCGTTCGCCTTTGTCGAGCGTTTCGATCCATCAATCACATAAATGTTGTCGAGTTTAAATCCTACTTTTTCTGAAAACGCACTGATGGCATCGCGTAACTCACCGTCTTCGAGCGGAGTTTGCTTGTTAAATAAGGGCACAATCAGATTGGAATAAAACATGGCCATAAAAATGGAAAAGACTGAAACCACGATCCAGGAATAAATCCAGAACATATTCCCGGTTTTCTGGTAAATAAAAATAATGAGGGCTAGCAAACCTCCACCGATAACGGCACTTACTACCCAGCCTTTTAGCTTATCGAAAATGAAGGTTTTTGGTGTAGTGGTGTTAAAACCGTATTTCTGTTCAATTTTAAAGGTATCGTAAACCGAAAATGGCAGATTGATCAGGTCAGAGGCAAACATCAGAATTCCGAAAAAGATGATGGCTGCCAGAATTGCGCTCGAAGTAATGTCCCAAACCCATCCGTCGACCAGTGCAAAACCATAAAAAAGAAACATGCCCAGTGTAATGGCCATGCTAAAGCTACTGGTCAACATGCCAAATCGATGGTTCTCGCCAGTGTAAGCCTGCTGTTTTTTGTATTTCTCCTCGTCGTAAATACCTTTTACCTCTTCGGGCAAAGTATCGCTCCAACGAGTGGTATTCAGGTAATCGAGGTATTTTTCGAATAAAAAATCAAGTACAAGGATCGCAATAATGATCCAAAACAAAATTTCGTGCATGTTCCAAATTTTTAAGAAGCAACAAATATAACAGACAGAATGTTACAGGCATGAGCAAATGATATAAACTTGAAGAAAGAAGTATTTCAGAAATAGCAAAATTTTACCACTTTTACACACTCAATTGAATAATTTATGAGCAAGTACATTGAATTGTTAAAGTCCCTTATATCAACTCCTTCCTTTAGTAAAGAAGAATCGGAAGCGGCGAACCTGATGCGCGATTTTCTGAGCGAGGAGGGCATTCCGTTTAAAACCAAGGAAAATAACACCTGGTCGCACTGCAAATATTTCACCTCCGACAAACCGACACTTTTGCTGAATTCACACATCGACACCGTAAAACCGGCAAAAGGCTATACCAAAGATCCCTTCTCGCCTATCGAAGAAGGTGACAAACTTTATGGACTGGGAAGCAACGACGCCGGTGGCCCGCTGGTAGCTTTGCTGGCCACTTACATTCATTTTTACGAACGCAGCGATCTTCCGTTTAATGTGGTTTTTACCGCTACGGCTGAAGAAGAAATTTCGGGACGAAGAGGACTCGAAGTTGTGTTGCCCGAGATCGCGCCGATAAACTTTGCCATTGTTGGCGAGCCCACCCGAATGGAACTGGCCATGGCAGAAAAAGGCTTGCTGGTTATCGATTGTTATGCCCACGGGAAATCGGGGCATGCAGCGCGCGAAGAGGGAGAAAATGCATTGTACAAAGCGCTCGTCGACATTGAGAAACTTCGGAATTTTGAGTTCGAAAAAGTTTCGAAAGTGTTGGGGAAAGTAAAAATTTCGGTGACACAAATCGAAGCAGGAACCCAACACAATGTGGTACCCGATATCTGTCATTTTGTGGCCGATGTAAGAACCAATGAGTTTTATACCAACAAAGAAGCCGCAAGGATTATCGACGAGCTGCTGGAGTCGGATGTTAAACCACGTTCTGTGCGTTTAAATTCCTCGGGGATCAGCGAAGAGCATCCTTTTGCACAAATTGCCAAAAACAGGGGACTAAAAATTTACGGATCGCCAACCACTTCTGATCAGGCGATCATGGCCTTTCCATCGGTAAAAATGGGCCCCGGCGATTCGGCGCGTTCACACACTGCCGACGAATACATTTATAAAAGCGAGATTCTGAACGGTATTCAGCAATACATTGAAATGCTGGAGGAATTGAAACTTTAGAAGTTTTGACTACTCTGTATTTAGATTATTCTTTGCCTTGTTTGTCGTACTTTAAGAACCAATCATATAATTCCTGCCCGGGATATACCAACCATTGAATCCAGTGTCCGATATCCGGCATTCTTGTGTATTTTAAATGACCGTTTTTACCTTTTAGCAATTCAATCATTCTATCCGTTTCTTCAACAGGAACAGTTTCGTCAACTGCTCCGTGAAATGCCCAAATCGGAATATCAGTCAAACGATTGGAGTTTTTATACATATAATCGATGTGGCTGGTAAAGCCGCTAATCGGTGCAATTGCTGCAAATTTTTCGGGATATTTTATGGCAAGATACCATGTTCCTGATCCTCCCAGACTAACACCGGTTAAATATACTCTGTTCGTATCTACCCTGTATTTGGTGCATATTTCATCAAAAAGATTCTCGAACCAGTTGTCAGTCGACCAGCGAATCAGAACCGGGCATTGAGGTGCAGCTATAATAAAAGGAAATTCCCTGCCCCGATAAATTTGATCGGGTATCCCATAAGCATATAATTTATTTAAATCTGTTCCCCGGTGTGACCCTCCATGCAAATAAATAATCAAAGGATAGTTTTTCAATGTGTCTGTTTTATAATCTGAAGGTGTATAAAGCAAATACTGATAGTTGGTATCAACAGGATTTATCTTTAATCCATGGTCGTAATCAAAATCGTAAAGTAATTCTCCATCTTCCGACCAACCTTTAAAATTACCGTGCCGCATTCCGCGCGTATTTCCTTTGCTCTCGCCCGGGATCCAGTAGCCTCTGTCGCTGATTTGTCCGTTTGAATAGAATTCCTCACAAAGTCCGTTTTTCTTTCCATCCAGATAATTGTACTTACATTCTGGATTTCCATTTTCATACCACGTTTGAAAAAGCCCTTGTTTGGTATTTGTTTTATAATTGCACCAATACTTTTCTTTCCTGATTTTATCCAATTCACTGTAGGTCCCTTTCATTTGAATTTGCCCGTTCTGGAAATAATCTTCCACATAATATAAGCTGTCATCTTTCTCCAGCCGGATTATCCGCGTATACACCATTGTATCATATTTTGAAATGGCCTGATGTAAAATCAATGTATCATTTTGCTGACCCCTTAATACATTACAAATCAAAATAAGTGTAAATAAGGCTATGGTGTACTTCATTTTAAACAGCGGTAATTTCATTAGTTAGTTTAAAGCAATTGTTACTTGTCGGTCAACCACAGTGCTTTTTAATCGGTCAAACTCCTCTGATGTGGCTAACCGTGTTATTTTTCCTGAATTGTTCAAGTTTACTTCGTCATTTCATTAAAATTAACCTCAGAATCTTGGGAAGTCAGTATCAATAAAAAATCACTTCCCCATCCACTCGCCCACGGTTTAAACTCGCGAGCTACATTCGTATCAAAATTACCGATGTGTTTTACTTTTCCGCTCCGCGGATTAAACCACCAGGCGTTTATTCTTTCGGAATCTATTTTTGATACGTTTGCATTTATCGGTGTACCATTGGGAGTATAGGCCACAGCAAACTTCTTGTGAGTACCCACTGCGCAAAGAATATAGGATTCATCCTCAAGGTTATCATTTAGTATCAATGACTGATCGACTTCCATCTTTTGCCAGGGCAATTGCTCAAATATCTTTTTCATGTACCCCATTTGAGTGGAGCCCGGAAGCTGAAGTGCCGCCTGCCAATCCGTTCGTGCACTGATTACCGGTTCTTTGCTGATGTCGTACATTTGCCAGATGTCGTTACAACCGTAAGTGTATCCTGCTGCACCGGCAATTATACTCCAATAGGCCGAAACGCGCACATCGGCATCGTCGAGCCAGCCATAGGCTTCTTCCTCCCAAAACCGATCCGGTATGTTTTCGTACCTGGCTTCGCCGTTAATTACCGGACGTGTTCTGGATGTCTTTTTACTCTCAAACACGTACGAATACTCTTTGGCGGTTCTGCTGTGTCCACTCTGGAACATGTCAAGGTCAAGCCAGCGATCATCCAGAAAATCGGTGGCTTTTTTAGCTCCAACCGGATGATAAGTGATCAGGTGCTTCTCATCCACTTCTCTTATACCTTGCGCCATTGCACGTATTATCTGATAATGTCCTTCTGTTTCAAGCGGCCGGTCACCTCCAAGCACCCATATCAGGTTTGTATTGTTGAGGTATCTTTTTGCCAGGATTTTTCCGTATGTGTGTGCATTTTTAGGATTAAAAATTTCGGGACCAACTCCCCATTTCTTATTAAACTTATCGCCCCAGGTTGGCAGCAAAGCAATGTAAAGTCCCAGTTCATTTGCTTTTTCAACAACATAATCAACGTGCTTAAAGTATTGCTCATTTAATTTCGTCGGATCATTGTTTAATAGCGGCGTTTTACCATACGCATTAGAAGTATTCAGGCCGTCCAGTTCGGCAAGAACAACGGTTTGTATTACCGTAAATCCTTTATTGGCTCTATCGCCCAGGTATTTGTCTATTTCTTCCCGGTCCAGTCGGTGAATCAATTCCCAGGCAGTTCCGCCCAGCCAAAAAAACGGTTTATCTTTTTCAGTCACAAGATAGCGACTATCGTTGCTGATCTTCAACAATGGCAAGTGCTGCCCGTAACTCGTAAGTGCGATCAGGAAGATGAATAAAACCAGAAGTGCAGTTTTTAATTTTTTAAAGCTTTTCATTTCAGATACACTGTTTTAAACATAAATCTTGCAATATTTTGGGATTTCTTATCCTCTCTGAAACCGACTGATTCTGATACCTTAGTTATTTTTTTAGGAGAATAGAATTTGTGGTCTCCTTCATGCATAAAAAATGTCAGATATAAATTAAGAACCTGACGAACTATTATTGGAAATCGAGGTTCAATTATAATAAGTCTTCCATTTTTTTTTAGAACTCTATACATTTCACATAATGCTTTATCTGGGTTTATAAAATGATGATAAACTCCAGTCAATGAAATAGCATCAAATGTATTGTCAGCCCAAGGAATATTAACTTCGGAATCAGCAACTTTAAGGTCAATATGTATATTTTGTTTTTTTGCTTTATCCTTGACTTTCTCTAAAATATTCGGGGCAATATCAGTACCGTATAAGTTTTTTGCTCCTGCAAGAGATAGGGTTTCAAGAAGTCTTCCAGTTGCACACCCAATGTCTAAAATGTGAATTTTATCTAAATCATCCTGTAATTCTTGAACAACACTTTGGTCAATCTCTTTAAGTTTAAAGATAGGAATCCAGATACAATTATCATATGTGTCTAACACCTTGTCATTGTATGTTTGATAATTGCTAGCCTTATATCTCTTTTTATTATCAATATTGGATTTTGAAGTCATAATATTTTAGTTTTAGATTTACCACGATATTCGATTTTCAAAATCGCATACAACGGTTGGTACATGTTGTCGTTGCGGATTTCGGAGAGCGTTCCTGTCCGAAGGACACGGAACTGCGAAACGAGAATCCACAGTTGGCGTACCACCGAACCCCGCCCTGCAATATGTACTGTAGCGGTTGGCTGTTATTTATTTTTATTTATTAATTCATTCCATCTCTGTTTTATATTTTCTTCTCCTTTGAAATAATCAACTTGTGATTTATTTTCAAAAACTTCTCTATGTGCAGAAATATTTACTTTACCTGAATCAGGATATTCACAAATATCATTATCTTTTATCGTTTTGATATCTAGATAAGTACATGGTATCTGTGTATGATTATATAATTGATGTGATCCAGAATCTCCCATTTCAAAAAAAATTGTATCACCTTGATTTAATATTTGAAATCCTTTTGGTGTTCTCATTGTCAATGAACCTGAAATTATAAACATTAATTCTTCGGCTTGTCTATGAAAATGAAATGGAAATGAAAATTGATCAGGATTAAGTAATCTTATATCGAAAATTAAATGCTCAGATTTAACAAATTCTGATAATCTAGGAGAAGCTGTCTGAATTTTAAAATTCTCTATTGATAATTTATCTTCTTTGAATTTTAAATCTTTGCTTGTAAATATTGTTGGCATATTTTATCAATTTATTATTTATCAATTTTGAGGATGTCAAATCAGCTTACCGCTAACGGTTCCGCCATAAAAATTGAGCGGGAGTTAACCCGACAAGATTATCAGCCCGTAGCCTGTTAATATTTTTTAATTTACTAATCACAGCAAATGCCCGCCCCGCTTTGTTTTTATGGCGTGTTGTGTGGCGTAATTTATTGCCTATAAATCATTTAACTATTATTTTCAAACAATGAATCACATTATTATCTTGTGTCAAGTTTAAAATATATAATCCGGGATTAACTTGCATTTGAATGTTTCCGGCATTTACAGAACCCTGCTGTACTATTTGTCCCGTTAAGTTTAATATCCGGTAGTTTAAACCATAGCTATTTTCCATGCCTGTTATCTGTATATATCCATTCGTTGGATTAGGAAAAACAGCAACTTCCGAATCATAAGAGGAAACTACTACACTAACAGCTTCAATTGTAAAGCTATCTTCCTGGCTAAACGCCCCGCCTTTAAAGCTGTTGTCGATGGCCTGCACGCTCCAATAGTAGGTGCCAATTGCTAATTCTTTTAAAATAAAAAAGGTGTCGAGCTGGGCATTGCCCATTTGTGCCAGCCTAAAATACCCGCTGGTATCGGAACAACTGCTGACAATATCGTTACTTCCTGGTGATGTACCTACCCTTACATTATAGCTCAAACTTTTTGAGGGGGTATGGTCGTCAGTAGTAGGCAGCCACTTTAGGAAAACCGTATTTTCTGAAACTTCGCTGCTCGTGGATGTAACCATATTAGGAGGGACATTGTTTGTTGTTTCTACTTGCGATACAGACTGTACCATGCTATTGCTCTCAGTATTAATAATATTCTTATAAACTTTTGTTATCTCTGCTCCATCTTGAAAACGACCTGAAATAATAAAATCTAATTTACCATCAGTATTGTAATCTCCCCATTTAACTGTTCCAGAGTGTATTCCAATTATTATGTCAGTATATTTGGTAAAAGTATTGTCCCCATTGTTGTGGTAAATAATTGTTAAAAGCTCTAAATTTTCTGTTCGTCCTGCCATTATGATATCCAAAAAACCATCGTTGTCATAGTCTCCCCAATCTGCTGAAGCCAAGGATAATTTTTGCAGGTTAATCCCTGTTTGCTCAATAAAGCTATTATCTCCATTGTTCTGATAGATTTTAGATACCCCTTCTCCTGTTAACAATATGTCCAAATCCCCATCTTTATCATAATCACCCCATATTGCGGTTCCTTGTTGTATTCCTGTAAGTAATATGTCCGTTTGTTCTGTGAAAGTACTATCACCGTTGTTCCGATAAATTTTTGAGACTATCCCTGAATCAGAATGCCCTGTTAATAATATGTCCAAATTACCATCGTTATCATAATCGCCCCAGGTAACTGAACCTTCATATGTTCCAATAAGATCAATGCTGTTTAATTCTGAAAAAGTATTATTGTGGTTATTGAGATATATTTTAGTAAAAAAACCAAATGGTTCCAGTGAAACGCCAGATAATAATATATCCAAATACCCATCGTTATTACAGTCTCCCCATGCAGCTGTGCTATGTCCCATACCTAACACTTCAATACCTGTTTGTTCAGAAAAAATATTGTTGCCGAGATTGCGGTATACTTTGGTTGTAGGATCACTTCCAGGCACTTTACCCGTTAGAAGCATGTCTATATAACCATCATTATCATAATCTCCCGGTACAAAGTCCCCACTGAAAGCACCTAATATTGGATTATCCAATACTAAGTCAAAAGAATTGCCATTGATGTTATTATAAACAAAGGATACTGCTCCGGTATCGGAATATCCTGCTATACATACATCCAAATCGCCATCATTGTCACAATCGGCCCAATGTACATCGCTAAAATATGTCCCTGTAATATTAAAAGGTATTTCTTCAAATTGAGCCCTTGAAATCGAAGAATTTATTACAATAATAGTCGTCAGGATAAGTCTTGTGTTTTTGAATAGGTTTTTCATAGTTTCTAGTAATAAAATAATTTCCAGTAATTTTAAATAACGAAAAAGAAGATTGTTTCTTTATTAATTATTGCTACCTTTTTGTGATTTTATTATTTTCTACTTGCTCTCAGGAGCTATTATATTTACCAAAATAAAAATCAATTAAACAAAGAAATAACTCCAAATTTTTCAACTTTTGGAAAGTGCTTTAAACGCGCCATTATGCCACACAACGGATGTTGTGTGCTGCCCTTATTATCAATCTCTAAAATTAATTCTTTTTTATCAATGTACTAATCTAACCGTGCGGAAGGGCTTGAATACTCTTTGCTAAGCTTTGATTTTTGCGTTTGGCTTGTGTGGCTTGGCAATTTGTATTCAAGCGAAGGGAAGGAATCATCTATCAATCCATTCTTTAAAATCCGAAACACGTTCTCTACTTACAATTATATCTTCTTTTTCAGTACAGACTTTTAGTACAATTTTTAATCTATTCGATGAATAGGCAATAATATCCTGGATTGCCGAATAGTTAATTATAAAATTCCTGTTAATCCTAAAGAATGATTTTGAATCAATCAGTTGCTCGATTTTATCAAGGGAATAATCAATGGGATAATTTTTTCCATTATATGCATGAATAAAATTACATCTCTCATTGATGTAAAAACAATTAATCATTGATGTCTGTAACGACTTGTAATGTTCCCCAATTTTAATCAAGAATCTTTCTTTTGTTTTAGGTTGTAACTGAGTAATAATTGACTCAAACCTTGAATAATCGTTTTGTTTATAATGCACGTTGAATTTATCTATTGCATTTTTAAGTTCATCCGAATCAATCGGTTTTAACAGGTAGTCAATACTATTAACTTTGAATGCTTTTAATGTATAATCATCATAAGCGGTTGTGAAAATTATGGGGGTATGAATCGGCTTGCTTTCAAATATTTCAAAACAAATTCCGTCTTCAAGTTGAATATCCATGAATATCAAGTCAGGTCTTGGATTGTGCAAAAACCAATTTATAGAGTCTTCTACCGATTTTAAAACATCCATAATCTCAATGTCTGGGTTTATTTCCCCTAACAATCTTAATAACTTATGTGCAGCAGGTTTTTCGTCCTCTATTATTAACACTTTCATCTCTACGGCTTAATAATGGGTAGTTTTACAATAAATTGGTTGTTATCTTCCTCATATATCAAATCTTTGTCAAGAATAAGTTTTACTCTTTCTTTTAAGTTCAACAAGCCTGTTTTTGATTTACTTACTAAAATATTTTTTCTTAGAATATTATTAGAAACCACAATTTTATCATTATTTCTTTCTATACTGATTTTCAACGGTACTTTTTCTGACCTCGAATTATGTTTTAGGGCATTTTCAACCAAAATCTGTAAAGATACAGGTACAACTTTAAATTCATCTGCATTATGACATTCTATTTCCAACAAAATCTTATCATTGTCACGAACTTTCTGAATTTCAAAATACTGCTTTACAAATTCAATTTCTTTGTTTAGAGTCACTAAATCAATTTCTTCATTTTCCAAAATGTATCTGTATATCCCTGACAACTTTTGAATGTATTTGTCAGCTATTTTAGCATCTTCATATACTATTTCCGAAAGCGTATTCAGGCTGTTAAATAAGAAATGGGGATTAACCTGAGATTTTAGATTTTGGTATTTATATTTCAAGTTTTCTTCTCGCAATTTTTGCTCCCGTTCTATCGCTTTTCGCCAAATAATGTAAAAAAGGAAAGCTGAGCCGATTAAAATCCAAATTGAAAACTGTTTGATAGCACTAGAGAGTTCCACTTGAAATAAATGTTTTAGGAAACCTGTAGTATCTAATCCTTTTATAAGATAAAAAGAGTATACTCCAATACTAATAAGAGATAGAGAAATTGATAAAGCAATTATGACAAAAAGAGTGTATGACGGTAAAATACTCTTTTTTAATTGCATTGAAGTTTTACTTGTAGATTTATGGTAAGAATTATGGGCAATGCCACCCACAATTATAATATTCAGAAAAATAATAGTTCCGTATATTATTGTTTCAACCTTTAAAGGATTTCCTGTTTGTGCCCATTTGAAGAGCAAAGAGTATATAACACTAAATATTAATGCAGATACAAAAGCTATTTTCTTTTTTTTTTCATAGCATCAATAATCTTTTAATTTTCTTTTTCGAAAACAATTTCTCTCTGCATATTAATTAATTTACCATCAGTAAATTGAGGAGATTTAAGTTTTATTATAATATCTTCAACCATTTTGGCATATTCAAACTGTTTGTCGACCAATGAAATCCATATTTCGCCCCAATACAAAGACCTTCCTTGAAAAGCGTACCCTGGCACATCCATTGAAACAGGATTAAAAAATGATTCATAATTAATTATTGCACAAATTTCACCGTTCATTTTTGTAATTCCTGACCAAACGAATTTAGCATATTGTGATTTAAAAGTAATTCCATTTTCTACTTTTAGTGAAAATGTATCTAAAGTTTCAGGGTAAAATGGCGTACAAAAAGTAAGACTATCAAAAAATATTTCGTTTATCCCATGCATTTGAATTGCATCCAATATAAACCATGATGCAATTTCTTTAAGATTTGGAGGAATATCAGTATAATATTTCTCCGATGCAAAAGAGAAGAAATTTGGTTTATACTCAAAATCATCAAAAGCCTCAAGCCTGTTTCCGTTTTCTAATTTCTGTTTGAAATTATTAATATTAAACAGAAATACATCCGACCATTTAACTAAACCCGAGTCTAATCCACATGAATACTTTGCTTTAATGGCACTGCAAGTTATTTTGGATCCACTTATAGGGTCAATATTTTTCCATTTTAAGTTAACATCATATTCTTGAATTTTAGAATCCTCTTGTTTAATCTCACATGGGTTAATCTTAAAATATTTGTCAACATGCTTGTCCTGTGCAAACAAGCTTTCTGCAAATAAAAATAATGCTAAACTTAAATAAATAAATGTTCTCATCCTTTTAAATTTTATTGATTAATAATTGTCAAAGTAACAGGATGGAAAACTCATTCATAAATTTTTGTTGCAGAGTCGGTAAATTATCGTTTTAAATTGTAACTATCTATATTTAAGTCGTGCGATAGCAAAAAAAGCATGTGTTTGGCAGCGAAGGGATGGTGTGTGTCGACATTCTAATTTTGAATTTTCATTAATTCTATAAACTCTTTTCGATAGATTTTTCCAATCGGTAAAGTTTTTCCCTCAATTTTCACTTGATGAACCTCATAGGATTTTATATGTTGTATAGCTACAATATATGATTTGTGAATTCTTACAAACAGTTTTGCTGGCAATAAATCTAAAACATCTCCTAAACTTTTATAGGTAACAATTTTTTCATTATTCGTATGAATAGTTGCATAATTACCAAGCCCTTCAATATAAATGATATCGTCAATATTAACCTGATGTATTTCAGAGCCACTTTTAATCAGAATTTTTGTGTCAACCGAACTGCTTTTTACTATTTGAGTTTTCGATTTTTCATGCTTCAGTTTCTTTAATTCTTGAGCTTTAATAACTGATTTTAAGAACCGCTCAAATTCAAAAGGTTTTAATAAATAATCTACTGCATCTAATTCATAACTTTCAATAGCGTACTCAGAGTATGCGGTTGTAAAAATAATCATCGGGCTATTTTTCAATACTTTAACCAATTCAGTGCCAAAAATACCTGGCATATTGATATCCAAAAATATTAAATCAATATTATGTTTCATTAAATAGTCAATTGCCTCAATTGGGTCTCGAAATGTGGTTGCCAAATTAAGGAAATCGATTTTGCCCACATACTTTTCAATAATTTCAAGAGCTCTTGGCTCATCATCTATTGCAATACAGTACATATCTGGTTATAAACTTTTTATAGTCAGTTCTACAAGGTGTTTTTCACTCGTCGGATTAATACTCAAGCTATAATCTGTTCCATAAATCAAATCAAGTCTTTTTTTTACGTTATCTAAACCTAATTTAGAATTGTCCTCATTTTTTTTAATCTGATGAATTGTATTTTCAACTTTAAATAATAGTTTGTTTTTATCGACTGCTAACATAATGTCAATCTTAGATGGCTTTTTATAGTCAATTCCATGTTTAAAAGCGTTTTCAATAAAATTAATCAATAAAAACGGTGGTAAATTAAATATATTGGTATTTCCAATAGTATTAAAGGAAATGTTAATATCATCTGATTCTAAAAAGCGTAATTTTTGCATTTCGATATAGCTTTTTAAATATTCAATCTCTTCGTTGAGTTTAACAATAGTTTTATCCGATGTATCAAGCATGAATCGCATCATAGTTGAAAGTTTTGATAAACCTGAGGCAGTTTCTTCGTCATCATTTTTTATAGCAATCGAGTACAAATTATTTAAAGAATTGAATAGGAAATGAGGGCTGATTTGTGATTTTAAGAAGTTTAGTTCCAGTTTAAGGTTTTCTTCGGTAAGTTTTCTTTTTATTACTTCCATTTTTAACCAGTCCCGAATAATTGAATATAAAACAGACACTAGGATAAAAAACAGATTTAGAAAGCTTGTAAATAGTAATTCTCCAACTTGTAAGGTTATTACATTGTCTTTCGTTCTAAAAACTGCATATAAATAGTCAAAACTGTTTTCTATGACACTGAAAATAATAACTAGAACAATTATCCAAAGAGAATACACAATTATATTTATCTTTTTCGATTTGTATCGTGGGAATAAATAGAAAAAGTTAAAATAGAACAGTATTATATTAATAAAGGTTCCGAACAATACCGGTAAATCCATTAAATCGCCTTGGAGATAATGAAAGGACATTGCATTAAAATGGATTAACAAAATGGTGAATGAAATCCAACAGAATGCATGAACCAGAATTTCAATACTATTAAGGGTTTTATATCTCATATTAAGGCTAAAATTACACAAACGACAGAATAAATAAGAAAACCTTATTCAACATACCAATAATTCTATGTAAACGGTATTCTATTCTATCTAAGAGGTACTAAATCAATAATAAATCAGCTTAAATAAAATCCTTGGTAGTTTAAATAAATTGTTTGCACACCAGTATTTTACATTGTTGATTTGTCCATGTTTCTATTTTATTAATCATTAAAATTTAAAAATCATGGATGACGGATTAGTAGCTTCAATAATCCTCGGTATTTGCTT
This sequence comes from Maribellus mangrovi, assembly GCF_037646455.1. Lineage (NCBI taxonomy): Bacteria > Pseudomonadati > Bacteroidota > Bacteroidia > Marinilabiliales > Prolixibacteraceae > Maribellus > Maribellus mangrovi. The sequence continues at coordinate 481,915 of NZ_JBBIXN010000004.1, read as the reverse complement.
CTGGGGTTTAATAGGCATTATAAAATCAATCTCTGAGCACAGGCTTATTAATAAGCTTATTGAAAAAAGCAAAGAAGAAATAAAACTCGACAGTTTAAACCTGCCAAAAACAATTGTTGGCGGCAATTTAAAATGGGGAATAGTAATTTTATTAAGTGGCATTGGATTGGTATTAATACATTATTTGAAATTAAGTTCAGAAAGTCCCTTGCCCTATGGAATTGAATCTATTTTTATCGCAGTAGGTTTTATTCTACTTTTTGTTATCGAAAAATATTCAAACACCCAATCTAAAAAATCATAATTATGAAAAGGAATATCATTTTACCATTTTTGCTAATAGCATTTTTATGTTTTTGTCAGACAGCTACTTTGTCAGCTCAACACAGCGATATTCAGAAAAAGGTTGATGACTATATCAATGCTTACGTGCAAATGAAACAGTTTAGTGGTTCAATTCTTATCGCTAAAGATGGTCAAGTTTTGTCAAGTAAAGGTTATGGTAAATCGAGTTATCAATTTGATGTTGAAAATACGCCACAAACTAAATTCAGAATTGGTTCACTTACAAAGGGGTTTACGGCAGTCTGTATAATGCAATTAGTAGAACACAATAAATTAAGCCTTGATGATAAACTCATAAAATTCATCCCTGATTACCCAAGAGGTGATGATATTACAATTAAACATTTATTGACTTGTACATCGGGTATACCTAATCATACTGAATTTGAAGATTTCGATAATAATAGAAGAGTTTTTCACTTTACCATTTCAGAAACAATTGAAACATTTAAAAGCAAAAAATTAAAATTTAATCCGGGTGAAAAGTTTAAATACAGCAACTCAAATTACATATTATTAGGCTTAATCATCGAACAAATTAGTAATATGCCCTATGCTGACTATATTGAGGAAAATATTTTTGAACCATTAAAAATGGAGAATTCAGGATTTGAAAAACCTGAGAATGTAATCAATAATATGGCACAAGGATACTGTTTCAGAAACAATGAAATTGTGAACGCAAAATTCAGGAACATGTCAAATGCTTCTGCTTCAGGAGCTTTATATTCCACTGTTGAAGATTTATATATTTGGGATAGGGCTTTATACACAGAGAAACTTATTACGAAAAAATCACTTGAAACAATATTTACTCCATTTAAAGACAATTATGCCTTTGGTTGGGGAGTTGTTAATATTTTTAATCACAAGATGATAACTCATTCTGGAGAAATCGATGGTTTTACTTCCAATATCAGTCGCTTTACTGATGATGATATTTGCACTATCATTTTATCAAATTTTGAGCAAATACCAATCAGCCGAATAAACAAAGATTTAATTGCCATAGTATTTGGCGAAGATTATAAAATCCCAGAAGTTATAAATACTATAAAGCTCTCTGATGATATTATGCAGTCTTATGTAGGTGAATATGAACTTAAGCCTGGTTTTATTTTTACTGTTTCAGTCAACAATGGCAGCTTATTTTGTCAACCAACGGGTCAACCAAAATTAGAATTACTGCCAGTATCCGAATCAGAGTTTATCCTTAAAGAAGTCGAAGCTAAAATTTCGTTTTTGAAAAATTCAAGTCAAAAAGTCGAAAAATTAATCTTAAATCAAGGAGGGCATCAAATCCCTGCTTTAAGAGTCAATTAAGTTATTGGTTCAGAGCGATGGCAAATAAAGCAAGTGTGTTTCAGCGAAGGGATGGTCGTGGGACGGGCTGGAACACTCTTGCTTTGTGCGTTGGCTATCATGTTGTATTATCTTTTTATCGGTTTAATTTTCTAGTTGCACGTTGCTCCTCCGCTTGTGCCTAACGGTAAATGCAAGTGCTGTTCGTTTGCCACATTGTTTAAAGCAGCGCGTAATAAGTTAACAACTGTAAATTAGCCAAGTAACCAATAATGAATGGCATTTGCATATTGTGTTTACCCTGCCCCAGGAGTTGAACCCCCTGCCCTGTACCGGCCCAAACTGGTTTATTCGCTTCTTTTTGGTACAGCATGGCAGGTGGTAAAAGGTTTTGCCCGAAACCCTAAATTTATTGGCGGGGCGCCGGGGATGATCGCCATCCTGCATACCTGGGGACAAAACCTGAGCCTCCATCCGCACCTGCACTGTATTGTACCCGGTGGTGGAATTACCACCTCCGGTAAGTGGAAAGCAGCCAGGGGAAGAAATAAGTTCCTTTTCCCGGTAAAGGCAATGAGTAAAGTCTTCAGGGCAAAATATGTACGGGCATTACGACAGCAAGGTATTGAAGATGCAGAACTTTATAAGTCGCTGTTTTCAAAACCTTGGACAGTGTACTGCAAACAACCTTTTTTCGGGCCACAGCAGGTAGTGGAATACCTCGGAAGGTACACCCACAAAATAGCCATCAGTAACCACCGTATCCGCAGTATCGAAAACGGACGGGTGACTTTCCAGGCCAAGGATTACCGGCAGGGCGGAAAAAAATACCTGATGGGCTTAAGCGAAGACATGTTTATCCGGTGTTTTGCGCTGCACATACTGCCGCGTGGGTTTACCCGCATCCGCCATTACGGGATACTGAGCAGTACGCTGAAAAAAGTTTGTGTGGAATTGCTGCAACAGGAACTGGGCAAACCCGATCTGCCCGAACATACCGATGTACATTTACTCTGTCCGGTATGCCGAAAAGGGAAACTGGTGACCATCTGGCGTTTTCATCAGCGCGGACCACCACCGCTGGGGACTGCCATCCTAAACTTTTTGATATCCCTTGTGAAAAAGTCCTGATTACGGGACCTGGCGAAGCCTTGCCCAAAACAATAAAAAATGAGGATTAAAGTGGCTTAAAGTGATGCCTTAGCAGTGAAAAGTCCCGGTTAAAAGTAAAAATACCGGACCTGATGGATAGAAAAATAAAAGCCTTTAAACAATGTGGATCCTGAAAAGAATACACTCAAACATCGAAAAATCCATAATATACATCCCCTTTTCAAAGACCGGTTTCGTCAACACCCGGTTCAGGCTTGGCCGTGCCGACCGCCCGAACGCTTATTTGTTACCAACCGTAATTTATTCTATTTCATTTTTTATTTTCAAAGCAACAGAATTCAGAACATTAAAGTCATTCGTTTCTTGAAATTCTTTCAAACTTGGAATTTCATCTTTTATTTTTTCAAAGCACCTTGTAATTGCCTGGTCGAACGAATTTAATAACTCGATTTCTCTTTCTGTAAAAGCTTCATTTAGAATGGAGGAATCAATCTTGAAATAGTTATCCCATTCTTCGAATAATAGTTTTGTTATGTTTGATTCTGGTACACTTTTCTGAAAATTGATTTGCCTTTCTTTTGAAGCCCAAACATCAAGTATATCTAATACACCAAATTTTGTAGCTTGTAAAAAATCAGAATCTAAAACTCCTTCGCTTTCTGCTTTTATAGCCATTTCAGTTTTAATTTTTTTCATTCTTGAAAAGTAAAATGGCAAATACAAAGCATTTAAAGCAACGAGTAAGAAAATTTGGTTTGAATCTTTGTCGTACCTAATGGCAAACCAAATGCAATAAACTATGGAGGCAAATGCAATTAACCAGATAATTAAGAAAATGGGTTCAAAATAGCTCTCAATCATATTTAAATTTTTGCAGCGAGTTTATGGTTGGTAACGGTAAATTGTATGAGTAGTGGCAAATTGCGTGGTAATTTCCTGTCAAACCGCTACACAGTTTGAGCGGGCTAAAAACCTTGATATTTACCACATCGCCTGCCATTACTTATACAAAATGTTGGCAACTGGTGTCTATTCGTAAAAATTTTTTATTCTAAATACTTCGCCACAACCTTGTTTATTTTCCCGTTAAAAGTAAATGGAGCGCTGTTAAAATAGGCATCAGAAACCGGTGATCCTAAGTCCTGGCCGATATCAAATCCATCGTTATAGGAAATAGTTGATGCAATTGAACGAGGAACTTTTCCATTAGCTATCTCTTTCCCGTTTACTTTTATAGTAATATTCAAAGCTGAGGCCGGTCCGTTTTCCAGCTCCGACAAAAGTTGAATATTTACTTCACCTTCGGGAAGTTTTTCACTGGCAACAATCCTGGTGCGATCCATCAGAAAAAAACAATATTCATAGTTCAGATATCCATCTTTTATAAAAAAACTTACTCCACCTGGATAACCACCCACTGCACACAATACCCCATTCGCATCTTTTGGGACTGTAACATCAAAATCCATTTGGTTTGATGTGCTTCCAAATCGAGGCGAAGCAGCTTCGGGAATTCGTTTTATTGGCCCGGCGAAGTTCCATTCTGTCATTGGGCTAGCCGGAGCATCTTCGGGGTGCAAGGCTGCTGTTGACCAAAAAGTCCCGCCGATAGGCAATACATTGTTTCTGGCCGCCTCCACCAGGAAGGTACTCTTCATCTCATCAAGTTTATCCGGGTTACTTTTTGCCAGGTCATTGGCTTGCGACCAGTCTTCTTCTAAATTGTACAATTCCCAGGGTTCTTTCATCGGATCCCATTTATTGAAGTCTGGAAGACCTTGTACCCAAGGAGTTCGAACTCCAAATGCACAGGCAAACCAACCATCTTTATAGATACCTCGACTTGTGTGGATTTCAAAATACTGCGCTCCCTTTCTACCTTCGGCAGTTGGGTTGTTAAATGTATATTTCATACTAGTCCCGTCAAGCTCCATTTGTTCTGCCCCATTTACAACTCTCGGAGGGGTGATATTGAGTATATCATATATTGTTGGGACGATATCATTGACATGGTGAAACTGAGACCTGGGTACGTTATCATGTTTAATTACTTTAGGCCATCTAACTGCCATAGGTTGACGGGTACCACCAAAATAAGCTGCTACAAGCTTTGTTCCTTTGTAAGGAGAACTCCCCGCCCATGCCCATCCGGCATGCATCATATTTTCCACTTTACTCCCTCCCAATTCATCCAGACCACCGATTTTATTGAGTGCTTCAATTTGCTGTTTTGTAGTTGTTTTTACACCATTTTGTGCCAGCAACTCTGCAAGGGTACCTTGTTGCCCTTCCGACGAGGCGCCATTGTCTCCCCATATATAGAATACCAGGGTATTGTCCTCGTATCCTAAATTATCAAGTTCATCAATTACTTTACCTACTTGTGCATCCACATGCTCTGCATACCCTGCATACACTTCCATCAAACGCAGTTGGAATGCTCTTTCATCCTCCGGAATATCATCCCAGGCTTGCATTGTCGATGCACGTGGAGTTAGTTTTGCGTTTTCAGGTATCCATCCCAATTTTTTTGCCTTTTCATAAACACGCTTTCTGTACTCGTCCCAACCATCATCAAATTTCCCTTTGTATTTATCAGCCCATTCTTTTGTTACATGGTGGGGGCCGTGTACCGCACCACTCGACCAGTACATTAAAAAAGGCTTGTCGGGCTCTATTGCTTTGTGTTGACGCATCCAGTTGATAGCCTGGTCTGCCAAATCTTCACTCAAGTGATATCCTTTTTTGTGAAAGTGTTCCTCGGGAACCAATGTTGTATTCTCAAATAAGGTAGGTTCATATTGCGAAGCATCACCAGCCATAAATCCGTAGAAATATTCGAAGCCATAACCTGTAGGCCAGTGGTCGAAGGGACCGGCAGTACTTGATTCTTCTGGTGCAGTGTTGTGCCATTTCCCAAAAGCGGAGGTGGAATAGCCATAATTTTTTAGTACTTCTGCAACAGTTGCAGCACTTCTGGGGATCACTCCGGTATAACCATCCCAGTCATTTGCATATTCTGGAATCTGACCATTTCCTACGCGGTGGTGATTTCTCCCTGTCAGTAACGAAGCCCGGGTAGGGGAACACATAGCTGTAGAGTGGAATCGGTTGTAAGAAATCCCTTCTTCCGCAATTTTGCTTAAAGTAGGCGTGTTAAATTCACCACCATAAGTACCGGCTTGTCCAGGACCTACATCGTCAATTAATATGATGACAATGTTGGGAGCGTCCTCGGGGAGGCGATTAACCGTTTGTCTTTTTTGGTGAGTTGACTCGGATAGCGTTATTCCGGCCTTTGAAGCTGAAGGTGTTGGTGGAAATGGTAATATTTCCTGTCCAAACGTTTTGTTTGCAAAAGCAAGGGATATAAATACCACCAGAATAAAATAAGGAATGTTTTTGGTTTTCATAGTTGTTGGATTTAGAAGATCAATTTTCTATGTAATGTATGGTAATTTTTTATCACTTCATAATTACACATTAAATGTTATGAGCGTATTTCACTTGTTGCCAACGGTAATAATATGAGCAGTAGCGGACTTTAAAGCGGTTTCGTATCAAGTTGCTAAGTAGCCAAAGCTGCACCTTACCTAAATAGTCAAATCGGCAGATTTGGCGGGGCTGATTAGAACCACAAACGCCTGATTACCCACAGAAACCGCTATTGCTTATATTTAATGTTAGGTGCTGGTTTTTATTTAATTTAATTTCCTGTGAGCAATAAAATTAGGATGAGAATATTGAATCTTACCATTTTCATAAATGTTATTAGCAATCTCTAAAGCTTCAAATCCTGTTTCTACTTCCTTAACTCTAAAGTGCTGAGTTGAATATTTTGATTCTATTAATTCTAAATTTAATGTTTCGGCATAGTCTATAAATTCGGATTCAGATATTTTTTCGTTATCATTCTCAGTAAGAACTTCACTTAATAAAATCCAATAACTCATTGGGTCATCGTCTGCTAAATAAAATACAGGAGTTGCAGAATATATCTCTGAGTCTTTATTTAGGTCTAATAAATAGTTTTTAAAATCCGTGCAATCGCATTTATCATTTATTATTGCTTTAAACCTATCATAATTTCTTTCGGCATCAAAACTCCCAGTATTTATAAAAGAATATTTTTCTAAAATTGATTTTGCCTCTTCTCCATTAACTTCGGTTCGTTCAAACTCTATCCAAACCTCATATAATGAATGTTTGAAATAATTCTTCGTACCACCCGAATAATAGAAGTATTCATCTTCACATAATTGGGAATTCGAATTGCTTTCCTCTTTTTCGCAAGAAGCGAATAATGATAGTCCGATAAATAGTAAAATAATTTTTTTCATTGTTTTTCTCAGTAAGATGATTTCATCGGTTTATTGGTTGCGTTAAACTTGCACCTAACGGTGGTGGTATGAGGTCGTGGCGGTTAGACGAGAGTCTGACCAGTCCGACCGAAACTGAGGTTGGGACGAGATTCGACTTGTCGAATCCGCACAAACCCAGCCATGCATTATACCACGTGTTAGGTACAGTTTTTATTTCAATTTTTCTCCTTTAAAAAGTTAGTGACAGTTTCAACAAATAATTCTTCCTCGTCAATAAAAACCATGTGGTGGCTATTCTCAAATAGTTTGAATTCTTTTGGCCCTGCATAGTTTTCAAATTCCTTTTTAACAATATACCACGGCACACTTGTATCTTCTTTTCCAGTCAGGCAAAGTAGAGGTGTGTATATATTTTTTATAGAATCAGTCAAATCAATATTAAGAATTTCATCTTTTAAAAGTGACTCTATATGTTTTTGTTCCTTTAACCATTCTGGAAATTTATTTTCGTAATTAACAGCATCATTTATCTTTTTGAATTCAAGATTACGATTCCAGCCTCCATTGGCTTTAGACATCCACTTGACTAGTATGGCTGATTCTTCTTCAGACAAATTCAAAGAGTTGTTTTGTAAAACTTTTAGTTCATCTATTGCCTGTTGGTTATTTGTATTTAAAGCCCATTGTAAAATCATTTCGATTCTTCCTTTTAACATTTTACTAGAATTGAGCGGTGTGCAAACTGCTACAAATTTGTCAACTTCGCCCTCATAGTCTAACAAATACATATAGGAAATGAGACCGCCCCAAGAATGACCCATTAGAAAGATTTTCTGTCCTTGAAAACGGTTCTTCAAGTAACTAACAACATAATGGATGTCTTGAACATAGTTTGAAACTGTGTGTGCGTTATCTGCTACTCTTTCGGATTTCATTATCCCTCTTTGGTGTAAATAAACAACAATGAAATCTTTCTCCAATTGATAACCTGAGTATGCCTTAAATATTGGTATACCGAGTGGACTACCAGGACCACCATGGAGATATAATAATATTGGCGTAGATTTATCAACACCCCTTATATTTGCAAAAAGTTTAGTGTCTTTTGTTTTGATGAATACATCTTCGTTTATTGCATTTGCTGAATCTTTACTGGCTGTACAAGACGCAGTTGAAATTGCAATTAATAGAGTAAAAACCAATATTATATTTTGTAATTTCATTCTTGTTAGATTCCTTTTTTAAAATTGTACCTAACGGTCACTTGCAAGTTGTCGTTGCACCGCAATGCAATTTGCAACTTGTTAACGCCTGACTTTTATTTTTTAGTCCGCCCGAATAGCAGAAGAACTGTCTATTTCTAAAAATACTCCTCGACTACATGCACCATTTGTTGGCAAATCATGTCCAACGATTGTTCCGCTTACTCTTAATTTAACATGTTCTCCTACACTATTCTCCCTAATAAAATCGCTTATTTTGTCAAATACAGATTTTGTATCTCCCAAAATTGTTATTTCAGTATTAATACTTCCAACTTCAGGAGCATCATAAAATATAAATGTGTCTCCAGTAAGATTATAACCAAGTTTAGATATTCTATAATAACCAATAACAGTTACAGATTCACCTTCATGATTTAAAGGTTCGCTGCAAGGAAGTTTCCCATCTGTCTCACAATATGTTTTTAGTTCATTTACTGTTAATTCAAGGTCTGGATATTCATATTCGTTTTTGTCACACGAGTAGAACAATAAGATTGTAATTACAAATAGTTTGGCAAGATTTTTCATGATTTTGGTATTTTATTGATTTTCATACAATATGATGGTTTTTAGCTTATAATGGTTGCCCTTTTAAGTTTGGCGTTAACGGTTGGTACATGTTGTCGGGGCGGATTTCGGAGAGCGTTCCTGTCCGAAGGACACGGAACTGCGATGCGAGAATCCGCAGTTGGCGTACCACCAAACCCCGCCCTGCAATATGTACCTTGTTATGCCCTGGCTTTTAGATTTCATTAATGCCATCTGTATTCAGTCTCTGCTAAAGGGTCAATATTTTTGAAATCATTGAAGTTCTTATTTTTATTTTCTCCCCACCAGTCATAATATGCTGACGAAATAATTGCTTGAATTTCAACTCCAGATTTTAAATCAAACGGTCCTTCTCTTTGTTGTACAATCGGATTTTGAGATGGAAATCTGCCAATTAAATATTCACTGTCAATTGCGACTGCACGAATTGATTCAATTGTCCATAAAACATACATGCCTAAAGAACACTCAGGCATCCCAAGAGATGAAATTCCGTTATGTGGAAAATCTGTTATTATTTGAGTTTCATTTCTATATTCAAGAAGTGCGGAGATATCTTTAGAAGTAAATGCAGGTAAATCGAGTGATTCATATTCACCGTTTTTTAGTTGCTCTACGTATTTTTCAACGTCTAAGTTTTTTAAATCTTCTGATTCATTTTTCTTACACCCTAACATACTTATTAAGGAAACACAAAAGATTAGAATTTTCAAGGTTTTCATTGTTCGGTATTTTATTGATTTATATTTACTTGACGGTTTTCTGTTCAAATTGGTTGCGTTTTAAGCTTGGGCATAACGCTCCGGCTATGCGCAGTGCGGGATTGAAAAGCCAAAACTTTCAACCTTGCACAAACGGTAGCCAAAGCTGCGTTTTGTGTTTTTAAATTTATTCAACAAAAACGTCAAAGCGGAGCTTTGGCGGGCTAATAGAACCAACCTTTCGATTATCTCTTCAACCCGCATTGCGTATAGGTTTTGTTAGGTGCATGTTCTTTTTTCTTTTCATTCTTCTTATTAGTTGTCCGATACCGAAAACTATTAATAGATACGGTGAGTAGAAAACAAATGACATAATTGCTTTTAAAGGCCAACCAACCCCTAAATATCCGATTTCAAGTTGCTTTACTTTTTCAAGGTTTTCAGATTCAACATTTGCAAATCTTTCAGTGTCATTCATTGCATTTAAGTCATATCCGTAATGTCTCATTAAAAATTGGTCAGAATAGTCCGCCCACCAAGCAAAAGTCCACATAATTCCTGCGGTCAAAATCAGTCCTAATGCTAGGTATGCGATAAAGTCAAACTTTAGTCGATACCATTTTTTAATTGCAATGAAAAGAATAATCGGAACTGCAATTAGTCCGAGTAAAAGAATGAATGATATTACAGATGTTAATGTCTCCAATGTTATTCTATGTCGTCAGCTTTTTTTTGAATTGCACCTAACGGTGAATGTTTGTGTTGGCTGTTGCCTCAATTTACCACTGACTTAGAAACGAGAATAAAACTTTTAAATACCATAGCGATGGCAAGAATGTTACAAGACGAAACAACTGATTTTGATAAGATTGACAATAAGGAAATTATCAGAAAAGCACAAAGGTTATTTATACTTGAACGTGCAAAAGCATGGATGGAAATAAAATCGCTGGAAAGTGAGTTTAAAACCAACATGGTGACGATTGCGACAATACAAAGTAGAAATGATGAATTAAAATCTGCCATAACAAAAAGGCTTGATTGGATTCAGAACGAAGCAGAAAGAATTGACAACTTAATGTATGAAAACAATCTTGGTGAGTTTAGCGATGGAAATCCCGTTGAATCGAGTTCAAACAGCTTACATAAACATATTGTTATGCCCCGTTATTTCAAAGAGCGTAGGCGTAAATTAAATATGAGTATGCAAGATGTTACTGATAAAACAAAAATAAGCAAAGCAACTATAAGCCGAATTGAGCGCGGGGGCGATGCCTTCTTTAAAACTGTTATGCAACTGAATAAATTCTATTCCGATAATGGGGCATAACGGTTGGTGTTTGTGGCGTTGCCTCACGGACTTTTATTAAATGAAATAACGTAATAAATTAATTTTTTAGAGATGGCATTAAGAAAATTTAGATTTAGAGCATGGGACAGCTTGCGTAATGCGATGGACTATGATTTTACAACAACTGAAACAAACGGAGATAAATACTTCGTTGATATACAAAACGGGGAATTAACCGTTGGTGATATTGATGAACATAATGATTACTACGAACTTGTTTTAATGCAATTTACTGGATTACCAGACAAGAAAGGCGTTGAAATATGGGAAAGTGATATTGTTAAAATACCTGAACATTATGACGGTGATATGCTAATACCGGAAGTATTTTGCGAAGTGATGTTTGAAGATGGGATGTTTTGCGCTAAAGGAAATGGACAATATGATTGGTATTCTATTGATGAAGTGCAAATTGATAATTACGAAATAGAAGTTGTTGGTAATATTTATGAAACGCCAAACATCTTATCATAGGTGGGTCGGCAAAATTAATTTATGGGAATTATGCAGAAAATTAAATTAAATGAAACGCAGCAATGCCATAAACACTTTGTTAGCGCGTCGTTGCTTGAAGGAAACTGGAACTTTGTTCAAGACTTCAAGAAATCAGAACAATACGACAGGTTAATAAATGTTAGAGGTGTTACAGAAGAATCCGTGATTATGACCGTAAATGCTGTTTATGATTTTATCCGCAATGCGCGCTAACGGTCACTTGTAAGTTGTCGTTGCGGATTTCGGAGCTCGTTCCTGTCCGGCAGGACGGAACGATGTTGCGAGAATCCAGCTTACAACACACCACGAACCCCGCAATGCAATTTACAATTTGTTATAGCCAGTTATTTTATTTTCAATATTTTAGAAATATAAATTTCGTTTTTAAGTGATTTAATTTTAATAATATAAAGTCCAGCTGGAATATTTTTGATATTTAATTTGTTTTCATTAATCTCGGAAGCATAAATTACAGTTCCAGTAATATCAATAAATTCAATTGTTTCTCCAATATCATTTTGTGGTAATTTAAAATAAATCAAGTCTGTTGTTGGATTTGGGTAGGCTATAAAATTTTCAACTTCTTCTACAGGTATGTCAGGTAGTTGCAAATCTGAAATATCTTGTTTCCAAACTCCATAATTATTTGTTCCAAAATAAAGTATGTTTGCATCAAGTAATAATGCTCCACTCCAATAGTAGTTCGGCAACTTGGGTAATCCTTGATTAATATTCGACCATGTTTTACCTTGATTATTTGAAGCATAAACGCTGTCGGGTGTACATAAAAAGAAATAATTTTCGTTTGAAGTAAAGTCGTTTATACTCGTGGATAACCCGGGACTATTTTTCGGTAATCCTTTTCCACTATACTCCCATGTTTTACTATTGTTTTCTAATCGGAATAAATATGAAAATTCTAATGCAGCGAACAAAACCCCTTGACATTCTCCAAGTTTATAAACTCGCTCATTTGGTAATCCATCATTGATAAATTCCCAGTTCAATCCAAAATCTGAAGTTTTTATAATTTCCCGGTTTCCGCAAGCTGCAATGTAAATCTCATTTCCTACAAAAAGTGCATCATCATAATTGTTACAAACCAATCCAGAAGGGGGGCTAATATTCTTCCATGTTGTACCTTTATCTTCTGATAAAAAAACATATACATTTCCAACTGCAATAACTTTGTTTCCACTGGCTTTTAATTTGAATGTTGTATGGTCGTATATTAAATCGGTTTTGTTTTGCCAGGAACTTCCGTTATCTGAAGTAATATAGGTCAGGTTCTTTTGTGGTACATATTCAGGACTGTTAGCAACAAAAAGCAAGGTGTTGTCTAAGTCTACAATATTCCAAACAATTCCCATTGAAATTGATTCAGTAGAGTTGCCCCAGCTTAAACCTTTATTTTTTGTTATCGAGACATTATTAAAATCAATTGCTGCAATGCATGAATCGTTTTTTTCTAAGTCAAGAATATGGGAACAAATAATATGTCGGGACACGTTTTGCCAGTTCGTAATATCTCTGAATACGCCATCCTCGTTGGCTAAAAAGAATTGATTCTTATGTTTTGTGATGCTTGATGTTGACAAACTTTTTAAACCAGTATTTTTTGCTGTCCAATCAATCCCATTGTTGTTTGAAACATAAATTCCTTCAAGCTTTGTTAATGCAAAAATTGAATCATTAATAGCAATTAATTTATTTATTCTGTCATCAGATGAAAATGTATTCGATAATTGCCAAGTTGTTCCGTTATTAACAGATTTGTAGATTTTATTTTCTTTTGCAATAAACACAATGCTATCCTTACAAAGTATTGCATTCACTTTTATATTGTCCAAATTATTGTTAACGACCGACCAATTAAGATTCGTTTTAAGAGTTCTGTAAATTCCCTCTTTTGTTCCTGCAAAAATATATTGTTCGTTCCCGTCTATCGCAAATAAATCATAGGTATAAAAAATACCTGACGTTTCGTAGTATATTTCACTGGGAAGACCATCATTAAATTTGTTCCAATTTTTACCATTATTAGAATAGTAAAATCCTCCATCTTCCAACGCAGCATAAATATTTTGGTCATCCGTATAAAAACCAGAAGTTTTACCTTTTTTATATAAAGAATAACTTTCTATCCAATCTTCATTGATTTGTAAAACCTTCCGAATACTTTCTCCTCCAAGATAAAGTTCATTTTTAAAAATTGTGTGCGTGTTAAAATTTGCAGGATTTACCGGAGACCAAGAATCTCCTTCGTCTGTTGAAATGAAAGTTCCGCAAGGAGCAGAAGCAATTAATGCTGAATCATAGGATGCAATGTCAGACATACTGATATTTGTAATAGGACCTTCAGTTTGTTGCCATTGACAAAATGAATTAATCGAGATTAGTAGAAAAAATATGATTGAGGTTATTCTCATTTCTTTTTTATAATTGGCTATAACGTATGTGCATGTTGCAATGCAATATATATCTTATTAGCTATCACTGCTGTAAATTGCTGTTATTGTTTGTTTTATCCTCAAAAATACGGTCTAACGGACTTTTTATTTTGTGCAGAGCACTTTTACTTACGTGGGTGTAAACCTCTGTGGTTTTTGTCGATTCATGGCCCAACAAATTTTGTATATAGCGCATATCAACTCCTTGCTCCAATAAATGCGTGGCAAACGAATGCCGCAACATATGAGGGGTTACCCTTTTATTTAATCCTGCTATGGCCACTGCCTTGCTTAGCAGCTTCGAAATACTCGATGAATTGTATTGCTTTCTTTCAGGGCTTTCAAACATCCAGTATTTGGGCCGGTACTGCATCAGATACTTTTGCAGTAAACATGCATTGGCATCCGAAAGTATAGTTATCCGGTCTTTTTTACCTTTTGCGCCTCGAATAAAAATAATTCCTTTGTCAAAATCCACATCTTCTTTTCGCAGCTTTATTATCTCGCTCCGGCGTAACCCGGCCGAATAGATGGTAGCCAATATGGTTTTATGTTTCAGATTGGTACTTGCATCAAGAATTTGCATTATTTCCGGTTCCGACACTACCTTCGGCAACTCCAGGCTTTTCCTCGGGCGTTCAATATCATAATACTGCCCGGGCATTCCCAGCACTTTCTCGTAATAGAATTTTATGGCGTTAATCCGTTGATTCTGTTGCGACGGAGAGATCTTTTGCTTTTTAATCAGTTGAAGAATATATGCGTTAATTTCATTTTTAGTAAGCTCATCAATATCCCTCTCGCTGAAATAATAGACGAAATCTTTAATATAGGCCACATACGACTTTATGGTGCTGGCACTGTAGCGTTTCTGTTCAAGCTTTTCGAGGTATCCTTCCGGAAGTTTAGTACTTGTTCGGTAGCTATATTGTACTGGTTTTGCAGCTTCTTTCTCCGGTGCTTCACTTTTATCCTTTTTCAGATCGTCGTAATTTATATAAGCATAGTGCCTGAATGTTTCGAAAAAATAATGCAAATCGAAATCGTCCTGTACTACATACCAGCACTTCCTGGTAGCACTCCAACGCACCGGGAAGAGCGCTTTCAACCTGTTTATAATTGTTTGCTTATATATAAACCGAACAAAAACAACCTGCTGTTGGCGGTGTTCTCCTTTTTCAAGATTTATTTGCGGGCGCGTATTCAACGGTTTAAAACTTTTGGTGCATTAAATATAAAAATAAAAGCAAAAAGCAGGGAGCTTTCGGGCAATTATCTTATCCGGCTCGCTTAAAACGAGCCCGTTGGTGTAAAAAGAGTCGTTTGGCTCACTTTTTTCGAGCATAACCTCACTTTATTTGAGAACATCCTTACTTTTTCGGAGCTAAAATCTGCAAGACTTTTTTATTTCACGCAGATGACGCTGAATATCGCTGATTTTCTTTTACCTGTTGAGGTGAAAAATTTTCTGCGCAAATCTGCGCTATCAGCGAGACACAATTTTTTACCTGCGGAAATAAGAAAGGATTCGCGCGGGAGCAAAGCATTACACCAACTTCATTCCTGCTCAATCATAAAAAAAAGGAATTTTCTTTATTTTATCCCTCTCTGAGCCATAAAGGATGACAGCTCCACTCAACGGGCTACCCTTTATACATATCTTTTTATAGTAATGCCGTTACATTTCGTCCGGGAGAACCAATTAGCTTCGATCATTTTCTTTCGCCGGACGATTCAAATCACATTCTCGTTACCCGGGGCGACGTAATTCGTTGAATTACTTGCCCCGGGTTATTGTATTAAGCACTTTCAGCGCTTATTTTTTGCTAAAACCCAACAGGAACTTTGTTATCGGGCTGAAAGTCCGTAATAATTTAGCCCCGGGCAAACGAACCGCCGGATGGCGGAAAGTGTCGCCCGGGGTTAACAAAAAGCATTAATAGAAGGCGCAAATGCGAAAGCTGACTGAAAATAAAACCTGTCATGCGCCGCATCCTGCAACCTTTATTCAGAAATTGATCTCAAATTAAATGTCACAAACCCAATCAATCAAAATTATTGCCGGCAAAAACAAATCACGCAGATTGCAGAAAGGATTCGCGCGGGAGCGAATGTTATTGGAAAAGACAAAAAAAGAAGGATCCGATCGGTGTTGCTTCAAACGCATACAGATCGGATCCTTTTACCGCTGCCGCAAAGGCATGCAATTTATTTCATCAAAAAAAAACGGAACAGCATTACACTTTGGGCTGTGGCCAGTCGGGATTGTAGTTTAATTTTATTAAATCGTTTGCTGTAGCTTCATTAAACGACTTGCTTTGGTCGTTCCAGTGAATTCGCTGCCCTACCCGGTACGCAATATTTCCCATTTCGGACACAATGGCCGTTTTTGCTCCCACTTCGACCGGTGCGTTAACATCGCCGCCTTTTCTGATGCAATCAAGGAAATTCACCACGTGTTCGTTCAATCCGTCACCATAAGCTTCCTGAGACCTCGCTTCGAAGAACGGTCCTTTTAATGCGTTGCTGTGATCGGGAATCAGTTCGTAGCCTCCGCGCGAAACTACCAAAGTCCCTTTCTGTCCTACATATGCCACACCATGACTCCGCTGATACGGCCCGATTCCGGGATTCAATCCCGATTCCCAGATCATCGTATGATTTGGGTACGCATAAATCGCCTGCTGAATATCGGGAGTTTCAATAGCGCCTTTTTTATGGTAATAGATACCACCTCCGGGCGATATCGATTCCGGCATTCCGGCATCCATGGCGTATAGTGCAAAATCGAGCAGGTGAACGCCCCAGTCAGTCATGGCGCCTCCTGCGTAATCCCACCACCAGCGGAAATTATAGTGAAATCGGTTGAGGTTAAATGGGCGTTTTGGTGCCGGCCCCAGCCACATATCATAATCCACATAATCGGGTGCCGTTTCGTCGGGCATCACAGGATATGGAGTATCATAGCCTTTATAGATCCAGGCTTTTACCAGGTGTACATCGCCCAATTCGCCCGATTTTACAATTTCCGAAGCTTCGAACCAGTGTTTCGAACTACGTTGCCACATGCCCACCTGTACTTTTAAATCGGGATATTTCTGCTGCGCAGCCACCATGGCATTGCATTCTTCAATGCTGTGCCCCATGGGTTTTTCCACGTACACATGTTTTCCGGCTTCCAGGGCATCCATCATCATATGGGCATGCCAGTGGTCGGGCGTTCCGATAATCACCACATCTACATCCGGATTTTCAAGCACCCGGCGGTAATCACCAAAAGTAAGCGGACGTGTCCCTGTTTCTTTTTCGAGTTGAGCAGCCCTTGAATCAAGAATCTTACTATCAACGTCGCACAAAGCCACACAGTTTACATTGTTACCTTCACGCAAAAAACTTTGCAGGTCATTAAATCCCATCGAGCGGCATCCAAGAAGTGCCACATTAACTGTTTCGCCTGGCGAAGCGCAGGCATTTAAAATTGCGGGAGCCACTCCCACTGCAGTGGTTGCAATGGCTGTATTCCTTATAAATTTTCTTCTGTTGGTATTCATGATACTATTTTGAATCAGGTTGAACTATCAGGTTGTTGGTAAAATATATCGGATAAAAAGTGCGAACTGTAAAATTATAAAAGTCGCTCGGCTTGTCAAAAACAGACAAGCTTTAATCGTTATTGCCACGAGGAAATTAAACGCTCAATTTTGCGCGCATTTAATTTTCCTGAATACACGAACAAAGTATATTTCAGGATCAACGGATCCTCGGTGCTGATATCAACGGGTTCGCTGCCCGGCCACACCGCATTTTGCATGCTGTTTTTAGCTCTTAGTATCCACGACTGCGGATAACCGGGATTGTCGGGATGATCGGCAATGACGATCCCGCCACTTTTATCGTTATCGATTTTACCGGAAATGTTGATGTAGCCCTTCGAGGAAACCGGAGTATTCAAGGGTTCCACAATCCCGTCAGGACCGCTGAACGAAACATCATCGGGCAATACCATTCGTACCGAAAAACCTCCGTAACCTTTATCATCAGCCGAACCACCCAACTGAACGCCTTTTACCAGGGCTTTTAAATTGATCTGAAAATCGATACGTCTAATTTTCCCCTCGATCGGCCATATCTCCATGGTGGTGTACTCGTTAATAAACGGTTCCGGTTTACCCATCACTTTCCAGTGATCGGACAACCAGTTCACTTCGTTCTTCAGGAGAATGTTGCCATCTTTTCGCTTCATCAATTCAAACTCCACAATCTCCTGACTATAATGTTCCATCAGCCACTGATCAGCTACATTCTTACCATCTATAAGAATCTGATGCCAGGCCCAGAATATTCCTCGCTGGTGCGGATGATCTGCGGGCTCATCTTCAGTCAGCACACCGCCTCTTATACCATACAAAGGATGTATGTAGTTGCAACGGGTGCAATAGCCTCCCATATTCTGACGTGCGGTGCGGTAGAGCAACACATCCGAGCCATTTTCCGTGATCACGATTCCCTCATCTACTTTTTTCATCGAAAGCTGTGCACTCAACGATGTAAAAGCAATAAGAAATAAGACAAGAAGAATGGACTTTTTATGATTCATAACCGGACCCTCCTTCTATTATGGTCTGTTTTGTTTTGATGTCATCGTCCAGGTATTCTGCTTCAAAAATTTCTACCTGCTCCAGTTGATCGGCAATGATCGCTTTATCATTTTCAGGTAAGATCAACCAGATGTGTGCGATAAACGCGGCCATTAAAGCTGAGTTGGCTTTTACCGAAACAGTCTTCCGGCCTTCAACGCAGTAGCCCAATTCGGGACTTACCACCTTCCTGTCCTGTATTTTTCCGGTTTCAAAGTTGAGATAAACCGTGCCTGCACTTACTATACACTGGTTGTTCAGTTCGAACACATGAAGAAATTCATTGGGATTTTCCAGGTTACGAATGCCCATCGGCCAGTCATCACCCTCGGGATGTTTTCCAAGTGCCAGCACTGCTTCTTCCTCCATACTTACAATGCCACTTAATGTTTCCTCCTGTATCAGTTCTTCTTTCAGCACGTCGAGCGCATAGGCTTTCTCAAGTACTGTAAAATCAAATTCCATTCCCGGTTTTAGGAACATCATCCTTTTCAGCTCGGGCTCGAATTTAACATTATCCAGACCACATTTTTTTTGTGTTTCCTCAAGCTCCAATTCTGTCGGATCTTCGTTGGATTCCCAGAGTTGGATTAAGGGAGCCATCGTTACATCGAGCGCGCCATTGCTCATATCGAAAAAATCCATGCTGAAGTTCAGCATATCGGTAAAATCTTCACTAAGTGTTAACCATTCGTTCTCACTGGCCTGATTGATTTGCCAAATTTCGGCCACCTCCTCCGACCGACTTATGGCCAGTTCGATCTGGGAAACGCTTTTTTTTATGTTTTGAAGAAGATCTTTGGCGTGTTCGGCATCTATATCAGGAAAAACGACATCGCACTGTGCTCCAAAGGCAATAAAAGAATCACTAAAAATCTGTTTCCCCGACATAGGTTTGACGCTTATTGGTTATATCGGCATAAAATTACAAAAGTAGCTGAGAATACCTAAAACTGCCGCTACAAACAAAGAAAGGATCCTCCAAAGAAGATCCTTTCTTTAGAAGTACTTTGAAGCATTTTATATTTTTGGCGTCCAGTTCGGATCGTATTCGCGGCCCCACAATTTCATGGCATCACGATCATACATCACGCCGGTTTTATTATCAATGTCGAATCCATGACCGATGCGGTAAGCGACATTCGCATAGTGCACCATGGTCTGACTTATTGCACCAACATCGATCGGACTGCGCAAACTGTCTTTTCCGCGAATGGTTTCGAACCAGTTCACAACATGCGCAGTTGATGCATCACCCCCACCTCCGAGTGCTGTTCCGGCTTCATTTGAGCCTGAATCAAATTCCTTCACAATTTTACCTGCACGATCGTAAACAATGTACCTGCCACGATCCACAAATACGGTTCCTTCGCTTCCAAAGATCAGGGTACCACGACCACCCAAACCGTAGGTATTCTGACCACTACGGCTTCGTCCATCCCATTTAATGACTTTATCACCCGGAAACTTAAAGGTAGCATCCATGGTGTCGTACATTTCCCAGCCGTCATCAAAGAAATGGCGCTTAGCAGCTTCCACATAAACGCTGTCTGGCAATTCAACCTGAAGCGCCCAGCGTGCAATATCGAGTTCGTGCGTGGCATTGTTCCCGGTTTCTCCGGTTCCGTAATTCCAGCCATACCAGTGCCAGTTGTAATCCCAGGTTTCCGAAGTATAATCGCGATGGATCGCCGGCCCTTGCCAGATTTCCCAGTCCAGGCCGGTTGGTACCGCCGCTTTTTTCTGCACCGGAACTTCACCACGGGTATTAATGTAAAAAGCCACCGCACGATAAGGCACTCCGATTATTCCGTTGTGAATTTCCTTAATGATCTCGATGGAATGATTCGAAGAACGCTGCTGGTTCCCCATTTGTACCACTTTGTTGTATTTGTTGGCCGCCTTAACAATCAATTCGTTTTCGTACATATTATGACTGCAGGGTTTTTCTACATAGACATGTTTGCCGGCCTGCATCGACATTATTGCTCCCGGAGTATGCCAGTGGTCGGGCGTAGCATTAAAAATGGCATCCACCTCCTTGTCTTCAAGTACGTTCCGGAAATCATTCTCGAGCTTTGGCTTGTAATCCAGCACTCTTGAGAAACGCTCGGCAGCCCGTGTACGCTGGTGTTCCATTACATCGCACAAGTAGCGCAATTCAACATTGCTCTCTTTGCGTGCAATCGGTGCAGTATATGCTCCTAGTCGGCGTCCCAGTCCCATAATCGCAACGTTTAGTTTATCGTTCGCACCAATAATCCTGTTGTAGCTTTTGGCCGACATTCCCATTGCCGCACCGCCAACAGCAACACCTGCCGTTCCTGCTGATAATTTCCTTAAAAAATCTCTTCGGTTTGTCATATTATAATTCTCTAATTTTTAAACTTCTAAAGTGAACAGTATCGTGATGATCCTGTAATAAAATCGGGCCTTTTTCGGCCATCCCAAATCCTTCGTAGTCGGCGTATTTACTTCGTGCAACCAGGGCTCTGTATATGTTATTACTGCGCGTATATTCTACCACCTTTCTTCCATTCAGCCAATGTTGCACTTTACCGTCGGGAAATACAAGGATCCGCCCCCGATTCCACTGATTGGCTCCTTTCACAAAGCGGTTTTCCTTTTCGGCCGGAATCAGATCGTAAAGTGAAGCCAGCGTGCGGTTGCCCACTACTCCGTTTTTTGCATCAGGATGTTTTTCATCATCCAGTATTTGGTACTCGAGACCGATCGAAGAGCCATTATTGCCAATGCCGTATTTAACGCCGCTGTTTGCGCCTTCGGTAAACATGAAGTCGAACTTAAATTCAAAGGGGCCAAATTCTTTGCGGGTAACAATATCACCTCCATTTACACCCGATAAAACGCTAAGCGTTCCATTTTCAACCTCCCAGCCTTTTTCAGGGAAATTTTCCCCATTGGCACTTTTCCATTGTTTTGTCGATTTACCATCGAACAGCAGTGAAAATCCCTGCTGTTTTTCGGCCTCACTCAAATTATTCGGTACTAAATTCACTACAGGGACACCTTCGTACGGAGCCGGTTTTAAATTGTCGGATTTAATACGAATGTTACGCCACTTGATCTGTCGTCCCTCATGTTCCTTGTTATTCCCTATACCGTGTACCTGAAGTGCGATAAAACCTTTAGCCGTCATATCATCGATAAGATGCGCCACCGGAATTCCGTTGAGCCAGGTGCGTATGGAATTTCCAATGCATTCAATCCGGTATTTATTCCATTCTCCTAATTTCAACGCTGTTTTAGCCGAAGGATTGATATCCAATGTGTACAACCATCCTCTTCGTGCTTCATCGTAGATTCCTGCACTCCACGCCCTGTCTGACGGATCGACTTCGCACTGGTAGCCATGAACTCGCCCGTTATTGTACTCCGGCAAACTCTCACTTCGGAACTGTATGCCTGAATTCATATCCGGATCGACGAACAACTCAAGCTCCAAAACAAAATCCCCATAATTCTTTTCGGTGCATAAAAACGAATTGGGAGTATTGGCCACCGTTGTACCAACAATCACTCCATCAAGCACTTCGTACTTTGCCTCGCCGTTCAACTGTTTCCATCCCTTCAAATCTTTTCCGTTGAACAGATCTGTCCAGCCATTCTGAGCGAATACCACTCCATTTAGCAGAAGACCTGTTAATAGGAACAGAACTACTTTCTTACCCTTCATAATCTATTTTGTTTATTCATTTAAATCCATTGTATAAGAGAAGCTGTATTTGCCTGATCCTAAGTAAATTTCGGTATCATTTCCAACATGCCGTTGTTCTCCATCTGCATTTGTTTCAACTCCTGAATTTCCGGTATCCGGCAGTATGACGCTCGCCGTTGTATTGGCAGGTACTTCAACATCATACTTCATCTTGTTGCCGTCTATTTTCCAATCCGACACGATGGTTCCATGAACCGATTCGAAAGTTGCTTTTGCATAAGTCAGGCCTCCCCCTGGATGAGGAGCCAAAATAAAATGTTTGTATCCGGGGTGGTTCTCATCGATTTTTATTCCAGCCACGCGGCTGTACAACCAATCGCCAATGGCACCGTAAGCATAATGATTAAAACTGTTCATCCCGACATCCTGGAAACTTCCATCGGGTTTTTGTCCATCCCAGCGTTCCCAAATGGTAGTCGCTCCCTGGGTTACGGGGTACAACCACGAAGGATATTGAGTGCGGTTCAGCAAACGATAAGCCAGGTCGTCGCGGCCAATTGCCGATAAGGTATGACACAAAAGCGGTGTTCCTAAAAATCCTGTGGTCAGGTGACCAAATTTCTCCACATCTTTAGCCAGGTAATTCGCAGCCTGATCCACACGATCGTCGGGAACAAGACCAAAAGACAATGCCAAAACATACGCTGTTTGTGTATGCGAAACCAGGCGGCCGTTGGGTGTGATAAACTCCGCTACAAACGCTTTTTTAATGTTTCCAGCGAGTTTGTTATAGTTCTGCTCATCCTCCTTTTTATCAAGTATCCCGGCCATCTTTTCGGCCAGGGTTGTGGTGTAATAAAAATAAGCTGTGGCCAGCAAGTCTTTTTCAGTTGTAGCCCCTGGGTAATCGGAATGCGTTGTTGCAAAAGCCAGCCAATCGCCAAAATGGTAATCGCCGGTCCACAGGTAATCTTCTCCTGCCCTGCTTTGCATATAGCCGATCCATTTTTGAATGGCGGGGTAACTTTCTTCCATCATCCTTGTATCGCCGTATATTTTATACACGGTCCACGGTATTATGGCAACAGCATCGGCCCACCCGGTAGCTCCTCCACCACCATTTAATACATCTGGAATCACATTTGGTACTTTCCCGTTATCGAGTTGATCGAGCGCAATATCTTTCTCCCATTTAGTGTAAAACGGAGCTACATTAAAATTAAATCCGGCAGTCATACTAAAAACCTGTGCATCACCCGTCCAGCCCAGTCGCTCGTCGCGTTGCGGACAATCAGTCGGAACATCCAGGAAATTACCTTTTTGTCCCCAGCGAATGTTGTGTTGTAATTGATTGATCATTGGATTGCTGCACTCAAAACTTCCGGTTGACGGCATATCTGAATAAATAACAACACCGGTCAAATCCTTTGGATCTGGAGCATTTTCAACACCCGTAATTTTAACGTACCTGAAACCATGAAAAGTAAACGAAGGCTCGTAAGTTACTTCACCGCTTTCACCAAAAATATAGGTATCAGTGGCTTTGGCCGCACGCAAATTGGCGGTGTAAAAATTCCCTTCTTTATCCAGTACTTCCGCAAATTGAAGTTGCACAGCATCCCCGACGGTTCCGCTTAATTTCACGCGCACCCATCCTACCATATTCTGGCCCATATCGTACACCATTTCTCCTTTTGGAGTGGTAATAAACGCTATTGGCTTAATTTCTTCAACGGCTTTTACCGGCTCTCCTTGAGTAGCAACTAGCACCTCTTTTGAACCTTCAAGTACAGTAGCAGCTTTCCAAGATGAATCATCATATCCTGCGGTTTTCCACCCCGGCATCTCCAGGTTAGCATCGTAAAATTCACCATTATAAATGTCTGATTTCAGAATGGGTCCGTTACCAACCTTCCAGTTTTCGTCGGTAACAATCGTTTCTATCCTTCCATCGTCGTATTCAATTTTTAACTGAGCGATAAGGGCAAGTTGATCTCCGTAGTAATTTCGCTGTCCGCTAAAACCAATAAATCCGCGATACCAGCCATCACCCAATTTTGCTGCAATTGCATTTTCGTCATTCAGCAATTCGGTAACATCGTAAGTCTGGTACTGAATTCTGTTTTTGTAACTGGTCCAGCCGGGAGTGAATAACTGATCTCCCACTTTCTTGCCATTGATATACATTTCGTATAATCCTTTGGCACTCACATAAAGCCGGGCGGAAGCGATGTTGGCACCGGTCTTAAAATCATTACGGTAATACTGCACCGGCAACGATGCTTTACTTTCAGATTCATCGGGCAAACTTATCCAGGAAGCTTGCCAAAGTTCAGGCTTTAAAATACCTGTTTCCCAGTATGCAGGCGTACTCCAGCTGCTCTCATTGCCTTTGTTGTCCCAAACACGCACCTGCCACCACCGGCGTTCCATTGACGGAACCGCAGGACCGCCATAGGCAACATTAACTGATTGATCGGATGTGGTCTTCCCGGAATCCCAAATCAGGTTTCCGGCACTCAAGTCAGTTTCACTGCCCGCTACCCAGATTTGATAGGCAGTCTGTAATACTTCGTTTTCGTTGCTTTCGAGTTGCCAGCTCAAACGCGGCTCAATAACATCGATGCCGATTGGATTTTGATGGTACTCGCATAACAATCTAACAGGATTGGTTTCGGACCGTGCCGAAAAGGTGAAAAGAGAGATCAACATGAATAATGAAACTCTCCAAATTAAAGATTTAGTGTGGTTCATTCAGTTAAGAATTATGGTTCAGATTAAAAGCTTTTAAAGATATTGTTTATTCATTGTTCCTACAAAAATTCCGGTTAAAATTGTTCGTCTTTATTAACTCTTCCGATAACATAAGTTTCCATTTCCTTTTTTGGTTTACAAAAAGAAAATCCTGTACTTTTTACAAAAAGATTTGTATTGGATTGTGTTTTATTTCTAAAAAAATGTAATTTTCCGCTCCTGTTTCCTAACAATATGAACCGAATCATGCAAATCAAATAAGATTTTGACAACATTAATTCTATAAAAAATCATTTATTATGCTAAAGAAACTGTACTGTTTGATCCTGTCGGCTTGCCTGATCTTTTCGGTCAACCGGCTGGCAGCTCAGGCTGCGTCTTCTTTCGACAAATACCACAGTCCGGAGGAAGTCCAGCAGATACTTAAAAAACTGGGGAGCTCAGGAAATGTCAAGTTACACCAGATTGCTGAAAGCCCCGGAGGTCATCCGGTAAGCGTACTCGAAATTGGAACCGGCCTTGATGATGTTCCCGCTATTTTTGTTGGAGCAAACCTCGAAGGAAACGTTCCCTTATCGACTGAAGGTGCACTTTATTTTGCACAAATGCTTCTCGATTCGAGTACTTATACCGAGAACGTAAAGTGGTACATTATGCCACAGCCGAATCCGGATGCTTCGCTCGATTATTTTTCAGAAGTAAAAACAGGGAAGAGCACGAACCTCTTTGTTATTAATAACGATGGAGATGAGAACATTGATGAAGATGGTGCAGACGATTTAAACGGCGACGGTTTGATTACGCAAATGCGCGTAAAGGACCTGGAAGGGAAATACATTGTTTCGAAAAACGATGCCCGAATTATGGATAAAGCCAATGCCGGTAAAGGCGAAAGAGGTGTTTATAAAGTTTACACCGAAGGTATCGACAACGATAAAGATGGCCAATACAACGAAGATGGTGTCGGCGGAATAAATGTGGGGATCACTTTTCCGCACCTTTTCCCTTACAGAAAAGATGGAGCAGGACACTATCCCGGTGAAACACCTGAAGTTTACGGCATTATGCGTTTTATTTTCGACCGGCCCAACATTGCCATGGTTTATACACTCGGAACTTCGAACTTCTGCCTTGTTCCGCCCAAAGGTGGCAGAAAAGGCGGTGCTAACCTCGAAAACATAAAAATTCCGGCTCGATACGGCAGGATGTTTGGGATCGACGTTTCGAAAACATATTCGATGGATGAAGTGATTGAGCTGTTTAAAGCACAGGTTCCTGCCGGAATGGAAGTTACACCTTCAATGGTAGCCGGTTTTCTTGGACTTGGAGCTGCCGTAAATCCACAACAGGAAGACCTGGTTTTTTATAAAGAATTCTCGGAAGCCTATAAAAAATACCTGGAGTCGGCTAAATTCAATACTGAAACACTGGATCCGGAACCGGCCAAAGACGGTTCATTCGAACTCTGGGCTTATTATCATCTTGGCGTTCCTTCTTTTAGTATGAATTTGTTTACTGTTCCGAAAGTAAAGGAAGAGAAGAAAGCAGACGAAGATGCTCTTTCGATGGATGATGTGGAGAAATTAAGTGCTGATGAATTTGTAGCATTGGGAGAAGATAAGATCAGCGCATTTCTGAAAGCCAATAATGCACCTGAACGGTTTAACGCCGAGGGTGTGATTAAAATGATGGAAAGCGGACGCGTGACGCCAAAACAAATGGTTGGCATGATGAAGCAAATGCCTAAACCTGAAAAAGAGGACGAGCTCAGCGAAAAAGACAAAGCCTTACTTGCCTATTCTGAAAAAGAATTTGACGGAGCAGGATTTGTAAGCTGGGAAAAAGTTAAGCATCCTGACTTTGGCGAAGTTGAAGTTGGTGGATACGCACCCTACCTTGAAACCACGCCAAAACCGGCTTTGATCGACTCGCTCGCAAAGATTCAGCTTCCCTGGCTTTTGAAACTTTCAACAAAACTCCCCGATTTTGAAATTGCCGATGAAAAAATAACCGACATGGGAGGTGGTATCTACAAACTCGAAATCTTTGTAGCCAACAATGGCGATTTGCCCTACCCTACCTCGATGGGACAACGCAATAATCAACCGGCTCCGCTGGTACTGGTGCTTGATGGCGATATTGAACTGCTGGAAGGAAAAATGCGTACACCCGTTGGCAGTGTTGGAGCCAACCAGGTAAAAAAACTGAGTTGGCTGATTAAAGCCAATAAGAGTGATGTTACTGCCACCCTGGAATCAGCAGTGTTTACCGATGTTGTTAAACAATTAAATATTGGAGGTTAATCATGGTACGAAAGATATTTTCATTCATAGCAATATTTTCATTGGCACTGTCGGTTTGGGCAGCCGATGATTCAGAAATAGCAGTGCCGCTGCGTTTCGACCGATACTACAATTACGAAGATGTAGTACAAGCACTTGAAGTCCTTCACGCAGCCTACCCAAAGCTTACTACACTAGAGGCGATTGGAGAAAGTGAAGAAGGCCGTAAAATTTATGTGCTGAAGATCAATAATACTGAAACGGGTGCCGAGCTTGAAAAACCCGGTGTTTGGGTAGACGGTAACATTCACGGTAATGAAATTCAAGCCGGTGAAGTTTGTTTGTATTATGCAAATATGCTGCTCACCAAATACGGCAAAAACGATAAAATAACCAAGGCTGTCGATCGAAATACCCACTACATCTGTCCGGTTGTTAATGTCGATGGACGGGCTCACTTTTTCGACGATGCCAATACCATGCATTCAAGCCGGAGTCTTCGTATTCCGAAAGATGACGACAACGACGGTTTGTTTGATGAAGATGGCCCCGACGATCTCGACGGTGATGGGAGCATTTGCCAGATGCGGATAAAAGATCCGAACGGAGAATATAAGGCCGATCCGGAAGATCCGCGAATTATGGTTCGTGTGAAACCCGGTGAAAAAGGAGAATATACCATTTTAGGTTCCGAAGGAATCGACAACGACGGCGACGGACGTTTTAACGAAGATGCAGAAGGTTATGTTGACCCGAACCGTAACTGGGGTTATAACTGGATGCCACCTTACGTTCAACGCGGTGCCGGCGATTTTCCGTTCTCAGGAGTTGGAATGAAAGCCATTAACGATTATGTGGCCAAACACCCCAATATCATCGTAAACTTTGCTTTTCACAACAACGGAGGAATGTGGTTGCGTGCACCTGCAGAAAAGTCAGTAACACTGCCACAATCTGATGTTGCTGCCTACGATGTAATCGGGAAAGAAGCCATTAAAATTACACCGGGATATGTTTATATGCCATCGTACGACCTGTATCCAACTTACGGTGATACCGACGGACAATTCTTCTTTGTTTTCGGTTCATATTCACTGGTAGGTGAATTGTTTATGCGCTCTCAGGAAACCTATTCTGAAGAACCCAAAGCTGCCAAATACAACGGCGACCGTGGCGGAGGTGTTGAACGCAGCCGCGAACAACTGGAATTTAACGACAAAGTAGTACAGGGCGAATTATACAAAGAATGGAAAAAATACGATCATCCTGTTTATGGTGAAATTGAGATTGGCGGATGGGTAAAAATGAGCTCTCGTCTGCCTCACCCGTTTATGCTTCCTGAACTCGTACACCGGAATTCTTCGGTAGTGTTGTTGGCTGCAAGTGAAACACCGGAAATTGAAATGAAGGTTTTTGAAGTTAAAGAATTGGATAAAAACCTGAACAGGGTTCGTGTTCGTCTGGAAAACAAAAACGGATTATCTTCGATGACAGCACAAGCATTTAAGGACAAACTGTATGCTCAGGACCATCTGAAAGTTAGCGGTGCAAAAGTTGTTGCGGGCGGCAAAATAAATGATTATCGCCTCGATCAGGTCAGCTATAAAGAGGAAAAACCTGAAATTCAGTTCTTTGCTATGCCCGGAAACAGTAAAGCCGAATATGAATTTATTATTGAAGGAAAAGGCGAAGTGAAACTGGAATATGTTTCGCGCAAAGCAAAAAATGTAAGCACGTCTGTTACACTATAATTGCTGTTTAATTATTATTCAAAGGAGTGTTGGTTCGCCTTCACTCCTTTTTTGTTGACTAAAATTTTAGCGAATCACAATTTACAGAAAAGGTTCTACGTGATTGCATTTGATGCCATCATCCACAAAAACGGCTTCAGCGCCAAGGTTTTCAACATCAACAATGTTCCGGTATTCATCATCAAAAAATACCATTTCGGTATACGGCAGATCAAAATGCTGCTGAATATTTCTGAAATGTTTGGTTTTATCGGCCGGATAAATTTCTTTCAGGTGGAAAAAACGATCGATTTCCAATAAATGCAAAAGATCGTTGGCCCAGTTGGGGCGATACGTGCGCGATGCTGCCACAATGTATTTTCCACTTTTATGCAGTTCAACGAGGATACGTTCTACGTCGGGATACAACCTGATCCATCGGTTATATCGGTCAGTTAAACGATCATCTTTCCAGCGATATGGCGGATTGGTCGTATCGCACCAGGTTCCTCCGGCGTCCCACAAGGTAAAATCCAAATCGAAAACAAAAACTTTTTTGCGCATGCACACAAAAATAGCGTTTCAGTTCAGTTAACCTGTCGGGATTAAAAAATAGAATAAAGTTTAGCAATGAATTAAAACAGCGTTCGACTATTTAATTACCGCATTTTCAACATCTTCAACAAACTGTTGGGCATAACGGATATCAAATGGCATAAGCTGTGTTAAAGCCAGGACCACCATTTTATTCTCCGGATCGGCAACAAAGTGCGTTGAGGCGGCACCGCTCCAACCGTACCTGCCTGTTTCAGGATCTACCGATCCACCAAGCCCGTACTGGCCGCCGTTTTCATAATCAACACTCTCGGGTAGCTGGTTCGACATAATTAGATTCACAGTTGATTCCTGTAAAATCCTCACACCATCCAGTTCGCCGCCGTTGATTAACATCCGTCCAAATCGCGAATAATCGTCGATCGTTGAAACTCCCCCACCGCCACCTGAAAACAGGACCGGTTTGCGCTTAAAATTGTCGTCCGGATCATCGGCACCTGTTAACTTGCCGTTTTCATCCATATTATAAAGCACAGCAAAACGATCGTGTTTTTCTTCGGGAACATAAAAACCGGAGTCTTCCATTTTCAGCGGATCAAAAATCCGGGTTTTAAAGAACTGGTCCAATGACATTCCCGATAAAACCTCGCAGATATAACCGGCAACATCAATCGAAACACTATATTCCCAGGTCGTTCCCGGCTGATGTTTTAAGGGGATTTCGGCAAGGACTTTCACCATCTCTTCGAGCGGTTTATTCCAACCGGCTGCTTCTGTAACCCTGTACAGGGAATCGACATAAGCATTCTGATCCCACCCGTATGTCAATCCTGAAGTATGTGTTAACAGGTGTCGGATCGTCATTTTATTGATCTGAGGCTCCAGTTTCCGGGTTTCGGGATTATAAACCTGTGTATTTTCAAATTCCGGAATGTATTTCGAAACTTCATCGTCCAGTTGAAATTTACCTTCATCATACAAGGTCATAAGGGCTGCAGCCGTTATTGGCTTTGTCATTGAATAAATCCGAAAAATAGTGTTATCCTCAACCGGTTTCTGATTTTCGATATCAGCATGACCAAAATTTTGCTTCAAAACGGTTTCGTTGTCTTTCACGACCATTGCAGAAATTCCGGCCAGTTTACCACCGTCGATATATTCCTGAACTTTTTCGCAGGCTACTTCCAGCGAATCCTGCGAAATTCCGTTGTTTACTGAAGCTGACTTCTTATTGGCATTAATACAGGAAACAGATAGAATTCCAACAAAGAAAATGGCTCCGATTAAATAAGTTATCTTTTTCATTTTTTAAGGTATTTAAGTAGTGAAGTTACTGAGTGTTCCAGTCTTATTAATCAGAACAAATAATTCAACCCAACATACATTCCGCTTTTACCATCGCGGGAATCACTGGCAAGACCGTAATCTACCCTCAATATGAAAGTTTCATTCATGGCAACGCGCAAACCAGCGCCATATGAAAAATGCAGCTTTTCAGCATCATTTTCAAAATAATCTGCTATCTCAGATACATTTTCAGTATTAACCTTAATTTTATTGGTTACCCTGCCAAAATCAGTATACCCAACCAAGCCGGTGTAAAAAGCATTATTGCCTATTTTGAAATTTGCAAATCTCCAGCGACCTTCAAGATTCCCCAAAAAATATCCATCACCAACCACACGGTTTCTTAAAATCCCTCTTAACGTGCTGCCTCCTCCAAGACCCTCTGACATCGCAGTCCGTAATTCAGAGGTCAGTACCTGTGTCTGATAGTAAAACGGAGTATGCCCTGAAAGGGTAGTCTGGTAACTTAACCGATAGGCCAGTACAAGTTTTTTCTGAATAATGGGAAAATATTGTCGATGTATTAAACTCATTTTCAGGAACGAACTTTCAGCTCCCAATAATTCGGGAGCACCTTCCAAAATTATCTCGGTCCAGATTCCTTCTGACGGACTTTTGTTAAAATCGCGTGTATCGTAAACCAAACCTGCTTTTAACGAAGGAATAAAACCACCATTGGCTTCATCTTCAGGAATAATCCCCCAATCAACATATTTATCGTAGAGTCCGTTAATATCAGGCAAATATTTTTCATCATCTTCATCCCTTCCTTTATTTAGTTTATCCACATCAACCGAAGCCAATTTAAAATTGAACAACGTTAAACCTGTCGACCAGCGTAAATGTTCTCCCGAGAGCTTCCCCTGAAAATCGGTTTTAAAACGGAACATTTTACGGTCATATTTATAAAACACCCTTGATTTGTATACATCATCCGGTTGCGAATCGTCTACCCAATCTGCATTATAAACAGCATCAAAACCATTGAATCCGTAAAAATCGTAAGCCATATCCGACAGGTAACTTAAATCGACAAACAACAATATGCCTTTAATAAGTTTGTCAGAATCATAATAAAAACGGTTTATACCGCTTCCCTTTGTAAACCTTGAAACCTCCAGATATAAATGATGGTCTGGCGTAGGGAAACGACTACCATTTCCATAGTCACTGAACTCAATCAACCCACCATACTGAAATCCAAGATCCGAATCAAAACTTATGGCAGGTAGCAGACCACTTAATTTCCAGCCCTGTTTGATTATTTCATCATCCTGCGCAAATACGGTTGAGAAGGTTAACAGAAAAGCAAAGACTAGCTGTAACTTTTTCATAAGATGGTTTTTGTTAGTACTTATCAAATATAGCAATTCAGACGCAATACGGAAAGGAAAAAAATGGCCTGAAAAATGGGCAAAAAAAACCGGTACAACTTGCACCGGCCTTTAAAACTTTAAATTGGTGTCGCTTAATCTTCTTCCGGTTCTACTTTGGTACGTGTCCAATCGTCGGAATTGGCGAATTCCCAGGTACTCAGGAAGCCAATTTTGATGATATTCAGCATTTTATCCCAGTTCACTTTATCCAGCTCATCTGAAGGCTGATGATAATCGGGATGCATGGCTGCCATGTAATAAAACACCGGAATATCGGCATCTGCAAATGGCGCATGGTCGCTTCCCCCACCCGGCTTTTCCGACGGACTATATGTCAGGTCGAGGTTTATATCATACTCATCAACATATTTTTTGGTGGCTTCTTCAATATTATAATTGGCCTCGGTGTAAACCATTCTTGCCATATTTTTGGCAGAATCTTGTTCGGTATCTCTGGCAATCATGTCATAATTAAGGTTCAGTACCACATTCATGTCATTATCTTTGGCTTCCTGCACAAAATACCTCGAGCCATACAATCCTTTCTCTTCACCTGTCCAGGCAGCAAAAATTATCGAACGTTCGGGTTTCTTTCCTGTAGCTTTAAATGCTTTGGCAATGCTAAGTACTCCAACCGTTCCCGATGCGTTATCATCGGCACCGTTCCATATCCAACCATCATGTTTTCCCAGGTGATCGTAATGACCACCAACAACAATAAACTCGTCTTTCTTTTCACCTTCTATCATTCCAACCACGTTGCGAGCTTTAACAATTTCAGAGTTAACGGTAGTTTTGAACGCAACAGATTTTCCACTTAGAACCTGTGATTGTGGCTTCAGGTCGTCGGCAACGGCTTTTTCAAAAGCTTCGAAGTCGATATCGGTTCCTGAAATAATGGAATTAGCAACACGAGGAGTTACTGTAAAAGTTGGTATGTTACCACCAAGTTCTTTTCCCGGCATCGCCATTCTTGTGTTATAATACGAACTCAATGGTTCATCGGCCTCATAATAAGCTCCTTTAACCGGATAAATCTGGTTTTTCGACCAGCTTCCGCTTGGATCGACACCAGGCATAATTTGAATAACGGCAATGGCACCGGCATCTGCCAGGCGACTCATTTTGTCTCGTTCCAAGCGATAAACAGCCCATCGTCCTTCGGGTGTAAATTTCTCGAATCCTACCGATGAGGAATCCTGGTGACCGGGATAGCCTCTAAGCACAACAGCTATCTTACCATTCAAATCTATTTTTGCGAGATCATCATAACCTTCGTCTTCGTCAGTAAATGCATATCCGGCGAAAACCAATCCTGCCTGAGCCGACTGACCAACTGTTCCGGTATTTACGCTAAAATCAGACTGGTAAACAAAATCAACGGCACTCTCACTGCCGGGTCTGCTGCTGACAACCGAAAATTTCTGTTCTTCGCCAGGTTCGTATTGCAACAGACTAAAACTTTGGTAATAAGATTTTGACACTTCAGGTCGTGCACCCGCCATCATCTGACGTCGGCTCGGACGCGAATATTCCACATCACCGAAGGGTTCAACACCGTAAAGTTGCATCAGCGATGCAATGTAGTCAGCAGCCATATAGGCACCTTTTGTTCCAACCGCCCGACCTTCGGTCCAATCGGAGGCTAAAAAGCCGAGTTGGCCTTTAATCGATTCCATTGTAATGGCCTCGAGTCCTTTTTCTGCTTCATTCTGAGCAAAAGAAAAAGCAGAAACAAATAAAAGAATAATAATTACAGCAGTTTTTTTCATTGAAACATGAATTTGGTTAATGTTTAAATAATTGATTTTTATTATCACTACCAATATTACTAAATATAACATAACCAAAACTCATCTCATGTCGGCGTTTTTAACATTTGTCGACTATTTAATTTCTTTCTAAATATGGAGAGCAGTCTTCATTTTTACCGAATCTTCTGTAACTTACACATAATTGACTGCGTTTTTCTAAAAAATCAATATCGTTAAATAAACCGCCATGAAAAAAATCGTTAAAGTTTCGGGATCCATCTACAAAAAGGAGCAATTAATGTCTTTGGATCAAATTGGACTACCCAATAACACTGTTCTGGAAGCTACACATCCGTATGCACATTATTACGGACAAGTGCCCCAGGTTTCGAAGCCGAACTCCATTTTCCTTCTCACAACCAGGTTTTATTATTTGGAAGAAATTCTTTCCTTGGTAAATCAGGTTTCCGATTGTTTGGAAGACGATATCAGTTTTGCCAGTGCCTATCTCGAGTACAACGGAAAACAATATCCGGCGATTCGCCTGAAGCACTTTCCTAACTACGAACGGCTGGCCTATCTTCAAAACTGTTTAAAAGAGGTTGGCATGGAATTCTTTCCAAAAATCCAAATCGAAGGAAAGTCACTTTCGAGGGTGCAGAAATTTTTTGAAATGCGTGAAATCGAACCCGGCATCTATTTCGATGATCTGGAAAATAATAAGGGATATATCTTCTGCGATACACAGTTTAGCAACCAGCAGTTTGAACTCACTATGCAACGGATAAAAAACAATGGTAACTGTGGCCTGGTCGACGCCGTTCATGGCGATATCCTGCTTGACGGAATACTCGTAAAAATTATTCGTGTATTTGCCGAAGGAATTCAGGCATCGACATTGAAATGTATAAAATCGGAATTTAATAAATCGTTTTCGGGGATGGAGAGGAAAAGTAAAGTAGCTTTTTTTTAAAATAAAAACCCCGGAGCCTCTGCTCCGGGGAAAAAACCAAAAATCAACTAACCTTTAAACCGCCTGGCGACTTCATCCCAGTTGATGAGATTCCAGAATGCATTCACATAATCCGGACGTCTGTTTTGGTAGTTAAGGTAATATGCATGTTCCCATACATCAATTCCCAGAATGGGCGTTCCCTTAACTTCTGCCACATCCATCAGCGGATTATCCTGATTGGGCGTGGACGAAACCACCAGTTTATTATTTTGAAGAACCAACCATGCCCAACCCGACCCAAAGCGAGTCAAAGCTGCCTTGGTGAAGGCTTCCTGAAAGTTTTCTAATGATTCGAAAGAGTCATTTATTGCATCGAGCAAAACTCCTTCGGGAGTTGTTGAACCACCCGGAGCAATAACATCCCAGTATAAATTGTGGTTAAAAAATCCTCCTCCGTTATTTCTTACTGCAGTTGATAAACCTGAAACTCCTGCGAGCAACTCTTCTAAGTTCTTTCCTTCAAGTTCAGTTCCTTCAACTGCTACGTTAAGCTTGTCAGTATATGCTGCGTGATGCTTGGTGTGATGAATTTCCATCGTCCTTGCATCGATTTGTGGTTCTAAAGCGTTGTAATTATATCCTAACTGTTTTAATTCAAATGACATTATTATAGTTGTTTTTAAAGATTAAAATATGTTTTTTTCTGAATAACAAATTTAAACGCTATTTAGAACTAATCCAAATGTTACGCCTAATAAAACACATCAATATCTTTTATTGTTCATAGAATAACTAAATAATAGGAACTTACCTTTTTAAAACTTTTACCTTTGTGGCTTCATTAGTAGTTCATGAACCGCAAAATCTTAAAATTAGCCTTACCCAATATTGTCAGTAATATAACTGTTCCCCTGCTTGGCCTTGTTGACATGGCGCTGATGGGGCACCTCGATTCGGAAGTTTACATTGGTGCCATAGCTCTTGGCGGTGTAATTTTCAATTTTATTTACTGGGGATTTAGTTTTTTGCGCATGGGCACTTCTGGCTTTACGGCCCAGGCTTACGGAGAAAACGACAATCCTAAAAGTGCAAATATACTTGCCCGTGCGCTGCTGGTTGTAGCCATGGCAAGTGCCTTGATACTTAGCTTGCAGGTACCCATAGCCTGGGCGAGTTTCAAAATTATTGGCGGGAGTGCTGATGTAGAGTCGCTCGCCAGAAATTACTTCAGCATTCGTGTTTGGGCAGCACCGGCTGCTTTGAGTTTGTTTGTATTCAGCGGATGGTTCCTGGGCATGCAAAATGCCCGCTACCCCATGATCATTGCGATTTTGGTAAATGTGGTCAATATTCTGCTCAGCGTATTTTTTGTATTTGTTTTGAATATGAATTCGGATGGAGTGGCACTGGGAACTGCGATTTCGCAATACGTAGGACTAAGCGTCGCTTTAATTCTTTTCAATAAAAAATACAGATACCTTGTCGGGTCCATTTCGCGAAAAGCAATTTTAGACCTTAAATTGCTGGTACAATTTTTTAAGGTAAATACCGATATTTTTATTCGCACCTTTTGTATCATCCTTGTTTTTACCTTTTTCACTTCAAAATCGGCCAGCATTAACGACACCATTCTCGCCGTTAACTCTCTGCTTATTCAGTTCCTGATGTTCTTTTCGTTTTTTATCGATGGATTTGCTTTCGCCGGTGAAGCGCTGGTTGGTAAATACATTGGAGCGCGTAAGATTCCAAAACTGCACAAAGTAGTCAAGTTACTTTTTATTTGGGGACTTGGACTTGCTGCGGCATTCACACTCTTTTATTTGTCGGGAGTCAACTTTATTTTAAAATTACTGACCTCGCAAACCGAAGTACTTCAAAGCGCACAAACCTTTTTGCCCTGGGTGATTCTTGTTCCGGTAGCCAGTTTTGCTTCATTTATCTGGGATGGGATATACATTGGCGCAACAGCATCGAAAGCGATGCGAAACACCTTACTTATTTCCACCTTTGCAGCTTTTGCACCGGTGTATTACTTTCTGAATCCGGTATTGGGTAACCACGCACTGTGGCTCGGAATGATCTTGTTTATGTTTATGCGCGGGCTGGTACAAACGATTCTATACAAACGGGCAATTCTGAAACCACTGAATTAAAACTTATAATATAGTCCTTCAAAATAGAATGACCAACTCGTTTCCTCCAACTAACATTGTCTCCCACCCCATTTTTTTGTAACTTAGTATAAATCAGATCTTTTATTAAGCTTTTCGAGCTATGATCTATCCTATAAGAATAGATTTGGTACCCCTTCTGAAAAATCTGATTGAAGCCATTCAACCCTATGCCAAAGCCAATAATATTCAACTTCAAATGTCATCTTTTGCCGAAAGCCTTGAAATTTATTATCATCCAGAAATCATAATACCTGATCTGACCCGGTTAATCTGCCGTATAATTACATTCACACCCCAGGATTTTTTTGTGGAACTCGATCTACCGGAACAAGATTATTATCAGAAAGAAGCTTTATTCGTTAAAATAACAAACTCCGGTGCCAGTCTGATAGCTTTACAAAGTCACATTCTGGAAGGAATAAAACTTACCACTACTTTAAATGAAACAGAAAATAATTCAACCGAATTTCAAATTAAGATCCCGATAGTTAGTTGTGATGAATCTATTGAAAATGAGATGATGTCAGCGCCAGAATCAAAAAGCAATGTTTATTATTCTCCCTTTCATACAGGCTTATTACGACATTTGAAAAGTCATTTCACCAGCATTAAAAACCTTGAAAAGTCAACTGAATCCATGAGTCAGAGAGATGCAATTTTTATGAAAAAAGTAAATGCTTTTATTTTGGCCCATCTTGACAGAGAAGGATTCGACACTGTAAAATTAGGAAGAGCCCTGGCACTGAGCCGCACACAACTCTACCGGAGATTAAAACCAATAATCGGATTCTCTCCGGCCCATTATATACGGTATGTAAGGCTGAACAAAGCAAAAGAATTTCTTGACCAGGAAGACCTGACAGTGAGTGAAGTGGCTTACAAAACCGGATTTGCCAGCCCAAGTCATTTTACCCGGGCTTTCCACAAACAATTCGGAATTAAACCCTCGGAGATTAGGCAACTTCAAAACAACAAAAACCGTAATACTAACAATAGTTAAAATTATAGCAAAACAACGGTTATGAACACGCCAGAAAAGAACAAGCAGTTTATGCGAAAATTTTACCGGGAAATAATGCATGCAAAGAATCACCGGCCTGAAACGTTAGCAGAAACCATAAATAAGTACGTAAAACCCAAAAGTTAATTGATCACGGAACTTCCTTTAACAAGTCTTTTCCCGGCTACGAACTAATAATCAAGGATATGATCGCAGAAGGCGACCGCGTATTTATACGTGTTGATTTTGTTGGAACACATAAAGGAACTACTGCTGGAATTCCGGCTACCGGAAAAGCGGTAAAAGTTCCTTTTGCGCTTTGTTACACAATCAGAGAAGAAAAAATTGTTGATTTCTGGGCCATTGCCAACGAAATGGAGTTTTTCGAACAATTAGGACTGACACGGGAGCAAGTTGAGGTTCAAAAATCATCGGAAACCGAATAGAATTGATTCTGTAAATAATTCTCGAAACAACTCTTTCCCGTATTTACAAGATCATGTTTCATCACATGTATTTTTAAAATTCGTTTTGGCAACTTTAAAACAATCACAACCGTAATATAGAACATTAGTTTAATGCTTAATAAAAACCACTATCATGAATTTACCTGAAAAGAACAAACAGTTCATGAAAAAATATTACCGGGAAATGTTGTATGCCAAAAACCGCCGGCCTGAATTATTACCGCAGACCATTCAACGGTTTATTCACGACCAAAAACTGATCGATCATATTCTTTCGTTAAACAAATCTTTTCCAGGTTACGATGTAATAATTAAAGATATGATAGCCGAAGGTGACCGAGTGTTTGTGAATGTTGATTTTATCGGGAAACACGAGGGACCAACAGAAGGAATCCCTGCAACGGCAAAAGAAGTACTGGTGCCTTTTGCTCTTTGTTACACCATCAGAGAAGAAAAAATTGTTGACTTCTGGACCATCGCCAACGAAATGGAATTTTTTGAACAATTGGGGCTGACACGTGAACAAGTTGAGGTTCAAAAAGCTTCAGATTTAGATTAACATAATTCTTAAAGTCTTCAGCCATTTTTCTAACTCCTAAGTTAGTCATGCAACACACAGTCAAGTATTTGGAACAAATCGGCTAACTCCTGCCTTTGTTATGGCCGTAACTTTGATTAAAAATCGAACGATGCCCGGGAGTGAAAAAAATCGTCAGTTTATTCTTGAATTTTACAAAGCAATTAACGGAATTCAAAAAACAAAGACTTCTTTGGCACATTTTATTTCAGACCAAAAACTAACAACTCACCTATTATTTCTTGAACAACTTTTCCCAAAATTCAGATTGATACCCGAAGAAATTACAACAGAACAGGACCGTGTAATTGTGAGAGCAAAACTTATTGGCAAACATACGGGAGAAGTTGAAGGGATTGCTCCAACTCACAAGAATGTAAATACTGTTTTTGCCACAGGATATCGAATAGAAAAAAATAAGATCGTAGATCACTGGTTTATTACCGATCAAATAGAATTGATAAAGCAACTGGGATTGGCTACCCTGTTGGATGAAATTTTACAACACAATCCTGATTTTTAAATGTATAACACTTAAAATTATGAATTATGAAAACTTCAAGATTAATGCTGTTATTCGCAACAGCTTTTATGCTTATTTTTTCTTCCTGTCAGGACAACCTCGTTCCTGTTCAGGATGACGATGCTCTTTTGCTGAAAAAGGCGAAAACTGAAAGAATTGTTCCTTTTACAGGGCAATATACTACCTATCCCGAAATTATTAATGATGAGGGTGGAGTACTTACTGCAAATATTCCCAGTGAAGGAAATGCTACCCATTTAGGACTAAGTTCATGGAATTCATTATCATTAGTTTACGCTAATACAGTGCCACCATGGGTTCAAACAGGAGATATGGTATTTGAGAAAAAAGGTACCGGCGAC
Organism: Maribellus mangrovi; assembly: GCF_037646455.1. Taxonomy (NCBI): domain Bacteria; kingdom Pseudomonadati; phylum Bacteroidota; class Bacteroidia; order Marinilabiliales; family Prolixibacteraceae; genus Maribellus; species Maribellus mangrovi. The sequence goes on along the minus strand of NZ_JBBIXN010000004.1, from coordinate 441,850 downwards.
CAACTGATTGGTTATTTCGAAGGAATATCGGAACCCAATCCTCCGGACAATCCTTTCATGGGTTCAGGCGAGTATGTTATAACTGAAGGAACAGGAAAATTTGAAGGTGTAACAGGAAGTGGGACGTACTACTACACAGTAACACCAGATATGGTTGGAGATTTGAGGTTTACCGGAACTCTAACCTATTCGAAATAGGATTTTATTAATAAAACACAAATTTATATTTCACCCGGTAATTTTGATTCGCCGGGTGAATATTTAGAATTTGATAAATGAAGTTCTTTTTTTTGAAACAGCTGCTGTAATCAGAGTACAACTTTCAACCACGCTTCCGACATCAGTTGTGCACCGGCCATCGAAGGATGAACTCCATCATTTGTCCAGTAAACTCCGGGAGCATGATTTATTGCTTCGTCGAAAATACTTTGATACGGTACCCACATCGTCTCAAATGCCTCTGAAACGCGTTTGGCTGCTGCCTGATATTGTTTCATGGGTTCTACCCAACTCTCATCAACCGATTTTGTTTCAAGTACATAAAATGGTTCGCAGAGCACCAGTTTAATATCCGGCAAAGCTTTTTTTGTGCGCTCCAATAATTTCATGTAGTCGTTTTCATAAATCTCAACGGTGCCGTCGTAATTACCGTTTCGTTTATGCCAGTAATCGTTTACCCCGATCAAAATGCTCAGCACATCAGGTTTTAAATCCAAACAATCTTTGTCCCAGCGACTGGCCAACTGGTAGACTTTGTTTCCACTAATTCCTCGGTTATAGATCAACAGCTCTTTTTCGGGCATGGTATTCAGCAAATGCGAAGCCGCCAAAAAAGCATATCCTCCGCCAAACGACGATCCGTTGTTGGGTAACTCTTTTGTTTTTTCGCGGCCGGCATCGGTGATCGAGTCCCCCTGAAAAAGAACAATACCGCCTTTTTCAAAGACAGCGGTTGATGCAGATTTATCTTCATTTGCAATACAACTTGAAACAATGGCCGGGATACTTGCCAGGGCAGCCGCACCGGCTGAAGATTTAAAAAGGAAATTACGTCGCGAAAGATTCATCTGGTTTATTTTTTTTGATTTGAACGATTAAATGTAACAAAAATTCCACATCGGCAGTTTTTCTGCCAATTTTATTAAGGCGGATAAAAGCTGTTTTAAGATAATTTGAAAAAGGGTAACTTCTGACAATCGATTTGGAAAATCAGCACTACGAAAAAAAATGTTCCTTTAATTTTTATAAATTCGCATATCATTCAAAGCTTTATTTCATGAATGAAAATCTTTTCACCTTTTCGCTGTCTGTTTTCACAGGTTTCTTTGCCATTATGAACCCGATCGCCAATACGCCTATTTTTCTGGGTCTGGCCGGCGATCAAAGCGATGCCGTTAAAAAGCAAATTGCAAAGAAAGCGACGCTAATAGCTTTTATAATCGTTACTGTTTTCGTTGTACTCGGAAAGTATATTTTTGAATTGTTCGGAATTACCATACCGGCTTTTAAGATTACCGGCGGCATCCTCATATTTTATGTAGGCTTTGAAATGCTGATGTCGAAAAAATCGAGCATCCATGGCCATAAAATGAACGAAGACACTGAAGGCATTGCAATTTCTCCCTTGGCTATTCCAATATTAGCAGGCCCCGGAACCATTGTAACTGCCATGAATCATGTTACCAACGCCGGCTACCTGAAAGTGGGTATTGTGGTCGTTATTTTTGCACTCATGGTCTACCTTACCTACCTCGCATTCTCATTGAGTGAATACATCCTCAAAAAAATCGGAAATAACCTGATTACCGTTATCGGAAAAATCATGGGTTTGATCCTGGCTATTATGGGAAATGGAATGGTAATAGAAGGCATAAGAATGGCATTCAATCGCTGAAATTTTGGCAAAACATCACCCACTGACACATAATTGTAATACTTTCAACATAGTTGCAAGACAGCGCAACATGATTGCTATGTCTTGCTTTGGTTTTCGTCGTAATTTGATTCCAATTTTTGTGGCCTCCATAACTATGAAGTTGCGTTGCCATGTATTAACAATTTAAACTAAAAGTCATGAAAACAATGCTAACATTGCTCATTGCGATTGGATTGTCCCTCGCATTGACAGCACAGGAAAAGATTAACAAAAGTATTGATATTGAAACTTTGGATTTTATACCTGCTCAGTTTATGGGCCCCGGGTACAACCTTAATGCTCAGGATGGCGATCTGTTAGAAAATTATTTAAGCAATTACATCAATTATCCCGAGGAAGCCATAGAATGCCGGGCACAGGGGATTGAAGTTGTTAAATTTACCGTAGATGAAAAAGGAAAGGTGGGGAACATAAAAATCGTGAATAGTGTCTGCCCTGATATTGATGAAGAAATCATCCAAGCTTTGTATTCAACAAGTGGTATGTGGAAACCCGCTGTCAGAGATGGGTCCAACGGCATGTGTTATCCAACAGTTTCACTTTGCTTTTCACTCCAGAAAGATAATGAAGCCACGCTTAAATATTTTAATGAGCACGCCAAAACCCACTTTAATAAAGCGACTGCATGCATGTTCGTTGATCACAAAATCAAAAAAGCTGAAAGACTTTTCGACCAAGTGTTGACTTACAAGCCTAATGATTCCTCTACACTTTACCTCAGAGGTATCTGTCGCTATGATCGGGGAAATGTTGAAGGAGCATTGGAGGATTGGAATCGTTACAGTAATATCACCGGTTTTACTACGCCACCTGAGGAGTTGGCACTTGATGCTAAAGAATTTAAAGGAGTTGAGGCATTTGCCAATCGGAATAAATAAAAAACAAAACCCATAGTTTACATTTTTGAACAGGAGCCATCGGATTTTTTCCGGTGGCTCTTGTTTATGTTTCCTCTCAAGTTTCCTGTAAATCATAATTTATTTGTGCTATATTTATTCACCCTTTCAGGAACCTGCACCATTATCAGACAGACAGCATAAAACAGAGGATGAATGCCTTTCAAACAGGCATAAACAACACCAATTAACATCATACAAGTCTGAAAATAATAGAAATACGTCTCGGCTAATAATTTTTACCGTTCGTCGATTAAATAGGCTGCCCCGTCAAAAAAAGTTTGAGTGGAAACAAAGAAAGCCGGAAATTTGAATTAGTTTTTTTAGAAACAATTAAATCAAAGTTCAACTAAAGTATTAAGTCATGAAAACAATTTTAGTTATGCTCATTGCCATTATGTTGACGTTAGTCGGAGCAGCTCAGGAAGAAACGTCATCGATTACAAAAGACCTTGAAGGTGTTGAAATTTCTCCTCCACAATTTACCGGTATTACGAACTACATCGAGACCAATGGTAATTTTGATCTTGTTAAAAAATACCTGAAACAAAACATCAAGTATCCGAGGGAAGCAGTAAGGTGTAATATCGAAGGAACAGAAGTGGTAAAATTTACAGTTACCGAAGCTGGAGCGATTAAAGACATTCGAATATTGAATACTGTATGTCCGGCTATTGACGCTGAAATGGTTCGTGTGTTACAATCGACCAAAGGAATGTGGCAACCGGGCCTGAAAAACGGACAGCCTGCTTCCATGACCCAGGAGGTTACCTTAGCGTTTGCTCTTAATAAATCAGATGCTACTGTTGTTAAAGAATTTCAGCACAAAGCAAAACTGAATTTTAACAAGGCCTGTAAACTGATGATAGCTGACCATAAAATCAAAAAAGCCGAACGTTACTTTACCAAGGCCATCAACTACATGCCAAAACATGAAAGCCTTTATTACCTGAGAGCTATGTGCAGACACGAATTGGGTAATGTTTCAGGAGCAGCCGACGATCTGGATCGATTCAAAGAAATTACCGGTTACACAGTAGCAACTGAAGAACTGGCTTTTGACGCTGTGAACCTCAAAAAAGCAGAAGAATTAATAAAACTACCTTTATAGTGATCAATGTAATCTTAATGACAAGCATTACACAAAAGAAAGCCATTCGTCAGCTGACGGATGGCTTTCTTACTAATTCATTAAGTGAACTTTTACTTTGCTTCTTTGTCGGCCAACAATTTATCGGCCATGGTATTTGCCAGTTTTATCAGTTCTTCACTGGTACCGGCTTTCATGTTGCCTTTTTCCTCTATAGGTTCACCAACCATCTCCCACTTAATTTTTTCGGCAAATGTTTTCAGGTTTTTCACTCCGCCACCATTCCACGAGTAATTCCCAAATATACCGAGGTAGTGATTTTTAGGCGCCATGTGTTCCACAGTCGTCAGCAAAGTTTCCACATTAGGGAACATGGCATTATTGTAGGCCGCACTTCCCACAATGAATCCCTTGTATTTAAAAATATCGTTGATGATGTATGATGAATGTGTTTTAGAAGCATCGTAAACCCTGATATTTTTGATGCCGCGAACCGCGATCTGGCGGGCAATGGTTTCAGCCATTTTTTTGGTGTTACCATACATCGAACCGTAAACAATCACCACTCCGCAATCCAGATCATACGAACTCCATTTGTTGTAACGAGTCAGGATCCAGTCAAGGTCGGTGCGCCAAACCGGGCCATGGGTTGCAGCGATCATTTTAATATCGAGTGGAGCCAGCTTTTTAATGGCCCGCTGCGTGTGCGGACAATACTTACCCACAATGTTTGTAAAGTAACGCATCACTTCCACCTCATAAAAATCGAGGTTGATCTCGTCGTCAAAAATACCACCGTCGAGCGTACCATAACTACCAAATGCATCGCCCGAAAACAGAATTTTATTGGTTTCCTCGTATGTCACCATGGTTTCGGGCCAGTGCACCATTGGAATCATCTGGAACTGCAATTTGTGTTTTCCAAGATCCAGCACATGATCATCATGAACCATCAGCGTGTTGGTGGGATTCATGTAATAGGCTTCAACAAAACCAAAAGTCTTTTTATTTCCTACAAGTGTGATGTTCGGATATCGGTGAACAATGGCCTTCAAGGCACCTGAGTGGTCCGGTTCCATGTGGTTGATGATCAAATAATCCACATCGCGGTCGCCGATAATTTCCTCAATCGAATCGAGATAATCATCAATAAATGCACGTTCTACCGTATCGATAAGTGCAATTTTCTCGTCAACAATCAGGTAGCTGTTGTACGAAACTCCGTGAGGAATCGGCCAAATGTTTTCGAATAAATGGGTTCTGCGGTCGTTAAAACCCAGGTAATAAATATCTTTTGCAAGTTTTACTTGTAGCATGATTTTTTTGATTTTCAGAATTACGCCCAAAAATAGTGATTTTAGGTTTAATACAGCCGCACTCCCGCGCTTAGCCACTTATTTAGATTTTGAGTTAAGGAAATGTTAGGAAGCTGAAATGTTGATTGTGCATCGTTCAGGAAAGAATTTTATCTTTGCTATCCATTAATATTTCGTTTTTATGTCGATTGAACAAAAAAGCAAAGCCATGACATTTCCGCGTTTAGGAAGACTTATCATCATTGTATTTGCAATTGCCTTTATAATAGTTGGTGCGCGCGCCTACCAACTGTATCATTATGTTTTTGATGCCAATGTGCGTATGGATTATGTGCTTTTGATCAAAGACAGCACAACCTACGATCAACTGGTTCAGCAGCTTCAGGAAGACGAAGTTCTGGACAACTACAAAGCTTTTCGATGGGTGTCGAAAAAGAAAAATTTCCGACATAAAATAAAGCCCGGTCGCTATGAGCTACAAAAAGATATGACCACCAACGCACTGGTGAACAAATTACGCAGCCGGGCACAGGATCCGGTGGATGTGGTTTTTAACAACGTACGATTAAAAGAAGATCTGGCCGGGAAAGTAAGCAAGTACATTTGGGCCGATTCAACGTCTATTATCAAATTGTTTTCTGATACTGATCAGATTGAAGAATGGGGATTTAACAGCGAAACCTTTCGCAGCATGTTCATCCCAAATACCTACGAGATGTACTGGACAACCGAGGCGCATGAATTTGCCGAACGCATGAACGAGGAATACTATCGATTTTGGAACGTTGAACGAAAAGAAAAGGCTGAAGCGATGAATCTTTCCCCGGCAGAAGTAACCACACTGGCATCGATTGTGGAACAGGAAACTGCAAAACGTGATGAAATGCCGCGTGTAGCCGGACTGTACATCAACCGTTTAAATCGTGGAATTTTGTTGCAAGCCGATCCTACGGTAAAATATGCCCTGGGCGACTTTGGGATAAAACGGGTATTAAACAAGCACCTCGAAATTGATTCGCCATACAACACTTATAAATATGCAGGTTTACCACCGGGACCAATTTCCTTTCCTTCCATTTCTGCCATCGACGCTGTATTACATCACGAGGATAACAATTTTATTTACATGTGTGCCAAAGAAGATTTTTCGGGGTACCATAATTTTGCGGCTACCCTGACACAACACAATCGTAATGCTGCTAAATATCGTGCAGCGCTCGATAAAAACAAGATTTATAAATAGTAATTTCTTTCCCGGACGAGAACATTTAAACCTGCAATCAGAATAAGATTCCCGCTTTCACTGGAATGATCGGGGCGTTATTCAGATCTAGAATCTTCGTTCCTTTGAGTTGCATCGTTAAGAGAACCTGGAACAAGTTCAGGATGATGAGAATAGATATTGATGAGGTGCCCTATATACAGTTCACTTCACGAATCAGCTCAACACCGAACTTTTCAAGAACACTCTGTTTGATTTTTTCGGAGAAATCGAATATTTCTTTTCCGGTAGCACCGCCATAATTCACAAGAACAAGCGCCTGATCTTCATGTACGCCAACTGCTCCTTTGCGGACACCTTTCCAACCAGCCTGATCGATCAACCAACCGGCGGCCAATTTTACTTTTCCATTTGGTGCCACGTATACCGGAACTGTATCAAAGGATTGCTTTAGTTTCTCGGCTATCTCTGCATCTACCACCGGATTTTTAAAAAAGCTTCCGGCATTCCCCAGCTTATTAACATCGGGTAATTTTGAGGAGCGAATTTCAATGACAGCATCACGAATCGTCTGCAAAGTTGGAGCGCCTTTTTCATTCACCTTTTGTTCCAGCTGACCGTATTTTAAATTGAATTCGGGAAATTTCTCCAGGCGAAATATCACCGAAGTAATAATGAATTTATTTTTCAGGTAGCTTTTAAAAATACTGTCGCGGTAAGCAAAACGACATTCATCAACCTTGTATTCGCTGAGTTGCTGTTTTTCAATATCATAGCCTTTTACCTTCTCAACAACGTTACAAACTTCCTGCCCGTAGGCTCCAATATTTTGAACCGGCGCGGCACCAACCGTTCCCGGAATTAGCGAAAGGTTTTCTATCCCGCCGAGATTATAATTCACACAAAATTCCACAAACTCATCCCAGATTTCGCCTGCACCAACTTCAATCCAGTAATTATTGCGGTCTTCATTCACCGTTTTTATTCCCGGAACATTTGGATGAATAATCAGCCCATCGAAATCATTCAGAAATAAAATATTGCTGCCCTCACCCAAAACTATTAACCTCTCCTCTCTCCAGCTTTTATTTTCAGTAAAAAAAACCTGCAGATCAACCGGATCGGTACATTCAAAAAAGTATTTGGCTTTAGCATCTACGCCAAATGTATTGTGAGCTTTTAACGAGTGGTTCTCGGAAAATCGGATCATTGAAAAAGTTTTGCGCAAAGATACACGAATTAATTAGTCGTACCTCTACTATTTGATTCATCTCAGAATTAGGTGACAAGTAAATCACCCATCACAAAATATTTCAGCCCGCTAAAAGTTCTATATTTACAATCCGAATTGAATCTGCTACATTGAAAACAGACAAAAAGAAAATCATTGTTTCCGTAACCAACGACCTGGTTTCCGATAACCGTGTTCATAAGGTTTGTACTACGCTGTATTCGATGGGTTTTGAAGTCCTGCTTGTAGGCCGGATACTGCCACACAGCTCAGAAGTAAAACGCCAATATTCGACTAAAAGATTTCAGCTTCTTTTTAAAAAAGGACCGTGTTTTTATGCTGAGTACAATTTTCGACTTTTCCTTTACCTGCTCTTTGCGAAGTACGACATACTGCTTTCGAACGACCTGGATTCGCTAACCGGAAACTTTGTCGCCTCGCAACTCAGAAACAAGCCGCTGGTTTACGATAGCCACGAGTATTTTATTGAGGTTCCGGAGTTGGTCCACCGCCCAAAAATTCAGAGTATATGGCTTTGGCTGGAACAAAAAATATTGCCAAAAATTCAATACGCATATACCGTCTGTCAGTCGATTGCTGATGTATATAACAAAGAATATGGAACAGATTTTAAAATCGTCAGAAACCTTCCGTTAAAACAAAATTATAAACCGGCGGAAAAACAGTCGGATGAAAAAATTATTCTTTACCAGGGAGCCTTAAATATTGGTCGCGGATTGGAGCAGGCGATTAAAGCCATGAATAATATTGATGGCGTAAAACTGGTAATTGCCGGCGATGGCGATATTCGCGAACAACTCCACGATCTGGTCCTGCAGGAGAAACTCCATGATAAAATCCAATTTGCGGGCCGGCTTCCGCTTGAAGAACTTGCAAAACTTACTGCAACGGCCGATTTGGGATTGTCTATTGAGGAAGATTTGGGATTAAACTATCGTTTTGCACTGCCCAATAAACTGTTCGATTACATTCAGTCACAAGTCCCGGTTTTGGTTACCAATTTGCCGGAAATGGCAGCAATCGTAAAAAAATATGATGTTGGTGAGATTACTGATTCACTCGAACCAAAACAATTAGCGGATAAATTTAGAGAAGCGCTTTTCAACGAGAAAAAAAGAAAAGTGTGGAAAGAAAAATTGCCTTTTGCCGCAAAAGAACTGGTTTGGGAAAAAGAAGAAAAAGTGATCCAGGAAATTTTTAAAGGAATCACCAGGTAACTTTAATCGTACGCTATTCAAAAGAGTAAAGATGCTGAATCAAGTTCAGCATTACGTTCGAGGTCTTATTTCTAAAGCTTGATATAATCGTCACCCTGAACTTGTTTCAGGGGTCTCCTATTAAAGTCAATCGTTCGCTTCCAACAAATTTTCAAACTCAATCATCGTTCTGTTTTGCTCTGAATCGGACAAAGTTCCATCGGCACAAACCAATGTACGTGCCGGTTTTTTAGCGATTGCAGCATAATCATGGGTGGCCATCAACACCGTTTTTCCTTCTTCGTTTAAACGAATAAACAAATCAAGAATTTCCTCCGAGGTTTCGGGATCGAGGTTTCCGGTAGGCTCATCGGCTAAAATAATCTCCGGATCGTTCAGAATGGCCCGCGCAATTACGACGCGTTGCTGCTCTCCCCCGCTCAATTCATGTGGCATTTTATCTTTTTTTCCGGTCATTCCAACCACATCAAGTACATCAGTTACACGTTTTTCAATTTCGCGCTTTCCTTTCCAGCCCGTAGCTTCCATCACGAACGACAAGTTTGCCTTAATACTTCTGTCTGTTAACAAACGAAAATCCTGAAAAACAACACCCATTCTGCGCCGAAGCAGAGGAATATCACGACTTTTAATTTCAACCAACTGCATATCCAGAACCTCACCACTTCCCTCGAGCAACGGCAGTTCGGCATGCAAGGTTTTTATCAAGCTGGTTTTCCCGGTACCAACCTTCCCGATCACATAAATAAATTCACCTTCAAGAACGTCGAGATTCACCGCCGATAAAATCAAATTTTCGCGCTGGTAAACCGATGCTTTTGACAACCTGATTACTTTTTTCTTGTACATTTATAATGAATGTAACGGCAAATTAAACGGAAAATATTTATTCACAGATATAATAAACCAAAGAAATCAACAGTTTCATGTTAAGAATTACAGGAATTAGAAACCATTCAGGAAAGCGATATTAGCTATTTTAGAATTTTAATAATAATTATCCAGCATGAATTAATGATCGGGAGTTAATTCACTAAAAACGAGACATTAAAAGCATGAAGACAATTCGGTTCAGCATTCTTTTGGCCATCATCACCTTTTTACATTTTCAGTTAAACGCTCAGCAAACCGAGTATTACGAGAATGTTCAGAAAAAGATTGATGTAGCTAAAGAATTATACCAACACAAAAAGTACATTTCGGCCTTTCGCGAGTTTGAAAAAATAAAGAAACACGTTGAAGAAAAATCGGAGATTTATTCCGAGGCAGAATATTTCAGGTCAGCTTCGGCACTCAATGCCGGTTACCGCTCGGGCGATAAACTCATGGAAAGTTTTATTACAAACTATCCGGAAAGCCAATACATTAACGACGCCTGGTTTACCATGGGAAACTATCAGTTCGATAAAGGACAGCACCTGCGCGTGCTGCGTAGTTTTGCCAATGTCGATCCTGCAGGTCTTTCTGATGACGACCGCATTGAGCTTCAGTACAAAAGAGGTTACGCCAACCTGATGCAAGACAATATTGATGCTGCTTTGGCCGATTTCGATGCCATAAAAAACAGCAACAATTTATACAGCAAACCTGCCACTTATTATTGGGCTCACATTCAATATTTAAATGAGAATTACGATGCGGCACTGGAAGGATTTTCGCGAATGAATAACGATCCGGCCTACTCGCAGGTTATTCCCATTTATGTGAGCCACATCTACTATAAGCAGGAAAAGTACGACCAGGTAGTCAATTACACTACATCAATTATAAATGATGTTGAAGAAGAGCAAAAGACAGAGCTGTCTCGAATTGTTGGCGATTCTTATTTTCATTTGAAAGAATACAATAAAGCCATCCCCTACCTGGAAAAATATTTTGAAACCTCGGGGCCAAAAACGCGTGAAGAAAACTATATCCTCGGATTTTGTTATTACCACGCCGGCGAATATGACAAAGCTGCTCCAATGCTTGAAAAAGCTTCAACCGGAGAAGATGAGCTGACGCAGAACGCGTTGTATCACCTGGCTGATTGTTTGGTAAAACTGAATGAAAAAGAAAAAGCAAAAACCGCTTTCAGTGCCGCTGCCGAGTTCGATTTTAATCCGGAAATCAAGGAGGATGCACTATTTAGTTATGCCAAATTAACTTACGAACTCTCCTACTCGCCATTTAATGAAACGATAAAAGCATTTGATCGCTACATCAGTTTGTACCCGAATTCCGACAGAAATGCAGAAGCCTATAAAATATTGGTGGATGTTTATATGGTAACGCGCAATTACAGGGACGCAATCGAATCGATCGAAAAAATTCAGAACAAAACGCCCGAAGTACTACAAGCCTACCAACGTGTGACTTTTTATCGCGGACTGGAACTTTTCAATAACGCAGCTTACGAGCAGGCCATCGAATACTTCGACACATCGCTTGATAACGGAAAATACAACCAGGAACTGAAAGCCAGAGCCGTGTACTGGAAATCGGAAGCCCTGTATCGCGTTGGTGACTACAATGATGCCATCATCTCCTACAGTCGCTTTGAAAAAACAAGTGGCTCTTCATCGCTTGAAGAAGCAAGCGGTGCCGATTACAACCTGGCCTATGCTTACCTGAAAATGGATGATCGCGAAACGGCGGTCCGACATTTCAGGGAATACGTGAGCAATATGCAGGGTGCACGCACTCCTAAAGTTGCCGATGCATACAACCGAATTGCCGATTATTATTTTTTGAATACGAATTACGACAAAGCCATTGAACATTATCGTCAAACATACAACATGAAAATGTATGAGGCCGATTACGCCTTGCTACAAATTGCGTTTTGCGAAGGATTACAGCGGAAACAACAAGATAAAATCGACGACCTGAATCAGTTGCTGACGGATTTTCCACAATCGGAATATCGCGACGATGCGCTTTACGAATTGGGCCGTGCCTACGAACGAGTGGGTAAAAACTTCGAGGCGGTGCAGCAATATCGGCAAATTGTAAACACCTTTCCCGGCAGTACTTTTTACCGCAAGGCTCTGCTGCAACTGGGACTCGTGAATTACAACAATGGCGATTTTAAAGCGGCTTTAGATCAATACAAAGAAGTAGCCGAAAACTACCGGGGTACTCCTGAAGCAGAATCAGCGCTGTCGGGAATAAAAAACTGCTATGTTGAGCTCAACAATGTAAATGCCTATTTCTCCTACGTACGCAAACTTGGGGGAAGTGCAGCCAACGTGAGTGCATCGGAACAGGATCAGCTGACTTACCAGGCTGCCGAACGAGTGTACATGTCGGGGGAAACCGGAGCCAAAACTCAACTGGAACAATACCTGAGGCAATTCCCAAATGGCAGCAATGCTGTAAATGCCCATTTCTACCTGGGTGAAATCCTCTATAAAGAAGGCGAATACCAGCAAGCGAACGAACATTATACATATGTGGCCAATCAACCTGATAATGTGTTTAGCGAACCTGCTCTTTCCAAAGCATCAGAAATGCAATTCAGTGCCGGAAATTATGCGGAAGCTCTTCCCATGTTCGACCGGCTTGAAAAGCTGGCCAACAATAAATGGAATGTACTGAAAGCCAATACCGGCCAGATGCGCTGTTACATGATTACCAAAGAATACAACCGGGCCATTGAAGCAGCTAAAAAAGTGAAGAAGTTTGACATTACCAGCGATGCCTTAAATTACGAGGCCGACTACACCATCGGAAAAGCGAACTACACACTTGGTAACCTGAATTCGGCGATCGATCCTTTTAAAGACGTTTCGGAAGACACCAAACTGGAGCAAGGTGCCGAAGCGAAATACCTGCTGGCAGAGATTTATTACAAAGACAATAGAAAAGAAAAAGCAGAACAGGAAATTATCGATTTCGTCGATAAAGGAACACCATACACATTCTGGCTCGGTAAAGCATTTTTATTGCTGGCCAATATTTATCAGGATAAAGGCGATCAGTTCCAGGCCAAACATACCCTGAAAAGTCTGGCAGAAAATTACAACAACGACAATGACGGAATTATCGAAGAAGCCAATCGTCGGCTCAACATTATTCTTGAACAGGAAGCGCAGCAGCAGCAAAACGCAAAAGACAGCGCATTTCAATTGGAAATCAAACAAAATTAAATCCGGAAAACAATGCAGAAACAAGCAAAATATATTTTCTTATTGCTATTTACAACGGCCGGTCTTCTTGTGCAAGCGCAGGTAAAACAGGATACTCTAAGTCGGGAAGTGGAAGTAACAAAAGCCTACACACCGATTATTTCGGATGCCAATAAATTAAACAGCATGCCTGAAATTGATGAGGAAGAGGTGGAAAAACCTACGTTTAACTACAACATAAAAAGCCAGCCGGTATTCAGCACTTTTTCGATAACACCGCTAAAAGCCGCAACTATCGAAACCGAACCTATCATTCAAAAAGGTTACGGGCTGGTTCGTGCCGGACTTGGAACATACTACAAACCTTACGGTGAGATCTTTTTTAATAACCTGAATTCAAAAAATACGGTCTTTGGTATCCACGCTAGGCATTTATCGTCGCATGGCGACATCAAATTGAAAGGCGGAGATAAAGTGGACGCACCGTTTATGAATAATGAAGTGGAACTATTCCTGAAACACACCATTCAGCGATCGATCCTTTCTGTTGACCTGTCACTAAATCACGATGCATTCAATTACTACGGATATCCCGAAGATCCTGTCCCGGATCCGTTGCTGGAAGGCGAGCAAGACATTAACTATTTCGGAACAAAACAAGCATTCACAAAAGGCGGCATTCATATAGATTTTGATGATCCGGCCGCCGAAATGGACGAAGAAGAATTCGGTTTTAAGCTCGATTATTACTTCTTCGGAACAAAAACCGATCAGCGAGAGAATTTTGCCAACCTCACATTTAACCTGCGGAAGCCAATGACTTCGGGTGTCGGCTTGCTGGATGCCGGAGTTGAGTATGCACAGGTAAACAATGTAACATTACCCGGCGATAGTGTTCTCGGAAAAACTTCATCGACCATTCTTTTTGCCAAACCGGCATGGTACATTGGCGATGAAAAAGCCAATGTAAAGCTTGGTCTTAATGCCTGGTTTGTACTGCAATCCGATGAAGAGACAGTGGCTAAACTGTCACCTAACATCCGTGCGAACTGGTCGCCGGTAGATGAAATACTAAAAATTTACGCCGGTATCGACGGGGCATTTCAGAACAATCATTACTCAAAGATTGCCTACGAAAATCCGTTTGTAGATCCTGATCATTACGTTAAAAATTCCATGCAGCAATTCCGTTTTTATGGTGGTTTCGATGGAAAAATGTCGAAAAAAACGACCTATAAAATTTCGGGAGAATATGCCATCAACAGCGATAAACCGCTTTATTATCTGAACGAAAATTATTATTTGGATGCCGCATACAATCCGGCTCCGCTTATCGTTAATAACACATTTGATATTTTATACGACGATATGAATCGTTTAAAGCTGAATGCCGAAATTCTTTATGCGTCGTCCAGTAAAATGGATCTGTCGCTGTCGGTAAATTATTACAGCTACCAAATGGACAAGCAGGAAGAAGCCTGGAACCTTCCTACCTGGGATGCAACGATTGCCCTGGGCTATAAAATTACGGAACAATTAAGTGTTTCGGCCGATATTTATTTGATTGGCGACAGAAAAGCATTGATTGTTGAACACCCTGATCCAACCATTGCTTATCCCGCAAATATCATTCTTCCAGGCCCTGTCTTAAAATCTTATAATCTGAACACTGCTTTCGACTTAAATCTAAAAGGCAACTACCAGATCACCAGCAAGTTTTCGGTGTTTGCCCAACTTAATAACTTTGGTTTCCAGCAATACGAACGCTGGTTTGGCTACCCGGTGCAAAGTTTTAATGCACTGGCCGGAATCAGCTATGCGTTCTGATCAATCAATTCGGAAACAGAGGGAGCTTAACAGCTCCCTTTTTTGTTTCATTTTACTTTGATTTATCTTGCTCATTTTCATGTTAATAACTCGTTAAAAAATCACCTGTTAAAAGCCCTTAAAAAAGATGGTGCATTGGCGATTTTTTTTATCTTTGTCGAGTGATTTCATTATCATTTTTACAACATTATAAAGGATTGAAATTCAGCTAGTTTCCTTCAGAGAACAAAACCGTTCTCGCAATGGGAAACTATTTTATTTTAGTACAGTTCTGAAGGATAAAAAAATAGACAAGAGAGATGAGCGAAAATGAAAAGCAAAATGTTCCGACCAATGGAAATGGAAACTACGGTGCAGACAGCATTCAGGTATTGGAAGGACTTGAGGCAGTGCGGAAACGTCCTGCCATGTATATTGGCGATGTAAATGAAAAAGGATTGCACCATTTGGTGTACGAGGTGGTAGATAACTCCATCGACGAAGCACTGGCCGGCTACTGCAATACTATTGAAGTTATAATTCACGAAAATAATTCCATTTCGGTAACAGACGACGGACGTGGAATTCCTACCGAAAAGCACTCGAAAGAAAACAAATCGGCACTGGAAGTAGTAATGACGGTTCTGCACGCTGGTGGTAAGTTCGACAAAGATTCGTACAAAGTTTCAGGGGGTTTGCATGGCGTTGGTGTTTCGTGTGTAAACGCGCTGTCAGCTGACCTCAGAGCCGAGGTTCACCGCGATGGAAAAATATGGGAACAAAAATATCAAAAGGGGAAACCCCTGTCGGATGTAAAAGTTATTGGAGAAACTGACAAAACAGGAACCATTGTTACTTTCCTTCCCGATAACAGTATTTTCCTGACCACCACTTACAAATACGAAATTCTGGCTGCCCGACTTCGAGAGCTGGCCTTCCTGAACGCCGGAATCAGCCTCACCATTATTGATGAACGAGTAAAAGAAGAAGACGGCAGTTTTAAAACCGAAACCTATTTTTCGGAAGAAGGATTAAAGGAATTTGTTGAATACCTCGACGACACCCGCGATAAACTCATCGACGACGTAGTACACATCACTACCGAAAAAAACGGGATCCCGGTTGAGATTGCTTTGCAGTACAACACTTCATTCTCAGAAAACATTCACTCGTATGTCAACAACATCAACACCATTGAAGGAGGAACGCATTTAACGGGTTTCAGAAGAGGTTTGACCCGCACATTAAAAAACTATGCCGACCAAAGCGGAATGCTCTCAAAACTGAAATTTGACATTAGTGGAGACGATTTCCGCGAAGGCTTAACTGCCATTATTTCGGTTAAAGTGGCCGAACCTCAGTTTGAAGGACAAACAAAAACCAAATTAGGGAACTCCGAAGTAAGTCTATCTGTGGATCAGGCAACAAGCGAAGCCTTACAATATTACCTGGAAGAAAATCCAAAAGCTGCCAAACAAATTGTATCCAAAGTAATTCTGGCAGCTCAGGCGCGGCACGCAGCACGCAAAGCCCGTGAAATGGTGCAGCGTAAAAATGCACTGTCAGGTGGTGGATTACCCGGAAAGTTGAGCGATTGTTCGGAGAAAGATCCTACCAAATGCGAAGTATTCCTGGTTGAGGGTGACTCGGCAGGTGGTACAGCAAAACAGGGTCGCGACCGAAGAACACAAGCTATTCTTCCTTTACGCGGTAAGATCCTGAACGTGGAAAAAGCCATGCAACACAAGATCTTCGAAAACGAAGAGATTAAGAATATTTTTACGGCTTTGGGTGTGACTATCGGAACCGAAGAAGACTCGAAAGCACTGAATCTGGACAAACTGCGTTACCACAAGATTGTGATCATGACAGATGCCGACGTGGACGGAAGCCACATTGCCACATTGATCATGACCTTTTTCTTCCGCTACATGAACGACCTTATTAAAAAAGGTTACTTGTACATTGCTGCTCCACCACTTTACCTGGTTCGAAAAGGCAAAAAAGAAGCTTACGCCTGGACGGAAAAACAACGTCTTGACTTGATTAATCAATGGGCTGATGGCAATGAAAGTGCTGTGCATACGCAACGTTACAAAGGTTTGGGTGAGATGAATGCCGAACAGTTGTGGTCGACAACCATGAATCCTGAACAACGTACTTTGCAACAGGTTACTATTGAGAATGCGGCGGAAGCAGACCACATTTTCTCGATGCTGATGGGCGACGATGTTCCGCCGCGCCGTAAGTTCATTGAAGATCACGCTACTTACGCCAATATTGATGCGTAAGATTAGAACTGAGATTTTTAGCAGAGAGTACTGAGACAAAAAATCTCTTCTCTTACTTCAATATCTCGTTTAAATATTAAGACACGAATTTCAAATATAGAATTAAAAATCCGGGCAAAACCCGGATTTTTTCTCACTACTAATTACTCACTACTCATATCTGAATTAAAATGAATATCTGTGTTTTTTGTTCGTCCAGCAATGCCATCGACCAGGTGTACTTTTCTGAAGCCCATAAACTTGGAGAATTAATTGCAGCAAATAACGACATTCTGATCAATGGTGGAGCCAACGTTGGTTTAATGGAGGCGGTTACGATTTCGGCCAGTAAAAAAGGCGCAAAAACCATCGGTATCATTCCCGAAAAAATGATCACACGCTCTTTGGCCAGTAATAATATGCACGAAGTGCACGTTACAAAAGACATGATGGAGCGAAAAGCCCGGATGAGAGATATGTCTGATGCTTTTATTGCACTTCCGGGAGGTTTTGGCACACTTGAGGAAATACTGGAAGTCATCACTCTCCGACAACTATCTTATCATGCAAAACCCATTGTATTCATAAACACGAATAATTTTTTCGGCCACCTGCTCAAACAATTCGAACTTTCTTACGAAGAACAATTTGCAAAACCGATCTACCGAAAATTGTATTACGTGGCTCAAACTCCGGAAGAAGCCATCAATTACATAAAAAACTACCGTGAAGTTGAACTGGATTCAAAATGGTTTGTTGTACCTGAAAAAAGTAAGGGATAATGTAATTTGAGAAGGCGATCTCGGTCAAATACACAATAAGATTAATATATTACTGACAAATTTGCAGCAAAACTTTAAAAAGTAATTTTCATCTTTTAACACTTGGTGGTTTCAGAGTTAAATAATGCAAAATAGCAGAAAAAGCTGATTAACCACAGTTACAATGGCAGCAAATTTGCATGAAAACGGTCGCTAATTATTAATTAAAATTTTACACCATGAAGAAAATTGGAAGAATCTCATTAACATTTTTACTTGTTATTGCAGGTGCCTTTGTTGCAGTTTGGACCTACAGTACTTTCTTCAATGAGACAAAAGTTGTGACCGTAAAAGAAGAACCGGCAGTACGTTATGCCAGTTTACCCGCCGATAGTGAACAAAAATTACCGGATTTAACCTTTGCGGCCGAAAAATCGGTTCATGCCGTAGTACACATTGCCACACAATCGGTTCGTACCGGGCAGTGGTCGAGCGGTAACCCGTTCCTCGATGAATTTTTTGGTTTCAGAAATCAGCAACCACAGGTTCGCCAGGGATTTGGTTCGGGAGTCATCCTTTCGAGCGATGGTTATATTGTGACTAACAATCACGTTGTTGAAGATGCCCAAAACATTAAGGTAATTCTTGATGATAAACGTGAGTTTGATGCTCGTTTAGTTGGAACCGATCCATCAACCGACCTCGCACTGTTAAAAATTGATGAAGATGATCTGCCTTATCTCACCTATGGCAATTCAGAAAATTTGCAGTTGGGCGAATGGGTTTTAGCGGTAGGTAATCCTTTCAACCTGACATCTACAGTTACGGCCGGTATTGTAAGTGCACGGGCCCGTAACCTTGGCATTAATCGTGACACTTACTCCATTGAATCGTTTATACAAACCGATGCAGCCGTAAATCCTGGTAACAGTGGAGGAGCGCTGGTAAATCAGCAAGGAAACCTGGTTGGTATTAATGCAGCCATTGCCTCACGTACAGGATCGTATTCAGGTTATTCGTTTGCCATTCCGGTAACCATTGTACAAAAAGTAGTAGATGACCTCAAAGAATTTGGCGAAGTTCAGCGTGCATTAATCGGTGTTAACATTGGTGATGTTGACGCGGAAATTGCAGAAAAATTGAACCTCGACAAGGTTGAAGGTGTTTATGTAGCAGCAGTGACTGATAACGGAGCTGCCAAAGAAGCAGGCATAAGAGCCGAGGACGTAATCATCGATGTGGATGGCGAAAAAGTAAAAACTTCAGCTGAATTGCAGGAGAAAATAAGTCAGTATCGCCCCGGTGACGATGTAAAAGTTATTGTGCTGCGAGACAATGATAAGAAACAATTTACCGTTACCTTACGTAACAAACATGGTGACACGCAAATCTTAAGAGATAACATCACTGTGCTTGGTGCCGAGTTTGAGACGGTAGATGAAAATGTGAAACGAGAATTAGACATTGACAACGGAATAATTATAAAAGACCTGAATAAGGGTGTTTTAAAAGATGCCGGATTGAAAGAAGGCTTTATTATAACTAATGTGAACAAAAAGCCCATTTATGAAGTCAATGATTTTAAGAGAGAGATTGGAAATGCGAGAGGAGGAATATTAGTAGAGGGAATCTACCCAAATGGAGAATCAGCATATTATGTTTTTGGTTTGGGTGACGAGTAAATTGTAAAAATTTCTTTAAGTTTGCACTTTTTACACTCTGTATTCATTTTCTCCTTGAGCGATATTTATTATATGTTCTATATTTGCACGATTTTTAATAAAATTGTATGAGACAGCTAAAGATCACAAAGTCAATCACTAACCGTGAAAGTGCCTCTTTAGACAAGTATTTACAGGAGATTGGCAAGGAAGAGCTAATTACTGTAGAAGAAGAAGTGGAATTGGCCCAGCGGATCAAAAAAGGTGATCAGGCTGCTTTGGAAAAATTAACCAGGGCAAACCTTCGTTTTGTGGTGTCGGTAGCTAAGCAGTACCAAAATCAGGGACTGAGCTTACCCGACCTTATCAACGAAGGAAACCTCGGATTAATAAAAGCAGCTGAGAAATTTGATGAAACCCGCGGTTTTAAATTCATTTCTTACGCAGTATGGTGGATCCGCCAGTCTATTCTTCAAGCGCTTGCTGAACAGTCGAGAATTGTTCGTTTACCATTGAACCAGGTAGGTTCGTTGAACAAGATCAACAAAGCATTTTCTAAATTTGAGCAAGAACACGAACGAAAGCCATCGCCTGAAGAATTAGCCGATTCACTCGAGCTTCCTGCCGATAAGGTAGCCGACACTTTGCGAGTATCCGGACGTCATGTTTCGGTTGATGCACCATTTGTTGATGGTGAAGACAACAGCCTGCTTGATGTACTGGTGAACAACGACTCGCCAAATGCCGACAAAAGCCTTATTAACGAATCACTTGCTAAAGAAATTCATCGCGCGTTAGCAACTTTGACAGAGCGTGAAAGTGACATTATTAGACTGTTTTTTGGTATTGGATGCCAGGAAATGACATTAGAAGAAATCGGTGAACGATTTGGATTAACCCGAGAAAGGGTACGACAGATAAAAGAAAAGGCTATACGACGATTACGACATACATCGCGAAGCAAATTATTAAAATCATATCTGGGATGAAAAAGAGAAAGGTTGTCAATTAAATGGCAACCTTTTTTGTTGCCCTTTTTTATCAATAAGTATCACTTCATAACACTACACGAAATTCTCAGCGAGGAAACTCCCAAAAGACTAACTTAATTTTTATCCTCATCAATCGGCAATTCAACAAATTCATCTGCCGAACTTTTAGCATGATCTTCCTTTTGGGAACCTGAATCTCCCCCATCCAGCTCTTCGCGTTGCTTGCGGTAAGCAATTAAAGCCCATGCCATAATAATACTGGTGACCAAAATAACTACGAACAGAACACCATTTTCAAAACCTTTCACTTTGAGTTCTTCGGGAATGGCAAAGAAAAGCAGGATGGAAATTAGTCCGCGCGGAGTGATTAAAACCTGAGGCATTATACTTTTCCGTTCAACCACAAAGAACAGCCCAAAACGCAAAACATAAGTTACAATCAAAAACAAAATACTGATCACCCAAACGTTCCAGCTGATTAGCGATGCGATTGGTAAGGTCATTCCAAACACCACAAAAAAGAAGGTTCGGACCAGAAATGAAGTCTCAACCGTTATCATTTTAAACTGGTCGAATAGTGAGTCCATTCGTTCATCCCTGAGCCATTCTTCCAGTTTCCAAAACAATAGCACTTTATGATTCCTCAGCAATAAACCAAACATCAGAATAATTACAAGCGACGATAAATGGAACAGCTTACCTACCGAATACAGCAACACCAACACCGCCAGGAAAAGAAAAAATTTGGCTTCGCCACGAATATTCTGAATAACATACAACAGCACATAACTTAATGTTGCCGAAATAAATATGGTAAGAAACAAGTTTCCGCCAATGGCCACGCTGAGTTGTCGCATGCCCTCAACATCAATGTTTTCAACGATCATGTAAAAAACCATAATGCCGAGAATGTCGGAAAAAGTACCTTCGTAAATCAGAAATTCCTTTTTGTATTTGCTCATGTTAACCACACTCGGGATAACTATGGCACTGCTCATAATCGATAGTGGCAGCACGTAAACAATGGCCTCCAAAAACAACATATCGGGCATAAAATACAGCAGGATAAAGGAAAGCGAAACCGAGGTAAGTGCCAGCGAGAGTGCTGCTATGGTAAACGATTTCCAGATTATCGGCCAATTCTCTTTTTTTAGTTCCAGGTCGAGGGCAGCTTCAAGCACGATCATGATCAATCCAACAATTCCAAGTATTTCGAGCGAATTGTAGAAATCGGGTACGATTTTGAAGTATTCAAGCAGCCGGCTCAAACCAACTCCTAAAAATATAAGTACCAAAACGCTGGGAACATTCGTCTTCTTCGACAATATTCCGGTGAAAAAGGAAAGTATGATAACGAGACAAAGACCAATTAGAAATAGATATGCATTCATATCACAGGTTAGAATCTTTTATGTTTTTTGCTCCAAATTAATAAGCGAGAAAGATAAGTAGAATAATTTCAAATTACATATCTTATTTCCGATGAGGAATAGAAAATCCTGATCATCGATGAGGCGGCGCAAAACGGAAATTAATAGCAACTTCTACAAGGTTCTGAATATCAAAAAACAAAACCGGGATGCCACTTCAAAAAGCTGCAAACCCGGTTAGCACGATTTTCAAAAAAAGAACTATTTCAGAAAAAATTTCACTCGATATCAAGCAGCATAAAGGGAGCTTTCCCGGTTTCAAACTCATCCGCGAATGTTCCATCGGGCTGATACACTTTTACGCTTCCGTTGGCAGTAACACTTTCCGAGATAAACACAAGCACTTGATTGTTGTAATATCCAACTCCGTTAATTCCTTCAACGCTATTCAAAAACTTTTCTTCCTCGAACTGTTGGCTGGCCACATCAAATACAGCTAACGCTCCCGGATCGCCCCAGTTTGCACCTTCAGTAACCACGTAAATTTTCGAGACATCGTTATTTGCCGCCATAACATTCACGTATGATGTGGTAACGCCTCCCATTTCATAAACTGCTTCCAGTTCATCAGTAGTCGTGTTGATATAGCCTAATCCTGTAGTTTCCGAGAAATCGCTGTAGGTACTTACCAGCGAAACATACAGGTTATTGTTCGCATCCTGAATAAAATACGAACTTACCGCGGGTGTTTCAATGAATGAGATTTCATCAGAGTTTAAATCGATTACTGCGACACTGTCTTTGTAGTTAAGGGCAGCATAAAGTTTATTTCCGGCCACGACCATACCTTCCGGACCTCCCGGAAGTTGAATTTTATCTTCAACCATTTTTGTAGCTAAATTAAATTTGGCAATATACGAGAGCGACTCATCAGCCCAAATATCGCCTCCCCAACACGAAATATAAAGGTAATTGCCGGAACCAACACCGTAGCGGGGTTTTACAATGTCGGCACTTATCGCATTTTCACTATTTTGAAAGGTTTCACTGTTCACCCACAACAGCTCATCGGTATTGTTACCCAGAATGTACACATTTTCGTTGTAGTTAAAAGCATGCGAAACATTGCTCACTAGTGGTACATTATTTATGCTTTCATAAAAATTATTCGTAATCGTCATGCTCTCATCATTAATAGCGGTTATAGTACTTTTTGACCCCTCATAATCGCCATAATTTAAAATTATCGCATCAGCAACATTTGGTGATTCTTCAATAGGATCATCTTCATCACTACACGAAACAAAAAGCGTTGTAAATAAGGTTAGCAGCAGCAGTAAATTAAATCTGTTTTTCATTTTGAATTGTTATTTTGATTGATTAATTGAATTTATACGTTAAACCCAGCCGGTAGCTTATTCCGGGCATGGCATAGCCCCAACTCGACTGATAATCAACATCGAGCAGGTTATTTACTGCCCCTGTAATAATAAAGCGGTTGGCAGAGTTTATCTCTAGATCATAAGCGACTGATGTGTTGAATAAAATGTAAGCATCCAGCACATTCCGGTCTTCCTCGTCGATATATTGTTCGCCTGTATACGATCCGTCAATGGTAAAATCCAGATCATTCCACTGTATTGTTGTAAAGCAATTCCCGCTGTGCAGCGGTACATATTCCATTTGCCGGTTAATGGCATTGGTATTATTCTGCGATTCAATCCGTTTTGTCGATGTCAGTGAGTAATTCAATCCCGAAGTTGCAGGCAGTCCAAACAACTTGTAACTCCAGGCGGTCATTACCTCCAGTCCACGGCTTTTAACCTTCTGCACATTTTCGGCATACCAAAACGATCCGCCATTTTTCCATAGTATCCAGTCTTCAATGTTTAGGTAAAATCCATTAATTTTCAGGTTGCCTGAAATATCTCCGTTGCAGTAACTCCATTTTGTGCCCAGCTCATAGTTAATTCCCTTTTCAGAATCAAGGTCCGGATTACCGCCGGGTATCCAAAAACGGTCGTTAAAAGTTGGTACGCGGTAACTCCGTGCCACGCTACCCAGAAAGCGAAGCACCCAGTATTCTTTTGAAACAACCAAATAATTCAGTCCTACAGAGGGTGTAAATGGTACATTAAAATCAGTTACAAATCCCTGACGCAGATTGAGTGTCAATGAAAGTTTTCGGAAAAACCGCTGATAATAGGAAGCGTAAAAATCAACGCGATCTTCTTTTTCAAGCGAGCTGCTGTAGGCATAAACTTCGGGAAAAATACGCTCGGCTTTTGCCCCGATCTTATAACTGGCATCCGATCTAAAGTCGTGTTCTACAAAAGCTTCTGCAATGGCGCGTTGTGTGCGAATGGTATCCTTTGTGCTTCCATTGTTAACTGCGTCATCAAAGACATATCCTCCGTTGATCTCAAACTTAAACGGATTTTTCCTGTTCTTATATCCTGCCCAAATACGTATGTGTTTGTCCTCGTAATCTTCACTAAAATCAGGATTATTCAGGTTGGTTTGCATGTTTTGCTGGTTCTGCCGCCAATTGTTTTCGAGCCAGACATTTAAGGTGAAAAATTCGTTTTCTGCAAAACGGTAGTTCAACTCCTGCAACAAACCATATTTCTCAATACTTGCATTTTTCTGAACATCTTCAATTTCAAATATGTTGTTCTCAAAATCGCGATACGTGTTATTCAAAAACGGAAAATCGTTCTTCTTGTAGTAATAATAGGCACGGCTTACCGATTCGAATTTGCCATTACCTGCAAAGATCTTAGTACCGTATAGTTGCTCACCAAACGATCCGTGCGAAACCCGGGTTTCCAGTTTAAAACCATCGGTCCAACGATTTATTAATCCCAAATGAATGGCCCCGCCAATACTCCCCGATCCGTTAACGGAACTGGCACTGCCAAACTGAACACCGATTTCATCAAAAAGAAAAACAGGAATATTGTTAAAATTAGATTGACCCAGCGTAAGCGAATTAAGGTCAATCCCGCCAAAATTGACACTGGTGTGGTTGGCCGCTGTTCCCCGAATTCGAATGGTCGACAAACCTCCGGCATCGCTTTTAAAAGCAATGGGCAGGCTCCGCGTCAATAATTGCTCCAGGTTTCCATCCTGACTGAGAATATACTGCGCACCGGATATTTTTTCGATTTTAGCACCCGACTGAAACTTTTGCAAGTGGCCGTAACTCACCACCTCTCCAAGCTGAATGGTATCGCTTATTTGCGGTGTTTCCTGTGCTGACAACCGAAAAGTGATCAATAAAACTATGACAAATACAAACCTCCTCATTTCACAACTTTTAAGGAGCTTTGGATAATCGGTGAAAAATACTTTTTCGAATATTTCTCAAGCTTTTTATCCCGAAGCTTAATTCTATTTAACAGGAATTGAGGCAGGTCTTCTGGCTTCTCCCGGTTATTGATGCCTTCCCGATCCGTCAGTCGAAGGAAAAGTGGCTTGTAGTTCAACAACGCTATCCGCCAGTTGGCGGATGGGATTTACAGCTGCGGGTACAGCTCCGGATTTTCATCGGATTCCCTTTTCATCGTGTTCATGAATCATGAACTTCGAACCAAAATTCGATAACAAATATAAAGAGAAAGTTTCCGGAAAATTGCTTTTTGTTCATTGTTTTTTCATTTTGTTAATAAGGAAGTATTTGAAACGTCTTTCCGTGAAAAGTTCAGGGATTTTTAAACAAACTCCTTACTTTTGCGCCGGAAATATCTGTATATTAGACCAAAACCGCATAAAATGCCAATGCCTAAAATCAAATTCGAATACAAAATTGCGTTCGCATATCTGCTTATTGGCGGCCTGTGGATCAGCTTTTCCGACAGATTCCTGAATACGATAATACGTGATCCTGATTACCTCACCGAAATCCAAACCTACAAAGGTTGGTTTTATGTTCTCGTTACTGCGATACTGTTTTTTCTTTTTTTGAAAAAACACCTGAGCGAACTTCGCTCGACTAGAAACGAATTGGAAGCACACAAAAATAACCTGCAACAACTTGTTCAGGAAAAGACTAGAAACCTGGATATTGCCATTAGAGAACTTGAAATTAAAAACAAAGAAATCAATCTGAAAAACAGCAAATTGGAAAGTACTCTGCAGGAATTGAAAGAGATGCAAGCCCAATTATTTCAGGCCGAAAAAATGGCGTCAATCGGGATTTTAACTGCCGGAATTGCGCACGAAATCAATAATCCGCTCAACTACATTTTGGGAGGTTTAACAGGTTTGCAAAGTTATTTCGATGAAGAAAAGATTGAAGACGAAAAAATTTTACTTTTTACAAATAGTATTGAAATAGGGATTAACCGGGTAAATACAATCGTTTCAGGACTTAACAACTTTAGCAGAAACAACAATACCTTCGACGAAACCTGCAACATCAATGAAATTGTAGATAACTGTCTGAATATTATTGGCAACCAGTTAAAACACCGGATTAATGTTGTTAAAAACTATGCCGAACCTGCACCAATCTTAAAAGGAAATGTGGGTCAGCTCCACCAGGTATTTTTGAATATTCTGGTAAATGCCACCCAGGCCATTCCTGAAAAAGGTAGCATTAATATTCGCACAGAAAACAAAAAAGATTCTATATTTATCCAGATTTCAGATACCGGATGCGGAATTGAACAAGATGACCTCCCTAAAATAACTGATCCTTTCTTCACAACCAAAGAACCGGGTGAAGGTACCGGGTTAGGCTTGTCGATTACCTATAATCTGATTACTGCGCATAAGGGACGTTTGAATTTCGAGTCGCAAGTAAACAAAGGAACAAAGGTTCGTGTTGAACTTCCTAAAGGAGAATGATTAATGGAGAAGCCAAAAATATTGTACGTTGATGATGAACCACTTAACCTGATACTTTTCAAAGCAAACCTGAACAAAACTCACGAGGTTATAACTGCTGACAGTGGTGTGTCGGGACTGAAGATTATAGAAAATTCAGAAGATTTTTGTTGCGTGATAAGCGATATGAGAATGCCTAATATGAACGGTATCGAATTTGTGAAGGCAGCATCAAAGATATTGCCCAATATTTCCTACTACATTCTTTCGGGCTTCGATATTTCAGAGGAAGTTCAGGAAGCGCTGGATTCGAAACTGATACAAAAATATTTCAGAAAACCTTTTAATCTGAAAGACATGGCGAATGAAATTGATTGCACAACATCCTGCAATTAGTAGCTATTTCTTTTCGCTGTTGATCCAATCAGGATAGCTAATGTCGACTAAAAACAGGCCTTGTGCGGGTGCCGATGCACCGGCTGCTCCCCGATCTTTGTTATCAATTATTTTTCGAAAATCATCGATCGATAATTTTCCCTTGCCCACTTTCAGCAAGGTTCCAACAATGGCTCGCACCATGTTTCGAAGAAAGCGGTCGGCCTGAATTACAAAAACCAGTTTACCGCCTTCCCTTTTCCATTCTGCCCGGTAAATTTTACAATTGTTGGTTTTTACATCGGTATGCAGTCGGCTGAAACTTGTAAAATCTTCATAATCAAACAAAACCTTTGCTGCCAGATTCATTTTGTCTACGTCAAGCGGCAAAGTATAGCGGAAAGCCGTATCAAACGAAAAAGGATCTTTTTCTTGTGTAATGTAATAATGATAAGTTCTTGAAACGGCACTAAACCGTGCGTGTGCCTCGTTACGTACCGACCAAAAACGTTGAACGGCAATGTCTTCGGGTAAAAAACTATTCAGTTTATACACTACATCGAAATTGTCAGGTACCGGTTTTGATAGGTCGAAATGCAAAATAAAATACGTTGCATGAACACCTGTGTCTGTTCTGCCGGCTCCAACTACAGCCACATTCTCGCGTAAAAGTGTCGACAGCGCCTTTTCCAGTACCTCCTGCACAGAAACTGCGTTAGGTTGCACCTGCCAGCCATGATAGCGGGTACCGTTATAACTGAGTTGTAAAAAATAGCGTTGTGACATCAAATGAGTTCCTTTTGGGCAAAGTAAACACTAATTCCCGATAAAACCATCATTCAGTGCGGATCACAGCTTATCCTGACAAACAATAATAAGTATACAACATCCTGTTTATCAATACAATTACATCCTAAATACTCATTCAATTGTACAGTTCGGAGAATCCTGAAATAGAAGAATAAATCTTAATAAATTCCTAATAAGCTGTTATTGTTTGTTAACATCATATTTTGAATCATCTTTCCTTAATTTTTTTTAACAAAAGAATAGGGCAATAAATATCATAATACTTTAAATTCGTGCCTTCGAAAAAAATTAGCTAATAAATTTATAATAGATATGAATCAAGCTGTTGATATCAAAGAATTGAACGAGAGGATTCAAAAAGAAAGTTCTTTTGTCGACATGGTTACCATGGAGATGAACAAAGTGATTGTGGGTCAGAAACACCTGGTGGAAAGTCTGATGATCGGATTATTATCAAACGGTCATATTTTGCTTGAAGGTGTTCCGGGATTAGCAAAAACGCTGGCCATTAAGTCGTTGGCACAAACCATTAGCGCCAAATTTTCGCGTATTCAGTTTACGCCCGACTTGCTGCCTGCCGACTTGCTGGGTACCATGATCTACAGTCAGAAAAAAGAAGAATTTACCATAAAAAAAGGGCCGATCTTTGCCAACTTTATTCTGGCCGACGAGATCAACCGTGCACCTGCAAAAGTGCAGTCGGCATTGCTCGAGGCCATGCAGGAACGTCAGATCACTATCGGCGACAATACTTTTAAACTCGACGAACCTTTCCTGGTTATGGCCACACAAAACCCGATTGAACAGGAAGGTACTTACCCGCTTCCAGAAGCGCAGGTCGACCGTTTTATGCTAAAGGTAGTGATCAACTATCCGAAAAAAGACGAAGAGCGGGCAATTATCAATCAAAACCTCTTAAGTCATTTTCCGGAAACCAGCACTATTCTGAAACCCGAGGATATTATAAAAGCCCGTAACGTGGTAAAAGATGTTTACATGGATGAGAAGATTCAGAAATACATTGTTGATATTGTATTTGCCACTCGCGAGCCTATTGAGTACAAACTCGAGAAATACCAGGAGATGATTTCTTACGGAGCCTCGCCAAGGGCAGGAATCAGTCTGGCTCAGGCAGCAAAAGCTTATGCTTTTATTAAGCGTCGTGGTTATGTAATTCCGGAAGATGTACGCGCAGTTTGTCCCGATGTGTTGCGTCACCGTATCGGTTTAAGCTACGAAGCTGAAGCTAACAATATCACATCAGAAGAAATTATTACTGATATTTTAAATACTGTTGAGGTACCATAAAAAGTCGCAGTTAACAGTCACAGTTTACAGCTGTTCTGGTATTGCTTTGAACACTGAACTTTTCCTGAAGGGATGCCTTCGGCAAAACTTTGAATTCATAAATGGAAACAACAGATTTATTAAAAAAAGTACGGAAGATTGAGATTAAAACACGTGGACTCTCGCGAAATATTTTCGCCGGAGAATACCATAGTGCATTTAAAGGGCGGGGAATGGCATTTTCGGAAGTGCGCGAATACCAGTTCGGCGATGACATCCGTAATATCGACTGGAATGTTACTGCCCGCTACAGTCATCCGTATGTGAAAATTTTTGAAGAAGAACGCGAACTCACCGTGATGCTGCTGATCGATGTCAGCGGTTCGCGCGATTTCGGATCATTCGAAAAGTTCAAAAAGAATGTTATCACCGAGCTTTCGGCGATCTTGTCGTTCTCGGCCATTCAAAATAACGATAAGATTGGGGTGATCTTTTTTTCGAATACCATCGAAAAATTCATTCCGCCTAAAAAAGGGAAAAGCCACATTTTACGTATTATCCGCGAGTTGATCGATTTCAATCCGGAACACAGTGAAACCGATATTACCGGGGCTGTTCGTTACCTGACTAATGCGATAAAAAAACGCTGCACGGCCTTTGTTATTTCAGATTTTATCGATGACAATCCGGCGCTGGAACAGTCATTGTCGATTGCCAATAACAAACACGACCTGGTAGCACTTAAGATTTACGACGAACGTGAAACCGAACTTCCGCCAATTGGTATGCTAAAGTTCAAAGATGCTGAAACCGGCGAATATGTTTGGGTCGACAGTAGTTCACGCCGCACACGGAAAATCTACTCGAAATGGTGGCAGGATCATGCTCAAAAAATGGACGTGATGTTTAAGAAGTGTGGTGTCGATTACGTTTCAATCAACACCCGGGAAGATTATGTGAGATCGTTAATGACCCTTTTTCAGAAAAGAGCATTGAAATAAAAACAATGAAGTTAAGACTCAAAATAATACTGATTTTTGTCGCGGTAGTTTTCGCCGGTCAGGTGCAGGCACAGCGGATAAAGGCAACTGCACGACTCGATTCGACCAATATTCTAATTGGCGACCAGATAAAACTTTTCCTCGAGATCGATCATCCAAAAACTGTGGATATTGAATTCCCTCAGGTACCGGATTCGATCAAAGGTGGATTAATAGAAGTTTTGGGGCGATCGGGAATCGATACTTTCGAAATGGACGATGAAAAGTTCATGAAACAAATTCAAGCCTACACCATCACAAGTTTCGACAGTGGCCATTATCGAATTCCGCCGTATTGGTTCAAAATTGACATGGATGGCAACATCGATTCGATACCCAGCAATGGGGTAACGCTAAATGTGTACTCCATGCAAATCGATACGACCAGAGGTCCGACGGATATCAAAATGCCATACGATGCTCCTTTAACATTGAAAGAGGTTACACCCTATATTCTGGGAGTAATTCTGATCGGAGCCATTATTTTCTTCCTGTTGTATTCCATTAAGCGGAAGAAAAAGAATCAGCCCATTTTTGCCCGTCCGGCCAAACCAAAAGAGCCGGCGCACATTGTGGCCTTGCGCGAACTCGATCGTATAAAAACGGAGAAGATCTGGCAGAAGGGAAAAACCAAGCAGTATTACAGTGAACTGACCGATGCGCTCCGCGAGTACATTGAAGACCGATTTGAAATCCGGGCTATGGAACAGGTAACCGACGAGATTATTGAAAGTTTCAGGGCACAGAAAGGTATCATAAGTGATAAGAATTTTGCCAACCTCAGCCAGATTTTGCAACTGGCCGACCTGGTGAAATTTGCAAAATACACA
Organism: Maribellus mangrovi; assembly: GCF_037646455.1. Lineage (NCBI taxonomy): Bacteria > Pseudomonadati > Bacteroidota > Bacteroidia > Marinilabiliales > Prolixibacteraceae > Maribellus > Maribellus mangrovi. Next base: position 410,780 of record NZ_JBBIXN010000004.1, on the reverse strand, counting down.
CCGCTGCCCGACGACGATAACCTGTCGCTGGTAAATGCCTATTTCTTCGTCAATGAAACGAAAAAGGAAGTAGTGAAGAAACCGGATGAAAAAGGCACAGGCACAGGCGAAGAGGAAAAAGACGATAACATTGAAGAAGTTGAAATAAAATAAAAGAGGATGTTTGAAGGATTGACATTTAAAAACCCGGAATTGTTCCATATTTTGTGGGTCTTGCTGCCCATGACAATCTGGTACATTTTCAGGCAGAAAAGAAATACCGCAAGCATTCGCATTTCAACAACAGCTTCGGTATTTAAAGCCCCAAAAGGAATTCGGTATTACCTGCGTCATTCGGTTTTTGTATTTCTACTGGCCGCCATCAGCTTTTTTGTTGTGGTGCTGGCACGACCGCAATCATCGAAAAACTGGGAGAATGTAACTACGGAAGGAATTGATATTGTAATTGCACTCGATATTTCGAGTAGTATGCTGGCACAGGATTTTCAGCCTGATCGTTTGGAAGCAGCAAAAAACGTAGCCATGGAATTTATATCCGGTCGCGAATACGACAGAATGGGACTGGTGGTATTTGCCGGCGAAGCATTTACGCAGTGCCCGTTAACGACTGATCGTGCTGTTTTGCTAAACCTGTTTAAAGATATTCAGAGTGGAATGATCGAAGACGGTACAGCCATCGGAAACGGTTTGGCCACAGCAGTTGCCCGACTTAAAGATAGCGAAGCCATTAGCCGGGTAGTCATATTGTTAACCGATGGAGAGAACAACCGCGGTGAAGTGGCACCGGTAACTGCTGCCGAAATCGCAAAAACGTTTGGTATAAGAGTATACACTGTTGGTGTGGGAAGCATTGGAACCGCTCCCTACCCTGTGCAGGTGCAAACACCTTTTGGTGTGCAAACACAGTTGCGCGATATGGAAGTTAAAATCGATGAAGAAACCCTTCAGGAGATTTCGTCGATTACCGACGGCCGTTATTTCAGGGCAACAAGTAATACCAAATTGGAAGAGATTTATAAAGAAATTGATGCACTTGAGAAATCAAAAATAGAAGTTCGCGAATTTAGTCGTAAGTCGGAAGAATTCTTGCCGTTCGCGCTGCTCGGGGCACTGTTTTTGATGTTGAGTCTTCTGCTTCGGGTAACCGTTTTCAGAAGTATCCCATAAAGGAGTAGGACTATGGAAATGTTTAGATTTGGAAATATCGAATACTTGTGGGGACTGTTAATCATTCCTGTGCTGACAGTGATTTTTGCGTGGTCGCGAATCTCACGACGCAAGGCGCTCAAGAAATTCGGGAATCGTGAAATCCTGAACGAACTGATGCCCTTTCGTTCGCAAAGTCGCCCCGTTTTAAAGTTTGTGATCCTGATGCTGGCACTCGCCTTTTTTGTAGTGGGTATTGCCCGCCCTCAATTCGGATCGAAACTCAAAACCGAAAAACGCGAAGGCGTTGAGCTGATCATTGCACTCGACGTGTCGAACAGTATGATGGCCGAAGATATTCAACCCAACCGCCTTGAACGAGCCAAACGCGCCATTTCAAGATTGGTTGACCGTTTACGTGACGATAAGATCGGACTGATCGTTTTTGCCGGGGATGCATACACCCAGTTGCCCATCACTACCGATTACAATTCGGCAAAGTTGTTCCTGAATTCGGTGAATACGCAAATTGTACCCAAGCAGGGAACCGCAATCGGGGCAGCAATCGATTTGGCTCACCGCTCGTTTACACCTGATGGAGAAGCCAACAAGGCGATCATTGTCATTACTGACGGCGAGAATCATGAAGATGATGCAGTTTCGTCGGCCCAGTCAGCTGTTGATGATGGAATTATCGTACATACTATTGGAATGGGACTCCCCTCGGGATCGCCGATTCCGGTACTTAGAAACGGCCAGACCGATTATCTGAAAGACCGCGACGGCAAGGTTGTTGTAACCAAGTTAAACGAACAGATGCTGGAGCAGATCGCTGCCGCCGGACAAGGAATTTATGTACGTGCCAATAATGCACAGGTGGGATTAAATGCCCTTTTCGATGAGATAAACAACATGGAAAAACAGGAAATGGAAACCCGTACCTTTTCGGAGTACAACGACCAGTTCCAGTATTTCTTTGCTATAGGATTGTTTTTATTGTTGCTCGAATTCGTAATTCTTGAACGTAAAAACAAATACCTGAAAAACATTAATTTGTTCGGAACAAAAAGGAGTTGATGATGAGAAGAACGATAACACTGATCCTATTTATGATGATTTCTGTAGCAGTTTTCGCTCAGAATGAACGCAAATTTGTTCGTAACGGGAATAAGTTGTTCATGGATGCCGTGCGCGATACTACAAAAATCGATTCGGTAAAATATGCCAATGCCGAAACCGAATACCGCAAGGCACTGAATAAACGTCCCAACGATAAAAAATGGAATTATAACCTGGCCGATGCTTTGTACAAACAGCAGCGGTTTGAAGAAGCGGAGGGTAAATTCTTAGAGTTAGCGGAAAATATGGAAGCACCAATCGAACGTGCGAGAGCTAACCACAATCTTGGCAATACGCAGTTAATGCAGCAAAAACTCGACGAAAGCATAGAATCGTATAAAAAAGCATTGCGCGAAAATCCTTCCGATCTGGAAACCAAATACAACCTGGCATACGCGCAAATGCTGAAAAAACAACAGGAGCAGCAACAACAGCAGCAACAGCAAAACAAAGATCAAAATAAGGATCAGAATAAAGATCAGCAACAGAATAAAGACCAGCAAAACAAAGATCAGAATAAGGACCAGAACAAGGATCAACAAAATAAAGATCAACAGAACAAAGACCAGCAGAATCAAAATAAAGATCAGCAAAAGCAAGATCAGCAGCAAAAACAACATCCACAGCAAAATAAAATTTCAAAACAGGATGCCGAGCAGTTGTTACAAGCGCTTCAAAACGATGAACGAGATATTCAGGATAAAGTAAAAAAAGCGAAAGCTGCCAAGGCAAAACGAACGCGCACTGAAAAAGAATGGTAACCACAGCATACTCTATACGGATATTTGCAGCTTGCGGCTAAAAAGATAATTTTGTAGGCTTTTAAAAACAATGATTAAAAGATTAGCAACATATTTCATTTTATTTTTTCTGGTGATTGGAGCCTCGGCACAGGAAACTCGTTTCACTATGTCGGCGCCCAATGCAGTAGAAAACGGAAGGCAATTCCGGTTGAGTTTTACCTTGAACCAGAGGGGAACTAAACTTCACCTCCCTCCAGGATTGAATGACAATTTCCAGGTATTGATGGGCCCCAGTACAGGTCAGTCAACAAGTATTCGAAGTGTAAACGGGCAAACAACCACCGAAGTCACCTATTCATACACCTATATTCTTCGCTCCAAAAAAGAGGGCACATTTGAACTCCGGCCGGCATCGATTGAGGTGGACGGCAAAATTGTTGAATCGAATTCAGTAACGATACGAGTGGTAAAAGCACAAACGCAATCCCAACAGGGAAATCAGCAACAAGGAGGAGGACAAGCTCAGCAAGGTTCAGCATCCAATGTCGATCTTGGCAAAGACAACCTGTTTGTCAAAGTTGATTTAAGCAAACGCAATCCCTACCGCGGCGAACAGATCGTTGCTACAGTTAAACTGTATGTTCATCCCGACATTCCGATTGCAGATTTTGCCGATGTGAACCTGCCAACATACGAAGGATTTTATACACAGGATATTGATATTCCGCAGCAAATTAATTTTAGCCGCGAGGTATACAACGATAAAATTTATCAGGTTGGCGTATTGAAAAAGACCATCCTTTTCCCGCAACAAAACGGGACCATAAAGATCGATCCGTTTAGTATGGCGCTTCTGGTTCGCCAGCGGATGCAGGCACGTAGTTTTTTCGATGACTTCTTCGACAATTACCGAACAGTAAAAGCACGTGTTACCAGCGATGCCGTTACAGTAAACGTAAAAGACCTGCCGACTGAACCCGCAAATTTCCTAGGTGGAGTTGGTAATTTTAACATCGCATCTGAAATAAGCAGCGAAAACGCCACTACAAACGATGCAATAACACTGACTGTAAAAATAACGGGGAACGGAAATATCCGCCTGATCAGAACGCCGGAATTGAAATTACCGAGCGATTTTGAAGTTTACGACCCGAAAACGACCGACAACGTAAAAGCCGGTAACAACGGAGTTTCCGGAACAAAAACCATAGAATACCTGTTCCAGCCACGTTTTGAAGGCGACTACACCGTACCGGCCATTCCATTTACTTACTTTAATCCGTCTACCGGAAAATATGTTACAAAGTCAACACAAGCATACACCCTTCATGTTGAAAAAGGCACGGAAGAGCAATCGGCTACCGTCGTGAGCTCGCTGCGCAAGCAGGATGTTCAGTTGATCGGTCAGGATATTCGCTATATTAAGCAGGGAAATCCGGCATTAAAAAGTCACGGAAGTTCGTTTTTTGGAAGCACCTTATTTTATCTGCTTTACATTGCAGGTGCAGTGCTGTTCCTCGTGCTGTACATTGTTTACCGGAAAAAGGCCCGCGAAAATGCCAACATTGCACTCACGCGTAACAAAAAAGCAAACCGTGTGGCTACCAAACGCTTAAAAAGTGCAGCCGGCTTTATGAAACAAAACAAAAACGAGGCTTTCCACGAAGCTATTTTAAAAGCATTCGAAGGTTACATTAGCGACAAACTTGGCATTCCGGTTGCTGACTTAAAACGGGAAACCGCAATAGCCCGTTTAAAAGAAAAGAATGTTTCCGAAGAACTGATCGCCGACCTAGTTGATGTAGTTGAACAATGCGAGTTCGCAAGATATGCGCCAACAGGTGGATCTGAAGCCCGACACGAGCTTTACAAAAAAGCAGAATTGACCATGGGCCGAATGGAAAAACAAATAAAAAGGTAAAAGGATGAAACGATATATATTTTTCATATTACTTGTTATTCCCGGCATTCTTTCAGCACAGGAAGAAAATGAACAGCTTTGGGAAAAAGCCAATGCCTATTACACCACCGAAGAATACCAGCAGGCCATTTCAGCTTACGAACAAATACTGAGTTCGGAGGAAGAATCGGCAAAACTGTATTTTAACCTCGGCAATGCCTATTACAAAGCAGGAGATGTTAATAATGCCATTTTGAATTACGAACGTGCCAAACTTTTGGCTCCGCAGGACAAAGACATTGCCTTTAACCTGCAAATTGCCAACCAGTATGTGGTTACTAAAATCGAACCGCTCCCCCAGCCTTTCTTTTTGCGCTGGCGGACTTCAGTCATCAACAAAAATTCTGCCGATACCTGGGCGTATATCAGTGTTTTATCATTTGTTTTATTTCTGATACTGCTCGGATTATTTTTGTTTAGCCGCATTCCGGGAATTCGTCGTTTTTCATTCTGGATCGGTATTTTGGTCATCCTGTTCTCAGGCTTTACCTACTCATTTGCGGCCAAGCAAAAAAAGAAAATGGTCGATCGAAAAGGAGCCATTGTCTTTTGTCCGCGTGTGACGGTTAAAAGTGCACCACGTCAAAGTGGCACCGACCTGTTTTTGATTTATGAAGGTCTTAAAGTAGAGATCACCGACAGTTTAAATACCTGGAAGGAAATAAAACTCGCCGATGGTAATGAAGGTTGGCTGCCCGATTCCTGTATCGTAAAAATTTAGTCCCTCGTTCCTAAATAACACAGCTTCTGTTCTCATTTCTAAATCTTTCGGAAAGATAATGCCAGCATTTTTGTTCAGATCCATTTTAGAGGTTACCTTTATTACATCTGAAATATATCATATATGGAAACTGACATTAAGCTGGCCGTTCTGATTGACGGCGACAATATTCCTTCGGCATATGTAAAAGAAATGATGGAAGAAATTGCCAAGTACGGCAATCCTACCATCAAACGAATTTATGGCGACTGGACCAAACCTTTTTTGGCGAAATGGAAAAATCTCCTGCTCGAAAATGCCATAACGCCCATTCAGCAGTACGGCTACACTGCCGGGAAAAATGCCACCGACTCGGCCATGATCATCGATGCAATGGACATTTTATACAGTGGTCAGGTAAATGGCTTCTGTTTGGTATCGAGCGACAGCGATTTTACACGACTCGCTACCCGCCTCCGCGAAGCAGGGATGACAGTAATTGGACTGGGCGAAAAGAAAACGCCGGATCCGTTTATTGTGGCCTGCGATAAATTCATCTACATCGAAATTCTGAAAAAGAACGATAAAGAGGCTGAAGAAAGTAGCGTAACCAGAGCAAAAACAACCCCAAAAAACGATTACGACAAGATTACCCCAAAAGTGATCCGCTTAATCTCTTCCACTATCGACGACCTGGCCGATGACGATGGCTGGGCTTTTTTAGGTGATGTTGGAAGTTTGCTACAAAAAAAGCAACCTAACTTCGATTCACGAAACTACGGTTTTGGAAAACTGACTCCTTTGATCAATTCCATCGGCAAATTCGAAATTGACCAACGCGACAGCTACAAAGGAAAGTTCAAGTTGATTTATGTTCGAAATAAAAAAGGCAAAAATTAAACGTTTCATTCGCAGGCTTAGTTAAATACCTTATTAATCGTATCAATTTTATGAAAATGTTGCACGTAAAATCAATTCTTGGATTAATAGTCTTAATGCTGGGGTTTTCAGTAATCGGATTCAGTAAGAAAGCAGATAAAACCGCTTCGACAGTGCCCGACACATCAGCTTACAGTAATTTAAAATATCGGAATATCGGTCCGTTTCGGGGAGGACGTTCGGCAGCAGTTTGTGGTATCGATGGAAATACTGACGTGCATTATATGGGAGCGACCGGAGGCGGCGTATGGAAAACCGAGAATGCCGGCCAATCCTGGAAAAACATTACTGATGGTTATTTTGGTGGAACAATCGGAGCCATTGCGGTAGCTCCGTCCGATGATAATATCATTTACGTTGGTGGCGGAGAAGTCACCCTTCGGGGAAATGTATCGCACGGTTACGGCATCTGGAAATCGATGGACGCCGGTGAAACCTGGGAATACAAGGCCTTAAAAGAAGGACAGTACATACCGCGGATCAGGATACATCCAAATAATCCCGACCTCGTTTATGCTGCAGTTCTGGGGCATGTTTTTGGCCCTAACGAAGAGCGCGGCGTTTACCGTTCGAAGGATGGTGGCGACAACTGGGAAAGGATTTTGTTTGTGAGTAAAGATGCCGGTGCCGTTGATCTGATCATTGATCCATTCAATCCGCTGGTTCTTTATGCTTCCACCTGGAAAGTACGGAGAACTCCATACAGTTTGGAAAGCGGTGGTGAAGGATCTGACCTCTGGAAAAGTAGAGACGGTGGCGACAACTGGGAAAAAATAAGCGGGAATAAAGGGCTGCCAAAAGGCACACTGGGAATTATCGGGGTGACATCTTCACCTATAAAACGAAACCGCTTATGGGCCATTGTTGAAGCTGAAAATGGTGGTGTTTTTCGTTCTGACGATGCCGGTAAAAGCTGGATAAAAGTCAACGACGACCGAAACCTGCGCCAGCGTGCATGGTATTACACCCGAATTTATGCCGATACACAAAATGAAGATATAGTCTATGTACTGAATGTACAATTCTGGAAATCGAAAGATGGCGGGAAATCGTTTGAATCGATAAGAACTCCGCACAGCGACCATCACGATTTATGGATCTCACCTTCCGACAATACACATATGATTGTTGCTGACGACGGAGGTGGCCAGGTAACGCTCGACGGAGGCCATAACTGGTCGACCATGATGAACCAGCCAACGGCACAGTTTTACCGCGTAACCACGGACAATCATTTCCCTTACCGTATTTATGCAGCTCAGCAGGATAACTCAACTGTTCGCATTCCACACCGAAGTTTGTCATCGGGTATTTCTGAAGACGACTGGGAACCCACTGCAGGAGGCGAAAGTGGTTTTATAGCACCCGATCCCAAAAATCCTGATATTGTTTACGGAGGGTCATACGGTGGTTACCTCGTTCGGCAAAATCATAAAACCGGAGAAGCCCGGATGATAAATGTTTGGCCCGATAATCCGATGGGTTGGGCAGCAAAAGATTTAAAATACAGGTTTCAGTGGAACTACCCGATCTTCTTCTCCGGCCACGACGAAAATACCTTGTATTGCGCTGCCAATGTATTGTTCAAAACAACAAACGAAGGCCAAAGCTGGACACAGATCAGTCCCGATCTGACCCGAAGCGACACAACAAAAATGGGAGCATCAGGTGGCCCGATCACCAAAGACAATACCAGCGTTGAATACTACGGAACCATTTTTGCCGCTTGCGAATCGGCACTCGAACCCGGAATTATCTGGGCCGGCAGCGACGACGGATTGATTCATGTTACCCGCGACGGTGGCGAGAATTGGGAAAATGTTACACCACCATCTTCGATCATGCACGAATGGACCATGATCAACAGTATCGAAGCTCATCCTTTTGAGAAGGGTGGATTATACGTAGCGGCTACTTCGTATAAAAATAATGATTTCACTCCTTATCTATATAAAACTACGGACTATGGTCGTACCTGGACAACAATCACAAACGGAATTGCGAAAGACCATTTTACAAGGGTGATTCGTGCCGATAAAAATAAAGCCGGTTTGTTATTTGCCGGAACTGAGAGCGGCATGTACATTTCGTTTAACGACGGTGAACTGTGGCAAGCTTTTCAATTGAATTTACCGGTTGTCCCGATTACTGATCTCACCATTAAAAATAACGATTTAATCGTAGCCACTCAAGGTCGAAGTTTATGGATCCTCGATGACATAACTACACTTCATCAACTCAGTAAAGAAACCTTGGATAAGGATTTTGCACTTCTCGATCAAAGTGACTCGTATCGAATTTTAGCAGGACGGGGTGGAAACAACCTTGGAAAAAATCCGCCGGCAGGTGCTGTTATCGATTTTTGGCTAAAAGAAAAAACAGATTCCACAAAAGTTGCACTCGAGATTTTGGATGAAAACAAGGCACTGATCAAAACATTCAGAAATGATGCAAGCGATAAGGAAATAAAAGACAACCCGGCTTTGAGCAAACTGGATGTATCCAAAGGAATTAACCGTTTTGCATGGAACCTGAGTTACCCGGGAGCCAAAGGATTTCCGGGTTTGATTATGTGGAGCGGCGGTTTGGGAGGTCCTGTTGCTGCTCCCGGGACGTATTATGCCAAACTTAGTGTTGATTCCGTTTCCATTGAAAAGCCGTTCGAAATATTAGCTGTACCTACCTATAGCAGCACACCCGAAGATTACCAGCTTCAATTTGATTTTTTGACGGAAGTTCGCGATAAGCTTACCGAAACGCATCAATGCATTCTGGATATCAGAACGGCAAAAGAACAGCTGAATTCAACCAAAGAAAAAATCGACGCTAAAGAGAATCAGGAAATAGTGGATCAAATCAAGTTGCTCACTGAAAAAATGGATACCATCGAAAAATCACTTTATCAGACCAAAAATAAAAGCCGGCAGGATCCGCTGAACTTTCCGATTCGCCTCAACGATAAACTGGCCGGTGTCGCTTCTGTTGTTGCCTGGAGCGACGCACGCCCCACTGATCAGGCAGTGGAAGTTAAAGATGATTTGATTGCAGCTATCGACAAACAACTAAATGCCTTCAAAAAAATAAAGGAGGAAGATATTCCCCAGCTGAATAAATTGATCTGGGAAGCCAAAATTCCGGCCATTCAAATTGAGGATTAAGTTTTCACTTTAAACGATTGGCTGCAATTTGAAAAGAATTATTGCTTTTTGATTTTTTATTTTCGATTTTGTGACACCCTGTTGCAGGTTCAATTTTGGATCACGTAGAACTACGCTAAATCGCCAGATTTTACTATCTTATGCAGCTGTTTTTAGCAGTATTTTGTATGTTATGCAACCATAATGAAATTATGTGATTAATGTTACAAACATAATGTGCTGAAAACGCTTTTTTTATGAAACCAATAAATCGATTAATTTGAACCAAAAGTGTTAAAATCTATCGCGATTGCTTCAACTTTTCAATGAATTTGTTGTTACAAATTGCGACTATTATTGCTTTAGCGACATTCAAAAAAATTATAATACCATATGTTTGATTTAGATCTCATCAAAAAAGTTTACTCGGAACTTCCGGGAAAAGTAAAAAAGGCCAAACAATTATTGAACCGGCCAATGACGTATGCCGAAAAGATTTTGTATGCTCATCTTTTTGAATCACAAGAGTTAGAATCGTTTAAACGTGGTGCCGATTATGTGGATTTTGCACCCGACCGCGTGGCCATGCAGGACGCTACTGCACAAATGGCTCTTTTACAATTTATAAATTCAGGGAAAGCCCGAACAGCTGTTCCTTCAACCGTTCACTGCGATCACCTTATACAGGCGCATGTCGATGGCAAAACCGACCTTACCGTTTCGAAAGGTGCCAACAAAGAGGTATTCGACTTTTTGGAATCAGTTTCAAATAAATACGGAATTGGGTTCTGGAAACCCGGTGCAGGAATTATTCACCAGGTGGTACTCGAAAATTATGCATTTCCGGGAGGAATGATGATTGGTACCGACTCGCACACGGTAAATGCCGGTGGACTCGGAATGGTAGCCATTGGAGTTGGAGGTGCCGATGCCGTGGATGTAATGGCAGGAATGGCCTGGGAGCTGAAAATGCCTAAAATGATCGGTGTTAAACTTACCGGAAAGCTGAATGGCTGGACAGCCCCGAAAGATATTATATTAAAGGTAGCCGGCATTCTAACGGTAAAAGGTGGAACAGGTGCCATTATCGAATATTTTGGTGAAGGTGCCAAATCGCTTTCAGCAACGGGAAAAGGAACCATTTGTAATATGGGTGCTGAAGTAGGTGCAACCACCAGTATTTTTGCATACGACGAAAGTATGGAACGTTACTTGAAAGCCACAGGACGTGCTGATGTTGCAGAATTGGCAAGCGAAATTAAAGAAGATCTGGATTCAGATGCTGAAGTTTATACTAATCCTGAAAAATATTACGATCAGTTGATTGAAATCGACTTGTCGAAACTTGAGCCACATATTAACGGGCCGTTTACGCCTGACAAAGCAACTCCGGTTTCGGAGATGAAAAAAGTAGCCAAAGAAAACGGATGGCCAATGGAAGTTTCAGTAGGTCTGATCGGAAGTTGCACCAATTCTTCATACGAAGATATTTCGCGTGCGGCATCAATTGCCAAGCAGGCCCAAGAAAAAGGCTTGATCACAAAAGCTGATTTTACCATTACGCCGGGTTCAGAGCAGGTACGTTATACCATCGAGCGTGATGGATTCATCGATACTTTTGAGAAAATTGGCGGTCGTGTATTTGCCAATGCCTGCGGACCATGTATTGGTCAGTGGGCGCGAGAAGGAGCCGACAAACAAGAGAAAAATACCATTGTACACTCGTTTAACCGGAACTTTTCGAAACGTGCCGACGGAAATCCAAATACCCACGCTTTTGTGACATCACCCGAGTTGGTAACAGCACTGGCTATTGCAGGTACACTCGATTTTAATCCATTGACCGACACTTTAACCAATAAAGAAGGTGCTGAAGTGAAACTGGATGAACCAAGTGGTTATGAGTTACCAACCAAAGGCTTCGACGTAAAAGATCCGGGATTTCAGGCTCCGGCAGCCGATGGTTCAAGTGTTGTCGTCAATGTGGCCGATGATTCGAACCGACTTCAGTTGCTGACTCCTTTTGCCCCCTGGGATGGAGAGAACATCAGCGGTGCCAAATTGCTGATAAAAGCATCCGGAAAATGTACTACCGACCACATTTCAATGGCCGGTCCCTGGTTACGTTATCGTGGGCACCTCGACAACATTTCGAATAACATGCTGATTGGTGCCGCTAACGCTTTTATTGACGAAACCAACTCGGTTAAAAATCAACTTACAGGCGAATACGACGAAGTACCAAAAGTGCAGCGTCAGTATAAAGAAAAAGGAATCCCGACCGTAGTTGTTGGCGACCATAATTATGGCGAAGGATCATCGCGTGAACATGCCGCGATGGAACCTCGCCATCTTGGAGTAAGAGCTGTGATTGTTAAATCGTTTGCCCGTATCCACGAAACCAACCTCAAAAAGCAAGGTATGCTCGGATTGACTTTCGATAACGAAAATGATTACGATCTCATTCAGGAAGACGATACCTTTAACTTTATCGATCTGGTTGATTTTGCTCCGAACAAACAACTAACGGTTGAAGTGGTGCACGGCGATGGTTCAAAAGATACCGTTAAAGTAAATCACACTTACAATCAGCAACAAATTGAGTGGTTTAAAGCGGGTTCTGCATTAAACCTGATCAAAAAGCAAAACGCATGATAACCATTAAAATGAAAACTTCAGCGTTGTTTCACAAATTTGAAATCCTCACTTACTACAGTAAGTTCCGGTATTCAAATCTGTTCACGCCTTGAATTTTCCTATCTTAATGATTATCGAATAATTGGAAAAAATTCTGAAAAGATTAAACATAAATAACCCCGGGCTTCAGCCCGGGGAACAACTAAAAAGAAAAAGGCGCATCCACGTCGGTAGATTGAAAATCTCACGCAACCATGCGCCGCAAGTATAAAGTAGGATTGAAACGCAATCAAAAATTAAATAACCAGTAAATTAATTAAGTAGACCATGCAAAAAATTAAGGTACAAAATCCCGTTGTAGAACTCGACGGTGATGAGATGACCCGGGTAATCTGGGATTTTATTAAACAAAAACTGATCCTTCCCTACCTCGACATTGAATTGAAATATTACGATTTGGGAATGGAAAGTCGTGATGCTACCGACGACCAGATTACCGTTGATGCAGCAAATGCAATCCATAAATATGGTGTTGGTGTAAAATGCGCCACCATTACACCCGACGAAGCCAGGGTTGAGGAATTTGGCTTAAAGAAAATGTGGAGATCACCCAATGGTACAATTCGTAACATATTGGGCGGTACTGTTTTCCGTGAGCCCATTATGATTAATAATGTGCCTCGTTTGGTCCCGGGATGGAAACAACCTATTTGTATTGGCCGTCACGCGTTTGGCGATCAGTATAAAGCCACTGATTTTGTGACCAAAGGAAAAGGAAAATTAACCATTACATTTACTCCGGAAGACGGTAGCGAACCCATTTCGCATGAAGTATACGATTTTGAAGGCGACGGCGTAGCCATGTCAATGTACAACACCGACGAGTCTATTCGTGGTTTTGCCCGTTCATGTATGAATATGGCACTCGAAAAGAAATGGCCACTTTACATGTCGACAAAGAATACCATCCTGAAAGCTTATGACGGAAGGTTCAAAGATATTTTCCAGGAAGTGTATGAAACTCAATTCAAAGAACATTTTGAAGAGGCAGGTATTACCTACGAACATCGTTTGATCGATGATATGGTTGCTGCTGCTCTGAAATGGGAAGGTGGCTTTGTCTGGGCCTGTAAAAACTACGATGGCGATGTACAGAGCGACACAGTTGCCCAAGGATTTGGTTCGCTTGGTTTGATGACTTCAACTTTGGTTACACCTGATGGACACACCATGGAAGCTGAAGCTGCGCATGGAACAGTAACACGTCACTATCGTCAGCACCAGCAGGGAAAACCAACATCAACGAATCCTATTGCTTCAATTTTTGCATGGACCAGAGGACTGGCTTTCCGTGGAAAACTTGATGAGAACCAGGAATTAATTGATTTTGCTCATGCGCTCGAGACGGTTTGCATTGAAACTGTGGAATCAGGAAAAATGACCAAGGACCTGGCACTGATCATCCATGGTAAAGACCTGAAAGAAGAACATTATTTAACTACAGAACAATTTCTGGAGGCACTGGATGAAAATCTTCAGGCTAAACTGAATTAGAAATTCTGAGAGTTCACCTGGAAATGCTGCCAGCTTAATCAGCTTAGCAGGAGGTAGTAGTAGAAAAAATAGTATCTTAAAAGCAAAAAGTAAGTAATTTATAGAATCTGCGGTTATCCGCGGAATTTGCGAGTAAGAAGAAATATGTCAGATAAGATAAAAATAGTAAATGGTAAATTGATCGTTCCCGACAATCCCATCATCCCTTTTATTGAGGGGGATGGAATCGGTAAGGACATTACCATGCCTTCGCAACGGGTGATCGACGCCGCTGTTGAAAAAGCCTATGGCGGTGCGAGAAAGATCGATTGGAAGGAGGTACTGGCGGGAGAAAAAGCTTACAAGAAAACAGGAGAATACCTTCCGGCAGCAACCCTTGAAGCTTTTAAAGAATACCATGTTGGAATAAAAGGACCGTTACAGACTCCTGTTGGTGAAGGGATTAGATCGTTAAATGTGGCACTTCGCCAAACACTCGATCTTTATGTTTGCCTTCGTCCGGTGCGTTGGTTCAAAGGGGTTCCCTCTCCCATTCGTTATCCTTCGATGGTTGATATGCACATTTTTCGCGAAAACACCGAGGATATTTACGCCGGTATTGAATACCAGACCGGAGATGAGAAAAACAAGAAGTTTCGCGATTTCCTCATCAACGAAATGGGTGTGGATAAAATCCGTTTCCCGGAATCCTCATCGTTTGGAATTAAACCAATTTCGAAAGACGGTTCTGAACGATTGACAAAAGCAGCTATCGAGTATGCGATTCAACGAAAGTTGCCATCAGTTACAATTGTTCATAAAGGCAACATCATGAAATACACCGAAGGAGCTTTCAAAAACTGGAGTTACGACCTAGTGGAAAAAGATTTTGCTGATGATACTTTTACCTGGCGGCAGTATGAAAACCTGAAACAGGCCAAAGGACAGCTTGATGCTGATAAAGCACTGGAAGCAGCAAAAAAATCGGGAAAGGTGATCGTAAAAGATTGCATTACCGATGCTTTTTTACAGGAATCACTGCTTCATCCTTGGGATCATTCGGTAATTGCAACCATGAATCTGAATGGCGATTATGTATCAGACCAGTTGGCCGCAATGGTTGGCGGTATAGGAATTTCTCCGGGAGCCAATATCAATTACAGCAGTGGTTATGCCATTTTTGAAGCTACCCATGGTACGGCCCCGAATATTGCCGGCACCGGAAAAGCTAATCCCGGTTCTTTAATTCTATCGGGAGTGATGATGCTGGAATACCTTGGATGGGATAAAGCGGCAGAACATGTTTACGATGCCATGGAGCACGTTTTCGCAAAACGGAGGGTAACTTCTGATTTGCACGCCCAAATGGAAGGTGCAACCTTATTATCAACTTCAGAATTTGCCGACGAAATCATAAAATACATGCACTAATCTTTAACGAATAAACTAATAAATAAAAACAGATGGAATATATTAAGTACAGATTTTATCAGAAAGCCAACAAGTGCGCTACAGAGTTCCAACGCCTTAAAAAGGAACACGCTGACGTGGTTCTTGGAGAAGTAACACTTGGCCAGGTATTGACGGGCATGAAAGGCATCCCCCTACTGGTAACCGACACGTCGAAACTGGATCCCGAAGAAGGTATTCGTTTCAAAGGATACTCGATTCCTGAATTGCAGGAAAAACTTCCTAAACTTCATCCCGACGGAGAACCACTTCCTGAAGGTTTGTTATACCTGATGCTGATTGGTGAAATCCCAAATCAGGAAGACATGTTGAACCTATCGAAAGACCTGGCAACCAGAGCGCACGTTCCGCAGCATACTTTTGATGTGATTGATGCGATGCCCAAAACGGCAAAACCGATGACTCAGTTCAGTGCGGCAATCTTGTCCATGGCCACCGAATCGATTTTCCAAAAAGCTTACCGGGCAGGAGTAGGAAAAAAATTCTACTGGGATGCCACCTATGAGGATGTGATGAACCTGATCGCACGTCTGCCAAGAATTGCAGCCTATATTTATCGAAGGATGTTCCATGGCGATCAGCACATCGATCCGAATCCACGTCTCGACTGGGCAGGAAACCTGGCTCACATGATGGGCTTTGATTCCGAAGATATTCGTCGTCTGTTCAGAATGTACATGTTGATTCATGCCGACCATGAAGGAGGTAACGTTTCGGCACACACTGCTCACCTTGTTGGTTCAGCTCTAAGTAATCCATATTATGCTTATGCTGCAGCAATGACAGGTCTGGCCGGTCCCTTACATGGTTTCGCTAACCAGGATGTCATATTCTGGATCTTTGAAATGATTGAGCAGCTGGATACAGATACGCCAACCGACGAACAGGTTGCCGAATACTGTAAAAAGACTTTGGAAAGTGGCCGGGTAATTCCGGGGTACGGACATGCCGTTCTCAGAAAAACCGACCCGCGTTTTACCGCTCAGCAGAAATTTGCTGATAAATACGTTAAGGACGATAAAATGGTGAATATTGCAAACCAGTTGTATCGCGTGGTTCCACCAATTTTAGGATCGGTTGGTAAAATCAAGAATCCATGGCCAAATGTTGATGCCTATAGTGGTTCACTGTTGTATCATTATGGCATAAAGGAATATACATTCTACACCGTGATGTTCGGCGTTTCGCGTGCATTAGGAGTTCTGGCATCGCTGGTAAACGACCGTATTTACGGTATGCCTATCGAACGACCAACATCACATCCATTGAGTTGGTTTAAACAACAAGCCGAAGGCACGCCGGGAGAATGCTAAAAGCTGTTAACAACGATAAAAGAAAAGGCTGGTCGAATGACCAGCCTTTCTCATTTTCATGGCGTATATTTTCTCAGAGCTTTTGTACAAACTCCTCCAAATCTTTCCGTGTTCTTATTGCTTGTTCCCTCGAACGATAAGGTTCTTCCAGCTTTTCCGGGTCTCCGATATAACCAAGTACACCCATACAAAAAGGCACCTGCTCATCCGACAACTCCAATGTTTCAATTAATTTGTCGGCGTCAAATCCGCCAAGAATATGCCCGTAAACCTCCTGTGATGCAGCCTGAAGAAGCAACTGCGCATTAGCCATTCCCAGATCGTGTTGAGCATTGCGGTTAAGCCTACCGTTTCGTTCGTAGAATTTATTATAAAGCGCTACAAAAAGTACGGGTGCATTTTTTGTCCAGGGCTGGTTTCCCGGCATCAAACAGTTCCAAAGCCGGTCAAATTCAGGCGTTCCTTGTTCAGCATAAATGTATTTCCAAGGTTGTTCGTTCATGGCACTTGGTGCCCACGAGGCAGCCGTGAAAATACCGTTCAAAGTTTCTTCCGAAATGGCTTGTCTTGCGAAAGCCCTTGGACTCCAGCGTTTTTTGATCAGTGGGTGAATAGTAGTATCGGTTAAAGGTGTTTTAATTTCCAGTGTTTCCATTTTCAGTTTTTTATTTCCATGGGGACCTCCATTAACAGAAGCCTCGCATTGGTGTTACAAACGACATTTAGTTCTTCAACATCCCAAATGCCTAATCCATCTCTCTTTTTCAGTGGCTTGTCATTTACAGTCACTTCTCCTTCAATCACAAAAGCATATACACCATTTTCAGCTCGTTTCAATTGGTAAGTAGCTTCCTTTCCCGCTTCACATTTCCCAAGGCTAAACCATGCATCCTGATGAATCCAAACACCCTGATCTTTCGAATCTGGTGAAAGGATCTGGTAAAATTCATTGTCGCGTTTAATGTCTTCCAGCGAGATCTGATCGTAACGGGGCTTCACATTTTTCTTATTGGGGAAAACCCAGATCTGAAGAAGTTGAACAGCCTTATCCGAATTCGGATTGAATTCGCTGTGATATACTCCAGTTCCGGCACTCATGACCTGCACATCTCCTTCCCTGATGATTTCCTGATTTCCCATATTATCTTTATGCTGCAGGTCACCTTCAAGGGGAATCGTGATAATTTCCATGTTGTCGTGCGGATGCATACCAAAACCTTTGCCGGCTGCGACATAATCGTCGTTCAACACCCTCAAGGTTCCAAAATGAACTCGCTCGGGATCGTAGTAATTGGCAAAACTAAATGTATGATACGTTTTCAACCAACCATGATCAGCGCTTCCTCTTGTCTCTGCTTTGTGAAAAATTGTTTTCATATGATTATAATTGTTTACTTCTATCGCATCATATGTAATTCGTCCCGACCAAAGTCAGGACTCATTTCATGACTGTTTCCTCTGTCTTTTGTTCTTTCTGTTTATGTGTTTCAGAGGCTGAATTAGCAAAAACTCCATCGGTGCAGCGCAGCATGATTATTGCAAACGCGATTGCACCGATGAAGAAAGCCTTGCGGCTTTGTTTCCCTCCTACCGGTAAACGTTTCATACCGGATCTGATCATTGTTTAATGCTTTCCTGTGTTTTTATAATGAAGTCAGTTCTTCTGCTGATTTGGCTACCAGATCGAATTTAATCTCGAAATTGTCATAGATCAAATTGTCACCCAGATCAGAAAAGAATTTACCCGAACGGAAACGAATGTCCCATTTTGTACGATCCAGTGTTGCCGTTCCATTGGCGGTAAGAGTACCGTCAACCATTTTGGTTTCAACCGGGAACTCCACTTCATGAGTAATTCCTTTAATGGTTAAATCTCCTTTTACAACACCGGCAGTACTTACCGACTTAACTTTAAATGTGGCAACCGGATGTTTTTCTACCGAAAAGAAATCATCGGATTTCAGGTGACCATCCAGTTTATCTTTCCACTCCCCTTGCATATCGGTACTTTCAATGGTACTCATGTCCATTTTCACCTCTGCATCGTGAATTTTTCCGTCTTTAACTATAACCGAACCGGCCTCTATCATCACATAACCGGTGTGTTCACCTGTTACTTTCTTTCCTGTCCAGTAAACTTTGCTCGCTTTGGTATCCACTTTCAATTCTGATTTCTCGTTCGAGTTAACTGATGCGAATGCCACCGAGGCACTTAAAACTGCTGCTCCTGCTAATGCAAATAACTTTTTCATTGTTTTCAATTTTTAGTTTTACAATTAATTTTAATGCAAACATACGGCAGGGACAAATCGAAAAAAATAAACTAGTTTAATAAATTCAGACTATTTAGTCTTTTTTTGCGCGTTTGGCTAAAATTTTACTTAAAAAGACGGGAGTAACACCGAGGTAAGATGAAATTTGATACTGCGGCAATCGCTGAATGAGTTCGGGATGCTCGCTTACCAATTCTTCATAATTTTCCTCGGCAGTTTTCGACAGAATAGAAACAAATCGTTTTTGCAGAAAAACATACGACTTGCGAATGTAGTTGGCTAAACTAATGTACCGTTTATACAGCACATGAAAATCATCTTCGGCAATGGAGTATACAACACTGTTCTCGACAGTTTCAACAAAATACGGGGTTTCTGCAGGAGTTCCAAGATCACCGATCCACTGACGTTCGCGGGCAAAAAGGATATTAAATTCTTTTCCGTTCTGATCGATGATATACAGGCGTAGCAAGCCTTTCTCAACATAGTAATGTTTGGTGTTGGCCTCGCCGGCACTCATCAAAAGCGTTTTCTTTTTATAGATTCGCTTGCCAAAATAAGAGGTGATCTCCTTAATTTCGGCTTCTTCAAGCGGGGCACCTTTTATATGTTTGAAGTAAGAAAGTAAAACCTCGTAATTTTCCATATTCCAAAATCGTTGCCTAAAAATAAGAAATTGCCAAAGTTCTGGAAAGAAATTCGTCGCAAACAGAATCTATTTTTTGAGCGGTTAGTAGATCGTACTAACTTAAAGTTTAAATGATTCCTTGCACCTCCATCTTAAAAAGATTTAGGATTGCGATTAGGTTTTGAATCATTTTACTTTCCGGTTGAAAGGAGTATAATATTCAGTCGTTTAAATTAACAGGATATAATTATGATTTTTATGAGGTATATATAACTATATTTGTACTTTATAAAATTTTTTAGAAACTTCGGCACTATGAAATTAAGAGGAGTAACCATCATACTTCTAGCAAGTTGCTTTATCCTGGAAGTTTTTTCGGCTTACAGTCAGTCGCCTCTACAATGGGTAAATCCGTTTATTGGTACCACCAATTACGGCACCACAAATCCGGGGGCGGTGGTTCCTCGCGGAATGGTTTCGGTAGTTCCGTTTAACGTTTCGGGTAATTCGGAACTGAACAAACGCGACAAAGACAATGGTTGGTGGTCGACACCTTATGCCTGGGAGAATAAATATTTTACCGGTTATTCGCATGTCAACCTCAGCGGTGTTGGATGCCCCGAATTGGGTGTGATCCTTTTGATGCCAACAACCGGTGAAATTAATGCCGATATCAGGGAATATGGTTCTGAAATGAGCAATCAAATTGCACATCCCGGCTATTATTCCACCTTCCTGACTAAATATAAAATACAAACTGAAGTTACTGCCAGTACACGAACCGGAGTAAGTCGATTTACCTTTCCGGCCGGGAAATCAAATATTCTGATCGATCTCGGAAACGGTCTGACCAATGAGAGCGGTGCATCGATAAAAATTATAAATGACCGGGAAATTGAAGGCTGGCGGATGACAGGCACGTTTTGTTACAACGATGGTACCGAACGCCCTGTTTATTTTGTGGCCCGTTTCAGCAAAGCAGCCCTGGAATACGGTGTTTGGAAAAAAATGCCAAAATTGGGCAGCGAAGCTGCCTGGTCATCAACCAGTGGCGAATTCAAATACTACAAAAATTACAGGGCAGAAATGGCCGGTGACAGCATCGGCAGTTGGTTTACCTTCGATACAAAAGCCAACGAACAGATTATTGTTGAACTTGGGGTTTCGTATGTAAGCATCGATAATGCCCGGCAGAATTTGAATGCCGAATCGAACAATTTTGATTTTGAAGCTATAAAAAAGCAAGCCGAAGTCAAATGGAATGAAGCACTTTCAACCATTACGGTTAAAGGCGGAACAGAGGATCAGAAAACTGTTTTTTATACAGCTTTGTACCACATGCAAATCCATCCCAATATTTTGAGCGATGTAAACGGTCAGTACCCGGCCATGGAGTCGTTCGAAATAAAAACACGCGAAGATGGTGAACGCTACACGGTTTTCTCACTCTGGGATACTTACCGGAATGTGCATCCGTTTCTCAGTCTGGCTTTTCCCGAGCAACAGTTGAACATGGTGACCTCGATGATAGAGATGTACGACGAAAGCGGCTGGCTTCCCCGCTGGGAGCTAAACAGCACTGAAACGCACGTGATGGAAGGTGATCCTGCTATACCTGTTATTGTCGATACATGGTTCCGCGGCATCAGAGATTTCGATGTGGAAAAAGCTTACGAAGCCATGTTTAAATCTGCAACTACTGCTGGGGCAAAAAACAAAATTCGCCCTGACATCGATTTTTATCTTTCACACGGCTACGTGCCTCTCAAAGCACCATACGATAATTCGGTTTCGCACGCATTGGAATATTACATTGCCGACTGGAACCTGGCCCAACTCTCCAAATATCTTGGTAAAGATGCCGATTACAAGCGCTTTCTGAAACAATCACAAGGCTGGAAAAATTATTACGATACTGAATTTGGTATCATCCGTCCGAAGCTGGAAAGTGGTGAATTTATGCCCGATTTTGATCCAAAACAAGGAGAAAACTTCGAGCCCAGCCCCGGATTTCACGAAGGAAATGCATATCAGTACACTTTTGCCACCCACCATGATATGGAAGGAACAGTCCATTTAAATGGTGGTAAAAAACAATTTGTTAAGAAATTGCAGGCCATTTTCGATGACGGCCATTTCGATATGGCCAACGAACCGGATATTCATTATCCATGGTTGTTCAATTATGTGAAAGGAGAAGAATGGCGTTCGCAAAAGGAAGTAAATCTGTTAATGGCAGAATATTTCAAAAATGCACCGGACGGTTTGCCCGGGAATGATGATACAGGAACCATGTCGACATGGATCGCCTATGCCATGATGGGGATTTATCCTGTTCTTCCGGGCGATATGAATTACGCCGTCTCCTCCCCTGTTTTTGATGAAGTAAGAATTCAACTCGATCAGAATTTTTATCCGGGCAACGAAATCATCATCAAAAAATCAGGTGATTCGGATCTAATCAGCAACATAAAACTCAACGGGAAAAAACTAAAGCGTTATTTTGTCAATCACGCCGATCTGGTAAAAGGTGGAACGCTTGAAATAATCCATTAATTTTGAAATAACAAAAAATCATACGAACCATGAAACGACTTTCAATTCTAATTTTACTGGCCTCTGCTGTTGCATTCAGCGCATGCAATCGGGAAACCACCACAACCAGTGTAATTACTGATTATACAACCTTTGTCGATCCGATGATTGGCAGCGATTACCACGGGCACGTATTTGTTGGTGCCAGCACACCTTTTGGTGCTGTTCAACTGGGGCTAAATAATCCAACGCAAGGCTGGGACTGGTGCTCAGGATACCACTATTCCGATTCACTACTAATTGGTTTTGCACACACACACCTTAGTGGTACCGGTATAGGAGACCTGGGTGATATTCTTTTTATGCCGGTCTCGGGAGATTATACTCCAAATATCACTGAAGAAAATCCTTACGACTGGCAAGCTAAATACACTCACGATGACGAAGAAGTGGAACCGGGATTTTATTCCATCAAAATAAAACGCTACAACATAAAAGCCGAACTTACAGCCACTGATCGGGTTGGTTTTCATAAATACGAATACAATGGAAACGGAAATTCCAAAGTACTCGTCGATCTGAAATATGGCACAGGCTGGGACCGCATTACAAAAGGTCAATTAAAACAGGTGAACAACAACAGCATTGAAGGATATCGTTTTTCAAAAGGCTGGGCGGCCGATCAGCGTGTATTTTTCTACACCGAATTCTCGAAAGATATCATCAACTTCGAAATTATAAGAAGTAATGATGAAATAGGCGAAATTACTGCTTTGATCGAGTTTGAAGGCAATGGCGAATTGATGGCAAAAACAGCCCTTTCGCCGGTTAGTACCGAAGGAGCTCACAATAACATGCTGGCAGAAATTGATGAAGAAATTGGCGTTTGGAATTTCGACGGAGTATGGGAAATGGCCAAAACAAAATGGAATACCGAACTGGGTAAAATCCGAATTGAAACGACTAACGCAGCCGATAAAACAACTTTTTATACCTCGCTGTATCACACCATGATCGCTCCGAACTTATTCAACGATGTAAATGGCGATTATCGCGGAACAGACAAAGAAATTTATGCCGATCCCGGGTTTGATAATTACACCGTTTTCTCGTTATGGGATACTTATCGCGCTGCGCATCCATTATTCACACTAGTTCAACCGAACCGGGTAAATGATTTTGTGAATTCCTTACTGGCAGCCTACGATCAACAAGGGAAGTTGCCTGTTTGGCACCTTCAGGGAAATGAAACCAATACCATGGTTGGCTATCACTCAGTTCCTGTAATTGCGGATGCCTGGTTAAAAGGCTTCAGAGGTTTTGATGCCGAACGTGCATTCGACGCTATGAAAACATCGGCTTTACTCGACGAACGAGGTCTAGACTACGTAAAAGAACTCGGTTATATCCCGGCCGATAAAACCGTAGAATCAGTAGCCATGGGACTGGAATATGCCATCGATGACTGGTGCATTGCCGCAATGGCAAAAGATCTGGGAAAAACCGAAGATTATGAGTTGTTCTCGAATCGTGCCAACTATTACAAACAGTATTTCGATACCAACATCAAATTTATGAGGGGTAAACTTTCCGACGGAAGTTGGAGAACGCCATTTAGCCCTATTTATTCGGCACACCGCGAAGATGATTTTTGCGAAGGGAACAGCTGGCAATACACCTGGCTGGTTCCTCAAGATCCTGAAGGCTTGATTGAATTGCACGGAGGAGAAGATGCTTTTAACACCAAACTCGACAGCTTGTTTTCCATTTCATCGGAGCAGGTTGAAACGGCTTCGAGCGACATTTCCGGACTTATCGGACAATATGCACACGGCAACGAACCCAGTCACCACACCACCTACATGTACGCTTATGCAGGCACCCAGTGGAAAACCGCTGAAAAAGTACGCGAAATTTGTACCACCATGTACACCGACCAGCCCGATGGATTGTGCGGGAATGAAGATTGTGGCCAGATGTCGGCCTGGTATGTACTGTCATCTATAGGCATTTACCCGGTTAATCCGGCTAACGGCGCCTATGTATTTGGCAGTCCATTGTTCGATGTGGCTGAAATCGGGCTACCTCAGGGAAAAGTATTTACCATTGTTGCCGAAGATAACAGCGATGAAAATCTATACATTCAATCAGTAACATTGAACGGCGAGCCCTACACAAAATCATTCATTACGCACAAGCAAATTCGTGCGGGTGGAAAACTGGTTTTTAAAATGGGAGATACACCGAATAAAGACTTTGGGAAAAATGCGGAGGATCGTCCAAAATCGGTAGTTTATTAAATAATTATCCAACATTCCCGTCGATATCAATTGCCGGATTTGTTGCTTACCTTTGCAGAAAAATAAAACATGCCAGCTGATAACTACTTTCCGCAATTAGAAGATATAACCCGGGCGAAAATCAGGTTAAAGGATGTTACGCTTCATACTCCTTTGCAAAAAAACCTGAACCTTTCGGAAGAGTTTCATGCCAATATTTTATTGAAACGGGAAGACCTGCAGGTAGTACGTTCTTACAAGTTACGTGGTGCTTACAATAAAATCGCTCAACTTTCGGATGCCGATCGTAAAAAAGGCGTAGTTTGTGCAAGCGCCGGAAATCACGCTCAGGGATTTGCCTATTCGTGTCGCGAATTAAAGATCCAGGGAAAAATATACATGCCTGCAACCACGCCAAAACAAAAAATACGCCAGGTTGAGATGTTTGGGAAAGACAATGTGGTGGTTTTGCTGGCCGGCGATACCTTCGATGATTCCAACAGACTGGCGATGGAAGACTGCCAAAAAACCGGGATGATCTTTGTTCATCCTTTTGATGATCCGCAGATTATTGAAGGACAGGCCACAGTTGGCTCCGAAATTCTGGAAGACACGAAGGATCAAATCGATTACCTGTTTATTCCGATTGGCGGAGGAGGATTGGCCGCTGGAGTAGGTGCCTATTTAAAACAGGTTAGTCCTTCCACAAAAATAATTGGCGTTGAACCGGCAGGCGCACCTTCCATGCAAAGTTCGGTTGAAGCAGGGAAAGTGGTACGACTGGAAAAAATCGACAAGTTTGTTGACGGTGCAGCCGTTCAGCAGGTTGGCAATTATACCTTTGAAGTTTGCCGGCAGGTGATCGACAAATTTCAGCCGGTGCCTGAAGGAAAGATATGCACTAAAATTCTGGAATTGTACAACCGCGATGCCATTGTTATTGAACCGGCCGGAGCACTTTCGATTGCTGCCCTTGATTTTTTCAGAGATGAAATCAAAGGGAAAAATGTAGTTTGTATTGTAAGTGGCAGCAACAACGACATTACCCGCACGGAAGAAATAAAAGAACGTTCGCTTTTATACGAGGGATTGAAGCATTATTTCATCGTGCGTTTCCCGCAACGGGCCGGTGCACTTCGCACCTTCGTTGATATTGTACTTGGCCCGAAAGACGATATCACCCATTTTGAATATTCGAAAAAAACCAACCGCGAAAAAGGTCCTGCTGTCATTGGTATCGAAGTCCAGACAAAAGAAGACTTTAAAGGGCTGGTCGAGCGTATGGAGGAGAACGGATTTATATTTGAATACCTGAACGATCGCCCTGATCTGTTTCAGTTCTTGATTTAAATGTCAGTGTCGTTTGAAATTCACTCATAACATATTCATACTTTTGCTGATCGGCCTTGCCTTTCAAGCTGTGGGTCAGGAATTTCGTTACACCAAAAAGATTTTTGGGGAAATCGATACACTCAAGAATGTTGAATACGCACAGGCCGAATGGTTGAATAATCCGATTGGTCTTTTAGCCGATTATAACATTCACGACGGAGAACAATCAACCGAGCTCAGACCACTTTTCATGGACCTGTTTCTGCCGAAAAATGATACGGTTGCAAAGAGGCCGGTCATTATCTTTTCGCACAGCGGGGCTTTTCTGACGGGATCGAGACTGGCCGATGACATTGTGGCTTTCTGCGACTCGTTTGCCCGACAGGGTTATGTTACAGCAACAATCGATTACCGATTGGGAATGGGAGCCGATGTAACCCGTTTTCTGGGCGTAATAGTGGGACTTAGTGTTAGCGAAGAAAACGCCTATCGGGCGGCGTACCGTGCAACACAGGACGGCAGAGCAGCTATTGGCTACCTTAAGCAAAATGCCGACTTCTATGGCATCGATTCATCTCGGGTATTTTTGGCAGGAAGCAGTGCCGGTGCTATTCAGGATTTATCCGTTTTATACCTCGACCAGGAGCAAGAAATCCCTGAGAATACACAAAATGCCCCACCGCTTGGAAGTTTGGATGAAATCGGACCTTCCGGATCGTATGCCTCACCGGATGCTGTTGTAGCCATGTGGGGAGCAACCTGGAATACAAGTTACATTGAAAATAAGCAAACACCACTGCTTTTAATGCACGGCGAAAACGATAACATTGTTCCTTTCAAAAAAGGCATACCACTCGTAGGCAGCGTCCCCGATAATCCTCTGGTTAAATTTAAAATGCCTGAAACCTATGGAAGTTACTGCATTGATACAGCGCTTACAAACCGTGGAATTCCCCATGAAACCTATTTTGTAACAGACAAAGGCCATGAATTTTATGGTGTTGATACAGGAATCTTCCCGCCTGAAGGTCCTAATGAATATTGGGACACCGTGCATCATAAGATTTCCGAGTTTTTGTTCCAACAGATAAAGCCTGTTGCTGATTTCGACTTTATACTAAATGAAAATTCATTGACTACTTTCAACCATTCGTCGGACGATTACCTTATTGAATGGGATTTTGGTGATGATACCTCCTCAAGTTCGTGGGAACCTGAACACGTGTATGATCAAAAAGGGCGATACAAGGTTTCGCTGAAAGTTTGCAATGCTATTATGGCTTGCGATACCATTTCAAAACTTGTAAATGTCGATTTCCTGTCAGGTGCAGCGGTTTACAATGCTAACGAAATCAACATTTACCCTAATCCCGTTTCCGATCGATTAACTATTTCAGGCATCGACTCTTCTTTTGATTTTCGCATTGTTGATCTGACGGGCAGAACGCGACGAAGACTTGAGCAATTAAAGGACAGCCAAATTGACCTGAGTTTATTACGTCCGGGAATTTATATTTTGGAAATCAATTTCGGACAAATCAGTTTGATCAAGAAGATCAGCAAAATCAAATAAGAGAAAAAATTATTCCTCCCCTATTGCAGATTATATTTTAAATTCATTACTTTGTATTTCAAAGTACTTTTAATATGGAGAATTCAGAAAAATATTTATCCGAGATCAAAGAGATCCGGAAAATGATGGAAGAATCGAGTCGATTTCTTTCTTTAAGTGGACTATCGGGAATTCTGGTTGGAATTTATGCAATGTTTGGTGCAGCACTTACCTATTATTTAGTCTATTCCGGAAATGTTGATTCAAATTTCTTCTATAACCCAGTGGCTCCAAAAGTAGCATTAATTGCATTTATTGTTTTAGTATTGTCTTTGGCAACGGTGATAATACTTACGATCCGGCGCGTCAGAAAAGCCGGAAAAAAGTTTTGGAACCCGGGTACGCGACTCATGCTGATTAATCTTGCACTGCCACTGGTTTCGGGAGGTATTTTTATTATGGTTCTGACATCCGACGGAATATACGGGATTGTGGCGGCGGCCTGCCTGATCTTTTATGGACTGGCACTAACCACCGCAGCTAAATTTACCCGTCAGGAAATTTTCTATCTGGGCATTTTTCAAATTGTATTAGGCATTATTGCTGCATTATTACCATCGCTGGGACTTTTGTTCTGGGCACTTGGTTTTGGTGTGCTCCATATTATTTATGGAATTCTTATGTATTACAGATATGAGTATAACAAAGCCCCAAAGTCATGAAATGAGCCCCGACTTTTATCGGGACAAATTCCATGTGTTTCCATTAAAAGCAAATAACTATTGACACATGAAAAGCAGTTTTCAAAATCTAAATAAGGCTTTCGAGAATAAGATCCGGTTGGGAATCATGTCGGTGCTTTCGGTAAATGCACGTGCCTCATTTAACGACTTAAAAGAGATGCTCGAACTCACCGACGGGAACCTGGCAAGCCACCTAAAAACGCTTGAACATGCCGGATACATTGCTGTAATTAAAACATTTGTTGACCGAAAGCCCAATACAAAATATGAGATTACTGACACCGGCGCGGCTGCTTTCGAAAGCCATATAAAAGCGCTGGAAGAAATTTTAAAACAGATCTAATTTTTTTATACATCCACTTTGAATTTCAAAGTAAAAATAAAACATATGGAAACAAAAGAAATCATTCGCGATGCGCAAAAGTCGATCAACTGGCAGATTACTTTTAAAGTCTTTATTATCGGCTTTATAGCATTGGTACTACTCATCCCAAAATTTATGATCATCGACTTGATCGGTGAACGCCAGAAAACGGCAGAACTCACCAACCAAGAGGTCATGCAAACTTGGTCACTGGCACAAACCGTTCGCGGACCGGTGCTTATGCTCCCCTATATCGAACGCAGTTTTGATGCCAGCGGGAAGGAAATCAGCGAAACTTCCAAGTCGTGTTACCTGCTTCCCCAAACTTTAAATATTGACAGTGAGGTTTTCCCGGAAAAACGAAAACGCAGTATTTACGAAACGGTAGTTTATGAATCGGCGATAAAAGTTAAAGGGAACTTTCAGCAACCAAATCTTGAAGCATTAAAAATTTCGCCCGAAGATGTACTCTGGGAAAAAGCAACACTAATGGTCGCTATCACCGACCTGCGTGGTATCAGCGACAAAGTTTCGCTATCCTGGAACGGAACTGAACATGAATTCATGCCAGGAATGGAAAACCCGCTGATCGGAGTCAATGGCATTTCATTGCCGATGCGTGAATTGTCGTTGAAAAACTTTCCGGCCAATTTCGAATTCATGCTCCACTTAAAAGGTTCAGAATCTTTAAGTTTTGCTCCCCTCGGCGAAACCACCGAAGTCAAACTTCAATCCGCGTGGAACGATCCCGGATTCGAAGGAAGCTTTCTTCCTGCCGATCACGATATCGATAATAGCGGTTTTATCGCCAGCTGGAAAGTACTGAACTTTAACCGCAACTTTCCGCAGATGTGGAAAAATGCGGAGTATCGTGTTACTGACGCCGATTTTGGTGTACGGCTGGTGCAGGTTGCCGACCACTACCAGAAAAGTTCGCGGGCGGCCAAATACGGAATCATGGTCATACTCTTTGTTTTTCTGGCATTCTTTTTAAATGAAATTATTACCAAACAGCGGGTTCATCCCTTCCAATATATTTTGGTTGGTTTTGCCGTGCTTACCTTTTACCTGCTGCTACTTTCCATTTCGGAGCAAATCGGGTTTAACCTTGCTTACCTTATCTCGGCGCTGGCGGTATTAGTGATGGTTTTACTTTATTCGCGCTCGTTCTTAAAAACCTGGGGAAACGCACTCATACAAACACTGATTCTAACTTTTTCGTTCGGATTTATATTTGTGTTGATGCAGTTGGAGACACTGGCACTATTGGTTGGTAGCATTGGTTTGTTTGTGGTGCTAGCACTAACAATGTTCTTTACTCGGAAAATTAACTGGTACGGAGAGTGAGTTAAGTGTTCAGAGTTTAACGTTAAGCTCGTGACTAAAGCTCAACTGTTCAATACTTTGCTAACGTATCTTTACTCCCAAGCTGACCTGAAGTCAGCAGGTGAAAACTGAGAGCCGAGGAATCCGATCTGTTTTAAAGAGATCGGATTCTTAATTGAAGCCTTAAAAATCAGTAAAGTGTTTGATAAATAACAATTTATTTCTATTTTTGCGCGTCAAAAAACTGGATAAATAGTTTTAATAATTTAAAAATTAGATGTTTATGTTGAATCAGTATGAAACCGTTTTCATTTGTACTCCCGTTTTATCTGAGCCACAGGTAAAGGAAGCGGTAAAAAAATTCAGAGACATCATCACCGAAAACGGAGGTGAGATGGTCCATGAAGAAGATTGGGGAATGAAAAAACTGGCTTACCCCATCCAAAAGAAATCTACTGGCTTTTATCACTTGTTTGAATTTAAAGCCGATCCTGCACTTATTACTAAGTATGAAACTGAATTCCGTCGTGATGAGCGCGTAATTCGTTTTATGACAGTGAAACTCGACAAATATGCTGTTGCATATAGCGAGAAGAGAAGAAAGCTTCAGAAAGAAAAAACAGAAAAGAAGGAGGATTAAACCATGGCCCAGAATTCAAGTGAAATCAGATACCTGACTCCACCGTCAGTAGAGATTAAAAAGAAAAAATATTGCCGTTTCAAGAAAAACGGAATCAAATATGTGGATTACAAAGACCCTGAGTTTTTGAAAAAATTCCTGAACGAACAAGGTAAAATCTTACCACGTCGTATCACTGGAACTTCACTGAAATATCAACGTAAAGTTGGACAGGCCATTAAACGTGCCCGCCAGATTGCTTTGCTGCCATTTGTAACCGACATGATGAAATAAGGAGGACTTGGAATGGAAATTATATTAACACAAGATGTAGATCGACTGGGAAGCAAGGATGATATTGTAAACGTTAAAGACGGTTTTGCACGAAACTTCCTGATCCCACAGAAAAAAGCGATTGTTGCCACCGAATCGGCTAAAAAAATTCTGGCTGAGAACACCAAACAGCGTGCGCATAAAGAAGCGAAGCTGAAGGAAGAAGCTCAGAAAATTGCTGATCAGATTGTAAACAAGAAAATTAGCATTGGAGCTAAAACAAGCTCTTCAGGCAAAATTTTTGGTTCGGTTAACACCATTCAGCTGGCTGAAGCGATCAATAAAAAAGGATTTGAGATCGACCGCAAGCAGATCACAATTCCTGAAGACAGTATTAAAGAGGTAGGTACTCATAAAGCGATCATTAAACTGCACAAAGAAGTGAAAGTTGAGATCGAATTTGAAGTTGTAGCTGAATAAGCAGATATTACCAGATAAAACATGAAGGGTTTCCGGTTTCGGAAGCCCTTTTTATTTAGCGAACGTTATACAAAGCATACCCTGATATTTTTACTTAACAACAATAATTAAATCCTATCTCTTATTCATTATGTTGCCTTATCAGGCAGATTTTACTCGTTGTCTTGACACAACGAGTAAACAGGAAAGTCAAGGCTTCGTGCGCTTCGCTCGGAAAAACGAAGCAATGCCTGCTAAAATTACTGAACTCGTCATTCCTCCTCAAACAACAATAATTTATTTACGCATTCACTTATTGTTTTCCGGCTCACCGCCCGATGCTGTCGCGCCTATGCGAAAGCCTACATTCGATGAACTGTGGCCTCTTTTGGTCAAGTGCTTCATCAAAACCTTACATTAGTGAGTACGGGAAGCTCTGAAGGTATGAGGAGATCACCCGTCCGAAGTTAGGTAAGGTGAAGATATGGAGCGAAGATCAAAAGCAGCCTTGATTTTTCTGCATACTCTTTGGATTAAGCCAAAGAGTTTGGCCTCCTGCAGAATAAAATGAATTCATCGCAATTCTGAAGTTTTTTAAATGACTGGATTTACAGATAATGCAATAAAACCCATCATGCAATTATTACGTAAATGCAAAAGCAACATTTTAAAATTCAACGTAGTAAAAATCACAGCCATGGAAAATCATTTTTACCTTGTAGCCACTCCCGAATCTTTGATTAGCTCGCATCTTAATCCTTTCGATTTTGGAAATTATATGGCCGTTGGCACCAAAAAGAACCTAAAATCGCAATCGGTATTTTTTGAAGTTGATCCCGACAAACTGAATCTGCCGATGGATTATATCAGGGAAAAACTTGTTGCCTACCCCGACGGTGAGCCCAAACGATCGGTTTACCTGTCGATTTATCGGGTGTTTGAACAAACACCGCTTGAGGCGCTGAAAAATCTTTACCTGGTTACTGACGACGGTAAGGTGCTTGAAATTGCGGCTTCTGAATATTCAGAGTCAAATAAAGAAATTCATTTGTACCAGCAATACAATCCCTTTAAAACCCGGGTAGCCAGCAAACTAAGTCCACCTGAATTTGTACGCTTCCTTACCGATACTGCCAAACCGGTTTCCGTTCCCACTTTATTTTTTGTGGAGTTGCAATTGAATGAACTGGCAAAAAATCCAAATGCTCCGCTTAATAACCTACCTTACAGGAATCCGGCACATTTGCGCGAATGTTTGATCAAACTGCATCAATCAAAAGAAAGATTAACAAAAACCGTATTACGGGAAGAAAAATCGGAACTCCCCTATCGTACAATAAAAACCGGCTTTTTTATCGGTTCGAAACAGAATTTCAAATTCTATCCCTTTCCATTGCACGAAGAATTGGAATCAAGTTACTTCTCGTGGTGGAGGTCAGCCCTGGTACAGCACTTTTAAACAACAAGTAAAAATCACTTCACAACTAATAATAGTTAAACTCATTAGCCATAGGAATCTAGATGTTTTTCGGGATTTGCTTATCTTGCCAACCAAAATTTCAAATCCATTCACAATGTCCAGATTTTGGGTGCTGATTTTTAGTATTATTTTAAGCTGGAGCAGTTATGCTCAAATTTTGCAAGTTGAATCGCACACTCTGGCAGGATCGAACCAACAACTTCCATTTTGGCTGTGGGCCAACCAACTTGGCCGCTATGACCGCACCAACAACTTTATTCAACATTTTGGATTAAGTGGCCAATACCAATCGAATATTAAAGATTCGGACTTTGCATATGAATTGAGGAGCAATCTGGATTTACTTTTGGGTAAAAACAGTTCCATCCGATTTACAGAATGGTATGGTCGACTTGACTGGAGAATTTTTGAGTTAAATGCCGGTGCATTTGCTGAAAATGAAAAATATAACGGACTTTCAGCCTCAAATGGCAATTTGGCTGATACAAGAAATGCACGTCCACACCCCAAAATCAGATTGGGTTTTAATCGTTTTGTGCCTATAGGCGTAAAATGGTTCTCCATTTATGGATTCTATGAGGAGGGAATGTTAAATGATGATCGATATGTCAGTGACACTCACCTTCATCGTAAAGCATTTTACTTCAGATTTGGTACTCTCGATAACTTTAATTTTACGGGTGGCCTGGAGCATTATGTAATGTGGGGAGGAAACCATCCAACTTATGGAGAATTGCCCAGCTGGGAATCGTATTTCGATTATATTCTCAGTAGAAGTGGCGGAAGTAATGCCTTACCTACAGATCAGGCCAATATTATGGGTAACCAGTTTGGTACTTACCAGGTGGAAATTAGCAAGCAGTGGAATCAATACAGAAGTAAGTTTTACATTAGCCATCCCTACGACGACCGATCCGGACTGGAACTGGAAAATTATCAGGATAATTTGTACGGTATTTTTATTGAAGTAAAACATAAATATCCACTCATTAAAAGCATTCTGCTGGAGTATTACTATACGAAAAACCAGAGCGGTCCTTTCCATCTCGTCCCACAGGGCGATGGCACCGATTCGGGACGGGGAAGAGATAATTATTTCAACCATGGAATTTACCAATCAGGTGTCAGCTACCAGAAATATGGAATGGTAAGTCCGTTCTTCTCACCTGTTATCATACATAATGATATTAGTATGGGCTTTGAAAGCACGCGTTTTTCGGGATTTCATGCAGGCTTAAACGGTTATATTTCAGAATCGTGGCATTGGAAAGCTATGTTAAGCGATATACGCCATTTTGGACAATATGATAAATACGGAGAAGATACTTTTCAACCTGCGAAAAAGCAACTGTCCGGACAACTCAGTTTGACCTGGGAACCACCTCATATGCCTATAACTGCTGGCATTACTTTTGCGGCCGACAGAAATAAATTATTTGAGAAAGCAAATATGTTTGGTGCTCTGCTTCAATTCTCTTGGAGGATTGTCCAAAATGAGGGTTAGGTTGAATAATGTTTGGCCGTCGATTACAGCCGGAACTCTGATTCCATTCTGATCAGCATTTTCTGACCCGTTTAAAATTGAACTCCACAATTGCAGGCAAAAAAAGCCCTCCGTCAACCGACGGAAGGCTCAATATTTTAAATTTGCAATTTTAGCAGATTACATCGCTGCTTTACATGCTTCGATCAGCTTTTGTGCATTGGCGTTTGAAGCATCAAGCTTTGCAGCTGTCTCCAGTACTTCAAGTGCTGCAGCAAATTCTTTTTTTGCTTTTGCCACTTCAGCGGTATAGGCATCATCCGCAGTTGACATTGCACCTTCGTTTACCTTTGTATTTGCGGCATTGATAATATCAACACCCGCCTTGTACAAACGGTTTCCTTCTTTTACATAAGCATTAGCCAGTTCTTCTACCAGCAAGGCTTTATTATCCTCGCAAACTTTTACATCATCAACGCTTGTTTTACCTTCGGAAGCAAGTTGTTCAGCGACCTTTTTTAAGGAAGCACTTTTGTACTTCGCCGATTTCTCTACATCGAAATTAAACTCCTTTTCTGCCATTCTAAAACACATGGCTGCAGTTAAGAAATCATCGGCTTTATAGCTTATAATGCCCTCGTTGTAAAAACTTTTACCTGCCAGTTCGGTAACACCTGCATCAGGATAATCCTGTGCTGCAGCTTTATAAAGTTCCACAGCTTTTTGATATTCCTTATTATCCAGGGCTGTTTTTGCTTCGTCCTTAGCAACAACCGGCTTTAACTGATCAAGAACTTTAGTAATCGTTTCTACATCCTGTCCATGGTCTGGGATAGCCAGAGCCGCTTCAAATAATTCCACAGCCTTTGCATAATCCTTTGCTTCGATGGCTGCATTTCCTTTGGTTACCAGTTCACTTGCGTTTTGATCCTGTGCATAAGAAAATACAGCAAAACAAACTGCGACTACTAACAATACTACTTTCTTCATTTTTTTCGGTTTCTTTATTATAAATACAATTAAAATTTTTCCATTTTTTATCGACGAGCCTCAAAAATAACAATTCTCTTTTAAAAACCTAAAAAGCTGTCAGATAGAAAATTGACCGATTTAACATTTCTGTTTCCCATTATCTTTTAATATTCTGATCAAAAAACGGCTAAGAACGGAATAATTATTTCACAAGGCTCTAAGGATTAAACATATCGGGGTTCCAGAAGTTCAAAATATTTTTT
The DNA here is from genome assembly GCF_037646455.1 of Maribellus mangrovi. Taxonomy (NCBI): domain Bacteria; kingdom Pseudomonadati; phylum Bacteroidota; class Bacteroidia; order Marinilabiliales; family Prolixibacteraceae; genus Maribellus; species Maribellus mangrovi. The sequence continues at coordinate 375,502 of NZ_JBBIXN010000004.1, read as the reverse complement.
ATCAGATGAAGGTTGTTTTTTGCCTCAGTATGCTCAGGATCCAATTCTAAAACTTTGTTAAAGGCATTTATAGCCTCCCCCCAGTGCTGAAATTTTTGCTCGATTTTGCCTTTTAGCAGAAAATATTCCGCCGTATTTTCGGGTTCAAGTTTTTGAAAAGCAAGTTCAGCTTCACGGGCTTTCCCGGTATCGAGTAAATGCCGTACCGCAGCTATTTCTTTATTCTGATTCATGAAAAATAATAGAATACAGTTCAAAAATTGCCTAACGATTTTATTGTTTTGGCCAGTTGGATGGCACAGTTATATAGTAATCGCTTTGAGTTTTTCATGGCCAACTCCAGTTCCATCGGTCCGTTAACGAGTGTGTAGATTCCATCGAACACATCCGATGCATCTTGTTCCACCTTTCCCCCAATTGCAATAACCGGCTTATTAAATTGTTTTGCCGCCTTTGCCACAGCAAATGGTGCTTTGTTGTTTAAGGTCTGGCTGTCGATTTTACCTTCACCGGTGATGACCACATCGGTCCATTGAACCTGCTCACTAAAACCAAGCTGATCCAGAACAAAGTCGGCACCTGGAACAATTTCCGCATCAAAAAAAGCGACAAGCGGTAATGAGATCCCTCCTGCTGCTCCCATGCCTGAGATGTTCCTCAACTCCATTCCCGATCTATCTTCAAGCAGATTGGCCCAGTTTTTCAATCCAGCTTCCAGCTTTATCACCCCATCAGTACTTGCGCCCTTTTGAGGACCAAAGACAGCAGCTGCTCCTTTTTTACCCAACAACGAATTATCCACATCGCAAATAATATTGATTTTTACACTTTGCCGAATATCCTTTTTTTCAATTGACTTAATTTTGGCCAGGTTTACACCGTTACCTTTCAATTTGGAATTTTCCCGATCAAAAAAACGAAACCCAAGGGCTTCCATCATCCCCATTCCACCATCGACAGTGGCACTGCCACCGATGGCCAGAAAGATTTCGTTACACCCTTTATCAATAGCGTCAAGTATCAGTTGACCGGTCCCAAAAGAGCTTGCGATCATTGGATCTAACTCATCAGTCGAAACCAGTTTCATTCCCGATGCGTCGGCCATTTCAATTATTGCTTTTTTCCCGGAAATAGCGTATTTCGATGTTACCATTTTCCCTAATGGACCGACCACTTCAATACTGACTTCTTTTGCATTTAGATTTTTAGCCAGAACCTGTCCAGTAAAATCACCACCATCGGCTACGGGTAGCTTTCTAAGCTCAAAATCTTTGGAAACCGAAAGAAATGCTTCTTCCACAATATCTGCAAAATCAAAAGCATCGAGGCTTCCCTTCATCGAATTTGGTGCTATCAGTACTTTCATTAAAAACTATTAAAATGATTTATTTGTCTCCACGGGTAACCGCGGTTACGCCTTTAACGGTTTGAAGTCGCTGTATTAAAAAATCGAGGTGCTCGATATCGTTAACAAAGATCTGCATCCTCCCCTCAAAATGTCCTTTGTCCGATTCAATATTGATCGAACGCATATGACTACCAATATCTTTTGAAATGATATGAGAAATTTCGCTTACTATTCCGATCTCGTCGGTGCCGGATATATGTAGCGTTGTCAGGAATGACTTTCTGTTTGAGGTTTCCCGCCATTTTGCTTTAATCACCCGGTATGGGTAACGTTCTGTCATGTCTTTTGCATTCGGACAGTTTTCACGGTGTATTTTTATGCCCTGTTTTATTGTCACAAAACCAAATATCCGATCGCCAAAAACAGGATTACAACATTTTGCCAGGGTATAATTTAAATTCTTCAGGTTGTTATCAATCAGTAAAAAATCGTCGCTGCTGTCGTAACTAAAATCCTTGATTTCTTTTGTTGGAAGAAGTTCTTCGATGGTCTTTTTGGCTGTATCCTCCTCTTTAGCAACAAACAGGGCTTTTGCTTCCAGTAGATCGATTTTCCCTGTAGCGATATCGAAATAGAGATCGGCAGCCAGTTTATAATTAAAATGCTTTAGAATCTGGCGAATAGCATCGTCATTCAATTCCAGTTTCCAGTTTTTGAATTTCCGCAAGAGGGTTTCCCTGCCTTCTGCCGCCTGGGTATTTCGTTCTTCGTTTAAACTGGCTTTTACCCGGTTCCTGGCTTTCGATGTAACAGCAAAGTCCAGCCAGTCCATTTTTGGTTTCTGGTTGTTCGATGTTTCAATGGAGATCTGGTCGCCGTTTTTGAGTTTGTACTTCAGGTTCACCTTTTTCCCGTTTACAAGCCCGCCAACGCAGGTATCACCAAGCTTTGAATGTATTTCGTAAGCAAAATCGAGCATCGTGGCTCCATGTGGCAATTTCTTCAGATCGCCTCTTGGAGTAAAAACAAAAATTTCGTCGCTGTATACATTCGAACGAAAATGATCGATAAAATCCACCACGTTCATCTCCGGATTTTCCAGCACATCGCGAATTCCGGTCAGCCACTCATCAAAACCCGACGACTTTCCGCCTTTGTATTTCCAGTGCGCTGCTAAACCCTTTTCTGCAATTTCGTCCATTCGCTTTGTGCGGATCTGAATCTCGACCCATTTCTGGTGCGGCCCCATAACCGTGGTATGCAACGATTCGTAACCGTTTGATTTTGGAATGGTGATCCAGTCGCGCAAACGATTAGGATTGGTTTGGTACTCTTCGGTCACGATGGAATACACCATCCAGCAGTCGGTTTTCTCATCTTCAGGGCTCGAATCCAGAATAACACGAATCGCAAATAAGTCCATCACTTCATCAAAAGACACTTTCTTCTTTTGCATTTTAGTGTGAATGGATGAAATGGATTTGGTACGCGCTTTCATCGAAAACTCCAATCCTCGCTTTTTGAGTTTAGCCTCGATGGGTTTCACAAATTCAGCCACAAAATTGGCCCGCTCGTTTTCTGTTTCTTTTAAACGTGTTTCAATATAATTGTAGTCCTTTGGTTTCTGATACTTCAGATTCAGATCCAGCATTTCAGAGTTAATGTTGTACAACCCAAGCCGGTGTGCCAGCGGAGCATACAGGTAAATCGTTTCATTCAAAAGCTTTTTCCGCCGATCTTCTTCATACAAATCCAAGGTGCGCATCACCTGTAAGCGGTCGGCAATTTTAATCAGGATGACCCGCACATCGCCGGCCAATGCCAGCATTAGTTTTCGGTAGTTTTCGGCATGCAAGTCGATGGTATCGGTGCCCAAAGCATTGATTTTGGCCATACCTTCCAGAATTCCAAAAATGTGGGTACCAAAATGTTCGTTGATCTCATCGTGCGATGCTTTGTCCTTTAAATGCTCGTACCTTACATTGTGCAACAGACCGGTAATTACCGAATCAGGTTCCAACCCGATTTCCATGGCAATGATCGATGCCACATCAAGTGAATGGCCGAGAATAACTTCACCATGTGAGAACCTGTGCTCCCCAAGAATTTGAAAGGCAAACTCGAATGCATTGTCCAACTTTATTATGGATGCATCGTCCCAGGTGAGTTGACAAAACTCCTTTAGCTGCTCATAACGGGTGGATATTTCCTGTTGTAATTTCATAAATAAGGACTCTTATCATTCCGCTTCGTAAATGAAAGATTATTAATCATCTTCAGCGCCAATTAATTTTGAAGTTGTAAAATATACAAACAAAAAAGAGGCTACTAACACAGCAACCTCTTTTATCAAAATATTCTGTAATATTTTTATTCCGTTACTGTGTCGTCAACAAAGGTTCTGCCACGCATCTCACGATCCAGCATAAATATGCCGTTGCCCTGGCCATCAATGAGTTTCAGGTTATCGAGGATCTCTGTAACGTTTGCCTCTTCTTCTACCTGCTCATCAACAAACCACTGCAGGAAACTCTGTGTGGCATGATCTTTCACCTCGATGGCAATATCTACCAGATTATTAATAAGTTCGGTCACATGCTGTTCATGTTTCAATGTGGCTTCATAGATATCAATAATACCTTCCCACTCCACCGGCATTTGTTTAATGGCTTTTAATTCCGGTTTCTCACCGCGTTCTACCACGTAATTAAACAACTTGTTGGCGTGGGTCAATTCTTCCTGGTACTGAATGTACATCCAGTTGGCAAAACCGGGCAGTCCTTTATCATGAAACCAGGCCGACATGGATAAATATAAGAAGGCTGAATATTGTTCAGCATTTATTTGTTCATTAATGGCGTTTAACATTTTTTCTTTTAGCATGATCTTATGTTTTATGTTTCTGCCTTAAAAATAGCAAAAAGAGGGCAAACAGGGAAAAGCATCAGGCAATATTCCCGCAAAATTTCATAATCATTTTCAATGACACATTATTTTTTTTGATTAAGGTCGTGGAAATGAGGTCGTGAAATTGATCTAAAAATAAAAGTTGTTCATGTAAACAGATTTCACTCAGTAAGTAATATGATCATCTGTTTGGAATAACTCATTTTAAATCCACTATTTCATACCTGCAGGTCTTCTTTAACACTAAGTTTACAAAAACATTCGAACGTGTCGAAATAATATTCGAAATTGACCCAAAATGATAGTTTTCTTACCTTTGCGACCAGTAACCATTACCGATTTTATAATATCCAATAAAGCATGAAGAATATTAAATTCATTTCACCTGCCGAGGCAGTTAAAGTAGTTAAATCCAACGACAGGGTACATCTTCATAGTGTGGCCGCAACGCCGCACCCACTTATTAAAGCTCTTGTTGAACGCGGAAAAAACAAAGAATTCAGAAACGTACGCATCCAGCACATCCACACCGAAGGTCCGGCTCCATATGCCGATCAGGAACTGGAAGGAATTTTTCAGCTGGAATCGTTTTTTGTAGGGCATAATGTGCGTAAGCAAACACAGGCCGGTTATGCTGATTACATTCCGGTTTTCCTCCAGGAAACGCAACGTTTGATTCGCGAAGGTTATTTGAAAGTGAATGTGGCCATGATCCAGGTTTCACCTCCCGATAAACATGGTTATGTTTCTTTGGGAACATCGGTTGATGCCACACTGGCTGCCGTTGAAAATGCCGATACAACGATTGCTATTGTTAACCCGAATGTGCCGCGTGCATTTGGCGATGCCATGATCCATATCAACGACATTGATCTTTTCGTAGAAGATGACAGTGAACTGATTGCTGCCGAACCGGGCCCCATTTCGGAAACCGACCGCAAAATTGGTCGTTACGTAGCCGAACTGGTGGAAGACGGAGCAACACTGCAAATGGGTATCGGTGCTATCCCAAATGCAGTACTCAGCATGTTGGGTAACCACAAAGACCTTGGTGTTCACTCCGAAATGTTCGCCGACGGTATTTTGCCGCTGGTAGATAAAGGTGTGGTGAATGGAAGAAACAAAAAAATCGACAAAGGTAAAATGGTAGCCACTTTCCTGATGGGCTCGAAAAATCTTTACGATTATATCCACGATAATCCAGGAGTAGCCATGCAGGATGTAAGGTATACCAACCGTGTTTCGATTATTGCCAAAAACCCAAAGGTAACCGCCATTAACTCAGCGCTGCAGGTTGATATTACCGGACAGGTTTGTGCCGATTCAATTGGTACAACGCACTATTCCGGTGTAGGTGGTCAGATCGACTTCCTTCGTGGTGCATCATTAAGTAAAGGCGGGAAGCCAATTTTGGCCATGCCTTCGGTAACCAATAAAGGAATCAGCAAAATTGCGCCAATTTTAACTCCCGGTGCCGGTGTTGTTAGCACACGTGCCAATATTCACTGGGTAGTTACCGAATTTGGTGCAGTTAATTTATACGGAAGAACACTTCAGGATCGGGCAAAACTGCTCATCTCGATTGCTCACCCCGACCATCAGGAAAATCTGGATAAAAACGCTTTCGAAAGATTCGGTCCGCACTTCCATTTTGTATGGGACCAGGACTAACAAAGATATAGAAAAGCAGGCAGATGTCTGCTTTTTTTTTATGAAGAAAATCATGCTTTTGACCGGCATACAAAACAAATATTAAGGATATCTGAAATTCGGGATTCATTTGATCAGATTTTCCTGACAATTTGAATCCGGCATGGTAGAAGCCGTAACTTTATAGCTATAAATTTTTGACTATTAACATTTTATAAACATTCTAAATAAGATGAACATTTCACATATAGAACACATTGGAATTGCCGTTAACAGTTTAGACGAAGCCATTCCATACTACGAGAACATGTTGGGACTTAAATGCTACGCCATTGAGGAAGTAGCAGACCAAAAAGTAAAAACCGCTTTTTTTAAGGTAGGCGACACCAAAATCGAATTACTGGAGTCGACCGATCCGGAGGGACCTATCGGTAAATTCATTGAGAAAAAAGGACCGGGCGTACACCACCTGGCTTTTGCTGTCGACGACGTCAACAAATCGTTGGGAGAACTGGAAGAAAAAGGAGTTCGCCTGATCGACAAAGCATCGCGCAAAGGCGCTGAAGGCCTGAACATCGGTTTCCTTCACCCAAAATCAACCCTGGGTGTGTTGACCGAGCTGTGCGGCAAATAAGAACAGAAAACCAAAAACAACCGATTTTTTATATGAGTAACCAGGATAAAATTAAGAAACTGATTGACCTCCGTGCAGAAGCAAAATTAGGCGGAGGCATCAAACGCATTGAATCCCAGCATAAGAAAGGGAAATTCACTGCCCGCGAACGTATTGAACTGCTGCTTGACGAAGGCAGCTTCGAAGAGTTCGACATGTTTGTAACGCACCGCTGCTCTAACTTTGGTATCGAGAAAACCAAGTTTCTGGGCGACGGCGTTGTTACCGGCCACGGAACCATCGACGGTCGCGTGGTGTATGTATTCTCGCAGGATTTTACGGTATTTGGAGGTTCGCTTTCAGAAACCTTTGCACAGAAGATCTGCAAAGTAATGGATATGGCCATGAAAGTGGGAGCACCGGTGATCGGGATCAACGATTCAGGTGGTGCCCGCATCCAGGAAGGTGTTAACTCGCTGGCCGGTTATGCCGAAATTTTCGAGCGTAACATTTTGGCTTCAGGCGTAATACCTCAGATCTCTGCCATATTCGGGCCTTGTGCCGGCGGTGCTGTTTATTCACCTGCACTTACCGACTTTATCATGATGACCGAGCAAAATTCCTACATGTTTGTTACCGGACCGAAAGTTGTAAAAACGGTAACCGGCGAAGACATTTCGGTAGAAGACCTTGGAGGCGGTAAAGTACACGCTTCAAAATCGGGTGTGGCGCAGTTTCTTGTTGAAAACGAAAAAGAAGGTCTGATGATCCTTCGTAAACTTATCTCTTACCTGCCGCAGAATAACCTCGAGGATCCTGTTGTCACTGAGAATACCGATCCGATCGATCGTTTAGATGATGACCTGAACGAAATCATTCCCGAGAATCCGAACCAGCCTTACGATGTAAAAGATGTTATTCATACCATTGTTGACTATGGCGAATTCCTGGAAATTCACCGCAACTATGCAAAGAACATTATTGTAGGTTTTGCTAAGTTCGACGGGCAACCGGTTGGTTTGGTTGCCAACCAGCCAAATTACCTGGCAGGAGTACTTGATATTAATGCCTCGATAAAAGCAGCACGATTTGTACGTTTCTGCGATTCATTCAATATTCCAATCATTACATTGGTTGATGTTCCCGGATTCCTGCCCGGGAGTAAGCAGGAATACGGCGGTATTATTACCCACGGTGCAAAACTGATGTTTGCCTATGGTGAAGCCACGATTCCAAAGATCACGATTACCCTGCGTAAATCGTACGGAGGAGCACACGATGTGATGTCGAGCAAGCAATTACGCGGTGACCTGAACTACGCCTGGCCAAGTGCCGAGATTGCAGTGATGGGAGCGGCCGGTGCTGTTGAAGTGCTTCACGGACGTAAACTTCGCGACATTGAAGACGCCGAAGAACGTGCCAAATTCCTGGCAGAACACGAAGAAGAATACAACGAGAAATTTGCCAATCCATACATGGCGGCATCTTTTGGTTACATCGACGACGTAATTGAACCACGCAACACCAGGTTCCGTATTATCCGCGGGCTGCAAAGTCTGGCCACCAAAAAGCTGGTAAATCCGCCGAAGAAACATTCGAACATCCCATTATAAGAAATCACTATGGAAGCATTATTTATCTTGCTGGCTAATTCAGTCGAATTTGGGATGACGGTGGCGATTGTAGGATTCCTGATCGTGTTTTTTTCGCTTACAATTTTGGTTATTGTGTTTACGAGGCTGCCTAAAATCATTAAAAGGCTGGTTCATAAACGCGACAAAACCAAACGGAGAAGAAGCCGAAAACAGGAGGATCCTGCCGAAGACGACTATGATATTGAGGGGAACGTAACAGCCGCTTTAAGCCTTGCGCTTCATCTGTATTTTAACGAATTGCACGATGAAGAAAGCAATGTAGTAACCATTAAAAAGGTTAAAAAGGCTTATTCGCCCTGGAGTTCGAAGATATACAGTGTCAATCAAAACTGGCCCAAATAAAAATAGATGTTGCCGCTTGATTTTCCTTTAGTGTTTGGAAACAACACATCACCGTTTTAAAATCCGAACAATCTAAATATCAGGGAGAAAACGCAGTTGCAACATATTAATTGATGAATAAAAACGCAAAAAATGAAAAAATATAAATTCACAATCAGGGGTAACGATTACGACGTTCATTTAAAAGATATTGAAGACAATATTGCTGAACTGGATGTAAACGGCACCATTTACGAAGTGGAAATCAAAAGTGAGATCAAAGCTTCGAAAACTCCAAAACTGATCCGGAAACCGGTAGAGAAAATGCCCGGTGAAGGACAGATCAGGAAAGCGGTATCGACCGGTACCCATAAGGTTACAGCTCCGCTGCCCGGAACCATTCTGAAAATAAATGTAACAGTTGGCGATGTGGTTACCGAAGGACAAAACCTGATGGTTATGGAAGCCATGAAAATGGAAAACCAGGTACAAACTACAAAAGCCGGCGAAGTTACTGCCATAAAAGTAAATGTTGGCGACAGTGTTTTACAGGACGATGTATTAATCGAAATCGGCTAACCTTAACCGCGTTATGATGAGAAAATTATTTCAACTACTACTGCTGCTGATTTTCGCGAGCCAGGTGGTCTTTGCTGCCGACGGGGCTCAGGAGATCAAGGAGCAACTTACTTCGGGGAAGTGGATCGACTATTCTGACGGATACGTCCCGGTTCCTACCTACAAGGCCGATGAAGCAACAGAGAAAGCTCCAAAAACCGTTAAGCGCTTTAAAACGCTTTCATTTGAAGAGAACGGCACTTTTATTCTCGATTCGGCCAAGCAACGCTACACCGGTCATTATCTTCTTGATGGGAACAAGATCAATATGGAGTTTAACAAGGTCCAGGTTACACAATTAAGAACCAATACCGATCCGAATAAACAAAGCGGATACGACATTAAAACTCCAATGGTCAAATTACCAAACCGAACGCTTCAGCTTTCGCAGGAAGAGCTGAGGGGTGACGGAGCGGTCTATAAAAATTACAACGGAGCGATTGCCGGATTATTTAACTTTTACGAGTTTTCGGGCTTTGCCAATGTTTCGTGGGGAAACATCATTATGATGTTTGTTGGTTTTGTGTTCATCTTCCTGGCCATACGATACGACTTTGAACCGATGTTGCTGATTCCTATTGGTTTTGGTATTCTTATCGGGAATATTCCCATGTTCCAGGTGGCCGATTTCAACCTGAAGCTCGGTGTTTACGAACCGGGATCGGTAATGAATATTTTATACCAGGGCGTGGTTCAGGGATGGTATCCACCACTTATTTTCCTGGGTATCGGTGCCATGACCGACTTTTCATCCTTAATCTCGAATCCAAAACTGATGCTTCTGGGAGCTGCTGCCCAAATCGGTATTTTCCTGACCTTCCTCGGAGCTATTTTCCTTGGATTTGCACCACCCGAAGCCGGTGCGATTGGAATTATCGGGGGAGCTGATGGTCCGACGGCAATCTTTATTTCTTCGAAACTGGCTAACGGAATGAATGTGCTGGCCGACGGGACCACGGTTAAAAACCTGATCGGGCCAATCGCTATTGCAGCCTATTCGTATATGGCTTTGGTACCTGTAATTCAACCACCGGTCATTAAACTGATGACAACACGAAAAGAACGCCTGATTCGAATGAAACCACCGCGTGCGGTATCGAAACTGGAAAAGGTGCTCTTCCCTATTGTTGGTCTGATTTTAACCGCATACATTGCGCCATCGGCATTGCCGCTTATTGGTATGTTATTCTTTGGTAACCTGCTGAAAGAATCGGGTGTGACCAAACGTTTGGCCAATACAGCTGCAAATCCTTTAATCGATGTAATTACCATTCTGCTGGGGATCACGGTGGGTGCTTCAACACAGGCCGATGTATTCCTGACACCGGCTTCTATCAAGATCTTTGCCCTAGGTGCCGGCTCGTTTGTAATTGCTACTGCGGGAGGAGTTGCCGGAGCTAAGATCATGAACCTGTTCCTGAAAAAGGAAAATAAAATAAACCCGATGATCGGCGCCAGCGGAGTTTCTGCGGTTCCCGACAGTGCCAGGGTCGTTCAAACTATGGGAGTGAAAGAAGATCCTACCAACCACTTACTGATGCACGCCATGGCACCAAACGTTGCCGGCGTTATCGGTTCGGCAGTTGCTGCGGGTATTTTATTGAGTTTCCTGATGTAAGTTACATTGGCTATATTAAAAAAAGGATTTCAGAAGTCATGTGACGGCTGAAATCCTTTTTTTTGTGTGCCACTAATTCACCTTAGTTCAAAGCCGGCAATGTTACAAACGGCAGATCACCTCCCGCCTGCACTGTTGAACTTCCGTACACACGAATGGTTGATTTGATAAAATCTTCTTCGTCAGCCTTGTAAATATTGTCGACATATTTCTGTGGATTCCGGTCGATATACGGAAACCAGGTACTGTGGATCTGGATCATAATGCGATGTCCTTGTTTGAAAGTGTGCAGAATGTCCTGCAACGGCACGGTAACATGGCTTGGAACACCCGGTTCAAAGGGCTCGGGATGTTCGTAACTGTTTCTGAACCGACCACGGAAAACCTCGTGACGCACCAACTGCTGGTAACCGCCCATTCTGATGTTTTCCGGATTGTGTTCATAATCTTCATGATCATTGGGGTAAACATCGATCAGTTTTACAATAAAATCGGCATCTGTCCCGGTCATCGAAACCACAAGGTCGGCAAGAATTTCTCCGGCGATAGTCACATCCTTATCAAGCGTATCGGTTTTAAAGGTCAGTACATCAGGGCGGCGCGAAGCCTGACGCTGATCGTCGGTGATAAAATTTCGCGGAGTAAAAGTTAATCCCTCGGTAGTGGAGCGGTAAGGAACCGGCTTTGCAGGATCACTGATGTAGTCGAATGAAACATCCGGATCAACCGGCTGATCCATCAGTAATTTTCCATCCTCGCGAAAAGTAAACGTAATGGGTTTTACATTTTTGGGAGGCCATTCGTCGTATTTTTCCCACTGTTTGAGGCCGGTATCAAAAACATAAGCTTCCGGCAGGTTCATTTCCCCTTCATCTTTCAAATAATAATCGAAAAATACTTTCTCCATATTTTTCTGAAAGAACGTTGAGATGCTGTCGCCGAAGTAAATGTGATTCACCGTTTGCTTCCCGCGTTCGCGCGCCCAGCCACCGTGTGTCCACGGTCCCATAACAATGGTACTTTTCGCCGACGGATCGTTGTGTTCAATGGTTTTATGAATACTCAGCGGACCGTAAAGATCTTCGGCATCGTACCAACCGCCAACAACCATTACCGCAGGTTTAATATCTTTTAAATGAGGCAGCAGATTACGCTTTTGCCAGAATTCATCGTAATTGGGATGTTCGACCACTTGCTGCCAGAAAAAGTTATCGTAATGGTATTTATCGGTGGCATTTTTCAGCGGTCCCAATTCCAGGTTAAAGTCATAGCCATCAACGACGCGTTGACCGAAGAAACGCATCATCTCTTCACCAAACCATGTCCTTTTTGTCAGCGAATCTTTCTGATAGCCAAAGACTGCAAAAGCCGGCAGATAACTCTGCAGAAAAGCTCCGTGGTGATGAAAATCGTCGAAAAAGAAATCGGCAATCGGAGCCTGCGGAGAAACCGCTTTTAGCGCCGGATGAGCATCTGGCAAAGATGCTGCGCTGTAAAATCCGGGATAGGAAATGCCATATATCCCTACCCTGCCGTTATTGTTTTTGATGTTTTTAACCAACCAATCAACCGTGTCATAAGTATCCGAACTTTCATCGATATCTTTTTTGTTCTTTGGGTTATTACCCGAAATATTTGGCCGCATGTTATCAAAAGTTCCCTCCGACATGTAACGTCCGCGAACATCCTGATAAACCAGAATATAACCGGCCTCGATCAGATAAGGATTAGGTGTTCGGAGCTTAAAATCATTAAAACCCTGCACGTTGTAACAGGTGCGGTTCATCAGCATCGGATAGCTTTTCGAAGCATCTTTTGGCGTGTATACGATGGTGTACAATTTAACTCCGTCACGCATTTCAATAAAATATTCCGACTTATCGTAATTCGAGACAACATACAGGGAATCAGCTTTTTGGGCGAAACTGTTAAACGCCATAAACAGCGCCGCCACGGCGACAAAGAATTTCAGTTTTTTCATAAAAGATGTAATAATTAAAATTTTAAACAGCACAGTTTAAACAAACAAAAAACCGCCCGGTTTAAACCGGGCGGTACCAAATATAACTGAAATATAACAAATTAGTGTCGTATCATATCTGAAATGTAGCTTCGTTATTCCGTCCCGATTACTATCGGGCTGTGATCCGTGTATCAGCTTTAAATGCTGAATTGAAAAAATCAATAATGTCGATAAAACAAGGTGGCAAATTAATGATTAGGTCTGTTGGTTTCGGCGCAAAATACCTTCCGATGCTGATCGGAGCCGCAATTTGCGCCGATTTACGTGTTAATTCTTTACCCGGGGCCTTGCCCCGGGCTATTAAGCTTTGGCCCCTTCAGGGCTATGAAAAATTCGGATTATGCACCGGCCTCCGCAAGCGCAACCTTGAAGTGTTTCTCTGACCTTCAAGGTTTAAAACAAGATCTCCACCGATGGCGCGTCCCGATTACACTCGGGATATGATGCAATTCTCCACCGCTGGCGCTTCCTTATAGCTATCGGGGAATTTCGGAATCTTTTATAAAAAGGAAGATGCTGAAATAAATTCAGCATGACGACCAGGCGAAGTACGTTTGACACAACACTAGTCGTTGTATACCTGATTTTCCTGTTCTTCCACCCGAATAAAAGTGGTGCGTTTGGTAAGTTCTTTAAGCTTCGAGGCCCCAACATAAGTACATGTACTTCTCACACCGCCAAGTATATCAAGCACGGTTTCATCAACCGGACCACGATAAGGCACCCGAACTGTTTTTCCTTCGCTGGCCCGGTAATTGGCCACTCCACCAACGTGCTTATCCATTGCCGTTGCAGAGCTCATTCCGTAAAATTCCCGGTATTTTTTCCCGTTCTTATCAATCAGTTCGCCTCCGCTTTCGTTATGGCCTGCAAACATTCCGCCGAGCATTACAAAATCGGCACCGCCGCCAAATGCTTTAGAAACATCGCCGGGAGTAGTGCAACCGCCATCACTTATAATCTGGCCACCCAATCCGTGAGCTGCATCGGCACATTCTACAACAGCCGATAACTGCGGATAACCAACGCCCGTTTTAATACGTGTAGTACACACCGAGCCGGGCCCGATACCCACCTTCACAATGTCGGCACCGGCCAGCAACAATTCCTCCACCATTTCTCCGGTGACCACATTACCGGCCATAATCACAATCTCGGGATGGCGTTCGCGTGTAGCATTTACATAATGCACAAAATGCTCGGAATAACCATTGGCCACATCAATGCATAAAAATTTTAACTGAGGATGTCGCTTAAAAAGTTCATCCACCTTTTTCGAATCGTTCTCACCCGTTCCCGTGCTCACGGCAATGCTGTCAACGATTTCTTCCGGTGCATTTTGCAAAAATCCCTCCCATTGTTCCAATGAATAATGCTTGTGAATGGCTGTAAACAGTTGGTGTTTCTGAAGCGCCAGTGCCATTTCAAATGTTCCGACGGTATCCATATTCGCTGCCATAACCGGAATACCGGTCCAAGTTTTACCAGTGTGCATAAAGGTAAAAGTACGCTCCATACTCACCATCGACCGGCTTTTTAAAGTCGATCGTTTCGGTCTGAACATCACATCTTTAAATCCCAGCTTTACATCGTATTCTATTCTCATTTCGTATATGCTTTAATTTTTTCCAGCCTTAAATGTACAATCTTTCGGACTTTTATCAAGCAATCTTTAAGTCAAAGCTGCTTCTCGCTAATTTGAACAAATAGCGAATAAAATCCTTTTATTTTGCAGTAAATACGAAGTAAAAAGAAAGTTGAACAATAAGAAATTGTTAGTATGAGAATTCTGGTAGTTGGAGGAAACAGCGGAACAATTGGCAAAACTGTCGCTGCCCGATTGAGCAAAAAACACGAAGTTATAACGGCCGGCAGAAATGGTGGCGATGTCAGGATGGATATGGAAAGTTCCGAATCGATAAAAAAGATGTTCGAGGAAATTGGGAAGCTCGATGCAATAGTAAACTGTGCCGGAGCCACCAAATGGGGACCGTTTGCAGAACTGTCTGAAGAGGACTTTTACGTTGGATTGAAAGGAAAATTAATGGGACAGGTCAACCTTGTACGAATTGGCAGAAACTATTTAAACAAAGGTGGGTCAATCACGCTCACAACGGGTATTTTGGCCGACGATCCGGTTAAAGGAGCCACCAACTCGGCCATGGCAAATGGCGCCATTCACGGTTTTGTAAAGGCCGTTTCGCAGGAGCATATCAATGAATTCAGACTTAATGTTGTTTCTCCGGGACTGGTTGAAGATTCGGCAGAACGACTTGGCGATGCTTTCCCGGGACATATTCCTGTACCGATGGACAAAGTAGCTGCGGCATACGTCAGAAGTGTTGAAGGATTGCGCACGGGAGAAATAATTCGGATTTATTAGTAGTAAGCTTCAAACGGTATAATATTCACCTTGCGACTCTCAGACGAAACTCAGAGTCACCAGGTGATTCAATACTTAAAGCAAATCTCCATAAAGATCATAATCCTCGGCGCCGGTAACTTTCACCATAACCAGCTCGCCTTTGTCGAGTTTCCTTGTTTTTGCGATCAGTACTTCACCATCCACTTCAGGTGAATCAAATTCAGTACGCCCCACAAAAAAATCGCCTTCTTCACGATCAATGATCACCTTAAACTCCTTCCCTATTTTTTGCTGATTGAGTTCGGCCGAAATGTACTGCTGAATTTCCATGATCTCGTCGGCACGCTCCTGTTTGGTTTCCTGATCAAGGCGGTCTTTATATTTTTGAGCCGCATAAGTTCCGTCTTCTTCAGAGTAGGGGAAAACACCCAATCGGCCAAACTTCTGCTCCTCAATAAAAGCTTTCAGTTCTTCAAAATCTTCCTCAGTTTCGCCCGGAAAACCTACCAACATTGTGGTCCGAATTACAACACAGGGAACTTCCTCACGGATTTTGGTCAGCAGTGCCTCCGTTTCTTCACGGGTAACATGACGCAACATATTTTTTAAAACCGGATTAGCAATGTGTTGCAGTGGCATGTCGAGGTAGTTGCACACTTTCGGATTTTCGCGCATCACAGGCAATATGTCCATAGGGAATTTGGTAGGATACAAATAGTGCAGCCTGATCCATTCTATTCCGTCGACTTCCGAAACCTTTTCGATCAACTCGGCCAATCGGTTTTTCCCATAAATATCAATGCCATAATACGACAGATCCTGAGCAATAAGCAGCAATTCTTTCACTCCCTTTTTAGCCAGGTAGCGGGCTTCCATCACCAGACTTTCGATAGTACGTGATTTATGGCGTCCCGTCATTTTAGGAATGGCGCAAAATGAACACGAACGGTTGCAGCCTTCCGAGATTTTCAGGTAGGCAAAATGCGAAGGAGTGGTAATCTTTCGCTCGTAAATGTATTCGGGATGGTAAGCCACTTTCAACTCTTCTACCATCGCCTTCATATCGAATTTACCAAAGTAACGATCCACCTCCGGCAGTTCATCCTCGAGTTCGTGCTGATACCTTTCCGACAAACAGCCCATTACATACAATTTGTCTATCTGTCCGCGTTTTTTGGCCTCGGCATAATCCAGGATCATATCTATTGATTCCTGCTTGGCATCGTGAATAAAACCACAGGTATTGATAAATACCGCATCAAAATCGGTTTCATTCGAATCGTGCATCACTTCAAACTTTCCCTTCTCCAGCTGGCTCAGTAAAACCTCGGAATCAACCAGGTTTTTCGAACAGCCCATCGTCACTACATTTACCCTCTTCTTGCTCATTTATAAAAGTTTGGTGCAAAGTAAAGATAAATTTGTCTGAAATCAGAAGGTATTGACAGCGAAGTAATGCCCCTGGCATTTACTTTCTCACATCAAAACAAATCAATATTTCATGTTTTAAAACAATTATTTATTGTTTTTTATTATATATTTATTGTTTTTCAATAATTATTCTATTTCTTTGTATCAACAATTAATAATTACTACCATGAAAAATAAAGGAAAAACCCAAACAGAGCATGTGCTCATCTTTATGAAAGTTATAGCATGGATAGCCTTTTTCAGTTTTGCTGTAAAAGCAGGAGTTTTAATGTTTTCCTATTTTTCAAGTTTATGGAATCCGGAGAGCGCAAAAAATATTCACGAAGGGCTCAACCTCTTTCAGTTAAGACAGGAAAATTTCACACTATATTCCGTTCTGATGACTACTCAGTTTATCATGTCCATCTTAAAGGCAGTCGTATGGTGGATGGTGGTTAAACTCATTAATAAAATAAAAATATCAAATCCTTTTACACCAATAGTTGCCTATAAACTGGCAAAGATTAGTTACTCCTTATTCGCCATCTGGATACTTGCAGTCACCGCCGGTGGATTTATAGCCTGGTTGGGTGATAAGGCCGGTAACCTGAATAATTCATGGGAACACGGACAATTTTTGTTTATGGCCTGTCTGGTTTTTATTATTTACCAGATTTTCAGGCGAGGTATTGAATTACAATCCGAAAACGAATTAACAGTGTAAGCCATGCCTATAATTGTAAATCTCGATGTAATGATGGCCCGACGGAAGATGTCTTTAAACGAACTATCTGAGAAAGTTAACATCACACTGGCCAACCTTTCAATACTAAAAACAGGCAAAGCCAAAGCCGTTCGGTTTAGCACGCTCGAAGCCATTTGCGAAGCGCTGGATTGCCAGCCGGGTGATATTCTGGAATATTCTGAAGAATAATAAGGATGTGATCTTTGGAGAGTTGATTTTCCTATTCAAAACAATACTTTTTGCATTGAAATTAGTTTTTAGTTAAACTTTATCTAAAAATTGAATGTTCGGATTGTTTTAGCAATGATTTGCTAATTTTAAACCAAACTAAAAATATGCAAATACTAATTGCCCACAGTCATCTTAATCCCGGTGGAGTAACACGGATCATCGAATCGCAGATCGACAGCCTTAAAAATATACCGGTAAAAGTGCTGGTTGGCGTCTGCCCCTATCCGGAAAGCATTACTTCGCGGGGAGCCGAACTGGTCATTATTGAGGAGCTAAATTACCTGGAACGCAAACATTACACAGACGACGAAGCACAGGAACTGCTCGACCGAGTTCAGGAAAAAATCAGGGTGCATCTGACAAAGGATACAGTTTTGCATTTTCATAACCTGAACCTGGGAAAAAACCCGGTGGTGACCTTTGCCGTGTACCAACTTGCCAAAGAAGGAGTCCGGGTATTTAACCACGCACACGATTTTGCCGAAGACCGCCCCAGTAATTATACATTTCTGGAAGATATTATCGGCAATAATTTCTCACACGATTTAACTGAGGTACTGTATCCCGACTTACCAAATTATCAGTTTGGCGTGCTGAATTCATTCGATCTGGAAAGGTTGCAGTCGTTAGGAGTTGATGCTGACCGAATTGAATGGCTGCCTAATCCGGTGACTTTTTCAGGTACCATCGAAAATCCGGATAATGAAACCTTAAAAAAGACGATTTGTAAGGAACTTGATATCAGCGATGAAAAGCTGTTGATCACCTATCCAGTTCGTGTCATCCAGCGAAAAAACATTGGTGAATTCATTCTTTTATCAGCGCTTTTCAACCACATTACCAGTTTTGTAGTTACTCAGCCGCCACAAAATCCGGTGGAAAAAGAAATGTACCGGCAGTGGGTAAAATTCTGCGATGAGCATGAAATTGATGTGATCTTTGAAGCGGGCAATAAAGTAGATTTTGAACAATTACTGTGTGCGACTGATTTTTGCATCACTACAAGTTACCGCGAAGGATTTGGCATGGTTTACCTCGAACCCTGGTTGCTGAATACTCCGGTTGTTGGCCGTGATATTGATTATATCACCAAAGATTTTAAAAACGATGGATTTACATTTCCGACGCTTTATTATAAAATAAATATCCCCGGTATTAAGATCGATTTCAAAGACCTGAACATGAAAATGCAAATGGAAGTGATCTGCGACCTGAAATCGGGAAAAATAGAAAAACAGAAGATTTTTGAACAAAATCCCATTCTCAAAACTTTGTTTAAAAAGGTTGCCGATCAGGTAATCGAACAAAATAAGAATATCATTACTAGCAACTACTCTTTACAAGGATATGGAAGTAAACTTCAGAACCGATATAAAAAGCTGGTTGGATAAGCTGGAAAAGCTCGAGCCTCTGCCCACCACTTTCTGTCCCAACTTAAAAACCGATTCCCCCGATCCGATAAAAGCCGTGATTTTTGATATCTACGGCACGCTCCTGATTTCAGCATCAGGAGACATCGACCAGGCTTCTTTGTCGTCAAAGAATATTAAAACAGCTATGGAAGCCGGCGGTTTTGATCTCGGCAATTGCCATCCATCTACCTGTTCGTTTTTGCTGGAGCAGCTGCAGATTAAAATTAAAGAGCAACATGAAGCCCTAAAAAAACAGGGACATCCCTACCCCGATGTCGATATTTTTAAAGTGTGGACCGAGATGTTCCGCGCAGCCGAAGAAAAAGGGCTAATAAAACTGAACGGGACAGAATCGTGGACCGACACCATTATCGTTTTCGAGCTCCTAAGCAACCGGGTTTATCCGATGCCGGGCATGAAAGAAATCCTACTTTGGATAAAAGAAAAAGGCCTGCCGATGGGCATTGTTTCCAATGCACAATTTTATACGCCCGTTATTATGAATTATTTTCTGAACGGTACTTTTTCGACAAAACAGGAAATCGATTTGTTTGAAGAAAATTTGACAGTATTTTCATTTCAGGTACTTAGGGCAAAACCCGATACTACCCTTTTCGAGAAGTTTCTTCCCACGCTAAAAAGTAAATACGGGATCGAACCAAACGAAGCGATTTTTGTAGGAAACGACATGCTAAAAGACATTGTTACCGCAAAAAAATCGGGTCTACGAACTGTTCTGTTTGCCGGCGACGAGCGCTCACTTCGCCTGCGGGAAGATGATGAACGCGTACGGCGCTTCTTCCCCGATTTTATTATTAACGACTTAGCACAACTAAAAGATATTTTAAAATGAAACTCAGCGAACTCAGAATAGGGATCATCCACTCATTAATTGGTAAGAACGACGGTGTTTCAATCGTGATTGACCAAACCGTTGAAGCCATGTCGGAACACCTGGACATTAACATTGGTAACTTTTTCTTTCTGGCGGCTCACTCATCGCCACGTTTTAATGCCCAAACCAACGATGTGTTCTGGCACAAAAGCGAAGCTCATAAACACATCTTAAACAATTTCAATAATCCCGATACCGAAGGATTGGATGAATTGATTCATGAGAATGCGCTGTACGCCAAAAAAGTAATCCAGGAATGGGTAGACGAAAACGATATTGATCTGATCATCGCTCACAACACCTCGCATCCCTACAATTTTGTAACCGCAGTAGGACTGGGCTATTACATAGAAGAATTGCGTGCCGAAGGAATCATCTGGCCCAAACTAATGGTGTGGTGGCACGATTCTTATTTCGAGCGCTCCATTTTTGCCACCCCAAATGAAGTGATTCAAAAATACCTGAAGTACTTGCCGGGAGTAACTTATGTGAACTCAATCGCATTTATCAATAAGCAACAAATCGAATTGGGCAAACGGCTTTTTGAGCAGCACAACAGCAGCAAGTTGGAGAAATTTTTCAAGCTTCGGACCACTGTGGTTCCAAATACCTGTGAAATTCCATGGGAATGGGAACACCTGAATCCGGATTCTGAAGAATTGCTCTGCCCGCCGCAGGACAATTATAACGATTCGTTTTTAAAAGATATTGGTCTCGAGAAACAAGTAAAAAGTAAAGGATTCTCGGTTGATGACACCGTAATTTTGCTGCAACACACCCGTGTTGTTCCGCGGAAAAAGATCGAACTGGCCATTGATCTGGCATTCAAACTGGATAAGAAATTTACGAAAAACGGGAAACGGAAATGTATCGCACTAATTATTAGCGGACATTCGGGAGACGAACAAAACCAGTACCTGAATAATTTGTACCTCTATTATACCGAACTCTGTAAAAAGAATACCGACAGTAATGTGGTGCTAATCTTTGGAGAAAACAACATCTTATCACATCGCGATATTATAGTGGATAAGAAATTCTATTGCTTTGCCGAGATACCATCTATAGTAGCTGCTCACGGTGGAATCGGAACGTATTTCAGCGACGTAGAAGGTTTTGGCAACAACCTGCTCGAAATGATTTCATTTGCTGTTCCCGCCGTCATTAACAAATATGATATTTACAAGGACGAAATCGAAAAATTTGGTTTTGATCTCCCCTCGATTGAAACCGGTGAACCGGTTAGTGACGAACTGGTTGATGCTGCCTATATGCTGTTAACTAATATTCCCTACCGGAATAAAGTGGTGAAACACAACCTGAAAGTATTGAAAGAAAATCTTGACCATAAAATTATTGCTGAAAAACTTGAGCCAATTATAAAAAGCATGTACATGCGAGAACTGTAAGAAAATAGCCTTGTTTATTAACATTTAGATATTTTTTAGCTCATTTTTTAGATTTTATCCGAAACGACAAAAGGATTAGTTATATTTAGAGACGCATCAACATTATACTAATTTTAACAGATTAAAGAGGAGAATTATTATGGGTGATTTTTATCAGAATGGATTTGTAGCCACTTTGCATAACCTGCGTGCCAGACCCTATGAAGAGCTGGAACAGAAGTTGGAAAAATTCAGCAAAAGGCGACCAATCGGACTGATTATCCCCTCCTTATACTCCGAACTTTCACGACATGCACTAAAAGATATTGTAAGTATATTAAAGGACATTCCTTACATCTCAGAAATTGTTATCGGGCTTGATCAGGCCGATGACTATCAGTATAAAAATGCGCTGGAATATTTTTCCGTGCTGCCACAGCATCACCGCGTGCTATGGAACGACGGACCGCGCATGACCGACCTAAAAAAGAAAATGGCCTCGAAGGGAATTGACACATCAGTTCCGGGAAAAGGACGAAATGTTTGGTTCAGCTTTGGGTACATGATCTCAACCGCCAAATCGGAAGCCATTGCGCTCCACGACGCCGATATTACCACTTACAACCGCGAAATGCTGGCACGCCTGATCTATCCGGTTGCCGATCCGTCTTTTAACTTTAAATATTGTAAAGGATATTATTTCCGCACCGATGAAGACAAGATGCATGGCCGTGCTGTTCGTCTGCTAGTAACTCCCTTGTTAAGAACACTGAAAAAGCTACTGGGACATCATACTTACCTCGAATACCTCGACAGTTTTCGTTATCCGCTGGCCGGTGAGTTTTCGATGCGTGCCGACATTATAAAAACCATTCGTATTCCTTACGACTGGGGACTTGAAATCGGGATTCTTTCGGAAGTAGAGCGCAACAATGCCCTCAACCGGGTGTGCCAGGTTGAAATTGCCGACCGCTACGATCATAAACACCAGTCGCTTTCGGTAGAAGATGCCGAACGCGGGCTTTCGAAAATGAGCCGGGATATTTCGCGCGCCATCTTTGCAAAACTGGCTTCCGACGGTGTTACGCTCAGTCCTGAGTTTTTCAGAACACTGAAAGCCACTTACTGGCGAATTGCACTCGAATTTGTTGAATTGTACAAAGCCGATGCATCGATGAACGGGTTGAGCTACGATTTCCATAAAGAGGAAGAAGTGATCGATCTTTTTGTAAAAAACGTCTATCAATCAGGAATCGATTTTCTGGTCAATCCAGATAATGTGCCCTTGATGCCCAGCTGGAAACGGGTACAAAGTGCCTTCCCCGGTATCCTGGAAGAGCTCAACCAGATTGTAGAGGACGACAATAACATCATTTAAAACCTTCATAAATATGGCCAATCCCGAATCTTTCAGAAAAAATATTGAAAGCCGACTCCGCTGTATCTATCAGCGGGATTATTCGGATAAAGTATTAAATGATCTTGTCGGCGTTCTGGACAAATATGACATAAAAAAGAGTCGTTCAGCAAAGTGGGATGAGAAAGATGTGGTGTTGATCACTTATGGCGACAGCATCAAAACGACCACCGAGCAACCGCTAAAAACCCTACATACTTTTCTGAATGAACAGCTCAAAGAACAGTTGACCGTTGTGCATATCCTACCGTTTTTCCCCTTTAGCAGCGACGATGGCTTTTCGGTGATCGATTTCAGGGAGGTTAATCCGGAATTGGGCGACTGGGACGATATTACCCAACTGAATAAGGATTTTGATTTGATGGCCGATCTGGTGATCAATCACGCATCAAGTAAAAGTGAATGGTTCAAAAACTTTTTGAAACAGGAAGGAACCGGCAAGGAATACTTCATCTGTGAAGATCCGAATAAAGACTTGTCGCAAGTTACCCGCCCGAGAAGTACGCCGCTTCTTACACCCTACAAAACTGCCGATGGAATAAAACACGTTTGGACTACATTTAGCGCCGATCAGGTTGATTTGAATTTTTCCAATCCGGCTTTGCTGGTTGAAATGATGGATGTTCTTTTGGATTACATTTCGAAAGGTTCCCGGATCATCCGGCTCGATGCCATTGCATTTCTTTGGAAAAAAGCAGGAACAACCTGTCTGCACCTGCCGGAAACCCATGAAGTTGTAAAACTAATGCGCGATGTTGCGGAGTACATCGATCCTTCTGTGGTTATTCTTACCGAAACCAATGTACCGAACAAAGAAAACCTGAGTTATTTTGGCGATGACGATGAAGCGCACATGGTTTACCAGTTTAGTTTGCCTCCCTTGCTTTTACATGCTCTGCATACCGGAAATTCAACTTATTTAAATACCTGGGCAAAAAGTTTACCTCAGCTTAAAGGAGATAAAACGTTTTTCAATTTCACGGCTTCGCACGATGGAATTGGTGTTCGCCCGCTCGAAGGACTTTTACCCGACAATGAAAAGACAACGCTGGTGAAGAACATGCAAAAATTTGGTGGAAAAGTGAATTACAAATCGAATCCCGACGGAAGCACCAGCCCGTACGAACTGAACATTACCTATTTTGACGCCTTAAAAGGCACCGACAAAGGCCAAGACGATTTGCACGTTAAACGTTTTCTGGCTTCGCAAACTGTTATGATGAGTTTTGCAGGTGTTCCGGCATTTTACATTCACAGTCTCACTGCTACTCCAAATTATCACGAAGGTGTACAACAAACCGGACACAACCGGACTATTAATCGGCGAAAATGGAACCTGAACGAACTCACAGAGATTCTGAGTTCGGATACTTCGCAGAAAACGGTATTTAATGAATTAAAGCGATTGATCTTTATCCGCAAAAAACAATCGGCTTTTCATCCCAATGCCGGTCAGGAAATTCTGGAATTGGACAAAGGAATATTCGGTTTGATACGAAGTTCAGAAACACAAACCATCGTTGTAATTTGCAACTTAACAGCTGAAAACAGAACAGTAAATTTCAGTCATGAACTGAACGATTTGAGTTATAACTTGATATCCGGGACCAGTAGCAGCAAAAAGCAGTTGACTCCCTATCAGTGTCTGTGGCTAACAGGAGCAGCGATCTAAAACCGCTGAGTATTTCCGGATCACCGTAAAATCCGACAGATCACAATTTTGAAATACCAGTATAAGCACTGTAATTTTCTGCCTGCTGCCGGCCTTCATCCCGAGTACTCGGAAGAGCTTCCCGCTGGCGCGAAGGTTTTACCTTAACTCCGGGAAACGACCAAAAGAGGCCGATCCATTGAAAAGCGGCAACATACCCCCTGGCAACTTCGATAATTATTAAATTACCTGAAAATGAAAAGAAATATGAGTTAAACTCTGTGCGGGCTCGTCAAAAATCCGTCAGTCGGGCTAATGGACTACATTGAAAAAACGCAAAGGTAATTTTTGACAAGATTTTTGCCATCTTTTCATCGAATGAAAAAGAAGGAGCCCGTCAGGCTTGAAGACAAAAGTTACATTAATGAGCGATCATAAAAACTTTTCTCCACTAACCTTTCAAGGTGATCTGTTTTCTGGAGGTTGCAAACCTCCGATCCCGAAAAGAAAAAAGGGGCGCTATTCGCACCCCTTTCTGTTTATGCAGTAAAATCGAATTCTATAAACTTTCCGAATTTCTTGTACTTCTCGTAGAGCTTTTTGTATTTCTCCACATTTTCGGGAATCGGATGATATTCTGTTTCTATACCGCCCCCCATATGCTTTTGAGCTTCAGCAGTGTTGGCATAAATTCCTGCCGCCACCGAAGCAGCCATTGCAGAACCCAGTGCACATGCCTGTTCTGAACGTGCCACTTTAATCGGCATATTCAACACATCGGCTACAATCTGCATCACAAGTGGCGATTTTTTGGCCACTCCGCCTAAAGCAATCACACCATCAATACGAACACCTTCAGAAATAAAGCGATCGTTAATGGCCCGCGAACCAAAGGCTGTAGCTTCAACCAAGGCACGGAAAATACGTGGAGCATCCGAACCCAGATTCAATCCGGCAATAGCGCCTTTCAAAGCCTGATTGGCATCCGGTGTACGGCGGCCATTCATCCAGTCGAGTGCGACTACCCCACTTTCAGCAATCGGAATTTTTGCGGCTTCTGCACTCAACTTCGCAATTATCTTGTCCGAAGTTTCTTCCATTAACTTTTGTTTTGTTGCCTCGTCAATCAATTCGCTTTCAGCCAGAATATTTTTCATCGGCCATTCCAGAACACGTTTAAACCAGGCATAAATATCGCCAAATGCCGATTGACCGGCTTCCAAACCAACCATTCCGGGTACAATTGACCCATCAACCTGACCACAAATACCGGCAACTACATTTTCACCTACTTCATCGGCGGGTGCGATCAACATATCGCAGGTTGAAGTTCCCATCACTTTCGACAGGTAATAAGGTTCAATCTCAGCTCCTACAGCTCCCAGGTGTGCATCAAAAGCACCAACTCCAACAACAACATCGGCCGGAAGCCCCAGTTTATTTGCCCATTCTTCATTTAATGTTCCTGCCGAAACATCGCAGGTGTAGGTTTCTTTAAACAGACGATCGCGCAAACCGGCCAGCATTGGATCCAGAGCAGTCAGAAATTCTTCTGAAGGTAAACCTCCAAATGCTTCATGCCACATAGCTTTGTGCCCGGCAGCACAACGACTTCTTTTTAATGTTTTTGGATTTGCATTTCCTGTAAGAACCGCAGGGATCCAGTCGCAATGTTCTACCCACGAATACGCCGCACGATAAACAGCAGCATCTTCGCGAATAACATGTAACAACTTGGCCCAAAACCATTCCGAAGAATAAATTCCACCCTCATATTTAGTAAAATCGATGTCCCACTTTTTGGCGAGTTCGTTAATTTGATCTGCTTCTTTTACAGCGGTGTGGTCTTTCCACAAAACGAACATCGCATTTGGATTCTCCTCAAAACCTGCTGTTAACGCAAGTGGTGTACCTTTTTCATCAACAGCAACCGGAGTTGAACCGGTAGTATCAACCGAAATACCAACTACATTTTCAGCCACACCTGCCGGCGCTTGTTTTAAAGCCTCAACTATTGTGTATTCCAGTCCTTCGAGATAATCTTTTGGATGTTGACGGAATTGATTTGTCGGAGCGTCGCAGTACATTTGCTTTTGCCAACGCGGGTAATTGAACACCACGCTGGAGATTTCTTCTCCTGTCTCTACATTTACAATTAACGATCGAACCGAATCCGATCCATAATCTAAACCAATCGTGTACTTTGCCATTTTAAGTTTATTTTGATTTTTATTGATTTATTAATTTAGCTACAAGCTACAAGCGTTAAAGCTCGAAACTTTGAACTCTGAGCTTTAAACGACTTCCCTACTGGCCGTAATAGGCATTTTTTCCATGCTTACGCAGGAAGTGCTTATCGAGCAACACCTGATCCATTGTAGTTTCCGGATTTAGCTGAAATGTCCTAAAGGTCATTTTAGCCACTTCTTCCATCACAACCGCATTATGAACCGCATTGTTTGCATCTTTTCCCCATGAAAATGGTCCGTGGTTATTCACCAGAACTCCCGGTACAGAATCCGGATCGAGGTCTTTGAAACGCTCAACAATTACCTTTCCGGTTTCAAGTTCATATTCCTTTTCTATTTCCTCTTTGGTCATTTTTCGGGTGCAGGGAATTTCGCCGTAGAAATAATCAGCCTGCGTGGTTCCAACCGCCGGAATTCCTTTTCCCGCCTGTGCCCAGCTGGTTGCCCACTCCGAATGCGTGTGCACCACACCGCCTATATTCTCAAACTGGCGATACAAAACGAGGTGAGTTGCCGAATCGCTCGAAGGTTTTAATTTTCCTTCTACTACTTGACCGTAAAGGTTGAGCACTACCATATCTTTAGGTCGCATATCGTCGTACGATACTCCACTTGGTTTGATCACAACCAAACCTTTTTCGCGGTCAATTCCGCTAACGTTTCCCCAGGTAAAGATTACCAGACCGTGTGTTACCAGATCGATATTTGCCTGATAAACTTCTTCTTTTAATTTCTCGAGCATGTCTTGTTCTTTTAAGTTGTCCTGATCAGAAAATTGAAAACTACTTTTATATAAGCTCCAATTTTTCTAATCGTTTGAAACAGTGATTATTGATTAGTGACTAACCATCAAAAACTCTGAACTTATTTTAAGCGTAAAAATAACACTTAAAGTCAAAGTACAAAATAAAATTACGATATCATTTAATCAATTTCAAATATTGATTACACATAGCATAAAAAAACCCGTTCAATTAATATTGAACGGGCTTCTGAAATCTACTTATCTAATCAAAATCCAATTATGAAATCTTAATTTCTACCGGAGCCTTTTCTTTTGCTTCCTCCTTTTTCGGCAACAGTAAATTCAAAATACCATTTTCGAACCTGGCCGAAATGTTTTCGCTGTTTACTGATTTTGGCAAACGGTAGCTTTTCTCGAAATTGTATGTTCCAAATTCGCGGTGAGCATACTTAAATTCTTCATGTTTTGCCTCATCCTCTTGTTCTTTGTCAACCTTAACCGTTAACAGGTTATCTTTTTGGATGATCTGAACGTCTTCTTTCGCAAAACCGGGCAACAGCATTTCAATTTTAAATTCTGTTTCTGTTTCGAAAATATTAGCCGCCGGTTTTTTGGCGCAATTCTTTACGTAATCTTCGTGATAATCGTTGTTAAAAAAGTTGTTAAACAATTCGTCAACTAAAACTCTGTTTGCGTTGTAACGTGGTTGATTAAATCTTACTAAATTCATGACTTATTCTCCTTTTTCTTTAATTAATATTTTAAATTTTTTTCATTCACAAATACACGCTCCAATAATCAACTCCTGTTCCAACTCACTATTACAGTCAAAATGTATCAAATTGAACCATCAAGCACTGCCATATTGACTCTATTGCGCAAATACAACTGCCTTTTAGTCATCTTATTGAATTTTTCACATATAAAACAACTACCACATAGTGCCTGAATTTATTTTATCTTTGCGCAAAATCAGAACAAAAATGCGGATCGATATTATTACTGTACTACCTGAAATACTGGAAAGTCCTTTTCAACATTCCATTATAAAACGAGCACAAGAGAAAGGACTGGCAGAAATCCATCTTCACAATCTCAGGGACTACTCAGAAGACAAACACCGAAAGGTGGACGATTACTCTTTTGGAAAAGGTGCAGGAATGGTGATGGCCATCCAGCCCATCGAAAAAGCAATTGAAACGCTGAAAGCACAGCGCGAATACGACGAGATTATTTTCACCACTCCGGACGGAAAACTTCTTGATCAGCGTGAAGCCAATTCGCTTTCGCTGTATAAAAACCTTATGATTCTTTGCGGACATTACAAAGGAATCGATCAACGCATACGCGACACTTACATCACAAAGGAAATCTCGGTAGGCGATTATGTACTCACCGGTGGCGAACTGGCTGCAGCCATCATCACCGACAGTGTAGTTCGCCTGCTACCCGGAGTACTTTCGGATGAAACTTCCGCACTAAGCGATTCCTTCCAGGACTACCTGCTGAGCCCGCCGGTTTACACCCGACCGGCCGAATACAAAGGCATGAAAGTGCCCGAAGTTTTGTTGAGCGGCAATGACAAACTGGTTGACGACTGGAAACACGACCAGGCCATTGAACGCACCAAAACCCTCAGACCCGATCTGTATAAAAAATTTCTAGGAGAAGATTAGTTCCATGCATACGACCTCACTACTGCCCGCTGTTCAACTTATTGAAAGCAAAGGAAGCACTGCCAAGGCCTTAAAGATTTTAATAATTGGTGTTTTTCATGGTGAAGAACCACAGGGCGATTTTATTATCAGAAAATATTTAAAAGAGTCGGATTTATCAAACCACCGGAATCACCTTTATTTTATCCCCTGCCTGAACCCGTGGGGCAAAGCACGAGGTGTAAGGATCAATAAAAATGGTGTTGACCTGAACCGAAATTATCCGACTAAAAACTGGGTAAAAACAGAAAAAGACGAAAATTTTTCGGGCGAAAAGGCTGCATCAGAAGCAGAAACAAGGGCGATGATGGAACTTTTGGATGATCTTCAACCCGATATCATACTAACATTACATGCGCCGTTAATATGTGTGAACTATGATGGTCCGGCCCGCTACCTGGCAGAACAGATTGCAGAATTTTGCGCATATCCGGTTGTTTCCGACCTGGGTTACCCCACTCCGGGTTCGTTTGGCACTTACTGCGGAATTGAGCGCAACATTCCTACCATCACACTTGAATACGACGACGACGAAAGCAACGCCAGCATTTATTCGAAAACCGAGAAAGTATTTAACTGGTTGAGCAACCTGGAAAATTATCAGTAACGACGGCAAATGCCGTTATACGCGCAATATTTACATTTATCAAGGTATTCGGTTTGTGCAAACGAATTTTCAGCCGAATAGATCTCACCAACAAGACCGGTCAATTCCTCTTCAAAATCTTCGGCAATTTCATCGAAAGCTACTTTTGAGCGATTCATTTTCACTTCCCATTCAAACTTCGATTCAAACAACTTTCGCAAACCATAGATAGCAGGTTGTATTGTCGCTCCCTGATTTTCTTTGGCCAGTCCCCAGCAATAAACCAAGGCCTGTAGAATTTCCTTTTTGGGATTTTTAGCATCACGATCAAACAGTTCATCCACTAATCTGAATGAAAGCGAACTCACATTACCTGTTTTATAATCGAGTACACGGGTAACACCGTCTTTTTCATCCAGACGGTCGATCTTACCTCCCACCCACAACTTTTTACCGCCAATCTCAATATTCCGTTTGTACTTCATTTCAAGGCTTACAACATTAAACGGCGCATATTCCATATCCTTCTTTAGTAATTGCGAAAGATAGGTTTTGATGTTCTCGAAAATAAGCAGGGTTTTCCCTTCGAGTTTAACCGGCCCTTTGATGGGCTCCTTTTGTTTTAAATAATGCTTTGCAATCTGTTTTGTGATCTCATTATTGATCCTGACCTTGTCTTTACCAAGTTGTTCGAGATCGCTCCGCGTCACTTCCTTACCAACAAAAACGGAATAAAGCTCCTCCATGGTATCGTGAAATATATTACCGAAAACCACCCCGTCAATTTCCTCTTTTACCTCTTCAGGCTCGGGCAATTCGACCACATATTTATAATAAAATTTCAGCGGACAATTCAGGTAGGTATTGATCGCACTCGGCGACAAAGGATGATCTTCAGAATTCTTTTCAACCAACTGCTTTTGAATCTCATCCGATCCGGGAATAGTGATGTCTTCAACCGGATCGTTGGCAAACACAAAATCGAGGTTCCGCATTTTGGGCTTGTGAACCGAATCGTAACGCAACTGGTAACCGTAGCGGCTAAGTTCTCCGGTTCCAATCCCTTCTTTTACAACACTGTAAGTTGCCGTTACATTTTTTGCACGCTGAATCAGCCGGTAAAAATAATAGCCGTACATAGCGTCCTGTTCATCAATTCCGGGCAGGCCAAATCCCATACGAATATTGTGCGGAATAAACGACGGCGCTGTAAATTTCCGGGGCCATTTATTCTCGTTCAGACCAAGTATAATGAGGTTTTCAAAATCAAGACAGCGGGTTTCCAGTATCCCCATCACCTGCATACCGCTTAGTGGCTCACCTTCAAACGCTACCGAAACCTGTCCCAAGTATTGCGTAAACAACCTAAAATAAACCGTGTCGCTGATTTGCCGTTGCTGTGCTTGCAGTGTTTTTTTCACAACCACTCCCAGTTTTTCGATGGCCTGATAAACAGAGTAAAGTAACTCCAGCAACATGGAATCGCCACTGTTTTTTTGCTGATGATACAACAACCCCAGAACATCCAGAAAGTAATCGCTGTATTCCGCAGTGTTCTCCGGTAATTTAAAAATACGCGTATGAATTGAAGAGAAATCAATCCCCTTTAACTCCACATTTATTTTGTTGTTCTTTTTGAGTTCTGTCACAAAATCAGCTGTTCGCTCCTTTTCGCTGCTCCCCAGCAACTGGTGATTTAAAATATCGGTTACATAGCGGTAAAACGCCGAGAAGCCGGTTTCGCTTTTACGTTTGTTCTTTAGCAGATTCACCAACAACATCAGAAAACCATAAACCACCGAATTACGAACCGGATAGCCCATAGTAATGTTAATGGTACCAATGTCTTCGGGGAAAGCCCCCAGCGCAGGAAACAGAAGCGACTCATCGGCCAGAATAACAGCTGTATTATCAAACTCTTTTCTGTAGTTCTTTTCCGTGTCCTTCAGGAAATTCGGAATTTGCTGACTTTGCCCGTAAACCGATGAAACAGCCACCAGGCTTATGTCCTTCCGGTGATTAAAAATATCGGTGTTTAATTCGAAATCTTCCGGTGGAGCAAATATTTTCAAATTATTGCGCAAGAAATGCCCGGCTTCGTTCTGCAGATCTTCCACATAAGAAACATCATAATCCCATAAAAAAACGGCTTTGCCAAGCTTTTTGAGGTGATCAAAGATCTCAATTTCACACGTATTCAAAGCATTTAACCCGATAATGTAATATTTACTGAGTGGAAATTCCAGACGATCAGATTTTACTTTTTCAGCCACTTCCCGATCGATCATTCCGGCATAAGCCAGTTTTTCCTTTAAAAGCTGCTGCCTGAAGTCGACATAAACCGGATACAGCTTGTCCCAGATATTGATATACTTATCGCGAAAACCACTTTTATCTGCCACGGCCATACTCCCCCAAAACTGCTCCAGCGCTTTCTTCTGATCATCGGTGAGGTAATCAAAAATCGATTCAATTTCTTTCAGATCCGAAACGTTTCGAAACAAATCTTTTGCATCTACCAGGTAACGGTCAATATCGTTGAAATCAGCCAGCAGGATTTCCCCCCAGAAATAAAACTCATCAAACGTTTCCGTGGTTTTGGTGTGTTTACTGAATACATCGTAAAGCAGCGAAATCAACTCCAGCTTTTCGGCAGCATTCCATTCCGAATAAGAAGCGATCAACTCATTTACGGTTGTGGTTTTCGGTCCAATCGAAGGAACGGCGAGTTCTTTCTGCAAATAAGCGGTAAAAAACACCCCCGAGCGTCGGTTCGGAAATACAAGGCAAATGTCTTTTAATTCGTCTGAATGTTTTTTATAAATGTATCTGGCACATTGTGCAAGGAATCTTTCCATTATCGAAGTTCAAAGTTCAGTGTTTAAAGTTCAAAGTTTCGTTTGAATTTACAAGAAATAGAAGTCAGAATTTTTGTTATTTTTATTGACTCCTGTTCGGACAAAATCTATAATCATGAAGAAATATTTATTCACATTTACTATTCTGATCTCTGTTATTAACCTTTTTGCCCAGGATCGCATCACCGGACTTAATTTTGCCACCCGAAGCGAAGTGATCGCCCAAAACGGGATGGCATGCACCAGTCAACCGCTGGCCACGCAGGCAGCGCTCGATATACTAAAAGCCGGTGGAAATGCCATTGATGCAGCGATTGCAGCCAATGCTGTTTTGGGACTGGTGGAACCTACCGGAAACGGAATGGGCGGCGATTTGTTTGCCGTTGTCTGGGATGCCAATACAAAACAACTTTATGGGCTGAATGCCAGCGGACGCTCGCCATACGAACTTACCCTCGACTATTTCAAAGAAAACGGATATGAAAAGATACCCGCCTACGGACCACTCCCTGTTTCGGTGCCGGGTTGTGTTGACGGCTGGTTCGAATTACACAATAAATTCGGGAAACTTTCCATGCCGGAAGTGTTGAATCCTGCCATTTCGTATGCCGAGAACGGATTTCCGCTTACTGAACTGATAGCCTATTACTGGGGACGAAGTGCCAACTTTTTAAAACGCTATCCGGGTTTTGAAGAAATTTTTATGCCCAACGGAGAGGCTCCGAAAAAAGGCGAAGTATTTAAAAATCCTTACCTGGCCAACACTTTTAAACTACTGGCAGAACAGGGACGTGATGTTTTTTACAAAGGTGAGATTGCCGAGAAAATTGTTGCATACGTGCGCGAACAAGGTGGTTTTTTAAGCATGAAAGATTTTGAGGACCACCATTCGGAATGGGTGGAACCTATTTCAACCAACTACCGCGGCTACGATGTTTGGGAACTTCCACCCAACGGGCAGGGAACTGCAGTGCTGCAAATTCTGAACATTCTCGAAAATTATGACATTGGTGAAATGGGCTTTGGGTCGCCCGAATACATGCACCTTTTTACTGAAGCCAAAAAGTTAGCCTATGAAGACCGCGCCAAATATTATTCCGATCCTGATTTCAATAATCTCCCCATCGAACAACTCATTTCAAAAGAATATGGAAAAGAGCGGGCAGCACTGATCAATGAAAACCGGGCAGCGCGTTCCTACCCTGCCGGCGAACTCGAACAGGGCAATACCATTTACCTGACCACTGCCGACAAAGACGGTAATATGGTTTCGCTTATTCAAAGTAACTATCGGGGAATGGGCTCGGGAATGACACCCGGAAAACTGGGATTTATTTTACAGGACCGTGGCGAACTGTTTGCGCTGGAAGAAGGCCATATGAATGTTTACGAACCACACAAACGTCCGTTCCACACCATCATCCCGGCCTTTATCACAAAAGACGGAGAGCCCTACATCAGTTTTGGATTGATGGGTGGCGCTATGCAACCACAGGGACATGTACAGATTGTTTGCAACCTCATCGATTTTGGAATGAACCTGCAGGAAGCCGGCGATGCACCACGTATCAGTCACGACGGATCGAGCCAGCCTACCGGCGAACAAATGAACGACGGCGGTCGTGTTTCACTCGAAAGTGGTTTCGATTACCAGACCATTCGCGAGCTAATGAGCAAAGGCCACCGGATTGGTTATGCACTCGGCCCGTATGGCGGCTACCAGGCCATTCTTTGGGATAAGAAAAATAAAGTCTATTACGGAGCTTCAGAATCACGCAAAGACGGACAGGCAGCGGGGTATTAAAAAGATAAAGGCACAGGCAAAGGCTCAGGCGAAGGCAAAGGCAAAGGGTGAGCAAAAAACCTATCACTCCTTCCATTTTCCTAAAGTCGATCTACATGTTTAAGTTAACTGTCTTTTCCGCCTTTTATCAGCAACCAAACCGTAAATGCCATCTCACCAAAAATGCTTGGGATGGCCACTAATGCCAGGAATATTCCGGCCACAGCATCGTAATTGGGCAAAACGAAATGAGCGGTAGTATCAGCGATATACATAACACCGGCCAACGCCAGAAATACGGCAATCCATTTTGGCTTGGGCAGAATTTTAGCCAGCAATATCAGGTGAGCTCCAAAAAAGAATAAGCCGATCAACCAGATGATGTCAAAAATATCGACATAATAGGCGATGGTTTCGCCCGAATATTCATTCAAGGTAAGTACCAGTGCAAACACGGCAAGGCCCATAATTGCAGCATGCATTATACGTAACCAGGTACTCAGTTCTGTCAGATAATGCTCGCGATACAGTTTAAAAAGTCCCCATGCCACTACCACATCAAAAAAGGCGGTAATTAAAAAGGCCATGATCCCCATACTTACCATCATGCGTTGTTGCTGAATGGTTTCCAACGGATTCTGTTTCAGAGATTCCAGCATCATAAAATTGGCAAAAATAGCGGCAAAAAAGATAACGAGATAACTGACACCGGTAATGATCGAGAGTTTCCTTGAATTCATATCTGACAGGTATTAATGAAAAAGTTATGTTTCAACTATGTACTAAACCCAAGATATGACTTTTTGTTTATGCCTCCAACAAAAAGAAAAGGTTCCATCCGTCAACCGACGAACAGAACCTTTCAATATTATAAATACCTTGCCGAATTACTTCCGGAACAGTGGATCGGTACCGATTGTACCTACCAGTTCATTGAGGTATTGTTTCGATTCAACGTATTTTAAAGTAGCTTTTGCTTTTTCAAGTTTAGCGGCGATATCCATTTCTTCAACCAGAATGGCATTTTCTTTATCCGCCATAAAATTGGTCAGATAATCGATCTGGCTTTTACTGAATGCCACCTGCTTTTCCTGCTTCAGCTTCAAACGTGCTTTATACCAGTCGCTCTTCACCACTTCCTCGCGATCGAACATTTTACGTAATTTCGGATCACTGATGTCTTTACCTTCATAATGTCCGTGTGCCATAACATGCAGCAGCACTTTTAACGGTGGAATTGCGGCTTCAACACTGCCATCCTCAAAATAAGGAAGTGCAGCTCGTTGCATGGCCTCGGTAATGTTGTTAATCCCGTCGACATAATCATCCATACCTTGTAACTCAGGTTTCAGCATGCGTTCGTTAAATACGGCCAGCGGCTCGTCGAATAAACGGTTCATACAGCGGAAAGCAAAGTTTTCGGTAATCCGGTAGCCCAAACGACTGGCCAGAACTTTCTTGCCCTTGTATTCAAAGTCTTCGAGTTTTTCGAGGCATTTATTTTCGATCAGTTTTTTCGGATCACGGTCTTCGGGAACCAAACGTGCCCAGATCTCCGGAACCAAAATACTGATATCGTGATCGAAACGGTTTTCGCTGCCAATATAACCGGCAGCAGAACTAAATCCCTGGTATCCGGTAAGAATGTACGACAACAGCGCGTTGTTCAGATCGCTGGTGGGAACCAGCATGTTGAACGGACCTTTTGTAAGCGCACCTTCCAGTCCGGCGCCTGTTGTTGACGGCGATTTTCCGGTAATACTCGCAATAAAATCCATAAACAATTCAGGCAGCTCCTGGTAGTGGATCGGATTATAAACCGCCAGCGGACGAATACCGGCCTTCTTATCAGCCGGATTGTTCCTTCTTCCCGGAAGTACCGCATTTACTGGCCAGTGCACCGGATCTTTTGCTTTAACTTTCCGGTAAAGTCGAACTCCTATCTCACCCAGGTACGAATCCTGGATTTCGTTCTTAAAAATATTGCGCTGCAGGTAGCGCGGATTTTTTGTCGGAGTACCATCCACGATTCGGGTATGCGATGGAGTCACAAAATAATGATCAATATCGCTTTCGGCAACCGACGCAATAAAGTTCTTAACCGGCTCGGTATATTTCTCGAAACTGATCGCATTTTCAACTAAGTCCTGAGCATGCTGTTTGGTAAGCGGCTCATAGTTGGTCAGGAAGGTATTGTTGTCAACAATCTCCTGTTCTGCCTCTTTATCGTAACCACGGATCACGGCCTCATCAGGGCGCTGGAACAGGTAACTCTCACAGTTGGTCACCAGCTTCACACTCTTGTTATTGTATTCCTTATTCAGGTTATTCAGTTGAGCGGACGGAACAGTAATTGTCGCCGAAATATCATCTTCAGTCTGAATTTTCAAACACGGCACAAAGTCGGAGCGCAGCTTGTGCAAATACCATCTTCCTTCTTCGTTAAAACCGATACGCACATAACTGGCCGCAATCGGATTGTGTTTGTAGCGCAGCACATTTCCCGGTCTTCCGTTTACGATCTCAACATTAAAGAACTCACGCCATTTCATTCCCAGCTCTTCCTGTCCGCGATAGTGACGCTTTACAAAAAGTGCCAGAGTACGCACATGCTGTGGGATCTGTTTCAGAAAATTATTGTAGTCTTCGTTGTACTGATCGGATGGAGTAAGCAACTTCACTGCCGATCCAAGAGTACGTTCCTTGCTCAGGAATGAACGTGACTTTGAACCCGGTTCCACTTTTTTCCAGCGGCCTGAGTAATCGTAATTGATGATCTCATCCACCATATCCTCGGCTTCTTCGAGGTTCTCGACATAGAACGAACCATGTTTAATGGCGTTCTGCATCGATTTCGAGATCTCTGATTTTCCACCTCCCGAAACCGTACTTGGTTTGTGACAGAACATGCCTTCGGGAGCAGTATCGATAATCCGCCACATCGATTGCGTTGGATGCTTTACGAGCTGAAATTTATGTCCCGTTGGGTGTACATACACTTTCTGCGGCGAGAGTTTCAGGCTGTATTCCTTTCCTTTATATATCCAGCTTACAGCACTTTTATCCACTTCAATATCCGCATTTTCAGGGATATAAATAATATCCGGATATTTCTTATCGATGGCGTAATTGCCTTCCTGAACTTCGATCTTATCGGCCAGCAATTTTTTTACTTCCTCAAACGAATACGGCTGATCAAACTTTTTGGTGAAGTTACTGCCATAAACGCTGTCGCTCATGTTTCCGCGCGGGAAAGCAATGGCACCACCGGCGTGTTCTTCTTCCACCAAACCAAAGAGGTTGGCCGAGTAGCTGATCTGTGTCTTTATTTCTTTTTTGGAATATCCGTAATAGTTATCGGCGATCAAAGTCACCACTACTCCCCTATCGTCGCGGCAGGTGAGTTTAAATGCCGAACCTTCGTTATACAGTTCGTTTTCGTCTTTCCAACACATGCCATCGTGTTTTTGGCGTGTTGTGGCATCGTCGTAATGTGGCAGGCCAACATCTTTCTTTTTCAGTTTTGTAAGTTGCGGTGCCAGAATAATACAGCCGGTGTGACCCGTCCAGTGTTCCACATCGAGAGCTGCATCGTTAATGGCCAGGTTGTGGTCGCCGGCATTGCCAAAAATGGTTTCCACAAAATCGAGGTTACTCACCAGGCTACCCGGAGCAAAAAAGCGGATCTCCATGCTTTTCTCGCTGATCACTCCTTTTACTTCGGGACAAACCACAGGACGAAGCAAAAGCGAAACCATTACCTTCGCTTCTTTTTCCTGGTTGGTCGTAAATGGAAGGCGTTTAAATTCATCCGAAGGATTTAGCGCTGAATGCAAGAGATGTGCAAAAGTAATTTTTGGCACTTCCTTTTTATCCGTAGGCACCGGCAGGCCGCCTCTTACAATATGAAAAGTTCCTTTAGTTGTTCTTCTGTCCTGCGCGGGATTATTTAAAATTCCCTGTTTCAAACGGTACGAACTCAGCAAATCGCTTTTAAATTCAGTTCCGTCAGGCGGCAGACTTAGTTCACGCGCCATCCCTTTCTGGTTGAGCACCAGTGTCGAGTCGGGCAAACAGTAATCTTTATCAAAAGCCACTTCCTTTAAATAATCGTCGATAAAGTTTTGGATACGCGTATCCACGGGTGAAAGATGCCCGCTCAACAGCCGCGATTTTTCACGAAAACTGCTGATTAGGCCTTCGGTTAGCGCCTGAAATTTAGCGTTGGCATACTTTTTCCCCGATTCGGAATCGTCGTTAAATATCGGCTGTCCCAGCGATGCCAACTGAAGGTTGATATACTGGATCATATCGCGACGATCGCGCTTGGTCATTTTTTTTACTTTGTCAGTAGTCGATATCTTCTCCATTTTTACTTATTTATAGCATCTTATTCTCTGCGTTTTCGCAAAAGGTATAAGATGTAACTTTATGATTTACTATTTGCTGATGTATGTGCTAAAAATACCATTTTCGTTTCAGCATCTAAATTTACGTAATTAAGAAAGAATCTACATAAATCTTCACAGCCTTAGCAGTGATATTTAACGCTATTTAATGATTTACTAAGCATTCGATAATACACGCTGTTATTGAAATTGTCTGAGCCTGTTCGATATATGATTCTTGCTGTTTAAGGAATAAACGTGTACCGGTCTGTTCGGTTTCATTATACCCGGAACAATACACACATGCATCGTTGAAGGCGAATGCGCAGGAATCGTTATATTGCAGCAAAAAGAATATGAAACTTATTTCGTGGAACGTGAACGGGCTTCGGGCCGTAGCCAAAAAGAATTTTTTTGATGATCTGCCGGTAATGGCTCCCGATGTACTTTGCCTGCAGGAAACCAAGGCACAGGACGATCAGGTAGCCGAAACGCTTAAAGACCTGAAAGGTTATCACATTTATTCCAACTCGGCCGATAAAAAAGGCTATTCAGGAACAGCAATTATTTCAAAAATAGAGCCCAACTCAATTACACGCGACATGGGCATTGATGAGCACGATACCGAAGGCCGTGTTCTTTGTGCTGAATATGACGAATTCTACCTTGTAAATGTTTATGTCCCCAATTCGGGTAGCGAACTCAAACGGCTGGATTACAGGCAGGACTGGGACCTGCATTTTTTCAACTACCTGAAAACACTCGAAAAAACAAAGCCGGTGGTGGTTTGCGGCGATTTTAATGTCGCGCACAAAGCCATCGATCTGGCACGGCCAAAAGCCAACTACAACAAGTCGGCAGGTTACATGCAGGAAGAGATTGACGGCATGGATCGTTTTACCTCGGGAGGACTGATTGATACTTTCCGACATTTTAATCCTGATGTTACCGATAAATATTCGTGGTGGAGCTATCGCGCCGGAGCCCGGGGAAAAAACGTAGGCTGGAGAATCGATTATTTTCTGGTCAGCAAACAATTTCTGCCTTCGGTTAAAAATGCATTTATAATGAACGAAATCATGGGCTCCGACCATTGTCCTGTGGGAATAGAAATCTGACAAACATTTAAACATCAGCAATGAAAACCACCCTACTGTTTCTACTGATACCAGTTTTATTTTCGTGTCAAACGGCTACAAAGGAAAAAAACTCAATATCCCAAAAGTCAATTGAGAAGGTGATGAAAAAAGTCATCGACGATTTTTTGGTGAGACAGGATTATATGATGTACAATACCGGAGATGTAGTTGCCATGCACTATGCTGAGGTTTGTACCGCATATGGGGCGGCACGACTTGCCGGATCGACAGGCAACAAAGCGATTATAAAAGCACTTTCAGAAAGGTATTCACTTCGAATTACCGACAGCATACCCAATACGGCCAACCACGTTGATGCCAATGTTTATGGTATACTTCCCCTCGAATTGTTCCAACTGACCGGCGATTCCGCATTTTTCCGGCAGGGAATTGAACTGGCCGATGGACAGTGGCAGGATCCACTTCCCAACGGACTGACACGCCAAACCCGTTTTTGGATTGACGATGTATACATGATTGGCAGTTTGCAAACTCAGGCGTACCGGGCAACGGGAAAGAGCAAGTACATCGACCGTGCTGCCCGCGAAACGGTGGCCTATCTCGACAGCCTGCAGGAATCGAATGGCCTGTTTCACCATGGTCCGGAAGCTCCATTTTTCTGGGGACGCGGAAATGGCTGGGTGGCCGCCGGTGTGGCCACAGTTTTGTCCGAACTTCCACCTGATCATAAGGACTATCCAAAAATTGAAGCCGCTTACAAAAAAATGATGGCAGCCTTGCTGAGGTATCAGGCCGAAGACGGAATGTGGCGACAGTTGCTTGACGTTGAAAGTGCCTGGAAGGAAACATCGTGTACCGGAATGTTTGCCTATGCCATGGCGGTGGGTCTTAAAACCGGGATTTTAAATGATGAAGCCTATCAAACGGCCTGCAAAAAAGCCTGGACAACTTTAACCGGATACATCGGTGACGATGGTAAAATAAGCGATGTTTGTGTGGGTACCGGTCAAAGTACCGACATCAATTACTACCTTGATCGCCCAACAGTTAGTGGCGATTTTCACGGACAGGCACCTGTTCTGTGGTTAGCAAATGAGTTAATTGAGTTGCCATGAAAAAATTGCTACCTGTTTTACTGATCCTGATTGTAGTTTTTGCGGCGTGTAATAAAAGCGATGATGATAATCCGCCGACTGAAAGCGGTCTGTACTTTCCACCTCTTACTTCCGATGAATGGGCAACAACGGCTCCTGAAGAGCTGGACTGGAATACCGACAGCCTTGAAGCTTTATACACCTTTTTATCGGAACACGGTACAAGGGCATTTCTGATCCTTAAGGACGGAAAAATAGTGGCCGAAAAATACTGGGGACAGAACATTCTAAACACCGGCGAATTCACTGCCGAATCAAGCTGGTACTGGGCATCTGCCGGAAAAACGCTGAGTGCTTTTCTGATCGGTGTGGCTCAGCAAGACGGACTACTAAGCATCAACGATAAAGCTTCGGATTACCTGGGAGAGGGCTGGACATCGATGAGCCGCGAAAAAGAAGACCTCATCACCATACGCCATCAGCTTACAATGACAAGCGGACTGGATTATACGGTTGATGATACCTACTGCATCGAGCCCGAATGCCTGCAGTATAAAACCGATGCAGGACAACAGTGGTACTACCACAATGCACCATATACCTTGTTAAAAGACGTGATCGCGAACGCAGCCGGAATGAGCAGCAACCTATATACCGACCAGGTGCTGGAGGCTCCGACAGGA
The DNA here is from genome assembly GCF_037646455.1 of Maribellus mangrovi. Classification (NCBI taxonomy): domain Bacteria; kingdom Pseudomonadati; phylum Bacteroidota; class Bacteroidia; order Marinilabiliales; family Prolixibacteraceae; genus Maribellus; species Maribellus mangrovi. The sequence continues at coordinate 334,034 of NZ_JBBIXN010000004.1, read as the reverse complement.
ATGAGCGGCACCTGGATCTATAACGGGGTAAACAACGTGTACTACAGCGTTCCGCGCGATATGGCCCGCTTTGGACTGGTCATACTAAATAAAGGCACCTGGGACGAAACCGAAATCTTAAGCGATCAAAACTATTTTACCGATATGACGACCACCTCGCAGAATATTAATCCGGCTTACGGTTATTTGTGGTGGCTCAACGGAACAAGCAAAATAATGATGCCCGGAGTAACCATCCCGTTAAATACCTCCATCTCCCCAGATGCTCCCGACGATCTGATCGTTGCAGCCGGTAAAAACGGACAATACCTCGATGTGATCCCAAGCCTGAATTTAATTGTGGTGCGCATGGGCGAAGCTCCTGACGACGCACTGGTCCCCATCATTTTTCACAACCAGATGTGGCAAAAGCTTAATCCGGTGATCGGACGTTAATCGAAATTTAAGAAAGACATTTGTTAAAAAATCACAGCTCTTTCAGGAGTTTCAAAATTCTGTAATAAGACATGAAGTATCTGTATCTTTTAATTGTTTTTACCGGGCTACTGATCAGCAGTTGCAGCCGGCCGGAGAATGTTTCGAAAGTAGAACAGTATAATGTGCTCTGGACCAGTCCCAGTCAGAATGCCGGCGAATCGATGCCCTTGGTTGGTGGCGATATCGGATGTAATTTATGGGTGGAAAACGGCGATCTGATGTTGTATGTTCAGCGAAGTGGCAGTTTGAGCGAAAATGGCGAATACCTCAAAATGGGACGTTTCCGGATCACTTTAAATCCCAATCCGTTTACCGATGAAAATGCTTTTCGTCAGGAGTTAAAACTCAATGACGGATACATTGAAATAGAATCCGAAAGCGGAGGACAACAGTTGGCACTTATAAAATTATGGATCGATGTATTTAGTCCGGTTGTTCACATTGACGTAGAATCTTCCCATAAAACCGAGGTAAATGTTGCTTACGAGAGCTGGAGAACAGAAGACACCGAGCTGGCAAAAAAAGAAAATGGCCGAAACGAGCGCTTTACCTGCTTTAGCCTCGATGGATACCCGGGAAAAGTAGTCCGTGTTAAAGATGAAACTGCACACCTCGGAGACGGAGTTTTGTTTTATCACCGCAATCCGGCAGATAAACTCATCCCCGACGTACTTATCAAACAACAAGGCCTGGAGGAATACAAGGATGAAATTTTCGACGATATTAAAAACCGTACTTTCGGAGGCTATGTTTTTGGAGAAGGACTTGTTCCTGACGATAAAGGTGAAGGAACTTACCTGAACACACCGTTTAAATCGTGGAGTTTAAAAAGTGAAAATGCCCGGCGAAAGCATTCCATCAGTATTGCAACGCATATTGAGCAAGCCGACAGCAGGGAGGATTGGCAAACGCACCTTTTTGAAACAGTAGAGCAAACAAACAGCGAAGCTCAGCTGGCTTTTGAAAAAACAAAGAAGTGGTGGAACGATTTCTGGCAACGCAGCTACATTATTATCGATCCCGATGATCCGGCGCCGGAAGATTCGATTTGGCAAATGGGGCGCAACTACCAGTTGTTCCGTTATCAGCTTGGCGGCAATGTTAGTGGCGAGTACCCCACCAAGTTTAACGGTGGTAACCTGATTTACGACCCCGTTTTAATGGGTGATCAATACCGCTACGATCCCGACTGGCGGCAATGGGGCGGCGCTGTACATACGGCTCAAAATCAACGCTTGTTGTACTGGCCGCTGTTAAAATCTGGCGATTTCGATGTCATTGTGCCACAATTTGAACTGTACCGCAAAGGACTGCCCGCCGCCAAAGCCCGCGTTGAAAAATATTTTGGTCACGAAGGAGCTGTTTTCTCGGAATACATGAACGCTCCGGGTCTGGTACTCGGTATGGGATGGGGATGGGATAAAACAGGACACCGGGGACGGGGAGCAGAGATTCCTTTTGGCGATCCGCGGGCCAACGCAAACACCGGCTACAACACCACCGTAGAAGAAGGTATTCTGGCCAATCCCTACATTTCTTACCACTGGGAATCGCAGCTCGAACATGCCTACATGATCATGGAATACCACCGTTTTTCGGGCGCCGATATTTCACGGTACATGCCTTTTATCAAAGAATCAGTGGTCTTTTTTGACCAACACTACCAGCTTAGGCAAAAAATGCGGAGCGGAAAGCCGCTCGACGAAAATGGCAAGCTCGTGTTTTACCCGTCCACTTCGTGCGAAACATTCCGGGGAGCAACTAATCCCATCGATCTGATCGCGGGACTTAAAGCCTGTCTGCAAAGTCTGATAAAGTTGGACGAAACCTATCTTACAAAAGAAGAAAAAACCTATTACGAGGGATATTTAACGCGTATTCCCGACTACCCGCTCGGAGAGGAGAACGGGCTGAAATATTTTAAACCGGCCGAAAGCTGGATGAGCGTTATGAATGTGGAGTTACCGCAATTCTACCCGCTTTTCCCCTTTAATCAATTTCATATTGGCGACGCAGAAATTGAATTTTTTAGAAATGCGTACGAACTGGCACCCGATTACAAGGGAATGGTAAAAAGCTGGCACCAGGAAGGCATTCAGTTTGCCCGAATGGGAATGACAGAGGAGGCGGCCGCTTACAACACTCAAAAATTAAAGGACAGTCCACGCCGCTTTCCTACGTTCTGGGGACCGGGTCACGACTGGGTTCCCGACCACAACTGGGGCGGCTCTGGAATGATCGGCTTACAGGAAATGCTGATGCAGACCATTGGTGATCAAATCCTGTTATTACCGGCCTGGCCAAAGAACTGGGATGTGGATTTTAAACTTCATGCGCCCAAAAATACAACCGTGGAAGTAGTGTACCGAAACGGTAAATTAGAAAAACTTAAGGTTCAACCTGAAGAAAGAATAAAGGATGTGGTTTTTATAGATTCCTCCATTAATCCATAAACCGAAGCATGAGCCTTATCCACTGGAGAATCATTGATATACCCCGGGTAATTACCATTCTCTCTAAGGTAATCATAGAAATTACCTAAGGGATTGCTTCATTACCTTAGGGAATATCTATTATCCTACAGGTAATTATCCTGCTACCCTCGGGGATCATAGTTTTTACCTAAGGGATTGCCCAGGTTACTTAGAGAATACCTATTATCCCCAAGGTAATCATCCTGATACCCTTGGTAATTGCTCTCCTCCCCTGGCGAAAAACGCTTCTCGCCTGTTTTCTGAATGCTGTTCCCATGGCCCCGAGCCCGCGGCTGAAGGCGCCTGTAATCCTCCGGCACCTGCCGTGGCACCTCCTTTGAAAAGGAGGACATTCGTGCTGCACCCGGAAAATAGTATATCCCAATATCTACGGGCCGGGATTCCCGGGAATTGTTTTCTTCACGTTCCACCTGGAGAAGAGCCTGTCCCGATCTCCGTATCGGGAGGGATCAAGTGGGATGGAGAAACACTACTCCACAACTACCCAACCTTAAAAACTCACGCACCTATTTAGAACCCCTACAAATTACAGCATGTGTTGGTATTTCCCTGATTAACATATAATTTTAAAGGCACTAATCCAGGTGACACCCGGACCGAATTGCAGCGAGAGATTTTTCACCAAAGGGATATTGTAAGCTTTTTTACGATTGTAAATCCGTCATTTGATGGATAAACGATTACAAGTACTTACAAACGGATTTATGCTGAATATGAATTAGTTGAGTAAAAATAAAACGCTTCGCTAATGGCGAAATAAACGTAGTATATATACACGTACGTTAGCTGCAAGTTTGAAAAAGAAATTTCACTAATAAAATTTAAATAATTAGAAAAATGGAATACACAATAAACAAGACAACAAGAAATAGTATCATTTTCTGTTCTTCTTTAATAATTTTACATGTCTTAATTACAAGATTATTATTTCTATTTGATACTCCTACAACGATTGATAGGAGTGAACAGTTGATTCGAAATGTGATTTATTTAATCCCGTTTGGATATTTAATGTTTGTATTCCATGGTTATTTTAAACACTATAGGTTAAAAGTTTTGCAGATTTCCATTTTTCTTATTTTTACTATGGAAGTTTTTCTTAAAAGCACCCTCTTTAAGAATATGTTTGAATCAACAATAATAAAGACAATCTTTTTAATCGCGAGTGCAATTTGGATTATTGCTACAATTTTCTTGATTATTTTTCTATTCAAGAGTAAAATAAAAAAATTACCAGGAATAACTTATATTCAAATGTATGCAATAAGCATAATTCTTATTTATATCCTTGCAACTCCGATTCCTTTTTACGTTCAACGTGAAAACATTTTAAAAACTCAACTATTAGTTGGATTAACAAACGTGATTCCATATGTTTTTACATTGATCTTTGCATTGAAACTAAAAATAAAGAATAAAACCAGCAGCTAACAACGATTAAATTTTATGGCGCTGAAATCTTGGAGCGAGTTAGGTTTTCCAAATCATTTTTTGGTGCACGCTGACAAGAAAAGTATTCCGAATCCGCCACAAAAATTTACACAAACCGTTATAGAGAATAAAATTATTTAATATTAAAAACGAACAAACTAACACATGGAAAAACAATCATTTAATTTAAGTGCCGACCTTTTAGGCGGCTACACCGGAATCTTTATCAAAATCGTAATGGCCATTATTTTGATTTACGCATTTATTATGCTGGTCAATTTTTTCAGGGATAAATTCTTAAAAACGGAGAATTTTAGCCGCGATCCGCAAATCACGGATCTGTTAAGCATACTAAACAAGTTGTGTGTACTGGCCGGATTTGGCTTTGTACTTGGCAATGTTCTTCAGGCGTTGTTAAATCAGGCTACCAATTCCCGGTCTGCATTGCAAATCAGAGGTATGTGGGATTATCTGACTTTCGGAGTGATCCTGATCTTTATTGGATTTGGCTTTAAAGTGGCCAAAAAGGTGCATAACAAAGAAAACCGGGAGTAGTATCTCCTGATGTTGGCGCGGATTTGTAATCCGTGCCCTGGTCGAAAGACCAGAAATATCGGATAAAAACGAATAATTTTCATTGAGTAACAAAAATATCAATGAGCCGAAAGTATAAGTTTCATAATCCGACTGGTGTTTATTTTGTTTCATTTGCAGTAGAAGGTTGGGTTGACGTTTTTACTCGCAACGAATACAAAAATATACTTGTCGATAACCTGAAATATTGCCAGAAAAATAAAGGCCTTGAGATATTTGCATGGTGCATATTAAGCAATCATTTCCATTTGGTAATTCGGGCCAAAGAAGATTCAACTTTGCCGAATATTTTAAGAGATTATAAGAAATATACCAACAAAGCAATTAAAAGAGCGATTACCGAAAATATTAAGGAAAACAGAAAAGAACGGTTGCTTAAACAGTTTGAGAGATCGGAAGGATTCCGGTTTTGGAGAGCAGATAATAAGCCAATAGAATTGTGGAGCAATGCTGTAATTGATCAGAAGATCGATTATATCCATCAAAATCCGGTTGAAGCAGGTTTGGTTTTTAAGGCCGAGGACTATGTTTACAGTAGTGCAATTGATTATGCCGGCGAAGATGGGCTGTTAGATGTAATTGTTTTAAAATAATATTGCTTTCAGCAATGGCACGGATTACAAATCCGCGCCAGCAGAGGATAGACATCGGGATGCGCCGGAAAAAGAGAATGAATTATATTTGAGTAATCAAAAAACTACACCTGCATGTCAGCTACTAAACTTAAAACTATCAGGGAGTTTTGCGCAACGAACTCTGACCCGGAGATCATAAAAAAGTACCAACGCTACTTCAAAGAAGGTTACGACGGTTACGGGATTGACGATAAGCTGTTCCGGCAACAGATAGAAGACTGGCTGAAACAATGGAAAGCAGAAATGACCATCGATAGCTACCTGGATCTTGGCGATGAATTGATGAAAACCGGAAGGTTTGATGAAAAGCACCTTGCTATAAATTTTTTAAAGTCGTGCAGACAGAATTTTTCAAAGGATACCTTTAATCGCGTTGCGCGTTGGTTCGATTACGGTATAAATAACTGGGCAACCACCGATGTGCTGTGTATGTTGATTTTGTCAGCTCTACTGCTGGATAAAGTCATCAGTCTCGGGGATTTGAAAACATGGATTGATGCTGAATCGGAATGGAAACGCCGGGCGGTTCCGGTGGCCCTCGTTGAGCTGGATAAAGTATCAAAGGAACTAAACCCTGAGGAAGCGTTGGAACTCATTGAACCTTTAATGTTGGATGATTCGGAATATGTTCAAAAAGGAATTGGCACGCTCTTACGTGGTTTGTGGAAAAAATACCCAGTACAGGTTGAAGGTTTTCTGATGAACTGGAAAGACCGGTGTGGAAGATTGATCGTACAATACGCCACCGAGAAAATGGATAAGGAATACCGAAAGAAATTCAGTAAAAACAAATGAGTGGAGTAACAAATTTAGCTGAGCTTTTAAAAGGAATGAATCCAAAACTAAACAAAGGGAACTATGTCTTTTCTACGATAAAAGATGTGAGCAGGATTGACCGGAAAGATACCATCTGCGAATTCAGGGAAAAGGAAGGAACCACGATTGTGATAGAGAAAGAAAAAGCTGACCAGCTATACCTCCACTATGACTATGTCGCCTCCTGGATCACCCTGATGGTCCATTCATCGCTTGACGCGGTAGGTCTGACGGCGGCCTTTTCAACGGAATTAGCAAAAAACCAGATCTCATGCAATGTGATTGCAGGATATTTCCACGACCATATTTTCGTTGACACGAAGGACGCCGATCGGGCCATGAAAATCTTAACAAAACTATCAGAAGGTTAAACGTCGCTGTTAGTTGTAATTGCAGTAAAACAGTATTGCTTTCAGCAATGGCACGGATTACAAATCCGCGCCAGCGAAGTTATCAGAAGGCGCCAAACAATTTTCCTACCAGGTAAACCGCAATAAAGAAACGGCTTGCCGCGGAAGTTCGACAGAAAGCTTCATTTCGCTGTCGGGAGTTACCCACTCCGGTGAAGTGTAAAGATCAAGTTGACCGGCCTGCTCCAGTGCAGCGATTTCTTCTTCGGTGGGCTGCTGCGGCGAACCTATGCTTTTCCAGTAGGTGTACGAATTGCTGTGTTCCTGATCCACGCGGTAATGTTGCATCAGTAACTTTTTCTTTGGCAGATTTTCCAGGCTTAGTTTCACCTGAGCAGGCAGTACATCCAAGTTGTTGTTGTCGTGGTAATTCCAGATCATTACGGTGGCTGAATGTTCTCCAACAGCGGCGATCGCATTTACATCCGGAACTTCTTTTCGTACACTTTCATCCCTGACGGTTTCAAAATCGTAGGCCATATTTCCACTCACTGAAACCCGATCGCCTTCCATCATTCCAAACATCCTGAAAACATTTAGTACGGGTTTGTCCACTCCGTTGGTAGCCATATCTCTGAAGCCGGCATACCAGGGTTGATTCTCAAACTCAAAGCCCCACGTGACCGCGCCCAGTAAGTTTACACCGAAGTGATCGGCCAGCAGGTATTTCCGGGCAAAAGAAGCTGCGGTATAACTCGAATACATGGTGCCGTTGCGGTAGGCATTGTGCGGATAATCGGCTTCGGAACAGGCGGCGCAGCCTTCAGGATCCGACTCTCCGATGATGATCGGCAGATCTTTGAACTCGGGGTAAGAAGCCACGATCTCAAAACCTTTGCTGATGTCGTTCAACTGGGCTCCCATGTTCATCTGCACCATGCCATCCACTACTTTCGGATTTCCTTTGGCGTGGAAAGTGATAAAATCAAGTGGAGAGCCTGTTTCGCCGGTCGCATAATTTTTGCCGTGGCTTACATGATCCAGAAACTTTTTGAGGTAATCTGCTGCCTGATCCCATCCAGGACCAGTTGTTTCGGGACCACCGATTTTTGCCGTAGGCAGCGCACGTTTTACGGCATCGGAACTGTAATCATACAACTTAATGTATTCTTCCAGCGTTCCCTGCCAGTACCCGATGTTGGGCTCGTTCCATACCTCCCAGTACCAGCTTTCCACTTCTTCCCTGCCATAACGGTCGACGGAGTGCTTTACCCACTGATAAACCAGCTCGGCCCATTTCTCATAATCGTTTGGAGGATAAGCCCAACCTGTGTAAATTTCTTCGTATTTGGCACCCGGCTTCCAGTAGTGGCGGTAAGGCTCGGGCTTGGAGGATAAAGCTTTTGGCATAAACCCAATCTGAGCCATTGGTTTCATTCCGCGCTCGATGTAGGAATCGAATATTTTGTCGATGATGGTCCAGTCGTAGACCGGGTTGCCGTCTTCATCTTCGGTGTATGCATTGGTTGAACCCCACTTTAAGGCGTGAGTTCCTTCACCGGTGACCAGCAAACTATGCACGCGCATAAAAACAGGAACAGGACTCAGTTCAGCAAGTTCCGTCAGCAGCTTTTGGCCGTCTTTCATGTAGGTGTAATTCGGTTCGTCGTGTCCCCAAAATGCCCAAACAGGATCCATTTCACCTACTGAAGCGCTAAAATCCACATCGATCTTTACCGGATCTGCAGGTAAATACTGGGCAACGGACTTTGAGGAGAATCCAAGGATTAACAAAAAAGCAGAAAGGGGAATAAACAGTGAAAAAGACTTGTTCATTTGCATAAGTAACAGGTTTAGATCCCAAGATATAAAAACTTTACATCAAACCTCAGTTCTTTTATTGTTTGATAAACGAACTCATATAGATTCTTTCGCCCATTAACTGAATAAAATATTTTCCTTTTGGCAAATGCGCAATATTAAAGGAAGGATCGGTTAATGTATTCATATTAGCCTGCTTATAAATCTTGCCATCTATACTGAGAATACGAAACTGTGTCGAATTTTCGATAAGCTGATTATCAAGCTTCAGGTTAATAACTTCTGTTGCAGGATTGGGGTAGATAAAATTCCTGTTGATTACGATGTCGTTAATCCCAACCTGGTTATCCTGGTAGGTAAAATCCATCGATGCCTCAAAACTTCTTCTGTCCATAGAGTCGATTGCCCAGACATGCATGGTATAATCATTGGCAAAACTTAATTCTGAAACGTCGGGGCCAAATACAAAACTTTCTTCACTGTTTTCGAGTTGGTAATTATAAACCGAACTGCTAAAACCGCCTTCGCCTGTAAAATAATATTCAAGTGACTTAATACCCGGTTTTGAGTCACTCTTCAGAAAAAATGCCCGCTTAACTGTCATTCCCCAGGCGCCCGATACAGTTTGTGATCGTACATAAAAGAAATTAAATCCTTCATCAAACTGCGATACGTCTATATTTTCACTAACGTAGGCATCGCTGTTATCCAGGGTAAAATCCAACGAAATTCCGTTGCCAAAGCCAGGATCGCTGTTTATAAAATATTCAATTCGCCCGATTTCATTTTGCACCGAGCTCTCTTCGACTTTAAATGAGTTGTTCAGGATCTCGTCCAGGTTACCGCTAGTATCACCTTCAGGCAAATGTTGATAATCAAATAAGTCTACAAATTCGGGAGCTGTAGTGTTAATACCATCAATCCTTTCTGTTTCACTTGCCAACACAGTAAATGCGAATAATGTGCAAAGCATTGTTATGGCCAATAAATGTTTCATAGCTATAAAGTTTATGTGACAAGCTTAGTTCGAACGAACCGTTATTTTAACCTGCAAACCATTTTCTGAAATGCTTGCGTCATCGACACTCAGTTCGGTTATTACCGGCACAGGCGGCAAGCCTGAAATTATGTAGGGATCTTCTCCGCCAAAAATACCACAATCTGTTCCACCAAAACCAGCCCCGATAGCCTCCGAGCCTTCGGCGAGTTTATATTTCGCATCCGGACTATCACCGCCAACAAACAAATCCTGAATATTCTCAACATTTAAATTATCGCCCGTTAAGATATTGTTAGATGCAATGTTGTTTTCTATGTATGCGCTGTTTACTTTTATTAAGGCATCATTTTGCCAAACAATATTATTTCTGAAATATTCGGCGTTAAATCCGTATGAGTCACCTAACAAAATATTGTTATTAAATGTAACGATATGACTTCCCGCGGAAGCGCCCATTTTGTTGCGAATAATATTATTGTTAATATAAACATCGCTAAACGGACCGGTACCGTTATAATAGTCCCCGACGCTATGCATATTGTTATTGATAATTCTAACGTTTTTGGCATTTTTAACCGGAAGTCCTGCACTAATGTAACAACGCTCTATGGTAATTTCATCTGTTAAAACTATAGGTGTCCCGCCGGCGGAAATAAATGACATTCCATAAACAGAGGATCCCTGAGATCCATCTTCGAAAATTATTCTATTGATATTTGCAGGTAAGATATGAGCACTTTCATAATTCTCTGTGAGCAAATAGCCCGGGCCAATTATCGTTAACGATTTCGTACACGTAAATGAAGTGTAGGTGGTATTGGATCCTTCCACCATTAATATATCGCCCGATTGCACGCCGGCATCGTCGTGGGCGTCAATAATATCGGCAAAATCAGCCGTATTGTCATCATTGTTCACACGCCAGACTGTGGCGTTTAAAGTGAATTGAAAGACCATAATGGCCAGTAAGGTAAAAATGAGTTTCATAATATTGAATTTAAATTAGTAGTTAAGGATGCATTTATCTTATTAACAGGAGGGTGAATTAAAATGTTCTGTCGGTGTCCGGCAAATAAATAAAATGCAGCATCTGAAATCTTCTGTTAATCAAAATGATAAAGTTTTTGTTGAAGATGATTTATTCACGCGGCTCTATTAAAAAGTGGGAATTACATTCCGCTAGGTAAGGGATTCGTCGGCCTGTCTGTAAAAATTAAAACCGTTGCCCGTGTAGGATCGGCTGTTTACCGAAATTTTTACCTGTCCGAAACAAAAAAGACGTAGTTTGGAAGCCGATGAACCTGTCAAAAAATAAACATTACCTCATAATCGGAACTCTGTTTGCCATAGCCACAGGGGTACTCTTTCTAACTGGAACAAAGCAGAATAAACTGAGGGACCCTGTTCCGGGCTCGTGTACGATCTTTTCCGCAGCAATTGGCGATAAAGTTTTATTTGGTAATAACGAAGACTTTTACAAACCCAAAACCTATTTGTGGACTGACCCGGCCACCGATAGTAATTACAGCAGTGTTTACCTGGGTTTTAAAGACTATTCGCACCAGGGTGGAATCAACGAAAAAGGCCTTTGTTTCGATGCCAATGCCTTGTCTAAATCAAGGATAAATTTGCATGAAGAACTTGACGCTCCGCCAACATACGCTCCGCCTTACGAGGATTTTGAAATGTGGATTCCGGTGCTGATCTTACGAAAGGCAGCAACTGTTGAGGAAGCCATAGAACTGGCAAAAAAGTACAGGCGAAGCAACTGGTACCCCAAATCGGGAAAAATTGCCTACCAGCTGAACTTTGCCGATGCCGCCGGCGGTGCTGTGGTAATAAGTGTTGATAAAAACGGAGAATTGGCATTTACAAGAAAAGAGAAAGGTGAGAACTTTTTAATCTCGACCAATTTTAATAAGGCGAATACCGATAATGCCCTGGAATATCCCTGCAAGCGATACCACACAACAGAAAAGGCACTTCAGGAGATAACAAGCCAGGATGAGTTGACCGTTGAAGCTTTTAAATCCATCTTGGAATCGGTACATGAAAAAGGGATTTTTAATACTACCCTCTATTCGAATATTTTCGACTTAAAAAACGGCGTAATCTATTTATACCACTGGCATCAATACGATGAAGTGGTGGTGCTGAAAGTAGATGAAGAACTGGCAAAAGGCCGAACGATGATCCGGATCGAGGATCTATTTTCGGAGGGAACGGGTAAAAAAGCGTCAACAGCTTATACGGGCGCTATTTTTCTTTGGACTGTTGTCATACTGGCAGCCACAGCATTGACGATTTCCGGATTCCACCAACTTAGAAATCGAAGATTGTAAGACACAATTAAATACAAATCACACCGGACCCCACAACTGTGCGATGAAATCAGGAAACACGATAGTTTGAATTCCGCCAACACTTCACAATAATAAAGATTTGAAACTTTTGTGATAAATCTGTGATAATATCAGTGTTGCTTTGTTATATAATAAAGAATAAACAGATTATCATGAAAAATGCATTTAAAACAATCCCGATGATGTTGGCTGTATCTCTATTCCTTTTATCCGCTTGCGATAAAGATGATGATGATCCAATAGTCGAAACGACGTATACCGATGTTATGTCCACCCCGTTAAAAAGCGATTTAGTTGATGATGCATCCATTACACCTTATGAAGCTATATTTGATGTATCGCCTGCATACGACCAGGGGCATCTTCCTTTTGCCACCAATACCGGAGGTGTAGATGGTTTGGAAAATATGCTGGACGGTTTGGATAAAAACCGTAGCTATTTGGTTTATTGTCATTCCGATGCCCCATCGATTGCCGGTGCCGAGTTGTTGGTGGAAAACGGATTTTCGAATGTACATCGATTACAGGGCAACTACGGCGCCTGGGACGATGTTTCGTTTGTAGACATTGCCGCTGCTGTGGTAAAAGCAAAAATTGACGCAGGTGATTTTGAGGCCATTTTTGATGTTTCACCTCATTTCAGCGAAGGGCATTTACCCGGAGCTATGAATGCCAATGCAAGTGCCGGAGGAACCGATCTTTCGGAATTGATTGCAGGGATGGACAATTCCAAGACCTATCTTGTGTATTGCCATGCCGATGGCCCGGCCATGGCCGGAGCCCAGCTAATGGAAGATGCCGGTTTTGAAAACGTATACCGGTTAGAAGGTAATTTTGGTGCCTGGGTTAATGCCGGTTATGATGTTGAAACACCAACAACGGAGAAATTATATACGGATGTTATGGCCGGGCAGTTAAAAAGCGAATTGGTTGATGACGCATCCATTTCACCCTATGACGCGATATTCGATGTATCACCGTATTACGCTCAGGGACACCTGCCCTTTGCCACAAATGCAGGTAGCGTTGAAGGATTGGGAACGATGCTGGACGGATTGGATAAGAACCTTAAATATTTGGTGTACTGTCACGCCGATGGGCCATCGATTGCCGGTGCTCAGCTAATGGCAGAGAACGGCTTTACCAATGTTTATCGTTTGGAAGGCAATTACGGTGCCTGGGACAATGTTTCATTTGCTGATATTGCAGCCGCTGACGCAAAAACAAAAATTGAGGCAGGTGATTTTAAAGCCATTTTCGATGTATCGCCATATTTCAGCGACGGACATTTGCCCGGTGCAACCAATGCCAATGCAGGTGCCGGAGGAACTTCCTTATCGGAACTGATCGCCGGTATGGATAAAACCAAATCATATCTGGTGTATTGCCATGCAGATTCGCCGGCAATGGCGGGAGCGCAGCTAATGGAAGATGCCGGATTTGAAAACGTCTATCGTTTGGAAGGTAATTATGGTGCCTGGAAAGATGCCGGCTATGACGTTGAGAAATAATTCAGGGATACTTACTTACACTTTAATGAGGGATAAAGACAGCATCTTTATCCCCCATTATTTTGTTGGTACCTCACAATTCCCGTCGGATTGTTAAAGTACCCGTCGATTGCATTTTCTCCAACGACAAAACTGTTATTTATAAACCAGGTTTAAAGCCGCACCAATAATTCCCGCATTGTTTTCCATTTCGGCAGGAACAACAGGCGTGTCCAGATCGATCTGATCCTGAAATTTCTCCATCTTTTTGCTGACTCCTCCCCCAACGATAAACAGGTTCGGATTAAACATTTTTTCGTAATAAGCCAGTGCTTTGTTAAAACGCTTACCCCACTCCTTCCACGAAAGGTCTTTGCGTTTTCGCACCGAGTCGGCGGCATACAATTCAATCGATTTCTTTTTAAACTCCAGGTGGCCCAGTTCGAGATTGGGAACCAGGTGTTTATCGATAAAAATAACAGTTCCGATCCCGGTACCAACGGTCAGCAAGAACACCATCCCTTTAACTTTTGCACCGGCACCAAAGTGTATCTCGGCAATTCCGGCAGCATCGGCATCGTTAATGCATTCCACTTCGCATCCGGTTTTCTCCGACAACTGTTTGTTGATGGTCTGTCCGATCCAGCTCTTATCGATATTGGCAGCGGTCAATACCACGCCGTTTTTTACCACGGCCGGCACTCCGATACCTACCTTTCCTTTCCAGTCGAAATGTTGAATAAGTTCCGCCATTATTTCCGACACGGCTTCCGGTGTTGCGGGTTGCGGCGTTTCAATGCGGTGTCGTTCGGTCACCAGTTCACCGGTTTTGATATCCACTATCGCTCCTTTAATTCCCGATCCGCCAAAATCAATTCCAAGTACTTCCATTTTGTATCGTTTTTAGTACTTCTAATTTACTATCAAAAATGAGAAATGCGAAATAGGAAGGAAAATTCGGTAGTAATTTTTTCATCGGGCAACACGCAAACATTTTGCTCAAAATACCGAAACGATGTATAATTGCAATTCTTTATGACAAAGAAAATGGCTCAACCCGAAAAGAAAATATCAAAAGCAACGCGGAATTATGTATTCAATCTGTTTTCGTTTTTGCCTTTTCTATTTCTACTTTCCACGGGCATCATCGTGTTGCGTTACCACAGCGGATTTGATGAAAAGCTTCCAACTTTGAGGTTGAACGGGCATCAGTGGTTGACCATTCACCAAATCACGGCACTTGTTATTATTCCAATCATCATCACGCACCTGATGATGCATATTAACTGGCTCAAACAACTGTTCACCTTTAAGCTGAAAGGGAATAACAGCGGCATGAACCTCACACAGCTTATTGTTTTTCTGATGTGTGCACTCACTGCACTTTTGGCCTGGTGGACATTCGACGGCACCAAACTGGCAGAGGTACTTCGTGAAGTACATTCCAAACTCGGACTGTTGTTGATCGTATTCTGGGGAATACACCTTTACAATTATTCCAGGTGGCTGCTGAATATGACAAGGAAAAAATTGAGGGGAAAATAGTTGGAATCCGTTTGACTTTAATAACTTCCACTACGGATTTTCTTTAAATACATCAAGAAATAGAAATCCATTTAGAATAGGACAAGAGAAAAGGAGACATTCAGTCTCAATATTGAGTATTTGTATGAATAAAGTTCATCTCCATAATACATTTAACTTTTTTTAACTTTCATATTATTCCCTATATTAAAAGGCCTTTACAGGCATTTTTATATATTCAAACACCATTTTTGTTTAATATTTATATAATTTACATAAACACTTCATGGTCTTTTTCGTTATATTTGTTGAAACTTTAATTCTAAAATATAAACATAATGAAAAATTTGAATTTGAAAAGGGCTTTGAACTTGAGAAGTTTAACCCTTGTAGCTATTTTTGCAGTTGCTTTATTTGCAGTAAGTTGTGATAAAGCCAGTGATGATTATGTACCCACGCAAGCAGAGCTTGAAACGAAGTCAGCTGAGAAAAGTAAAGCCGCACCTAAAAAAGGAGATGCAACTATTGCCGAAATTGTTGTCGCCTCAACAGAAGCTAGTGAGCCTCAGTTCACTTTGTTACTTGCAGCTCTTGAATATGCTGGATTGACCGATGTATTTGCAGGTGGTGACCAGTATACTGTATTTGCACCAACCGACCAGGCATTTATTGATTTGGTAGTCGCTACCGGAGTAGATCCTAACGACCCATTTACTGCTATTGATGCAGCACTTGGTGAAGGAACTGTTGCAAATGTGCTGCTTTACCATGTTACTGACGGACGTCGTGCAGCTAACAGTGTAGTTCCTAAAAACGGAACCCGTACGATCGAAACCTTATTAGGAGCCACTTTTGATGTGAACCCAGACCTTTCGATTGATGCGGTTGGAAACAGCGCAAATATTATCGGAGCTAACATTTCAGCATCAAACGGAATAATCCACGTTATTGATACAGTAATATTACCGGTAGAATTATAATAAGTTCAGGTTCTTTACCTGCTTAGATTTAGAGTTTAGAGGCTTCCATCTTGGTAGCCTCTTTTCTTTTGAATACTACCGTCTAATTCAACACAAAAAAATACCATAGTCACATCAACCCGAACAATTATTTAATTTGAATTTTGAGACGAATTTTATCCTGGGATATTTAAGAAATTCAAATTAGCTATTAGATAAAAATTGTTGGAATCATAATTGGATATTATTCTCTTCCCGTGTTGAAGATTTTTAAATTTTATTGCCTTCAATAAGTATTGTTATTCCACTAAATGGAAAAATGAATGTATCACACTTCTGTCATTATGTGTTTCAAACTATGCTGTGAACAGCTTCTATAAACAAGAAAGCATCCCTGCAAAAGTAGGGATGCTACATAACTTAACCCAATTAAGTTATTTCTATGAAAAAATTACTTACAAGCCCCTGTGGTACCTGTAGTTATTCTTTATACGATTTTTCAGGTTTGTGGTTTTAATTACCTGATATAATCAGTGTCATTTGCAACAAGAAATGACTTTTCGCTTGTTACTTTCTTCATATTCATCACTTTTTCAGTTTTAACTTCTTTCAAAACTAAATTCCACTTTCTGTTGTATTTTTGCACCGACAATAAAACAAGAAAAATGAGCGACGACAAGAAGATAATTTTTTCGATGTACAAGGTGAGTAAAACCTACCCGCCATCAAAAACAGTGATCAAGGACATTTCGCTTTCGTTTTTCCTGGGCGCGAAAATCGGTATTATTGGTTTGAACGGATCAGGTAAATCCACCTTGCTGCGCATTATTGCCGGACAGGATAAAGCTTTTAACGGCGAGCTGGTTTTTGCACCGGGCTACTCGGTTGGCCTGCTCGAACAGGAGCCACAGCTTGATGAAAGCAAAACAGTGATCGATGTGGTAAAAGAAGGCATGCAGGAAACTGTTGATGTGCTGAACCGCTACGAGGAGATCAATCAGTTGTTTGGTCAGCCGGAAGTGTATGAGAATCCGGATAAAATGGAGGAACTGATGAATGAGCAGGCGCAACTGCAGGAGAAAATGGATGCGCTGGATGCCTGGAACCTCGACAGCAAACTGGAGCGTGCCATGGATGCTTTGCAGTGTCCACCCGATGATCAGCCCATCAGCGAACTTTCGGGTGGAGAACGCCGCCGGGTGGCACTGTGTCGCCTTCTACTTAAAGAACCTGATGTACTTTTGCTCGATGAGCCTACCAACCACCTCGATGCCGAAAGTATCCAGTGGCTGGAAGCTCACCTTGACCAGTATAAAGGCACGGTAATCTGCATTACCCACGACCGTTATTTTCTTGATAATGTTGCGGGTTGGATCCTTGAGCTCGACCGTGGCATGGGAATCCCGTGGAAAGGGAATTACAGTTCGTGGCTCGAGCAAAAAGCAAAACGTCTGGAGCAGGAAGAAAAAGGCAGCCAGAAGCGCAGGAAAACGCTTGAACGCGAACTGGAATGGGTGCGAATGGCTCCGAAAGCGCGGCATGCCAAAAGCAAGGCCCGTTTGAGTGCCTATGATAAAATGCTGAACGAAGACGCTAAACAAAAAGAAGAACGTCTTGAGATATTTATCCCGAATGGTCCGCGACTGGGGGATAAAGTAGTGGTAATGGAAGGCGTGAAAAAAGGGTTTGGCGACCGCATTCTTTTTGAAGGCCTCAGTTTTCAACTTCCGCCCGCAGGTATTATCGGTGTTATCGGTCCGAATGGTGCGGGTAAAACCACTTTGTTCAAACTGATCATGAAACAGCTGGAAGCCGACGCCGGAAGCATTGAAATCGGTGAAACCGTTAAAACCAGTTATGTCGATCAGACCCACAAAGCCATCGATCCGAATAAATCGGTTTACGAAGTGATTTCGGGAGGAACCGAAACCATTATGCTGGGCAACAAACAAGCCAATGCTCGTGCTTATGTTTCTCGCTTTAACTTTTCGGGTGCCGACCAGGAAAAGAAATGCGGTGTGCTTTCGGGTGGAGAACGTAACCGTCTGCACCTGGCGTTGGCACTAAAGTCGGAAGGCAACCTGTTGCTGCTTGATGAGCCGACGAACGACATCGATGTAAACACGCTGCGTGCACTGGAAGAAGGTCTTGATAATTTTGCAGGTTGTGCCGTTGTCATTTCTCACGACCGCTGGTTCTTAGATCGCATTGCCACTCACATTCTGGCGTTCGAGGGCGAAGGTCACGTTCACTACTTTGAAGGCACGTTCTCGGTATACGAAGAGAACCGCAAAAAACGCATGGGCGGTGAAGCACCAAAACGATTTAAATACAAAAAGCTGAAAGCATAGGCTACGCCAGTTCAGCGTTGAATGTTCAAAGTAAAGGATCCGATCCCTTTGAATGGATCGGATCCTTTTTCTTTCCAAATAGTTTTAAATCGCCTTTATTCTTTTATCCCCAACTGATCGAATATAAAGGCATATTCCAGCGCAGTTTCCTTGATCCACTCAAAACGCCCGGATGCACCTCCGTGTCCATAATCCATATTAATGTGGAAGATCAGCAGGTTGTCATCGGTTTTCAAATCGCGGAGTTTGGCCACCCACTTGGCAGGTTCCCAGTATTGTACCTGCGAATCGTGCAAACCAGTGGTCACCAGTAAAGCCGGATAATCTTTGGCAACTACATTATCGTAGGGCGAATACGACTTCATGTAGTAATAATATTTTTCCTCTTTCGGATTTCCCCATTCATCGAATTCGCTGGTGGTAAGCGGTATGCTTTCATCAAGCATCGTCGTCACCACATCAACAAACGGAACTGCAGCAATCACACCGTTGTACAATTCGGGCTTCAGGTTGATGCAGGCTCCCATCAGCAGTCCGCCGGCACTTCCGCCCATGGCAAACAGTTTTTCAGAATTGGTGTAACCGTCGTCGATCAGGAACTGTGCACAGTCGTTAAAATCGGTAAAGGTGTTCATTTTCTTGAGCAGCTTTCCATCTTCGTACCATTGGCGGCCATAGATCTGGCTTCCACGAATATGAGCGATCGCATAAACAAAGCCACGATCGAGCAAAGGTAAACGCGCCACCGAGAAAGAGGGATCACGGGTATAGCCGTACGAACCGTAGCCGTAGATCAATGCAGGATTATTTCCATCTTTCTGCATTCCCTTTTTGTAAACGATCGACATCGGAATTTTTGTTCCGTCCATCGCAGTGGCATAAATTCGTTTGGTTTCGTAGTTGTTCTTATCGTATCCGCCTAAAACTTCCTGCTCCTTCAACAAGGTCCGTTCCTTTGTTTTCAGGTTAAAATCGAAAACAGAGAGCGGAGTCGTCATGGAAGTATAACTAAAGCGGAAAAAGTCGGTATCAAAGTCCATGTTAACACTCGAATGCACCGAATACACTTCTTCATCAAAATCGATGAAATACTCCTCTCCTTTCCACGGCATCACCCGTATATTACTGATTCCTTCTTTGCGTTCGGTAAGCACCAAATAGTCCTTGAACACATCGAAATCGGAAAAATAAACATCATCGCGATGCGGGATCACTTCTTCCCAATTCTCTTTTTCGGTGGCATTAAGTGGAGTTCGCATCAGGCGGAAGTTCTGCGCATCAAGGTTCGTACGGATGTAAAAGTAATCACCCGCCTGATCCACCGAATATTCCAGTTCGCGGATACGTGGTTGTATGATCTTAAATTCGCCTTCAGGATGATTGGCATCCAGGTAGCGGTATTCCGAAGTCAATGTGCTTTCGCTCCCGATGAAAAGGTATTCGTCGGTTTTGCTTTTGTAGATGAATACATCAAAGGTTTCATCGTCTTCATAAAACGTCACCTGGTCGTCTTCTGCTGAAGTTCCAAGGGTGTGTTTCATAATTTTCTCCGAACGTAAAGTCACATCGTCCTTCAGCGTGTAGTACACCGTCTTGTTATCGTTGGCCCAAACCGCACCACCGGTAGTTAATGGAATGGCGTCTTTGTACAATTCACCGGTTTCCAGATTTTTAAAATAGATGGTGTATTTTCTACGGCTCACGGTGTCTACACCATAAGCCAAAATTTTATTGTCTTTACTTACCGAATATCCACCAAGGGCGTAATATTCATGCCCTTCAGCCATTTGGTTCACATCCAGCAAAATCTCCTCTTCGGCATCGAGGTTTCCTTTTTTACGACAAAGCAGGTAATATTCCTTTCCGGCTTCTGTTTTGGTGTAATAGTAGTAACCATTCTTTTTGTACGGCACTGATTCGTCCTCTTCTTTGATCTTAGATTTAATCTCGTTGTACAGCTTCTCCTGAAGTTCTTCGGTAGGTTTCATCACCTCATTCTTGTAGGCATTTTCAGCTTCGAGGTAGGCAATAACTTCAGGATTTTCCCGCTGATTCAACCAGTAATAGTTATCGATCCGGGTATCACCGTGAATGGTAAGCTCTTTGGGAATTTTCTTCGCTACAGGCGGCATTATCTTTTCTTTTTGTGAACAGGCCGACAAAAATAGAAAGATAACGGCAAGTAAAAAAATAGTGTTCTTCATGATCAGGATTTTAATGAATAACGAATTTATGAATTTGTTGAAGAATTTCGATCTTTGCAGCAACAGATTATGCAAGTTGAATTAACTATCATAGCCTATTTTGTTTTTATCGTCGGAATTGGCGTCTACTCGGCCTTCCGCATAAAGCAACCCGGCGATTATTATGTGGCCGGGAAAAAAGCGGGCATGTGGCAGGTTTCCGGAAGTTTACTGGCCACCATCCTGGGAGGTTCTGCCGTTCTGGGCACTATCGAGCTCAGCCAGAAACTCGGTTGGGCAGCACTCTGGTTTTTGTTCAGTGCCGCGCTCGGACTTTTCATACTTGTTCCCATTTCAAAATATGTCCGTCGATTCGGGCATTTTACCTTACCAGAATTACTCGGCCGTTTTTATGGTAAACGGGCTGAGATCATTGCTTCGATCATTATACCGCTGGCCTGGCTGGGAATTGTTGCAGCGCAGATCATCGCAGCGGCAAAAATACTTAGCGGATTGAATACCATCGGATATCAACAAGCTGCACTTTTAGCGGGAGTAGTATTTATCGTTTATACGCTGCTGGGCGGACAACTCAGCATTTTAAAAACCGATGCCCTGCAATCGCTGCTGATACTGGCAGGAATGATTGCCATTTTAATGTTTACTACGCATCCGCAGCACGAACAGAACATTGAGCCGCTTAAAATCAACAGTCTGTTTAATGCCTCGTTTGGATGGGTAGATCTGATGATTTTGCTGATCACCTACTCGGTGACTTTTATTGTTGGTCCCGATATTTATTCGCGTGTTTTCTGTGCCAGAGATGAGCGCACCGCTTCACAAAGCGTTATTCTGGTGGCAGCGATTCTGGTTCCTGTTTCATTTGGTCTGACTTATTTGGGAGTTTACTCCAAAGCATCGGGCGAAGGCATTGTTAGTTTTGCCGAACACCTGTTGCCGGCCTGGGCTTACGGACTTTTCCTGGCGGCACTGCTTTCAGCAGTTATGTCGTCGGCCGATACTACCCTTCTAACTTCTTCCATGATCATGAGCGAATTGATCACCGGTGATCTGGACAAGAAACAAGCCCTCAGGTTGACTCGTTTTCTTATTGTTGGATTGGGAATTTTGAGCATTGTTATTGCACTCTTTGTTACGTCCATCATTCAGTCGCTGCTGCTGGCACTAACCTTTTTTTCGGGTGCGTTTGTAGTGCCAACACTTGCCGGATTGCTTCAATTAAAAGTGAACCGTAAAAATGTGGCCGCTGCCATGATCACTGGCGGATTAATCGCATTATCCGGCAAACTCGTCAACCAGCTGCACCATGAATTGTTAGGCAACCTGCTGATCGCTTTTGCCCATCTCATGAATGGTTTGCTTTTGTTTTGGAGAAGAAAGAATTGAATCCAGCCTGTTTCAAACTAAAGAGTAGGAATAAGTGATAGATTCCTCTCCCGAGTGCTCGGGATTGGAATGACAGTTGTTCCGCTTCCAAAATACTTTAGGTATAAGGCGAAGACAGAGATGCTGAAATAAATTCAGCATGACGTATCTAGTGGCATCCTGTAATGAATCTTATGAGCGTCATCCTCCACGAAGTGATCCCTTCGGGAGAACTTGTTTCAGGATCTTCCCGCAAAATTGTCACTGGCAGAATAGCGAGGAAACTGTTACTTACGATACTTAAATTTCCTCTGTCAACTCATCCAGAAACGCATGATACTTTTCATTCAGCAAGGGTTTTAATTCCTCATTCACCCACTGGTGATATTCATTCAGCCAGGTTCTTTCTTTTTCGTTTAGTAACTCAACCTTGATCAGCGAAGTATCGATCGGACATAAAGTAAGCGTATCAAAACCAAGAAAACGCCCGAATTCGGTGGTCTCACGCTCCACGCAAACCATCATATTTTCGGTACGCAGACCGTATTCTCCTTCGCGGTAAAAGGCAGGTTCGTTGGAAAGTACCTGTCCCGGAAGCATCAGATTTTCGTTGTATTCAAGTCGGATCGCCATTGGTCCTTCGTGAACATTCAGAAAATGTCCCACACCGTGTCCGGTACCATGACCGTAATTCATGCCATTTTGCCAAAGTGCCTGCCGCGCCAGAATATCGAGGTGGCAACCTTTTACGCCATAAGGGAATTTGGCCTGTGTCAAACCGATCATTCCTTTCAAGGTCAAAGTAAAATCGGTTTTAAATTGATCGGAAACAGCACCTAAAGCTACCGTGCGGGTAATATCGGTGGTTCCATCCAGGTACTGGCCACCCGAATCGAAAAGTACAACTCCATCGGCTTCCAGTGGTTTCCCGTCATCGGGACCAATATGCAGGTGAACCAGTGCACCGCGACTTTTATAGCCCACGATCGGCGGAAAACTTTCACCTTTAAATCCATCCTGTTTTGAGCGGAATTCAGCCAGTTTCACTCCCATTTCATAATCCGTCAGCGGCTGTATGCCAATGGTTCCCTTTAACCAGTATAAAAACTCAACCAGAGCCACTCCGTCCTTTTTTATGGCACTGCGAAAACCTTCGAGTTCCGTTTCATTTTTGAGTGCCTTCAGAATGGCAACAATCGAAGTACCTTCTACTATCTCGTTATTGTTTACCAGCGCACTATAGGCCGCATAATTCAATGTCGACGGATCAACAAAAACAGTTTTACCGGCTATCTCCGCCAGGTAATTGTAAAACTCGTTGTAATGCTTTAACTGAATACCATCGGCTTCGAGTTTTGTTTTTAAGCCCTCATCGATTTTTACAGGATCGACAAAAAGTACATTTACGTCTTTGCCAACCACTGCATAAGCTGTAAAAACCGGATTATATGGAATGTCGGAGCCACGCAGGTTGTAAAGCCAGGCCAGTTCGTCGAGCATGGAAACCACGTGCAGATCGGCTTTTAACGCTGCCAGTTCTTCTGCTATTTTTTGCTGCTTCTCAACCCGGCTAACACCGGCATATTGCAAATCCAGTTCAAAAGCCTTTTCGTTTGGAATTTTCGGACGGTTCTCCCAAATCGCTTCCAGCAGATCGGAAGTTTCTACCAGTTCTATATCTTTTTTTAGTAGTCCTTTATGAAGATTCCTGAAATCGTTGATGCTAACGGTTTGCGCGTCGAGTCCCACTTTGCTGCCGGCCGGTAAATTCATTCCCAGCCATTTTTCAGGCGGGATAGCATCGGTCACACGTAGTTTCATCATATCGATTCCGGTACCTTCCAATTCTTCTGTGGCCTGTAAAAAATAGCGTGTATCAGTCCATAGTGCAGCCTTGTCAGCAGTAAGTGCAACCATTCCGTAAGACCCGGTAAAGCCAGCAATAAATTCACGCGTCTCCCAGCGTTTGGGCAGGTATTCGCTCGAATGCGGATCGGTACCTGAAATGTACCAGGCATCGATTCCTGTTTTCTTGATTTCGTTGCGGAGGGAGGCTACTCTTTTTCGGATAATATCTTTCATGAACGTACCTTAATATTTCTCAGACAAAGCTGGCACTTTTTTGGGATATCAGAAACTAAACTTCAAAATTTTCCTAATCGATTTTAACTCGTTCCATCAATCCTTTGAACTGAAGAAGAATGTATCACTAAAAATTATTGAAATTTCTCTGTCTATGTTAATATTTATTTACAGCTTCTAT
Organism: Maribellus mangrovi; assembly: GCF_037646455.1. Classification (NCBI taxonomy): domain Bacteria; kingdom Pseudomonadati; phylum Bacteroidota; class Bacteroidia; order Marinilabiliales; family Prolixibacteraceae; genus Maribellus; species Maribellus mangrovi. The sequence goes on along the minus strand of NZ_JBBIXN010000004.1, from coordinate 309,896 downwards.
TTGGTTAACAGCCTACTCCTTCTTTTGCGAAATAATTCTACCTCACTGTTCTCATTTGTAACACTACATTTATTTTAATGATTCCACCCAACCGAGTACTGTATTTGTGTATTCATCCGGAATTTCGAGCATTGGATTATGCCCTGCGTTTTCGAACAGGACGTATTTAGCAGTCGGGATTTCTTCTGCAATACCGTCCCACAAAATATGCGGGCAGGCAAAATCGTATTTGCCGGAAATGATAAGTGTTGGAACACTTAAAGATTTATATACTTCCGAATTATCTCTACTTGATAAAAGTTTGCCGAAGTAATGATCAACGAAGTTCATATTTACTTCCACGTCTTTCCAGGCGTCGCTGCAGTCGAAGGTTGGATTGTAAAAGTATTTGGGTGCAGCGGCAAGGTATTGTTTTATAAATTGTTCTCCTAAAGTTAATGAAGTCATATCGGTTGCCATTAAACTGTCCATCCTCGACTGATAGATTTCTTTTCGTTCCGGCGTTGCAAACGATTCCCAATATTCATCCAAAGCCTGAAAATATCTTTCATTAAATGCCGGTGCAGAACCTGTTAAAAGAGTAAACCGCACATTGTCGGGGTATTTCAATGCATAATCGAGCGGTAAAGTACTAAACATGGAATGCCCAAAAACTACAACTTTATCTATTTCGAGGTATTTCCTTGCCCTTTCTATGTCATCAAGGATATCATCGATAGTAAGTTTATTAATTACTTCTTCCGGCAGATGATCCGCATTTGCACCTATCACATTAAAGTGTTTCAGGAATTCTTCGGGTAATAAGTTCTTATCGAGGTTTTCGGCCCCTGCAAACAGGATACACGGAATTCCTTGTCCGATAGCAGAATAGTTAAAAATGGCATCAGGGATGTTTAAATCTCCTGAAAGAGCTAATTGACTTTTCATATTCTTAGTTTTTAGTTCCACACTTTTTTTGTTGTTACATGCAGTACTTAGCAGTGCAAAAAGGAAGATCCACGTTAATACTCTTTTCATAATTTGTTTTTTAAAGATTAAACCTGTGTTGTCCACCATCAACCGAAATACAAGCGCCGGTAATCCAACTTGCACATGGCGAAACCAAAAATGCAGCTACTTTCCCTATTTCGTCAGGTGTTCCAAGTCGCCCGGATGGAACTGATGCCAGGGCCATATCGTAAAATTCACGATTGTTTTGTTTCATCTGATCCCATAAACCACCTTCAAACTCAATGGAACCGGGAGCAATGGTATTTACCCTAATGTTATTGGGTGCCAGTTGCGTTGATAATGTTTTTGAATAACTGATTAAAGCCGCTTTTACGGCAGCATAAGAAGGTGGCGATCCGGATTCGAGTCCTGAAATTGAAGAGATAAATAAAATGTTTCCACCTCCCTGATCAATCATCCAGGGGACAACCTTTTTTGTAGCCCGTACACTTGCCAGTAAATCCAGATTGATTGATGCCTCCCAATCTTGTTCTTCGTCGCCAAAACGTAACGCTGAAACATTATTAACCAGTATGTCAATGCTCCCCAGTGTCTTTTTTGAGTTTTCTAAAAACTCATCCAGTTGATTTTTATTCCCGACATCACAAACTGAAGTGAAAACCTTTACTCCCGTTTTTAAGAGTTCATTTTTAGTTTTTTCCAGCGACTCTTTTCCTCTTGCGCATAGTGCAACATTACATCCTTCGTTTGCAAGATTTAGGGCTATACTTCGGCCTATGCCTTTGCTGCCTCCGGTTACAACTGCATTTTTGTTCGATAATTCTAAGTTCATAGTTTATTGGTATTAATTAAATTAAATGAATATCAGGATTGAACGTGGTGGTTTTTACGCCCATTTCCCAGCTTGTCTTAGTTTATTAGTTAAAGGTTATTTTCTCTCCAAATCCTGTTCATTAAGCTTTTTAAAAACCAGTTCCGTTTCATCTAACCATTCTTTTTGTGCCTCTATGATGAATTTGTTTATTAATACCTTAGAGCTCAATGCCGCACTGAAATCCCTTAAGAATGCCTTTTTATCAATGTCTTTCCATATACGCTCAAGAGCTTCTCCACTAAAAGCATTCCAGTCATCATTAAACGGCACATTTATTCTTGTTGAATAGATCATAAAAAACTCTTTATTGAGTTCTATATTCTGATTTGTTTTCTTCTGAACATCATTTAAACGCATGAGACTATTATACAGGTCTTTTTCCAGCAAATTGATATTACCGGTACTGATTAAGGCATCAAGAGTTATTATACTAACATTATCATGATCGATGTTCTGGTTGAATTCAAACCTGTAGATATTTTCGATGGAATCCATATTTAGCGAATTAGCTGATATTCTATGGCTAATGACACCTAACTCTTCTAACTCTGTTTCCATCTTTGAAATGGCTTTCTTTGATTTTGCAATTTCTTTTGTTAAATCTTCCATTAAAGATTTTTTGTAGGTGGCAACAGTGTTTTCTTTTTTTCTATCCTCATTCCAGTTATTGATACTCAGCGCAATCAAAATTCCAATCACAACAAGAAGAATCTCTCCAAGTGTATACTTTAAATATTTACCGGTTTTGCTTTCTGCAAGTAAGGCTGCTCTTATTTTTCGAAAGAGTGTTAGCATAGGTTTTAATTTTTAACTTATATAGGGCAACAGTTTATAAAAGTTGCATTTAATATTTTTGTGCTTCCGTTATTAGTTCTTTAGTTTTTTAAAATGAGCCCCAGGACCGCTATGGGGGGTATGAATCAATCCTGTTACTTGTCTTGCGTTATTTCTGATAAATTCAATTTTTTCATAAACATCTACATGACCAAATGCTTTATCCAAATCTTCAAAATAGAGGGGGCTCATTTGCTCCCAATAACTGGGATTAGTTGTAATCCACCCCGGATTCCCACCAGTAGGCTCAACATAAGTTACAGCCAACTGATGGTCTTGTATCCAAATCTTAATTTTCATGTCAGGTATAGTAAAATCTCGATTTTCAACCTTTTCTAGTTTATAAATGCCAACGTAATCTTGTAGCTGATCTTGAGTTAATACAACTAAATTATAAGGAATAAAATCCGGAAGTGCCTCTTTGCTTTCCAACAGATCATTGATTTTTAGATAAGCACTAATAGCGTTTGCTCTAAAGGTTTTGACATTATTCGACAGATTTCTAGCAGCCTTTTTATAAGTTTCTGTCGCATTTTTATAGCTGGCATCCGTCATGAAATAATCAATCATTTGGGCTGTCAAATGTTGCTTACTTAATTGGTAATACCAGTCTTTGGTAGCCGCTAATTTGTCTGCTTCCCTGTCTGTAATTTTATCTAATCGAACATCATACATGTCTATTTTGTATTTGTTATACACGTATATTTCATTTAAAGGATCAATTATCTCCTTAAGACCTTCAGGAATTTTATCAATATCTGCCATTAGGTTGGTATAACCATTGGTATGAATTTGAATATGATAAGCCCCCAAAATCAGATTCCTCAACATACCAGAATACTTGCCCTTATAATCTTCATAAGTTAACTTATCAGCCTGAACCAGGTTGATTATGGAGTCATTTTTTCTGTAAAATGCAATGAGCTCATCCGATTGTTGTATATCCAAACCTAAATCGTGTTGTACCTCTTTTAAAATGGCGACAACTTTGTTCTCGGTCTTACGAATTTCATTGCTGTTGTTAATTTGCAGGGCAATTAAGATCCCTATAATAACAAGAAGAATCTCCCCAAGTGCATACTTTAAGTATTTACCGGTTTTGCCTTCAGCAAGTAAGGCCGCTCTTAATCTTCGAAAGAATGTTAGCATAGGTTTTCATTTAGTTTATAAAACGTAATTCATAAGTCCGTACTGATCAAGTCATCAATATGAAGCATGTTACAGTGATTTTTCCAGTTTCAGGATTTCTTCATCAAGATGTTTATTTAGTGACGAAATTTCGAGAAGGATAGATTCATGAAAATCAATAAAAGCTCTTCGAAGAAATAGAATCTCGTTCATTGTAAAAATAAAGGCATCATCATTTCTGGCCCCTTCCAAATCCTTTAGTTCGATTTTATATTTATCCATTTTATGATCTAAATAATCAGGCTCTCCTTCAATCTGCAAAAGTTTGTAGGTTTCAGGAATTACCTTGAAATACTTTTTAAAATAAGGTAGTTTCTTTTCGTAAAGCCTGAATTCAACGAATTGGTTGGCCATTTGCTCTATCGCCTCGTGAAAGAAATCATAAAACCTCGATATTTCTTTTCTGATTTCATTGTTCTTCAGCAAATTAACATCATTGTTTTGTAGATTGGTGAAAGTGGATTTGTGTAAAACGGTCCAAAGTTTTGTTCCCAGAGCATCATTGAAATTGACTCTATTTTTGGAGACCTCACTCATTTCTTCAGACATTAAAAGTTCCAGAAAAGCTGCTTCGGCTTCATAGAATTTTTTGTGGTACTCATAATTGAATGTCAAATCCAGTGTATCCAGATTGATGTCTTCTTTTATATTTTTTAGGATTGTAATTTCCTGACTTTTGGATTTTCGCCCTTCATTCCAGTTATTAACCTGAAGTGCAATCAAAATACCTATTACCACCAGTAAAATTTCACCAATGGCGTACTTTAAATACTTTCCGGTTTTGCCTTCAGCAAGTAAGGCTGCTCTTATTTTTCGAAGGATTTTCAACATAACAATATTTTTAAGTCTTATTTTATGAATTGCATATCCACGTTAGCTTTAGGGCACTACCTCTCAGTATTTTAAGTTCACAATAAATTCAGACAATGCATTGTTGAATTCTTTAGGTTTATCCATAAACATAAAATGTGTTGCATCCTTAATATCTACTTTTGTAGAATGAAGTATTTTCTCTTTCAATAGGTCAGCAACTTCTCTGCATACTTGAATATCATATTCTGATGTAAATATTAAAGCCGGCATTTCAATATTTTCTATTAGATTAACAGCATCAGGTTCAATTCGAATCGATTCCCGATTAATAAAGTGCCAAAATGTATAATCGTAAGCAATATCAATTATCCGTTTTTTTACTTTGCGACTCATTATATGAGAATTTACATATTCGAATTCAACATGTTCTTCAGCTGCAACTTTAACACCTTTCTCATTAACAATTGATGATATACTTCTAAATTCACGCAGGAAATCACTGGCAGCAGGAGAATCATATCCATTAACCCAGGGGCCAACTGGAACAAGTGATGAAGTCATTTTCGGATATTCCAAAGCAAAGTTAACCGCAATACTACTCCCCATTGAAAATCCAACAATATGTACCTTTTCAATGTCCAAATAATCAAGAAGGGCTCTCAAATCACCGTGGTCACTGTATTTTTCACCCTTCACAGGCATGGCAGATTGACCATAGCCACGAACATCATATCGCAGAACCTGATATTTTTTCGCAAAAAAATCAATCTGATTATCCCAGTGCCGGCAATCCCCTATGTTTCCATGTATAAATACAATACATTCGCCAGCACCCGCCAATTCGTAATATAGTTTCGTCCCATTTACCTCTGCTATACCTGTTTTAGGCTGCAAAGAACTCCTTGCATAACTGCAAGAACAAGAGAGGATTAAAAATGAAAATAAAAAAATTACGTTTTTCATAATTGCTGGTTTTATTTGTTTGCTTATTTGGCTCTATGAATTACCTTATATTCAAAGAGCGACTCAAATTCCAATCTCTACTAATGAGATTTCTTCAAATACATAAACTGAATGATTAATAGGTTTATAATCAGCGGTTATGATTGCTCTTGTTTTTCGAAAGAATGTTAGCATATTGGTTTCGTTCTAATTTAATTAGTTAGATGGATCATCATATCGAATGCATCAATACAAATGCCGGGATTTTGCCCGATTACATAATGGTCTGCATCAGGTAGGACAATGTGAATCATCGTTTTTGATTTTTCGATGATTCTTTTCTGTGCCTCGTACCTGGCTTGCATAAATTCTTCTGTTGTTCTTAAAGGAACCATATTTACATGGGTTGCGGTAATCATACAATGTGGTATTGACTCGGGGTAATTGAACCAGGTATCCCATTTTTCAGGGCTTTTCCAAACATGAAACAAAGCATTTAAATCATCTCTTATTCCAATCGGGATTTTGAGACTATCTCTTCCGTACATCGATTCGGTTTCCATTTCAACTGCATTGGGTTCAATTTCACTCAATACTTTAAAGTATTCTTCAAACGTTGCTTCCAGTGACACCAGTGCTTGTACGCGTTCAGGATATTTTGTGGCAAATGCCCTGGTTATAAGTCCTCCAAAACTAAACCCACCTAAAATAACTTTATCCGGGGCATTAATTTTCTCAAGAAATACATTCAACTCTTCCACACAGCTATCGAATGTTTTATTTCTTTGATGATAAGTACTAAATCCGTTACCTGCCCTTGAATATCTTACAACGGTAGTTTTCTGACTTAACCAGTAAAAAATTGGATTTAAATCTTCCAGCCGGCCGGTAACACCGTGTACCAATATAATCCACGGCTCGCCGCTTCCTTTTATTTCGAAATGGATACTGTCGTTTCCGATTTGGACATAATCTTGTGCCCATACATTCGAACACAGTGAAATAATGACACATAATAAAATTATTTTTTTCATGAAGTTTGGTTTTAGTTTAACTTTTATTTAGCAGCTAAATAAGGTACCTGCTGAATTTATTTTCGGCGATAAGCCAGCGTCTGATCTTTCGAAAGAATGTTAGCATATTTATTTAGTTATTTCTTTTTAAGAGCCGGGATTATTCTTTTATGAAGAGCACTCAAAGTTGACTTTTCGGGCTGTTCATTTATGTTCCAGCCGTTAAACACGACTATTAAATCATATTCCGGTACGACTATTAAATACTGACCACCGTATCCATCGCCAACAATAATATTGCTTTTTCCATCAGCATGTTCAGGAATCCACCATTGATAACCGTATCCTATCTGGGTGTTGTAATCCGGATTTATATCGTTAACTACAGGGCTGGTCGAAGCAGCTACCCAACTGTCAGATACAATTTGTTTATTATTCCATTTTCCTTTATTGAGGAATAAGGCACCAATTTTAGCCAAATCTTCCGCTTTAAGATATAAACCACCTTCCGTATCCATTTCTCCATCAGGAGTTTCTTTCCAGTAATAATCTGTAATTCCAAGTGGCTCAAATAATTTTTCTTCAGCCCAATTATCAATTCGTTTTCCTGTAATAATTCCAACGATTTTACCTAAAATAACACTTGCTCCACTATTATACTCGAACCTTATTCCCGGAATTGTATCTGTTTGTTTACTTAAAACATACTTTATCCATTCATTACTGGATTCCATTTGTACACAATCATTTGAAGACTCATCATAATCATCCTCATTCCATTCCAGGCCGCTTCTCATCGTCAATAAGTCTTCTATAGTTATATCATTCTTTCTATTATCCTTGAAGTTTACTCCATAATCTTTGAAAAGAGGCATTGCTTTCGTATCAACATTATAATCCTCGTTTGAATCTAAAGCAATGCCCAAAAGAATTGAAGTAATACTCTTGGTGACAGATTGAAGCGTATGTAATTCGGATTGTCTGTAATAGGGATGCCAGTTGGGATGATTATAATTATACTGAAAATCAGTTGTGTCATAATTCTGAGCAATGGAGTCGTAGTCCTGCTTATATTTAATATCTGCCAGCAGTACTTCATTTTGAATAACCATAAAACGGTCAATCATTCCATACTCCCCGTTCTTTATTTCTCGATTGATGGAATCGATTACAGGTGAAAGGACATTTGCATAGGATACCTTGTCCTTATTTTTTGTGTTACAGCCAATAAGTACAACTACAAACAGAATTGAAAATAGAAGGATTTCTATTTTGTTCGTTATTATTCTCATAGTTTATGTTTTAGCTCAACTACCTATAGTTTGCAAAGCTTAGTTAAGGTATTTAAGAAAATTAAATCACCACTTTACTTATCTGAATAATTGGTTCGATGTTGGTGAAATTAGGGATATCTCCCATAATTTTTTCAGCATGTGGTGCTAGTGCATTTTGAAAAGCTTCTACGGATTCAAAATACATACTCCCAATAACATGGTAAGGAGGTTTCGAATCAGGTTCTCCTCCTGCCAATCCTTCTTCAACTGTTGCTCCAAGCATGGCATCGCCTAAGAGTTCGGTAACCATTTCTGAATGTTTGTTTAAATAGTAATCCATGTCAAAGGTCTTACCTTCGCCCGAAGGATATAATACACTTACTTTAATCGTTCCTTTTTTCATCGGTATAAATTTTAAATTTTCTTACTCGTATGGCTTTTCAGATACGCCCCTTTTTTATTGTGGTTTCCAGACTCCACTCTTGCTTGCACTGATTCAAATCTCCCGCGGCAAGCAAGAAATTGCTTCAGTAAAGTGTTATTTCACGCTAGCTTCTTTAATCCTTTGTTCAGCAAGGTAAAAAGGAAGCGAATCATGTAAACCATACTCATGAACGATCTTATTATCGACAATGCTGAAAGCAAAATGAATAGGTACAGTAATTTCAACATCGTCTCCAATATATTTTGTTTTCAGAATGGCCCAATAATGAACCCAGTGTGTCTTATCATCCGGCATAATCATCTCCACGATTGGATCCTCATACCTGTAATATTCCTTGTTTGATACAACCATTTTGAGTATCTGCAACTGTTCGTCCATGGTTAATCCGGGATCAGTAACCCAGTTTTGATTGTGCCAGAATCTGGCTGTATCGGCGAAGCAAGATCTGTAGGTTTCAGGATCATTGTTCTGAAATGCAATAGCTGCCTTTTTAACAAGCTCAATTTCGGAAGCTTCTTTAAAGTATTGCTTCTTTACCGGTTCGTTCTGACATCCTGCCATTCCGAATAGAATAGCCAGCATAATTAAAAAATCTAACCTTTTCATAATTCTTTTGTTTTTAGTTTTTAAAAGTTTAATGGAAATATTTTAATTCAGCATTTGTATACTTTCAGGCTTCATTTTAAGGTTTGATAAACTTCTTTCTCTAATAATCTGTAAAACTCAAATCTTTCTTTATCTACGGTTGGATAAAGTTGTGACATAAATACCAGTGCAACCTTATTTTTAAGATCGATAGTAAAATATGTATTTTGAACACCAGCCCACCAAACGGCTCCATTTGCTCTTATATTTTCTTCCGGATTATTTTCGTATGCACCTATAAAGCACCAACGATCAGATACATCACAAAAATCTTTTATATAATCGGGCATATAATCAGTTATGCCTTCCCACACAACTGATACATCTGAAGGTAACTGATCGGCTAACATCATTTCAACGGTTTCTTTTTTTAATATCCGGCCACCTTCATATTTTCCATCGTTTAATATGCATTGCAAAAATTTTAAATAATCATTTACAGAAGAGTATAATCCACCATCGCCCTTGAAGTCTGTTACCTTTTCTTTTGGTAACCTTTCATGCTCCAAATAATTACCCAATGAGTCAGTTGTGCCCCATGCAACAATTTTATTTTTAAGATTGTCAGGTACATTAAACCAGGTGTGATCCATTTTTAAAGGTCCGGTAATATTTTCCCGGAAATAGTTTTCCATATCCATATTAGAAATTTTCTCAACCAATTTTCCGACCCAGTACGTGCTTGTTCCATAACGAAAAGAAGTTCCGGTATCAAAAATCCTCGGATTATCTACATAATCCCAATTACTGTCTATTTTGAGATTTGTAATGTTGCCAATTATACTATCATAACCGATGAGATATTTTGCTGAATTTGCCAATTTACCTGATGTGAAATTATATGCAAAACCCGAAGTGTGGGTCAGTAATTGTCGTAGTGTGATGTCTGTATAACTGGTTCTTAAATTTCCGTTTTCATCTAATATGGGAATGGAGCTCATTTCCGGGAGTAGTTCATTTAAAGGATCATCCAATCCAATCAGTCCTTTTTCTACCAGTTGCAGTGCTGCAACGGAAGTAATTGGTTTGGTCATGGATGCAATGCGGAAAATATTATCCGCGTCAACATTGCCATGTTCACCTAAAATTGCAGGGCCAAATGCATAATAATTTAAATCTCCGTCCCGGTTAACATATCCCATAATGCAGGATGGAATAGAACTATTTTTGTAGTAATTATTCAGAATTGAATCTATATTCTGTCCGCAAATAAATTGAGTACCCAGGATACTCATGAAAATTGTTATAAGAATCTTCATCATTAGTTATTGGTTTTAAAATATTAAACTATCGATACAATCGATAAACCGTTGGTCCCTCGCTGCAAACGAGGGGCAGTTCAAAAATGAATTCAATCGTTCTTTTTGTTCGGAATGTTGCAGGCCATTAACATTACAATTTTCCATTCTCCATCCACTTTGGTAAAAGCTACGGAATACCACATTCGATTTTTTTGATCGGGACCATACATCGACCAGGTAACTTTTGCATTTGCCCAGGCCATATCACTATTTGTGCTGATATTTATATTGAGCAATTCATTCTCATACTCCTCATAGGTATAATCGCTTTCTAAAATTCCCTTATATACTTTGGAAAATTCATCATACCCTTTTAACCATTGTCCCATTTGAGGGTGCAGTATCTGAAGTTTCTCTGTATGATCAACAAGATTTGAGTAGTTCTCCCAGTCACCTTTAGCCAAATATTCTGAAAGGTTACTCCATACTGCTCTTATTTGCACTTCTTCTTTGGCATAATCTACCTTAGGACTGCAAGCGGAAAATATTCCGCTTAGAGTAATAAGCAGTGTTAAAAAGAATAGTTTGTTTTTCATAGTTCTTGGTTTTAATTCATTTTCGTTATGCATTTTTATGAAAGCTCTTCTGACATTAATTCTTAAATGCAGTTCCTTTTCAATAACTACTCATTACTTTGCACCCAATCCAAAACATCTTTAGCAAATACCTCCGGTATTTCCATAAAGGGATTATGACCGGCATTATCGTAAACAATCAATTTTAGATTGGGAATAATGTTCTTATCCCGAACGTTTTCCCATAGGAAATAAGGTGCATAAAAATCACATTTGCCACTAAATACGAGAACAGGACACTTAATAGTTTTATACAGATCAGTATGGTCTATATCCTTCATTAGTGTTCCACTGTAATGATTTAAGAAATTCGTGTTCATCTCTACTCCTTCCCAATACGGAGTCATATCAAATTCAGTATCACAAAAGAAAAAAGGTATATTGGCAGTATATCGGGCAATGAACTGTTGAGAGGGAGATAAATTTGTCAAATCTGTTCCCCGCAGTTCTTCCCAGTTTCTTTCACGTATATTTTTTCGTTCTTCGGAAGCCTCATTATACCAGTAGTCTTTGCTTGCCTTAGCGGATGCTTCTGTGCTGTACGGCACAGAACCTGTAGATATTGCATATGAAATATTATCCGGATATTTGACAGCATATTCTAGAGGCACTCGCCCAAACATTGAATGCCCAAGAATAGCAATCTTTTCGACCCCTATTGCAGCACGTAATTTATCAAGGTCATCCAAAATATCATCCAATGAGATGTTACTTACAGAAGCACTGTCACTGTTGATCTTACTTGGATCGGCATGTATAAAAACGAAATGCTCCTGTAATTCAGCAGGTAGCATCCGATGCCCCACATTTTCGGAACCGGTAAAAATCACACACGGAATACCATTTCCTTCAGCGGTGTAGGTGAATAGTGCATCAGGAACATCGATTGGCCCCGAGATTTTAGTCTGCTGGTTACAGGCGAATAAAATTGTGGAAAACAGAATGAGGTAGATAAGGTTTTTCATGGTAGTGTTTTAATTAGTTATGATAGTAAATTTATAGTAAGCGTTAATCATATTTTATTTGTTGTACACTAATGCAACAGGCCTGACATTCATGCCATCGCCGTCTTCAATATTTAAAGGTGCACCCACAAAAAGCATATTTTCCTTTGTGAAGAGTCTGTCAACATTAGCTAATCCTTCGTAAATCGGAATTGAACGGGACAAAAAAGCGTAGTGAATCGGACCTATACGCTGCGTTACATTTTTTGCTTCGGGAAGAGGTGTACCTATTTCATCTACAGTTATTGCGTCAGTTGCAAATGCACAAACGGGCAGTTTTGCCAGGTATTCCGCTGCTTCGAAAGAGAGTGTTATCACCGGAGGAAATTTTTCTGATTTTATAGGGATATAATTGGTGTATATAAGAACTACATCTCCTTCTTCTACCTTCCCCTCAAATACTTCAAGAGGTGCTGTTCGTCCTTTGGGAAAGTCCGAAACATCAAAAACTTTTAATGGTGCAACGAATTGTTCAATCTTATAGCTATTAATTCCACCCCCCAAATCCAGATGGGCAGGAGCATCAATATGTGGACCGGCATGGTTAAAAATGGTGTAATAAGCATTTGAGCCTGATACGCTACCACTTTCTCCCCATTCACGCACATCAAAATGGTTGCCTTTTTCATAACCACTTGCATCCATCAGTTCTTTTCCCCAAAGCTTATATGGGAGATCTTCAGTTACTAGAACTCCCAGATCAATTATTTCTGTGGGAATTGGTAGATTAATTTCTTCATTTTGCTGTTGCTGACAGGAAAGACTTGTCAGTAATAAAACAGTAATTGCAATTGACAGATAGTTTTTCATTAGCGTAGGTTTTGGTTTAAACGACTAGTTAGATAGCTGATAATTATGGTTTGTTTGATGCTATCCTTTAATTCGGATTTATGCACGACAACTATTGTCGTACCGTAGAATGTAAAAAGTCAATTTTCCATTCGCCATCAACTTTTTTAAAGGTTGCGCTTTCTATCCAGTCATATTTTATCTCAATAGTATCATTCATTATCAGATCAGCATGATTGTAATACACAATATTCCCGGTTTCTGAGTCAATATTTATTCTGAAATTATCGAGTTTGTACTCTGCAACGAAAGGTGGCAATGATTTCAAAAATTCATAAATACTGTCGTTATTCCATACCTGGCCATTTTCAAAAAGCAAATAATCACTTGTGGTAACGGCTTTCATTTCATCTAAATTGATGTCTTTTATCCCTTTAAAATATTCTAAAAGAACTTGTTTCAACACTTCAGGATCATCGGCTTTCTTTTCTTCCTGGCATCCGAAAATCAAAGCAAGAAGTAGTAGCATTGTTAAAGTTTTTCTTTTCATATTATTTAAGTTTTGGTTTTAAGTATGTTCGCAATAAAACTCTGAATAAATGGATTCTATTTGCCAGACAAGTGGAATCCGTATTTCTACTATTCTTGTTAGTACTTTAGAGAACTTAATAGAGGCTTTGTCCGGTCGAAACAACTTCTCCTGTTTTGTTAATCACTGCCCAGTTGAGTGTATCGCCTGTTCTTGATTCATTTACCCAGGTGAGCTCTGTACCGATCAATTCAGGATCTGTAGAGAATAGGCGTTTAAATATTACTGTATCATTTTTTTCTTCGTAGATTCCGGCACCGCCGGATTGTGTAATATAAATTCCATACCCAGAAAGTATAATTCCCCCTCCCCGGCCTGAGGCGTATTTATACGATCCTTCAAATTTCTTTAATTGGCTTATTGTATTATCGTCCAATTTTGCTTTCCACCTGTTGTATAATTCCATGCTAATGTTCCCACTTTCATCAAAAATGACAACTTTAATACTATCGCTATTTGTAAAGTCAGCTGACCATCTTATCACAGTTCCAACCAATTCAGGATTTGATGAATAGAGCGTAGTATAAATTACAGTATCTCCTGTTGTTTTGTAGGTTCCCATCTGGCTTACCATCGTAGAATCAGAGTCACCAAAAATGAAAATAAAATGATTATCAAAATTTGCTGCCAATCCCTGGTTCGGAGGCAGGTATTCAAGAACTCCCTGTATTTGTTGGTTAAAAACTTCCTGATTAAAAGTAGCTTTCTCTTCGGTTTTGTTTCCAGACTTTAAATTACAGCTTGTATAAGTCACTAATAATGCAACTCCTAGAGTTAGTACTAATAAAAATTTTCTTTTCATGTTGTTTAGTTTTTGGTTTTAAGATTAATTTTTACGGAATGAATCATTCGAGTTTAGTGAGTGTTATTCGCAACATATCATTGTCCAATTCTTCCTGTTTATATGTTGCCCCTAAATACTCGGCTATTTGAATGTCAACAATATTCCACCATAATGAAAACTCTTCATAGCTTATGTCGTACAACGGACCATCGCTGAATAATTCTTTGTAGCTGGGTTTCCAGTCAAATACCATTTTATTCTCATTCTGCTCTACTATTTCAATCGGTGGATCTTGTGCGAGCCTCGAAGATTCCAGATTAAAAAGAATACCATTTACCAAACCAGTAAATCCTTGTTCTTTATTCCACGAAAGTTTAAACAGATCGCCTATCTTTTCTCCATATTCCTCAACGGTCATTCCCGATTCTTTTGCTTGGTTGATTCCCACTGCAGCCATAACATATACCATATATAAATTGCGGTTAAACTTTTGTTCCACAGTTCTTTCAGGAACCTGAAATACTTGTCCGAAGCTGGTGCCAAGGATCGCTGTCATTAAAAGACTTAGAAACAATTTTTTCATTCTATTAAGTTTTAGGTTTAATTAAATTTTGATGAGCATTTTAATTCATCGTAAATAAATTTTATTCCAATAGTTCGGGACTTTTTTGTACCAGACTAAGCTCGTTGCTGTTATATATATTGCGATAGACCAGCCAACTGCCATCTGGCTGCCTTTTGTATATGGCAACTGCCTTGTTGTTAAATGGGATGGGTTCTCCACCGTCAACCGGGTTCATCGATCCTACCCAGGTGCCCAAAGTATATCCATAATCACCAAAAGCGACGATTTCATCCAGCGTTTCATTAACCTGAAAAGTGAAGGTTTTAAAAGAGTTACTGTAAAGAGATTTTAACGCATCGTTGCCGACAACGGAGCTTGCATTTTGTGGCAATACAATGGCATCCTGATCCAGACGTTCCATAAAAGCCTCGTAGTTTCCATCGCTCCAGGCTTTTACAATTGCCGCTGAAACTTCAGAGATTGCTTTTACATCTGCTTCATTATTGGTATTATTTGACTGAACACAAGCAGCCAATACAAAAACGATGCAGATTGATGTAACAATAATTTTTTTCATGAAGTAAGTTTTAGGTTAGTTAATAATTTTCGATGATAATGAGAGATAGCTTTCGATCCCTTTTAGAATCTATTCAAAATGATTATTGCTCCAATAGTTTATTTGCATACTGATCTTCCCATCTTCGTTAAACTGCATGGACAACATTTGTGGAATATTGACAACTTTCCCCGTTTCTTTGGACTTTATATGGCCGGTCCACCATGAATAAACAGTATAATTATCGTTTTTTTCGTAATGCATGCAATCCGGGTAACCGTATTGTTCCATAGCGATATATTCAGAATCAGCAAATAAGTCCTCCAATGCTTTTTTATAAATTTCAAGACCAAACGATTCATCCCATTGATTTTCAGTGGTCATGAATACTGCATCGGGGGCATAAAATGACATTACACTGTCAATATTCATTGAACAATAGGCATTTACAAGTTTACGGACCACGTTAATGTACTCATGGTTGATGTAGATTGCTCCATTCTCTTTGGTGGTGTAACTATTGGAAATTTCTTCAAATAACGAATTGTCAAAATAATGAGAAATGGTTGCGATCTTTCCATCTTTGAATAAGTATAGATTGTGAACGGGGACATTGTATACTAACCCGGTATTCTCGTCTAATCCAACCATTCTGATCCAGTCCTGTACCCAAAAATCACCTCCGGAATATTCTAATGCATCAGGATATGCCCCAGTATCGTCGATTATTTTTAGATTCGGAAGCCTTGACCAACTGGCCACATAATTTTGCAAAATTGCTCCGCTCATTTTTTGAGGGTACGATTGACCGTTCATAGAAACGTATACATTATCGGCAAAAAAACTCAATGCTTTATCAACATCCTTCTGGGTTACAGCCGTCCACATTTGCCTCGTTTTTTCAATGAGTTCGTGCTCAGAATAAATAGCTCCGGTTTTCTTTTGAGCGTGTAGGCAAATGCTTACCATTACCAGGATTAAAAGAAATACAATTTTTTTCATGATGTAAGTTTTTGATTAGTTATTAATTTGATTTTGAAATTAGCTTCAGCTATGAACTATTTGACTTTGTCGAACCGGTAATACCATGTTTGCTTAAGAGCACCGAAACTGGCAGACTCAACCGATACAGCTTTTTTATACAATTCATGATCATGAATCTTTTGATACGTTTCCATGTCGGGCCAGTAGCCCTCGATCAAGTAACGAAAGTCGGCATCGTTGTTCTTCACTTCCCAAATGCGGTATCCTGCATCGGGATAACCAATTTCTGCAATGGCCTTGTTTACAAGATCAAAATCGGCAAGTAGTTGTTTCGAATCGACACCCACACTATCTTTAAACAAGGAGACACTTTTAAGGGTGTTTTCAATTTGGTCTGGTTTGGGAGAATCACTTTTTTCTGCGTTACAAGAGGAAATTAAAAGTGAAGCAACAAAAGCAATCAGGACAAAATGAATGTTTCTTTTCATAGCGATATGTTTTAATGATTAGAAAATCAAACAATATCTGCTACTGAAATTGCGGCATGTATTCCAGGCTCTGATAACTAATTTTAGTTTGAGTTAAACAGGATAGTAGATCGTAAGGCTTATTCAATATAATAAAAAATATCGATAAATCAAACCATTACATCCTCATTATCAGAAACAAACACAACAGAAAAGCGGCATAATTGAATATGTGCGGGTGGATAGTAAAGCTTCCCGGTTAAATATTTTAGTTAAGAAAAGGAGTTTGGATAAAAATTATTTTTTCGTTGATTTCTTCCTCATTTCAAAATAACGTCTTACAAAACTGTTAATCGACGGAGCAGGAATGTCCTTATAATCCAGTTCTTCTTCGGCATAAAACCGATAAGCCAGAATATCGTCCATGGCTTTAATGTTTTTAATCGACTCTACCTGAACCTTAAATGCGAAATCGAGTGTAAAAACCTTATACCCCGAAAAAACATATTCGTTGGGCAGTGAAAACAGGTATTCGAGTTGCGTTACTTTCAATCCGAGTTCTTCGTGCAATTCACGCGTTACGGCATCTTCCACTGTTTCCATCGGATCGACAAAGCCACCGGGCAGATCGAGTTTTCCGTAATCGGGTTCCACACCGCGCGTTACCAGCATAAGTTTTCCTTCATCGTCGGTAATTAAAGCGGCTACTGCGGCCGAGGCGTTGATAAAAAAGTGAAAACCACAGTCGCCACATTTCAGCGAACGTTCACCCGAAGGGTCGAACTTTTCAGAACCACACTTCGGACAATATTTTAATACTTTTAATGGATGACTATCAATCATACGGTTGATTTAAGAATATCGATTAACGATTGCAAATTTCAGATTTACTCCTTCCCCGATCGTTAATCATCATTCTACTATTTCTCTTGCTTTGAGCCAATCAATAAACAAATTTGGCCAGTTATTGGCAGGCAAGCCTTCCTGCCGGATTCCAAATCCGTGGCCGCCCTTCTGGAAAATATGCATTTCGGCTGGTACATTGTAACGCTTTAAGGCGGAATAAAATTCGATGGAATTTCGCGGAGGAACTCCACCGTCGTCGTCTGCCAGGATCAGGAACGTTGGAGGTGTTTCAATCGACACATTCAATTCGTTTGAATATTTCTTTACCAGTTTCATATCGTGGCCTTCGCCAATGAGGTTTATGCGCGATCCCATGTGTGTGAACTCCTCGTTCATGGTGATCACCGGGTAAAGCAACAACATAAAATCGGGGCGGCAACTTACCTTTTCGATTGGATCCTCACTGTCCGGATTTCCGGCATCGAAAATAGTACCGGCAGTAGAAGCCAGGTGGCCACCTGCCGATGAACCGGCAATACCGATCTTTTCGGGATCGATCCCCCACTCCGCTGCATTTGCACGAACTGTTCGTATTGCTCGGCGCGCATCGCTCGATGGTACTTCGTGGTGGCCGTAAGGCAAACGGTATTTCAACACAATTCCTGCAATGCCTTTTTCCTTCAAAAAAGTGGCAATATCAAATCCCTCGTGGTCCATTGCTTCAATCCAGTAACCTCCTCCCGGGCAAATAAGCACTGCAGCTCCGGTATTTTTTTCCTTCTGGGGCAGGTACACATACATTTCAGCTTCTGAAACATTACGCACACGAACACCATCGTATTTTTCTTCGGGCTCAGTCATCCCGTTATCGTTTGGTGCGCCATTGGGCCATACTTTTAATGTAAGATCTTGTGCAATTACATTTGTTGTTATTATAAAAAATAATAGTACCAGTCCGATAAATTTCATTGTTATATCTTTTGATTTTGAATATCGATTAACGAATGTCGATTGCAGACTTTCATCTTGTTTAAGTCCTTCCTATATGTTATACCGTTAATCTTATATCATTATTTAATTACTTCGATTTTGATCCGACAAAATAGTGTTCCTTTTCAGAAAAAAGTACGTTGAAAGTGGTTAAAGAACCATATGCCCGCGTAATGTATTGTTGAATATCTACTTTTTCCTCGTCAGTCAGCGACTTGTTGCTGTTAATGTTTTGCTCGAGCACCCGCAAACGGTCACGTAACATCACAATTTTATGAAAAAAAGTCTCCACCGGAATTTCCTTAGGTTGAAGCTCGGGATTTGCAGGCTGTAATTTCATTATTCCGCCCTGCCATTTTTCACCGAGTGGCACCACTTCGTTCAGCGCTCCGTATTTATCGAGCACGTAGCTCATCACTTTTTCGATTTCTTTTATCGACAACGTTGATTTTGGAGCGGCATCATTAGCTTGTAAAACATTCAGGTCGGTATTTCGTTTTGTGATCTCGATTTTACCGCCTCGCTCAAAAAATATTTCATAGGCTGTCAGGTTATCTCTGCTGATGATACCTTCACCATAACGTGGATGTTCTACACGTGTTCCTACTGTTAAGTCTTCCATTTTTATCGATTTTTTTTGAAAACCCTAAAAGTAGGATAATTTAAGTAGATATGCTCACAGAAACTGTATTTTCCAGAGTATAAAAACGATCAGAAATACCTTTTCAATATTCTTTTTTGCGAATACCAAATTCAGGATCGATTTTCAGGAAAGGCAACACCAAAAATATGGGGATCGTACAGATCATCACCCAGATAAAAAAGTTTTGATAGCCAACAATCTCCTGCAACCATCCGCTGATCATTCCCGGGATCATCATTCCGAGCGCCATAAAACCGGTGGTTAAAGCGTAGTGCGCCGTTTTGTATTTTCCTTGTGAAATGTAGATCATATAAAGCATGTAAGCCGTAAAACCAAAACCGTAGCCAAACTGCTCAATCACCACTGCGGCAGCCACATACCACAACGATTCGGGCGTAAAAAGCGACAACAGCAAATAAGCCAAATTGGGTAAATTAATGGCCAGTGCCATCCACCATATCCAATATTTTAAACCGTTTCGGGAAGCTACCACTCCCCCAAGAATACCTCCAATCGTTAACGCGATCATACCGGCTGTTCCGTACACTAAACCAAGATCGCCTGTAGTCAGTCCCAGGCCACCAACTTCACGGGCATCGAGTAAAAACGGCGATGCCAGTTTTACCAACTGCGACTCGGCAAGGCGGTAGAGCAACATAAAAAGAATGGCCACACCAATCTGTTTTTTCTGAAAGAAGCTGGCAAAAGTCTTTAGAAATTCGGTAAGTACTCCGCTACCTTCAGCTTTGTTTGGCACGTCGGAAGCCGGACGCGGAAGAATAAAACGGTGGTAAATAAAAAACAACACGAACATGGCTGCAATGACCATGAATACCACCGACCAGGCAAAACTGATATTTCCCGAACGACCAATAAAGGAAGCGGTAGTTGGTCGATCAAGTTTTGAATCGAGCTGTACGACCGCAAAAGCCGGTTTGTCCCAGTTCTTATCACTAAATTCATAACGGTATTCGCGTATCAGCTTTATACTCTTATCACCTTTTTCGTACCCAAAATTTAGGACCTGCACCTGGTTTGGTTCGGGCTGATTCGAGAGTCGTATCGGGATTATGGCATAATTTCCAACTTCATCACTCAAAGTAGGAACTTCGGCTTTAAAGATTTTTCGAAGAAATCCTTCCATTGGTTCCGCCACAACTTGATGCCACCACGACACTTTTTGGTCTTTCTTAATCGTTTCATCGGCCGGGTAAAACTGATTATCAATATTCCATTGGTTAACTACATGAAAAACACTGTCGGCATCAGCACCGTCAACTTTCCCTATAGGGATTGTCAATTCGTTCTCCGAAACAAAATAAGTTTCTCCCTCCTGTTGCAAATCCTGAAATTCGGATGTATTAAAATCAACCGTTTTTACTTCAGCCGGCAGTGCCTGCACCTCCACTTTCAGCGGTTGCAAGCCGGTAAAAGTTTCGAGACTTCCGGCAAGTATCACCAGTAATCCCTGACCAGTAAGCATGGCAAAACGATAGAATGTGCTGCGAATTCCCACAAAAAAGGCCTGGTCGCCGTCAGACAGTTCGAGCATGTAATAGCCGTCGGCGGCAATGTCGTGTGTAGCCGAGCTAAAAGCAATCAGCCAGAAAAAGGCCAGCGTGTATTGAAAAAACCGTTCCACCGGAATGGTAAAGGCAACACCTGCCAACCCGACACCAATTACGAGCTGCATAATGATGATCCAGAATCGCTTAGTTTTTAATATGTCAACAATCGGGCTCCACAATGGCTTGATCACCCAGGGCAGATACAACCAACTGGTGTACAAGGCAATGTCAGCATTTGATATTCCCAAACGTTTGTACATGATCACAGAAAGTGTCATCACAATTACATATGGAATACCTTCGGCGAAGTAGAGTGTGGGTATCCAAAACCAGGGAGATCGTTGTTTTGATTTAGTTGACATAGTTGTTCTTTAATTCCAGGAACGTCATGCTGAATTCTTTTCAGCATCTAACTAAAAGAAGATTCCGAAACAAGTTCGGAATGACGTCTCAGCTGTTATGATTAATACCTGCTTTCCAAAGTTATATTTTTAAAATAATGGTGCAGGATCTCGTCGTATTTATATCCTTTGTGGCCCATTACCGCCGCACCGATCTGACAAAGACCAACACCATGTCCCCAACCGGCACCGTGCAAAATAAATTTTCCCGGAACGCCATCCTCAACTTCCCGTTGTTCGATGCTAAAAGCCGAGCTATACAGGTGCGATTCACTGAGCCAGCGACGTATTTCCAGTTCTTTTCCAACGGTCAGCGCCTTTTTCGAACCAACAATTTTCAACCGAATCAGGCGGGCTGAAGTTCCCCGTTCAACCGGTATGAGGTCGAGGATCGTTCCGAAATCATGACCGGAACGTCGCAGAATCAGTTCTGATAATTCCTGATTTGTATATTCCACTTTCCAGCGGTAAAAATCTTTGGCCGACCGGTCGTAATCGTTAAGCACCTGTTTAAGCACCACTTCGTCGTCGGTGTTACAAAAAGCTTCCGGAGTGTTATTCAGCCAGGCAACTGCGTTTTTCTCAATCGTAAGATCAGCTTCAAAACCTTCCGGAAATTTGGGATTATCGACTACAGTCGTCAAATACGGATGATTTACCGGTTCCCAGCAATTCTTGAACAATTCGGCCACTCCACCACAACATTTCGAAAAGCGGGCATCGCAAACTTTACCGTCGTAGGTGAGAATAACTCCCGAAGTTTCATTTACTGCTTTCACTACGTTGGGATTATTTGCACGCGTGATTCCCTGGTAACGCTGACAATGGTCATCGGCACACACATGAAAATTCGCATGATCTTCGCGGTCGTACCACTTTATATATTCATCATCCGAAACAAAAGCACTTTCATAGTCAGCGATTTCAGATGTGATCTTTTCCTGCTTGTCGATTTGTGCAATCAACCAGCTTCGCGAAATAATGGCGTGCGCTTTCAAAAGCTCCAGCGAGCTGTTGGCACTCATTTCCGAGGAAATCACACTGATCAGGTAATCTTCGACCGGCAGTACGTTTATTGCCGATAATTTGCCATTCTCGACAATCAGTTTCAGTGCACCTTTAAACTTTTGATTTTCCTGTTGTTCCCAATGAAAATTAACGCCAATGGTAACGTTTTTCAACTCAAAAGCACTATCGGAATACTTTTCAGGAACAAAAAGTAATTCCGTTTCAGCTATCGAAGAGTTAGCCAGCCGAACCTTGTCGTCTACAACCGAAGCAGACAAGTCTCCCTCGAAAAACCAATCGACATGAGGCAAACGGTATCGACCATTAAAACTGAATTCGATGGTATCACCGCTCATTATTCCAACTGCTATTTCAGGATGTTGCATCATTTCGGCTTATCGTGTTAAAAAAGCATCCACACCAGCACCTAATGCAGGTGCTTCCCTGAGTTTTGATACCTGAACAACGGCATTAATATCTTTATAATGTTCTTTTACCTCCTCTGACAAAAAAGCTGAATTTTGAATCAAATTGTGTAACTGCTCCAGAACAGGTTTTCGAACGATCTCTTTTCCGTATTTATCATCAAACAAATCGCCCAGTCGCTGACCAATGATCAGCACCTCGAATATTTTTCCTTTGTTTGGATGTTCCGGATTCAAAACCGGTTTATTCGGATTCACAAAATCGAAAAGGTCTTTCCATCCCTGGTTCAGCGTTACAATACGCTCGTAAAGCAATAGGGCCAGGTTTTGGTTTACTACCTCGAAAGTATCGATGGCCGCCTGTTCGCCATTTTTCGCCAGCTTTGAGATCTGCAAGGGATAAATGCCGGCCTCATTCAGTTCTTCCAACGATTTTCCCGAAAATCCGGCATAGGTGCGCTGTATCCCGCTCACCGAAGTTACCAGTTCAAGCGAAATTCCTTCGGCACTTTTCATTTCCCAGGTTTTGGCTATCCATTCTTTGGCATTGTCGAATGTCACCAGTTCACCATCCAGTTTCATGGCATCGGCAACACCGGTTCCGCCTCCAAGGTAATAGGCGTTTGAGGCCGAACGAAATAATCCTTCACCGGCATAATTCTCGCCAATTCCACAATAGTCAGCATCACTACCAAGGTGTGCAATTGGTGAAGCCGGTTGAATTCCCAACTCTTTTAAACGTTGTTCCAGCCGGTCGGCATAATCCACCATACGTGGTCCGTTTGCCACTACGGCAATCCCGTGTTTGTTATCCGTTTTCAATCCGGGCATTCCTATTCCGATCAGAACTTCCCGCCGATCGGTTTGCTGTGACAATTCATAAACTGCCTGAGCACAAGCCTCCACATAAACAGCTGCCTGCTGCTTTTCTTCGTCCGTCGGACGAATTTCAGAAGTTCGCTCATTTAGCTGAACAGTTAATTCCACCGGTTTGAAATTGGGTATAAAACCGTCTATTTCGCGATAAGATTTTACAGCATTTGCAGCACCTAGCACAAAAGTCGAATGCTGCGCGTCGTACACTATTTGCCAAGCGCTTACTTTTGTAGCTCCACCGTCGATACCAATTAATAAAGGACTTTTATCCATGTTACTTTTTAGTTCTTCTTGTTGAGTTCAATGCGACGCAGAATACTTTCTTTTCGCATAAAATCTTTGGCTTCATCGTTCCTATCAATGGTATTCTGATCGATGCTGTGATCGGTACCGCCCGAATGACGGATCACTTTGTAGATGGGATCCCAAACACGGCCAATGCGGTGGCGTTCGCTGATTTTCATCACCATCTGGTAATCTTCGCCATAGTTTCTAGCAAAAGGCTCTTCATTCATACTGAATCCAATTTCTTTTATCAGCGCTATCGGGATTGAACGCGGAGCGCCGGCTCCATTAATACGCAGCAAGTTATTGCGGCCGTTTTCTTCCGTCCATTCATCATGCGTTACCACCGGAATCTCTTCCATTCGGTTGATACTGCCGTCGGCATCTTTTTCCCAGACTTCATAAGAACCGATCACCATCCCGATTTTTGGATCGCTATTGTAAACTTCCAGTACTTTCTCAACGGCATCCGGAGTCAGACGATCATCAGAATCAAGCTGAACGTAGTATTCTCCTCTGGCTATTTTCGCACCTGAGTTAAAACACAACCCCAGGTTATTCATATCGTGTATCAGCAAATGAACTTCAGGTTTGCCGGCATCGTATTTTTTACCGCCGGGCAAATAGTTTTTTACTGATTCTACGGTTGGATCATCGTCTCCCCCGTTTACAACCACAATCACTTCCACTTCCTGGACCGTTTGTGCCTGAACACTTTCAATGGCATCGTAAATAAATTCAGGTCGGTTATTTACGGGAATGATCACCGAAGCTTTTAATGTTGCTACGGAGTTTGCCGCCGGGCGATTTGAATAATGAGCTCCCGGTTCGAGATAAGCACCAATACGTCTTAAGTGTCCGCTCAAAATCGTTTCAGCTTCAAGCTGACTGTCTTTACTGGCCAAAAGATAATCGAATACATTGTGTGCTTTTGCCTGCGATACAACGCGATACAAAGAACCTGCATATCGGTTGGCAATGTGCAGCAGTTCGTACTTTTCCGAAATCTTCAAACGCAGATCATACAAAGCATTGAATTTCGTATCGGCGGAAAGCGATTCACTGTTTTCAAGTGCTTCAGAGGTCACAAAGAATACCCTTCCAAAATCCTGGTTATCGCGTACCCGGCCTAGATGATGTTTTAACAAACGAACTTCCTTAACTTCATCGTTTGCCGTAATTTCGTAATCGCCGTAAATCATTCCAACATTTTTGTTGTTCGTTACCGCAAGTACACACAGTTCAAGTACACTTCTTTTCAGTACAACTTTCTCCGTCCGATTATCAATGTAGAGCTGGGCATCAGCATTGCTGTCAGTGAACGCTTTTTCCAATTGCACAGCATGTGGTTCATCTTCATATTCAATGAAGTTGACCATATTATTTTTTTGGTTGATCGCCTCAACATCCTTTGAGATATTCTTCGAGGAATCATTAATAATTGTGACTTCAAAGTTAGATTCGGTCTGATTGAACACTGATTTCATGGTCCGTAAAAAGCCGGTCGTATCGTATCCTGAAGTTTCAGAATAATGCAATATTATATTTGTTCTCATTGGTTGGAATTGAATTTAGTCCGAAACATATTTAATTTTTAGTCCTGTGGTATAATTTTATCTAGCATTCAAAATGAAATCAAGAATGCAGGCACGAACAAATATAAAGGAATACATACATAATAGCTCTTTTATCGTATTTTTATCGTACAACAAAAAGTAGAAAAAAGTGAGTATTACCGAAACCAATTCGTTATATGATCATCTTGAAAATATGTCGATAAAAGAAATTCTGACCAACATAAATAACGAAGATGCCAAAGTTCACCTTGCTGTTCAGAATGAGATTGAAAAAGTTGAGAAACTGGTTGAATTACTGATTAATCGTGTTAATACCGGTGGACGGCTTTTCTACATCGGTGCAGGTACCAGTGGCCGACTGGGAATCTTGGATGCTTCTGAAATACCACCGACATACGGAATGCCGCACGGTGTGGTCGTAGGTCTTATTGCCGGTGGCGACAAAGCCATAAGAAAAGCCGTTGAAGCGGCCGAAGACAACATCCATGGCGGCTGGAACGAGCTTGAAAAATACCACATAAATAAAAAAGATACAGTGGTTGGCATTGCGGCATCGGGAGGCACACCTTATGTTATTGGAGCACTAAAAGATGCCAATTGCAATGGCTTACTTACGGCATGTATTACTTGTAACCCAAATTCCGACATTGCCAAAGTGGTCGACATTGCAATCGAACCTATTGTGGGACCGGAATTTGTTACGGGAAGTACACGAATGAAAGCCGGAACCGCCCAAAAAATGGTACTTAATATGATCACGACTTCACTGATGATTAAACTGGGCCGGGTGAAGGGAAACAAAATGATAGATATGCAACTTACCAACAAAAAACTCATAGAGCGTGGATCGAAAATGATCATGGATGAAACCCACATGGAGTACGAAGAAGCCAGGCGTTTGCTGTTGCTTCACGGATCAGTTCGGTCAGTTCTGGATAATTACAATCAATAAGATAACGAAACAACAATTTCAAAATGCTTAGCGGATAACAAAGATTAGCATTTTGTAACACCAATTCCCGGCAGACTATTTAAAATGATCTTTCCATTATTAACTTTCATCCCCTCAAAAATATCATTGCTGATCAACAAAGCACCATCCAGGTCAGCCCAATCAACCAATGGCGATAGTTGTGCGGCTGCCGAAACCGCGCAGGAAGTTTCAGTCATGCAGCCAAGCATCACTTTCATATTAAGAGCACGTGCCACATCCACCATTTTTTTCGCTTCACGCATGCCAGTACTTTTCATCAGTTTAATATTTATACCGGTGTACACATCTTTAAAACGTGGAATATCTTGCACTCTCTGAAAAGCCTCATCGGCGATTGTAGGCAACGGACTGTGAGCTGTTAACCAGGCCATGTCATCAAATTGCTCTTTTGGCATGGGTTGTTCAACAAACACAATCCCTTTTTCATTTAACCAGTGGATCATGTCCAGCGCCATTTGCTTATCCGTCCAGCCCTGATTTGCATCAACACAAAGCGGCACATCAGTGACTGATCGTATTGTTTCTATCATTTCCTTGTCATTGTCGCGTCCCAGTTTCACCTTTAGAATTTTAAAAGCTTCAGCTTCCCTGATTTTTTCAACAACTACTTCAGGTGTATCTATCCCTATGGTAAACGAAGTATAAGGCGTTGCTTCCAGGTTCAATCCCCAGATACGATACCAGGGCAGGTTCATGATTTTGCCTACCAGATCATGTAAGGCGATATCCACAGCCGCTTTTGCAGCCCTGTTTCCCTGGTCAAGTTTGTCAACGTATTCCAAGATCTCATCCATTCGGAAAGGATCCTTAAAACCGGTAAGATCGACCTTCGCCAAAAAACGTGAAACCGTTTCGTGCGATTCGCCCAGGTACGGTGGCATCGACGCTTCTCCATAACCGATAATTCCATCCAACTCCAATTCCACCAACATTACAGGTGTTGTAGTTCGCGAACTTGTTGCGAGATTAAAAGCGTGTTTTAGTTGCAATTCGTAGGGTTGGTATCTGAGTTGTATCATTCTCATATTTTTATTTCTCGGTTTGAATCTGTTCGTAAAACGTTTTATGATCTATTCCGATGGCGTCTCTATACGTTGCGTATGAATTTGCATATCCACGTACCTCTGCAAAAATAACTTTAAGCATCTACATGCAGCCTATTATTTCTGCATTTCTAACTGTTTATATCTAGACTCTGTAAATTACTAAATTTAAAGTAATTACACAGATATCATGCAAATAGTGTTTATAAATTTCGGATATATATATTATAAATGTTTTTCATGTCAGATGTTCTATTTTATTCATTTTAACACCTTAACGGTTTAAAATGCTACAAAATAAATGTTTCATGAATTACACCCGGAAATTTACCTGCATATTTGTACATATCAACTAAAAATAACTATAACATATGAATTATAAAAAGCAATCCCGGACGATTTCGCGAAAATCATTTTTAAAATCGGGTGTTATTGCAAGCACATTTCTGGGACTGGGAACACCATTAGCCTGGTCAGGTATAAATCAAGCAAGCAGTGAGCAAACCAAAAATCTTCGTTTCCTGTTTCAGGGCGACTCGATCACGGACGGTAACCGTGGAAGAAACCAAGATCCTAATCATATAATGGGGCACGGGTATGCATTTTCGGTTGCCAGCCGGATTGGTGCCGATTTCCCGCAAAGCGGTTTTTCATTCTTTAACCGGGGAATTAGTGGTGATACAGTTGACGATCTCGAAGTACGCTGGCAAAAAGATACGCTCGACCTTAAACCGGATGTTTTAAGTCTGCTGGTTGGAATAAACGACGTTGGAAATATTGTCAGGCAGTTCGGAGAAGCACGAACGCTGAGTGAATTTGAATCGGTTTACAGGAAGTTACTGAACGGTTGTAAAGATCAAAATCCGAATATTTTATTCGTATTAGGTGTACCGTTTGTATATCCCGTCGGCAGCCGAAAGGAAAACTGGGAACTATGGAGTAAAGAAACTCAGGCCAGAGCAGAAGTCGTTCGGCGTATCGCAAAGGACAACGATGCAGTTTGTGTTGAATATCCCAAAGTTTTTGCAAAGGCTTCAAAACGAGCTCCTATCGATTACTGGATCTGGGACGGCGTTCATCCAACCGTATTTGGCCATGAGTTGATGGCCAGAGAATGGATAAAAAAAGTTTCTGACAGACTTGATTTTCTTAAACATTATGCTTCATAGGGTATTGCGAGAAAATATATTACGTAGACAAATAATGAATAAACATATTTAACAACAATTTTCTTTTGAAATTAAACAAGCTTTACTAACTTACAATCCATTGCAGACTAATTCTTTATGTTTCTTTTACAATAAGCGACAGATCTAACTAAACTAAACGGAACATGCTAATTGAACATAAGGACCAACTATTAATTGCACAGGGCAACCAGGCGAAATTCAGACAGCTTATGGAAATAACTTCCGATGAGTTGCTACATTTTGCTATGGGATTTCTTCGGAATAAAGAACTCTCTGAAGAAATTGTGAGCGATGTGTACGTTAAGATTTGGTACAACCGAAAAGATCTTATCCGGATCGACAACCTCAAATCCTACTTATTCATTAGTGTAAAAAATGCTTGTTTATCGCACTTGCGAAAAACCAACAGCGACAAAATTGTCCTGATAGATGAATACCAGGATTTTATGTTTATTGAGGTAAGCGGACCGGAAGACGACCTTATCGACCGAGAGGCATTAAATCAGATTCACGAAGCCATTGGCAGTTTGCCTCCAAAATGCCAGCTTGCATTTACACTTGCCAAAATCAACGGGCTTAAGCGCAAAGAAATAGCCGACATCATGGAGATTTCAGAAAAAACGGTGAATAACCATTTGATCACCGCGGTTAAAAAAATTACCGAGATGCTCGATATCGACAGGAAAACCAGAAAAATGCCGCATCCCTTAAACCGGGCGAGCCTTTATTCCATTTTTTTCTAAAAAAAGTTCATTTTACACTAGGTACTTTCCCGAAAATCTGCGTCTTTATTTACAGACGACCATTTATGACTAAAAACGATAAAACTTACGAACTGATTGTTAAGCGGTTAACAAATGATCTCTCTGAAGAGGAAGCCAGGCAGCTTGATAATGAGTTGAACAATGATAAAATTCCACGTAAAAAGCTGGCCCGGCTTTTACACTTCTGGAAATATTTCTTTCCCAAAACAAAACCACACAATATAATAGGTAAAACCGAAAAAAAGCTTGGTTTCACATACCACGCTGGCCAGGGAACTAACTTTTGGAAACGACTTGGAATTGCGGCAACCGTATTGTTGGTTATTTCGTTGGGAGTTTACATTTTATCTCCACGCCAGCACACCACCTTAAACGAATACCGTTGCGATGTTGGAGAACAAAAAAAGATAGTATTAAGCGATGGCACGCAGGTTTGGCTGAATTCAATCTCATACATTGTTGCTAACGAACCATTTTTAGGCGATACCCGCGAAGTGATACTTTTTGGTGAGGCTTATTTTGAGGTTGCACACAATCCCGATCAACCTTTTATTGTGAAAACGCCAATGTTAAAAACCAAAGTATTGGGAACCAAGTTTAACATTGCTGCCATGAATCCGCATACACGTCAGGAGATCTCTTTGTTCGAGGGTAAAGTTGAACTTCTGGCTGAAAATAAAACGCATCAGCATGTGACAATGAAACCCGGAGAAAAGGCATTTTTCTCGCCCGAAAGCGGAGTTATTGAGGTAATGCAAACTACACTTGGGAAACCGGCGCAGTGGAGAGACGGGATTTTATACCTCTATAACGAAGATCTGTTCAGCATTTCACATAAACTGGAACGCAAGTTTAAATCAAAAATATTTATAACCGATCCTGCTGTTGGCCGATTGAGGTATACAGCTGAATTTGAGAATGAATCTTTAGACCAGATCTTAAAGATTCTATGTGAAGCAAAATCCTTTTCCTACGAAAAAACAGACGGAGGATTTATTATAAAATCAAAAGAGTAAGATCAATTGATTGCGATTATATATCGAGTCTATACCAACTAAATCGGAAGTAAAGAATCGATTTTGATTCTTTACTTCCAAACATGCGATTACTAATTAAATTGTTTTATGAACTAAACCATTATTTGTATGGAACTAAACGAAACAAAAATGCTAACTCACATTCGGGGTTGGCAAAGTAAACTTCGTCGTATTTCAGCATTAGTTTTAATAATGCTTATGGCGATTGTAATCAACGTTCAGGCCAGCAGCACTTATTCAGAGTCGGTTACTTTTAGTCTGAAAGTGAAGAAAATGAGCCTGAAAGAAGTTTTTCAAACGATCTCTGATCAGAGTGAATTTAAGTTCGTTTATAACAATGATGTTGTAAACGACAATCAGAAGGTAACGCTTACTACCGAGGATGCTCGTGTTGAAGAAATTCTGGATGAAATTCTGCCTCAGCACAAACTGGAGTACCGTGTTATCGAACGCCAGGTTATTGTTTTCCCTGCTGAAGAAAAAACTAATTCTTCCGGCGATGTGGATGACGCACCGCAAAAATCAGTTTCGGGTACTGTAAAAGATGGTAACGGAAGTCCGCTTCCCGGTGTTACCGTTGTAGTTAAAGGTACTACCATTGGTATTGTTACCGATACTGATGGAAAATATCAGTTAAGTGATATTCCGGAAAATGCAAGAGTTCTTGTTTTTTCATTTGTTGGTATGAGAACTCAGGAAGTGTCGATCGGAAACCAATCAACCATCGATGTTACCATGGAAGAAGAAGCCATTGGTTTGGAAGAAGTTATTGCTGTAGGTTATGCACAGCAAAAAAAGGCCAATGTGGTGGGTTCTGTTGCTTCTGTTAATGGTGAACAGATTGAAGCAATCCCCGCTGCCGATGTTTCCAACACACTCTCAGGTCGTATGTCGGGTGTTACCGGTATTCAGCAAACAGGTGAACCCGGACAGAGTGATGCCAGACTTTTAGTTCGTGGTCGTACCACACTTGGAGATAGCGAAGCCAACACCGCTCCGCTTGTTGTGGTTGATGGTGTTCCCGGACGTTCTTTAACTGACATCGACCCGGTTGATATTGAAAGTGTTTCGGTGCTGAAAGATGCATCAGCAGCAATTTATGGTGCAACTGCAGCAAACGGTGTTATTCTGGTAACCACAAAAAAAGGTCAGACCGGTAAACCCCGTTTGAACTATCAGTTTTACCAGGGATTTATGACACCAACAATCCTTCCTAAAGCAACCAGTGCAGGCGACTACGCTACAATGCTTAGCGAATATCAGGATTATGAAAACAGGAACCGCACTTACACCGATGAAGATATCGCGTTGTTCTACAGTGGCAGGGATCCTTGGCAACACCCAAACAGTGACTGGATGGGTGATTTGGTAGCTGATTGGACAACAACCAGCAAGCACAATTTCAGCATCGACGGTGGTACTGCCAACGGAATGCGTTATTATGTTTCTTTTGGTTATAAAAACGAAGAAGCTATTTACGAGCAGGAATCAACCAACTACAAACAATACAACCTGCGTGCAAAACTTGAAATGCCAATTACTGATTGGTTAACCACTTCGGTTGATTATGCAGGTTTCCTTAACCACAAGTTGTACCCAACCAAAAGTGCCGGTGCTATTTATGGTCAGGCAACACGTCTGCTCCCAACCCGCTGGTCGTTCTGGCCAAACGGATTACCCGGTCCAGACATTGAGTATGGTGATAACCCGGTTGTAACCTCAACTTTTGAAGGTGGTACCGACGACCAAACTGATTACATCAACCAGTTTACCTTCAGAGGAACCATTACTCCTCCAATGGTTGAAGGATTAACAATTAGTGGATATTATACTTATGATATTTCGAACTGGTACAGAAAAAGATTCCGCAAACCCTGGACGCTTTATACCGAAAACTGGGATACTGCAGAGTACGACTCGGAAGGTTACATAACCAACATGGAACTAACTCCGGCATTAAGAGGATATTCTGCACCGGAACTTGCTGAAGATTACCGCAGAAGTATACGTAAATTAGCCAACGTAAACTTTAACTATGCACGCGATTTTGGCGAACATTCCATAAATGTATTTGGTGCTTACGAACAAATTGACCAGAACTGGAATAACTTCGGAGCATTCCGTAAATACTACATTTCTGATGTTGTTCAAACCATCGACGCCGGTTCCGACAAGGATAAAGATAACTGGGGATCCATGAGTATATATGCTCGAAAATCGTGGATTGGTCGTTTTAACTACAGTTATGCAGGAAAATATTTGGTTGAAGCACTGTTCCGTCGCGACGGTTCATTGAAATTCCCTCCTGACAGTCGCTGGGGTAATTTCCCGGGATTATTATTAGGATGGCGTGCCTCGGAAGAAGACTTCTGGCAAAACAACATTGGTTTCATCAATTACTTTAAGCTAAGAGCTTCTTACGGTAAAATGGGTATGGACCCGGGTGATCCATTCCAGTTTATGAACAAATATGTACTTGGAACAGGTTTAACAATGGGCTCGGGAAAAGTTGTTGAGACTGTTGTACAACAGCAGGGAGTTGCTAACCCAAATATAACGTGGGAAAAACAAACAACTTATAACCTTGGTTTCGAATCGCAGTTGTTGGATAATTTGTTCTCGTTAAATGTTGATGTATTCTACAGTAAACGTTCCGATATTTTGGCATCACGCGATGCTTCGGTTCCACAATTTACTGGTTTGGCATTACCCGACGAAAACATTGCCGAGGTTGATAACCGTGGTTTTGAAATTGAAGCAGGTTACCACAAAACTTTTAATAACGATCTGATGCTTAATGTCATGGGTAATCTTAGCTACAACCACAACGAAGTTGTATTTATGGATGAACCGGAACGTGCCGAAGAATGGCAGCAACGTACAGGTCACCCTTACGGAGCATGGTTAATGTATGATGCAATCGGTGTTTTTGCCGACCAGGCTGCCGTCGACAATTATCCACACTGGGACGGAGCAAAACCCGGTGATGTAATCTTTAGAGATGTTGATGATGATGGAAGCATTACAAGTGACGATAAAATACTTGTTGACCAAACCGATGCTCCGGAATGGTCGTACGGTTTAACAGTGGATCTGACTTACAAAAACTGGAACTTATCAGTTCTGGCACAAGGCCAGGGAACTTATTACCGCATGAACATTGCTGACGGACGTCGTGGTGAGGCTGGTAACTATTTACAGTGGAGTTTCGATGACCGCTGGACTCCTGAAAACAGAAATACTGATGTTGCAAGGGCTTACAACCGTGATGACCTTTACTGGTCGTTCGACCGTAACATGAGTACCTACCATTTGGATAACATGGCATTCTGCCGTTTGAAAAATGCCGTTCTTACCTATACTGTTCCTAATAGTGTTTTTGGTAATCTTGGAGTCTCACGTGCTCAGGTATTTTTTGCAGGTAATAACCTGTTCCTGATCTATGCCGCTCAGAAAAACTTCGACCCGGAAATTGGTGCTCCTTTAACCTATCCGGCAGTAAAGACGTATGCACTTGGTGTTAAGGTTACATTTTAGTGAATTAAGAATTATTGAAAAATGAAGAAAATGAAAAAAATATTAGGATATTCAATAATGATGTTGGCGTTTATGCTGGCAACAACGTCATGCGACGATATTCTCGAACAAAAAGCAGTGGATGCTTTTAACGAGGAATCTGTTTTTGAAGACTTAAACCTAACCAAAGCATATTTAGGTAGATGCTATGATTTCATAGGCGTAGACAACAATATGTTACTGGGTTTACGAGAAGATTTACTTGCGGGAGCTACCGACGAATGTTTATGCATTCACCGCCCGGGAGGCTATCCGTTTGTAAAAGGAAGCATGAGCCCCGATGAATTGGGCCATTTTGGAAACTGGCGATTTAACTGGATCACCTGGAACCTGTATGCCAACATTAAAAACGTTAACGTATTCCTGGCGAACGTTGATAATGTACCGGTCGATAAAAGTTCTGATGAGGCCTTAGTTGCACAAATGAAGGCAGAAGCCTATTTTATCCGTGCTTTCGATTACCATAATCTTATGCGCTCGTACGGTGGTGTTGTATTAGCTGACCAGCCTTATGAATTGGATGAGGATTTCCTTTCCATCATAAGATCTTCACTGGACGAAACGCTTGATTTTATTCTTGCCGACCTTGACAAAGCTATTGCCGGACTTCCAACAAAAGATAACATGGAACAAGGCCGTGCTACAAAAGGTGCTGCAGCCGCACTTAAATCTCGTATTCTAAGCTGGAGTACAGGTGAATTGATGCACGGTGGGTATTCTTCTGACGCACTGGTTTCATTCCAGACACACAGTCGTTCTTCACTACTGACACAGGCTCAAACCATTGCCAAGGAAATTATGGATGGCAAATATGGTGATTACTCACTAACAGGATCAACTAACGATCCACCTTCGCCATTAACTGAAGCAGATGTTCAAGCCTACTCCGATAACTTCTTTAGTATTTTCACTCAGAAAGGTGAATGGAACGATGAAGCCATTTGGGGTGTTCAACACTTACAGGCACAGGGTAACCGCACTACTCAAAACCGTTGGTGGGGCCCCTGCGGGTACCACAACTGGGGTAACAACGGTCCGAATGAACCTGTTGTTCGCGAATTTGAAATGGCCGATGGAACTCCGTTTGTTTGGGACAAATATACACCGGGCGACGAGTTTCTCAGAAAAGCAACCGCTGCTGAATTGGAAGCCGATCCTGAGATTAATCCATACGTAGGCCGTGAACCACGATTCTATGCTACCGTATTTTTCGATGGAGCACCCTGGATTCAACGTCCTGATGATGCAGCTCCGCTTGATCCGGAGAATAAAGTAAGAACAGGTTATTATGTAGGTACTAGCAGAGATGACCTTATAAGCAGTGGACTGGATACAAGACAGGGACCTATTGAAGCATGGAACGGTACTAAAAACGGATATTACATCAAAAAGTACCAGGATCCGGCAACGGTAGGACAATACTTTAACAACGAAAATGCATGGTTAGAATTGAGGTATGCAGAAGTTATCCTCGACTATGCCGAAGCTTGTATCGAGCTTAACGAAGTTGATAAAGGAATGGATGCACTAAATATGATTCGAAATCGTGCTGGATTACCTGATAAGATGACTACCGATCAGGCTGAAGCCCGCGAATGGTATCGCCACGAACGTCAGGTAGAATTCTTTGGCGAGGGCGACCGCTGGTACATGATTCGTAAATGGATGATTGCAGAAGATGTAATTAAAGATGTACATGCCATTAAAATTTACCATTACGAAGATGGTAGCACAGAATGGTATTATGACACCGAAACAGTGGTTGATAACCGATCGTGGGACGACGCCAACTACTGGCTCCCAATCTCAAGAACTGAACAAAATAAAGCTCCGCAGTTGCAACAAAACCCGGGGTATAATTAATAGTAAGTTTAGGTAGATAGATAAAAAGATCGGCTGTTTACAGCCGGTCTTTTTACTTTCATTTCGTTCATATAGTAATAACTACAATATCAGGCAAATCATGCAAAAAGGAGCAACTCCACAGGTTATGTCCCCGACTAATCCGGTTCGTATTAAACTTTCAGTCATGTTATTCCTGCAATACATGATGTATGCTGTATGGTGGGTTCCGTTAGCGGCATATCTCACAAACCTGGAAGTTAGCAGTACCGAAAAATCTTTAATTGTTAGCTCCATGGCTATCGGTTGTATTTTTTCGCCCGTTGTCGGAATGCTAGCCGACCGTTTTTTTTCGGGTCAAAAAGTGCTGGCAGCGCTTAACTTCATAAATGCCATCATGTTGTTCCTGGCCGGGAGCACGAATAATCCCGATTTTCTGTTCATTTGTTTGGTAATTGCCATGCTTGGCTACATGCCCAGTTGGAGCCTTACCAGCTCAATTGCTATGGCGCATATCGATTCAGAACAATTCCCAAAAGTCAGGATATTCGGATCCATTGGATGGGTTGCTTCAGGCTTGTTCAGCGTAGTATTTATTCGCTTACTGAACATTGATTTCGACGGTACCAACCTGCCTTTCTATTGTGGTGCCGCTGTTAGCGTTGTTGCCATTGCAACCAACCTAACTTTGCCCGATACTCCCCCACCTGCCAAAGGTCAGCAGGGTTCACTTATCGATGCTTTTGGTTTAAGGACAGTTGATTTAATGAAAGACCGGAATTTTGCGCTTTTTATTGTTTTCTCGTTTTTATCGATGATCCCTTTTGCGATGTACTTTTCTTTCTTTTCGGAATTTTTACTCCACATAAAAACCAAATACATATCGGTTACTATGAATTGGGGCGTACTGGCCGAAATGGGATTCTTACTGCTTGTTCCACCGGCCATTAAAAAGTTCGGCCTCCGAAAAGTGATGATATTCGGTTTAGTGGCGTTACTGATTCGCTATCTCTCATTCTACGTGGGAGGGCTAATTCATCAAAGCTGGATGTATTACATCGGGATTCTTATCCACGGCCTCATTTTCGGATTCTTTTATGTAGGTGGTCAGATTTATATTGATAAAAAGGCACCGGCCGAATTAAAGTCACAAGCCCAGGGCTTTATCTTCCTGGTTACATTTGGAGTTGGCATGCTGGTCGGTAATTTTATTTGTGCAAAAATCATCGATTTCTACAAAACCGGCGGAGGCTATAACTGGAACGCAATTTGGGGCATTATTACGCTAAGTTCTGCCGTTTTGCTGATCGCATTTATGTTGTTTTTTAAAAGTAACGATGCGAGTTTAAGATCGAAAAAGGAGTAATACTTTAAATCAAGAGATTACCTAATCCATAATACCCTATACATAAGTGATGAAATACGGTTTTCCCCTCTTCTGTTTGCTGATCGGACTGTTTTCCTGTTCGGAACAGGATGAAACAGAACCGGAAATGGAACCTTGCGAATTCTATGCCACCGGACATTTTAACGATACTTTTCCCGGCAAAATTCCGGAGTTATACTGGCCTTGCATGGAAACAAAAGATTTAGTCGATGCTGTTTCATACAACTTTCCGAGCCTTTATATCCAAACGGCTGGCTGTTGTGGCTTACAAAGTGGTTACGATCTGGTTAGAAGTAAACATGGATTCCCTGAACTGGAAAGCCGTGATGATGCACTGGAACACCTTATTGCAAAATATATTTCGATAGACACAATACACTACAATTGCGATTTACTTTCCATTCAGCACGGTGGTTTTAATTTCTACACCTACAACCTTGAAGTTGTGCTTGCTCAGGAAGTTTTCC
Source organism: Maribellus mangrovi (assembly GCF_037646455.1). NCBI lineage: Bacteria > Pseudomonadati > Bacteroidota > Bacteroidia > Marinilabiliales > Prolixibacteraceae > Maribellus > Maribellus mangrovi. The sequence continues at coordinate 272,384 of NZ_JBBIXN010000004.1, read as the reverse complement.
TTAAAAATGCCACCAAACAACTAAAGCTTGATTTACTCGACGAACTTAAAATAAAGCAAGACCTCAGAAACGGAGAGTCAGGTGATTACGCATGCGAAGGCCCTACTTTCGCCACTTCCAGAGTTATGTTCTTCGATGATTACCAGCCCTTATTGGACAGCATGGAACATAATCACATTATAAAAGCCATTGTTGAACTGGGAACGATAAATTACGGTACCGATGCTTTCGATGCCGCACAGAATAACATTTTTCTACTAGCTGCCGAATATGCTTCTAAGCTTTAGCCGCATCTTAAATCTAATTAATAGCCCTTTATTCGAAAAACACATAATACCAGTAGGTGTCGGCAAACTCACGCAGCGCACTTTGTGCCTGTAGTTTATTCCTCTGGTTTTGCTGAAATATCTGGTAATATCGTTGGAAACGCTGCTCCGTTTTCGGATCGATTTGAAGGGTATTTAACACGGGCATCTCACCTACCCTCAATAATTTATAGGTGACTACAGCTTCTTCCACATTTTTGGGAATTCGCTTAAATCCTGCCCTCTCCATCGATGGCAGAAGTTCTATAATTCCTTTCATATCTTTTTGCAACATCAACCAGGCCATTTCATACTCCAGGGCAATACGGTTTGTCGAATCGGCTTCCAAAACTGGCAACAGGTTCAGCCAGGGCTCATCGCTCTTTACAAAAAAATCGAGTTGAGTATCTATTCGCTTTTTAGCTCCAAGTTCTTTATCTGCCAGTACCGCCTCATCATTATTCAGAAACTTTCGAAAATTGTACGCTTCTTTTTTGTAAAAAACAGATTTTTCGAGAATTGAAATGTACTTTTCTGCTGTCTTGTAGTTCCCTTTAATAAGCTCAGTCTTTATCAGCATTTTTATAGTTTCGGGCGTATACCCATAAATTACAGTATACTCGTAGGCCCATCGTTGTGCCTCGTTCACAATTCCAACTGCATAGTAGTAGTAACCGCCAAACCTTATAAACTGGCCTATATTCTCCCATTTTAAAAATAGTGTACTTCCATCGGGGCTCTGTCGGAATTTGAAAAATGAGTCTCCCAAACGTCCGGTTTCAGTCAGAGCCACATTATTTAAAAATAAGGTGAGTTTGTTGTTTGTTGGAACGCGAGAATTAAATCGGATCAGTTCATCAAATTTTTGTTCATAAAACAATTTCTCCGCATGAAAATAGTGTTCATTCTTTTTATCAACTCGCATAAATACCGCAACTGCCAGCAATAATAATATCAGGAAAGGAAAAAATTCAGTTATCCCGACACGTCGGATTTTTAGGTTCTCAACTGATTTTAGATGAATCTTTCCCAACACAGGGATAAGTACCATTAAAAGTCCGGCCATTCCGAACAGAATTAACTGTCCGCCTATATCGGTAATTGAAAAGGGAAAAACCAACAGCGTACTTGTAGTTTGATAAAATAAAAACTCTTTACCCAGAAAAAAGAAAACAACCAATCCCAGCCAAGTTAACAGCAGTTGTAACCAGCTCTTTTCTAAAAGGAAAAATAAGGTAAGCATGCCAAGTAACAAATACGAAAAACTGCCAAAAAGAAAATAGGTAACCGGAACCAGGATCAAAGAAATCCACCGGTGTTTTGAAGGAATAGCAATTATCCCCAAAAACAAAAGCAATTGGAACAATATGCCCAGGTTATTGAGAGTCTGGTACTGGTAATTGGTTTGCAGAAAAAACAGCAGGGATCCTATTATAAAAGGTACAAGAATAAAGCGTTCTGCTACTAATTTTCTGCCCAACCGGCTGGTCAAGAAAATTATGCCACAAATCTCAACACTCACCATAAGAGCACCAACAAAAGGGTAAAAATAAAATGTGCTTTGTAACTTTCCCAGGTACTCCAGAAATCCGCCCGGATGATCGAGTTGCTGTGTCAGAAAAGAAAATGTGACAAGAAACAGTGACGACTTCTCCTGGTAATAGAAAATATAATCGGTAAAGCTGTAGAGAAATAAAAACGTAAAAAGTAACAGCAAGGCATAAGGAATAAGCCGGATTAAAAAGTTGGTTTTATTAGGAACAGTGTTCATTTTAATTGCTTTGGATTGTTGTCCACCGGGCTTGTATGGCTTCTTCACCGGCGGCTTTTCTTAGTTTACCCGGTTTAAAATTAACATCAGCCGTTGCAAATTCGGGGATATTAAATGTCTTAATAAATCCTTTGTAGAATTCCGGATCTTTCTGCGGCAGAATAAAAGGTTTCGAAGTCATTCCGCTTTTGTCCACGAATGATATGTAAGGTCTCGCCGTTAATCCGTCGCCTCTTTTACTACTGAAAACCAACCAGTTCCCGTTTTTTGACCAACTGTGGTAACTCTCGGTAAAATCGCTGTTGTTAGCACATCTGGCAACCTGTAAGTTTTCAAGGTCGATCGAATATAGATCGGCTTCTTTATGCCAAATCGAAAAACAGCCGTAATCATGCAGGGTAAAAATAAGTACATCTCCGGATGGAGATACTCGTGGAAATGAAACACTCTTTCCGATTGCTGCTGCATCAAAAATTAATTCAGGTTCAGAAAATCTTCTTTTCCCGGGATCAAATCCAACACGGTATAAATTGTATTTCGTATCGCGGTAATCGTAATTATGTGCAATTTGGACTGCCCGGCAAAAATACAGGTAGCGTCCATCGGGCGACCATTCCGGATATGTATCCATATACTGTTTATCTGGATCGACAGGAACCTGCATTATTTCATTGTCATCAAGGTCGTATAAAACAAGCGATGAATTCAGATCGGAAACTTCAATCTTTTTGTTTTCCATGGCATGAAATTGCTGCACCACCTTATTCGAGGAAAAAGCTACATATTCACCCGAAGGATGCCATCGCGGATACACGGCACCATTTTGCATTTCCTTGGTTTTCAGGTTCACTTTCTTTAGTTCATCACCATCAGCAAAATAAGTTCCGCCCAAATTACCCCGCATGTGAAACATAAAGTCCTCCGAGTTCTGATTATTAAAAGCATGGCAGTTCACGCAATTTTGCCCGACAACATTGTTCTCGATGACTGCTTTTTCCTCGAAACTCTCCAAACTTCGTTGCACAATACTTATCTCGGACCAGCTCTCGTAACCCGGATACAATAAGCGATAGTACAAAAACGGATCGATCTTTTGGGAAGAAACCGAGTTGCTGAAAGTCCTGAATGCCGTCCATTTTCCTTCGCGCTTTACAAAAACATCAAAATGTATCGTTTTGTCCGCATTCGCGATGAGTAATTTTTTCCACTTCTTCTCCGGAAAATGAAATACTGAACGACGATTTCCCCGAACACCTAATTCTTCACCGTTATCGCCACTTACTTTCACATAAAAAGCATCTCCTTCTTCGTTAACTTTAAAATTCAGCGGAGCAATGTTGGCGGGTATAATCAAATCGGAATAATCGGGCTCTATTTTGGGATTACTGTCAGTGGCTTTTACCTCCTCACCCGGAGTTCCTGCGCATCCCCACAGAAAAACACCACATACCAACAGCACTAACATCCATCGCATGCTCATAAGTTTAGATTTTGTATAAAGTAAAAATTGAAATTCGTATTAACCAAATATTTACATAGAATATTACAGATAAAATGCAGTACTCTATCTTAACAAATGGAATAAAAACTGAACTACAAATTTAAATTTCACACAAAAAACTATTTTTTAATTTCAAATCGTTTTGCGAATTAATTATAATTTCTACATTTGTTTCCAAACTCAACAATATACGATGAGAACATTTACTAACATTCTAGTCATTCTGGTTGTCATTCTTGGATTTTCTGAGGAAGGCTAGCGTATGTTATAAAGTGAAACAATATTTACAAGCCTTTCTCGAAAACAGAGAAAGGCTTTTTTAATGTATAAACCGACAGTAAAAGACGAAATAGTATGCAGATTCCATTAAGAAGCGATACTACAACAAAAGGTCGCAGAATGGCCGGAGCAAGAAGCCTTTGGAGAGCAAATGGAGTAAAAGAAGAACAATTTGGCAAACCTATTATTGCCGTCGTAAACTCATTTACCCAGTTTGTCCCCGGTCATGCTCACCTTCACGACATTGGCCAGCACATAAAAGGCCTTATTGAAGAACACGGTTTCTTTGCCGCTGAATTTAATACCATAGCGGTAGACGATGGAATTGCAATGGGACACGATGGGATGCTCTATTCGCTTCCATCACGCGATGTAATTGCCGACAGTGTGGAATACATGTGTAATGCACACAAAGTAGATGCGATGGTTTGCATCTCGAACTGCGACAAAATAACACCCGGAATGATGATGGGTGCCATGCGTTTAAATATCCCAGCAGTTTTTGTTTCTGGTGGACCGATGGAAGCCGGTGAAGTCGACGACAAACAACTCGACCTGGTAGATGCCATGGTAATGGCCGCTGATTCAAAGATTTCTGATGCTTATCTCACTCAGGTAGAGCAGAACGCCTGTCCTACCTGCGGATCATGTTCGGGAATGTTTACAGCCAATTCGATGAACTGCCTGGCAGAAGCCATTGGAATAGCACTTCCGGGTAACGGAACGATAGTGGCAACCCACGCTAACCGCAAACGCCTTTTTGAAGAAGCGGTGGAGAAAATCGTGGCAGCTACAAAAACTTATTATTACGAGGGCGACGACCGTGTGCTTCCGAGAAGTATTGCATCGCGCGATGCTTTTATGAATGCCATGAAACTGGACATTGCCATGGGTGGATCGACCAACACAGTGCTTCACTTGCTTGCCATTGCACACGAAGCCGGAGTTGAATTTACTATGAGCGATATCGACCAGCTTTCGCGAAAAACACCAAATCTGTGTAAAGTGGCGCCAAACTCGCATTACCACATTCAAGATGTGAACCGTGCCGGTGGGATTCTATCCATTTTGGCAGAACTCGACCGTGGCGGATTGCTTGAAACCAAAGTAAACCGCATTGATGGGAATACACTTGCCGAAGCCATTGCAAAATTCGATGTAACGAGCAAAAACGTTAGCGACGACGCGATAAGAAAATTTAAATCTGCTCCCGGAGGCGGAAGAAACCTGGTGATGGGTTCGCAAGAAAGTAGGTTCAAAGAGCTGGATACCGACCGCGAAAAAGGCTGTATCCGAAATATTGAACACGCATACAACCAGGACGGCGGGCTGGCCGTACTTTTTGGTAACATTGCCGAAAAAGGTTGCATCGTGAAAACCGCAGGTGTTGATGAATCCATTTTCAAATTCACCGGGACAGCAAAAGTTTTTGATTCGCAGGAAGATGCTGTAAACGGCATTTTGGGCGAAACCGTACAAAAAGGCGATGTGATCGTTATTCGTTACGAAGGTCCGAAAGGTGGTCCCGGAATGCAGGAAATGCTCTACCCTACTTCGTACCTGAAATCGATGCAACTGGATAAAGACTGTGCCCTGATTACCGACGGTAGATTCTCCGGTGGTACTTCAGGACTGTCAATTGGCCACGTTTCGCCAGAAGCAGCAGGCGGAGGCGCCATCGGACTTATTCAAAACAATGATAAAATTGAAATTGATATAACGGCACGTTCGATCAACCTTTTGATTTCGGAAAAAGAACTTGCTAACCGCCGAAAGGCAGAAGAGGCCAAAGGCGACAAAGCCTGGAAACCTGCAACACGGCAGCGTAAAGTCTCTAAAGCGCTTAAAGCTTATGCCAGTTTGGTTTCCTCGGCCGATTTGGGTGCAATCCGACTAATCGATTAATCAATTAATAAAACAAAATATAGACATAGCCTGTTATTGGCACAAAAAATAAACAGTATGACAGCTAAAAAAGTTACCGGTTCAGAAGCAGTGATCCTTTCTTTACTGGAAGAAGGAGTTGATACCATTTTTGGATATCCGGGTGGTGCGATTATGCCTGTTTACGACGCATTGTATGATCACGACAAAAATGTTAAACACATTCTAACCCGCCACGAACAGGGTGCCGTCCATGGTGCTCAGGGTTATGCAAGAGTCACCGGAAAACCGGGTATTTGTTTCGCAACATCAGGTCCGGGTGCAACCAACCTGTTAACAGGAATTGCGGATGCGATGATCGATTCCACTCCGCTGGTTTGTATAACAGGTCAGGTGGCGTCACCATTGCTTGGTACCGACGCTTTCCAGGAATCAGACATCGTGGGTATGTCCATTCCTGTTACCAAATGGAACTACCAGGTTACCACTCCCGAAGAAATTCCTGAAGCAATTGCACAAGCATTTTATGTGGCCAACTCAGGACGCCCGGGGCCGGTACTGATCGACTTAACAAAGGACGCCCAGTTTGGCGAACTCGATTTCGAATATAAAAAGTGTACAAAAATACGTTCGTACCTTCCGGAAATGCCGGTTGATCCGCATGACGTAAAAGCCGCAGCTGATTTAATCGATGTAGCCAAAAAACCAATGGTTCTGTTCGGACACGGTATCATTATTGGGCGTGCCGAAGATGAATTAAAAGCTTTTGTAGAAAAAACTGGAATTCCAGCTGCATGGACAATACTGGGGCTTTCGGCTTTACCAACCGATCATCCGCAAAACGTTGGAATGTTGGGAATGCACGGGAATTACGGTCCAAACCTGCTTACAAACGAAGCCGACCTGATCATTGCCGTGGGTATGCGTTTCGACGACCGGGTGACAGGCAAAGTAAGCGAGTATGCGAAAAAGGCCAAGATTGTTCATATCGAGATCGATCCCGCCGAGGTCGATAAGATCATTAAAACCGATGTAACGGTTGTAGGCGATGCCAAAAAAGCACTGAAAATGCTCACTGCTAATGTAAAAGAAAACAACCATTCCGAATGGATGGAGGAGTTTCACAAATGCATGGAAATTGAGCGTGAGAAGGTAATCGATAAGGATATCCATCCCACTAAGCCGGGATTAACCATGGGTGAAGTAATTAATCTGGCTTCGGAAAAAACCAACCACGATGCGATTCTGGTAACCGATGTAGGCCAGCATCAAATGATTGCTCAGCGCTACTTCAAATTTAAACACTCGCGCAGCAATGTTACTTCAGGAGGTTTGGGAACCATGGGATTTTGCTTGCCTGCCAGTATGGGCGCTCAACTTGGAGCCCCCAACAGAACTGTTATTGCAGTGATCGGAGACGGTGGTTTTCAAATGACGATCCAGGAACTTGGAACGATCGCACAAAACAAACTTCCGGTAAAAATAATTGTACTGAACAATCACTTCCTCGGGATGGTGCGCCAGTGGCAACAGTTGTTTTTTGAAAAACGCTATTCGTTCACCGAGTTGCAAAACCCCGACTTTATCACCATTGGAAAAGGATTTGGAATTGATGGTCACAGTGTTGACAAACGAGAAGATCTGGAAAGTGGAATCCAAAAAATGCTGGATCATGACGGTCCGTATTTGCTGGAAGTTACCATTGAAAAAGAAGACAATGTGTTCCCGATGGTACCAACAGGGGCTTCGGTTTCAGATGTAATGCTAGAGCCATAAATCAACCAATAACGCTTAAAACAAACAAAATGAAGAAAGAATTCATCATAACAATATATTCCGAGAACCACATTGGTTTGTTAACCAGAATAACCATTGTTTTTACCCGAAGAAAAATCAATATCGATAGTTTAACCGTTTCGGAATCAGCCATTAACGGTATTTTTAAATTCACCATTGTAATTCACGAAACGGAAGCACAGGTGAAAAAGGTCGTGCGTCAGCTCGAAAAGCAGGTAGATGTATTAAAAGCATTTTACCACACCAACGAAGAAATGGTGTACCAGGAAATTGCCTTGTACAAAGTTCCCATTGAGCCGATTTACGAAAGCGACGATATAGAAAAGATCGTTCGCAGAGCAGGTGCGCGTATTCTGGAAATCACGAAAGACTATGTGGTTATTGAAAAAACAGGTCACAAAGAAGAAACGCAGGCACTGTTCGAAGAACTCAATAAGTTCAAAGTATTGCAGTTTATCCGTTCAGGACGTGTGGCCATTACCCGTGATCCGATCGAACGTCTTTCTGAGTTCCTGAAAGAGAGAGATGCTCTATTGAACAGCATGGATTAAAAATCAAGAATATTCATAACAATCAATATGAATCAGCCTGTTCGGTTTCGAACAGGCTTTTTTATTTCAAATTACTCGAAAATCACTAATTTGTGGTATGAATGAAGTAGATCAATACATTTCCAAATTTCCTGAGGACATTCAGAACTTGCTTCAGCAGATGAGGATGACAATTCAGAAAGTAGCACCAAATGCAACAGAAAGCATATCGTATGGCATGCCTGCCTACAAGCTAGATGGAAAGCCTCTGGTATATTTTGCCGGATATAAAAATCACATTGGTTTTTATGCCACTCCGAGTGGTCATCGCGAATTTGCAGACGAACTTTCAGCTTACAAAAAGGGAAAAGGATCCGTTCAATTCCCGCTAAATAAACCGCTCCCCATCGATCTGATTCAACGCATTGTGCAGTTCAGGGTGAAAGAAAATACTGCACGCTAAACTTCGGGAAGTTAACAAATTCTTGCGATCCAGGAATAACATTTCCACGAAGAACTCATTTACATAGTTTTCGTACATTTGAATAGGAAAACGGAAAACAGAGCAACGGATGAAACTAGCTTTCCCAATACTAACCTTTATTCTGCTGATACTATTCTTGGCACCACAAAATAATTATGCTCAGGTGACTTTCCCGGAAGAAGATACTACTGTGGTTAACGATCCCCTTGAAGAGATCACCATTACTGCTTTTCGTTCGCCATACAACATTTTTAACACCCCGGCCCCCATCAACCTGATTTTAAGTGACAAACTTGAAAGTGGCGATGCCCTTACTCCGGTTGATGCACTTAACCAGATACCCGGTGTTTTAATGCACCATGGAACACTGAATACAAATCGTTTAACGATTCGCGGGATTGGTTCGCGAACACCCTACGGAACCAATAAAATAAAAGCCTATTTTGGTGAAATTCCACTCACTTCGGGCGATGGAGAAACGACTCTTGAAGACCTAGAAAATCTCTCAATAAAAAGGATTGAAGTCATTAAAGGCCCCTCATCAAGTTTATATGGCGCCGGACTGGCCGGTGTTATTCTTTTCCACCCGAAAATAGTAACAAAAGATTTTGTACAAAGCCGTACCACTGTAGCCTCATTCGGAACTATCAAAAACACGCTGTCAGCCGGAGTAAGCAACGGAAAATACAAGGTTTTTGCGCTCGGATCGTACCTGAACAGCGATGGGTATCGCGATAATAACTCCACCAAAAGAGGTAATCTGTTACTAAACAATACCTATCAATTCTCAGATAAATCCAATCTCCAGGTTTTGCTGAATACAACAAGCATGAAAGCCTACATCCCCAGCTCGCTCGATAAGGAAACTTTTGACACAACACCATACCGGGCTGCAGCCAACTGGCAAAGCGTAAACGGTTACGAGCAATACTCAAAAGCTCAAATGGGAGTCTCGTTCAACCGATTTACCACCCGCGAAGGAAAAATTTCAGTATCGCTTGTTGGAAGTTTGAAAGACCTGAATGAAAAAAGACCCTTCAATTACCTGGAAGAATCGTCGCGCTACCTGGCATGGCGGACAGAAGCACAAAAAATTATACACACCCAAAACTCACGTTTTGTTTTTACCACCGGGTTTGAAATGTTTCGGGAAAACTATGACTGGAAAACTTCGGACAACGAAAGTAAAGATCTGATCTCGGACAACAATGAAAAGCGACAATACGAAAACCTATTTTTTCAGATGGAGTCGAGTTTTAACGACAAAGTATTTTTATCGGCGGGAGTAAACGGCAACCTCACCCGCTTTCATTATAAGGATCATTATATTGAAAATGGCGATCAGTCGGGTGACCGAGATTACAAGCCGGTTGTTTCGCCACGTATAGGAATGAATGTACTTTTCACACGAAATTTTTCTGTTTTTTGGAATGTCAGTCATGGATTTTCTACCCCATCGTTTGAGGAAACCTTGTTACCCGAGGGTGAAGTGAATCCGGACATCAAACCTGAGACCGGATGGAACTTTGAAGCCGGATTTCGCTCGGTCATTGCAAAACGCCTTCAGTTTTCAGCCAGCTACTACCGCATTTACATCAAAAACTTATTGGTTGCCCGTCGAACGGGAGAAGATGCGTATGTTGGAGTGAACGCCGGTCAATCGCTGCATCCGGGGCTGGAAGCCGAACTCAGCTGGAAAGCGATTACACACAAAGGAAATACTTTGCTCGCTGTTTCCGCAAATGGCACACTGGCCGACTATCATTTCACCGATTTTATTGATCTGGGAAAAGATTATTCCGGGAATCTGCTCCCCGGTACAGCACAAAAAATGATGTCAATCTCAGCAAATCTTTACCCCGTTAAAAACTTCAATATAAAAACCTGGTACCATTATAACGGAGAGATGCCCGTTAACGATGCCAATAGCGATTATTCTGATGCATTTGGGATTACCAACTTCGAACTTCAATACAAAGGAAGTATTGGCCGGCTTGAAATTGGATTGCAGGGTGGTATTCAAAATATTTTTGACGTACATTATGCAGCCATGCTTGCTGTAAATGCTCCTTCTTTCGGGGGAAATCCACCTCGATATTATTACCCCGGGAATCCAAGAAATTATTACGTTACTGTTTCGTTAGGATTACTGGAAGCGGCGAAACATTAAAGAGATTTTCGTTGAACAAATTGGAACGGACTTTTAATACGCCGAAAGTCTTTGCTGAGAATCATTTCTGCAGCCATCCGTCCAATTTCGTCATGATTGGTTGAGATGGTGGTAATTCCGCCTTCAAGGATCTCTTTTACGGGATTATCGTTGTAGGCCACTACACCAACATCGGTTCCCAGCTTATAATGTTTATCCTGGCATATTTTCACAAAGCGGTACAAATCTTCGTCAGCCACCAGCACGTATGCCTGATGTTTTTCAATCCCGGCTTCTTCCAGCGAATTAATAACAGAGAAATCAAATTCATTAACCTGGCTGAATATCTTGAATCCTCGCATGATGTTTTTAGAATAAAACTCACTTTTCGGAAAAACAAGATTTATTTTGTTGTATTTCCTGAGCAACGCAATTCCCTCGTGCAATGCGCTCTGGATATCTTTTTCAAACTCCTGATAAACAACCGGATAATCATTAAGCACATCCAGGTTCCGATCGATCAGGAGAACTTTCTTTTTTTCTATTTTTCGAATGATCTCGGCACCTTTAACACTCTTTTCAGCAAATTGTGGCAAGATCACAAAGTAATCGTAATTGTGTTGCTGGTTTTCGATGATCTCCTCGAATTTACTGATCGAATAGTTATAAATAAAAACATCCACGTCGGCCCTGGCCCCCATGGTCTCAACAAACGAATAATAGAGATTTCTTTTGTAATTGCTGAGCTTATTAAAAACCAGCGCAACCTTAAATTTATTCTGAAGGTTGGCTTTGTTCACATAATAACCTTTCCCGCGAACTGGTGAGAGTATCCCTTTTTTGCGCAAATAAACGTAGGCCTTTTCAACCGTATCGCGCGAGAGTAACAGTTCTTCACTGGTTTCATTGATGGATGGAACACGCTGACCCTTTTTAAAAATACCGGCCTCAATATCCGAGATGATCAATTCAACCACCTGCTTGTATTTTGGTATTTCCGATTCGTGATCGATGCGTTCCAGATTCGTCATACTTTCTTATTTTGAAATAATTTTGATGGTTGTTCTACGGTTTTGCTTCCTGCCTTCCGCCGTTTCGTTACTGGCAATGGGACGTGTGTCGCCATAACCTTCCGAAACCAGCCTGCCAACCTGAATATTGTGTTCCGCTAAATAATCAACCACCGATTGTGCCCTTCGCTTTGATAGTTCGAGGTTACTTTCTGGATTACCCGAGCTATCAGTGTGTCCCTGAATCTCTACCCTTAATTCTCTATTATTTTCAAGGAAGGCAACCAGTTTTTGCAATTCCGGTTCCGACTGTGGTAAGATCCGGAATGAATCGGTTTCGTAATAAATATTGTACAATTCCATTTGTGCGCCCACCTCTATTGGTTCCAGTTCAATGTTTAAAATGATTGGATCAGTAAGCGTATTCTCATTGGCCAGTTGCATCGACTGCGAATAAAAGAGGAATCCATCTTCCGATACATTAAAAGCATAATTACGACGCAAGGGTAAGACCAGTATAACTTGTCCCTTTTCATCGGCACACTGTATCCGGCTCTTTTCAACTTTCGAGTTCAAATTCACCAGTTCAATTTCGGCAGCAACAGGTTCCTTTGTTTTTTTATTGGTTACAGTGGCTTGTACATAAGTTACCGGATTCGGTTGCAAGCCTCTGTCAAGATTGAAGGAAAAGATATCAAGTCCTCGTTCTGAATCCCGTGCCGACGAAAAATAAGCGATGTCGCCAATCGAGCTGATCGTTAATCCCATATCATCGCGATAAGTATTTATCGGGTATCCCATATTTTTGAGGTTATTTACCGTTCCGTCAACATCGATCTCAGCCGAATACAAATCAAAACCTCCCATGCCGATGTGAGCGTCGGAAGCAAAATAAAAATTTTGATTGTTAGCATGAATGAACGGTGAAATTTCATCGCCGTCGGTATTAATCGCTTCCAGGTTTTCGAGTTTGCCCCATTTGGGATTTCCAAGCTCAGAAAAGCCCAAAAATTCGATGCGCCATATGTCTTTTTTCCCTTTACCTCCTGGACGGTTACTCGAGAAGTACAAGTAGTGATTATCGGATGAAAGCGATGGCTGAGCTTCCCACGACCTTGTATTCAAAGGTTCTCCGGCATTACACGCCGGTGTCCATTTCCCGTCGACCATACGCGAAAAAAAGATATCGCAACTGCCAAATCCATCCTCACGGTTACAGGCCGTAAAAAACATGATCTTTGAATCGGCCGACAAAGTTTGAGCACCTTCATTATCAGGTGTATTTACTTCACTGATTGGTTCGGCTTCCCACTGAATCGAATCGAGATCGGCCACAAAAAAATCTTCCTGAGGACGCGATACCGAATCTTTTAACAGCCGTGTGAAAACCAGATGTTTCCCGTCTAAAGTTGGGGTTGGCCAGTATTCATCATTCGGACTATTGACGTTATCGCCCAGGTTGTTGGGCTCGAAATCGACAGGATTTGCTATGGAGTTTATCGCAAACTTGCAACTGGCCATTTTACAGGCGAGTAAAAATTGCCGCTTCTCGGGAATGGCTTTGTTGACCTTATATTTTTCATAAAAACTTAATGCTTCCGAATACATACCTAAGCGGTAAAACGCCTCTCCCAACCTAAAATCAATCAAGGGATTATCGCTGTTTTTCTGTGCCTTTGTCAAATGATTGATTTCAAGTCGCGTTGAATCCATGTCCTTGTACATTTCGGCCAGCAACAAATGCGTATTTACATGTTCCGGATCTTTTTTCAATATCTCATCACAAACATCGATCGACTTGGTGTAATTGTTTTCAGAATAAAGCGTTCGGGCAGCTTCAAACATTTTTTCAGTGCGTTTGTCGCCCTGTGCAGCCACCTCTAACGACAGGTTAAGCAACACCAATATTATAATCAACAGCTTTGAATATCTCATTACTAACGGCTTACATTTATTAAGCAAAAACAACATTTTTAACGGCTTTGGTATTTACTTGAATTACTTTTTTTCCTATTTTGCCCTAAAATACAAATTTATAACAGATTCTAATTTTTAAATATCAGACGCATGAAATGTAACGGTTGCAAGCAAAAAACATTTCATGGGAAATTGTAAAAAGTCTTAGTTTAATTTGTGATGAAAAAGAATGAAAAAAGGAGAGATAATGGCGATCTCGACAAATTCGACAGGAAACAAAAAAGAGTTTCAGGATCAAAAAAGCAAGGTTCTTCAAAGCACAGGCTTTCCATTTACGACGATTTTGAAGACGAAGAGTTAAACGATTATTCATCTGAAGACGACGAACTGGACAATTAAAATTCACTTCAAATACTAATTCCGACGAAGGGTTGCAATTACTGCGAATCCTCGTCGCCGTAAAATGCTTCTATTCCCGGGTAGTGATAGCGGGCTTTCGCAATTTTCTCGGGGAATACAAAATAGGCTAAGTTTGCCCGCGCGCACTCAACTCCGGAACCGTTGTACAATGAAGCGGATATATTGGCTATCCGTCCTTCCACCGATTCCAGCTTTCCGCGAACCATAATTTCACCGCCGGCAACCGTCACAGGTTTCAGGTATTTCACCTGCATATCGCTCGTTACCCCGGTGGTTTTCAATTTTAACATGGTCACCCATCCGCCTATTTCGTCGAGCAGTGTGGCCTGAATCCCGCCGTGTAAAACACCGATCCAACCTTCGTAAGTTCGCAGGGGATCCCATTTTGTTACAATCTCTTCTCCGTCTTCCCAAAACTCGAGTTGCAGTCCCGAATCGTTATACGGCGAACAGGCAAAGCAATTGTATTCGCCTTTGTTCTTTGGATCTTTCCAGGGATTTCTGATTTTTTTCATACTTCAGATTGTTACTCTAATATTCCGATTGTCCCCCGACGGAGGACAAGAGCTCTGAAGAAGCGCCACGTAGTATTCCATGGCCTCTTCATCTAAGAAATAAAAAGGCCGGTTTTCACCAGCCTCTTATCTCCTTTATGCAGCTTTTAATTTCCTCCCAAAATCAGTGGTAGTCCATCTTCTCCACTGCCAATCACAATTACTTTCGAGTTTGGCGATTCAGCTAATGAAGTCGTGGCCTCAATACCTCTTTGCTTCAATATTTTATCCGTCAAACTAGCATTAATAATCCGGTTATAGTTGGCAATACCTTCTGCTTCAATTCTACGGCGTTCAGCTTCTGCCGTTTCTTTGGTCAGTCGGTATTCGTAGGCCAGTGACTCCTGTTCCTGCTGAAGTTTGGCTTCAATAGCTCCTTTAATTTGCGGCGGCAGATTAATTGAACGAATAAGCAAAGCTTTCATATCAATAAAATTCTCGCCCAGCGTTTGTCTTGTTTCAGTAATAATGGCCTGCTCCACCTCTGCCCTTTTGGTCGAGTAGATCTCTTCAGCCGTGTAACGCCCGGCTACCTGGCGAACCGACGACCGAACTTCAGGAATAACAAGCACATTGATAAAATTAACACCAAACTGTTCGTGCAGGAAGCCGATTTTATCGTAACTCGGATTAAAACGTACGGTTACGTCGGTATTAATCGATAAACCGTTTTTATCCAGCACGTCCATGGTTTCTTCGCGCTGCTGTTCGCGAACATTGTAAATGTACATTTCGTTCCACGGTGCAATTACATGGAATCCCTCACCGTAAATATTTTCTTTATCCAATCCGGTTGTATAAGGACGGAAAATTACACCGCGCTCACCGGCTTCGATAATTAGAAACATGCGGCCGCCAAAAAGCAGCAAAACGATTAAGGCAATAACACCTATGATGATGTACGAAGACTTAAAATTGAATTTCATAGCACTCTTTTTTGTAGTTTGCACAAATGTACAAAGTTTAACGATTTCCGGGCACGTTCATTATGATTAATTTGAATCACTCGCTACTGTCATTTCTGAACATTCTGTTATATTTGAAGAACAGTAAAAACACCTGTTCATGAAAAAGCTGCTTTCTCTTCTTTTCCTGCTCACCGTTTCTACGTTTATATTTGCGCAAGACTTTTTTGATACTGATTTTAATACGAAAAAGCGGTACATCATTCTTTGTGATCCGACGGTTAATCGCATCAAAACCATTCAATACCTCACCCAAAAAGATATTTTCCAGGTAAAAAAGAATAAGGTTCGCTTTGTTGGTGTATATTTTGAGGATCAGAAATACGATTTTGCTGAAACCAAAGCCTACATTGAGGGAAACGACCTTAAAAACTTCTTTCTGCACGAAATTGACGGAGATATTGAGGTGGATGAACTGTTTCAGAACAACGAACTTTCAACTCAGTTTAAGAAAGTGTTTGATAATTCTATTGGTATCATTTTCTTTGGCGGCCCCGATATACCCCCCGCAGTTTATGGCGAAGAAAACACTCGCTCGTCGACCAATGATCCGGAACGGCATTACTTTGAAGCAAGCTTCCTGTTTCACCTGCTTGGTGGAAGTCAAAACGAAAACTTTATTCCTTACCTCTCGGAACGCCCCGATTATGTAGTTACAGGCTTTTGCCTGGGTATGCAAACCATGAATGTAGCCACCGGTGGAACACTGATTCAGGATATTCCTGAAGAGATTTACGGCGCCAAAACTGCAGAAGAAACCGTAAATATTGGCCGTGAAAACCTGCACCGAAATTACTGGCAGGAGCTTGTTGATGACGACCAGTTGATGGGTATCAACCTGCATACAATACAATTCACCGATCACCCGTTTTTTGGCGATGCTGTTAAAACCCGTAAGAATGCCATGCCGCGCATCTACAGTTCGCATCACCAGGCTGCCGAAAAAATTGGAAAAGGACTGGAAGTAACCGCCTTGTCTCCCGATGGAAAAATTGTAGAAGGACTGGCTCATAACAAATACAAAAACGTATTTGCCGTACAATTTCACCCCGAAGTCCCGGCATTGTACGAAAACATGACACAACGCAAATTTCATCCCGACGATGTACCACAATCGTATTTCAACATCATCGGAAAATCAAGCGTTCGATTTCATAAAAATTACTGGTTGTACATTTCGAAAGTGCTCAGTGATGTAAAGATCAAAAAGTACTGACTAAGTCATTAATTTTCTTAAAACCCGGAGTTTCGGTTTCAGCCATTTAATCCCATTAAACTTTAGTTGTTGAACTTCCAACTTCTTTATTAATTTTGCGCCCGCATAAAAACAAGCTGTAAATGACATTTCTGGAAGAGATAAAGCGCCGACGTACATTTGGAATCGTAAGTCACCCGGATGCCGGAAAGACAACACTGACCGAAAAGTTACTGCTATTTGGTGGTGCGATTCGCGTGGCCGGTGCCGTAAAAAGCAATAAAATTAAAAAGGGAGCCACTTCCGATTTTATGGAGATTGAGCGCCAGCGTGGTATTTCGGTGGCAACTTCGGTAATGGGTTTCGAATACGACGGGTACAAAGTGAACATTCTTGACACTCCCGGTCACCAGGATTTCCAGGAAGATACATTCAGGACTTTAACGGCTGTTGACAGCGTAATCATTGTTATCGATGCGGCCAAAGGTGTGGAACCGCAAACCGAGAAATTAATGAACGTTTGCCGGATGCGCAAAACGCCTGTAATTGTTTTTGTGAACAAAATGGACCGCCCCGCGCACGATCCGTTCTCGCTGATGGACGAAGTGGAAGATCAATTAAAGATCAAGGTGCGACCTTTAAGCTGGCCAATCAACAACGGCCCGGATTTTAAGGGGGTTTACAATATTTTCAATCGAAGTTTGAAGTTATTTAATCCTGATATCCAGGAAATTCAGGAGCGCATAAAATTCGAGGATTTATCAGATCCCGGGCTGGAAGAACATATTGGTGACGATGCCGATGTATTGCGCGAAGAACTTGAACTGGTGGAAGGTATTTATCCTGAATTCAACCAGGAAGAATACCTGGCTGGTGATCTGGCACCGGTATTTTTTGGAAGTGCACTATACAACTTTGGTGTGCAGGAATTACTTGATGCCTTTGTGAAAATTGCACCGCCCCCCCAACCCAGTGCAGCTGAAGAACGCGAAGTAAAACCGGAGGAAAATGGATTTAGCGGCTTTGTATTTAAAATTCATGCTAACATCGATCCGAATCACCGGAGTAGAATTGCCTTTGTAAAGATCTGCTCGGGAAAATTCGAACGCAATAAAATGTACAACAATATCCGCCTTGGTAAAACCTTCCGTATTTCGAGTCCGACAGCCTTTATGGCTTCGCAAAAAGAAATCGTTGAGGAAGCCTTCCCCGGCGATATCATTGGTGTTCCCGATACCGGAAACCTAATCATTGGCGATACGCTTACCAACGGCGAAGAGATCCACTACAAAGGCTTGCCAAGTTTTTCACCTGAGTTGTTCCGCTACATTGAAAATGCCGATCCGATGAAATCGAAGCAATTGGCAAAAGGAATCGACCAGTTGATGGACGAGGGTGTTGCCCAGTTGTTTACCAGTTCCTTTAACGGCCGGAAAATTATTGGTACCGTCGGACAACTACAGTTCGAAGTGATCCAGTACCGATTGGAGCACGAGTACATTGCCAAATGCCGGTTCGAGCCGCTGCAAATGCACAAAGCATGCTGGATTGAAAGCGATGACCGGAAAGTACTGGAAGAATTCAAAAAACGTAAGCACCAGAAAATGGCAAAAGACAAACTGGGTCGTGATGTATTTATGGCCGATTCTTCGTTTATTTTGCAAATGGCGCAGGACGAATTTAAGGACATTCGATTCCACTTTACTTCCGAATTTTAGTCGGAATTAACTTAGATTGAAATTCTCTATTTTTCTGTCTTTTTATTGCAATACACATGGTATAAATATGTAATTTCGCCCCGTAAATATTAGGTTTATTGTTTGATTTAAAGCAATGGATAACACGTTATACGACAGCTCATTTGTGACTTATGTTTTAATCCCCGGGCTCATTTTCGTTTCAAGAATACTTGACGTTTCTTTTGGTACCATTCGTATTGTCATGGTTTCAAAAGGTCATAAAATTTGGGCCCCGATTCTGGGTTTCTTTGAAGTACTGATTTGGTTGATTGCTATCTCTAAAATATTCGAAAACCTCGATAATTGGGTGTGCTATTTTGCCTATGCGCTGGGTTTTGCAGCCGGAAACTACGTAGGGCTCATGATTGAAGAGAAAATGGCGCTGGGTATTGTAAAACTCCAAATTATTACCCGGAAGGAAGCCAGCAAACTGATTGATAACCTGAAAGCTGCCGGTTATGGAATCACTCACCATAACGCGCAGGGATCGAACGAGAAAGTGAGCATTATTCATAGCATCATCAAACGATCTGAGATTAAAAAGGTGGAAGAAATTGTAAAAACCACCAACCCAAAGGCATTCTATTCTATTGAAGACATCAAGTTTGTTAACGAAGGCGTTTTCCCTATGGTAAAAAATCCCATCCGCTGGCGAAAAGGGAAGTGAGTTCAGGGTTCAAAGTGTACAGTTTAGAGATCAAAGTTTGATCAACCCAAACAAAAAACGGAACCCACAATATGAATTCCGTTTTCTTTAAGTAACATGAACGTTTAAAGTTCTTGATGTAACACCGGATATTTTTTAATCAATCTATCCAGTTCTTCCACAACTTCTGCTTTTTTCTCTCCGAAAAGATTCCGGTAATACTCAATTCCATCGAAAAGGTTTTTACTGAATTTATTGAGGTTTCGTTTTTCTTTCACATCTTCAATATTCTGCTGAAATTTTTCCACGCTCTCCTTAAAAATATCGAGGTACATTTTTAGCTCTTTCATAAACATGTTAGGCCGCGTTGTTTCATTCAGTAAATTGATCCGGCCATAAATGTGATTTACCATTTCTTTCAGTGTCGAAATTTCGGAAAAATAAGCCAGGTTAGGTCCGGGACAAACAGTGACTTTTTCGTTGGCAGCCACTTTCATTCCTTTCGACATTTTGGTTGAAACACCAAGCCCGATGCACAAACACTCCGGTTCAATAATTTTATTATATGCTTTTTTGTAGGCTTCTTCGGATAAATTCATCGCTATAAGCTCTTTCAGCTTTTTGCTTTGGTACAGGCGCGACGAAGTACAAATCGGTTTTTCGGTATATTCGGTGTTGTACCTTAAAAATCCTTTTGTGCAGGGCATCCCTGCTTTCCCGTTTGTCGCCATATCAATGCGTAATTTACTCATCGACGCTCCTTTAATGCTGTTAAACGGAACTCCCAGTGGCGATAATCCGCTAAAATAGTAATCGTCTTCGTTTCCTTTTGCCAGCAGATCCATGGTTTCGGTATCGATACTGATTACCTCGGGAACCAACATAAACGGTGATCCCCAGCCCACGCTATCCATCCGGTAATGATCGAGTAAAAAGTCGTGCTCTTCTTTGTTACCAACACCACCTTGCGCAGTAACAATCAGTTCAGGCTTTGCGGCAGGTTGAGGTAACGATTTCTTGGTGAGCGCTTCTAAATAAGCATCACGGCAGGTAGTAAATAGTTCATCGCGCTTTTCCCTGAATTCTTCCAGGATCGGGCCAAACAATACTCCGGCAGTCGGGAATGCATGTCCGCCGCAATTCACACCCGATTCAATTCGGTATTCACTGATCCACAATCCTTTTGCAGCCAGCATTTTTCCCTGAACCAGGGCCGAGCGGAAATCACTGACTTTCAGGATGATCTTCTTTTTGATCTGCCCGTTCTGATCGGGATAAAAATCTTCGAAATTCTCAATGTAACTGTACAATCGCGGACTCATTCCGGCCGAAAGCACCAGCGACGAATTCAAATTGCTTTGAGCAAAGCCCCGTAAAGCTGCATGTGCGTCGTTGTATTCAATGGGCAAATCTTCACCATCTTTCTGATTCACCTGATCCAATTTCGTCATAATATTAACGTCAATTGAACCGGGATGTATTAATTCTTTGATTTGCTTGGCAAGTTCGCCTGCAGCCTTCCTCCCCTTTTCACCAAAATTCAGCTTCTGTTTTATTGATGAAGCTTCGGGCAGCATGTCCAGAAATTTATCAAGTTCGCTACCTGTATTTAGTATCGATTTTTTTACCTCGTCATATTTACGATTCACAATTTCTTCCACCACATTCAGGTACGAAGTAATTCGCTTTGCCCTAAAATCGTCCACCTTCTTTGAAATAGCTTTAAACGGCAAATCGAATTTATTGCAGTAAAACTCACGCATTTTCTCCATCAGCGCATCATCAACCAACGAAATTACCGAAGAAATTCCGTAGTGAGCTACATTAATTGGTGTATCTATTGAGTATCCTACTCCCAGAACCGGGATATGGAAAGTATGTTGTTTAACTGTTTGCATCTTCTTTAAGCTTACCGACCGCATCCGTATTTTCTATTCAAGATCGGTTGAATTACTACTTCTGATTTAACGAAATTCAAAGGAAATAAGTTATTCATGAATAAAATGCAACAATTGGTGCAGTACGCAAATAATTGTTGGAAAATTTTAATTTTTTATGTTTCCATTAAAACTAAAAACCGAAAAATTCGAAAGTTGAAAATTCAACACGACCTTTTATATTGACCGATTGGTCATTTTTTCTAAATAAGTGTTGCATTTTTGAAAAAGAGTTTTTAATTTTGACCGACCGTTCAATCAATAATGAATCAAAAATGCCGAAAACACCGGAACAATACGATGATATCCGAAAACAAAAAAAGCAGTTGATCATGGACACTGCTCTTGAATTGTTTGCAGAAAATGGATTTCACGCCACTTCAATTAGTCAAATTGCTAAAAAAGCAGATATTTCTAAAGGCCTCTCCTACAATTATTTTGAAAGCAAAAACGAAATCCTGCAGGAAATTATGGAACATGGTTTTAATGAAATCTATGATAATCTCGATATCAATCACGATGGTATTTTAACCGAGGAAGAGTTCACTTTTTTTATCCGTCAAAATTTTAAACTGGTCAATGAAAACATGCAGCATTGGAAGTTGTTTTTCTCGCTGTTGCTACAACCAAAGGTGTCGGCAACATTTGCCACGATGTACGAAGAAAAAGCTGGACCGATTATAGAGATGTTGTACCAGTTTATTGTTTCGGCAGGCAGCCGGGATCCTGAAAATGACCTGATGGCTGTTTCCGCCATGATCGAAGGAGCGTTCCTTTACCTTGTCGCGGCTCCCGATGTATTTCCTGCCAAAAAAATGGAACAAGCCGTTATCGATAATTGCCTGAAAATCATACGAAATTAGCCGTCAAAAGATCATATAACAAATCAATAAAAACCATGACTATGAGACAAATAATGTTAGCACTGCTTTTATTAGGCTCCGGCTTTCAATTAAGTGCACAAGACATCAACATTGAAGATATTGTTCGAAAGGCGGATGAGAAATTCCGCGGCACTTCGAGTATAGGAGAATTAACGATGATCATCGAACGCCCGTCGTGGAGTCGAACGGTTTCGATGAAAAACTGGACGCTGGGAAACGATTATTCGCTGATTTATATTACCGCTCCGGCCAAAGAAAAAGGTCAGGTATTCCTGAAACGCGACAAGGAAATGTGGAACTGGGTGCCGAACATCGAAAGGATGATAAAAATACCCCCGTCGATGATGATGCAGTCGTGGATGGGATCGGATTTTACCAACGACGACCTGGTTAAAGAATCGTCGATGGCCGATGATTACGACCAGAAATTGTTAGGCGAAGAAGAAATTCAGGGCTACAATTGCTATAAGATTGAACTTATTCCACACGACGATGCAGCCGTGGTTTGGGGAAAAGTAATTATGTGGATTTCAAAAGAAGAATTGCACTGGTTAAAAGCCGAATTCTATGATGAGGATGAATACCTTGTGAATACCGAAATTTTAAGCGACATCAAAAAAATGGACGATCGTGTAATGCCAACACGCCTTGAAATGATTCCTTCCGATGAAGAAGGCCACAAAACCATACTGATATTTGATAAGATTGATTTCAATGTCGATATCAAGCAGAGTTTTTTCTCGCAACAGAATATGAAAAGGATACGGTGAGGACTGAGGGACTGAGGGTTTGAAGGACTGAAGGTTTGAAGGATAGATGCTAAAAATAAAATCTTTGATATGAACGATAATATTAGGTACAAAGAAGAAATGAAAGCACGACTGAAGAAGTTTGTGCTGGACCTGATAAAATTTTGTCAGGGGCTTCCAAAGACTCAGGAGGCAAATATTATTACAAATCAACTTCTTCGTTCTGGGAGTTCTGTTTACGCAAATTATCGTGCCGCATGCCGAGCCAGATCAAAGGCTGAATTTTTTAGTAAATTAAGTATTGTTGTTGAAGAGGCGGATGAGACAGAAATGTGGCTTGACCTTGTAATCGATTCTAAAATAAGCTATACACCTGAAGCAAGACGTTTACATCAGGAAAGTCTTGAAATACTTAAAATAATGACGTCAGCCCGAAAAAACACAAAAATCTAGAAAATGAAATTTATAATACACGAACCTATTTATCAATCCATCAGTCCTTTGATGAATCAATCCCTCCGTCCTTCACCAAATCAATCCATGATATGAAAACCAATATAAAACTCGCTTGGAGAAACCTTTGGAGAAACCGGCGTCGAACAATCATCGCCATTTCTTCCATTGTATTTAGTGTGTTGCTGGCATCGTGGATGCGATCGATGCAGGAAGGCTCGTACGATAAAATGATCGAGAATTCGGTGAAATTTTACTCGGGTTACCTGCAGGTGCAAGACACGGCATATTGGAATGAACGTACGCTAAACAACAGCTTTGAAGCGCCGGAGGAGTTAAAACAGAAAATCAGCAAAATAGGCGATGTTACACTCGTTGTTGACCGCTTGGAGTCGTTTGCTTTGGCTGCCAATAACCTGAAAAGTAAACCGGCGATGGTTATGGGAATCGAACCCGAGGCTGAAGATCAGATCACGAGGATTTCTCAAAAAGTGACAAAAGGCCGCTTCCTGAAACTGGGGGATAAAGGCACAATACTCGGTGAAGGATTAGCTAAATACCTGAACCTCGATGTTGGTGATACATTGGTGATGATCAGCCAGGGTTACCATGGAATAAGTGCCAGCGGGTTGTTCGAAATTGTTGGTATTCTCTCCCACCCTAACCAGGAATTCAATAACCGCATGGTTTACCTCGATATTCAAACTGCCCGCGATTTTTATTCGGCCTACGGTTTGTCAACATCACTGGTGATAATGACACACAATCACTACGAAGTCAAGCACATTCAAAAAGAAATTGAAAAACTATTACCGGCAAGCAACCGCGTAATGACCTGGACTGATATGCAGCCCGATCTGGAACAACTGATCGAAAGCGACCGCAGCAGCGGACTGATCATGTTGGGTATCCTTTACATGGTTATTGCCTTTGGCATGTTCAGTGTGGTGCTAATGATGGTGAAAGAACGATCTCGCGAATTCGGAGTAGTACACGCTGTTGGTATGCAAAAAACCAAACTGGCTGTTGTCGTTTTCTTCGAAACCATTTTAATCGGAGTGATCGGCTGTGCAGTCGGTCTCATCATTAGCTATGCGTTTTGTGTATATTTCTACTTTAACCCGATCCCCATGTCGGGCGATATGGCTACCGCTTACGAGCAATATGGAATGGAACCCTACCTGTTCTTTTCATTGAAAGCTTCGCTCTTTTACAGCCAGATGATCCTGGTTTTTCTCATAAGTATGTTTATTTCAATATTCCCGATCTGGAACATACACCGATTGAAAATTACAAAAGCAATGCGTGCATAACCTCAAAAATTTGAATTATGATTTGGTCAATAGCATGGAGAAACGTATGGAGAAATAAGTCGCGCAGCATCATTATGATCGTTGCCATAGCACTGGGATTGATTGCCGGTGTTTTTGCCACAGCTTTTATGCAGGGAGCGGTTGATGCACGTATCGAATCGGCTACGCATTCCGAGCTGGCTCATTTGCAGGTACACGCACCGAATTTCCGGGACAACAACGAAACTGAACTTTATATGACGGGAGCCAAAGAGCTTACCGGCAAAATAGAAGAAATAAGCGATGTGAAGGCCGCCAGTTTCAGGTTGATAGCTGAGCCATTTATTATGGCTGCACACGGCACAGGGGGTGGTAAAATGCTGGGCGTTGTTCCGGAGCAGGAAAAACTGGTAACCGACATTGCTCAAAAACTGGTTGACGGAACTTACCTCGAAAAAACAAGCCGGATGCCTCCGGTTTTGATCGGCGAAAAGCTATCAAAAAAACTAAAGCTCAAGGTCGGCTCGAAAATGAATGTCCAAATGGTCGACATAAACGGCGATCTGTCTTCAAAAGGTTATCGCGTGGGCGGAATATTCAAAACCGTAAATACGGGCTTCGATGAATCTACATTTTTTGTGGTGTACAGCGACCTGCAAAAACAACTTGGACTTCCGGATGACGTGGCTCACGAAATTGCCATGATCTGTGAAAACGGAGATGAAGTGGATGTAGTAAAACCTGAAGTCCAGAATCTGGCCGGTAATAACATTGTACAAACCTGGAAAGAACTGAGTCCTGAAATGTCGATTCTAACTGAATCGATGGATCAGTACATGTATATTTTCATTTTAATAATACTGCTTGGATTGTGTTTTGGGATAATCAATACCATGCTGATGGCAGTGCTCGAACGTGTAAAAGAAATCGGCATGTTGATGGCAGTTGGTATGAACAAACGCAAAATATTCTGGATGATCATGCTGGAATCAGTGATGCTGACACTTTCCGGAGGAATTGTCGGAGTTGTACTGGGCTCACTGATCACCCGCTTTTTTGAAACACGTCCGATCGATGTCTCAGCATTCTCCGAAGGTTTGGAGAAATATGGTTACGCCACACAGATCTATACATCGTTGCAAAACGAAATGCTCGTCACCATTACCATTTTAGTCATTGTCACCGGAATGATTTCGGCCGTGTATCCGGCACGAAAAGCGTTAAAGCTCAATCCGGCGGAAGCGACGAGAACAGAATAAAGGAATTTCAGAAAATAGGAATATTAGAATTGAGAATTATAAAAACAACATATAATGAAAATCATAGAAATTAAAAACCTGCACAAGATCTACAACAGCAACTCGGTTTCTGTGCATGCTGTTAACGGGATCGATGTTTCGTTTGAAGAAGGTGAATTTACCGCCATTGTAGGTCCATCGGGATCGGGCAAAACAACATTGCTCAATGTTATTGGCGGATTAGATGATGCCACTGAAGGAAGTGTTGAAATCGAAGGGATTAAGATCAACGAATTATCAGCCCGCAAACTGACTGATTTTCGGATGAAAAACATCGGTTTTGTTTTTCAGGCCTATAATCTAATTCCCGTGCTTACAGCCAGGGAGAATGTAGAGTTCATTATGCACTTGCAAGGCGAGAAAAAAGCCGCCAGGGATGCCCGAACCTCAGAGCTTTTAAAGGCTGTCGGGCTTGGCGAAATGATGAACCGGCGTCCTTCAAAATTATCAGGCGGACAGCAACAACGTGTTGCAGTGGCGCGGGCACTGGCATCGAAACCAAAATTTGTTCTGGCCGACGAGCCTACCGCCAACCTCGATTCGCATTCCACCGAAAACCTGCTCGATATTATGGAGCAACTTAATAAAGAGGAAAAAATAACGTTTATATTTTCAACGCACGATCAACGCGTGGTCAACAAAGCCCGGCGCGTAATTACGATCGAAGACGGGAAAATAATAAACGATATTACAAAATGATCAGAACAGCGGCAATATTGGTTTTAGTTGGTTTAGTTATATATTGCACCTCAGCTAAAGAGACAAAACGTACCGAACTGAACACTGCAGTGAAAACAAAGTATTTGAGTACTTTGGAAAAAGATGTTATCTACGAAATAAATCTGTTCCGCTCGGATCCTGCCCAGTATGCCGATTTGTACATTGAGCCTTTAAAGAAATATTACGACGGTAAAATCCTTCATTATCCCGGCGATAAGTCCATTCGAACAGTTGAAGGAGCAAGGGCATTAAATGAGTGCGTTCGTGAACTTAAAAGAATGTCGGAGAAGCCAATTCTGAATCCGGATGAAAGTTTATCAAAAGCGGCACGAGACCATCAGCGCGATCAGCAGAGATCAGGAAGAACCGGCCATAAAGGAACTGACCGTTCAGATTTGCGAGAGCGTGTTGAGCGTTACGGACAGTGGCAAACCCGAATTGGCGAAAACATTGCTTATGGCAACTCCGATGCACGTCAGATCGTAATTTTTTTATTGATTGATGACGGAGTCAGAGATCGTGGCCACCGAAAAACCCTGTTAAATCCCGATTACAAAGTTGTAGGAGTGGCTTGCGGTAAACACCCCGTTTACGATACCATGTGTGTGATTGACTTTGCCGGCGGAATGACAGAATAATAAGCCTTTTAGCACAACGAAGAACAAATGGTTCAAAAACTAAAAATAAACCGACTCAATAAAATTCTGCTAATTCCGGTAGCAATGATTCTATTGCTATCATCTTCTAAAAGTTTAAAAGCTCAATCCAACCTTGCATTATACGGTTACGTTAAAGAACTGAGCATGTTTTACAAACCGGTGCAAGCTATGTCTGTCTCCGCAACCGATTCGCTCGATTATCTGTTCTTAAATCAAATTCATAACCGTATAAACTTCAGATGGTATGCCAGCTCAAAACTAACAGTTGCACTGGAGGCAAGAAACCGTATTTTTTTCGGGCAAATGGTACGTGAATTCCCGGATTACGAGGATTATATCGAACAAGATAATGGTTACCTAGATCTTGGTGCTGTTCTGATTTCGCAAAAAACCTGGTTTCTGCACAGCATGCTCGATCGCGCCTGGATAGATTATACCAGTGGCAAGTGGCAGGTTCGTCTCGGACGGCAACGCGTAAACTGGGGCACCAACCTGGTGTGGAATCCCAACGACGTATTCAATACGTTTTCGTACTTCGATTTTGATTATGAAGAACGTCCCGGAACCGATGGTATTCGCATTCAATATTATACGGGAGTAACCTCATCAGCTGAACTGGTTTATAAAATCGGGCACAACAACAACGAAACTGCAGTTGCCGGAATGTACCGTTTCCTGAAAGCTGGCTACGACATTCAGTTTTTAGGCGGCTGGGTAGGTAAAGACTTCGTACTCGGCGGTGGTTGGTCCGGCGATATCAAAGGAGGCGGATTTCGGGGTGAAGCCACCTGGTTTAAACCACGCGATAAGAATGACGAAGAAAATTTTGAGAGCCTCGTAGCGTCCGTATCCGGCGATTACACATTTCGGAACAGTTTATACGTGCATTTCGCAACACTTTTCAACAGCCATGGAACAACCGGTGATGCCGGAGGCCGCAGCTTCTTTGCACCCGATATTTCAGCAAAAATGCTCTCGCTCGGACGCTATCAATTATTTGCCCAATCCTCCTACCCTTTTACTCCGTTATTTTCGGGTGATATTGCAGTTATGCTTAATCCCAGCGACGGATCCTCCTTCATCGGTCCATCGCTTACCTATTCCATAGGCAACAATTGGGAAGTGATGCTGAATGGCCAGTTGTTTTTTGGAAGAAAAGGCACCGAATACGGAGATTACGGCCAAGCAGTTTTTGGCCGGTTAAAATGGGCGTTTTAAGCTAAACATCCCGAGATTTTAAATTCATTTCCGAGTTAAGAATTATTAACAATAGATGTCATATTAGCTTGTCATATCGTTGTTTAAAATACTTATTTGTCTTAAATTGTTTAGTTGTTTATTATTATTCATAATTAAATATTTAAGTCATGGGATTAGTAATTGTTCCTTTAAAAAAGGATAAACTCGGAGAATGGAAAAAGTGGGCCGATTCGCTTAATGGTGATCAAAAACAGGCCTTTGACGAATTCAACAAAAAACATGGGATTACACGACATGATGCATGGTTAGCCGAGACTCCTGAAGGTCCGGTGGTGGTTGCACTACACGAAGGCCCAGGAGCCGACGATTTTATGCAAAATGTGGCTGACTCGCAAGGGAGTTTTGAAGTTGATTTCAAAGAAAAACTAATGGAGTATCATGGTATGGATCTGGCAGGTCCGCCACCAGGACCAATGCCGGTAAAAATGATATCGTCATGAAAAAGTGGGAGTACTTGTTTTTAACCGCTGAAAAACTGGATAAGGTATGGCGGCCCAGATTTATTAATGGGAAGGAGCTCGACGGATGGAACACCGGCTCCAATCTTTATGAATTCACCAATAAGCTGGGTAGCAAAGGATGGGATCTGGTAACAGTGAACTGGCAGGCTAAAGAAGACATGACCCATCACAGATTCGTATTCAAAAAGAGATTATAACAATCAGTAAGTATTAATCATTCAAATTTTAAGTCATGGGCAATTTAGATTTATTAAAAGAAGGCTACCAAAAATTCGCCGAACACGATATCGAAGCGGTGACAGAACATTGGAAAGCGGATATTCACTGGCATCAATGTACCGGTTTTCCTTTTGTGACCAATAATGGAACGTACGTTGGGAAACAAGCTATTGTTGAAGGAATTTTCGCCAACATACCGGTGCACTACGACAATTTCAACATTGAAATAGATGATTTTGTAGATGGCGGAGATAAAATTGTTATGGTTGGACACTATACCGGAACCTGGAAAGCAACCGGTAAAAAATTCAGAGCCAATGCCACTCACGTCTGGACATTCGAAAAAGGTCAGGTTTCGAGCTTCTTTCAGGCGGCAGATACGGCAGAAATAATGAATCCATAATCAGGTTCGGATTTTAACTCCCAAACGTTGTGTCTCACCCCCATCAATCGAAGTAAATTAAGCTGATCCAATTTTTTGGATTTAGATTGTTAGTGCCTCTCCCCTCCTTATTTTCATTCAATCAAAAAGAAAATAATTCCAAAGTTGAATAACGAATTCAATAAATCCATAATTTTGAGTGAAATAAACCAAAGGTGCCGTTAAACTGCCATTTAGTGGTCAAGGATCAATTATAATTCCACATAGTGGAATTGTAAGCGAAAAAAATGATAATTGCGGGAGTAGCTCAGTGGTAGAGCATCAGCTTCCCAAGCTGAGGGTCGCGGGTTCGAACCCCGTTTCCCGCTCTGAATATAAAGGAGTTAGATAAAATTCAGGCTCCTCTTTTTATGCGTTGAAACAATTTGCATGCAGAATCTTTGGCTGTATTATTTAGGTTATACGTCCTTTAATAGTTTTATTTTACTTTTTCGCAAATATATTCCAGGAAAAATTCAGTAATACTAACCCAAAAAAGATCCAGCTAAATAGTTACACTACTTGGTATATTTAAGATCCATTTTATAAAAACGTTTGTCTATGAATTTTTTGTCAAAAAGAAGGGGAAAGCACTATGGACGCTTTTTGAAGATGATTGATAATTTACAAACCCCTAAATACAAAACCAATCATAGATACAGAAGTCGCTTTCCCCTTAAAGCAATATACAACTATTCTAAATCTACTTTATTGAATTGTGTTTGAAGTTATTAACAATGAGTTCTTGATACAGACTTTCATTGACCAATGAAATTAGCAGTTAGATCGTACTCGAATTAAAGAAACAAATCATAATTATGATCAATTTATCATCAGCATATTTTGTTTATCCTAATAAAGAAATGGGTAGAATTATAGGTTTGTATAGAAGAAAGCGATTTCTGCAAACCATTTAATACACAATCAGTGATTTATTTTATTCTACCCATTCTTATTTATTGAAAATATTGATTCCTTCTGTATTGTACACAATATACGGATAATTACGGATATATGAGTATTTAATTGAAATAATGTTTACTGGTAAACAATTAGATCTATATAATATAATTTGGAGTAACTGTTTTGAACTCACAACCAATGATACTTACTCTTTCCAATAGCCTTATTTAAACCACCAATAATCTCCAGACAGCCCACGTTCTTACCTAAAAAATTGTCAATGAATGACATCTTTTAACTACTGTAAATTGATTGTACAGTTTCCAAAGAATTCTGTTGATTTTCAACTTGTTATTTCATATCTTGAATAAAAATCAACAACCTCTACCATGAAAAATTATTTGGGAATTCTCGGTTACACTTTTTTGATACTAGGTGCTTTTTTTATCGATACGCCCATAATTGCCCTTCTTTTTATTCCTCTATTTTTAGCAGGAATGATCATGCTGTTGCTCTTTTACAATAAAAAATTCAAAAGAAATAACAAAATGGGAATGCTTGGAATCCTCATTATTTGTCTCACTCTTGGTTATACCTGTATAGAATTCAATCAGTTTCTGGTTTTATTGAGTCGTAACGAATTTATTGGATTCACAAGTGCAGTCTGGTTAAAAATAGTAAGCGTTACCGTCTTAACTTTAATTGCATCTTTTCTAATCTCCAGAGGATTAGGGAAAGAAAGCATTAATTATAAGAGTGAATCGCTGTTCGGTTGGTGGTTGTCTGCATCCCTGGTAATTCCATTTGAATTATTAATTTATTGGATCGCGTACAGCACAGAGAACTGGGCTGGGGGATAAAGACTGGGCTGGGTATTGACTAAATATTAATGATCTAAAAGACTGAGAGATAATAGAAGTATTAATAATGAATAAACGAAATGAATATCCCGAAAAGAAAGACTCTACAATTTTAAAAGTAATACTGCAGGTGATTTCTTTTTTGCTAATAATTGCTTTCATCACACTTTACGTTACAAGTCATGATATATCATTAAATTTTGCTGTTTTCCTACACTTTTTAGGTATGGTTATTTTAATTGCTGGTTTTGCTGTGTCTTTTGAGAACACACTTTATGCCGGATTAATTTTCCTATTATTTTGTTTAATAATTGCAATAGCAGTTACATACAAAATTTTTGACCTAACGGCTGTGGTTATCGACACAGTAATTGGAGTTCTAATATTAATTACCGGGATATTATTCATTGCAACATGGTGTATTAGTAAGAGCCAGTGGGATTGATCATCTTAAAATAAAAAAGTAAGTGATTTGAATGGCTTGTGCAGATGAGCACTATAATTTGTATAAATTAATACGGATCTGCAATTTCATTCAACTAGAATAATTTATATCAGAATTTACAATTGTTTAAGCTTCGACCTATTCATCAGTACTATATACAATTTTCCAAGCTGAGGGTCGCGGGCCCTGATGCTCAGGCTGGTTCTGAGATCAGGATACTGACCAAAGCTTCAGTATTCGATCCCCGTTTCCCGCTATGTAAATCTGCTATTAACTTTGAATCAAGCTCTAAAGGAAATAAAGAGATTTTTTTAACTGCAAAAGAGACTGGCCACACAAGCAGACAGCCTCTTTTTTCGATGCTCAAAGGTTAAACATCAGCTCGGTATAACGCAAGGATTTCTGAGTCTTATTATTTCTATGAAAAGAATGTAGTTTCTTATTTTACAGTTCAGAATATCCATGCTTTGTTTTAAGTATAAAAACGAGAAGGGAGTGCTCGTTATTTTCCTTTCACCAAAGTCAAAATTCCTTCGCTGAAGAAATCTGTAAAAAATTCATCCTCCTCTGTCTCCGAATTATCAAAAACAGGATAGGCATTGGTTAATGCATAACCGCTTGCTCCTTCAAAACGTCCTGTTCCTCCTGCAAAATACATGGTATCGTTAAAGTATCCGCTGTAACCTTCCAGATCACTTCCTCCGGGAATAATTTGCCCTTCGGGTATATTAATAAACAAGCTATCGCCGTTTGCAGCCACAAAGTACCCCAGTTCAGTAAAAGCATAAGAAAAGTCGCTGAAAACGCAGAATGTCATCCAGGTCGTGATTTCTCCCAAATGAGTTATTTCACCAGAACCTTTCATCGTTTCTCTGAATATGGCATTTGGCATATCACATGGTTCTCCCGAACCTGTTGGAGCAGCATGCCAAACAGTAAAATCAGCTTTAAAAGGCACGGTCACCGTTTTAGTTTCGTGGATTTTGTCGGCACCTAAATTGCCGCTTTTAAGATCAACATTTAAAAGGTCGTCCGAAGACTTCGAACAAGCCATAACAATTAGAACGCTAAATACCACAAATAAAAGTTTAGAAAATGTTTTCATAATTTAATCCTCCGTTATTAATTAAACATAAATGCATGAAACAAAATTGACACAATTACACGGGTAAGGCATATTAACTATGTTCCATTTACATCAATAAATTTTACAGGAGTGTAAAAAATGTTTCATGAAGATTTATAAAACAGATGGAAAAGTAAATGAGATATTTCTACCGATCGGCCAGGTCCATTTTTTCGAGAAGTGCCGTAAACCTTTGATGGCCGTGAAGTGATCTGTAATCATAATCACTTTTTATTATTTTTAGGCGCCAGCGTTTATCCTTCTTATTATATAGTTCTACCAGATAATCAACGGCTTTTTCTTTTTCTCCCAGATAAGCAAGCAATGCCGCTATCTGAAGATTATCAGCCTCATGAAGTTTGTAATACTCCGTAAACCATTGTATTACCGTCTTCATTCCGAACTCAGAATACATTGCGCTTAGCTTCTCCGTGTAATCAATATCCGGAGAATCCAACAAGATATATTGTTTTAGAGCTTCAAAAGCTTCTTCGTTTTTATTTTGATGTAAGTTTACCTTGAAAATAACAAATTGTTCGGTTTTGGGGCTATTGTAAAATCTCTTGCTTTGTTTATGAATTTTCAGTACCTCTTCAAATTTGCCCATGTCGTAGTACCAATTTGCATACGATTTATTTGTTAAAATAAATACAGGATCAAGTTCACTCGATTTGTCAAGATATTCTTTTGCTTCTTTGTGTCTACCCATAATCATCAGATAGTCGGCATAATATCGGTATGCCAATGCAAAATTTGGATTGACTTGAATGGCGAGTTTTAATTCTTTATCTGCTAAATCCCAGTCAAATAAAAAATCTGAAGCACAATCGCCCAATGCAGCATGTCCTTCCGCAAGATTATAGTCCAGGCTGATGGCTTTCAATGCATACTCCTTGCAACGTTTAACAGCTTCTTCATACGGAATCCAACTTGCCCCGATTCCAGCAAGTGCACTATATGCTTCCGCTAATCCAGCATATGCAAGACCGTAAGTAGAGTCTATTTCAATTGCTTTCTGATAATATTCAATGCAAGCTGTCATATCACCTTTTGTTCTCTCATGCCAGAAATGTGGCCACAATAAAGAATTCCCCATTAAATAATAGTTGTAAGCTTCCGTATTTTCTGTGTAGTTCCTCTCAATACTAGCCACCTCATCCGTAGTTAATGCGACCTGAAGTTCGTCTGCAATTTGTTTGGAAACATCTGAAGTAAATTCAAAAATATCACTCAGATCTTGGTTGTATTCCTTAGACCAAATATGGTTATCGCTTTCTGCCTCTATAAGCTGGACATATATCCTGACCCTATCCCCGTTATTTATAATACTTCCCTCCAACACATATGATACATTCAATTCTTCGGCTAACTCGGGTAAAGATATATCTGGGTCCCTGTATTGTTCAGACGAAATACGTGATTTTAAATGCAAATCATTAACACGAGACAAGCGGTTTAAGATATCTTCCATAATTCCGCCAGCTAGGTACTGAATATCTGTGTCATCACTCAGATTTTTTAACGGAAGTACCGCGATGGATTTGTCTTGAATGGCAGCTTTCTTTTCTACAATCAAATTCTTGTAAACAAATAATGCCACTACTGTAATGGTTATTACGCCCAGCATACCAACCAACAACCTCAACGTTATTCCAAGTCTGTTTTTACCTGTAAGCGATTGACCGGCATTATATTGATCTGATACCTCATTATCAACATCTTCTGGAGGAAGCTTTAATAACACTCCGGGCGGATAGCCAAAATATTCCTTGAAACATTTGATAAAATAAGAAGGACTGCCAAATCCCACTTGATAGGCAATCTCCGAAACAGTCCCCAATTCCTGCTGAAGCAGTTCTTTTGCCTTGTTCAACCTAATCTCGCGAATAAACTGACTCACCGACTGGTTATTGATTGATTTTAGTTTACGATGCAGCTGTGTACGACTCAGTTTGGTTTTCTGAGCCAATTCCTTTACGCCAAAGTTTTCATCCGCAAGGTTTTCCTCCACTACCCTGCTCAGTTTTTTGATAAACTCTGAATCGCTCGAAAAACTAAGGCTCATTTTCGGTCATTTATGTCTAGATAACAGGCTTTAAATCATATCAATAATACAATATATTTAGTTCATTTCCAAAACGACAGCACTACCTAACAATTAGAAGACAGATCGATTATCGGGCAGATTAATTTTTGAAGAACATATGCGAAAACCATTAGTACCGTACGGATATTTTTAGGGATATCAGTAAATTTGTTAATAAAATTCCTTATTTAAAACTTTGTTTCCGATATGCTTATCGTGGATCTTACATTTGAATCAATAGAAAAGGGAGCCAAAGCTCCCTAATACAAACTAACTAAACTAAACCATGAAATCTATAAACTATTATTACCTTTTCTTTTCCCTTTTACTTCAGCAAAGATAAATGGTATGGTTTGAAGCGTACATGACATCCGATGTCAGGTTGTTATTTCTTTTCCAAATCAGTTTAAAGTGTTGTCATTTTTTCGACTTAATTCCGAATCACACAGCACGCATACACGATTTCGAATTGTCATTGCTAAACATCCGCAAAAAAATTGCGTACAAATAAAAAACCGTAAATCGTCAGATCATGAAAAACTCCCTTTTATTAGTGCTGCTTATTATTTTTACTACTTGCTCAACCACTAATAATATATACGACGAAGTTTTTGACAATGCACTGATCGGGCAAAGCGAAATGAAAATTTACTCACGCCTGGGAAAACCAAGCAGAACTGAATCGACAAAAGGTGGTGGAAAAGTTCTTATTTATGAATTCGGCAGTAAAAAAGGTATGTATTTGACGCCTTACAGATCCGCTATTAAGTATGACCCCACTCGCAATGCAGTTGGTGAGCGTCAAGGATGGAGTTATACATTTGGTGAGTATACCGCGGCAAACGATCCGAAATACACTGTCTATCAAACAAAAGTGTCCTATTTTAAAGTATACCTTAATAAAGAGGGAACTTGTTTCAGATACGAGCAGGATATGCCCCGTGAACAACTGGATATATACCACGAACGCTTTAAACATTTCAATTCAGGCAAATAATCAGTCCGGTTTTCTGTAACTATTGAACAAGTAATTATCTTTAAACCTTGTATAGTTATTTAAACCACACTCATGAAAAATATTACGTCGATCCTCAAGGCATTAATTTTTATCGTTTTTTTTAACCTTACAAGCTCTGTTTTTGCGCAAAACATCGACACTGTTTATCAGAACCAGATAAAGGAATTTACCACCGACGAAAAATTTTTACCTGAATCGGTTCTTGCCATCCCCGATCATTCAACAATTCCATCTCCGCTCGACTATTTTGGAGCAATCATTGGAGCACCCGGTAAAATGCATGGATCGGCTGAAGTGTATGCCTATTTTGATGAATTAGCCAAAACTTCTCCAAAACTTATAACGGAACAAATTGGAACCAGCGAAGAAGGTCGGCTAATCAATTTGGTAACCATTTCCGGTGCCAAAACCATTAAAAACCTCGAGCAATACCGCAACGAGATTGAACTGCTGGCCGATCCGCGAAAAGTGGATGAAGAGGCGGCAGAGCAAATCATTAAAAACGGCAAGGTGGTCTATTATTTAAACGGGGCCATGCATTCCACAGAAATGGGTTCGCCCGAAACCTTAATGGAACTGGCTTACCGTCTGGTGGCTGATGAATCGGAAGAAATAAAAAATATACTGGATAATTGTATCATTCTTATCAATCCTGTTTCGGAGCCCGATGGCCGCGACAAACAGGTGGACTGGTATTATCGCTACACCATAAATCGCGAAGAGTATGACGATGGATTTCCCAAATCGCCACCTTATTGGGGAAAATATGTTTTTCACGACAATAACCGCGACGGGCTGCAGATTACGCAGGAAATTACAAAAGCCATTTATCAGATTTACTTCGACTGGCATCCGACCATCATGCTCGATTTGCACGAATCGGTTCCTCTCCTTTATATTTCAACCGGAACGGGGCCTTACAACGAAAATATCGATCCGATTACCGTGGGAGAATGGCAAACCATTGCCAACCACGAAATGACCGTATTGTCGACACAAGGCTTGCCCGGTGCATTTAACTGGGCTTTTTACGATGGCTGGTGGCCCGGGTACGGCATTTGGGTAGCCAACAACCACAACTCGGTTGGCCGTTTTTACGAAACATTCGGAAATGCAGGTGCCAATACTTACCTGCGCGATATCTCGAAATCCAAATTTGCAGGCGATCTGGTGACATCACGCGAGTGGTACCGCCCCGATCCAGCAACCGGCCAACTTTATTGGTCGTCGCGAAACAATGTAAACTACACCGAAGCAGCAGTGCTGGCTTCCCTGGAATTTGCTGCCAACTACCGCGAAACACTGTTACACAATTTTTATCAAAAAGGACTAAACAGCATCAACTTTTCAAAGGCTAACAAAACTCAAATGTTTGTTATCCCGGCGCAACAACGCGATAAGGCAATGACAGCTTACCTGATCGATCAACTTTTAAGACAGGGTATTGAAGTGCACCGTGTGAAAGCATCAAAAGACGAGTATGTGGTACTGCTCGATCAGCCGTACAGTCGTTTAGCTTACGACCTGCTCACCGAGCAAAAATACCCATCAACCGCCAAGTTTCCGCCTTACGATGCTATTGCCTGGACTTTGGGTTACCTGTCTGGTGTTGATGTTCAAAAATCGGATACACTCTCCTATTCACCAAACGA
Source organism: Maribellus mangrovi (assembly GCF_037646455.1). NCBI lineage: Bacteria > Pseudomonadati > Bacteroidota > Bacteroidia > Marinilabiliales > Prolixibacteraceae > Maribellus > Maribellus mangrovi. The sequence continues at coordinate 234,795 of NZ_JBBIXN010000004.1, read as the reverse complement.
ACTTGAATTGATAAATGAAGCTCCTTCATTAGCAGGATCTGTTAATGGTAAGGCCGATAATTATATCCTGAAATATGAAGCCCAAAGTTCCGTTATTTCGGGGTTGTATGAAGCAGCCGGTGCAAATAAAAATTTTAAAGCTGCTGTAACAGATACATCAATCATTCAGGGAAATTATAGGCTGAAAGCCGGAACCATTATCCTCTCCGGAATGGATCGCGATCAGGCCACTGAATGGGCTGAAGAATATGGTTTAGATCTGGTTGCCGGTGATGTTAAGCCGGAATACAAACGTAAGATTCAACTTCCGCGAATTGCCGTTTATCATAGCTGGACGAATACACAGGCCGAAGGCTGGGTTCGATACACCCTCGAGCAAAAGGGAATTCCTTACACATCGATCAATAAAGACGACCTGAACCGAAGAGCTTTAAATGAGGATTTCAATGTCATTATCATTCCTCATCAATACGGGGACCTGAACGGCTTTATCAATGGTGTTGATGATCGGTTTGGACCATTGGCCTATACAAAAACAGATGAATTTCCATCACACGGTTTTCCTGATTCATCGGAAGATATTACCGGAGGCCCGGGACATTTCGGACTGAATAACCTGAGTATATTTGTAAAGAACGGAGGAGTTCTTATACCTCTCGACAATTCGGCCAACATCATTGCCGATGCTTCCATCGCAAAAAATGTAAGGAGTTTTTCGCCGGGTCAGCTCTTTCATCCCGGATCGATCGTTACTGTAAAAGCACGCAATCCGAAAAGTCCGGTTTTATATGGTTATCCCGAAACTTTTCATCTTTTTAAAGGAAACGGAAAATTATTACGTACTGCCAAATACGACAGAGATTTAATGGTTCTTCAATACGGCACGGATCCCCTCGACGACGAGAAAGAATACTCCGGAAAAATACTGGGCAGAGCAAAAATGGACACCGATACTGATGAAGACGAAAAATCAGCCGAAGAAAAAGAAATTGAAAGCAAGGATGAATCGAAATATGTACTTTCTGGAATGGTACGCAACGAAAAGGAAATTATTGGCAATGCAGCCATTTTAAATGTTCCGGTTGGCGAAGGCCACATTGTATTTTTCACCTTTAATCCCTTAAACCGCTACCTGAATCATTACGACTCGGGATTGCTTTGGAATACACTTATCAACTGGAACCACTTATAAAAAGAACAGGGAGTAGCCAACGTTTCGCTACCCCCTGTTCAGTGAAAGCTAACTTTGCAAAAGACTTAATTAGCCACTTTGTCCAGCATTAACATTGAGTTTACCACGATCTCCGTTGTGTATTGTTTTTCGCCGTTTTTGTCTTCCCACGAACGGTTGGTCAGTTTTCCTTCGATACTGATCTCCGATCCTTTTTTTAAGTATTTCTCTGCAATCTCTGCCTGTTTGCCCCAGGCCACCAAACGGTGCCAGGTGGTTTCGCTTTGTTTTTCGCCACGGCTGTCGCGATAAATTTCGTTGGTTGCTATATTGAAATTAGCAACTGTTTTTCCACTGTCCAACTTTCTTACTTTGGGATCGTCTCCCAGGTGACCGAGAAGTCTTACGCTGTTTCTTAATGCATTCATGATGTGTAATTTTTAGTTATTAAATTTAGGGCTGTGTCTTTTGTTCGAGCCCCTGAACGAATTTGTTGATTCAAAGGTATGTGTGCTTCCAAAGATTATCCGGTATTTAAATGTTTGTAATCGAATATAAACGTTTGTAAGCGTTTACAAACGGATATATTTTTGTATATTAGAGTTTTATTAAAACTTACTCCGAATATTCTGAAACTTTGAAAGATATATATTCTAGTTGGCAGTTTTGAAAAAAATGTTATCACAGGATGGATTACAATGATATTGCTAGAAAAATAATTGAATTGAAGAATGCAGATATGGAACTTCGGGATAAACTTATCCAAAACGGACAACTGGGAAAAGGCTTTAACGAAAAAATGGAGCAGCTACACACCATAAATGCCGGGATATTAAATGAAATAATCGACAAAATCGGTTATCCGACGATTGACAAAGTGGGAAAAGAAGCCAATGAAGGTGCATGGTTGGTGATCCAACATTCCATCAGTCACCCCGACTTTATGAAAAAGTGTGCCAAAATGCTGAAGATTGCAGTTAGCGAGAGCAATGCCAGTCCAAAAAATTTGGCTTATCTGACCGACCGAATAGCAGTATTTGAAAATCGTCCGCAACTTTTCGGAACTCAATTCGACTGGGATAAGAGCAAAGAATTAAGCCCAAACTTTTACGACGACCTGAAAAAAGTAAATCAGAGAAGAAAAGAAATTGGGCTGAACACACTTGAAGAACAAACTGATATAATGAGAAAACAGGCTAAAAATGAAAATCATTTCCCACCGGTTGATTTTGAGAAAAGAAAACTGGATGTTGAACACTGGAAAAGAAAAGTAGGTTGGATAAAATAATTACCGCCACAAACAAAATTCTTTAAGCAGAGTAAATCATATACGCAACAAACATTAAAATAAACTTTCACTTATAAACAATTAAAACAAAATACATGCAAACAATATTAGGATCAGGCGGAGCAATTGGAGTGGAACTTGCAAAAGCATTGCCGGAATATACTAACAAGATCAGGCTGGTTAGCCGCAATCCGAAAAAAATAAATGACAGCGACGACCTGATAAAAGCCGATCTGCTGAACGCTAACGAAGTAGATAAGGCAGTTAAAGAATCGTCGGTAGTTTATGTGACTATTGGATTTCCGTACAATTATAAATTCTGGAAAGCGAACTGGCCCCCGTTTCTGCAATCGGTGATTGATGCCTGTAAAAAGCACACTGCAAAACTGGTATTTTTCGATAACATATACATGTACGATCAGAATCACCTGAACGGCATGACCGAAGAAACACCGATTAATCCGCCAAGCAAAAAAGGACAGATCCGGGCAGGGATGGTAAAAATGATCATGGAAGAAGTGGACAAGGGAGAATTAACTGCACTCATTGCCCGGGCAGCCGATTTTTATGGTCCGGGCATCAAAAATACCAGCGTACTTACCGAGATGGTGATTGATCCTTTAAGTAAAGGAAAAACGGCCGACTGGATGGGATCGGTAGACCGTAAACACTCTTTCACTTACACACCCGATGCCGGAAAAGCCACTGCCATACTTGGAAATACCGATTCGGCATTTAACCAGGTGTGGCACATGCCAACAGCTAAAAATCCACCAACCGGAAAAGAATGGATCGAAACGTTTGCCAAAGCACTGAATACAAAACCAAAGTATAGAGTGGCTTCAAAACTTATCCTCAAAATAATGGGCCTGTTTATTCCGGTTTTGCGCGAAATGCCTGAAATGATGTATCAATACGACCGGGATTATGTTTTTAACTCGGATAAATTCGATAAGGCTTTTAATTTTAATCCGACTTCATATAAACAGGGAATCAAAGAAATCATTGAAATAGACTACTTAAATTAAAATGGAACCAAGAACCTGCCTCGAATGTGGCGAACCTTTAAAGGGACGTGCCGATCAAAAATTTTGTAACGACCTGTGCCGAAATGCCTATAACAACAAAAAGCTGGGCCGCGCATCGAATTACATGCGCAAGATCAACAGGTTGCTTAAAAAGAATCATGGCATTCTGAAAGAGCTTAATCCGAACGACAAAAGTACTACCTACCGCAGCACCCTTGAAAAACAGGGTTTTAGTTTCGACTATTTTACCAACACCTACGTTACTAAGAGCGGCCGGGTGTATTATTTTGTTTACGATCAGGGCTATTCCGAACTGGATAACAACAAGTTTGTGCTGGTGCGAAAGGAAGATATCTGATTTAACGCAGTTTTACCTGCATGATCACCGGATTGCCACTCGCCTCAATTTTGTTTTGCAAACGGGCAAAACGTCGTTCTTTTTTATTCGAGATCTTGTGACCGCTAACTTTATAGGCCGTAATCGGGATGAACAATTCATCCTTCTCCGAAAGATAGGTTACCTTATCCCAAACACCGCCATCGATATCGTTTATTCCATGACCAAAATAGCGAACACTACCGTATTTCTTATTGTAAATAGCTGTAGTAGAATTCGATCCCACCCAGTAGGTTAGAAAAATGTAACGTTGGTTTTCGTGGTAGTTTCGCACGATTACATGTTCATTCTCGCGTAAATAACGAAGCGTTTCATTATCATCGCGTTCGCCAATGCTATCGCACAACTGCGAAAAAGTGGGAAGGCTGCTGCTCCTGAACTCATACAGCGGAGATTTCTGTTCGTTTGTGAACGCAAATACAGTATCGTTTAAAACCGAATAAAAATGAATGCCGATCTTCTCAACGTTTTCAACCTCCGAATAGGTCGTTCGAAGCACTTTTTCGGGCAAAACCTTACCCATGTTTTCGTTAGTTCCCGAAGACAAGCGATGAAGAGAGGCACCTAAACTGCTCTCGTTAACGGCATAAAAATGTTCGTCGGCCAAAAAGAACTTCTTTGCAACAATAGTTTCACGTACCAGTTGTTGCAGGTATTCTCCATTTTTCGAGATGACGTGTACTCCATTTTCGGCAAGCACTGCAAATCCATTTTTATAACTAATGATATCCTTGGGATTTTTGATTTTGGTCGTTCTATCTCCAACCAGTTCAATCACATATTCACCATTTTTGGTGAAACGCCAAAAGCTGCTTTTCCCCGACATCCGGTGTTTAACAATCAGATTCTCGCCAATTACATTAATGTTTTCTATTTCACCCATTGTTAAATTTGCCTCAGCCACTTTTAATTCCAGGTAATCAATTTTACTTGCAAAGCTTGAAATAGGAAGTATATCGGTAGATTCCTTTAACTCGATAAGTTTTACCTTTTCGTTGTTGGTTGCTGTTTGCGAACAGGCAAAAAACAAGGGCAAAACAAGCAGTAAAACACTGTTTTTCAAATTCATAAATAGTTAATCAAAATAAATAAAGGCCAAAGAAAACTACAACAGATCAAAAACCGTGCCCGCGTGAAAAAGATTTAACAAAGATTAATACGGCTTTGCAGGCCTCATGATACGAACTGACATTACTGACCGAAACAAAAACAAATGTAAAAATGCGCACTTTTTATTTGGAAATCACACAAAAGCAATTCAATTTTGAAGAACAACTTTATAAACTAAAAATCAAACTGAAATGAAAAAACTGATTGGCTTAAGCTTATTATTCGTATTGATCGGAACTGCTTGTCTGGCTCGAAATTCAAACGAATCGGATGAACTGCTTGGAAAATGGAAATACCAGGTTGAATCGGCACCTTATGGTTACGAAGCCGGAACACTGGTTTTTTCTGCTTCCGAAGGTAAACTGCTCGGCAAAGTCCTGCTGGCCGAAAACAACAAGATCGATCTTCAAAATGTAAGTTATGCTGAAGGTGAACTGAAATTCGGACTTTATGTAGATTACGACTACATAACCATAAAAGCAAAGATTCAGGGAGACAAACTGGAAGGAACAGTGAATTCTCCGGAAGGTCCAATGAAAATAACAGCCAAAAAAATCATTAAAGAATAACAGAACGAGGCGCCTGATCGGGTGCCTCTTCCCTTCTATTCACTGCTTTTTCTGAGTATCATGGAACTTTCTAGTACAAAATCGAAATTCAAATCCTGGCTGGTAATTCTTTCAGCCATACCAGCTTATATTGTGATTCTTGCTCTGCTGCAAATTGCATTCGGGGCTATCCTTGCCCTTAGTACTAATCATCAACTTATTGATCTTGCTGCACTAGACAGAGACTATCCAATGATCTGGCAATTGATTTCTGTATTAGCGCAACTTATGGCAGCACTTGCCATCATTTTTATTTACTGGGTGAAGATTTTTAAAAATTCAATCAGATCTATTGGATTTGAGCTCTCCGGTTCAACCGGTAAAGAACTTGTTCTGGGATTTTTATCCGGAATTTTTCTTATTGGAGCTATTTTTCTTGTTTTGTTGCTCACCCGTCAGATTGAAATAACCGACTTCGAATTTTCAACAAAATATTTTTTGTTTTACATACTGTTTTACCTACTTGTATCATTTCACGAAGAACTTTTATTTCGTGGTTATTTACTGGGTACCACAATGCAGGTGGCAAATAAATACATCGTCCTCTGTATTTTTGCATCACTATTCTCTTTTGTGCATTTCTTAACCAACGACTTTTCTTTGTTACCCATCATCAACATTTTTCTGGCAGGTATTATTTTGGGCCAGTACTACATCAACACCAAAAGGCTGTGGTACAGTATATCGTTGCATTTTACCTGGAACTTTTTTCAGGGACCAGTTATTGGATCGAATGTTAGCGGCAACAAAAATATGCAATCGATCATTCAGCAAGACCTGCCTGGGAAAGAATGGATCACCGGTGGTGCATTTGGTTTTGAAGGTTCGGTAATCATGACCTTGCTGTTGATCCTGCTGATCGTCTATTTTGAATTATACCTTCGTAAAAGAGAGAGAGTTTCTGCGCAATAAAAAAGGCCCCAAACGGAGCCTTTCTCAATATTATTATAATAAAACAGCTTTATTCCTCAAGTTTTATCACCTCGCTGCCTGCCAGCAGAAAGGCTCCTGTTCCGTAAACTTCCCAACTGTCGGGTCCGAAATTCTTTTTAGGATCCTGACCAATTGGCTGGCACCAACCAACATGTCCGTCAGGTTGAATCAAACCATTCAATCCGATCCAGGCTTTTTTAACGGCCGGCAAATATTCATCTTTATCCAAAATTCCATTGTTGATTCCCCAGGCGAGAGCGTAAGTATAGAATCCCGATCCGCTTGCTTCGCCTCCAGGATACGACTCGGGATCGAGCAAACTTGAGCGCCACAGACCATCTTCCTGTTGCAGCCCCACAATCGCAGCCGCCATTTCTTTATAATTCTGCACATAAAAATCGCGGTTTGGATAATCGGCCGGCAATTCTTCAAGTACGCGAACTAAACCTCCCATTACCCAGCCGTTCCCGCGCGACCAGAATATTTTTTTTCCGTTAGCTTCTTTCCGCTCTTTGATTCCCGGAGTGTTCCACAAATAGCTCATATCGCGGGCATACAAATGGTATTCCTCGTCCCAAAGCAGATCGTAAGTTTCTTTCCATAGTTTATCAGAAAGTTTCAAATACTTATCCTCGTCTAATGTAATGCCAAGCTTTACAAATGCCGGTGGAGCCATGAATAAGGCATCGCACCACCACCAGGTTTTCTCGTAAATTCCTTCGGCTTCGTATGGAGTAACCATAAATTTCTCCATAGTTTCGGCAAAAGGTTTAATCATTTTTTCGTCTTCCGAAACCCTGTACATATCAATGTATGTTTGGCAAATGGCATGGTCATCAGCATGATGCAAACGTGGTCCGGGTTTCCAGTCGTTGGCTTCTCCCATTTCGTACATGGCATCCCAAACTTTTTTAGAGTCTAAAGTTTCGTACGCAGCAAAAACACCGGCATAAAAAGCACCGTTGGTCCAGTCGTACAACTGGTGTTTCGGGTGTTCGAGCTGCCAGTCGAGCGCTCGTTTCATCGTTTTTTTGATGTACTTATCCTTAAAAAGCTTTTTGGTATTCTTATCGCCCGCCGAAACGGTGGCTGTGATCAATACAATGATCAAAAAGGTAAGATTAATTTTTCTCATGAATTTTTAATTTTGTGCAAAAATATACAACGCCACTTAGTTTGCAAGTTTTTAATCAAGTACTCGAGCGAAATCGGAACGCTCCAATGTAAAATTAAAATTGCTAAATTATAAATTAATGGATCATACGATGGTTCAATACAAATTTATAACTATACTTGTGACAAATAATTGAAATGATAACAAGAACAGGACATCACGGCCATCATGGAATTATCCAACCAAGCGGTAGGCTGTAATTGTTTTGTATATTCATAACGATATTTTAAAAGGCTTGCCGGGAGGTGAGCCTTTTTTGTTTTTAATAAGTTCTGTGGAAATATTAAGAACACCCCCCATTTCGGAAATGGCCCGATCAAGTCGTGCCACTTTCCTCAATTGTCCCTCTAAATTAGGGGGACAGTTTGAGCCGGAAGCTCCGCTTGACGGAGATGAAGGTGAAAACAGGGGGTACCAAAACAAGATTTATAACAGTTAACAACAATAAAAAATGGACAACAAAATTAAAATTGCTATTCAGACAAAAGGAAGATTAAATGAAGACACGATGAACCTGATCAACGAAGCGGGAATCGGGCTGAGTGTTGGTAAGCGCAAACTGGTATCGGAAGCCAAAAATTTTCCGATGGACGCCTTGTTTCTTCGCGATGATGACATTCCGCAAACCGTAGCCGACAATGTTGCCGATATTGGCGTAGTTGGCGAAAACGAAATGGCCGAAAAAGATGAGAATGTAGTGATTGCCAAACGACTGGGGTTCTCAAAATGCAGGCTTTCGCTGGCCATTCCTAAATCAATCGACTATCCAGGCATTGAGTTTTTCAATGGTAAAAAAATTGCCACCTCCTACCCTGTTATACTGAAGAAGTTTCTGGACGAAAACAACATTAATGCAGAAATACACGTGATTTCCGGTTCTGTTGAGATTGCTCCGGGAATCGGACTGGCCGATGCTATTTTCGATATTGTAAGTTCGGGCTCAACACTGGTAAGCAACCGATTAAAGGAAGTAGAAGTGGTTATGAAATCGGAGGCGGTACTGATTGCCAATCCCAACCTTTCGCCCGAAAAGCAGGAAATACTGGATGAATTGATTTTCCGTATTGAATCGGTGCAACGTGCCGAAGGTAAAAAATACATCCTGTTGAATGTTCCTAACGAAAAAATTGAAGAAATTACTGCCTTATTGCCGGGCATGAAAGCACCGACTCTTGTTCCGCTCGCTAAAGAAGGCTGGAGTTCCATGCACTCTGTAATTTCCGAGGACGATTTTTGGGAAGTGATTGGCCGCCTGAAAAAAGCCGGAGCCGAAGGAATTTTGGTTGTACCCATTGAAAAGATGATTTTATAAATTCATACTTACAAAACAACAAGTGACAACAAGGCAACTCATACTTTTTACTATACCGGCTCTCATCTGGGGGTCCACATGGTATGCCATCAAGTTTCAACTTGGTACAGTCGATCCTTTGCTTTCGGTTTCCTACCGTTTCTTACTGGCCGGCCTATTCTTACTAGTATTTTGCCTGGCTACCGGAAAACGAATGAGATTCAATCTTAACGAGCACCTGCTGATGGTTCTGCTTGGCCTGAGTTTATTCGGCATTAATTATTGGTTCGTTTATCAGGCAGAATCCGTTTTAACCAGTGGTGTGGTGGCCGTTATCTTTTCGTTGATTATTCTATTCAACATTTTCTTTAACGCCATCTTACTAAAAGGAAAAATTAAAACAGATGTTGTTATTGCGGCTGTTCTGGGAATTTCAGGTACGGCCTTACTTTTTTATAACGAATTGGATTCGCTGCACATCGAACGTGAAAATGTAGTTGTATTGTTGTTTTGCTTTGGTGGTCTGATATCAGCGTCACTCGGTAATATTTTATCGGCATACAAACAGCGAAGAAGCATTCCTGTACTTCAGGCAAATGGCTTTGGAATGTTCTACGGAGGGCTGGCGATGTTTTTGCTGGTCGTTCTTCTCCAAAAACCCATTTCTTTCGAAGGCACCTTCAGTTATACTACGTCTTTACTTTATTTGTCGGTATTTGGTTCAATCATCGCCTTCTCGGCATATTTGAAGCTTTTGGGTGAAATTGGTCCCGACAGAGTTGTCTACATTGCACTGATTACGCCTGCAATTGCACTAATAATTTCTTCTGTTTTTGAAGGTTATCGATGGAATATGTTCGCTTTTCTGGGCATAGTTTTACTATTTTCAGGGAATATTATCGCACTACGTTTCAAAAACAAAAAACAAGCAGAGGTAAGTAACGCTGAAGCTACCACATCTATTTCTAAATTGAATAAAATATGAAAACATTTATAAATCCACCGGAGAGCAGCTGGCCGGAGATTCTGAAACGTCCGACCTTTGATGTTTCCGAACTTTACGGAAAAGTACAGGACATTTTAAATGAGATTCGTCGGGATGGAGATGTGGCGCTACGCCGATTTACTGCCAAATTTGATGGTGCGGAGCTGGACGATTTCCTCGTTTCGGAAACTGAAGTAAGTGAAGCAGAAAATCTGGTTGATGATAAACTGAAAAGTGCTATTAACCTGGCCGCTAAAAACATCGAAGCTTTTCATGCAGTGCAAAAGCCGGAGATAAAAAAACTGGAAACTACACCCGGTGTCACCTGCTGGCAAAAAGCAGTGGCCATCGAAAAAGTTGGACTTTATATTCCGGGCGGAACTGCTCCGCTGTTTTCCACTGTTTTGATGCTGGCGTTACCGGCAAAAATAGCCGGCTGCAAGGAAATCGTTTTGTGCTCGCCACCAAATAAGGAAGGGAAAATACATCCGGCAATTTTATATGCAGCAAAAGTGGCAGGTGTCACGCAGGTCTATAAACTGGGGGGTGTTCAGGCCATTGGTGCCATGGCTTACGGTACAGAAAGCGTTCCGAACATGTATAAAATTTTCGGACCGGGAAATCAGTTCGTAACAGCCGCCAAACAACTGGTGAGTATGAACGATGTATCGATAGACATGCCTGCCGGTCCGTCAGAGGTGCTTGTTGTAGCCGATTCAACCTCACATCCGGCGTTTGTGGCTTCCGATCTGCTCTCTCAAGCTGAGCACGGTGCCGACAGTCAGGTGGTGCTTGTGGCCGACTCGCAGGAAACCGTTGAAAAAGTGCTGACAGAGATTGAATCTCAGTTACCCGATCTGCCTCGTATGGAACTGGCTACAAAAGCTTTATCAAACAGTGTATTTATTGTTTTGGAAGATCTAGACATCCAGATAAAACTGATTAACGAATACGCTCCTGAACATTTGATCATCAATACAAAAAACTATAGCGAAATTGCGGATCAAGTAGTAAATGCAGGTTCGGTATTTTTGGGTGAATTCACCCCGGAAAGTGCCGGTGATTATGCCTCGGGAACCAATCACACGCTGCCTACCAATGGCTGGGCCCGTTCCTACAGTGGTGTTAATCTGGATAGTTTTATCAGAAAAATCACCTACCAGGAAATCACCAAAGAAGGGATTCGCAACATTGGACCTGCTATTGAAGAAATGGCAGCAGCCGAGCAACTTGATGCCCACAAAAATGCAGTAACTTTACGTTTGAAGGAGATTTAAAAATGGACATTAATCAACTGCTTCGAAAAAACATACAGGATTTAAAACCTTACTCATCGGCACGAGACGAATACACCGGCGAGGCTATGGTATTTCTCGATGCCAACGAAAATCCATTTAACCAGCCGTACAACAGATATCCCGATCCTTTGCAACGGGCTTTAAAGGAAAAAATAGCCGTTCTGAAGAGTGTAGATCCGCAGCAAATTTTTCTGGGCAACGGTAGCGACGAACCCATCGACCTGTTGATCCGTGCCTTTTGTGAACCAGGTGTTGACAACATCGTCACTATAAATCCAACTTACGGGATGTACCAGGTAGCTGCCGATATATCGGGAGTAGAAATCAGGAAGGTTTCGCTCACTCCGGAATTTCAGCTCGATGTGGATGCATTGTTGGCAGCGACTGATGAAAATACCAAACTGATATTTCTGTGTTCTCCCAACAATCCTACTGGGAACAGCCTTGATAAAAAGCAAATATTGAAGGTGGCCGAGCGGTTCAAAGGCCTGTTGATTGTGGATGAAGCCTACATTGATTTCGCACCGGGAAAATCCTTGTTACCGGAGTTGGAAAAATTCTCCAACCTTGTCGTTTTACAAACCTTTTCAAAAGCCTGGGGAATGGCTGGGATAAGATTGGGAATGGCCTTTGCCTCGAAGGAAATTACAGGAATCCTGAATAAAATAAAATATCCTTACAACCTGAATATTTTGACCCAACAAAAAGCTCTCGAATTGCTTGGTCAGTATGAACAGGTTAAAGAGTGGGTAAAACTGCTGATTGAAGAACGCGGAAAAGTTGCGCAGGAACTTAAAAAGCTACCATTTGTAGTTGAAGTTTACCCCTCCGATGCTAATTTCCTGCTTGTAAAAATGCACGACGCTCGCGGAGTGTACGACTACCTGGTTGAAGAAGGCATTATCGTGCGCGACCGCTCGAAAGTACATCTGTGTACCGACAGCCTGCGCATCACAATCGGTGTAAACGAAGAGAACAATATCTTGTTAAATACTTTGAATAATTTGATATAAAATGAAACGAGTCCCGACAGCCCGGGACGAATTACATGAGTTACCTTGAAAAACAAACAATTTTAAACGAATGAAAAAAGTACTATTCATAGATCGCGATGGAACTTTAAATTTTGAAACGCCGGATGAACAAATCGATGGGTTCGAAAAACTGGAGTTTTTGCCCAAAGTATTCCGGAACATGTACAACATTCAAAAAAACCTGGACTACGAATTGGTAATGGTTACCAACCAGGATGGACTGGGAACAGAATCGTTTCCGGAAGACACATTTTGGCCGGTACACAATTTCATCCTGAAAGCCTTTGAAAACGAAGGAGTGACTTTCGACGATATTTGTATCGATCGTCATTTCCCGGAGGATAAATCCAGTACGCGCAAACCGGAAACCGGAATGCTTACTAAATATTTGGAAGGCGATTACGACCTGGCGAACAGTTACGTGATCGGCGACCGGCTTACCGATATTCAACTAGCTAAGAACCTTGGAACAAAAGGTATCCTGATCAACAACGGCGACCTGGTTGAGGAATTGGGAAAACAAGGACTTGCGGATACCTGTGTACTGATCACGGAAGACTGGGACGATATTTATGCCCGGGTAGCCGCACCCGACAGAACAGCCAAAGTAAACCGCGACACGAAAGAAACAAAAATCAGTGTTGAGCTTAACCTCGACGGTTCGGGAGTATGCGAAATATCAACCGGGCTGGGCTTTTTCGATCACATGTTGCACCAAATCGGCCGCCACTCCGGTGTCGATCTGAGCATCAAAGTAGAAGGCGACTTAGAAGTGGACGAACACCACACCATTGAAGATACCGGACTGGCACTGGGTGAAGCATTTAAAATTGCAGTTGGAAATAAACTGGGAATGGAGCGTTACGGATTTTGCCTGCCAATGGATGACTGTCTGGCACTGGCTGCCATCGATTTTGGAGGCCGCCCGTGGTTGGTTTGGGAAGCTGAATTTAAACGCGAAAAAGTGGGCGATATGCCTACCGAAATGTTCATGCACTTTTTTAAGTCATTTTCTGATGCGGCTTTATGCAACCTGAATATTAAAGCAGAAGGAAGCAACGAACACCATAAAATCGAGGCCATTTTTAAGGCCGTGGCCAAGGCAATAAAATTTGCCATTCGACGCGATGTTTTTAATTTCGAACTGCCTTCAACAAAAGGAAAGTTATAACAACCGAATTTTGAAAATATGAAAACCATAAAACCACTTCACGAAAAGAAGAATACAGCCATGCTGCTTATTCACTGCCCCGACAGGCAGGGAATTCTGGCCACCGTAACCGAATTTCTGAATAAAAACCGTGGTAATATTATTTACCTCGACCAGCACGTCGATCGTCAGGAAAAGATTTTTTACATGCGGGTAGAATGGGAACTGGAAAATTTTGCCATCCCGGCCGATAAAATCGGTGAGTATTTCGAAACGCTAATTGGCACACCACTGCAAATGAACTGGAAGATCTATTTCTCGGATGCTGTTCCGCGAATGGCACTTTTTGTATCGAAAATGCCACATTGTCTGTTCGATATACTGGCACGCTACACCGCAGGAGAGTGGGATGTTGAAATACCGCTGATCATCAGTAACCACGAAAAATTAAAACCCGTTGCCGAACGGTTTGGAATTGATTTTTACCACTTCCCCATTACAAAAGAAAACAAGGCCGAACAGGAAGCCGCCGAGATAAAACTTCTGAAAGAGAAAAAGATCGATTTTATTGTTCTCGCGCGCTACATGCAGATTCTTTCGGGTGACTTTGTAAAACAGTTCCCGAACCGGGTCATCAACATACATCATTCGTTCCTGCCTGCGTTTGCAGGTGCCAAACCCTACCATGCAGCCCACGAACGTGGAGTAAAAATTATCGGTGCTACCAGTCATTATGTAACCAGCGAATTAGACGCCGGACCGATTATCGAGCAGGACGTTACGAGATGTAGTCATGTTGATACCATCGAAAAATTGATCAGAAAGGGTCGCGACCTCGAAAAAATTGTACTTTCGCAGGCAGTATACAAACACCTTCAGCGAAAGGTACTGGTGTACAATAATCGAACGGTGGTGTTCAATTAATATCGAAATAAATTACATCATGAATAAACTACTGATTTTAGTAACCTTTATCCTCCTCACTATGAATTCATTTGCACAACTTTCAGAGATTCCTGAAAAGGAAATTCCTGAAGATTATGGTTACATTGTCAAGATCGGTCAACAGTTGCCCGACATTTCGATGAAACTGACCGATGGTAGCCAAGTGACCGGTGCCGACTTAAAAGGCAAAGTAGTAATGCTCCAATTCACAGCAAGTTGGTGTTCGGTATGCCGCAAGGAAATGCCGCATATCGAATCACAGATCTGGCAGAAACACAAAAACAATAAGGATTTTGTATTGATCGGTGTGGACATGGACGAACCGCTGGAGAAAGTGAAAAAATTCAAAGAAGACATTAAAGTGACCTATCCGCTCGCCCTGGATCCGGGCGCTGGAATATTCTACACTTTTACAGCAAAAGGAGCCGGCGTAACACGAAATGTCATCGTCGATAAAAGCGGAAAAATAGTGTATATGACCCGCCTGTATAAAGAAGAAGAGTTCAAGGAAATGGTAGATGTAATTGATTATTTACTCGCCAACTAAAACCAGGTGTCGGATATTTGATTCCGAGTACCAGATTCATATAACTCTGAACTTTGATCTCTGAACTTTAAACTCAGCAGGATGAACATCGTCATTATAAAATACAACGCAGGGAACATTGAATCGGTGAATAACGCACTGAACCGATTGGGTGTAAATGCCGAGATAACGGCCGATCACAAAAAGATCAAAAAAGCCGACAAGGTGATTTTTCCGGGTGTTGGCGAGGCCAGCACAACCATGGCCTATCTTCGCAAGCAGGGGCTCGATAAATTGATTGTGTCTCTAAAACAACCGGTGCTGGGTATTTGCTTGGGGCTGCAGCTGATGTGTTCCCACTCGGAAGAAAACAACACGGATTGTCTTGGAATTTTTGATGAAAAAGTAAAACGCTTTATTCCCAAACCCGGCGAGGAGTTTGTTACAAAAGTTCCGCACATGGGCTGGAATGCCATAAGTGTTTTAAAAAGCGAATTGTTAGCTGGCATACCGGAGAACGAATACGTATATTTTGTGCATTCGTATTACGCCGAAAAAAGCGAGCATACCATAGCTACCTGCAATTACATCAATCCCTTTAGTGCAGCGCTTCACAAGGATAATTTTTATGCCACTCAGTTCCACCCGGAAAAAAGCGGAACGATCGGAGCAAAAATTCTGGACAATTTTTTGAAAATTTAGTCGTAAATTGAAGTATGGATAGACTCACAATCATAAAAGTTGGTGGCAAAGTTGTGGAAGAAAGCGAATCGCTGAATGCCCTGCTCGATCAATTCAAAAAAATATCGGGAAACAAATTATTGGTTCATGGTGGTGGAAGAACAGCCACTTTAATTGCTAAAAACCTGGGCATTGAGACTGAAATGGTTGATGGCCGTAGAATTACAAGTGCCGAAATGCTCGAAGTGGTCACTATGGTTTATGGCGGCCTCGTTAATAAAAAAATTGTTGCAGCTTTACAGGCTCGCGGAATGAACGCAGTTGGACTTACCGGAGCCGACTTTAACCTGATTGAAGCCCACAAACGCCCTGTAAAAGAAGTTGATTACGGATTCGTTGGCGACGTTGACGATGTAAATGTTTCGGAACTTCGGTTGCTGATCGATGAAAATGTTGTACCAGTCGTGGCACCGCTTACCCACGATGGCAAAGGTCAGATCCTGAATACAAACGCCGACACCATAGCTGCTGAACTAGCTACAGAATTAGCTAATTATTACAACGTTTACCTCTTTTATTGTTTCGAGAAAAAAGGTGTTCTGAGCAATCCCGAAGATGATCATAGTGTAATTTATGAACTTGACAAGCAAAATTTTGCTCAATATGCACAAAGCGGTGTCATCAGCGAAGGAATGATCCCAAAACTCGATAACGGATTCAGAGCCAAACAAAAAGGTGTACGTGAAGTGCTGATCACCAATGCCGAAAATATTAGCAGCGGACGTGGGACACGCCTGATATAGCAGCATTTACTCCGGCCAAAAGACTTCCATCATTTAACTCCCAGGGCCATCAAATCATAATACAACCTGATAGTTCCTGCTTCAGTTTACTTGGACAAATTATAAACAATAGTTCACCGTTAAAATTATTGGTTCCGTACTTTTTCATCTTGGAATAATTTATTAAGTTGAGCTGCTTAAGCTTGAGCATCGGTTGTTGTGCCAAATAAAACGGGCCAAACCATAAAGGACTAAATTACAGCATTTTAACATGGCAAAGGTAGTAACCAAAACTTGTAATAATTGTGACCAGCATAGCGAGGGTTGTTGTAAAACGTGTATCGATACACATAAAAACAACATTTTCGCACCGCTTACCATGGAAGAAATTGAATTTCTTGTGGATGAAAAAAAACAAATTAATTACCACGTTGGTGAAACCATTGTTAAACAAAATACCTCGTCGACAACCGTTATTTGTATACGCGAAGGGCTGGCCAAACTTTATGTTGAAAGCAACAACGGCAAAAATGTAATTGTACGTATTGGTAAAACCGGTGATTTTATTACCGGAGGCGGTCTTTTTAACGGTAGTGTACAACATTTCAGCATAGCCGCTTTAACCGACGTTAAGTGCTGTTTGATCGATTCTTCGAAACTCACAAAACTGTTTGAGCAAAACAGCGATTTCGCAGTTCGTTTACTCCGAAATCATACCAAACAAAACAATTATTTGTTAAAAAAACTGGTCGATCATACCCAGAAATATATGCCCGGTCGGGTGGCCGATACTTTGCTGTATTTAAAGGCTGAAATTTTCAACTCTTCAAGCTTCGAAGTGCCACTTACGCGCCAGGAATTAGCCGAAATGTCGAACATGACAAAAGAAAGCTTTGTGCGAATACTTCACCAGTTCAAAGATTCTAAAGCTATTGATGTTAAAGGAAATACGATAAATATAATCGACGAAAGTTCATTAACATCGATCAGTAAAAACGGTTGATTGACATATATCAACTCCAGTACTGTTTAATATCAATTTCCACATTCTTTTATATCACTACACCCCCCCTATTTCATAAGCGTTACACTGTTATTTTTACCCTAAAATTAAGAATAACAAAAATTTCAATTACCTAATCTATTACGTTATGAAATACAAATCATTCACAAAACTTTTATTACTGGCCTTTGGCCTAGTATTTATGTTGGCATCATGTACCAAGGAAGGACCAATGGGACCGGCCGGAGCTGACGGCGCAGATGGTGCTGACGGAACAGATGGCACCGACGGTGTTGACGGAAACCTTTCATGTCTTGTTTGTCACTCGGCCGAAACGATGGATGCAATTACCACGGCATTCGAAATGCATGCGCATAATGAAGGCGGATCATGGGGTCGCGGAACTTCGGCATCTTGCGGACGTTGTCACTCAAGCGATGGTTTTGTTGAGTTTGCAAGATCAGGAGAGGAAATTGGAGCTGCTGTTTCAACACCCTTAACCTGTAAAACCTGCCACGTCAATCATAGCAGTTTAGAAGATGATATACCAGCTCCTGTAAGAGAACTTGGTGTAGTCGAATTCATTGCTGTACCTGGAACTGATTGGGACTATGAAGCCGGTAATTTATGTGCTACCTGTCACCAGGCTCGTAGACCTCATACTGATTATTATTCATCAGAAGCAACAACAGCCACTCGTACATTCACCGGTGACGACATTGCGGTTTATCAAGCCCACGGTGCTGTAGGACCTAATGGAACAAAAACTTTAAATGCTACCGAAGATACCTTAACTGTAGTATTTGATGTACCTACGACTCACGTTTACACCAATAGTACACATGCCGGACCACACCACGGTCCACAAGCAAATATTATCGCTGCCAATATTGGTACACAAATGGGTACTCCATTTGAACAAGCACACCACCAATGCGTGAATTGTCACATGCATGGAGAAGACGGTGCCTCAGGTCACTCTTTCGAAGCAGATCTCAATATGTGTAACGAATGCCACGGTGACCTTGTTGACGTAGAAGGCGAACAAGATGCTATTGCTGCAAGAATGGCTGCTGTTGAAGCTGCTTTAGAAGACCTCGGTGCCATACATGTTGCTGAAGACGGAGTACATCCTATGTACGCTTCTTTACCAAAAGCCCAGTGGGATGCATTTTGGAATTTCATGTGCTTATGGGAAGACAAGAGCCACGGAGTACATAACTTCGGTTATGCAAGCCAACTTTTAAACCAGGCTGAAAATGCTTTAGGTATAGAGTAAGAAGCTCTACTGTTGTTACAATAATTTGAAAAAATAACAAAGTCGGATATCTTTTTAAATTATATCCGACTTTTTAAAAATCAATACTCATGAGGACATTGAAATCTCTTTTATCACTATTCGTATTAGCGGTAATAATGAGTAGCTGTACATACAATTGGATAGTGGAAGAAGAAGTGATCGATCCGGGAGATCCAGATGCTCCTGATATATCATTTTCTGTCGAGATCACTCCAATCTTCGCATCGAAATGTACAGGCTGCCACCAACCAGGAGGTCAGACTCCTGACCTTACCGCGGCTAATGCGTATAATTCACTCAATTCAAGCCGCTACGTAAATACATCGGCTCCTGAGACGAGCCTGATCTATACAAAACCCAGTCCAACGGGTAGCCACGTGAAATATACAGAAGCCGAGGCTGCAAAAGTTCTTACCTGGATAACGCAAGGAGCTCAAAACAATTAAAAAACCTAAACTGATGATGATGAAAAAATACATATTGACTCTGCTAATTTTAGGAATAACGCTATCCAGTTCATTTGCACAGGATGAAGAAGCTCAACCTGTATACGCTTTTAACAGTGGAATACTGATTGATGCACAAACTTCGTACATTCCCGATGCAAGGACCCTGGAATTTGTCATTCAACACAAATTCGGAAGCCTTGAAAATGGGAAATCCGATTTGTGGGGAATTTATGCTCCCGGATCGAACGTACGCTTAGCACTGAATTACGTACCTGTTAAAAACTTTCAGTTTGGAGCCGGCATCACGAAAAAAAACATGTACACTGATTTGAATGCGAAGTATAAAATACTACAACAAAAAACCAGTGGTATGCCGGTATCGCTTACTGTATTTGGTAATGTAGCCATCGATGGCAGAAACGAAAGCGCATTTGGAACCGGAAAAGTTGCTGAGTCGAAAGGCGATAATGCAGAATACACCGTTAAATTCAGCGACCGACTTTCATACTTTTCGCAAGCCATGGTTACACGTAAATTTGGCGAAATACTAACTTTACAGGCAGGCGCCAGCTTTACGCACTACAACCTGACAGGATGGGATTATAACCACGATGTAGTTGGTCTTCATTTTTCCGGTAAAATTAAATTCTCACCTCAGGGATCGATCATTTTCAATTACGACAAACCGTTGAAAATATCCGGAATTTCGGAACAATACGATTGGGATAATGACGAATGGGCCTGGGGAACACATGCCAAGGAAAATCTGTCAATCGGTGTTGAATTCTTTACGTTTACCCACGCATTCCAAATTTATGTGGGAACTGCACAAGGAATTCTTCCGCAAGACATGATGATGTACAATCAAAATGACTGGACAGACAAAGGTTTAGCTTTTGGTTTTACCATCACACGGATTTGGATGTTCTAAGAAAGTACAAACGCAATGATAGTAAAGATGGTAATACCACGAAAAGCGGTATTACCATTTTTTCATAAAACCATAGAAACAGTAAACATTAGAGACTCTATAATATTACATTTTTATCCATGAAATATCTCACTTCAATACTCTTTCTGATCCTCGTAAATATTTCCTTGCAAAGTGCGGGGCAGTACTACGACGATCCTAAAAGTCACGATTGTTTAAAGTGCCACTCGCAGCAAACCTATTCATTTCATAACGACATGATGGACACGGAGGAGAAACGACTCATGAATCCGTATTTTATTATCGATACCATTCAGTTGCGAAACGGGGTACACAAAAACTTCGATTGTACCGATTGTCACTCGTACGATTACACGACTTATCCACATGCTGCCAATCTGAAACTTGAGCCCCTCATGACTTGTTTAGACTGTCATGCCGGCGACGAATCGTTTGCGAAATATGAGTTCGAGAAAATTCAGGAAGAATTTAAAAAGAGTATTCACTACCAGGATTACGGCGACAATTTTACTTGTGCAAAATGCCACAATCAACACTACTACGCTCCTGCCGCACGCACCAGCAGCAGTATAGTTGAAATTGTAGAGTACAGTAACAAGATGTGTTTGTCGTGCCACAACGATATGAAAAAATTCAGCCTGGTTTCGGGCGATACAAAACCAACAGTTGTTTCTATTCACGACTGGCTGCCAAACCAGGCATTGCACTTCGAGCACGTTCGCTGTATTGAGTGCCACACAGCAGTTGAAGACGACCTGATGGTTTCACACAACGTACTTTCAAAAGAAAATGCCGTGCGTCGTTGTGCCGAGTGTCACTCGTCCAATTCATTGTTAAAAGCTTCTTTGTATAAATATCAAAATCTACAGGAAAGAGCAGAAGACGGAACTGCACTTGGTGTACTGTCAAATGAAAATTACGTGATCGGATCGCATCAGATCCCGATTTTGAAAACAATCAGCCTGATATTCTTTTTCGCGGCAATAGCAGGAATCATTATCCACCTGACTTTTAGAATTATCATCAAAAAGAAATAACAATGAGCTCAGAAAACAAAATATATTTCTACCCGCTTTGGTTACGCATTTGGCATGGAATAAATGCCCTGGGTATTATACTCCTTATTATTACCGGAATAAGCATGAATTCGGGTTTCGAAGAGTCGGTTATCAGTTTTAAATTGATCATTACCGTGCACAATTATTCAGGAGTGATAATTACTTTAAACTACCTGTTGTTTTTTATTGGAAACATGGTAACCTCTAATAAGAAGTTTTACATTATAAAACCGAAGAATTTTTTGAAACGCCCCATGAAACAGGCCTATTATTATGCCTGGGGAATGTTTCACGGAATGAAAGCACCCTACCCGCTTTCTGAAAAACGTAAATTCAATCCTTTGCAAAAATATACTTACCTCGCGGTAATGTATATCGTTGTTCCACTGGTAATCATTACTGGAATTGGATTGATGTTTCCCGAACTGATCTTTAATAAAATTTACAATGTAAGCGGTGTACTTATCACTGCCGTTACCCATTCAGCCATGGGATTCTTTATTTCAATCTTCCTGGTTATCCACCTGTACATTGCCTCGATTGGTAAATCGCCACTCGATAATTTCAGAAGCATTGTAAACGGTTGGCATCACATTTAAGAAGCTAATTCAGATAGAGTATAAAAGCATTTAAACGAAAACAAAACAGAAAACAGAACATAAGACATTAACACACAAGGCATAAACTGTTAGCTCGCTCTGAGATTAGAAGAATTTTTACAAATAATAAAATAAAAGGGCGCTGTATGAAAAAGGTGGACAACAAGGTTGTTGATAATGTTCTGTACAATTGCATCTCCGGTCGTTTATCGGGAGTTGTAAAAGTTATTTTGCTGGCTGGATTCATCGTAATGACCGCTTCGGTCCTGTATGCACAGTCAAACGAAGATTGTGCAATGTGCCACGATGATCCCGATCTTTTTACCATCGTTAACGGACGCGAGGTTTCGCGTTACATTCCGGCTAATATCCTGGAAAATTCGGTGCACAGCTACCTGGAGTGCATTTCGTGCCATGCTGATGCCGATGTTGAAGAATTTCCACATCCCGAAAAGCTACAACCCGTAAATTGCGGCGATTGCCACGATGAAGCCATGACAAAATTCTTGGACGGAATTCACGGTACCGCGTTCGAAGAAGGCGATAAAAATGCGCCCAACTGTTCTGAATGCCACGGTTCGCATCAAATTCTGAGTTCAAGCGATCCAAAATCGCGCACATATAAGATGAATATTCCTGTGCTGTGCGGAACCTGTCACCGCGAAGGAGCGCCAGTAGCCCGTTCGTACAACATTCGCGAACGCAACATTATTGAGAACTACAGCCAGGGCATTCATGGTCAGGGACTTTTCAAAAGTGGACTTGTAGTAACCGCCACCTGTAACGATTGCCACGGTAACCACCTGGTATTGCCCCACACCAATATGAACTCCAGCGTATCGGAAAAAAATATTGCGGCTACATGTATGAAATGTCATGCACGTATTGAAGATGTGCATACCAAGGTGATCCAATCGGAACTCTGGGAAAAAAGCCCGGGTGCTATCCCTGCATGCACTGATTGTCACCCGCCCCATAAGGTTGATCTTAAAAACATACTGGCAACCATTTCAGATAAAACATGTTTGAATTGCCACGAGCGCGACGATATCCATAAGATAGTGGATGGCCAAGAGGTTTCATTGAAAGTGGATGTTAATGAATTTGTGAATTCGTCACACAATAATATTACCTGCGTTAAATGTCACTCCGATGTTACTGCAAACATTGCCCGTCCTTGCGAAACGGCGGATAAAGTGGATTGTTCGGCTTGCCATGCTGAGGAATCCGACATTTATTTTAAGAGCGGACATGGGAAGGCCTACTTTGCCAAGCATGAAAATGCACCTTACTGTACTGATTGCCATGGTTCGCACCAGGTTATTCCGTCTGAAGACGAAAACTCCCCCACTTACCGTGCGGTGATTCCTCAATTGTGTGGCGAATGTCATAAAGAAGACGGAAAAGCCGTACAAGGTACCAACCTGAAAGAAACCGATGCTTATTACGATTATTCTACCAGTGTTCACGGTCGCAGTTTAAAGGAAAAGGGCTTGTTATCGGCAGCCATATGCACCGATTGCCACACTACTCACTACATCCTGAAGGAAGAAGATCCGCTTTCGTCGGTAAATCCGTCTAATCTGGCCAGAACCTGCGGAAATTGCCACAAAGGAATTTACGATCAGTACATCGAGAGCGAACACGGAATTCACGACAACACCGATGACCTAAAGTTCCCAACCTGTGAGACCTGCCATACTGCGCATAACATTTCCGAAGTTCACGAAAGTAAATTCATGGGTGAAATAACGACACAGTGCGGTCAGTGTCACAAAGAACTTGCTGAAACGTACCTGGAAACATACCACGGAAAAGTGTATCAGTTGGGTTATCTTGAGGCGGCTCGTTGTTCTGATTGTCATGGTGCTCATAATATTTACCGGATGGATAATCCGAAATCGACCATCAGTCCGCGAAACATTGTAGGAACCTGCGCAAAATGTCATACCGACGCCAATATGAAATTCACGGGATATTTAACACATGCCACGCACTACGATAAAAGCAATTTCCCATGGCTGTATTATACTTTCTGGGCAATGACTGCTTTATTGCTAAGCGTATTTGCTTTCTTTGGCTTGCACACCTTGTTGTGGTTCCCACGCTCACTAGCGACACTCATTAAAAAACGCAATGAGCCAAAACCCATTGGCAAACAAATGTATATCAGGCGTTTTACAAAGAAAAACAGGGTAACCCATATTTTTGTGATCGTTAGTTTTATCCTGCTTGCTTTAACCGGTATGATGCTGAAATTTGCTTATATGGATTGGGCCAAGTTCCTGTCAGATGCTATTGGTGGGGCACGTGTTGCAGGTAATATTCACCGTATCGGTGCCTTAATCACATTCGGATATTTTATTTTCCACGTGGTTTCGCTCTTAAAAGTTAAGTTCCAGAGAGGTATAAAAGTCAGTAAGTTTATATTCAGCAGTAACTCACTGATGTTTAATCGTAAAGACATTCGCGATTTCTGGGCATCACTGAAATGGTTTATCGGAGTTGGTCCACGTCCGGAATATGGCAGATGGACTTACTGGGAAAAATTCGACTACTTTGCTGTTTTCTGGGGAGTTGTGGTGATCGGATCTACCGGATTAATGTTGTGGTTCCCCGAATTCTTTACAAAGTTTCTGCCCGGCTGGCTAATCAACGTAGCTCAGATCATTCACAGCGACGAAGCATTACTGGCGGTTGGATTTATCTTTACTATCCACTTCTTTAATACGCACCTTCGTCCGGAGTCGTTCCCAATGGATACTGTAATATTTACGGGGTATGTTCAGGAAGAAGAATACAAAAAAGACCGTCCGCACGAATATGAACAGTTGGTAAAATCAGGAAAAATTAAAGACGTTCGGGTGGAAAAAGAGTTTACAAAAGAGCACATGCGAAAGATCAGAATATTTGGATTTACTGCACTTTTTGCCGGTACGATCATGATATTACTGATAATTTACTCTTTAATTTTCCATTAAAAACGTAAAATTCGAAATTTAGATTTTTCGATTTATGACTAAAAAACAAATTCTAAAACAATCTTAAAAAACTAGATAAAAGAGACATATAAAAGATCGACAAATAAAGGACAACACTTTAACAGAACATAGTTTCAGAAAAAAACTACGTATGTAGACGACTTATAAATTAGAATTCGACCTTGAATAATTAAAGGAATTTTTGAATCTTGGTCTTCAAGATTTTATGAGAAATCGATAAACTAATAATCATGAAATTACCATCGTCAATAAAGAATTGGATCTCGATAACCGGAGCCGTTTTAGCTGTTTTTAACCTGGCCAGTATTCTGTCTCTGTTTTTACTGAATGCTGTTTTCGGTTTTGGAGGACAGTACATCGGATTGTTCATTTACATGGTACTACCGGCATTTATGATTGTTGGCTTGCTCCTGATCCCAATCGGGATGCGCATCAACCGCAAAAAGGCAAGGCTGGCCGAAAAAGAAGGTCGTCAGCTGAATTGGCCGGTACTTGACTTTAACAACCAGGCCACACGAAACGCCAGCACCATATTTATTGTAGGAACCATATTTCTGCTTATTATTTCCTCAGTAGGTAGTTACGAAGCGTTTCACCTCACTGAATCAGTTGAATTCTGCGGAAAGCTTTGTCACGAAGTGATGGAGCCTGAATACACTACTTACCATGGTTCTTCGCACGAACGTGTTGCCTGTGTGGAATGCCACGTAGGATCGGGAGCCAGCTGGTATGTAAAAAGTAAACTTTCGGGTCTGTACCAGGTGTATTCGGTTATAGCGAATAAATATCCGCAACCCATCCCTACCCCAATTGCCAACTTGCGTCCGGCACGTGAAACCTGCGAAGAGTGTCACTGGCCCGAGAAATTCTACGACAATAAAATGAGGGTAAAACATTCGTTTTTAACCGACGAAGAAAATACCGAGCACATTATTCATTTGCAGGTAAAAACAAGCACCAAAGAAACTCCGCAAGGAATTGTTAAAGGTATTCACCAGCACATCAGTCCTGATGTAAAAATTGAATACAAGGCGCTGGATGATAAACGCCAGATCATTCCGTGGGTGAAATATACCAATACCAAAACCGGCGAAGAATATGTGTATACCGACGGTGACAATATGGTGTCGGAAGCAAAACTCGACTCGTTGGAAACAAGAGTTATGGATTGCCTCGACTGCCATAACCGTCCTTCGCACAATTACAATGCGCCACAAAACTTTATTGATCAAGCAATGGCCCAGGGTAAAATATCGACCGATTTACCGGCCATCAAACTGGCAGCCATGATGGCGCTTTACCAGGATTATCCCGATAAAGACAGTGCCATGTTCGCCATAAAAACTCAGGTCAACGAATGGTTCGAAGGTAGTTACCCAGAGGTATTCGAAACCAAACAGCCGGAAATCGAACAGGCCATTGCTGCCATTCAGGAAGGCTATTCGAACAACATCTTCCCATATATGAAAGCCAGTTGGAAAGCCTATCCGAACAATATCGGTCACATGGAATCGGATGGATGTTATCGTTGTCATAACGATCGGCACGCCACCGAAGACAGCCGCGTTATTTCGAAAGATTGTAAATTATGCCATAATATCATTGCACAGGGCACCGCCGACAGTCTCCAATACTCAACTGATTTTGAGGCACTTGAGTTTAAACATCCGGTTGATATCGCGGAAGCCTGGAAAACTGAGATGTGTTCAATGTGTCATGTGGCATTATATTAGTATATTTAAAACACAGATTTGTGAATTAACAATAGTGTAAACGTTTAATACAGTAATTATGAACTACAAAAAATTAATCTTTCTTTTAGGACTAGCTATTTTGTTCAGCACTGCAGTTTCTGCTCAGGACTTCAAATACATCGGAGCAGCAAAATGCAAAATGTGCCACAACAAACCGAACAAAGGCGAACAGTACAACAAATGGGCTGAAGGGCCACACGCCAAATCAATGGATGCATTGAAAGGCGACGAAAAAAATAACGCGACATGTTTAAAGTGTCACTCAACCGCCGGATCTGTAGACAGTGGTTTGTTAGCCGGTTTGAAAGCTGACGAAGGCGTTTCGTGCGAATCATGCCACGGACCGGGTAGTCATTACAAATCTGCCGCTATTATGAAAAACAAAAAAATGGCATTATCAAAAGGTATGACCGAGCCAACAGAAGAAACTTGTAAAGCCTGCCACTTAGGTGACAAACCTGACGGCCACCCGGCAGCAAAAAAAGCATGGAACTTCGACGAATTTGCAAAAGTTATTGCTCACGACGATCCAACAACAAATTAATAGTTACCAAATTTTTGTTTTGTGAAGAAATTCCTTTGTTTGCATAACAAAGGAATTTTTTTGATGTTTTATTTTGACAACAATCCGTTATGAAGAAGCTAGGTTCACTTATTTTTTCGATGTTTTTTACCGGGATTTTGCTGGTTATTTTTGCGATTGCCATTGGCTATGCCACCTTTGTTGAGAACGACTATGGCACCATCACCGCAAAAATACTGATCTACAATTCCAGATGGTTCGAGATACTGCTCTTTTTACTCAGTATCAACCTCATAGGTAGTATTTTTCATTACAACCTGATTGCAAGAAAGAAATGGACGGTTCTGCTTTTTCACGTGGCCTTTGTTGTCGTTCTTATAGGTGCGCTCATCACACGTTATTACGGTTACGAAGGAAGCATGCACATTCGCGAGAACAATGCTTCGGACTATATCATCTCCGACGCCACCTTTGTGAGTGTTAAAGTTATCGATGGTAATCAAACCGTTGAAGAAATAAAAGAGGTGAAATTTTCGCCTTACACTGCCAACCGATATTCCGAGAAAATTCATTTGAACGGAAAAACAGTTCATATCGAAAACCAACTGTTTATGCCGTCAGCCACCGAAAACATTGTGGTCGATCCAAATGGCGAACCTATCGTTTCGATGATAGCGGTTTATGAAGGATCGAACCGGGTGGACTTTAACCTCAGAAACAACGATGTAAAAGACATTAACGGACTGACCATCGGTTTTGCGTCCTTAACAAATCCAGACATTCAGTTGCGAATGGTAGGTGGGAATTTGTACATTTCAGCCAAAGACTCACTTCACGTCTCGGGCATGATGCAGGACGCTGCTGAAGTGATTGCTCCCGGCACCGAAGCACTGGTGAATACACAAAAAGCCTACATCTACAAAAATCTGACTTTTGCGATCAGGCAATTTCTTCAGAAAGCCTCTGTGCAGCTGGTTTACCAACAGCCACAACAACGTGGGATGCGAACAATGGATGCATTTAAAGCCACAGTTTCATCAGGAGGCACAAGCAAAGACCTTATTGTTTACGGTCAAAAAGGCCAGGTTGGCGAACCCTACTCTACCACAATCGACGGAATGAATGTTACTGTGTCGTACGGATCGCGCAAAATTGAACTGCCTTTCTCTATTTATCTGAATGAATTCCAACTGGAACGTTATCCAGGTTCAATGAGTCCATCATCATACGCCAGCGAAGTGACCCTGATTGATGGTGACATTGAAATGCCATTCCGTATTTTCATGAATAACATTTTGAAATACAAAGGCTATCGTTTCTTTCAATCATCGTACGATACCGACGAGCAAGGTACGATCCTGTCCGTTAACCACGACGCGCTGGGAACCGGTGTAACCTACTTCGGCTACCTGATTATGGCGCTCGGCATGTTATTTACCTTATTCAATAAAAACAGCCGCTTCAAAAGCCTGCTAATGGTATCTGCAAAATTGCGCGATAAACGGAAAAAATTGTTCGCTGTATTGGTTACCGGTATTTTATTGAGTGTTTCGGCACAGGCACAAACACCTGCTCTTGATCGACTCGATCAAGATCATGTCTCGTCGTTCGAAGAATTGATTATTCAGGATCGTAAAGGACGAGTTGAACCGGTATCAACTCTGGCATCGGAAATACTGCGAAAAGTGGCCAAAAAGACCAGCTGGGAAGGCATGTCGGCAACAGAGGTTTTTCTCGATATGCAAGCCAATCCCGATAAATGGAAAAATGTACCGTTTATAAAAGTTTCCAATCCCGAATTAAGAAGCATGATCGGTACCTATGGAAAATATGCCACGTTTAATTCGATTGTAATGCCGCGCGAAATGGGTGGTTACCGGCTCAGTTCCATGGTGCAGGAAGCCTACGAAAAAAGTAGTAATCAACGGAATAAATTCGACAAAGAAGTGATGAATGTTGATGAACGCGTCAACATACTGATGGCCGTGTTCTCCGGCGATTTCTTAACCATATTCCCGATCCCTGATGACAGCAATCACAAATGGGTATCCATTAACGAAGCTACTGAACTGCCAAAAGAGCAAGCCAGTTTTGCTGTTCAATCCGTATCCGCTTATTTGAGTGCGGTTCAAAACCGCGATTGGGCCACTGCCAGTCAAGTGCTTGCCAACATCAAACAAAACCAGCATCAGGTTGGCGCAAAAATCATCCCTTCGGATGCAAAAATATCACTCGAGGTATTGTACAACAAGCTGAACATCTTTGGAAAACTTTCGAAGATATTCATGTTCACCGGATTGATTTTGCTGATGCTGCAGCTAATCACGCTTTTCAATCCGAACTTCAAATTAAGTTTCCTGAAAACATTTGCCTTCTATTTTATAATGTTACTGTTTTTGGCCGAAACTGCCGGCCTAGGAATTCGCTGGTACATTTCGGACCACGCTCCGTGGAGTAACGGTTACGAATCGATGGTGTTTATTAGCTGGGCCACGGCTCTTGGAGGTTTGATCTTTGCCCGACGCTCGGAAATCACACTTTCACTAACGTCGGTTTTGGCCGGATTAACATTAATGGTGGCGGGCATGAGTTGGATGAGCCCCGAAATTACCAATCTGGTTCCTGTACTGAAATCGTACTGGCTGATCGTTCATGTGGCTGTAATTACAGCAAGCTACGGATTTTTAGGCATCAGTGCTTTACTTGGCTTCCTGAATCTCATTTTAATGGTTTTCAGAAATAAACGAAATACCGACCGAATCAACCACACCGTAAAAGAACTGGTAAATATTATCCAGATTGCATTGATAATTGGCCTGTTGATGGTAACTCTGGGATCGTTCCTTGGTGGTGTTTGGGCCAATGAAAGCTGGGGCCGTTACTGGGGCTGGGACCCCAAAGAAACCTGGGCGCTGGTCACTGTTTTGGTATACACGTTTATAACGCACATGCACCGCATTCCGGGTTTACGCGGTAGTTTTGCCATGAGTGTTGCAGCAGTCCTCGGAATCAGCTCGGTTTTAATGACCTATTTTGGTGTGAATTATTACCTTTCAGGACTTCACTCTTACGCTCAGGGAGAACCGGCACCGATTCCGTCAGGTGTTTATGTGGCGATTGTAATTGTGGCTATTGTAATCGTATCCGCCTATATTTCCGAACGCGGAAAACCCATTCCGGAAGAAGTAATTGAAGAAGAATAAAACCCAACAGGGGCAAGTTCATTAAACGATAAACTTGCCCTTGTAAACCGGCTTTCCGAACCGGCGAAGTTCAATTCAATAAAATCCTGAATTGAATTCGGATAAGTCAAGCTTTAACTTTTCCTGATTTTTTTTGAAATAGAATCCTGCCTGCGAAATCATAAACACTAAAACAAGATAAGTAGATCAGATCAAAGGATCGGAAATTACTTGATCTCAGAAAAGTCAACTTCTCTGATCTCATGGCGAACTGTTACTTTTTTCCCCTTGTTAACTTTGACACCATACTGAATATCAACATGTTCAATATAGGGAGGTATATCTTCTTTTGATAATAACCTGCCCCCTAAGAATCCAACATTAATTCGCACAAAAAAGCTGGAAGCAACGTTACGACCATCAACAACAGCAGGTAAGAACTTGCCGGGCAGCATAAGCACTTTTCGATTGGTGGACTGCTCAATCTCGCTACAAAAACCGGATATGAGCTTCGGACCCGAAAGGTTTCCCTTGTCATCAACAAAATACTGTAGAATTGACATACCAACTTTCCCTTCTTTCATAACTTCTATCGGAATTTCCAAATCCTGTGCAATTGTTCGTTTAATCTCATTTTTAGCGCCAATGTACAGAAGTGGTCGCTCTACGTTTTCAACCGCATATTCTGCTTCCTTTTTTACCAGGAAAGAATCGGCTACCATTGCCCCGTTCAGGAAAATCAAACTATCACTACTGAAATTATAGATCATATAAACTTCTCCTGTTTTATCTTCCAAAAACCTCCAAACACCTGATCTGGAAGAGTTATGGTATTTTCCGATGGCAAGTGTGTCTTTTGTCAGGACATTAAGCAAATAACTTTCACCACTGCGAAATTTTGTGGCTTTATCGATATGAAAAACCTCTTTGTAGTTGCCAAATTTTTGTGTACGTTTCTTTAGTTTCTGAGCCTGAACCATTGAAATATTGAAAGTAACAAGGATGAAAAAGAGAAATAATCTGAGCATGATTAAAGGTTTTATACTGATCATAAAACTAAAGAATTAATTGGTGGCTCCACAATTAACCGCGTGTAGAATTAGTATAAATTACGTTGCTGTTATATAGCACTATTCCGATCATATTCACACATCTAGATTCTTTATTATATTTGCACCCGAAACGATCTCCGAGCCTTTGTACCTAAGTTTTATAAGGTACAACGGCCGATGGGACTGCCCGGAAACAGGTTGTCCTCCCGCGTTCCGACGAGTCGGGATAAATTGGAAAGGAGAGAAACAGCCCGGTGTTCACCGGTGCTGAACTCGCTGCTTTCTCTCGTGGGTAAGATTTTAGTAAAGCGAGCGAATGAATTCTTTAACACTACACACAAAAATTAAACTCTCCCATTTTCTGCTGGTGTCGGGCAATGGCAGAAATGTTGGAAAAACTACGCTTGCCTGCAAAATCATTACACAACTTTCGAAATCAACACCTGTTTCCGGAATAAAAATCTCATCGCATTTCCACTCCTATTCCGAAGATGAAGTAGTGAAAAAGAGCGATAGCTTTGTTATCTTAGAAGAAAAAAAGCACAATTCGAAAGACAGTTCTTTAATGTTGCAAGCCGGAGCCCACAGAGTGTATTTTGTTATGGCCGCAAAACAAAACCTGGAAGACGCATTAAGCCAGCTGCTTAAACTGATCCCGAATGAAGCAGTAGTTTGCGAATCAGGAGGCCTGCACGAGCACGTATCACCGGGACTTTTTCTTTTTGTGAACAAAAAAAACAAAGCAATCGAGAAAGTTCATTTGCTCAAACAAGAACCCATTATTGTCGAAAACGACGGAGAAAATTTCAATATGAATATTAAAGACATTTGTTTTACAAACAAGCGGATACAGTTGAGACCATGAGTAAATTCGATCAAATACAGGAAATAATCAAAAAGCTACCCGTAGCTTTCGGTGTTGAAGAAGTGGCATTGGAAGATGCGTATAATCGGATTCTTCGGGAAAATGTGGTAGCGGATATGGATATGCCTCCTTTTCATAAATCAGCCATGGATGGATATGCCTGCCGGTTGGAAGACATCGAGAATTCGCTGGAGGTGCTCGAAGTTATTCAGGCCGGAAGTTTCCCTAAAATAATACCGGGTAAAAACCAGTGCGTAAAGATTATGACCGGAGCGGCAGTTCCAAACGGTTGCGACTGTGTTTTTAAGGTTGAAGATTCGGAGGAAGTTGATTCAAAACACGTAAAGTGTACCAATCCCAAAACAGCTAAAAACATCTGTTATCAGGGGGAAGATTATCAAAAAAATGAAGTTCTAATTGAGGAGGGAACAATAATCAACACACCGCAAATGGCAGTATTGGCCGGTGCAGGTTATTCCAGGGTAAAAGTGACAAAACAGCCACTAATTTCTGTGATCGCTACAGGCAGCGAGTTAGTCGAACCGGCGCGAACACCAAAACCGGGACAAATACGCAACAGCAATACCAGTCAACTGGTGTCGCAACTCCGGCAAATGAACCTGAGGGTAGTGGACAAACTGATGCTCGCTGACGACTTTGAGTTGCTTACAGCAACTTTCCTCAAAGCGCTTATTAATAGCGACTTTGTGATTTTTACAGGTGGAGCTTCGGTAGGTGATTTTGATTTTATTCCTGAAATTTTAAAAGAACAAGAATTCAAATTTTATTGGGACAACACCGGAATAAAACCCGGCAACCCGATGACATTCTCGGAAAAGAAGGGCAAATATGTTATTGGTCTTTCCGGGAATCCGGTTTCATCACTCGCACAGTTCGAAATGATTGCCAAACCGGCCATATACCAATTAATGGGAGCCAACTACAGCCCGCTCCGTATATTGGGCGCTATGGCTTTCGATTTCACCAGAAAAAAAGCTGACCGGATAGCGGTTATTCCTGTCATTATCGATTCAGAAGGACTGATATCGGAAATTCCTTTTCACGGTTCGGCACACATCAATGCATTGGTATCGGCCAATGCACTGCTGGAAGTACCGCTAAATATTAACACCATAAAAAAAGGCGACAACGCGCATGTTAGACCACTTTAACAGAAATATTACCTACCTGCGCATCTCAGTAACTGACCGGTGCAATTTCCGCTGCGAATACTGTATGCCTGCCGAAGGTGTGCCCTGGGAGCATCACGACGAACTCCTGAGTTTTGAAGAGATTCGCGATATTGTTAAAGTGGGTACAAAACTTGGGATCAAAAAGATTCGTTTGACCGGAGGTGAACCGCTGGTTAGAAAAGATCTACCGGAGCTCGTTAAGATGCTTTCTTCTATTCCTGAAATTGAAGAAATCGGAATGACAACTAACGGTGTTTTACTACCCAAATATGCGAAAGCACTACAAGCGGCAGGACTTACGCGGGTAAACATCAGTCTGGATACTCTTGATCCCGGGAAGTTCAAAAAAATTACACGGATCGGAAGTTTGAATGAAGTATTAAAAGGAATCGATGCCGCAATCGATGCTGATCTTCTACCCGTCAAAATCAACTTTGTTCGAATGAATGGCGAAAACAAGGAAGATGAACAGGCCGTTCGTGAATTTTGCCAGAAGAAAAATCTGAAATTGCGCTTTATCCGGCAAATGGATTTACGTACCGGCGAGTTTTATTCGGTGGAAGGCGGTGAAGGCGGGATCTGCAAAATTTGCAACCGGCTACGATTAACAGCCGACGGATTTATTGTGCCTTGTCTGCACTCGGATCTGCGTTACAACATACGCGACATTGGAATAGAAGAAGCCTACATGCAGGCCCTTGAAAATAAACCCAAAACAGGATACGGGACAAATACTCACCGGTTTTCAAATATTGGAGGTTAAATTATGAGTCAGTTATCACATATCAACGACGAAGGAAAAGCCAACATGGTTGACGTTGGGCACAAACCGCAACAAGTGAGGATAGCTAAGGCTTCAGGTTATATTCAACTTCAGCCTGAAACCTTAAAATTGATCAACAAAAGTCTGATTAAAAAAGGCGACGTGATCACCATTGCTGAAATTGCGGGAATTCAGGCTGCCAAAGAAACTTCGCGATTAATTCCGCTTTGCCACCCGCTGCAACTCACTAAAGTAGAAGTTAAAGCGACAACTGAAAAGGATGGAGTCCGAGTAAACAGCCTCACAAAATGTATCGGACAGACCGGTGTTGAAATGGAGGCTCTAACGGCTGTAAGTATGGCTTTACTGACCATTTACGACATGTGCAAAGCCGTTGACAAAAAAATGGTAATGAGCGATATAAAACTCGAATCGAAAGAAAAAAAGGATCAGTAATATGCAGGAGAAAAGTTGTAAGATCGTTTCACTCAATATCTCGGAGAGAAAAGGAACGATAAAAACTCCACGGAAAGAAATAACGCTCACAAACGAAGGCATTCATGGAGATGCGCACGCTGGAAAGTGGCACCGCCAGATCAGCCTTCTTGCCGACGAAAGTATAAAAAGTTTTGAAGGAGAACTGGGCCGTGAGATCAATCACGGTGAATTTGCCGAAAATATAACAACGCTGGGATTTTCTGTGCATAAAACTAAGCCGTTCGATCGTTTTGTATGTGGCGATGTAGAAATGGAAGTCACTCAGATCGGGAAAAAATGCCACGGCGATAATTGCGAGATCTTTCAACAAACCGGAAAATGTGTTATGCCGTCGGAAGGTATTTTTTGCCGGGTCATTAAAACCGGCAAACTCAAAGAAGGAGACCAACTTGAGTACCGTCCCAAAACGTTTCGGGTAAAAGTTTTAACGCTTAGCGATCGTGCTTTCGAAGGCGTGTACAAGGATAAAAGTGGCCCCTTGATCGAGAAACTTACAAAAGACTGGTTTCAGGGGCAAAATTACAGCATAAAAACCAACCGGATTGTAATTCCCGATGAAGCCGATATACTCGAAAAGGAACTAAATAAAGCCGTTCAGGAAAATTACGACATTATTTACACCACGGGTAGCACCGGAATCGGTCCTCGCGATATTGCGCCCGATATCATCAGTAATTTTATCGATCTTGAGATTCCGGGAATTATGGACATGATCCGGTTGAAATATGGAGCGAACAAACCAAATGCCTTACTAAGTCGTTCCATTGCCGGAGTTAAAAATAAAACACTGGTATTCTCGCTGCCCGGAAGTACAAAGGCCGTTCATGAGTACCTGAAAGAAATCCATCAAATACTAATGCATTCGTTTTTAATGTTGCATTCGATCGACAGTCATTAAAATAGCTTATTTGGCATTAAAGAAATCGTCAAGAATCTGAGCGTGATCAAATCCCAGTTCAGGAAGTTTGTCGATAGGAAACCAGGCGGCATTGCTGGCATCGTCACTTCCTGTCACCTGCTCTTCATGAGGAAGTTCAACAGAATGAATCACTGAAATAGTCCGGTGTCGAGGATCGCGTTTTGGTGCATCGTAAGCACGAAATTGCTGCATGCCATCCACCTTCAGACCGGTTTCTTCTTCCAGTTCGCGAATACAAGCATGCTCCAGCGTTTCATCCATTTCGATAAAACCGCCGGGCAAGGCCCACATATTTTTAAAAGGCTCTCCTCCCCGCTCGATCAACAAAACGTGTGGTGATTTTTCGGAATAATAATAGACAATGGCATCGACAGTAAGTGCAGCCCGCGGGTATTTATAAGTATACATGTAAATTTTTTTTAATACGAAGTGATAATTCGAGATTTAAGATTCCGTCAGTTTTTTCTCCCGGTTTTTCTATACCTGAAAATAAGGTACAGAACCGCGATAAAAATTACGAGGTAAATAAAAAACTCAATACGTTCCATTAGCGTCAATTATTTTTTTCATTACACGTAATTTGTGCGTGTAACGTTTCGTATCGACATTAAAAATACCAAATTGATCCACATTATCAATCCTAACCTGCCCGGAAGCATGGATAATTTTATTTCGTTTCCAGATAATTCCAACGTGAGTAATATTTCCTTCCTCATCATCAAAAAAAGCCAGATCACCGGGTTCGGCTTCTTCTACAAAACTAATGGCGGTTCCGTATTTGACCTGCTGGCTGGCATCGCGGGGTAATTTAATCCCGATCATCTTATAGATCACCTGTATAAGCCCGCTGCAATCAACGCCAAAAGGTGTTCTTCCACCCCATAAATAGGGTGCGTTAAAATATTTCAGAGTCTGATCAATAATCATTTTTCGTGGATCTTTCGATTCTCCGTAAATCACATTTCCGGTGGCCAGAAAAGTGTCACGAATAACCGAAAACTGCTTGAGGTAAGGCCGCCAAACCGGCAATGTGCTTCCGGCCACCAACATCAGGTTTTGATCTTCTTTTACTGGCACAATGGTAATCACATCAGAAGTTACAGCCGAGGCACTTTTTTCAATTTTCTTGAGCGTGCGGTTGTTTATCGGAGTGATCATTTTAGTATCCACCCATCCTTCATAACCGTCGTAAGCCAGCTTCACATTGGTCCAGCCCACCATTTGCTCGCGCATTTCGAAATGTTCGCCAAACAATATCTGGGTCACCATTTCGCTTTTTTCTGAAGGTTCGAGTCTGACGGGAATAATACTTAAGTTGGAAATGCCGTAATTCATCAATAATTTGTTATTTTCATTTTGTAAAACAAAGTGCCGGCAGCACTGCTGTATGTACACAAAACTATTAAAAATTGAATAGTGCCTGTCGGCTTCGTTGCGATTTTTATAAGAAAGTTATGTTGAAAAAATCATCCAACGAACATTTATATTAAATTGAGCTGTTATTGAACGCTTCCGATATGAACAAATTTTACAGAAGATTAAAGAAATATACCAGGATAAGCGTACAAATTTTAAGCTTTCTGCTGGCCGCAGTGGCTTTGTACCTGATTTTGCCCGGTGAGCCAAAATTTAAATATGAGTACCAAAAAGGATTTCCGTGGAAGCACGAAAACCTGGTAGCCCCCTTTGATTTCGCCATTTTAAAATCGCCCCAGGAACTTGATGACGAAAAACAGGAAGAAGCCGCTAAAGTAATTCCTTACTTTTCCTGCGACACCTCTGTGGTTACTGCAAACATCAATAAACTTCGCGAGGACATTGAATTGTCTTCCGACATTATGGACGTGCGCAAAGAAATGGTAATTGACATACTGCGCAATGAAATAAAAAAGATTTATAATGCCGGGATTCTGCAGTTTTCGATTGATTCGTACAGCGAGCTTAACGGTAAAAGCGAGATAAAGAAACGTATCGGAAACTCGGTAACACGGGAGAATATCGATGAATTGTATTCCGAGAAACAAGCTTATAATGCCATTGTTGATGCAAAAGAAGAACTTAGCACTTCGGTTGGTAATCTTGACTGGCTAAATAATTATCCCCTCGACCGGTACATTTCGGCTAACCTCACCTACGATGCCGAAACCACACAAAAAGAAATAAATGAAGCTACTGCCGACATTTCTCTTTCAAGGGGAATGGTGCGACTGGGAGAACGCATCATACTTCAAGGAGAGATTGTTGACGGGGAAAAATACCAGATCCTGGAATCACTAAAGGCCAGTTACGAAAAAGAACGCGGCAACAACTTTAACCGCTACATGGTTGGCGTTGGAAAAAGCCTGTTTATTCTTGTGATGCTGGGGCTCGTGTTTGTATTCCTTTTTATATACAGGCGCGATATCCTCGATCACCTCAACCGGCTGTTGTTTCTGCTCATGCTCATTACCTCCATCGTATTTATCGCACAGTTGATCGACTCCTTCCCCAACCTGCACATTTATATCGTTCCCTTTGCTATTTTGCCGATTGTCGTACGCACATTTTTCGATTCACGAACAGCGATTTTCACCCTGTTCATCACTACACTTTTAATCGGATTTTACGCGCCCAATAATTATGAATTTATTTTGCTGCAGGTATCGGCCGGAATTGTAGCCGTTTTTAGTCTGAATAAAATGCACCGGCGTGTTCACCTTGTTTTGGCGGCCATCTGGGTATTTTTGACCTACGCACTCGTTTATACGGCACTTACGTTAATTCACGAAGGAACCCTGATGCTGTTCAACCTGGGAATGTTGAAATGGTTTGTATTCAGTAGCGTACTTATCCTGCTGGTTTACATTCTGGTTTATATTTTCGAAAAACTTTTTGGTTTTATTTCCGATGTTACGCTTATTGAGATATCGGACAGCAACCAGCCACTACTGCGAAAACTGGCGGAAGAAGCTCCCGGAACCTTCCAGCACTCGATGCAAATTGCCAACCTTGCAGAAGAAGTAATTCTTAAAATCGGAGGAAATCCTTTCCTGGTTCGAGCAGGTGCTTTGTACCACGACATTGGCAAAATTGCACGCCCCGCTTTCTTTATCGAGAATCAGGCGGCAGGACTAAATCCTCACGACCGGCTCAACTTTCAAAAAAGTGCCGAAGTGATCATCGATCATGTAAAAAACGGGGTAAAAATGGCGCAAAAACATAAACTCCCGGCACCCATCATCGAGTTTATTGCCACGCATCACGGAACAACAAAAGCGAAATATTTCTACCTGAAACACAAGGAAGAAAATCCTGATTCAGAAGTGGATGAAAGTCAGTTTATCTATCCCGGACCGCTCCCGGAATCAAAAGAAGCATCGGTTGTGATGCTGGTCGATGGAATAGAAGCCGCCTCGCGCAGCATGAAAGAAAAAACCCATCAGAACCTGAAAGAACTGGTGAATAATATGATCGATCAGAAGATCAAAGATCGTCAGCTCGATAACTCCAAACTCACATTCCGCGATATTGAGATCATTAAAGAAACACTGTTGGAAAAACTCATTAACATTTATCACTTGCGGATTGAGTATCCGGAAGACAAAAAGCAGAATTAATAATTTTTAACTTGAATTGCACCAAACAAGTGAAAAGCACGTTACTTTTGTAGCTGTTTATTTGGGCATACTCTTTGTTATTAAATGGAGAGAAAAATTAGCCCACTAATTGATTATTGCAAAATGCATTGAGAATGAAAAACTGGAAAACATTAACAACCGCACTACTCATATCAACACTATTTTTGGCTGGCTGTGGCGACGAAGGAACAGTACCCGATCCTGATGATCCCAAAACGGAAGCTCCGGCACTCACAAAAAAAGTAAACCTTTTTATCAAAGAGGTCATGAATGATATATACCTCTGGTACGACGAGGTTCCCAATATCGACTACAAATATGAATTCGATTCAAAAACCTACTTTAATAAATTGATTTACAAAGATGATAAGTGGTCAGATATTACTGACGATGTTGAAGCTTTAGAAAACAGTTATCAAGGAACAGAAAAAACATTTGGCTGGTCTTTAACTTTTGGCTTGTTTTCGGATACCGAAAATGTTTTCGCCATTGTTCAATACGTTTATCCTAATTCACCGGCTGCAAATGCCGGAGTAAAAAGAGGTGATCTTGTCATATATATGAATGGATCCGACATTACCCAATCTAATTATACCGATTTGCTTTATGCTGATGATTTAAGTGTAACACTGGCAACTTACAATGAATCAACAGGAATAACACTAGGAGCAACAGTTGAAATGATAGCATTGGAATTAAGCCTGAATCCCGTATTAAAAACAAATATTATTGAATACGAAGGACACAAAATAGGATATTTGTTTTACAGTCAGTATGTTGATGGCTTTGATACGGCACTAGATACAGCCCTTGAAAGTATGGTAAGCCAGGGAATGACTGACTTAGTTTTGGATCTGCGATATAATAGGGGTGGAACAAATGGGGCAGCTCAACATTTATGTAGTTCTCTGGCTCCACTGAATATAGTCAACTCAGAGAGCACTTTTTACACTTTCCTTTTTAATGACAAATATCAAAGTTATAATTATGGGGTTCCCTTTGATAAAGATGTACCGGTAAAATTAGGACTGGACAACATTCATATTTTAACAGGAAATAATACAGCCTCAGCTTCTGAATTAACAATTACAGGATTAAGAGCTTATATGGAGGTCACACTCGTAGGAGATACAACCTATGGAAAATTCTATAGTGCAACGCTAATTAAGCCCGAAACGTGGTATGATAACAATACACAATATTACCAGGAAATTGCAAATTGGGCAGTACAACCAATTTTTGCTCGCTTTGCCAATTCTCAGGGAGTAACTGATTTTAAAGACGGATTTCCTCCTGATATAGATGCATACGACGATATATTTAATACACTGCCGCTTGGTGACATGAATGATCCATTACTTGCGGCTGCGATTGAAGATATTACAGGATCTACAGTTATTTCTGCTGTGAAAAGTGCCAGAAAACCACCATTTGAATATAAAATTATTGACCAAGGATTTTCTAGGTTTGATAAAAACAAAGAAGTTCTTCATATAGACATAAATGACATAAATTTCTAATTAATAGTAAGGATATTATTCCAAAAAGAATATTTTAAAAAACTGCATAAGATGTACTTCAGTACTCTTTCTTATAACATATATTAACGAAATTGATCGCCTTTTCATAATTACAAATCAATTTATAAATAAATAACAATCAACTCGTTATCAGCATCTTAATTTACGCGTCCCATTTGCTTTTCTCAAAAATGTGTGTTACATTTGAGCAAACCCTAATTGCGACGCTGTATGTTTGATGAAATTAAGTTTTCAAACCCGGAGTATTCTACCCAGGTATTGGACGACAAACAAAAAAACCAATCAGTTAAAACCCTAGATGATAAGCAACTGATTGACTTTGTGGAATCGATTTCACAAATGGTGCTTATTTTAGATCAGCATCAAAATATTGTTTATGCCAACAATAGTTTCACCAGTTTTTTCGAAAACAAAAAAATCAACCATATCATTGGCAGTAAAGCCGGCGATAGCTTTTCGTGTCGGAATGCATCGCGGGACGGTAATATTTGCGGTACTTCAAAGTTTTGCAGATCATGTGGGGCAGCTCACGCAATTCGAAATGCAGTAAAAGGAAACCGCTCGACCAAAGAATGTAAGATTCTCACCACTAATAACGAAACAATTGATTTAAGGGTGACAGCCAGCCCCTTAACTTTGCAGGAAAGTAATCTTACGCTCTTTTCGATCAGCGATATCAGCAACGAGAAACGACGTCGCTCACTGGAACGGATCTTTATCCACGACATACTGAACATTGCCGGTGGTATTTCCGGTTTATCGGCCATAATGAAAGAAATTGATGATCCTGAAGAAATAAAAGAAATTGCCGAAACCATCGAAACAGCAGCAAATAATCTGGTCGATGAAATTCAGAGTCAGCGTGAATTGAGTTCTGCCGAACGAGGCGACCTGACCCTGAATTATACCAGAGTTCGTACGACAGACATTTTAAAAGCGCTAAAGATACTTTACTCGAATCACGATTTAAATCCGGGCAAACCCATTACAATTCGCGACGACGCAGATTTGGTATTGCTTATTGACAAAGTATTGCTTAAACGTATTCTTGGCAACATGGTTAAGAACGCCATCGAGGCCATTGTTCCGAACGACCAGATAACAATCAGCTGTGTAGAGACTGGACAAAATGTAAGGTTCGAAGTGCACAACAACAGCCACATTCCGGAATCGGCTCAGCAAGAGCTTTTTAAACGTTTTTATTCCACCAAACAAAACGGCCGGGGTATTGGAACCTACAGTATGAAATTGTTTGGCGAGAAGTATTTAAAAGGTAAAGTTTGGTTCAAAAGTTCGTTGGAAAATGGCACCAGCTTCTTTTATGAAGTTCGCTTGTAACTACAATCCCAGAACTTATCTTCCACACATTAATTTTCCGTCAGCAATCTTCCGATGGAATTTATTTTAATACTAAAAACCTTAGATTTTTCTTAATTTAGAAAGCTCTAACAGGCCGGTTTTATAACAGATTGCTCCTATGACAAAAAGCAAGAGACTTGATCACGAACTCCCTCCTGCCACCGAAGAATGGGGATGGCGTTACCACCATTTGGGTATTCCAACCGATAAGCAAATGCCCAACGAGAAATACATTCCGCATTTTAAGTTCTACCACTCCGGTTTTCCCGAAAGTCCATTCGGAATTGAATGGATGCGTTTTGAAACCGATACTCCCGTGCACCCGCTCGTGCAAAATTTGCCACACCTCGCATTTGAGGTTGACAATATTCAACAAGAAATAAAAATTCATGATCTTCGGGTTATTACACCAACCAATTCTCCGGGCAACGGTATTCGGGTAGCTATGATTGAGCACAATGGCGCACCAATTGAACTCATTGAATTTACCAACAAATGACACAGTATTTTACCGACGAAACATCTAAAGGGAAGGACTTTTCAGGTGAAGAGAAACAAGAAGCGAACTACGATAATTGTGAGTTTATTGATTGTTCGTTTACAGGTGCCGATTTAAGCGACCTGAATTTTGAAGACTGTACCTTTAAAAGTTGTGATTTTAGCAACGCAAAGCTTCTGAACACAGCCTTTAAAAACGTCAGCTTTAATTCCTGCAAACTTATCGGACTGCAATTCGAGAAGTGTAATCCTTTTTTACTGGCCTTTACATTCAATTCCTGCATCCTGAATTATGCCACCTTTTATCAGCTGAAAATACCGGGAACCCGCTTTAGCAATTGCATGCTTCTTGAAGCCGATTTTACGGAAACAGACCTTACAGGTGCCACGATCGAAGACTGCAACTTTAGTGGCGCCATGTTTGGAAATACCCGACTCGAAAATGCCGATTTCAGAGGATCCGTCGACTTTAGCATCGACCCCGATCAAAATCAACTTTCAGGAGCCAGTTTTTCGCTCGAATCATTACCGGGGCTTTTGCAGAAATACGGGATAAAAGTTCAGTAAATCCGGAGCGACTATTTTTTCCAAAAAAAAGCCTTGCAAAATGAATTACAAGACCTTCTTTTAAAATCTTTATCCTTTAAAACTTGTACGTCAAGCCAACACCAAACGACTCCATAAATTGCAGGCGAGCTCCGTTGGTCCCAGTATCCGGATCTTCAATTTTTACGTCATCGTCGTAAATCAGGTGGGTAATCAGGTTGGCACTCAGGTAATCATTGATCTTCATATTAAACTGTGTTTTCCAGTCCACATCAACATTTTGAGGATTATCGAGGTAGTTCGAAAATAGGTTCAATGTAGTTTCGAAAGTAACATTTGTCCAAACTTCTTTTTTATACTCCAGTTTAAATGTGGCTCCAAATTCACCACGTACCTTTTTGCCGGCATCAAGTCCAAAATCCTCTTCGTTGATATCGTCGGCCGTAACAAAGGTAAACTTCCCTGAAACAGGCGAGATCAACATCGACAAGCCATCGGTTTTATAATCCATACCGGCGGCTAAATTCAGGTAGCCCGGTGCCATAAATTTCGAAATCAGTTCCCTCGGATCGTTATCGTAATTATAGCCCGAAGCAAATTGCGATTTAAAACCCAGCAAGGCAGCATAATTCCAGTTTCCACCGGCTTCCAATCCCAGTTTTGAACTAATATCGATCAAATCGTCAGATTTCCTGGTATCGGTGTCTTTTTCTTTAATAAACCCATATCGCAAATCGAAACTGTTGTCCCAACTCAGCTTATCCTTTTTGTAATTGGCTGCGTAGTTGAGCATAAACAAGCCCGACATAGAACTTTTTCCTCCCGCAGCCCAGTTGGTTAACGAAACTTGCGAAAAATTAGCGCTTGCAGTTGTCGATGTTTCCCACAGTGTATCCTGTTCAGTTTGTTGGGCAAAAAGGGCAAATGGAATTAACATCAAAATGATTAGTAGCTTCTTCATCTTTTTTAGTCTTTTTTTGTTTGTTTGATAGATTAAAATTTAGGAACAAATATATCCTTCAAATGTTTGAATCTGCTGCACCTTTGCAGGCTGTTGAGGAAACTGTTGTTCGTTCAATTTTATTTATTCAAAGTATGTTTGCTCATTTTACTTTTTTCGTTTCGATCTTTTCATCCACCGCGAACGTGCCAGCTTTTGGAGATCTTCCACCTTATCCGATTCGTCGACTATCTCCAATCCGAAAAGTGTTTCAATTACATCCTCCATAGTAACCAATCCTACAATTGTCCCAAACTCATCGGCCACCATAGCCAGATGCTGG
Organism: Maribellus mangrovi; assembly: GCF_037646455.1. Taxonomy (NCBI): domain Bacteria; kingdom Pseudomonadati; phylum Bacteroidota; class Bacteroidia; order Marinilabiliales; family Prolixibacteraceae; genus Maribellus; species Maribellus mangrovi. Next base: position 190,438 of record NZ_JBBIXN010000004.1, on the reverse strand, counting down.
CGCTGTTGAATTAATGTGTCCAGTAGTTTGGCTACCGACCACATATCCTGAACAAAAATGATCTCTCTGCGAATTTCGGCCAGTTTACGGGCATGATTATCTTCTGCCAGATTCTCCAGAATAATATCCTTTAAAGCAAGGCCGGTAATGTTGTCCGGCGACTCGTGAAACACCGGAATGCGTGAGAACTGAAACGGATTGTGTTCAACAAAAATATCCCCCAGGTTCAAGTCTTCATCCAATGCAAAAACTACGCTCCTGGGTGTCATAATATCTTTCACTTTCAGGTTTTCAAGCCGAAGGAGGTTTAGAATGATCGATTTTTCTTCCTGGTCGATCGCACCACTTTTATGGCCGGCATCGGCCATGGCTGCAACATCGGCCCGGCTAAAAACGCTTGTTGTACCATCGCGTTTAATGATTCGGGTAATTCCCTTACTCAACCATATAAAAGGAGCGAGTATGTATACCAATATTCGCAACGAACTCACCGTAAAGCCGGTCAGTTTTTTCCAATAGGTGGCGCCAATGGTCTTTGGTATAATTTCCGATAAAATAAGGATGGCCAGGGTCATTGCACCGGCAATGATCGATTCGTAAGTCACATCAAAAAGTACAAAATTGATTTTGGTGGGACCAAATATTTTTCCGGCTTCAACACCAACACCAATGGCACCCACGGTGTGCGCTATTGTATTCAAAGTAAGAATGGCCGACAGCGGGCGGTCGATATCTTCTTTTAATTTTTGAAGTGGCATACCCACCAACGGATTTTCTTTTTGCATGCGGCTCACATACGACGGGGTAATGCTCAAAAGCACTGCTTCCCAGATGGAGCACAAAAATGAAAATACAATGGAAATGATAAAAAAGAAAAGTAATGTTGCCATAATTTGAACTTACAATAGCTTAAACGAAAATACAGAATTCAGGTTTTACATAAAAACATCGTGGCATGTTTTCCGACGAAATAATATATATTTACTTTGCTTTGAACCGAACAGCTCATCTGATTGTAATTCAAGATGCGAATTCAATACAAAATATTAAAATTATAAGAAGAATGAAAAAAGTAATAATACTAATGCTTTTGGCAATGACAGCAAGATTAGGATTTGCCCAGGGTGATCCCTACCTGTGGTTAGAAGATGTTGACGCGGAAAAATCGCTGGAATGGGTAGAAAAATGGAACGATAAAACCTTAAAGAAATTGACGGGTCAACCCGGGTATGAAAAAATGTACGATCAAATTTTGGAGATCTACAATTCTGACGATCGCATTGCGGCTCCGGCCATTTATGGCGATCTCATCTACAATTTCTGGCAGGACGAAGATCATCCTCGCGGAATTTGGCGACGTACTCCCCTAAAAAGTTATTTAAGCAAAGAACCGGTTTGGGAAACGGTTTTGGATATTGATGCCTTATCAGAAGAAGACAATGAAAAATATGTTTTTAAAGGAGCCGGCGGTTTATATCCCGATTACGGAAGGTTTATGGTACAACTCTCGAAAGGGGGCGGCGATGCTGTTGTTATACGCGAATTCGATGCCATCAATAAACACTTTGTACAGGGTGGTTTTGAGATTCCCGAAGCCAAAGGAGGCGTTAGTTGGATTGACAAAAATACACTTCTGGTTGCCACTGATTTTGGTACCGGATTAACGACATCGGGTTATCCAAAAGATGTTAAAATATGGAAGCGCGGTATCGATTTAAAAGATGCCAAATTCATTTACGAAGGCAAAGAAGATGACATGTACAACGGTGGTTCATGCATGCATACCAAAGAAAGAAATTACCAACTGATTAGTAACCGCACTACATTTTATACCGGTGTGTATTATTTTGTTGAAAACGGAGAACTAATAAAACCGGAACTTCCCGAAGATATTATTTTGAATACCATTTTTAAGAACCAGGCTATTTTCGACTTAAAATCGGATTGGAATGTTGGCGGTAATTCTTTTAAACAGGGCGATATGATCAGTATCGATTATAACGATCTGATTAATGGGAAAACGAATTATCAACTCGTTTTACGCCCCGATGAACGTTCGAGTGTTTCCGGGATAAATACCACCGAAAATTATTTGCTGGTAAATATGCTGCACAATGTAAAAGGAGAATTGTACAAGTATTGGTTCGACGGCACCTGGAAGAAAGAAAAAATAGACGCGCCGCAGTTGGGTACCATTTCACTCGGATCGGCTGATGATAACAGTGATACCTTTTTCTTTTACTTTCAGAATTTCCTTGAACCATCAACTTTATACAAAGGCGATGCACAAACGGGTAAATACGAAAAAGTTAAATCCTTAAAATCGTGGTTTCCTACTGATGATTACCAGGTTCAACAATTTGAAGTGGCCTCGAAAGACGGCACGATGATCCCGTATTTTGTAGTGTCGGCTAAAGACATGAAATACAATGGCAAAAACCCGACATTAATTGGTGCCTACGGAGGATTCGAAGTTGCCCGATTGCCGTTCTACAGCGCAATCACAGGAACTTCGTGGCTTGAAGACGGTGGAGTTTACGTGCTGGCAAACATTCGTGGTGGCGGCGAGTTTGGCCCTAAATGGCACCAGGCCGGCTTAAAAGAAAACCGTCAGCGAATTTACGACGATTACTTTGCAGTGGCCGAAGATCTTATCAAACGGAAGATCACATCGCCAAAAAAAATGGGCATTACAGGAGGAAGTAATGGAGGATTACTTGTTGGTGTTGGGTTTACGCAACGTCCCGATCTTTATAACGCCGTGGTATGTGCTGTTCCTTTGCTCGATATGAAGCGCTACCACAAACTGCTGGCCGGTGCCAGTTGGATGGCCGAATACGGAAATCCCGACATTCCGGAAGAATGGGAATACATCAGCAAATACTCGCCTTACCAGAATGTAAAAAAAGGAATGGATTATCCCGAAGTGTTTTTCTATACTTCTACCCGCGACGATCGTGTTCACCCGGGACACGCCCGTAAAATGGTAGCCAAAATGAGCGATATGGGCTACAAAGTGTACTATTTCGAAAACACCGAAGGTGGACATGCCGGAGCATCAACCAATGAACAGCGCGCAAAAATGGCGGCTTTACAATACAGCTATTTAAAAATGAAACTGATGAATTAGATTGAAAAAATATTCAGGACACTACTATTCACCCGTTGACTTTAAGTCACCGGGTGAATTTCTTTAAAACGCTGCACATTAACTTCATCCGGTAATCGCTTGTTTTCCCCACTCAAAAAATCGCACATTACACCGGCAAAATGCGGTGCCAACATCACTCCTTTTGTTCCCAAACCATTAAAAACAAAAACATTTTTATGCTCAGGATGCTGACCTAGTAACGGTCTCCTATCGGCAATTGTCGGCCGAACACCTGCCCAGTGGTTCTCGATGGTGTAATCTAAACCAATTAGTTGATCCAGGCGTTCGAGTATCGATGCTTTTCCTTTTTCTGTCGGCTCCTCACTCAGGTCCTCCCATTCATAGGTCGAGCCCACTTTAAAACGCTGATCTCCCACCGGCAACACAAACACCTTTTTATTCAGAATATATTCTTCCGATAAATCAGGCGCGTGAATTAACAGCACCTCTCCCTTTGCCGGATTCATTTTTACAAAATTGAATAATGGATTACGACTGAGGTGATAACCTTCGCAAAACACAACTTTTTCAGCCTTATAACCACCGCATTCAATTTCTTTATTGATATCCATGTTATCTGTAACTTGAAAATCTTCTTCAATTAGAAGTCCCTTTTTATAAAAAAATGATTCGGCGTGAGCTAAAAAAACAGAGAGATTAAGATAACCGGCCTGTTGCACTATTCCGTAAGCCGGCGCCGTTTTTATACCTCGAACCGGAGATTCTCCAACTATGTCTTCAATGTAAAAATCAAAACCGGGTAAGGTAATTTTCTTTTTCCACAGATTAGTTTCCTGTTCCGAAAGCGGCTTAAGAATTTTTTTGGAGAAATAAAAAGACTTCCCAAGGATCTTTTCCAGGTGCTGAAAGTTCCAGATCATTTCGGGCAGCAATTCATCCACCATCCAGCTTTTTGTAAGACGTTTATATACCAGGGGATTGATCATTCCGGCTGCAACTATAGAAGCCTTGCTTTTGTTCGCTGAATTTACAATTCGAAAATCAATTCCCCTTTCCAACATATTAAAAGCAAGCATGGTTCCTGCGAGCCCCTGTCCTACGATCAGGAATTCTGTTTTTTTCATGATCGAATCAGCTTTCGGGCTTCTTTGGTTGAGCGCGTCGGTAGGTTACATTTGCCTTCGTGACACACATAAATAAGATCGTCGCCCAAAACAAAACGATTTTTAAGCAGCGGAATTTTACTTTCACGGTTCGTTTGCGCCCAAAGTATATGGGGTTGATAGCCATCCTTTAGTTCTGCAAGCAGCAGATTTGAATTGATACCGCACACCACCACCTCAAAATAAGGCTCAGTGAGTTTGAGCATCACATTTCCCCAGTTGGCGTAAGCCATCGGATATTTGGTAAAATGAAGAGTTATATGCTGAAGCATTTTTTTTACCGCAGTCAAATAATCCGGTCGCCCCTGTATCAGGTACAAGCGATGCAGATTATTTGCCATCACTGAATTGGCGGCAGGAATAACATTGTCTTCTTTTTGAAAATGATTGGCAACCGCCGATCCCGTATTTTTTTCGGAAAAGTAAAATAATCCTTTCTTCTCATCGTAAAAATGATCGAATACATAGTCGTTCATTCGAACAACTTGTTTCATCCATTTTTCATCGCCGGTAGTTTCGAAAAGAGCCAGAAATGCCTGAATTAACAGGGAATAATCTTCTAAAAATCCTTTTATCGTACTCCTGCCTTTTTTCCAGTTGTGATACACCTGACCCGATTTATTCACCTGGTTCTCCACCAAAAAGTCAGCATTCTTTTGGGCCAATCGAAGGAAATGATCGTCATTAAAAGCTTTGTAAGCATCTACCAAACCGGTAATAACCAAAGCATTCCAGGAGGTAAGAGTTTTATCATCCAGCCCGGGACGTTCTCTGTTGCTCCTTTGCTTTAACAATTTATATTTCCAATTGCCCACCATTAAATGCAGGTGGTGCTCGCTCAATTCATGCAAATTTGCAAAATCTTCATTGCTCCTGTCGCGCAATAAAATGAACTTGCCATCTTCCCAGAAACCTTTCTCGTTAATGTTGTAGTATTCAGCAAAAAGCGGGTAATCTTCATCGATCACTTTTTTCAATTCACTTTTTTGCCACACGTAAAATTTGCCTTCTTCTCCTTCGCTGTCTGCATCGAGCGAAGAATAAAAAGCACCTGTCTCGTCCATCATTTCACGCTCGAGGAAATCGACGATCTCGTAAACCACACATTTAAACTCCTGATTCTTAAAGTGCTGATAGGCTTTCGAATAGATGCTAAGCAGTTGCCCGTTATCGTATAACATTTTCTCGAAATGCGGAACCTTCCATTTGTCGTCGACCGAATACCTTGCAAAGCCACCTCCAACATGATCGTAAATACCTCCACGGGCCATTTTTTCGAGCGTGATTCGCACAAAATCAAGCGCCTTGTCGTCGTTTTTTATAAATCCAAAATACAGCAGGAAATCGAGGTTTACGGGCATCGGAAATTTCGGTGCACCGTTTTTTCCACCCTCTTTCAAATCAAAGATCGATTTCCAGTTTTCTAAACCGGTTTCAATCAGTGAGCGATCAACAGCAATATTTTCCTCCACCTCAATTCCCAGCGAAATGTTTTCAATTCCTTCCTGCAATTCACGTGCATATTGTTGTGTTTTTTCAGGCTCCTTTTTGTAATAGTCAAATACTGCATTCAGGCTGTTCATCCAGGTTTCTTTCGAGAAAAAGGTTCCGCCCCAAATGGGTTGTCCGTTTGGCAATACAACCACATTTAGCGGCCATCCACCCTGTCGCATCATCAACTGAACGGCACTCATATAGTAATGATCGATATCCGGTCGTTCTTCCCGGTCCACTTTAATGCATACGTATTTATCATTCATTACCTGCGCTACTTCAACATCCTCAAAACTTTCGTGTTCCATTACATGACACCAATGACAGGCCGCATAACCTATACTTATAAGTACCAATTTTCCATCACGTTCAGCTTCTTTAAGGGCTGCCTCGCTCCAGGGCTGCCAGTTCACCGGATTGTGAGCGTGCTGCAACAAATACGGAGAAGTAGAATTGATCAATTCGTTGGTTTGACCTGTTTTGTCATTTAGATGAAATGTCATTTCGTCGGCCTTTCAGATACTTTAATGTGATACTATTTTGTTATTACAAGAAAAACAATAATATGTATGAATAGTTTGTAAAGTGGCCTTTGAATCCGATAGGTAATATTTATGAGATATCGAAGTATATTTATACATACTTACTGTAGACTTCCTGCTTTATTCGGATTAAATCTTTTTTGTGTATTGTACAATAAACATTATTTCAAATCCCCGAACCACAACACATTGTATTACTGCATATTACAAGCATACAAAATAATATCTGTATTTTATCCCGACTTTTGTAGTGAGAAATATCAGCTCCCGAAAGCTCTAACACTTGCAATATTCAATTATATTTGTAGCACAAACCCGATTGGAAGTCGAAAGACACAACATTACAAAGTATTAAATCCCGGAGTGGACGCCGGGATTTTACTTTTTAAAGACTTAAAATTTCATAAAACATTTTGCTAACTTCCTCTAAAAAAATAACTTCGCCCCGTTTTTTAAAGCGTAATCAATCATGATAAATATTCTTAAAAATTTTTCCGTTCTGTTGGTTCTTCCTATTATTCTTTTCATGGGCTCTTGTGTTGACGGAACAACATCTGACAGGACTCAGGAAGAAGAACTGGTTGAACTTAACCAGTTGATCTTAAATATGGAATCTCAGGGCATCGATGTGGACACAACCGAATCGGGAGTTTACTACGTCATCCACAAGCAGGGAAGCGGTCCGTTTATAGCACCTTATGATACCATTACCATTGGATACGAGGCCTACCTGACCAATGGCATGCTTTTCGATACCTCTGAAGATCGATATGAAGATGGAGAATGGGAATTTGTGTACATGCAACAAACGCTTATGCAGGGTTTAACTGATGGACTTGCAATAATGAAAAAAGGAAGTGAATTTGAGTTTATTATTCCTTCGCGATTGGCTTATGGTGATTTTGGGCAACCACCACTGATCGGCCCTTACGAATCTTTGATTATAGGTGTTAAAGTATACGACATAAAGCCGCTTGTTGAATAATTGTCGCTTTCCATTTCTACCTAAATTGCATTGATTAGTTCTTCCTTCAAATTGAAAATAGCTGCAATTGTCTTGAATTCACACTAAAAAAACAATAATTTAGCGTCAGGCAATAAAACAAATCAACATGAACTGCAGACGCCATTTTATTAAAACGTCGCTGCTTTTTGCGCCGGTGATTTTTTATCCAAAATTAATCTATTCGAAACCCGACCAGTTAAAAAAGGTATTGTTACTGGGCGATTCTATATCAATCGGCTACACACCTTTTGTTCAGGACCTTTTGAAACATCTGGCCGTTGTTTCACGCCCGATGTTGGCAAATGGCAGAGCTGAAAATTGTCAAGGCACTAATAATGGGGTCGCAAACATCAGGCGGTGGATCGGTGACACGAAATGGGATCTTATTCATTTTAATTTTGGTCTGCACGACCTAAAACATGTTGATTCAATAACCGGCGAGAACAGTGATAATGCTGAAGACCCTTTACAGGCAGATTTGAAACAATACAAGAAAAACCTCAAAAAAATAGTGGAGGAACTAAAACAGACCGGGGCTGATTTAATTTTTGCCACCACTACCCCCTATCCCGATACGGTAAGCAATCCTCTTCGCGATCCGGGAATGTCGGAGAAATATAACCGCGTAGCCATCAAGATCATGAACAAAAACAACATCGGCATAAACGACCTTTATACCTTTGCCGAGCCTCGTTTAGATGAAATACAGATCCCTGACAACGTACATTTCACCGAGGATGGTTATCGCCAACTGGCCAAAAAAGTAGCCGACAGGATCACCGAACGAATTGAATATCCGCAGTACCGATAAACAAGAGTTAAAACTCTGCTATTGACTATTCGCTTCATTTTCTGTAATTTGTATCCTCAAATCTATTAAACAAAATTACATGAAGACGTATTACGACATTCACTGCCATATTTTTAATAAAGATGTTATCATCCGAAAACTGGTAAATGTAGTTCAATCACTGCTTTCAATCCGCGATCTTTTGGAGAAAGATCTGTCGGGTGCGGCCCTGAAGTATAAAATCGACGAGATTACGCACATACTTACCGAAGTTACGCAGGAATCGAGCGAGGATGTGTTCAAGGCACAGGACAAAGTTTATCAGGGACAGGTGGTAACCACCCCGCTTATGTTCGACCTGACTTATGCCGATGATAACGACGATGACGAGAACCACAATAAGCGCTATCGCCGAAGAATTAAGAGTGTATTTTGGCTATTGCGCGCAGTTGTTCTGCCGGTGGTTGAACACATTGCCCGCAACAAATACGATAACGACGAGCTGGCAGAAGCCATCGACCAAGTGCAAAAACAGGTAAAAAAGTTCCAGAAAAACTTTAAGGTAAAATCGGATGAAGAGGTAGAAATTTTTGATAACGCCAACTATGCTCAGCAAGTAGCCGATCTGGAATACCTCTCGCAAAAATACGAAACCATAAAACCGTTTTTTGGCATCGATCCGCGACGCGAATATAAGGGACATACCAATACTGTTGAAGCTATCAAACAGAAAATTCTAGCTGACGATGCCTTGTTCTACGGAGTAAAACTCTATGCACCAGCCGGCTTTTCTCCAACCGATCCCGTGTTGATGGGAACCGACGATCAGGAAGGTGTTTATGGCATTTGCGAGCGCCATAAAATACCAATCACCGTGCACAACTCAGATGCGGGATTTGCCTGTTTCTCAACGGTACTTAATGTTCGCGGTGATGTGCTGCTGAACGAAAACATTGTCCGACCCCAAAAACCAATTCGTTTTGATAATCGTTTTTTTAGTCGTCACGTGAGCGAAGCAATTCAGGAACGGGCAAAAAAATTAAACCACCCGCAACTCTGGGAATTGGTGCTGCAGAAATATCCAAACCTGGTTCTCAACCTTGCACATTTTGGCGGCAGCGGACAAATTATGGAATATGTGAATTACGATATCAAGTATAAAAAGGCAGATGCGGATCTTTTTGAAAACGAAATCATGCACTTATCAGTCGAAGATAAAGAGGTTTTAAGGGCTGCATATACCGAAAAGAAAGGCTACATGTATTTGCGGGAGAACATGACTATTTCGGAACGGGCAAAAACATGGAATGCGCTGTATCGAGCAAAATTAATTGACAACTGGGCAAAAGCCATTTTCGATTTGGTTAAAAATCCGAATTATCCGAATGCTTACACCGATCTGTCCTGTTTCTCTGAAGGAACACTGATTGAATCGCCCGAAACACAAAAACTTACATTCTCAATTAAAGAAGAACTCAAAACATTTAAGCATAACTTCTTCGACCAACTCAACGCATACGAAAAATCGAAGATATTGTACGGTTCCGATTACTACCTCACCCAGTTCTTTGGTCCTTCGTTACAACAATATTTTGATGATTTTAAAGCTGCTTTCGATGAAGACTTTGATATTATAGCTATCGACAATCCCAAACGGTTTCTTAACTTTGAATAATACGAAAGTAAAGCGACTAAATGGGAAAAATTACACTGCATCGGGGCGACATCACAAAACTGGAAGTTGATGCCATTGTAAACGCTGCCAACAAATCATTATTGGGTGGCGGAGGTGTCGACGGAGCCATTCACCGGGCGGCAGGAAAAGAATTACTCGAAGAATGCCGAACTCTGAACGGCTGTGAAACGGGTGATGCGAAAATTACCAAAGGCTATCAACTTCCGGCTGATTTTGTGATTCATACGGTCGGTCCCGTATACAACGGTGGCCGTTACAACGAAGCCGGGAAACTGGAATCCTGTTATAAGCGTAGTTTGCAGGTAGCCGTTGATAACGGAGTTAAAACCATTGCTTTTCCGAATATAAGTACCGGAGTTTATGGTTATCCAAAAGACGAAGCTGCAAAAATTGCCGTTGAAACCGTTCAGGAATTTCTCTCTCAGGCGCCTTCAATCAAAGAAGTGGTTTTCTGCGTATTCGACGATCAGAACTTCCAACTTTATAAAAATCTCCTCGGGCACGACTAACAAAAACTTCGCTTTAAATTCAATAAAAATTAATGCTAAAGTCATTGTGAATCCCGATTTTCTGTTTTTCATTTGAAGGATTATTTAAGAAGGAATGGAATCGATAAAAGAAGTATATAAAATTGGTCACGGACCATCGAGCAGCCACACCATGGGCCCTAAAAAAGCGGCTATTAAGTTTTTGGAGAAAAATCCTGAAGCCGGTCGCTATGAAACAGTGTTTTATGGTAGTTTGGCAGCCACAGGAAAAGGCCACCTCACCGATTTTGTAATCGAACAGACATTTGCCGGGAAAAATAACCGGATCATCTGGGAGCCCAAAACATTTCTGCCCCGTCACCCGAATGCCATGAAGTTTACAGCATATGATTCAAATGATACTATTCTGGATGAATGGACCTGTTACAGCGTTGGCGGAGGAACAATTATAGATGATATTACAAGCTCGGAAACGGTTGATATTTACGAGCGCCATAAAATGGACGACATCCTGGAATGGTGCCGGAGAAACGAAAAACAATTTTGGGAATACGTTGTAGAATACGAGAACAACGACATTTGGGAATACCTGGAAGAAGTTTGGGAAGTGATGGCTGCCAGCATTAAACGCGGGCTAAAAACCGATGGTAACCTGCCCGGCGTTTTGCGTCTTCCGCGTAAAGCTTCATCGTTTCAGATAAAAGGCGAGAATTTTGCGACTCCTTTCAAACGTCGTTCACAGCTGTTTTCATACGCTTTGGCCGTATCCGAAGAAAATGCTTCGGGTGGAAAAATCGTTGCCGCTCCAACATGTGGTGCCTGCGGTGTACTTCCGGCTGTTCTTAAATATTTCAGCAAAGTACATAAAACCGATAAAAAGGGCATTTTGCGAGCTCTTGCAACTGCCGGATTAATTGGCAACATCGTAAAAACCAACGCTTCCATCTCGGGTGCTGAGGTAGGTTGTCAGGGCGAAGTGGGCACGGCCTGTGCCATGGCATCGGGAGCTGCAACTCAAATGATGGGCGGCAGTATTCAGCAAATTGAATATTCGGCTGAAATGGGATTGGAACACCACCTCGGATTGACTTGCGATCCGGTTGCCGGACTGGTGCAGATCCCGTGCATCGAGCGAAATGCTTTTGCCGCCGAACGCGCTGTATCGCACAACAATTATGCCCTGCTAACCGACGGTCGGCACCGGATTAGTTTTGATGAAGTTGTGGAAACCATGTACAAAACCGGGATTGATATTCAAAGTAAATACCGCGAGACTTCTGAAGGTGGACTAGCTGTATTTACGGCCTTGCCAAAATGTTAATCCAACTTTTCTGATTCAACAAACTGAAGTTCAACTGATCAAAAATATTTTTTTATGTGAAAAGCAATTTTGAGGGTTGCTTTTTATTTTTTTCAGTTTTATCTTTGTTGGCACAAAGAAAAATGAATATGAATATCTCAATTACAATTACCGCCATAGATGTGCGACCGCTCCGGATTCGCTAAAAAAGAGATTATTCAAGCATTTATTCATTTTTTCTACATATTTTCAAATGTCTTATCTAAAAACAGGATTATTGGCTTTCAGTCGACTTAAAAGCATTGACTATAAAACCCTTTGGCAGGATGTTAAAGAAGCCATTGGCGGTACCGAGCGCGATTTCACTGACAGCAGTATGGGCAAAGCAATTTTTATTCTGGCCATTCCAATGGTGCTCGAAATGCTGATGGAATCGGTTTTTGCCATTGCCGACATTTTCTTTGTATCTCGTTTGGGAGCAAATGCCGTGGCCACTGTTGGCCTGACCGAATCAGCGATGACCATTATATATGCTATTGGCATGGGACTCGCCATGGCTACTACTGCACTGGTTTCGCGCCGAATCGGAGAAAAGAAAAAGAAAGAAGCCGGCGAAGTAGCCTTTCAGGCTATTGCCATGGCAGCCATTGTAGCTTTACTTATCGCCTTACCGGGAGTACTTTTTGCCAAAGACTTTCTTCGCCTGATGGGAGCAACACCCGAGGTAGTTGAAGAAGGTTACCTCTACCCTGCCATCATGTTTGGCGGAAACGTGATCATTATGTTGCTGTTCATTATCAATGCGGTATTTCGAAGTTCCGGCGATGCAGCCATTTCCATGCGCGTGATGTGGCTGGCCAACATCATCAATATTGTGCTCGACCCACTTCTGATTTTTGGCTATGGTCCATTCCCTGAACTGGGTTTGAAAGGGGCCGCCATAGCAACAACAACCGGAAGGGGAATTGCGGTGATTTACCAGTTCTACCTGCTGTGGAGCGGTAAATACAGAATTAGATTATACCGGGATAACATTAAACTGAAATTTGAAGTAATGTGGAAGTTGCTTAAAATTTCAGGTGGTGGTATACTGCAAAACCTGATTGCCACCTCAAGCTGGATTTTTTTGATGCGCATTATAGCCGTTTTTGGCCCTGATGTTATTGCCGGTTACACCATTGCTATCCGGATTATAATTTTCCCCTTGCTGCTGGCCTGGGGATTAAGCAATGCCGCAGCCACGCTTGTCGGGCAAAACCTGGGAGCAAATCAACCTCTAAAAGCAGAGAAATCGGTTTGGATCACCGGTTATTCAAATATGATTTTTATGGGATTGATCGGACTCTTGTTCGTTTTTCTTCCCGATGTCTGGATCGGTTTATTTGTTGATGAAGGGCCGGTTTTAGCCAACGGAATTTTGGCCCTGCAAATCATCAGCATCGGATTTTTAAGTTATGCACTGGGTATGGTTTTGATGCAGTCGTTTAACGGCAGCGGCGACACCATAACACCCAGTAAAATCAACTTTTTTAGTTTCTGGCTTTTCGAAATTCCACTGGCATATGTTTTGGCCATCACCCTGAACATGGGACTTGCGGGCGCCTGCATTGCTATTGTTGTGGCCGAATCGCTGCTTACCCTGCTGGCTTTTATTTTGTTCAGAAGAGGTAAATGGAAGTTAAGAAAAGTGTAAATTACAAGACAATGGGAAAAAACACATTAAAACAGCTTGGCTACTCTGGTCAAATTAAGGAATTGATCGGCGAAGAAATCGAATCGGCGGAACTGGCACGTGTCTCTGCCGAGCATAAGGAGCGTTACCAAATAATAAATGAAGATGGAACTTTGCAGGCAGAAATCACCGGAAATATAAGATATGCTGCGCAAACAAGAGCTGATTTCCCTGCTGTTGGCGACTGGGTGAAAATTACACGAATCGATAAAGATTCTGCAGTTATACTGAAAGTTTTCCCGCGCTACTCTTTTCTGGAAAGGCAGGCCGTTGGCAAACAAGGCGAAATACAGTTGATCGCCGCTAACATCGATGTTGCATTTATTGTGCAGGCCGTTGGACATGACTTCAACCTGAACCGACTGGAGAGGTACCTGAGTATATGTTATGCAGGAAAAATTGAACCAGTTATCGTGCTTACAAAGATCGACCTGATTGAAAAAGAAGAACTGGAAGCGTTGCAAAATCAGATAAAAGCAAGAAACGCTAAAGTTCCATTATTTGTGGTAAGTAATGTTACCCTCGACGGATTGGAACAACTCCGCGAAAAAATGGAGCCTTATGAAACATACTGTTTTATAGGTTCGTCGGGAGTTGGAAAATCAACGCTGATAAACTGTTTGCTGGAAGATGATATGCTTGAAACCAGCCAAATAAGCGATAGCACAAGCAAAGGAAGGCACACGACAACACACCGCGAACTAATTATTCTTCCAAATGAAAGCATTGTGATCGACACTCCGGGAATGCGCGAACTGGGAATAACGAACCAGGAAGGCGGTCTCGAACTAACCTACGACCAAATAGCTGAACTGGCTGAGAATTGTCGTTTTAACGACTGCTCGCACGAAAACGAAAAAGGTTGTGCAGTGTTAAAAGCGGTGGAGTATGGATCACTCTCCGAGGAAATGTACAACAACTACCTGAAGCTGAAACGCGAACAGGAACATTTCTCAAGCACAGTTCATGAAAAACGGCAGAAGGGAAAAGAATTTGGGAAAATGGTAAAAGAGGTGTCACGGCTTCGCAAAAACAACAAGTATTAAGCTTGAACAAATTCAAACTAAAAATACTTTATAGTAACAAGTGAACTAAATTTTGAACCTATGAAAAAAATTGCTGTAGAAATTAAGTGGGCCATCCTTTTTGTTGTCGTTCAATTACTTTGGATGTTACTCGAACGCGTTTCAGGCCTGCACGACAAAAACATTGAATACCATGCCGTTGTAACAAATTTCTTTGCTCTTGTAGCCGTAGCGGTTTATGTTTTCGCATTGCTCGACAAACGAAAAAGAGATTATGACGGCAAAATGAACTGGATCCAGGGATTCATCTCAGGACTGATCATTACACTCGGAATCACCCTCCTCACCCCTTTATCGCAGTACCTGACAGTGACGGTTATCAGTCCCGATTATTTTGAAGAAATGATTGACTATTCGGTTTCTACCGGAATATTATCGCAGGAAGCTGCTGAAGCCGAGTTCAACCTGGAAAGCTATATGATTCAAAGTGTCTTGTTTGCACCGATTGTTGGTTTAATTACTTCAGCCGTCGTTGCCTTATTCACAAGAAAGAAATAATGCAGAGTTTTAAAACGGTTGACGAATACATTTTGAACGCGGACAGAGGTCGCGAAATCCTGATGGTTTTACGCGATCTTTTGCTGACTACTGAACTTACCGAAACCGTAAAATGGGGCGGTCCTGTTTATACCATTAACGGAAAAAATGTGGTCGGGATCGGTGCATTTAAATCATACTCGGGACTTTGGTTTTACCAGGGAGCTTTATTAACAGACCGCAAAAAAGTGTTGATCAGATCATTGGAAGGCAGAACAAAGGCTTTGCGCCAATGGCGGTTTCAATCGCCCGATGAAATCGATCCCGAACTTTTGCTCGAGTACGTACACGAAGCCATTGAGAACCAGAAGCAAAACAAGGAAATTAAAGCCGACCGGAACAAACCGCTTGTTATTCCTGATGAACTTACCGAAGCATTCGAAGAAGATCCAATTCTTAAATCCAATTTTCAGTCTTTCACTAAAGGGAAACAGCGCGAATTCGCCGATTATATTTCACATGCCAAACAGGAAAAAACACGCTTATCGCGCCTGCAAAAAGTCATTCCGCTCATTCAGCAGAATATTGGCCTGAATGATAAATACAGGAAATGATTTCACGGTTGCTGAATTAATCCTATTTTCATGGACTATAAACGTATTTTCCATGAAGAACGCTGCCATCCTAATTTCATTAATATTAACTGCAATGGTAAGTACCGGACAATCAGCACTTGATTTTAACCTGAAAAAAGCTGAATACCTTTATCATTTTGCCTACGAATGCATCGACCAGGAATACCCGAACAAACCTAATGGTGTTCTGGGCGACGATAGTTACCTGTTGCCACCCCGTGAAATTCATCCGGCGTTTTACGGGTGCTTTGACTGGCATTCGTCGGTACATGGACACTGGACACTGGTAACGATTCTCAACCAGTTTCCTGACTTTGAATACCGCGATGAAATCATTGCCAAGCTGCAGAATAACATCACAAAAGAAAATATCTTAAAGGAAATCGAATACTTTCAGGATGAACACAACACTACTTACGAACGCACTTACGGTTGGGCCTGGTTGTTAAAACTCGATGAAGCTTTGCGCGAATGGGATGCTTCTGAAGCTGCAGAATTGCAGGCTAATCTTTCTCCTCTTGTTGACACGCTGTCCTTAAAATTCATCGAATTTCTCGACAAACTGGTTTACCCGATCCGTATTGGCGAACACAGTAACATTGCTTTTGGGATGTCGTTTGCTTACGACTGGGCTAAAAAATACAATACTGAACTGGCTACCAAAATCGAAGAAAAAGCGCTGGAATATTATGCCACAGATTGCGATTGCCCGCTGACCTGGGAACCCGGTGGTTTTGATTTTCTTTCACCTTGTTTACAGGAAGCTTCTATTATGCAAAAGGTCTTAGATTATGAAGATTTCAGTAAGTGGCTCAAAACCTTTCTCCCTGATTTTGAGAAAGATCCGTCAGAATTTATGGAAGTTGCCGAAGTGACCGATCGAAGTGACGGTAAACTGGCTCATCTCGACGGACTGAATTTTAGCCGAGCCTGGTGCCTGTTCGAAATGGGGCACACTCTTCATAACCGGAAGATGATTGAGTTGGGTGATCAGCATTTTAATTACAGTTACGTAAAAATGGACTCAGGTGAATATGCCGGCGCTCACTGGTTGGCTTCGTTTGCAGTTTATGCGCTTATAAAAAGTATGGAATAAAGAATATCGATTAACGTTTTATGAGTTACAGAAATCTTATCCTTGTTCTGGTTCTTGTATTAGCATTTTCAGTTGCCAATGCCCAAAATCACTTAGAACGTTTCAAAAGCATCGACGTTATTCACTACAGTTTTGAACTTCATTTACACGACGAATCGGACCAAATTGAAGGCACCGCTGATATAACAATAAGATTCTTAAAACCTGCCTATAGTTTCAATCTCGATCTCGTTGAAATTGAAAATAACTCTACCGGGATGCAGGTCAGTTCGATTGTTTATGAAGGAGAAGAAATATCATTCAAACACACGAATTCCATACTTGAAATTGAATTCCCAAAACAAATCAGCTCCGGTGACACGGCTCAGCTTAAAATCAATTACTTTGGCACACCGGCCGATGGACTGATCATATCCAAGAACAGATACGGCGACCGCACTTTTTTTGGCGATAACTGGCCCGATCGTGCGCATCATTGGCTTCCCTGCGTTGATCATCCATCGGATAAAGCAAAAGTAGAGTTTCTGGTTTACGCACCGGCTCACTATGAAGTGGTCGGTAACGGGTATCTGACCGAACGAAAAATGGTGACTGACAATATTGAATTCACGCACTGGAAAGAAGACGTTCCGATTTCAACAAAAGTGATGGTAATTGGAGCCGCCGACTTTGCAATCGGGAACGATACCACTTTCAACGGAATTCCTGTAAGCGCCTGGGTTTTTAAAGAAAATCGTGATAAAGGACTTGAAAATTACCGCTACACAACTGAGGCACTGAGTTATTTTTCTGAACTCATCGGGCCGTATTCATACGAAAAGCTGGCACATGTGCAGTCGAAAACCCGATATGGCGGAATGGAAAATGCCAGTTGTATTTTCTACAGCGAAAATTCGGCCATTTCCGATCGAAGTCAGGAAAGTCTTTTTGCGCATGAAGTGGCCCATCAGTGGTTTGGCAACTCTGCAACCGAACAAAACTGGCACCACGTGTGGCTTAGCGAAGGTTTTGCCACCTATCTTACTCATGTTTACAATCAACATTTTTACGGCGGCGATGCGTTTAAAAATGGTTTGCAGAGAGATCGCGAGCGGGTGATCCGTTTTGCTCATCGTTACCCGGCACCAATAATCGACACTACCGTTACCGAATACATCCGTTTGCTGAATGCAAATTCCTATCAAAAAGCAAGTTGGTTTTTACATATGCTCCGTCACCAACTTGGTGAAGAAACCTTTTTTAAAGGCCTGCGAAACTATTATGCTGAATATAGAAATACAACCGCGCTGACTGCCGATTTCAAAAATGTTATGGAAGAAGTTTCGGGAAAAGACCTGCAAAGCTTTTTCGATCAATGGCTGCGCCGTGCCGGACATCCCGTTCTAAGTTGGAGTTGGGAACAGAACTCGGATATGAAAGTAGAGTTGAAATTGCAACAAATACAGGAAGGTTTCGATTTCGCTTTTCCGCTTGATGTAGCTGTGATTTATAAAGATGACAGCCGGGAAATTCAAACAATAAATGTTGAACAAAGAAGCTCTACTTTTGTATTTCCCGTTCAGCAAAAGGTTAAAACTATCAAGTTCGATCCCGGGATCAACCTTCTATTTGAAGAGGCGAAATAAATCCTGCCATCGATACAAAGAATTACCATATTCTTAAGTAAAGTTTATCCCTTGTATCAATCTGGTCGGTACTTTTTTCATTATTCAAGAAACATTACATTTGCGCAAATTTTTACGAAGGGTCAAATGCAATACTGGAAAAAACTTACACGAAGTGAAATTCGTAACCGGGTGGATGAAGCACTGAATCATAACATTGATTACCACGAACGTTCGATACTGGGTATTCCTGCCTCGCACCTCGATGGAAACGTATTTAATAAAGACGCCGATTCCCTCGATAACGCCCCATTTCTGAAAACCATGGTTGCTAATCCCAATCACATCGGTTGTCACACCATGGGCGAATCGGAACCGTTTTTTGCCGGGACTCAAAAGCTGGAGCAGGAACTAATCAGTATTGTTGCTGAAGATATTTTAAATTGTGAATCCGATAAGTACGATGGTTATGTGGCATCGGGCGGAACCGAAGCCAACATTCAGGCGATCTGGATCTATCGTAACCTGTTCAAAAAAGAATTTGGAGCAAACTACGATGAAATGTGTATTCTTTTTTCAGAAGATTCGCATTATTCAATGCACAAAGCCGGGAATGTTTTGAACCTCGATATAATCACCGTTCCGGTAACCGACAACAGTCGTGAAATAACCCGTGAAACCGTTAAACAACAAATTGAGTCAGCAAAAGCCAGGGGGAAAAAGTATTTTATTGTGGTGGCCAACATGATGACTACGATGTTCGGATCGGTGGATGATATTAATATATATTCTGAAACTTTGACAAACACCGGAGTTGAGTTCAGGATTCACGTCGATGGTGCATTCGGAGGTTTTGTGTACCCGTTCAGCACCAACAGCGAAGCCATGACTTTCGCCAATCCGCACGTGAGTTCAGTTACGCTGGATGCCCATAAAATGGTTCAGGCACCTTTCGGAACCGGTATTTTTATTGCACGAAAAGGCCTCATCGACAATGTATTTACCAACGAAGCCCAATACGTTAGCGGACTCGATGCCACTTTGATCGGAAGCCGTTCAGGGGCAAACGCCATTGCAGTTTGGATGATCCTGCAAACGTACGGGCCTCACGACTGGTTCGAGAAAATACATATTCTTAATCACCGTTCAAACTGGCTTTGCAACCAGCTAAAAGAGGCCAGGGTTGATTTCTACCGTCATCCCGGATCGAACATTGTTACCATTCGTGCCAAGCATGTGGCAAAAGAACTAGCCCATAAATACGGTTTAGTACCCGACCAGCATAATGGCAATGCCCAGTGGTACAAAATCGTGATTATGGAACACGTGCATATTGATCATTTAATACCGTTTGTGGAAGAATTGAAACAGTCTGAGAAAGTGACTAACCACAGCATTTTAGTGACAAAAAAACATCGTGGTACTCATTTTCCCTTTCGTTTTTTCAGGACGAGGTTTTTTGCCGGAAAGTGACGAAGTATACCAATGATCGGCCTGTTTCAGAAAAGCAGGAAATTATCGGCATAATGATTTTTAAAATATCCTGATCATGGACCTGTATTTAATCTAGTGTTAACATCAATATTTTATATGTTGTCCTTCAAAACTATGCAACTAATTCCCCAATTTTCGTATATAATTAAACAAAAGACAACTACTGCGACCATTATCTGATTGTTTTGGGATACAACTTTAACTGGCATAGCTATGAAATACAGATCGAACAGTATTCTGGCATACATCCCGCAAAACAGGGATGGTAAAAGCATTTTGAAACAAGCCTTGTTTATTACCAATGCATTGAGTATGCGCATTTTCCTACTCGATGTCATAAAATCGAGATCGGTATTTCTTCACAATCCAAAATCAAAAAGAAACCAGATACTTCATCAGGGAGCGCTGAATAAGTTTACGGATTTTGTTAAAAATTGCCTGGATTCCAAAATTCCGGATAACATAATTTTGCGAATTGGATGGGGCAATATCATTAATGCACTGATTGAAGAATCCGAACTTGGAGGCTACGAATTCTATTTGATTGATAAGAGTAAAAGCAAGAACGGTTCACAACTTTCACGAACCGATATTGATAAATGTGTGAGTAAATCGTATTGTCCGGTTCTTACCATCAACAAAGATTATCCCGTTACAGAAATTAAAAATATTGTTGTTCCCATTGACATTTCGCAACAAACGAAGAAACGCCTCTACTGGGCCACTTTTTTTGCCAAAAAGATGAATTCTAATATTCATATTGTTTCCGCCCTCAACATCAACATTGAAGAACGCAAGAGTCTGGCGTACAAGAATGCCAGTAAAATAAAGACAATGCTTGAAGAAAGAGGTGTGGCATGCGATGTCAAGATTCTTAAAGTTCACGACCAGGAAAAGCATACAGCAATATTAAATTACATTCAGGAATTTAAGGCCGGAATGGTTATTATTCGAACGCATCAGGAATCAAGATTTACCGGAAAGAAAATAGGAAAATTTGTTTCTGAAATTATACACGGTTGCACAATTCCGGTTTTTACCGTTGGTGGAGTCACAGAAGACTATGATTTTAACACAATATAAAACCTGTTAAGCCAGAAGCGATGACTGACCGAATCGAAGAAATTACGCAAAAAATCTATAACGAAGGCATCACAAAAGCCAAAGGCGATGCAGAACAACTGATTTCTGAGGCCAAAGAAAAAGCTGAAGCCATAATTCGTACGGCAAAACAAACGGAGGAAAAAATCATACTCAATGCACAGAACAAGGCTTTGGAAGAAAGAAAACGCGGCCAAGCTGAATTAAAATTGGCTGCTCAACAGTTTGTTAGCCACCTTAAACAGCAGATCACAAATCTTATCAGCACTGCCCAGTTAGACAAACCGGTAAACGAAGCTTTTAAAGATGACGATTTTATCAAACAGATCATTCTAAAAATAATAGAGAAATGGGAACCTGAAAATCAGGAAAAAATGGATCTGACTTTATTGCTTCCTCCCGATGATCAAAAAAAAATAAATGATTTTTTACAATCGAAAGCCACGGAAGCCATGAACAATGGCATTGATATTAGAGTGGATCCGGCACTGGAATCCGGTTTCAGGATTGGGCCAAAAGAAGGCAGTTATCTCATCAACTTTACCGCACAAGACTTTACAAATTATTTTATACAATACTTAAAAAACGAAACAAAAAAATTACTGTTTGATGCCGCTGAAAAAGACTAGGCACATATAGAGAGACACCATAGACATTGTGATAGACCAGGCGTTAGTTCCACCGGGCTGAATGATTGTTGAATTTCTTTAAGTTTCGGTTATGCTAAAAGGAGAATATTATTGCTTGGTTGCCGGGCTTCCCGACTTAGTCTTCGGCCAGAACAGTGCGCCTGTGAAAAGCAGGATATTCTTGGAGGAACTTCGGCAACAACTTCATTCATCAGACTACAAGCTGATTGAATACCTCTTTTTACCCTTCGACAATCTAAACCTCCTCAATATTTTACTCAAACAGAACAAACCTTATTTCTATCCCGGCATTTACAGTAAACAGGAAATTGAATCGCAACTCTCGCCCGATAACGAAGAAATGCGATTGCCACAATACATGTTCATTTTTATGAACCAAATAAAAAACAGCGACCCAAAACCTGAGGATATGGAAGCTGAAAATGGTTTAAGCATCCTGTTCTATGAGCATGCCCTAAACTGCTCAAACACATTTCTTCAACAGTGGTTCCGTTTCGAGATCAACCTAAAAAATGTGATTACAGCTTTCAACTGCAAGTTATACAACTACAATCTGGGAGAACAACTACTTAAGGTTAATGGAGCAAATGCGGTGTATACGCTTTTAATAGAGAACAAACTAAAACCCAACTATTTTGAGGAACTGCTACCTTATTACGATGAGGTACTCAAAATAGCCGATTCGGAACTTGAACGCCTTGAAAAAGAAAAAGCAATTGATAAACTCAAGTGGCTTTACCTCGACGAGCATACATTTTTTCACTTTTTTACGATAGAAAAAATACTCGCTTATACTATAAAACTATTGCTGATAGAACGATGGATGAAGTTGGATAAAGACACTGGTAAGGAGCTTCTGAATAAATTAATTGAAGAATTTACCAAAAACTATGAATTCCCGGAGGAATTCAATTTGATAAAATAATACAGTATGGCTACAACGGGAACAATTACCGGTATAATCTCGAACCTCGTTATGGTTAAAGTGGATGGTCCGATTTCGCAAAACGAGATCTGCTACATCAATCACAAGGCTGTTAAATTAATGGCAGAGGTCATTCGCATCGGTTCCAACACTGCCTACATACAGGTTTTTGAAAGCACGCGCGGATTAAAGACCGGAACCCTCGTTGAGTTTACCGGTCATATGCTTGAAGCAACACTTGGTCCCGGAATTCTATCGAAAAATTTTGATGGACTGCAGCACGATCTGGATAAGATGACCGGTAATTTTCTACAAAAAGGCGATTACACACACCCGCTCGAAACAGATAAGGAATGGACCTTCAAACCTTTTATGAAAGCAAATGCAAAGGTAAAGGCCGGATCCTGGCTGGGAGATGTGACCGAGAACTGGATTAGTCATAAAATAATGGTTCCGTTCACTTTCAAAGGTGATTTTATAGTAAAGAAAATCGTTGCTGCCGGGGATTATAAAATTAACGATACGATTGCCGTACTGGAAGACGATCGTGGCAACGAACACCGGGTTTCGATGCTGCAAAAATGGCCGGTCAAAATTCCAATAAAAACATATAAAAGTAAACCTCGTCCGTCAAAATTTCTTGAAACCGGAATTCGTGTAATCGACAGCCTCACTCCTATTGTTGAAGGCGGAACAGGTTTTATACCCGGGCCCTTTGGTACAGGGAAAACCGTTTTACAACATGCTCTGTCGAAACAAGCCGATGCCGATTTAATCGTTATTGCCGCTTGTGGTGAGCGTGCTAACGAGGTGGTAGAAATTTTTGCCGAATTCCCTAAGTTGGAAGATCCCAGAACAGGCCGAAAGCTAATGGAGCGTACAACCATTGTTGCCAACACATCAAACATGCCCGTGGCAGCTCGCGAGGCCTCGGTGTACACCGCCATGACAATTGCTGAATATTATCGTTCGATGGGTTTAAAAGTACTTCTGCTGGCCGATTCAACATCACGCTGGGCTCAGGCTCTCCGCGAAATGTCGAACAGGATGGAAGAACTCCCCGGCCCTGATGCCTACCCGATGGACTTGCCGGCAATCATCTCCAACTTTTATTCACGCGCGGGATTTGTTTACCTGAATAATGGAGAGACAGGATCCGTAACTTTCATCGGAACAGTTTCGCCGGCCGGCGGCAATTTAAAAGAGCCCGTTACTGAAGCCACGAAAAAGGCTGCACGGTGTTTTTATGCCTTGTCACAAAACCGTGCCGACAGTAAACGTTACCCTGCCATAGATTCTGTCGACAGCTACTCAAAATACCTCGAATATCCGGAGTACATTGAATATGTGTCAAAAGTAATAACACCCGATTGGGTGGATAAGATCTTATTGGCCCGTAATATTCTTATTCGTGGACGCGAAGCTAACGAGCAAATCAATATTCTGGGTGACGATGGAGTTCCTATTGAGTATCACGAAACATTTTGGAAATCAGAAGTCATCGATTTTGTTATTCTGCAACAGGATGCCTATGACAAGGTTGATGCTTCAACACCGATCAAACGTCAGCAATACATGCTCAACAAAGTACTCGATATAAACAACACCAAATTCAATTTTGAGCATTTCGAGGAAGTGAATCCGTATTTCAAGCAGATTATAAACGTATTGAAACAAATGAATTACTCCGAATTTAAATCGGAACAGTTTAAAAATTTTGAACAGGAATTGCAGAATATTATAGAAGAAAAAACACTTGTTGAAGCCAAGCACCAATAAAAGCGAGAAGATGAAAACAACGGCGTTTCAAAAGATCCACACCAAAGTTGACCGGATTACCAAGGCAACTTGTGCCTTAATGGCTAAGGGCGTTGGCAACGAGGAAATGGCCATCGTAAACGACCGTTTGGCACAGGTTGTAAAGATTGAAGGTGATCTTGTTACCCTGCAAGTTTTTGCCGGGACCGAGGGTATTCCAACCAACTCCGAAGTGGTATTTTTGGGTCATGCCCCTCAACTAGCTGTTGGCGACGATCTTGCCGGCCGGTTCTTTAATGCGTACGGACACCCGATCGACCGAGGTCCGGAGATTGACGGAAAATTGATAGAAATAGGCGGGCCATCAGTAAACCCGGTTCGCCGAAAGCAGCCATCGGAGTTGATCACCACGGGAATTGCCGGGATCGATTTGAACAATACGCTGGTAACCGGGCAGAAAATTCCCTTTTTTGCCGATCCCGATCAACCTTATAACCAGGTAATGGCGATGGTCGCTTTACGTGCGAAAGCCGATAAAATCATTCTCGGAGGTATGGGAATTACCAACGACGATTATCTGTTCTTTAAAAACCTTTTCGAAAATGCCGGAGCCATCGACCGGATCATCAGCTTTGTAAATACCACCGAAAATCCGCCGGTTGAACGCTTGCTGGTTCCCGACATGGCCCTAACCGCCGCTGAGTATTTTGCTGTTGAGAAAAATCAAAATGTACTGGTCCTGCTAACAGATATGACCTTGTATGCCGATGCATTAAGTATCGTTTCGAACCGGATGGATCAGATCCCATCGAAGGACAGCATGCCCGGTTCGTTATACAGCGACCTGGCCAAACTGTATGAAAAAGCAGTGCAATTCCCCAACGGAGGCTCGATAACCATTATTGCCGTTACTACACTCTCCGGCGGCGACATTACTCATGCCATCCCCGATAATACGGGGTACATAACCGAGGGGCAGTTATTCCTTCGAAAAGAAACAGATATAGGAAAAGTTATTGTTGATCCGTTCAGGAGCTTATCGCGATTAAAACAACTGGTTATTGGCAAAAAAACACGCGAAGACCATCCTCAGGTGATGAACGCAGCCATCAGATTGTATGCCGATGCTGCCAACGCCAAAACCAAAATCGAAAATGGCTTCGACCTAACTGATTACGATAAACGAACCATAAGCTTTGCAAAAGATTATGCCAATGAGTTACTGGCCATTGATGTGAACATTGAAATAGATACAATGATCGACACTGCCTGGAAACTATTCAATAAGTATTTCTCGAATGCCGAAACGGGCATAAAAGCCAGTCTGATTGAGAAGTATGGAACATTAAATAAAACAGAACATTAAATGGAGTTGTTATGGAAAATCAATTAGTTACAATCTTAAGAGTTTCGACTCCCCAGTTGGGTTCTTTTGTAAAAGACAGGCTGGAGGAACACGGGATTGAAGTATTCTTCACCAACGAAGATATGACTCCCGGTGATCGATACAATCCTAATGAAGTGCTGCTAAATGTAAAAGCAAGGCAGTCGGAAAAAGCCATTGCCCGGCTTTTGCAGCTTCATAAGGAATACGATCTTGACAAAATTAAAGACGATGTAAGTTTTACGAACCTGAGAAAGATTCTGGTACCTGTAAAACTAAGTGAAGACTGTATTGATCTGTGCAAGTATGCCATTGGTCTGGCAAAAAAACAGAATGCCGAGATCAAGATTCTGTACATATACCCCGATCCGAATTTTAATGAACAAAACAGGCATACCACGTCATGGCAAAGATATGTTCGCCTGGAATTAAAAGAGGCCCACGAAAAGGCCCAAGAAAACCTGGTAAACTTTAGTAAGGAGCTTAAAAAGCAAATCCCTGCCGAATTGTTTAACGCGGTAAAATTACACTACCGCATGCTGAAAGGCACACCCGTAAATGTAATTACTGCTGCCAGTAAGCGCTATCAACCGGATGTCATTTTAATGGGCTCCAAAGTTTCGAAACAGGCTGATGGAGAATTCGTTGGAAAAACACTTGTTAAAGTTATCGAGGAAACTCAACAACCTGTCCTGGCAGTTCCTTTGTCGGCAGTTTTTAAAGGAAAAGATCTGATTAATGTAATGTATGCCACTGATTTTTATGATTCGGACAATACATCACTGAACAAATTATTGAAGATCCTGGAACCATTCAATAAAAAGATTCATTGCGTACATATCGACCTGAAAGAAGATCCGCAACACCAGGAGAAAGTTGATGAACTTAATGCCATGCTCGACCGCGAATACAGCAATCACCACATCAAATGTGAATTGTTCGAAAGTGACAACCTCGTAAAAGGATTCGAAGATTTTGTTGCAAAAAGAGATATCGATATCATTTCGCTTTCCAAAGTGAAGTACTCGGGATTCTATAAGCTGTTTCACTTCGACCTGGTTTCAAAGTTGGTCGCAAATGTAAATGTACCGATTTTGATATTCCCTGTATAAACCATAGAAGAATAAGGTGGCCTTAAAATTTCAATACAATAAAACTGCCCTCCACAACCTGAACAAGCAATTGAAGATCAGGTTGAAGGCATTACCAACCCTAAAAAACAAGGAGGCCGCTTTGCGTCTGGAGGTGAAAAAGGCGAAAAAGAAAACTACCGATCTGGAGCAAAAACTAAAAGAGTTGTTGATCAGCGAGGAACATTCAGTCCAACTTTGGAATGAATTTTTGCCGGAATTGATCACGATCAACAACGTTAAGATTTCAACGAAAAAAATAGCAGGTGTTTCAATTCCGCTTATGGATGAAATAATTTTTGATGAAGAAAAATACAGTCTGTTCTCAAACCCGGATTGGTTTCCCGCGGGAATTTCACTCGTAAAAAAACTGGGAAGGATAGCTTTAGAACGCGAGTTTTACGCACGTAAAACTGACTTGCTCGATCGGGCTCGAAAAAAAACAACTCAGAAAGTAAACCTGTACGAGAAAGTGCAGATACCGGGTTACGAAGGTGCCATTAGAAAAATTAAACGATTTCTGGAGGATGAAGAAAACCTTTCGAAATCGGCACAAAAGATCGTAAAAAAACGACAGCAGCGACAAAAAGTTAAAATAGCATGATCGTTCCGATGGTAAAATATACGTTTCTGGTTTATCACAGGGAATATGAGGATTTTCTTATTGAACTGTGCAGATTGGGTATTGTGCATATTGCAGAACGAGATGTTGAGATTAATGACGAAACAAAGCAAAAGTATGCTGAGTTGAATGCGTACGAAAATGCTGTACACTTTTTACAAAAAAGAAAAAGTGAGTTGCCCCAAAAAAGAATTCATATTTCGGCTAGCGAAATTATTGATGACATTAACGGCAAACAAAAAGAGTTAGAAGAACTGGAATCGCAACTGGAATTGTTAAATAAAGCAAGTCAAAACGCAAAACCGTGGGGTGATTTTTCTCCGGAACTTATCAGGCAGCTTAAACATGAGGGAATTAATCTGTTCTTTTTCAGTACAACAAAAAAGAAATACACTGACCTGGAACAAGCTGAATTACCGGTGGCAATTATCTCAGAATCCGGTAAACAGGTGCTTTTTGTTCATATTAAACAGAACGATCAGCAAATTGATATTGATGCTGAATCCGTTGAACTTCCGCCACTTCCCTATTCTGAAATTGAAATTCAGATCGATGAAACTAAAAAACAAATAAAAGCGATCAACCAAATTTTCGACAGTTACGCCAACAACTCCATTAAGACGCTGGAAAAAGAAAAAATAAAACTGATACGATCGCTTCAATTCAATCATGTTTTACATAACACCTATAAGGAAGCCGAAAACAAATTGATGGTCCTTGAAGGCTGGGTCCCGCAACCTAAAACAGCGGCACTTAATAAACTTTTAAAGGATACAGGATCCATTTACTTTTCGCGTAAAGCCAAACCCGACGATAAAATTCCGGTTTTGCTCACAAACAATCGTTTTAGTAAACTCTTCGAACCGATCGGTTCCATGTTCTCGCTTCCTGATTATTCTGAACTCGACTTAACCGTATTTTTTGCTCCGTTTTTCATGCTGTTCTTTGGATTTTGTCTCGGCGATGCAGGCTATGGATTGCTTTTCATAATTGGCGGTGGATTGTATAAGCTAAAAGCCAAAGCTGAATTTAAACCGTATTTAAGTCTCATCCAGTTTCTGGGTGCGGCAACCATCCTGTTTGGAGCTATATCCGGTACATTTTTTGGTATAAATCTTATTGAGTCGAAATTTGCCCTATCCGATCAGGTCCGGCATCTTTTCCTGAATCCCGATAAAATGTTCAACCTGTCGCTGATGTTAGGCGGCGTTCAAATTATTTTCGGACTATTTATTAAAGCAGCCAACCAAAGCAAACAATACGGGTTCACTTATGCGCTGGCCACCTACGGATGGCTGATTATAATAATCGGCAGCGTCACATATTTCCTCTTGTCGCCAACCGAAATTATACCGGAAAATAGCACGATCCTTTACTGTATACTAGCCGTTGGAGGATTTTTTGTCTTCTTTTTCAGCGATCCCGGAGTGAATATATTTGCCCGTATTGGCAAAGGTGTCTGGGATGTTTACTCCACCGTAACAGGTATTTTCGGCGATCTGCTTTCATACATCCGACTATTCGCACTTGGCTTGTCGAGTGCTATTTTGGGTTTTGTAATCAACGATATCGGCCTGCAAATTCTTGGATCATCCAAAATATTTGGTCCTGTATTTTTTATCATCTTTTTATTGCTCGGACATACATTAAACATTCTCATTTCGTCGCTTGGCTCGTTTGTACACCCCATGCGTTTAACTTTTGTCGAATTTTATAAAAGTGCTGGGTTTAAAGGTGGTGGCAAAGAATACAAACCGTTTGGAAAGCATGAACAAGTATTGAATCAGAATGGAGGAATGAAAACAATAAAAACTTAAGAATAAACTTTAAATAATTACGATCATGACAACTGCAGTTATTTTAGCATATATCGGATTAGCCATTATGCTCATATTTTCAGGAATTGGCAGTGCTGTTGGTGTCTCAAAAGGTGGGAATGCCACAGTTGGTGCATTAAAAAAGAAACCCGATAAATTTGGAAGCTATCTCTTATTGAGTGCCTTGCCGGGAACCCAGGGATTATATGGTTTTGCAGGATTCTTTATCATTAACAGCCAGGGAATCATCACTCCCGAAATGAGCATGCTCCAGGGAGTAGCCATTTTGGCGGCCGGTTTAACTTTGGGATTTGTTGGATTCTTCTCAGCTTTAAATCAAGGCGAAGTAACGTCGAATGGGATCGCCGGCATCGGGTCGGGACACGATATCTTTGGCAAAACCATGGTACTGGCCGTTTTCCCTGAGTTGTATGCCATTATTGCTTTTGCAGCCACCTTTTTAATCAGTATGAGTTTGTAGTATTATAAATTGGTTCAAAATTTTAATCACCTGGAAAATTTGGCCAAAACGATAGTTCTTCTGGTTACTGCATTTTAACTTTTAGATTGAAAATCCATAATGAAAATTTTCGGCAGGATTTAATCCATGGATAAAACTTATGTAAACTACTGATTAACAAATCAGTAATTTAGACATGTTTCAAATAATCACTTAAACGTTCGTAATTCAAAATTCAATTTTTGAAAAAAGGCCTTTAAATATTACACTTTCAAAGTAAGTGTAATATTTAAAGCCCCATTTTTACTCTTGCTATCACTACATCATTCACCACTCATATTGATCGAAGCTGTTAATTATCATATCCCAATAATTTCAACACCTGTTTTTATTCACAATATTTAAATGAATTTACATAGTTAAATATGTACAACCATTAAATCAAGTTTTATGAAAAAGAGAATCATTATTACAAGTTCGGTTGCGGTAGTTGCTTTGATCGCCTACCTGACAACCGCGTTCAATCCTCCTCCTTCAGCCTCTGCAATAAGCAGCGACTACATTGTTTTGGCATGGAACGATTTAGGAATGCATTGTGCCAATGCCGACTTTTCAGACATTGTTATTTTACCGCCTTACAACAATTTTAATGCGCAGGTAATAAAACGAGGTGATGCAAGCCAGGGTGTTTTACCCGAGATCATTACTTCCGGTCTGGAAGTTAATTACAGCATTCCGGGAAATAGTTACTCCGCCGGTAAAACAAATTTCTGGGATTACGAGGACCAATTGTTTGGTGTTGAACTCCCTGACGATATCGGACTTGCCGGAAATGGCCTTTCGGGAAAAATGGAGGTTCTGGAAGGCGAGAATTTTTACCACGTCGAAGGAGTGCCAATCACTCCTTTCACTGATAACGATCTGGAAAATGAGGCACCTTACCAACTCGCACTGATTGAAGTATTACTAAATGGAGACAATGTAACCACAACACAAAATGTAATTCCGGTTTCGAACGAAATTAACTGTTTGAGTTCAGGATGTCATGCAAGCACACGAGACATAAGGAACCGACATTCCGATTCAAAAAACTGGCCTAAACCAGTACTGTGCGCTTCATGTCATGCATCGAATGGATTGGGAGCCCCGGGAAAACCTGGAGTCATGTCCCTTTCCGAAGCAATGCATGAAAAACACAAAGGAAAAACCAACGATTGCTACAAATGTCACCCCGGCTTTAACACCGAGTGTTTGAGAGGCGTAATGAGCAACGAACACAATATGTATTGTACAGATTGTCACGGAAGTATGGAACAGGTTGCAGCATCTATTCATGAAGGTCGTGAACCCTGGTTGGATGAACCAAAATGCGGATCTTGTCATGGCTCAGAATTTGCAGAAGAATCCGGAAAACTGTATAGAAATTCTAAAGGACATGGTGGGCTATTTTGCACCACCTGCCATGGATCGCCACATGCGATTGTACCTTCCAGAGAGGAAAATGATAATCTTCAGAATTACAACCTGCAGGGGTACGCGGGTACTTTAAATGATTGTAAGGTATGCCACACTTCAAATCCCTCCGGCCCGGGTCCGCATGGAATCTACGCCGATAACCAGGAAACCTCTGATGCAGATGGCGACGGATATAATACAGATGTTGATTGCAATGATAATGATCCGTTGATTAATCCGGGAGCATTGGAAGTACCAGATAACTGTATTGATGAGAATTGCGATGGAATAACAGAGTATTCAACTCCATACAATTTGAATTGTCAGGCACTGAATGTTTATCCAAATCCTTTCCAAACCAACATTACGATAGAATATAGCGGTAGCTTCACTTATGCACTTTATAAAAATTCGAGATTAGTTTTACAATCAGGTTCTACTTACATGAATTCATACACTATTAGCATACCTGGAAATTTCAAGGATGGTTCATATGTACTGATAGTCACGGATGATGATGCCAATACCTCGACTTCAGTTAATCTGATAAAGAAAACGTCAAAAGGAGGAAAAGGAAGAGGACATTAAATGTTAGGTAATAATTTAAGAAAAGCCGCTAATCAAAATGATTAGGGGCTTTTTTACTGTGGGAACAGGAGAATGCAACCTCATCGTTTTCCCAACGAGCTGAACATACACATACCTCTTGATTTCCTAATTTTCAAGGGCTTTCAGCGCATTCAAATTAACAGTTGTCCAGTACGTAAGGACACAATCCGGCAGAAAGTCACCTACACTTTTAAGCGTGATTGAGTATCAGGATAAAAAATTAGTTAAACTATTCTCTAGGGAGATTTTATTTTACAATTCCAATATTAAAATATGTGTGCATCACAGACAAATGAAAGTGAGTGCTCTGTTGAATTACAATTACAGTGTATTTAAAATTATGAAGTGAGTTAATCTGTTTCAGTTTAACTGGCGATCATTCAATTCTATAGGTTCCACCTTTTGTTCCAGAAATATCCTTTACTTCAATGCAACGAACATCAACCGGGTGAAACAATTCCTTTAATTTATCAACACACTTTCTAAAAGTTGGCAAATGATAATTTCGGGTTTCACCATTCTGAATACTTATTCTCCAATTTGTCGAACCTTTCTTTTCAATATTACCTTCAATAGTTTTCAGATTAAGTGTGATTGTATGATAAGTTGAAAATGGAGTTTGGTCAACACCTTCTAATTCTTCTTCCGGATTAAAACTTCCTTTTATAATGTATAGTTTAGACATGGGCTTATAACATTTAGTTTACTAAATACTAAGTACAATTTTCAAACCAATAAATTTTAAAAATGAATATTTCTTAACAGCTTACACTTACAAGTTGGGACCAAATGAACTGCGATTACAGGCATCTTATAATAAAATTCATGCATCATTCTTAATGTGATGTTTAACCTTTCAGTAGTAGTTGGAAGCATCAGATATGGAAAATGTTCCCATTTTGGGAAAGGATTTGAGTTAACAAAATACTTATTATTCTGAAATACAATACTTAACACCTTTGGTCTAATGCTTGTTTTTATAAAGCAACTTCATTGAAACAGGACGATAAAAAAATAAGGTTACAACATAAGGGGAAAGCGACTTCTGTATACTTGATTGGTTTTGTATTTAGGGTTTGTAAATTATCAATCATCTTCAAAAAGCGTCCATAGAGCTTTCCCCTCTTTTCCTTTTCAAAATATTAAACCTAACTTCATTATAGTTTGGTACGTTGATTCACAGGAATCAACAAAATTTTAATTTAAAAGGAGGAGTTGTCCTTCTTTTTTCATTCACGCAATCAGTACCGTGGAAATAATCACTGGCTATTACACTATTGTCTATAACTTATTTACAACAAGAAAATAAATAGGGAAACTAAAAAGGAAACAATATCGTTTTACATACAAATCTATCATTTTGCTTTTTCAGAAATTTAAGTAAAACTCGGCGTTGCTTTAGATCGGGTTTTATTTTTTCTGTTAAGTAGAGTGGTTACCTTTTTGTCATTTCCCGAATATATTAATAGAAGGACGTAAATCTAACAACTTAATATTTAAGAAATTTGTATTGTGTATTGACGCTTACACAATCGTTTATTTATTAACTCTAAATTTTAAGTTATGTTTTACAAAACCTTTATGTTAGTTGTTGCCTTTTCTTTGATGATTGGTTTAGGTAACGCAAAAGCTCAGTGTGAATGTATAGATGACATCGCAACGGCTGTGGAAGAAGTAATGGCTACCGATGCTTGTGATGCCGAGATGATGTGGGAAGCACCCCACGCCCTCGAAGTTCATCTGAAAAAACTCCAAAACTGGTGCGGTGATCAACACAAACCACTAAAATCAAAAGTTCCTAATATTGTTGCAGGTATGCTTGAAACCATTCAGGATGCCTATGAAGGTGAGGTTTATGTAGATCCGCTGACAGGAATGGAAATAGTTGTTCATATACCTGCTCCAGAATGTGCCATTCCAGCACTACAGGCACTGGAAGATTTATTGACAGCATGTCCTGTTGTAGAGTAAAAGTATTCCCTCAACTGTATTTATGATTGTTACTTCTCAAATACCAAATAAGTAAATTGTAAATACTATAAAAAGCTGTTCTGAATAGGACAGCTTTTTTGCTATTATTTATACAATGGAATTTACAAGAAAAGAAGGGCAACATTTCTGCTGCCCCTCTAACCCCAAGCACATCAGGAATTAAATTCCCAATGCAATCCAAATATAAAATAAATACTTATTTACAGCACTAAGTCCCAGATTTTGTTTGGGCGAAAGTAGTTGACTCAGTTTGGTGTGCTGAAAAGAAGAAAGATTAGTTCAACAACTACCCCCTTAAATGTTACAAACACACATAGTGCGGATGCACGATGAAACAAACTGATATGTTGAGATATAGATATTCAAGCAAAGCTATCGGCTTTGTGATTGATAGCTCAATTATTATGATCAGAATCACTAAATGTTCTTTTCCAACACTACAAAAAAAAGAACAGCAAAAAAGCACTACTCTTTATAAATGTATTTTCAGTTTAAGATGTGAAAGGATCTGGCAGAAAGTTACCTGCAAAAGTAGCCTACACTCAGGGACAAAAACGAAAAAAGGGACTGAAAATCAGTCCCTTAATTATCCAATATGGTGGGAAGAGCAGGATTCGAACCTACGAAGGCGTAGCCAACAGATTTACAGTCTGCCCCGTTTGACCGCTTCGGTATCTTCCCAATATTTTGAGCCATTTATCTCCCAACTAAGTTGGAGAGTAGCGACTCTTCGAGCCGAATCTCAGATTCGAACTGAGGACCCCGAGATTACAAATCACGTGCTCTGGCCAACTGAGCTAATTCGGCTTATATTGTATCAGTTTTTTTCAGAACGTTGCTGTTTTTATCAGCGGCTGCAAAGGAAAGAATTTCTTTCAAATTTGCCAAACATTTTTTTAAAATTTTCACCACTGAATAAAGAACTGCTTTTTTTGACAAAAAAGTGGGTAAGCTACCTGTGTCGCACCGCTACAACCGCCTACCCTTGCTGCCTTCCGACCCTGGGGGAATTCAGCAGGAGCTGGTCGCACAGGACTTACCCGGCGACAAAAGTAGAAAATTTTAATTTCCCGCCAAACATTTTTTTGTTGTGGAGTAATTATGGTGATTTTGTTACGACATATGTAGTTGATAATCTGGCAAGAACTGATGAGATAATTCTCAAAAAATCATACGATGACATTTGTTTATCCCACAGATTTGGCCGATAACTAAAATATTGATTACTTGTAAATCTTTGTAACACATTTAGTCGAACTCATTTCTGTCATTCAATAAAAATAGAATTATATTTGTCACACCTAATCAAAAAAAGCATTGTTATGGAACAAAAACCTGCATCTTTAATGAAATCGTCGCTAACCTCCGGAATTTATATCGGCGTTGTCTCAATTTTAGTCTCAGTTGTATTGTATGTAGCTAATTTAATGTTTGAAACCTGGGCCGCCTACATCAGTTATGCTGTATTGATTGCCGGCGCCGTTTATGCCCAACTTTCATACAGAAAAAGTCTGGGCGGAGAAATGACTTATGGCCAGGCTCTCGGAGTTGGTACGCTTGCGCTCATTTTTGCATCGGTACTTTCCGCAATTTATGCTTATTTATTATACGCAGTTATCGATCCGTCATTAATTGAACAGATTAGAATTACAACCGAACAAAAAATGGTAGAGCAAGGTAACATTCCTGAAGAACAATTGGATCAGGTTGTTGATATGATGATGAAATTCCAGCGGCCACCGATTATGGCAGCCATGGCAGTTTTAGTTGGTGCAATTGGAGGATTGATCATTAGTTTAATCACCGGTATTTTCACAAAGAAGAACCCAACCGACGTGGTTCCCGAATAATTAAAGCAAACGATTTTATATGGATATTTCCGTAGTTGTACCCCTGTTTAACGAAGAAGAATCGCTCCCGGAACTGGCGGCCTGGATAAAGCGGGTGATGGAAGATAACAACTTTTCGTACGAGATTATGATGATCGACGACGGCAGTCGTGATGACTCGTGGAACGTTGTGCGGAAACTTCAAAAAGACAATCCCCTGATAAAAGGGATAAAATTCAGGCGCAACTACGGAAAATCTGCCGCTTTGTATTGCGGTTTTGAAGCCGTACAGGGCGATGTGGTAATTACCATGGATGCCGACTTGCAGGACAGCCCGGATGAAATACCCGAATTATATCGAATGATAAAAGAAGAGGGTTACGATCTGGTTTCGGGCTGGAAAAAGAAGCGACACGATCCGGTATTGACCAAAAATATGCCGAGTAAACTTTATAACTGGACCGTTCGGAGAATAACCGGCATTAAGCTGCACGATATGAATTGCGGCTTGAAAGCCTACCGCAAAAATGTAATTAAAAGCATTGAAGTTTACGGCGAAATGCACCGCTACATTCCGGTTTTAGCCAAATGGGCAGGCTATAAAAACATCGGTGAGAAAGTGGTCATTCATTCCGAACGAAAATATGGTGTCACCAAATTCGGGCTCGAACGCTTTGTACGCGGCCCGCTCGATTTGATCTCGGTAATGTTTATTTCGCGATTTGTAAAGCGCCCCATGCATTTTTTTGGTGTACTTGGCGCCCTAATTTTTATCGTTGGATTTATAGCCGCAGGTTACCTAGGTGCCCAAAAGTTAATTTTGCTCAACCAGGGAATTAAAGGACATTTGGTGACCGATAGCCCATATTTTTACATTGCACTTACATCCATGATTATTGGTGCTCAGTTTTTTATGGGAGGCTTTCTGGGCGAACTGGTTTCCAGAAGCTCGAGCGAACGCAATAAATATCAGATCGAAGAAAAATCGTATTAGATCCCTATAAGTATATGGTAGAAAAAGAAATCCGGTTCAGGCAGAAACGTGAACTGGCTCAGATCTTATCCGAAGCTTTGGAATTTTTCAAGCAGGAATACAGAGCGATATTACGAATGGTGGCCATTTATGTGCTACCGTTTCTTGTGCTGAATGCCGGTGCACAGGTATATTTTCAAAAAAATGTTTTGGTGAACCTTGATTTTACCGATCCGGAGGCCTTAATGGCCGACCTGGGCGCTTTAAACCTCAACCTGTTCTTTTTATTGCTGTTTGGTCTCTTTGTTCAATCGCTGTTGGTTGGTACTTATTATTCTTACCTGGAGGCTTACATTAAGCTTGGAAAAGGCAACTTTCAGCTATCCGATATATCATCAAATTTTTTTTCTAACAGCTTACTGGCACTGGGTGCAGGACTGGTCTTTACATTTGCTTCGCTTTTCGGATTGATGCTTTGTGTGCTCCCCGGTATCTTTCTGGCCAACACGCTTTCGTTAATGTTTTTTATCACGGTATTCGAAAAACAAGGGATCGCCTACTCCACAACCAAATCGTGGTTGCTGGTTAGAACACAGTGGTGGAATACCCTGGCAATGAATGCTTTGGGAATTATTGCATGGTACAGCGTACATTTAATTTTTTCACTTTTATTATTTGTGCTCGGTTTCGCCGGAGGTTTTAATACTTCTGTTACCGAAGGCCCCATTAATTATCCGCAATGGTATTGGATCCTTATAGGCGTTTCATCGGCCGTTTCAACCATTTTCATGATCATCCCCTACACGCTTCAGGCCTTTCAGTATTTTAATCTCGAAGAGCGCGAAAATCCGAAAGCGGTTTAAATCAGTATCATTTCAATACATCTTTGCAATCTGATGATCTATCAATTAAATTTGATCGCATTACTAATGGTAAACACTTCCGGGTGTTTTCAGCTGATTTTTGCTACTTTAGTAGAGAACAATTTATGACTAACTAAACAATCCGACTACAATGAAAATCTGCACTGTTTTAATCCTTGCCTTATCAATAGTATTCTTCTCTTTTCAAACGGATGATCCGCAAAAGGGAAAAGAATTCAACACCGAAAAAGACATTTTGCTGGCCCAGTTCGATTGCAAAACCGATGTTGACGACCTGCATTCAGTAGCGGCATTTATTACGCTAATGTCACATCCCGATTTTTCAGATGTGAATTATTACGCCGTAGCCGGTGCATACGGAGTTCAGGAAGGACTGTATGTTCCGCCAAATGCTTTGTTTCAGCTTGCTTTTGGTGACAGGTGGAGCGATGCTCACCAGTACCCCGATCTGGCGGTGAAAGAAGTAAAAGCCATTATAAAACCAACGCTATTGAATTGTGGCGATGTATGGATCGCAGAGGCCGGACAGTCCGATTTTTCGGCCCGACTGATAAAAGCAATGCAAAATGACCTGCCCGACATTGATACGAAAAAGCACATCCATATTGTGCAGCACAGCAACTGGAACGAGGATGTAACTTCTGAAGAAGCCCTAAAATACGTCAAACAAAATGCGGATTACAAAAAAATACCCGATGGAAACGAAGTGGGCAACGGAACTCCGGGATTTCGAACACCTGATTATACCGACTGGAAGAAACAGCTTAAAGATCCGAAACTAAAGGAAATATGGAGTGTGGCAATCGAACTGGCCAACAAATACAACGGCAAAGACGGACGTTACAACAACGAGGCAGTGGAAAGTGGAGGCCTCGATTTTTCTGATATTTCGGAAACTTGCTATATACTGGGCATTCAGGATATTAAAGACTCAAAACAGTTTTTTAAGGACTTTGGCAGATAAACTCAGTTCTCGTTGCGGGTGATTTTTATGGGACTAACTATCTATCCTATATTCATGTATTTCTCACGATCGTTTAAAAAATCGCGATAAACTTTAAAGTGCTCTGTATCTTCATATTCTACCGAAGACAAAGGCATCCTGTCGAAACTGTAAATTGTTGCAAGTTCGCAGGCCAGTAAAATCGGTGAATGCGTTGTAACGATAAACTGGGCATGTCCGGCCTTCGCATTTTCAATCAACAAATTCAGCAACTCCAGTTGGCTTGAAGGCGAGAGTGCAGTATCCGGCTCGTCGAGCAAATATAAACCCTCTAATTTATAACGACTTTTGAAAAAAGACATGAGCGACTGCCCATGCGATTGGCTGATGAGAGACTTCCCTCCAAATAACTCCAACTGTCCCGGATCGGTAGTCGCCCACTCTTCAAGCATAGAGGCGAAATCTTTGAAGATCTGAGCTCCGAAAAACGAACCGGGCACTTTTCCATTGGCCCAGTTAACTTTCATGTAACGATGCAATGAACCTTCATAGCGATTCACCCGGTAACGACTGTTCATTCCATTTCGCCAAATGTAAATCCCGGCCGCCTCTGCAATAGCCTCGAGCAAAGTCGATTTTCCTGAACCATTTTCTCCAACAAACAAAGTGATCGGACTTTCAAATTCAAGTTTCTTCGTTTCTGAGAATAAAGGCAAATTAAATGGATAGTGCTCTTTTGTCGGATACCTCTCCGATTCAAGGGTAATGCTTTTTAAATGGTTAGCCATGGCGAATGCAGCTTGAAAGTGTAATATCATCAAACATAACCATAATCATCCAATTATTTGTTCTATTTTAGTTTTGAATTTTTATGATTAGCGACTTAGCTGTCAACATCTTAAACCGAGAATCAATGGAACTTGAATCAGTACGTCTACTAATAAAAGAAATCGGGTGGGAAGATCTGGAAGACATTCACAACTTGAACTCTTTGCCCGAAGTTGATGAATACAATACACAGGGTATTCCCCTAGATACTGAAGAAACCAAAAAGAATATCCGCCCGGCCATTGAGGCACAAAAAGAAGAGAAGCGCAAATCGTATTTCTGGAAAATCATAAGAAAAGATACCGGTGAGTTTATTGGTGTGGCAGGATTAACGC
Organism: Maribellus mangrovi; assembly: GCF_037646455.1. Lineage (NCBI taxonomy): Bacteria > Pseudomonadati > Bacteroidota > Bacteroidia > Marinilabiliales > Prolixibacteraceae > Maribellus > Maribellus mangrovi. The sequence continues at coordinate 151,029 of NZ_JBBIXN010000004.1, read as the reverse complement.
TGTCGCTTAACCGCTTTAAACTTGGCGAAATATTTTATTCTATCCATCCGGAATTTTGGGGAAACGGATTCGCCACCGAACTTGCGAAAGCACTCATTTCAGCGGGATTCAACCATTTTAAGTTGCATAAAGTGGAGGCCGGTGTAGCCACGGAAAACAGCCGTTCGATTAAAGTACTTGAAAAAGCAGGAATGACACGCGAAGGCCGAAGAAGAAAAGTTTTACCCATTCGGGGAGTGTGGAAAGACAATTTTCATTACGCCATCGTTGAAGATGATCCGCGGGATTATTAGAAAATAATACTTCTTGCCTATTCAGCTTTTTGCTTCACCCAAATTAATTTTGAAGTGTCGTATCCGCGTGAAGTCGCCTTATCAAGAATATGTTGCTTTGTTTGTTCCCCGAGCTGTGGTGTTCGACTCAGAATCCAGAGGTAATTGGGCGATGAACTTCCGATCAAAACCCACTGATAATCATTATCTAGTTCCAGTACCAGATAATCGGAATAAAAAAACCAGAAAAAGGACACCCTGAGTTTACCGGGATCAGAAGTGGTTTTTGCCTTACCGTCGGCGCGCTTCAATTCTCCATCCAGGGAACCTTTGCAGCCTTGGTTCACTACTTTTATTTTGCCGTCTTCGCGCATGGAATAAGTAGCTGTAACACCCTCCAGATTTCGTTCGAAACGGTGATCAAAACGTGCGATTTCATACCAGGTACCCAGGTATTTGTCCAGATCAAGTTCATCAACAGTCGACACATCCAGATCCTGAGATTGCGATGTATGCCTTCCGCATGAAACAAATAAAGCAATGAGCACTACTAAAATTAGAGGTAGTAGAATGTTTGTCTTCATGTTATTCTCCTTTGTTCTTTCTGACAAGAATAACAAACGAAATCCTTCGTTGTTAATTGAATCCTGAATTTTAGGATTTCAACATAAAGCTAAAATTGGTATTTACCGCTTTCCGTTTCCTTTAATGCTGCATGGTAAGCTGTGATCAAATTATCCATCACTACAGAAACCGGCAATATTTCATTCAGCTGTGCCGATACCTGCCCAATCTCCAGCTCTCCTTCTTCCATATCGCCTTCGAACATGCCCTTTTTAGCCCGACGCCGTCCCAGTAACGCCATCAGTTCTTCCGGCGATTTTCCGGCTTTTTCAGCAGCATCAACTTGTTCGAAAAAAGCATTTTTGATCAAACGAACCGGCGCCAGTTGTTTCAGTGCCAATTTTGTTCCACCCTCTCCCAAGGAAGTCACCAATTTCTTAAACTCGGGATGCGCTGATGATTCTTCAGTCACTGCGAAGGCCGAGCCTATTTGCACACCATCAGCTCCCAGTGCCAAGGCAGCGAGCATGGCTTCACCCGATCCTATTCCGCCGGCGGCCATTAATGGTAAGTTGGTGGCTTTTCGTACCGAAGGAATCAAAGAAAGCGTGGTCGTTTCTTCACGTCCGTTGTGTCCTCCGGCTTCAAAGCCCTCGGCTACAATAGCATCAACGCCAGCATCTTCACATTTTTTTGCGAAGAATGAACTTGACACCACATGTGCCACGGAAATTCCGCGATCTTTTAGCCAGGTCGTCCACTTTTTCGGACTACCAGCTGAGGTAAACACCACGGGGACTTTGTGTTTTACGATGATATCCATTATGCGTTCCTGTTCGGGGTAAAACAAAGGGATGTTCACACCAAACGGTTTGACGGTTGCAGCTTTCGTTTTAATAACGTGTTCTTCCAGCGTTTCGGGATGCATCGATCCGGTGCCGAGTAAACCAAGTCCTCCAGCATTACTTACTGCTGATGCCAGTTTCCAACCTGCACACCACACCATTCCACCTTGAATTACAGGATATTTTATCTTGAAAAGATCACAAATTCTATTCATCTCAACGCTTATATGATTTCCATCAACAAAATTATAAATAAGCTTTTGTTTTGAAGGAGCTAGAACTTAATTCAGCACAATATTAAGATAGTTTTGTTATTGATTGAATTTACCGAACTAAAGCCTATGCCATTTCTGAATTGAGGTTCTCCTGCAGGATCTGGATCAGCGAATCTTTGGAAACGCGGCGTTTAATCTCGCCTTTATGTGCCACTGAAATGCTTCCTCTTTCTTCCGACACCACAATTATCAGTGCATCAGTGTTCTCCGACAGTCCTACTGCTGCACGGTGACGCAAACCAAGTGCCTGATCGAGAGGCTTTTGAGTTAAGGGAAGAATACAACCCGCTGCTACAATTTTATCATCTCGGATAATAATCGCTCCGTCGTGTAGCGGAGAATTCTTAAAAAAGATGGTTCGGATAAGGGTGGAAGAAATACTTGAATTAATTAATTCGCCGGTATTCACCTGTTCGCGTAATTCGTTATTTTCAGCAACAACAATCAGTGCCCCTGTTTTTGATTTTGCCAACACCTCGCAGGCACCGGCAATCTCTTCAATGTGTTCTTCTTCTATCGTCCTGCCTTTTCCTGTTCCAAAAAGTTTATCAAGGTGAAGTACACGGTTCATGTTGTAATTGGTGCCAATAAATACCAGAAACTTACGGATTTCAGGATGGAAAACCACGATGAGCGCCAACACTCCGACCCCGATAAATTGACCCATAATTGACCCCAGCAACTCCATGTTGAGCGCTTTTACAATCAACCAAAGCAGGTAAAACGAGAAAAGACCTATTACGATGTTAAAGGCAACGGTTCCCTGGATAAGCCGGTAAAGTTGATACAGCAAAATAGCTACCAGCAAAATATCCAGGATATCGAGAAATCGTATGGTAATAAATGCACTTATCATTTAATGCTTGCTTTAATTTCACAGAAGATCTTTACGGCCTCCACGGCTTCTTTTACATCGTGAACCCGCAAGATGTCGGCCCCTCCGAGCAAAGCCATCGTATTTGCCACACTCGTTCCGTTAAGTGCGTCTTTCGCCTCGATATCAAGTGCCTGCCAGATCATCGATTTTCGACTTAAACCGGCCATTACCGGTAACTGAAAAACTTTAAAAGAATCGAGTCGGTTCAGCAATTCGTAATTGTGATCCAATGTTTTTCCGAAACCAAAACCGGGATCGATGACCACATCCTGCACGCCTAATTTGGTTAAACGTTTTACCTTTTCCGCGAAATAGGATGAAATATCCTTGATAATATCGTCGTAATAAGGATCGTCCTGCATGGTTTGCGGTGTTCCTTTAATGTGCGAAAGAATGTATGGCACCTGCAATCTGCCAACTGTTTCAAACATCTTCGAATCCAGCGTTCCACCGGAAATATCGTTAACTATGATAGCTCCTACCTCATCGATTACACGCACGGCTACCCACGAACGAAAAGTATCGACCGACAAAGCCACGTCGGGAAACTCTTTTCGAATGGCCTGCACGGCAGGCAATAACCGGGCTAATTCTTCTTTTGTTGATACACTATCGGCACCCGGGCGGGTAGAAACCGCCCCAACATCAACAATGGTAACGCCATCAGCAATCATGGTCTCAACGGCTTTCAACATGTTCGCTTCATCTTCCATTTTTCCACCATCGTAAAACGAATCAGGCGTAACGTTTACGATTCCCATAACTACAGGAATAGAAAGATCGATCTGGTCATCACCAATTTGCAGCGAACTTTTACGTTTAAGGAATTTGCCTGCCGACTGTGTAATCAACATCAGTTTAAAGCTTTTATGTTTAACAAATTATTAAGAACTTGTAACAAGTTGTTAAGTACAAAAGTAAAATAAAAGAATTCAATATGCTTAATTTTTAATACTTTTATCCAGCAATTTAGCAATGGTATAACCGAAGACAGCACCCGTTTTGGTGTTGTTTTTTAATGCAGTGACAACAAAATCATTCATGGAGAAAACAAACCAACAATACGACCAGGTGATTTCGACTTGTAGGAATCTGTTTGAAAAGAAAATGAAAGACTACGGAAAAGCCTGGCGAATATTGCGCCCGCAATCGCTTACTGATCAGATCTACATCAAAGCCCAACGCATAAGAAGCATTGAAGAAAAAGGAGTTTCGAAGGTGGATGAAGGCATTCGTCCTGAATTTATCGGAATTATAAACTATTGCATAATGGGGCTTATTCAACTGGAACTGGGGCCTTCGGACGAAGAACTGACGGACAACCAGACCATGGAACTTTACGACAAATATTTCCTTCAGACTAAAAAATTGATGATGGACAAAAATCACGACTACGGAGAAGCCTGGCGGAACATGCGTATCAGTTCCTACACCGACCTCATTCTTATGAAAATTAAACGCACCAAACAGATTGAAGATAATGCAGGTAAAACACTGGTTTCGGAAGGTATTGATGCCAACTACATGGACATGATCAACTACGCCGTGTTTGCCATGATTAAAATTGAATTCGAAATCGAAGAAACAACCCTATGATCAGAGTTTTAAAACACCTAGCCCGAATTCTGTTCGGACTTGTATTTATATTTTCCGGTTTTGTAAAAGGAATTGATCCGTGGGGATCGGCCTACAAATTTACCGATTACTTCCATGCCATGGGATTGGATGCACTGGTGTGGACTGCTTTTCCGCTGGGCATAATTTTATCCTTTGCCGAATTTGCCATTGGTGTAGCCTTTCTGTTTAATTGGCGAATGCGCTTTTTCTCATGGCTGGGATTACTTTTTATGGCCTTTTTCACGCCACTCACCTTGTGGATCGCCATTACAAATCCGGTAACCGACTGTGGTTGTTTTGGCGACGCTCTGGTCATATCGAACTGGGCAACTTTCTATAAAAACCTGATTTTTATTACATTAGCTATTGTTGTTTTTGCTAACCGAAAATGGTTTGCCGACCAGGTAAAAACAAAGGTGCCGCTCACGCTTAGCCTGATCACATTTGTGGTGTATTTTGGAATTGTTTATTACTCGTATAATCACTTGCCTATATTTGATTTCAGACCTTACAAAGTGGGAACAAATATTCCGGATGCGATGAGTTATCCCGACGATGCTCAACAGGATGTGTACGAGAATATTTTTTACTACAAGAATAAAAATACAGGTAAAATCAAGAAATTTAGTGAGGAAAATTATCCCTGGCAGGATACAGTGAACTGGGAATTTAATGACATGGAATCGAACCTAATCCAGGAAGGTTACGTACCACCGATTCACGATTTCAGGGTTGAAACACCCGAGGGTGAAAACATCATCGACTTTTTTATTTACGATGAAAATTATGTGTTTATGCTGGTCGCTTACGATCTGCACGAAACTAACACCGAAGAGCAAAGCAAAATAAATACCTTGTCGGGATGGGCATCCGGAAACGGCTATTCGTTTATTTGTCTGACATCGACCCTGCCCGATGAAGCGCAGGCATTTGCCGACGCTAATCAATGCAATTATGAGTTCTTTAATTGCGACGAGATCACTTTAAAAACAATGATCCGTTCCAATCCGGGATTGATTGCAATAAAAGACGGAACCATCATCGGGAAATGGCATTATAACGATATTCCAACTCCGGAGGAATTTCAACAGGAATTTATGAGTGAGTGAGTACAACTTTATCAAAACGCTAAACTTAGGAAAAGCTCGTAGTGCACAGCTCTCAGCCCACAACTGATAGTAAATAAATAGTTAATTGTCCCCCGCTGTTAAAAATGGAGTTGACTCTTATCGATTAAGCTGTTACATTTGTATCGGTTTTAAAATTCTAATCTAATAAATTAAATTACAATAAGATGAGACAAAAAATAGTTGCCGGCAACTGGAAATGCAACACAACCGTTCAGGAAGGTGTTGAATTGGCAAAAGCCGTTGATACATTGGTAGCCAAAGAAGGTGCCGACGATGTTGTAGTTGTTCTTGGAACACCTTTTACTCACATTACAAAAGTTGTTGAATCGGTTAACACCGAAAGAATTGGTATTTCTGCACAAAACTGTGCTGCCGAAGCTAAAGGTGCTTTTACCGGCGAAGTTTCTGCTGAAATGGTAAAATCTACCGGTGCTGAATTCGTAATTCTTGGTCACTCTGAGCGTCGTGAATATTATGGCGAAACCAGCGAGATCCTGAACAAGAAAGTGGCCTTGGCACTTGAAAACGGTCTGACTCCGATTTACTGCTGCGGTGAAGCCTTGGATATCCGCGAAGCCGGAACGCACAACGAATTTGTTGTAAAGCAACTGGAAGAAACTGTTTTCCAGCTTTCAGCCGACGACTTTAAAAAATTAGTTATCGCCTACGAACCAATCTGGGCCATAGGTACCGGTGTTACTGCCAGCTCTGATCAAGCTCAGGACATGCACGCCAACATTCGTGCTGCCATTGCGGCCAAATTTGGTGAAGAGGTTGCTGAAGGAACTTCAATCCTTTACGGAGGTAGCTGCAAACCAAGCAACGCAAACGAACTTTTTGCCAACAAAGATGTTGACGGTGGATTGATCGGTGGAGCTTCGCTGAAAGCTGAAGATTTCCTCGGAATCATCAACGGTTTCTAAAAAATATAACTTTACATATTACTTTACGTAAAGTCACTCAGTTTTGAGTGACTTTTTTTGTGTTAAAATATGGAGTATAAAAAAATTACCATTGTCATCTCGCCTTACCAGGAATGGTTGCGCGATATTATTACAGCTCAACTTGCCGATATCGGCTTCGACAGTTTTGTCGACATCACCAACGGAGTGGAGGCTTATGTTCCGCTAAACCTTTATCAGAAAGGAGAACTAAATGCAGTACTCGATGAGTTCTCCGAAGATTTTTCGTTCAGTGTGAAATCGGAATTGATTGCCGACCGCAACTGGAATGAAGAATGGGAAAAGAACTACTTCAAACCTTTGGTAGTTGCCGATGAATGCGTGGTTAGGGCGCCGTTTCATAAAGAGTTTCCGCACCTGAAGTATGAGATTGTTATTGAACCCAATATGGCTTTTGGTACCGGTAATCATGAAACTACCAGTTTAATGCTGGAACACATTCTGAAATCGGATTTAACAGGAAAGCAAGTGCTCGACATGGGCTGCGGAACCGGAATACTGGGAATCCTTTGCTCCATGAAAGGAGCCAAAAAGATTACCGCTATAGATATCGATCAGTGGTCGTTCGACGGAACTCTTGGAAATACAAAACTCAATAAAATCTTCAACATCGATGTAAAACTGGGTGATGCCGGTTTACTGAGCGACAATAATTTCGATCTGATCCTGGCAAACATTCAGCGAAATGTACTCCTGAACGATATGCCCGCTTATAACCATGTTTTAAATGAAGGAGGAACACTTATTATGAGCGGTTTTTACAGTGAAGATATTCCGGCTATTAAAGAAAAAGCCGAGAGCCTGGGATTAAAAGATGTCGGATACACGGTCAAGAATAATTGGGTAGCATACACATTTCTGAAAGTATAATCAGCTTAAAACCAAACTTTACTACTGAGTTTCACTCTTTGCAGCCGGTTGGATTTAAGTCATATATGTATTAACTTTAAAAGTGCTGAAACCTTGAATTAATGGCCAATCAAAACCGCTTAACAAAATTCTGGCACGAACTAAAACGACGGAAAGTTATACAAGTAATAATTATATATGCTCCGATAGCATTTATCGTTATTCAGCTTATTGATATTCTGGAAGATGATCTCAATCTTCCAGAATTTACAATGCTTTTAGTTATTATTTTACTGGTAGTAGGATTTATAATTGCAGCAATCTTCTCCTGGATTTTCGATGTTTCCTCAAAAGGAATTTCGGTAACAGAACCCGAAGTCCCGAAAGATGGGATAGAATCAAACAAACAAGTTCCCGAAAAATCAATCATAGTACTGCCGTTTGAAAACATAAGTTCCGATCCTGAGCAGGAATATTTCAGCGATGGATTAACTGAAGAAATTATCACCGACTTATCGTATATAAAAGACCTGCTGGTAATTTCCAGAAGTTCAGCAATGACCTTTAAAGGATCGAAGCAAACCTTAAAGAAAATAGCAAGTAAAGTTAACGTAAAGTATGTGTTGGAAGGCAGCGTTCGAAAATCAGGGAATGATCTGCGGATTGTTGCCCAGTTGATCGATGCACAATCGGATACACATGTATGGGCTGAAAAATATACCGGAAAATTGGACGATATTTTTGATATTCAGGAGAAAGTTTCACGCTCGGTGTCCGAATCATTAAAAGGGAAGCTGCAATCCGGAGAACTGGAAAAAATCATGGATAACAAAGTGGACAATATCCATGTTTACGAATGCTATTTGAAATCAAGACCCGATTTATATAAATATACAGAAGAGGCTCTGAAAAGTGCAGAAAGAAACTTAAGATATGGCCTTGATCTTTACGGCCCTCATGTATTGTTGTACACAGGTTTGGGACAAGTTTACTTTCAGTTATATGATTCAGGAATTGATATGGATCCTGATAATTTGAATAAAACAGAGGAGTATCTAAGAAAAATATTTGAAATGCAGCCCGACTCAGCCGAAGGTTTTCTTCTTTCGGGCCTCATGAAATTAAAAAGGGAAAATGCTATCACCGCTTTTAACGATTTTAAAAAAGCCATGGAGATTAATCCAACCAGACCCGAAACACTCATGTGGTATTGTTTTATTCAACTCTTTCATTTTGGTCAACCGGAAAAAGCAAAATCGGTTTTCGAAAAACTTTTGGAGATTGATCCTTTGACTTCTATTAATTTAATATTACCCGCATTTTATCATTGGCTTAAGGGTGAACACGAAAAAGCGCTCAATTATATTGAAAAGTCCATAAAAATAGAGCCTAATAATATTCTTTCAATCTGGTACAAAGGCCAATTACTGATATTAACCCAAAATAATCAAGCGGCAGACTATGCCAGTGAACAGTGGAAAAATGACCCCGGATTTTTCCAGGGATTGCTAATGGTAATGTATCACGCATACAATGGCAGGAAAAATGAAGCGCTCGAATATCTCACTGAAAGCATGTTGAAAATGGCTTGGGAAGATTTTGCATTGGCCTGGTTCATCGCTGGTTATTATGCTGTTATGAATGAAAAAGAATTAGCAATAAAATATATCGAAAGATTACACGAGAAAGGTATGATCAACTACCCCTTGATTGCAAAACATGATCCCTTACTTGAAAACATTCGAAATGAACCAAGTTTTAAAAAGCTTTTAAAAACAGTCAAGAAGGAATGGGAAGAATTTGAAGTTTAATCACCGCTGTTGAAAATCTGACTTCTTTCCATTTCCCAAATCTCCAAATCTCTGATATTCTTCCCGTCGATTACAAAACGCAAAGCGGTACACATTTTATGAAATCCTTTGTAGCCTGCTGCTCCTGGATTCATGTGAAGGAAATTCAGTTTTTTATCAAAGATCACTTTCAAAATGTGCGAATGTCCGCTAATAAAAAGATCGGGAGGATTCCGGTAGATATCCGGTTTTACGTAGCGCTCGTAACGCCCCGGATAACCGCCAATGTGCGTCATCCAAACATCTACCTCTTCACACTTAAAACGCTGGTGTAACGGATATACTGTTCGAACTTTGTGATCATCGATATTCCCGTAAACACCTTTTAGCGGTTTAAAAGCAGCCAATTGATCGGCCGTTTCAAGATTTCCAAAATCGCCGGCATGCCAGATTTCATCCACATTTTCGAAAAACGTAAATACGCGTTCAGGAATAAATCCGTGAGTATCTGATAAAAGTCCGATTTTCTTCATAATGAAAAGCTGGAAGTCAGAAGTCGGACGCCTGGAGAGCCTTCTTTTATGACTTTGACTACCACATTATACAATTTGTAAAATCCATTAAATGCTCGACAAAATAAACTAAATTTGTTTAAATGGCCCGTTGGTAGGTGAACAACTTCGGAGTATTATCTCCGATCTTCCGACTTCGGGCTTTAAACTTCAGACTATGAAACGAGTAGTAATTGTCCGGCACGGAAAGGCCGTTCCTTACGGCTACGACGATGATTTTAACCGCGATCTGCGCCCACGCGGAAAAAGCGATGCAAAATTAGTGAGCAACGAGTTGGTCAGAAGAAAAGTTATCCCCGACCTGATGATCTCGAGCCCGGCAAAACGGGCCATTAAAACTGCACGATATTTTGCCGACAATCTGGAATATGATGCTGCCAATATCCGCGAAGTGCAGGACATATACGATGGACTGACCACAAGCGAGTTTATGGACATCATCAACGAGCTGCCGGAGAATGTCCAAACGGTTTTCTTTTTTGGCCACAATCCCGGATTTTATTATTTCGTTTCCAATCTCCTAAAAACGTTTAACAGCGATATGCCTACCACTTCAACGGTTGGGATCGATTTTGATGTAAACAACTGGAATGATGTGGAAGCGCGCAGTGGAGATCTGGCATTTCATTTGGTGCCACGCATGTTTAAGTAGTTAAATTGAATTTCGTGCTACTAAATGAGACCCCTCTCTGCCATCCAAACAACTGAATACCAGACTTTTTTTTACCGGTCGTGGTCTTTTTCATACTTGCCGCACCTCTCAATTCCCTGAAAGCCATAATTTGCATCAGGGAATTCTGGCTTTTTTTATTTCCTCAAATTTCTTCGTCGATTTGAAATATTTCCATTATTTTTATCATTTGTTCATAATCAACAAATTAAATGCAAGTAACCATTCCACAGAATATAATTCATTTTATTCATATTTTACTAAGATGCAGTGGATCAATCAAATGAAATACCAGGTGCAATAAAAAGCGGAAAATGTGCATTTTTCATCAAACCGAATGGATTTTAAACTGTTTGAATAAGCGAAAACAGAAATAACAAATAAAAACACATGGATACATTTATGGCAGCCCGCATGCAAATGGGGGTTTCGCTCGGATTTCATATCATTTTTGCATGTATCGGCATGGTAATGCCGTGGTTTATGTTTGTAGCCGAATGGAAGTGGCTAAAAACCAACAATCCGGTCTACCTCGATCTTGCAAAGGCGTGGGCAAAAGGTGTAGCAATATTCTTTGCCGTAGGTGCCGTTTCCGGTACCATGCTTTCTTTCGAACTGGGCATGTTGTGGCCAACTTTTATGGAACACGCCGGCCCAATATTTGGAATGCCATTCTCACTGGAAGGAACAGCCTTTTTTGTAGAAGCCATTGCGATTGGACTGTTCTTATACGGCTGGAACCGTTTGAGCAAAAAAGTACACTTGTTTACCGGTATGATTGTAGGGATATCAGGTGTCATCTCAGGAATTTTTGTGGTTGCCGCCAACGGTTGGATGAATGCTCCTTCGGGCTTCGATTGGGTAAACGGGCAGGCGATAAACATCGATCCCGTAAAAGCCATGTTCAACAAAGCCTGGTTATCGCAGGCCCACCACATGACCATTGCAGCTTTCTCGGCAACAGGATTTGCAGTTGCGGGAGTACATGCGATCTTATATTTGAAAAATAAACTCGAAATTCATTCGAAGGCAATAACCATTGCACTGGCTTTTGCATCGGTGGCAGCTATTTTGCAACCCATTAGCGGTGACCTGGCTGCAAAAAATGTGGCCAAATTACAACCCTCAAAACTGGCGGCTTTCGAATCGCATTTCGAAACCCAGGAAAAAGCACCGTTGATCATTGGAGGTATCCCCGATGTTGAAAAACGAGAAGTGAAATATGCTATTAAACTACCGGGTTTTCTGAGTTTCCTTGCACACGGTGATTTTAATGCTGAAGTAAAGGGACTTGAAGAATTTCCGGAAGAAGAATGGCCGCCGGTTCCCATCACTCACTATTCGTTTCAATTGATGGTCGGAATTGGCATGTTTCTCATCCTGATTGCGGTCATTTTCCTTGCCGGCACCTACAAATGGAAACACTGGCTTGAAAAAAGCTGGTGGCTAAAACTGCTTATTGTAGCAACTCCTTTGGGATTCATTGCTGTTGAAGCAGGCTGGATTGTTACTGAAGTAGGTAGGCAACCCTGGATCATTTACGGCATTATGAAAACGAAAGACTCATTAACACCGATGCCGGGAATCCAATACACATTTTATACCATTACCGCAGTGTATTTGCTACTTAGTTTTGTTGTTATCTGGTTGTTAAGCAGACAGATAAAAATGTTGCATTTAAAGTACCAAACCAATGGCTGAAATTAATTTACTCGTACTTGTTATTGCATTACTACTGTACGTTGTTTTGGGTGGCGCCGATTTTGGAGGCGGTATTCTGGAGTTGCTTACAAAAGGAAAAGCCTCGGGAATCGTTTCCAGAGCCATAGCACCTGTTTGGGAAGCCAATCACGTTTGGCTGATCCTGGTGGTGGTGATACTTTTTGTAGGTTTCCCAAGTGTTTATTCCACAGTGCTCACGGCTCTGCACATACCCGTATTGCACGTTCTTATCGGAATTATCTTTCGGGGAACAGCATTTACTTTCAGGCATTACGATATTGATGAAGAGACACCAAAAGCGATATATTCGAAAGTATTTCAATATTCCAGCCTCTTCACCACTTTCTTTCTTGGAGTTACCTTAGGTGGAATTATTCTCGGAAACATTACGCTCGACTATCAATTGGGATTTTACGACGTTTATCTTCGCCCTTGGCTAAACTGGTTCTCGATGAGTATGGGATTGTTTCTTGTGTTGTTATTTGCCTTTTTGGCCGGTATTTTTACGGTAAGCGAAATCAACGACGAAAACTACATCCGCTATTTCTCGAAAGTGGCAAAGCGATTGTTACTGGCTTTGGTTGTGGTAGGTGCCATGGTCTTCACGGCGGCTCAGGCAAGCGGCCATCCCCTGTTCTACGAATTTCTGCATTCACCAGCAAGTATTGCTAGTGTTATTCTGGCTACCCTTGCGCTTCCTGCATTTTGGTATTATCTCAAGACAAACAACAAACTGATGCTTCGCCTGACTGCAGGTTTCCAAACCACCATGATCGTTACCGGTTGGTTTGCAATTCAATTTCCGGTGCTGGTTAAAATTAAAAATGGCCCGGATATCACATTGCAGTCGGCTAGCGCCTCTCACGAAGTACAACTGTATCTGTTGATCGCGCTAATCGTTGGAATAGTGATTATTTTTCCTTCGATGTTTTATCTTTATAAAGTTTTCAAGTTTAACGACGAACCAACAAAAAGCGTTTAAAAGTATCGGTTTCATCGATTTGACTATTTTTGTGAAAACCAAGTATTGAAATCGGATGCAAATCTTTTTTATTCCTGAAATCATTGGAAATACCGTCACACTAAGTACTGAAGAATCGAAGCATGCTGTTCGAGTGTTAAGGTTATCGGTTGGCGATCAGGTTCAAATCGTTGATGGCAAGGGCGGTTTTTACAGGGCTGAAATTCTGGAGGCACATCAGAAGAACTGTATGCTTCAGATTCTTGAGGCCAAATCCGATTATGAAAAAAGAAATTTCAGGCTGCACATTGCCATTGCACCAACAAAAAACATCGATCGGTTTGAGTGGTTCCTCGAGAAATGTACTGAAATCGGTATCGACGAAATTACCCCCTTGATCAGCGAACATTCCGAACGAAAAATAATAAAACCGCAACGGCTGGAAAAAATCCTGGTTTCGGCCATGAAACAATCGCTGAAAGCTTACCTGCCTCAACTAAATGAACTCACTGAACTGAAAGATTTTCTCCAGCAGGATCATCCCGAGAAAAGATTTATCGCTCATTGCAACGATGGCTTAAAAGCCCACTTAAAAAATGAAATTGCAGCCGGCGATGATGCACTCATCCTTATTGGTCCTGAAGGCGATTTTAGCCCGGAGGAGGTGGAACAGGCAAAATCCGTTGGATTTACAGAGATTTCGCTTGGTAATGCTCGTCTTCGTACCGAAACTGCAGGAGTGGTAGCCTGCCACATCGTTAATTTGGCGAACGATTAATTCTTTGTTTCAATTACGAATTGTATTTTTCGGAAAATTACATTTATGCGCACTCAAATTTTTCTTTTGTTTCTGGTTATGGCATTGGCCGGCACAGCTCAAAACAGCAGTGTCAAAATTGCCCTGTTAAAATACAATGGCGGCGGCGACTGGTACTCCGATCCAACGGCCTTGCCCAACCTGATTGAATACTGCAATAAGAATTTAGGCACGAATATCAATCCCGAACCATCGACAATTGAAGTGGGCAGCCCCGAAATCTTTAATTTCCCGTATGTGGAAATGACCGGACACGGAAACATCATTTTTTCGGAAAGTGAAGCAATGAATTTGAGAGCGTACATGGAAGCTGGCGGTTTTCTGCATGCGGATGATAATTATGGTATGGATGAATATTTCCGTCGTGAGATGAAAAAGGTTTTTCCTGAAAAAGAATTTGTTGAATTGCCTCCCTCCCATCCTATTTTTCATCAGAAATACGATTTCGACCAGGGCGTTCCCAAAATTCATGAACACGACAACAAACCGCCTCAAGCATTTGGCCTCTTTATCGAAGACCGATTGGTTTGCCTGTACACCTACGAAACCGACCTGGGCGATGGCTGGGAAGATGAGGATGTACACAACGATCCGGCCGATCTGCGCGAAAAAGCACTAAAAATGGGCGCCAATATCATCTCTTTTGTTTTTGCTCAGTAAGAGCTGAAAGCATCAATTCTCACACAAATTATTTTATCACTTTCTATCTAATTATGAACGCATTATGAAGATTGTAGCCTTTAACGGAAGTCCGCGTAGAAACGGCAACACAGTTACACTGCTGAATGAAATGTTCCGAATTTTTAATGAGGAAGGCATTGAAACAGAACTTATTCAGCTGGGCAATAAAACGGTTCATGGCTGCACGGCTTGTGGAATCTGCAAGGAGAAAAAAGACGGAAAATGCTACATCAAAAATGACCACCTGAATTTTTGCATCGGGAAAATGATTGAAGCCGATGGAATTATCCTGGGATCGCCGGTTTATTTTGCCGATGTCACCTCAGAAATTAAAACATTAATCGACGTGGCCGGATATGTTACCCGCGCAAGCGGACACTTACTAAAACGAAAAGTGGGAGCCGGCGTTATTGCTGTCCGTCGTGGCGGAGCACTTCACACTTTCGAATCGATAAACAACTTTTTCCTGATCAACCAGATGATCGTTCCGGGATCGAGCTATTGGAATTTTGCCATTGGCAGTCAACCTGGAGAAGTACTCAACGATGCCGAAGGCATGCAGACCATCCGTACACTGGCCGAGAATATGGCCTGGTTGCTGAAACGAATTAAACAGTAAACAGTCGCAGTTGGTAGTTGCAACTTTCAGGCACATCGGACACTGAGTATGAAAATTCCGGTTTCAAAAAAAAGGCCATCCATCCGTCAATTGACGAATAAACAGCCTTTTCATATTTTATCAATCGAATCTTATTTTTGTTGTTCCAGCTTCAATGTTTCAGTCGTCGGATCACATACCTCGGTTGGTCCGAAATATTGAATTGGCCCGGGATAAACAAACTGCGTATTGAAAGCCCATTCTCCTCTTTTCGATGCGAAATATTTGAACGGAGCACCTTCGAGTTCAACCAATGCCTTTTGAATAACGGGTTTCATGTGACCATGGCGTTTTTCCATATTCATCATCATTGTTATCGGAACTCCTCCCGCTATCCATTCCGCTGCCGGTGCAGTCGTATTTCTAACCGATGACATATAGCCGGTCTTTCCTTCCGAAATAAGTCCTGAGGCTGTAAAACCTAACGAATAACAATAATCGGCATCGTAATTCGATGGTGCAGCGCAACGACCTTCATATCCGAAGAAATGGTATTGAGTTCCAAACTTTCCACTGAATTTTCCTTTATCTTTTAGTTCTTCTAAAAGTGATTTAACCATCTCACCCAGTAATTTCTCAGTTTCAATTAATGAAACCTGAACATTTCCGTGTGGATCACGATCAAGAGTCAACTGCGTTGCAATACCAGTAGGCAGCGATTTAAATACCTTTGCTGATTCTTCTGAAATATGTTCAGCAATCCAAGCCAAACGGTGACTTTTTTTAAGATGCTTGAACTCTTTTTCAAAGTCAGATCCCTCCGAGAGCAAATCATTCAATTCCGATATCAGTGTTTTCATTTCCGGAATAAATTCAATCAAACCTTCAGGAATAAGTGCCACACCAAAGTTATTACCGTCTTCAGCACGTTTTATAATAATGTCGGCCATGTATTCAACCACTTCGGCTAAGGTTTGCTTTTTTGCTGCTACCTCCTCTGATATCAGAGTAATGTTTGGTTGTGTTTTTAAGGCACATTCCAGGGCAATATGAGAGGCTGAACGTCCCATTAATTTTATGAAGTGCCAGTACTTTTTAGCTGAATTGGCATCGCGCTGAATGTTACCAATTAACTCGGAATATACTTTGGTCGCTGTATCAAAACCAAACGAAGTTTCAATCATTTCGTTTTTCAAGTCACCGTCAATGGTTTTTGGGCAACCGATCACCTGAACACCAGCATCTATTTTGGCATAATACTCAGCCAGAACACATGCATTCGTGTTTGAATCGTCACCTCCAATTACAACAAGTGCGTTTAATGCCAGATCTTTTGCAATTTCCAATCCTTTGTCGAACTGACTTTCTTCTTCCAATTTTGTTCTTCCTGAACCAATAATATCAAAACCGCCGGTATTACGGTACTCATCAATTATTTCTTTGGTAAGTTCAATGTATTTATGCTCTATTAATCCGGAAGGGCCACCAAGAAAACCGAACAACCGACTTTCCGGATTAATATTCTTAATTCCATCAAAAATCCCTGAAATTACGTTATGTCCTCCCGGAGCCTGTCCACCGGAAAGTATCACACCAACATTTAACGCCGGGCGTTCCTTTGTTTCTTCTGCAGCTTCAAATCTTATCAATGGCAAACCATAAGTATTCGGAAATAACTTTTGTATTTCATCCTGATCGGCAACTGATTGAGTATTTTCGCCTTCTATCATTTTAACAGAACCTACTATCGATTTAGGTACTTTAGGCTGATATTTAGCCCTTTCTTTTTGCAATGCGCTAATGTTCATTTTATGTTATTTTTTATTTTTTCGAAAAGCGTACCAAAAATAAGTGAATTTAACAGGATTTCCTATGTTAAAAAGTTTAGCGTAAAGGATTTAAAGTAAAGTTAAAGGGGTGTATAATCGCCTTGGCCTATGCACGACAGGCACAATCATAAAATCACTTCTTTTGAAGATGGCTCCCCAAAGAATCAATGTCAGGATTTTGGGGTGTGTTAAGGCCCAACCTACTAGTTGGTTAAGAAATCGAGAACATTGCTTCCACCACCTGAGCGTCCGGCACGATAAAATTCGGTATAGCCACAACGTTTGCACGAAACGGTTGTAAAACGTCGGTTCTGGATATTGAAATACTTTGTAAAACCAGCACCAGTTGTACGAATCTCATCTGTCTCGTATTCCCATCCACTGCATTTTGGACAGCTAAAATGTTTTTTCATCTTTATCTAATATTTTCAAGGTATCAATTAATAGGGTTCCATATATTGGTATCAATTTCTGATTTCCATTACTAAACGGATCAGAAAACCAATAATTGCCAGTGTTGCCAGCAACACAAAAGCAATATTCCTGACCTTTGAAATCGAATTCTTTGAACCTGGTTTTTGCTTCTTATAATGATCGTATCTACCCATTGTCTGAAGTTTTCTTTAAACGTTTTGCATCTTTCAGGGCATTGTGAATAATCCACTCCAGTTGTCCGTTAATGCTCCGAAAATCGTCGGTAGCCCATTTTTCGACTGCTGCCATCATTTCCGGATCAACGCGTAGAACAAATGTTTTTTTCTTCGCCATATTCTATTCCTCTCCTTCCATTAATTTGCGCATGGCGTATTCTATAGCCTGTTTCTTCTGAGTTCCAATCAATATCTTCTTGTCGTCTTTTAAGTGCAATTGTAATCCCAGGTTTCCTGCAATGGTGTATGCACTTCCGGCCCTTCTTCTGCGCTTGATACCATGACCGCCATATTCACGTTTAGGACGAAATGTTCGTATTTCGTACGATCCGATCTCTTCAGCACTAATCTTTTTCCATTTTCGCATAATTGGCCAAAAAGAAACCCAGACAGCTTTTGTGGTAATTTTTGTTTTAAGCCGGCTGATCATAAATATGACCATGACACCAATCATTACCACCGTAAATAAAATACCCGGCAATGATGGTTCGATATCGTTTAATGGTTCTACTCCAAAAGATTCTCCTTGCTTTGTTTCGATACCCATTGGAATAAGTACCGACAAAATAGCTGCAGTAAAGAATATCCAGAGCCACCATTTGCGGCTTCGTTGTTCTTCTGTGAAGAGAACTTTCTCCATGAACTTTTCTTAATATAAAGAACCTGTGTTAACGACCGGCGTTGCATCTTTATCGCCACATAATACTACCATTAAATTGCTCACCATGGTAGCTTTTTTCTCTTCATCCAACTCTACAATTTCTTTCTGGCTTAATTCTTCCAAAGCCATTTCAACCATACTTACCGCACCTTCAACAATTTTATAACGCGCTGCAACAATGGCAGTTGCCTGTTGCCTTTTCAACATGGCCTGTGCAATTTCCTGTGCATACGCAATGTGGTTGATACGTGCTTCAATTACATGAATGCCGGCAATCTCGAGGCGCTCAATAATTTCACGCTCCAGTTCATTGTTCACTTCTTCGGTACCATCGCGAAGGGTAACTTTGGCCGATTCATCCTCAATATTATCATAGGGATATAAACCCGCCAGTTTACGAAGTGCCGCTTCGCTTTGTACCACTACAAAATGCTCATACTCATCAACACCAAAGGCAGCTCTGTAGGTTTCTTCAACTTTCCATACCAGAACCAGTCCGATCATGATCGGATTACCCAGTTTATCGTTCACTTTAATGGGCTCGCTATCAAAGTTACGGGCTCGAAGTGAAATCTTTTTACGTACAAAAAACGGATTCACCCAATAGAAGCCATTCTTTTTAATGGTTCCCTTATAGGCACCAAACAAAACCATAACACAGCTTTGATTTGGATCGACGACAGTAAATCCGATGGCCAACAGAATAAATATGGGAATTAAGATAACCGAAGTCAGAATCATCCCACGAAGAAAACCAAATACAATAAGTACCAACAGAATCAATTCCACAAACAGAAACAAATAACCCGATAAACCAGAATATTGCTTTTCCATGACATTAATATTTTAGTAATTTGATATTATTTTGATATCACTAAATTATAACATTTTTTTCAACTTGTCAATAGCACCACTAAAATTTTTTCTTTATAAATTTGATATTTTCGCAGAAACATTGTTTAACTTTTTCTGTTATCCATTGATATGAAAGATAAAATCAAGATCATTAAAGAGCCTATTAACCAGTTTGTTCGTCTGGAATCCTCGAGCAGTATTATCCTTTTTGGCGTAACATTACTGGCACTTATTCTTGCCAACAGCCCCATCAGTGAGCAATTTTTAAACCTATGGGATAAATACATCACTTTCAGTTTACCTGGATTTGAATTGTCAAAACCCATTTACAAATGGATCAACGATGGCTTGATGGCCATTTTTTTCTTTGTTATCGGTCTGGAGATCAAACGTGAAGTGCTCACGGGTGAACTCAGTCACATCAAAAAAGCCTCACTCCCATTATTTGCGGCTATTGGTGGGATGATCGTTCCTGCGGTGCTGTTTACAGCGCTTAACATAGGCAATGCAGGTGGCGAAGGCTGGGGTATTCCAATGGCAGCCGACATTGCGTTCTCGCTGGGGATTCTTACCCTTTTGGGGAGCCGGGTACCGGCAGGTGTAAAAGTCTTTTTAATGGCATTTGCGATCATCGACGACCTTGGAGCTGTTTTGGTAATCGCCTTTTTCTACAGTTCGAACCTTATCTGGTCGAATATTTTTATCGGACTTGGCATTGTAGCAGTTTTAATGGTTCTTACCCGCTTTAATTATTACTCGAAGTACATCTTTTTTATTGCCGGAGTGATCGTATGGATTCTATTCCTGAAATCGGGAATTCACGCTACCATTGCGGGTGTTTTATTGGCCCTGACCATTCCTCTACGTAGAAAAACAGATACCAGATCATTTTATGAAAGAAGCAAACAACTTCTCGAAGATTTTATATCAGATTGCAATGTAAATGAACAAAAAACAGTTTTGAGCAAAAAGCAAATGCATAGTATTGACGACCTTCAGGAATTAACAGAAACCACTACATCTCCACTCCAGCATCTGGAACACATGTTGCACGGATGGGTGTCGTACCTGATTATGCCGGTTTTTGCTTTAGCCAATGCAGGGGTTGCATTTAGTTTCGGGGGAGACACGAATATCGCGCTGTCGTTGAACCTGGCTTTGAGTATGGTGGTCGGAAACGTGATTGGAATTTTCGCTTTTTCATGGCTGGCCATCAAGTTTAACATTGCCGAATTACCGGAGAATGTAAACTTCAAACAATTGGGGGGAGTTTCATTTCTTGGCGGATTAGGATTTACAATGTCGTTGTTTATTAACAGCCTAGCATACAAAGATGCTGCGCTTGTCGACTCTGCCAAGATGGGTATTTTGTTTGGATCGTTAGTTGCCGGAATATTGGGCTACACGTTTATCAGGCTGACTACCGCACCCGAAAAAGATTAAACTGAAAAGATTATAAAAAACGAAAGCATAAATAAGGCACCTTATCGGTGCCTTATCGTTAATTTAATATCATTTCCACGTATCCCGCCGACTTGGTTTCAACGACGTCGTACGAACGGGCAAAATTCAGAATATTTCTGATGGAAGCTTCGGATGGTTCCATCTCATTTGTAGTTTTCGAAGTATTCAATTCCTGACCGGCTATTGCGGTTTCTATTTTATCGCAATCACTTTGAAAAGAATTAATACAGTACATTAAAGTAGAGATTTTCTCCATAGGCATTTTTAAAATTATCTTTTCCCTTAAAACGCCCTTCCCCTACTTAATATTGTGTTAACAATAGTTAAATCATTGTCAGCGATATCTTTTTCTTCTCGATTAACTTTCGCAGGTTGATCAGTGCATAACGCATGCGTCCCAATGCCGTGTTAATACTTACATCAGTTTGATCGGCTATTTCTTTAAAACTCAGCCCCATATAGTGCCGCATGTAAATAACCTGCTGCTGATCTTCCGGCAATTCTTTGATCAGATCTTTCACCTCGTTTAAGATCTGATCGTTGACCATTTGATCTTCGACAGTAGCTTCAGAAAACTTCTGAGAATTGAAAATATCCACCTCGGTACTGTCGTTCGAAATGGTTCCTTTCAATTTCAATTTTCTGAAATGATCAATAATCAGGTTGTGTGAAATCCGAAGCACCCAGGAAACAAATTTCCCATTCTCAATGTATTTCCCCCGTTTCAACGAGCGGATAACTTTGATAAACGTTTCCTGAAAAATGTCTTCAGCCAGTTCCTGATTTTTTACGATCAACAGGATATACGAAAAAACCCTGCTTTTATGTCGTACTATTAAAGTTTCAAGAGATTCTTGATCGCCTTCAATAAATCGTTGAACGAGCTCATTGTCGTCCAGTGAGTTAAGTTTGAACATTACCTTCTATTTAATAAACAAAAAGTAAAATGGCTCTATAGGCGTCAAATTTTAAGTGTGGTTAAACAATTATTGTAATTTTGTACGAACCAAAAATGAAACAATTTAACGAAAAATACAAGTTTTTTGAATTATTTATTGCATTCGAGAAAAAATTATGCCGAAAAGTAAAAGCGCCAAATACATTGAAATTCAGAACGCCAGGGTACACAATTTAAAGAATATAAGCCTTAAAATACCCCGAAACAAATTCATTGTTGTAACAGGTGTTTCCGGCTCAGGGAAGTCTTCTTTGGCTTTCGACACACTCTTTGCAGAAGGCCAGCGACGCTATGTCGAAAGCCTGTCGTCGTATGCCCGGCAATTCCTTGGAAGAATTAATAAACCTGAGGTTGACTTTATTAACGGCATACCTCCGGCAATTGCTATTGAACAAAAAGTTAACACCCGAAATCCCCGATCGACAGTTGGAACATCTACCGAAATTTACGATTACCTGAAGCTGCTTTATGCGCGAATTGGCAAGACATATTCACCGGTTTCCGGAGAACTGGTTACCCAAAACACGGTTTCGGATGTGGTGGATTTTATTTCGGGACATAGCGACAAAACCAAGCTTATAATTGCCTCGCCACTGCACCCGAAGAATGGGCGTTCGGTACTCGAGGAAGCCGAATTACTTATGCAGCAGGGATTTCCACGACTGGAAACCAACAATGAAATTGTTAGAATTGAAGATCTGCTAAAAAATAAAGATGAAGCACTTTGCCAGGGCGATTGCAACCTGATTATCGACCGGTTGGTCGTACAACACGATGAAGATACTTTGAGCCGAATTGCCGACTCAGTTCAAACCGCTTTTTATGAAGGTGATGGCGAATGCATCATAAAAGTATATACAGAAAACGGAATTGAAGACAAACGTTTTTCGAATCGATTTGAAGCCGACGGTTTTGAGTTTGAAGTGCCCAGCGTTCACACATTTAGCTTCAATAATCCGGTGGGAGCCTGCCCGAGTTGCGAAGGATACGGTAAAGTAATTGGAATTGACGAAGACCTGGTCATCCCAAATAAATCCTTATCGGTTTACCAGGATGCCATTGCCTGCTGGAAAGGTGAAAAAATGAGCGAATGGAAACGTGAACTGATCTATTCGGCCGAAAAATTTAACTTCCCAATTCATAAACCTTATTACGAACTAACTGAAGAACAGAAGTTTCTGCTTTGGACGGGGAACAAATATTTTAAAGGTCTGAATCGCTTTTTTAAACACCTGGAGGAAGGCAGCTATAAAATACAATATCGTGTGATGCTTTCGAGGTACCGCGGAAAAACGATCTGCCCAGAATGTAAAGGCAGCCGGCTAAAACGTGAAGCGGGCTACGTAAAAGTGGCGCAAAAATCATTGCAGGAATTGGTGTTGATGCCCATTTCCGAGCTTCAAACTTTTTTCGAAAAACTGGAACTCTCGGAACATGACCTCGATATTTCGAGAAGAATTTTAATAGAAATTACCAATCGACTCGAATTTCTGTGCGATGTCGGGCTGGGATATTTAACGCTCAACCGACTTTCATCCACTTTGTCGGGAGGTGAATCACAGCGCATCAACCTGGCGACTTCACTTGGAAGCAGTTTGGTTGGCTCGCTTTATATTCTCGACGAACCGAGCATCGGCTTGCATTCGCGCGATACAGAAAGGCTGATAAAAGTGTTGCGCCGATTGCAAAAAATTGGTAATACAGTTCTGGTGGTTGAACACGATGAAGAAATTATCCGGGCCGCTGATGAAGTCATTGATATCGGTCCGCTTGCAGGCCAACATGGCGGCGAGGTGGTTTTTCAGGGCAATCACAAACAATTGGCCAAGAAGCCCGAAAGTTTGACCACAAAATACCTGACAGGAGTGGAAAATATTAAAATTCCTAAGCAACGTCGTAAATGGACAAATTCAATCGAACTAATTGGTGCACGAGAAAACAACCTTAAAAATGTTTCGGTGAAGTTTCCGTTGAACACAATGACTGTAGTCACGGGAGTCAGCGGATCAGGGAAATCGTCGCTGGTCTCGAAAATTCTAACTCCGGCGCTGACTAAAATCTTTGGAGGTTACGGTGAAAAAACCGGGCGTCACGATGCCGTAAAAGGCGACTACAAACTGCTGCAAGCCGTTGAATTTATCGATCAGAATCCGATCGGGAAATCCTCTCGCTCAAACCCGGTGACTTATTTGAAAGCTTACGACGAGATCAGAAAGTTATATTCACAGCAGCAGGCTGCGAAAATACAGGGATTAAAACCCTCTCACTTTTCGTTTAACGTTGATGGTGGTCGTTGTGATGAATGCCAGGGCGAAGGAACCATAAAAGTTGAAATGCAGTTCCTGGCCGATGTATTCCTGGTGTGCGAAAGCTGCGGAGGAAAACGTTTTAAAGAAGACATACTGGAAGTACGCTATCACGAAAAAAATATCGACGATATTCTTAATCTTACCGTGAACGAAGCGATTGAACTCTTTTCAAAAGGAACAAGCTCAACCGAAAAGAAAATCACCAAGCGTCTGCAACCACTGCAAGATGTAGGTTTGGGCTACATCAAACTCGGTCAGTCATCGAGCACTTTATCGGGTGGAGAAAGCCAACGTGTAAAACTGGCTTCCTTTTTGGCCAAAGAGAAGGATGCTCCTACTCTGTTTATTTTTGATGAGCCTACAACCGGTCTGCATTTTCACGATATCAGGAAACTACTCGATTCTTTCAATGCACTAATATCGCGTGGTCATTCCATCCTGATCATCGAACACAACATGGAAATTATTAAATGTGCCGACTGGATCATCGATCTGGGCCCCGATGGTGGTGACAAAGGCGGTGATCTGGTTTTTGCGGGATTACCCGAAGACCTGTTAAAAACCAAAGCATCCTATACCGGAAAGGCTTTAGCAGAAAAGCTATCGCTTGCCTAGCATTAGCCACAAACGCTGTATTCCGAGCAGCAGAAATATAACGACTGGTAAGATCAGAATCAGCACGGTAATTCCGATCCAAAGCCGAAAGTTGAAGTCTGAATTCTGAAAAGAAAACAACCAGTTTCCTGCTAAAACTCTGGCAATAAATCCCCAACAAGCTGCCAAGATGGTGTTCACCAGTAGAATTTGTTTCATTCGTTTTGAGAGCATTGAAGCACCATCGGATCGAATCAATCTGAACATCAGCAAAGTATAAAGAAACAATCCTGCCCAAGATATGAGTGTTCCGGCCGGGAAGTGACTATTCTTAACAATTTCACTCTCCAGTATTCCGGGATTAAAAACAAAAATGTAAACAAGCACCGTAAGTAGTGCAAGCATAGCAGCCAACTTAGTTCTTCTGGTTTTCATCGTTTTTTGCAACAATTATAGGAAGGCGTTTCCATTCACGTACAAGGATGAAAGCAACAACAATTGCCGAGAGCGAATCAGAAATTGGAAAACTGATCCAAATTCCGTCAATCCCATAGAAACCGGGTAAAATAATCAACAATGGAATTAAAGCGATCACCTGACGGAACAAGGTAGCAAACAACGATAATCCGGCTTTTCCGATGGCCTGAAAGAAGTTGGAAGCAACCACCTGGAATCCAATTATGGGCATCACAAGAATCACAATTCGTAAACCACGTGTTGCAATTTGATACAACATTTCGCTGTCGCTGTTGAATACTTTGATAATCATTCCTGGGAAAGTTTCAAGCAGACCGTATGCAAGCACCGATATAATTGTTGCAGCTATCAAGGTAATTTTTAGGGTTTGTTTAATTCGATCGACCGATTTGGCTCCGTAGTTAAATCCGATGATCGGTTGAGAGGCCATATTCAATGCAACGATGGCCATGATCACCAAAGTTAGCACCGAGTTAATAATTCCAATGGCACCAACCGCCAGATCCCCGCCAAACTCAATTAGCTTTTTATTCAGTAATCCCTGCACAAAACTACCGGCAATCTGCATCGAAAAGGGCGCCATTCCAATAGCCAGAATTTCCATGGATATTTCGCGGTTTATCCGAATATTTTTGAGCTGTAACTTAATGACCGATCGTTTGCTTTTCAGAAAATGATACAGCACCCAGATCATTAAAATAAACATGGAGATCACGGTTGCATAGGCTGCACCTTTAACTCCCATATCGAAACCAAAAATAAAAATCGGGTCAAGAATAAGGTTGGTCACCGAACTCAGTATCATCGAAACCATAGCGATTCGGGCATTTCCTTCGGAGCGGATAACATTGTTTAGCGAAAAGCCAACCACCATGAAAAGTACACCTCCGAGTACGATATCAAGGTAATCATTCGCAAACTGAAATGTCTCGTCAGTGGAACCAAACGATTTTAAAATAGGAACTTTCAGTGCGTAAGTAATTATCATGATCAGCAAAGAAGAAATGATCATCAGAGTAAATCCTGTCCCCAGTGTTTGCCCGGCACGTTCCACATCCTTTTTCCCCAGGTTGATGGAAACATAAACTCCGGTACCTATTCCTATCAACATTCCGAAGCCCATCATAATAAGCATCACCGGGAAGATTACAGACACTCCGGAAAGCGCTTCGGCACTCACTCCCTGTCCGATAAAAATACGATCGACTATGTTATAAAGCGCATTGACAAACACACCAATAAATGCCGGGATAAAATATTTTAGCATCAAGCGGCCAACGTGAGCCTCTCTTAATTCTTCAACATTCTTCATCCGATTAAACTACTTTGTGTTTTGTTAGCATCGTTAAGATTTCGCCAATCAAACCGGTTCATGTCCTTTTGTGTTTGTCCAATTATGTCTGGTTTATGAATTGCATAAAGGTAAAGATTATTGACAAACATTTGTATTTCCACTTTGTTTAAGCTTTTTATTAAATGTAAATTTGCAGCCATTCAATTACGTTCATCATGAAACAACCAAAAATAAACGAGGCCACACGAAACAAGTTGTTCTCCAGCAATTCCGAAACCGTCATTTCAGCTGTTCGCTCGCTTAAAGAATGTGGCAACCGGAGTTACCTTCCGATATTGTTTGAACTTCTGAGTGCCAATCCTGAATCGGAAGTTAAAGCTGAAATTTTAAAGTTGCTTGGTACCATAAAAGACAAAGATACCATACCTGTTGTTATCGATGCACTGCAAAACAAGAAGTACCATTCGATCCGAAAAGAACTGACCACCATGTGCTGGCAAAACGGACTCGATTACAGCATGTATTTCGAAGTGTTTACCAACCTTGTTATCGATGAAGAATGGGCGGTCGCTTTTGAGGCTTTTACGGTGCTCGAGAACCTAGAACATTTTCCTCCCGATGAGCAAATGAAACCGATAAAACTTAAAATTGCGCGGGCGTTGAAAACGGCCAACAAACAAAAACAGTATTTCCTGGAAGAATTGCTAAAAATGACAAGCTAAATTAGGCTGCACGGGTGAAGTATTTCGGCAAAATAATATGGATTCTGTTCTTTTCTTCTTTGGTTTTCAGCGCAAAATCACAAAACGAAAGTCCGCTTCAGCCGTTTTCAAATCCCATGCTCATTAATCCTGCTTTTGCCGGTTTCGACAACCAAACCAGTTTGCATGTGGGTAATCAATTCTATAATGTCGATTCCGCACAAGCCTATAACCAGCTGCATTTTACTTACGACACCTGGTCTCAGAAACTGAACGGTGGCATTAGCATCATTTTTCAGCAAGGCATTATCGGGAAACGGAATATCAGTACTACCGAACTAGGTTTTTCATACGCTGCAAGACCCAGAAAAACCGAAAACGGTGCACTGCGATTTGCCGTGAGTACCAATTTTGTACTGGCCACCAAACAACTTTATGTAAATTCGCTCGACGGGATAATGATCGATGCGGAATCCTCTCCCAATCCTCCGGGCCCGGATCTCTTCCAGTACCTGCTTTTAAAACCACGTCTGGCTGTTTTGTACGAAAGTCGGACGACAAGTTGGGGATTAACTGCCGGCTTTCCGTTAAAGGTTGATTTTGCCGGTGGCGAAGAAGATCTTAATAAAGTTACTCCGATCAATTTAACACTTTACATTTCGGGGAACCACGAAGGTTACAAAAAAGGTTTAAGAACAAAGCCTTATGCTTTTATTCCTGAAGTGATTGTATTTTACCAGGAAGATTTTAGTGTGATCCGATTACATCCCTACATGGAACATGCTGATAACACGTTGGGAATTTTTCTCCAAAGCGATATCACCAACAACATTCATTGCCTGGGCGGAACAGCAGGAATTGCCTTTGGAAACTTTCGCATTGATTTAAATGCAGGCGCAGGAATTCCGGGCATATCAGATCAAATTGGCCTGATGGGAGAACTAAACCTGAAAATTATTGTTCCCCGAATAGACTACTCCAAAATAAATCCATGGGCAACCGAAAGGAACTAAAATGGTTTTTGTAATTTGGTCGGCCAACTTTCAGGGTTTGTAATTCATGAAGTTTCTAAAACTCTTCATACTAATTGGTTTTATTCCGGCGATACTGTATGCCCAGGATCCCAATTATTCCCAATTTTATGCCAATCCAATTTATATGAATCCTGCCTTTGCCGGTACAACAGAACTTCAGCGAATTGTTGCCAATTACCGCAACCAGTGGCCACAACAAGGAAATGCTTTCACTACCTATTCGCTGTCGTACGACCGACTGCTCGATAACCGTAAATCGGGGCTGGGAATTCAGATAAATTACGACCGAGAGCCGAACAATGTTATAAACACCAGCTGGGCCACGGTAAGCTATTCGCATCATGTGCAACTTGGCATGGAAACGTTTATGACATTTGGATTACAAGGCGGTCTGGTAGTTAAACAATACGATGTGAATGGCCTTGTCTTTCCATCAAATATCGATCAGATTTCAGGTCAGATATCCGGGAGTTTACCCATAACAGTTACTGAATCCCGGAAAACTTATCCCGACTTTGCTGTGGGTATCGTTGGACAAAACAAAAGAACATTTTGGGGCATTAGTGCACACCATTTAAACCGCCCCGATGAATCGATTGTGGAAGGCGATAATAAAGGAAGAGTACCGGTAAAAATTACAGCACTCGTGGGAAACAGGAGCAGGAATTTTCATCATGGCCTGTTATCGCGCGAATTCACATTATCACCAAATATTTTATACCAGCAGCAGGGAAGCTTCAAACAGTTAAATCTTGGAATTTATATGATCGAAAAATCATTTCTTTTTGGAGGGTGGTTCAGACATAACTTCGATGTTCGTCCTGATGCGCTGATTGCCTTGATTGGATTTGCACGTGAAAAGTTTCAGTTTGGATACAGCTTTGACTTTACCCTGTCGAAACTGTCCAATTACAGCCACGGTTCTCATGAAGTTTCGTTGACTTTCTTTTTGGGAGCGAAAAGCAGAAAGAACCTGCAAAACAGGTTACTCATACCGATGATTTAATGGTAAACGGGCTTTTTCCAATCCTCATGTGTCATTTCCCACGGTACGACGTAGTGTTCCTCCTCTATACTTCTCGTCCTGTTTTCTTTAAAATTAATCGAGTATCCTTTGAATACCTGATAATTCCTTTTGGAAACCTCTCGTATTGACAAATCCTGCCTCCTCATAGTACCCGAATTTTAAGTGTTTTAAAATTACAAAAAATGAGGCATCAAGCCAAGTTAAAAATCCATAAAGATAAGCGTAAATTTTACCCTAAACCGCTAAAATAGAAGAGTTACCGTTCCCTGCTGCTTGTGCTGTTCACCCGCAAAATCGGTGTATTGAAGCACCCAGGTGTAAACTCCTGCAGGCGCAAATTCGTTGTTTTTCATGGAACCGTCCCAACCTGTATTTTGACTGTTCGATTCAAAAATAATCTCACCCCAGCGATTAAAGATGAGCAGTTGATATCCCTCGTCCACTACACCTTCACCATAAACTCTAAATTCGCGGTCTTCTTCGAGAGTTGCATTGGGAGAAAACGCGTTTGGCGGGAATAAACGATCAAACGTTACAACAACAGGTTTTACGATGGTATCTCTACACTCAAAATCATTATCGGTAATGAGTGAAACCGAATAAATATTCATGGCATCATAACGATGCACGGGATTTGTAATATCGGAAAAAGTACTATCGCCAAAGTCCCACAAATATGAAAGTGCTGCATGACTGGTATTTATGAAATGAACTTCGGGATCGGTGATCAAAACTTCGGAGGGTTCAAAATAAAAATCGGATACAGGAACGGGATAAACAGCTACCAAAGAATCATATATTGCAGTATTTTCACAATTATTTTCATCTACAACCGTAAGACTAACATCAAAAGGACGCAGATTATCTTCCGAATTTATGAACTGATGAGCAGGATGTTGTTCCGGGGAAGTGTTTCCATCGTCAAAATCCCAGAGATACGAGGCTGCAGGATTACTGCTTGTTGCTGAAAAATCGACTTGTAATGGAGAGCAACCTTCAGTATTTTCTGCCGAAACAACGATATCGGGTTTTGCCATTACATTGCGCGGAGCTGAAACATCAGTGCAGCCTTGTTCGTTTATTTTCAGTCCAACCGTGCGATCGATATGCTCGAAACCTAACGGAATGGTAACACTTTCCATTCCTATTCCCGTTGCAAATTCCTCTGAATTGTAATACCAGGTAAATTCAGCTTCTTCCAATGTAGTTCCAATGTATGCTAACTGCAGGTTGTACCCGTAGCATTCATCTTCATCGAGATCGAAAGTGGCTTGGGGTTGATTGTGTATTCCGATTTGCAATGTATCAGTATATTGGCAGCTTGCCTCATCGGTCATTGTCAATAAAAAAGAATAAGTGCCGTATTCCGGAACTGATATAACAGGATTATACGATGTATGATCTTCAATACTAACGCCTGCATCTAATTCCTCCAAAACAACAGATGGATTTCCATTGGTAAAAGCAATTTCAAAGGGATGAGTCATCCCACCGCAAAAAAGCATTTTTACCTTATTTTTATCCAGTTCAGGGTGTTCGCTAGCTGTAACATCAACATAAGCCACAGCTGATAATTTTACCTCCGGATCATTGGGCATGCCACCAAATTCAATTAAAAAACCCTGTGGTATATAGCCCGGGGTTCCCGAACCGGTATTTGGCAGATCGTTCCAATAACCGCGAGTGCCGGCGCTGTATAAAATGTGCGCATAATCTTCATCATTCAAGTTATTGGGCTCACCCGTCCCCCAGTGCGAATACTCGTCATCAACGGGCGTTCCGCTTGATGTTCCCGACCAAAATACTACTCCCTCATCCGGACCTTCCACCCATTTCCAAGTTCCTTCCTGCGAACGATCCGAAGCACCGATCCATCCTGTTCCTTCAGTTTTTGTGTAAATAAAATCCTGTTCTTCTTTTGAACGGATTGTGGCAAGATATCCTTGCAAACCATAATAATCCATTGAAGCAGCACGAGAACGTGCACTGGTCCACGATATCGATTCATCAGCTACAAAACGATAAAAATGTCCGGTTGCGGGTAAATAGTCGGCATCGCGAAGTGTAATTGAAAACGACCGAATGCCCGGATTTTTTGAACCGGAAACATTGTGATAATAAACCTTCGAGACCGCTTCTTCATACTCAGCGTCGGTCCCTATTCCACTGATTTCGAGATAACCACTACCATCATTCCAGTTATAGTCAAATGTTCCTACTTCATCCCACTCCAGTAGGTCCTCTCCACGGGTGTACGGCGAAATGGATATTTTCATCCCTTCGCTTTCTTCATCAACCTGAATATTCTGGATGGATATTGCCTCTGCCACTGCAACCGGATCATCGCAGTACTGAACAGGCTCGGTATTAGGATTGTCAATAACTGGTGGTTCCTGAGCCAAAACAAAACCGGTACTTCCCATGCAGCAAAAGAGTACAATCAGAAATACCGGTTTTATGAATTTCATAAGTATTTTGTACTATTTCCGATTCGAGAAGTACTTCATGAACTGCGAACGCTCGTACATCAACGGATCGGGAATATTTTTATAAGAAAGTCGTCCCCTAAAATCTTCTATCTTTTTGAAATTCCATTTTTTCATAAATGTCTTTATCTCGTCAATAATAGGAGGTATTGACGCAGAACCATTGATATACAGCGTAGAACAAAGCTGTGCCACCTGGGCACCTGCCAGCAACTGTTTCAATACGCCATCTCCGTCGTGAATACCTGTTGATGCGGCAATATCAAGTCTCGTAACCGATGATGAAACCAAACCGACCCAGCGCAATGAACGACGAATATCGGAAGGAGAGCTAAATACTTCCGAAGAAGTCAACTCAAGGGTATCAAGGTTGATATCGGGTTCATAAAAACGGTTGAACATTACTATTCCGGCTGCTCCACTGGCTTTCAGTTTATCAGCCATTCCCACGATGTTGCTGTGATGCACACCAAATTTTACCGAAACCGGAATAGTCACTTCTCTTTTTACTTTTTCAAGCACATCGATGTACAGTTGCTCCACCATGCCCGGTTTTTCGTGCCGGTCGGTAGGCAGGTAAAAAATATTCAGCTCGATGGCATCGGCACCGGCTTCCTCAAAATCTTTGGCAAAGCTGGTCCACTCCATACCGGTGATGCAGTTTACACTGGCAATTATAGGAATATCCACTGCCTCCTTCGCTTTCTTCAACAAATCGAGGTGGTGTACAACAGTATTATTACGGGTGTAGTTTCTGATGTAATCCTCGGCTTCCGGGTAAGAGGTGTTCTGCTGATTTTTGAGCAAACTTGTAATTTCGTTGTTGATCTGTTCCTCAAAAATCGATTTTAAAACAATAGCTCCGATCCCGGCTTCAGCCAGTTCTTTAATCTTTTCAACCGAACTGGTAAGTCCTGAACTTGCTGCTACCAAAGGATTATTCAGTTTTAATCCTAAATATGTAGTTTCCAAATTTGCCATAACAACTTTAAAATTTAATGTTCAGAGTTTAAATTTAAACTCCTTTTTTGATATTTATATGCTAATAATTTCTTGCTCCAAAAATGTTACTCCCTACCCTGATCATTGTACTGCCTTCTTCCAGCGCTATCGGGTAGTCATCCGACATGCCCATCGAAATTTCACGAAATGATTTAGAATCGGCAAAATATTCATTTTTTAGCTGAGTAAAGATATTATACAACATCTTGAACTCTTTTCTGATCTGTTCTTTATCATCGGTGTAAGTCGCCATTCCCATCACCCCGGCAATTTCAATGTTTGTAAAATTCTTGTAAGCTTCCGAATCCAGGATCTCGCGGGCTTCGTCAACGTTTAATCCAAACTTGGTACTTTCCTCGGCAATATGAAACTGCAACAGGCACTTTATTTTGCGGTCGTTTTTCTTTCCTTCTTTATTGATCATTTTCAGCAGCTTAAGCGAATCAACTCCATGAATCAGGCTGATGAAATGCGCAATATATTTTACTTTATTGCTCTGCGGATGCCCGATAAAATGCCACTCGATATCTTTGGGAAGTTCCTCGTATTTTTTTGTCAGGTCCTGTACTTTATTCTCTCCAAAAATACGATGGCCGGTTTTATAAGCCGCTAAAATATCTGCTTTGGGTTTGGTCTTCGAAACAGCAACCAGTTTTACACCTTCAGGCAAATTAGTTTTGATTGATAAAATATTCTTCCCGATATCCATACTGTGCTGAATTTACTGTAAAAATAGAAATATTGACGGGAATAGCCGAGGAAGAATACAGAGAAATTACCAGACTGATGGATTGATGGTAGAAATGCTTAAATGCTCTAATGTGTAATGCTAAAATATTTTCAAAACAGAATATTGCGACTGCAAACTACAATTGCTCTGTTGTTAAACTGATAAATTGTAATTGGAGGAGAAATGGTGCCCGTTTGTTACCGATTTGCCTGTGGTTAATTGCCTACTGTCAACTGATCACTGATTGCTGAACACTGACCACTGCCAACTCAAAGCTTGCAACTCGCAGCTCATAGCTCACAGCTTTTTATAACTTTGCGCCGGAATGAAAGTAAGGGAGGAGATATCAAATAAAATGAACGCACTGGGTGCCCGCCGGGAAGCCTTTGTTTTTCTGATTGATTTTGAAGGAGAACGAGCCAAACTTTTAAATCCCCATGCCAGTGAAGAAATACTCTGGCAAACACGTGACGCTTCAAATTTTAAGTCCGGCAAGGTTAATCCAAATATCGAAGAGTGGAAAATTGATCCGGTTTCTATAGAAGATTATAAAAAAGGATTTGACCAGGTTCAGCAGCTCATTCATAACGGCGATACCTATTTGCTCAATTTCACTCAACCAACACAGGTGCGGACCAACCTTTCGCTCACCGATATTTTTGAGCGAAGTTCGGCGCCATACAAAATCCTTTTGAACAATGAATTTGTGTGTTTTTCTCCTGAAACTTTTGTGCAGATTACGGATGGAAAGATTGCTTCATTTCCGATGAAAGGAACAATGGATGCCAGCATCGAGAATGCTGAAGAACTCATTCTAAAAGATTCGAAAGAACTGGCTGAACACAACACTATTGTCGATTTAATCCGTAATGATCTGAGCCTGGTGGCCGAAAATGTTACGGTGGAAAAATTCCGATACCTGGAACGCATAAAAACCAACCGACGCGACTTGTGGCAGGTAAGTTCGAAAATTACCGGTAACCTTCCCAAAGATTATACAGAAAATATTGGCGACATTATCTTTACCATGTTGCCGGCAGGTTCCATTTCCGGAGCACCCAAAAAAAAGACCGTGGAAATTATTAAAGCCGCCGAAAATTACAAGCGCGGTTTTTACACCGGTATTTTTGGGTATTTCGACGGGCAAAACCTCGACAGCTGCGTCTTGATACGCTACATCGAAAACCAAAACGGAGAACTCGTTTATAAAAGCGGTGGCGGAATTACGTTTATGAGCGATGCCCAAAATGAGTACGACGAAATGATTAAAAAAGTGTATGTCCCGATTTTTGCTTGAAACCATAAAATGCCTCGACGGGAAACTCTTTAACCTGGAATTTCACCAGCATCGTTTCAATCTGGCCAGAAAAAAAGCGTATTCCTGTTCCGACCTTATTTCATTAGCCGATTCGATTCAAATTCCTGAAAAAGCTAAAACCGGACTTTTTCGTTGCCGGGTGATATATTCCGAGCAAATTGAAAAGATTGAATTCATTGCTCATAAATACCGCCCGATAAAAAGCCTGAAACTGGTGGAAGACAATGAAATTGATTATCATTTGAAATATGCCGACCGGAAACGGCTGAATTTCCTTTTCAATCAGCGAGGTGACTGCGACGATATATTGATCGTAAAAAACGGCTGCATCAGCGACAGTTACACTGCCAATCCGGTGTTTTGGGACGGCACCAGCTGGTGGACACCCGACACTCCCCTGCTCTCCGGCACCCAGCGTGCCCGGCTGATTACAGAGGGTAAAATAAAAGTCTGGCGGATCACCCCAGCCGATTTACCCAATTACAGCAAGGTTGGTCTGATCAATGCCATGCAGGACCTGGAAAATATGCCGGTGATTGAGGTGGAAAATGTTGAAATGCTGGATGCTTGATATAGGATGGTGGATGACATGGCCAGATAAAGACTGGCTGTATTATATGGCAGATTATTTATTTTTCCAATAACCATCTCCACAGAAATCCGGGCAAATTAAACGAATCATTTTGGATCTTTTTAATGGCAAATTGAGCCTCGTAAATACAAATATTAGTCTCTTCAATGCCATCGTAATTTTCGAGCAAATAAGGTAGTGCCTGTTTTGCGCCTAACTGCCCCATTGCCCACAACGCTCTTGATTTTTCATCATCACATTCAGCACGGCTTTGTGCCACATTTACAAGAGCCTGAATTTTGTCTCCGGGATAGGACTCAAGTGCCAATTTACACGTTTCCTGAACCCGATACTCAACATAGAAACTTGTACCTAGAAAAAGTAAGAGCAGAATTGAAAAACCTATAATGATAAATATTTTTAATCTTTTTTTCACTGGCTTCCCACTTAAAAGATTTAAAAAGTGCTTTGCTAATAATACGCAAGAATAAAAATATTATTATAACGCCATTAAAAAGAATCCTGAATATCAGCGATTAAAGCTTAATCACTTTCTTTGTCCGTACAGCCTTGTCAGACTTAATAGTGATCAAATAAATTCCTTTCCGGAACTCAGATACATCTATTTCCATCCTGTTTCCTTGTACCTCTTTACTAAGAAGAACCTGGCCGTTCATTGTTGTAATACTGATGTGGCAATTGTTCAAATCGCTTGTCTCAATGGTTAATACACCATTGGTTGGATTAGGATAGATTCTGAAATTCTCAGAAATTTGCCGATTGATCCCTGTACCCGTATCTTCTATTATTAATATTACCGGTTCTGAAATATTTTTGTAGGGATCCCTTGCATACAACCAGTAAGTTCCTACCTCAAGATCTGAAATATTAATTTCAATCGAACTATCCGCAAATGCCTGCATGGTACTTTTTACGCGATTACGTATTATTTCGGAAAGAGAATTTCCGGTACCCTCCGTAACCAGGTAAACAAAACAATCTTCATTACTCGACACTTTAACGATTGAATCCATAATCAGGTCAAATGTATCCTCTTCGAGCGTTAAAACCGGTGGCAGATTTTTATTAACAGTCAGACTTATCGCATCAGAATTGCTTCCGTATTTGAGCTGTGCCGTTATCATAGCCGTTCCATCGCCCACACATTTGATTATTCCGTTTATCGAATCAGTAACAGTAAGCACTGAGTCGTTATCCGATGTCCAAATCATAGCTTTGTTCGCAAAATCTGATGGTAAAATATCTGCATTTAGAGTATATTCATCTCCCACCTTCAGTGCCTTAGATGGTTCCTGGATATTCACTCCTTCACACCATTCTTCCAAATAATTCAGGTTAAAGCGCCTAACCTCATCTAATGGTTGATCCAAATCCCTTCCATTCGGATATCCTCCAATCAGGTATACATAATTATCCACTTTTTCAACTGTCATTGCAGAGCGTGTAAATGGCATAGGTCTCATTAATGTCCACGTATTCGTAGCCGGATCGTACTCTTGAATACAATTTGTACCTACACTACAACTCCAGTTGCAACCGGCATAGATACTTTTAGAACCTCCAAAAACAAGGATCTTATTATTATAAACAACAGTTCGGTGTTGCACCACCGGGACAGGCATCACAGCCAATTCTGTGTAATTGCCCTCATTAGGATCATAAACCTGAGACTTACCTGTTGGACCATAAAAACCTGACTCCAGTGATCCCCCGATGTAGTAGAATTTATTATCTATAAGTTCAACCGAATTTCCATATGCTTGATTATATAACATATTGGGCAGTGAAGTCCATGTTTCTGATGCGGGTTCATAAGTCCATGCTTTATTGGCATCTGAAGGCATATTATTACTTCCGCCGAATAAATAAATGGTACTATCCATGACTTTCGACGACCAGGCTCCTATCGTATATGGGCTATTGTTTTTTTGCACCCATTTATTTCCATCAGGATCATATTCATAAACCGTATTCATACCAATCCCATTTCCGCTTGTGTGAGTCAAACCACCGAGAACATAAATCTTGCTATTCACTTCTTCTACAGCCGGACTAACTACAGCCGTTGGAATGGCTTCCAGGTCCATCCACTGGTTTGTTTTAGTATTAAATACATCAGCAGAATCTAAATTTGTATAGACTGGAGTAGTTTCACCACCAAATATATAGATCAAACTATCGATGGTACAGGATGACAAGTATCCCCT
Source organism: Maribellus mangrovi (assembly GCF_037646455.1). Classification (NCBI taxonomy): domain Bacteria; kingdom Pseudomonadati; phylum Bacteroidota; class Bacteroidia; order Marinilabiliales; family Prolixibacteraceae; genus Maribellus; species Maribellus mangrovi. The sequence goes on along the minus strand of NZ_JBBIXN010000004.1, from coordinate 113,639 downwards.
GGCAATATCCATGGAGCTCAACTGTTGCCAGTCCGGTTTGCTGCAATTTACACCAATAGCATCCAGTAAAACATCTGGTTGATAGTAGTGTCCTTGTTTAAAGACCATCTGAACGGTATTTGAATTACGAATGTCTTCCAACGGATTCGCTGCCAATACTACCAAATCGGCAAGTTTTCCTTCTTCTATCGTACCGGTTTCTGATAATACGTCTAAGGCTTCCGCTGCATTTTTTGTTGCGATAAGTAGCACTTCATCGGCTGGTATTCCGGCTTCTACCAACAATTCTAACTCCCTATGCAGTCCATCACCTGGTGTAATCCAGGGCATTACAAAGTCTGATCCGGTAGTAAGTCTGACTCCACCCTCATAGAGCTTACGGGTAATTTCCTGGGTTAAAGGCCATATTTCTTTTCCTGTGGTATAGAAGGGATTACTGGTGATTTTTGGGTTTTTCGTTTGCCATCCTACACCCCATCTATCGGTGATTTCGGCCGGAGTACACTCGGGGTGAAGTTTTGCGAGAATTTCTGTATCATCTCCAAAAAAAAGTGATTGCATGGGTGCCATAGTTGGATCAACGGTCACATTTCCCTGGACTAAAGCATCGATGAGGCTGTCCATTCGATCTCCTTCCAGATTCACATTTTCTGCCCATAGATGGAAGTATTCCTCTGGTTTAATATCGGGATAATAAGGACGCGGTGGATCGTTACTTCTTAGGATATTCCGCACACTATCATTATCTACCAATTCCCAGATAGGACCATCGGAACCACAATGGGTAAGGAAGTCAATGCCAAGATTCGCAGCTTCTGTCCAACTTGTTTTTCTCAAATGACCAAGTACCTTCAATCCAAGAGCATGCGCTTCTTCAACAGCCACACCAAGAAGTTCCGGACTTACATCCCAGTAAAGTTTGATGTAATCCACCCCAATTGCAGCCTGTCTTTGGATCTCTGCCCGCATCTGATCTGCATTGCCTACTTTAACAGTATTATCCGTCCTGCCGGGTTCATCTATGAAATGACCGGCTACAAACAACCTTGGACCATCTAGCCGTCTCTCCTTCACGTCATTTTTTAACTTTACGATAGCTTCCGGATGTATTGTTCCGGCAATACGTATGGAAGTCACACCAGCGGCTAAGTATTTTGCCATGGTTATTCCGTTAGGACTGTAAGCTCCCATGTGAACATGAAAATCGACTAATCCGGGTATAATAAATCTTCCTGACACATCATAAACAGTGGCATCGTCAGGATATTCAAAATCACCTACGCTTCCAATTCGTAGTATCTCCGAATCCTTTATAACAATCTCCGCATTTGATTTGAATGCTTTTTCTTTGCTGTCAAAAACTGACGCTCCCTCAAGAACAACTAAATTTGGAATATCGATTAATTGAGCTTCAACATTGGAAGTGGTTAAGGTGATAAATATGCTGAATAGAAGAAAACTTAGATTTTTTAAATAAATCCTTCGGGGTTTGTTTGAAACAAAACTTGTAATTATACTTTTCATGACCTTATGAATTAATGATTGTTAATTCTATTCCTTTGCTTGAATAGTTTTCAGAAACAAGTTACAACACGCTATATATCAATATCAACTGGTATTGTGCTAAAATAGGTTGGTATTGTACCAAATTGAACCGAGTGTTACAAAACTGGATTTAGCAGAAGAATTTAAGGCTTGTAAATAGCATTGGGGGGCATAAATACAGATTTATTTACTTCAGGGAATTCCTGTATTCAGATGGATTCTGACCAAAGTATTTTTTAAAGGAGTTGGCAAAATGAGAAGTACTTTTGAAACCCACCTCGTACATCACACCAGTAATGTTCGAATTTCCTGCTTTTATAAGTTCTGCAGCTTTTTTCATCCGAAATACCCTGAACAACTCATTGGGAGATTCCCCGGTGAGTGCGTGTACTTTTCTGTAGAACTGTGTCCTGCTCATATGAAGTTCAGCGCTCATATCATCTACATTAAAGTTGAAATCCGAATAATTTTTTTCAAAAAGATCAAATACTTTTCTGATTAACCGATCATTCTGGGAAACGGTAATATCTGTTTTTTTCGGAAGTATAAAATCTTTCCTGAACTTTTGTCTGAGTTTTTTGCGCTGATCTATTAAGTTTTTTGCGCGCGTATGTAATTCTTCGGCATCAAAAGGTTTAATGATGTAATCGTCTGCGCCTGTATTCAGCCCTTCCATTTTACTACCCTTATCTGCTTTGGCTGTTAACATGATCACCGGGATATGGTTGGTGCGCTCATCTTCCTTAATCATCCTGCACAACTCCACTCCGTCCATTACAGGCATCATCAGGTCGCTGATCACAATATCCGGAATTTTTGCTACCGCCATATCATAACCAAGTTTTCCGTTTTCTGCCGTTTGAATCCTGTAATTATTTCCAAGGATACCGGAGATATATGTCCTCAGATCCGAATTGTCCTCTACAATTAAGGCTAAAGGTTTGTCTTTTGAAGTTTGTAGTTTTTTACCGATGAAGTTCTTTGTTTCTTCCTGTTCCTGAAAAGACTCTCTCTCCGATAATGAGTCTTTTTTAGTTACAGGATCAAGCTCATAATCCTGAAACCTAAGCTCGCTAACCGGGAGTTTGAGTTTAAACGTGCTACCTATTCCTTCCTTGCTCTCAGCACTGATTTCTCCACGATAAATCTTCACCAATTCGCGGGTCAGGGCAAGACCAATTCCTGTTCCTTCAGTGTCTCTTTTACTGGAATCGTTTACCTGGTAAAACCGATCAAATATTTTATCGAGCTTATCCTCAGCAATTCCTCTACCGGTATCTTCTACCGAAATGTTAATCAATTCAGGATCTTCAGCTCCTTTCCTGTATTCGTATTCACACCTAATATTAATCTTACCATTTTTAGGCGTGAATTTAAATGCATTAGAAATCAGGTTGATTACTATTTTTTCCAATTTGTCCTCGTCATAAAGAACAAGATGATTCTCCCCGGGAAACTCATAACTGTAATGAATATTTTTACTTTCGGCCAGCGACAGAAATGAAAGGATGATGCTTCGAAGGAATTTTTCAATATCTCCCTTGCGAACCTGCAGTTTCATTTGCCCAGTTTCCATTTTTGAGATATCAAGCAACTGGTTGATCAAGCGCTGGAGTCTCGCCGTATTCCTTTTCATAATCCCAATCAAGTCTTTTTTCACAGGAATATTTTCAGTTTGTTGCTTATCGAGTTCTTCTAAGGGTCCCCGGATAAGGGTAAGGGGGGTACGGAATTCATGAGAAATGTTGGCAAAAAATTTTGATTTCGCCTGATCAATTTCTTTGTATTTTTCTGTTTCCAATTGTTTAAGTTCCCATCGATGCCTAAGACTCTGTCGGTTTAATTCATAACGACGAATAAAATAAAGCGAAATTAAAACAAACAAAACATAGGAAACATAAGCGGTTGTTGTTTTCCACCAGGGAGCAGCAATAAAAATTTGAAGCGAGGCTCCTTCTTCATTCCAAATGCCTTCCTCATTGGCTGCTATAATCCTAAAAGTATAATCACCCGGATCAAGATTTGTAAAATCAACTTTAGTTCTGTTTCCTGCAAAAATCCATTCATCATGATATCCTTCAAGTTTGTATTTATATTGGTTGAGGTCCGGATTAATGTAATTTAGAAGAGCATAGGAAAATGAGAGGTTGTTTTGATTATAAGTAAGCTCGATGGAATCTGTGTATTCAATGGATTTTTCCAACACAGATCCGGGAGATGGTTTAATGGATTCGTTATTAATCTGCAAATCCGTGATTTTAACAGGAGCCGCAAAATCGTTTATGGGCAGGCTGTCTGGATGAAATATTACCAATCCAAAAGTGGCCATCACGACTTCTCCACTTTCCAGTGATGTTGCATCATTAAAAAAGCGGGTAGGCAAACCTTGCCTTTGATAATAATTGGTAAAATTTCCTGTTGCACGATTGAATTTTGATATTCCTGCAGCAGATGCCATCCAGATATTATTGTTGTGGTCCTGAACAAAGGAATGAACAGGTCCATTGATTAAGCCATCTCCAGGAAAGAAATTAATAACTTTTAATAATCGATCTTTTGTTTCTTCGTCTGGTATGATCCTGCTCACGAATTCTGCTCCCGGAAATCCCATCCAGATATCTCCGGAATTATCTAAAAAAGAAAATTCCCCATTCATTTCATGGATTTCTCCAAACTGATTCTTACCATTATACTTAATTATATTTCGGGGCATTACAGTTGAGTCACTTACTTGAATAAAAGGAGGTACAACTTTATAAAATCCGGCTTCCCCCATGACATAAAGATTACCGGAAGAAGATTCGATTATGGTTACTATATTTTTGGGCTCAAAATCATCATCCGCGACAGGATTGCTGGCCAAAAACATGACGCGATCTTTATCCCGGTCAAAGTAACAGGGGCGAGCCCATTCGGATAAGATCCAAACTCGATCCTGACTATCTTCGAAAATCTGTCTGGGCTGGAAGAATCTCCTTTTGTTAATGTCCTGATGCCAGACTGGTTTGAAATGTCTAATGAGCTGACCATCTTTATTCAAAGCAAAAAGGCCATTTGAATGGGTGCCTACCCAAAGTGTGTTGTCGCTATTCAGTAACATCGATCGTACCCAACCCAAATACCCAAAACCTGGAATAACCGAATAATTGGTATAATCTTTAGTCGTACGATCGAACTTAAAAACACCCATACTGTTACCCACCCAAATATGGTCTTTGTCAATGGGTGCCATACATGTGATCTCCCAACCTAAATTGAGGGGGTATTGATTAAAAATCTTCTTTTTGCGAACAATCTGATAGATGCCATCTTCACCAAAATACCATAATGAATGATTGGTATCTTCGTATACGTGGGTGGTATATTCACGCTCCATATAATCACCTTGCTGGAGTACGATGTTGGACTGAAAATTCGGAACATAAAAAATCAAATCCAGATTTTGATTGAAGCAATGAATTCCTTTCTCTGTCCGTATCCATATATTTTGGTCACTATCCGAATAGGAGCTCCATATATCCTTTCCTGACAACTGGTTCTTTCGCAGGCTCTCTTTTGCCGTGCTTAAGTCATCTTCAATAGATCGCCAATTATCCACTTTGTAAATACCCAATGTATCTTGATAAATAGGAAATCCACGAATGTCTCCTACTTTTACGAGAGAATCGTTCCGGGTGAAAATCTTAAATTTTTCTCCTCTGAGATCCTGGATCAATAAGTTACCTTCAGATGTTGATTTAATCTCCATTATCCCCTCTTCAAGTATTACATCTGGATCATCTTTGTGAAAATTTGTAATTTCTCGGGTCTCCTTATCATATTTAGTGATTCCATACACTGAACCCATCCAAATTATTCTCTTGTTGTATTCCTCAAGGCAGATAAAAGTATGAGACATCGAAGTGTTCGCGTTATTAGGAATACGTTGGAAAGAATCAGATTCTGTATAATATCTGCTTATTCCCCTATCTGTAGCCACCCAAATAATCCCTTCAGAATCTTCAAATATTGCATTAACAAAACTATTAGAAAGTGAAGTTGTATCCTGCAAGTCCAATCGGTACACCTTGAAATGAGCACCATCATATCGGTACAGTCCGTCCAAAGATCCAAACCACATAAAGCCTTTTGAATCCTGCAGCATAGCCGTACCCCGGAAGTTACTGAGTTCCCCCTTATGAGGTATTTTATTGAGTTCGTAGTAATATTCCTGTGAGTAACTGTAGAAACTAAAACACATCAAAAGGAATATCAACTTCATTCCTTTCAGAAAAGCTGAATGAAAAGACAATACTTTTCCAGGAGCCTTTAAATGTGTAGCTACATAAAGCATTTAAATGAGGCTTTATGTTTTCAACAAACTAATAAAAAGATAGTTTGGTTAGGGTATAGTTATGATTTAAAGATGCACGATTATTTTTGTATCAGCAAGCACAGGCATGTACCTGTGTTTTCCGATATTTTTGGTATAAGAATTACAATTTAATAAGTTTATCTGTCCTTACAGCACCTTCTGAACTGATTCTAACTATATAGATTCCACTCCCCAAGAAAGAAAGATCAATTTCATCCTTAATTCCTTCCATTTTTTTACTCAATAACAACTGACCATTTAAAGTAGTAATATTAATCAGACAATGTCCTGAAGAACCCGTTTCAATTGTTATTGAACCATTGGTTGGATTGGGATAAACCGATATTACTTCAGCATATTTAATATCTTCGGCACTCACTTTTGTTGAGCACATTCCCCAAACCGGGTAATACTCTACTTGCAACGGACAATCCGTAGCAAAATCCCCGGGTTCGAATGCTATGTTTTCTACACACCAATCCGAGAGATCATGATTGAAAGAATTAGCTGAAGCGAACATTGCATACATATCCATTACACTATCTACATTCCATGAACCTATATCCTGATTAAATTTAGTGGCGTAAGAAAACATCAAACTCATATCTTTTACCTTAATTAAATTCCACGAACCGACGTCCTGGTTAAATTCATACGCATTGTAGAACATTCGGCTCATATTGGTTACATTACTTACGTCCCATGAGCCGATATTTTGATTAAAGGTACTTGCAAAACTGAACATCCCTGACATATCCACTACATTACTGACATCCCAGGAACCAATATCCTGGTTAAATAAAGATGCTCCTTCAAACATGCCACTCATATTCGTCACATTGCCAACCTCCCAGGAACTCAAATCCTGGTTAAAAGAATTTGCAGAGGCAAACATTGCATTCATATCTGTTACGCTGTCTACATGCCATGAACTTATATCATGATTAAAATCATTAGCACTGTAAAACATAGCAGCCATATTTTTCACTTTTCTTACATCCCAATAGCTAATATTTTGATTAAATGAACTGGCTGAATTGAACACCGAAAACATATTCGTGACATTACTTACATCCCAAGTGCTGATATTTTGATTAAAGGTGGTTGCATAACTAAACATCCACGACATGTCCCTTAAATTGCTTACATCCCAGGAACTGATGTCCTGGTTAAAAGAAGTAGCGGAATAAAACATAGCTACCATATCTTCGACATTGCTCACATCCCAGGAACTGATATCCTGATTGAAAGCATATGCCAAACCAAACATTCCATACATATTGGTTACCTTACTAACATCCCAGGAACTTATATCCTGATTAAAAGATTCTGCACCTAAAAACATTAAACTCATATCCGTTATTAATGAAGTACAAACTTTACTTAAATCAACTCCTTCATTAATGCGTTTTCGCAGTAAAGTACTATCTACAGCTTCATAAACTATAGCATTTACAGTTCCGGTATCTCCAGGATGACAGTTCTGGCATATTATGGTTACGTCATTGGTGTCAAGGTAAAAATAAGGCATCTCATCAACCATTTCGATTTTAATCGTATAGGTCTCGGTGATTGTGCTGTCTTCGGCTGTAACAACAATAACTGCTGTTGTATCTCCAGCCATTAAGTCAAAGGCTCCATCACCCTCAACTCCTGCATTTAAACCAAAAGGGATTGCACTTATATTTCCGGTACCTGTACCCTCTAGTACATACCATACGTAAGATTTTGCGGCCGGTGTAAATACTGGGGCGAGCCATCCTGTATCAACTGTCAATTCTGACAGATAAGCATCATTGTACACAATTCCGGAGGGTCCGTTCTCGTATTGGTATGCAACCTGCCCGGCACTAAGAGCCACATTATAGATATTCATTTCTTCAACAGTACCATTCCAGGTTGGATCCCAGGCAAATACCGATTTTCCTATGTATGCTAATTCGTTGCTAACTGAAGAAAGAGCATTGCTACCGGTATAGGCAGTGAATCCGGAAAAATCACCATCAAGATACTGGTAAATACCTTCATTGGTCAGAATCGAAACAACATGGTGTTGCTCAGGATCATCTGTTTCATATGAAGTTACTGCGTTTCCAGTCGCCCATGGTTCAAAATAATCGCCTGTTGAAACACCGGTCAGTGAAGCATTGTCTTCCCTCGCTGGCTGAAAAATAAAGTAATCAACTCCCAAATCAACATAAGTATTCCCAAAAGCGAAAACACAATGGAATCCCGGATTTGTCCAGCCTTCAGGTGTGTACCAGGCTTCAACTGATACAGCATCATACGAAGGAATATCGATTTCTTTGCCCGGTAAAGAAACAAATTCTCCGTCATTCAGTATGAGTGAACCGCCTGATACATCAGAATCGTACATAAGAACACCATGAGCATCACCAATGTAGTCGTTTGCTGTGCCGTCTTCAAAACGGTAGGCATGGGTAAGCGTTTTGTTGCCCGGTGCCACTTTTGTACTGATTTCTATGGTATAAGTCTCTGCGGTTATCCCATCAGATGCAGTAACAGTGAGAACAGCATTGGCAGTTCCCTGTGTAAGTTTAATTGCTCCATCGCCTTTTACTGTTGCACCATCCATTACAGGTGTTGCTGTAATATTTATCGTTTCTGTTCCTTCTGGTACTACAGTAACATACCTTTTATACAAAGTATTGAATGAAGGTTCAAGAGTACCTACATCAAGAGAAATCCCGCTCAATTTCGTATTTGACGACCCCAGGAAAGCATTGGCCTTTGCTACAATTGTATCCGGATCCAGTATACCTTTGTAGATGTTGAATTCATCTAAAATACCGAGCCATGTGGGATCAGCGACATATCCACCGCGGGCTATCCATCCATAATCATTGGATAAGGCCGAAATACTATTGCCCATCGCCGCTAAATTATCTGTTCCGGCCAACTCGCCATCAATATAAAGACTTAACTTAAGGCTATCAATAGTAAGTACAACATGATGTAAACCTGATGCTGTTATTGGATAGGAAGTTACGGCAGTCTCCGTGAGCCATGGAGATGTATAATGACCGGTAGAAATGGCTCCGCGGGTAACAAGGCCATTCCAGTGTTTCGGAGTCACAAACATGCCGTCTGTTCCTAATCCTCCCGTAGAACCTCCTAAATAAAACAGCATTGAATTTGTCGGAGCATTCTCACTTGCTATAACACTGGCTTCCAGGCTTACCGCAGAATAGCTATTAATAGCAATTTCTGACGCAGGAAGCATAATGCAGTCACCATTATAATTAGCAGTATAAACACCATCAGCAATAGTACCACCCAAGACTGTACCATTAGCATCACCGACCATATCACTAGCAGAACCATCTTCAAAAGTGTAGGAATGCATCAAAGTTTGTCCTGTAATCGGAGCTGCAATAATGAAAATCAACAGCACAAGAATTGCAATTATACTGATGAATTTATTAAGTTTCTTAATTAAAATACAGCGGATATTACAGTAGCAAATTATGCCTGACAAGGAAAGGTAAAAAGGTTTCATGTTGATTGATTTTAAGATTAACAAATAACTTTGGGATCAGCTACATATGTGTGTTAATATTCAAGTTACGGCAAAAGGTGGAGTTATCAAACTAAAACATCTCAAAATCAGCTCAAACTGACACCCGTAGCTTATAGAAATAATAAACTTTTATGCCGTTGTTGCAATCCAGATCGTAAAAGATCTTCACTATGAAAGAATATAAAAGCGAAATTGTCTCAAGTTTTCGTATCATGTAATGCATGATAATGTCGCCGGATGCGACACAGGAAAAGAACATTCCAAAAGCAGTAAATCCACCTTTCGCTGAAATTATTTCAAACAACGAAGGCACAATTCACAAAATAATGTATGAAATTATGGTACTAGGCCTATGATGTTTAACTTTAAGTGCTTTCTTATAATGACAATATGGAGTATGCATTTTAAGTGGAAAGATAATTCAAAATACCGTCACCCTGAATTCTTTATAATCAAACAAGGCACACCTTTATAGTAATCGAAACCAAAAATTAGGGACCCGACTTCGAGTCAGATCCCCAATATATTAGATTTATGATTTCACAATTCGTTTTGCTCGCGGTTGTAGTGTAGTTAAGCTGGCTACACTTACCGGCTCACCACTTTCGATGCTGTTACGAGCCGCAGTTCCAATCAATATCGACATGGCGCCGTCGCGGGTACCGGCCATGTGCAGGTACTTATCCTGTTCCTGGTCATTTCGGAAGATCTGGTCGTGCAAACGCACATCGCCACCACCGTGTCCTCCGCGCTGGAAACCAACTTCAATGGTCTCGGGTTTGCTCCATAGTTTATGCAGAATCATTGGTTTATAACGAATATCGGCATTTCCCGATTGGTCCATTTCGGCCGCGTGCAATTCGTCCTGCGACAGTTTTACTTCTTCGAGATAAGGGACATCAAGGAAAGCCTCCAAGCGGCCTTCAGTTCCGTTAAAAGCAACACGCCAGCCTTCCCAGGGCGAATAGGTAGTCAACATGTAATTCAGAATTACATTGTTGGCGTATTTTACATTTACATTCATTTTGTCGTAAATGTTTATCTCGGGGCGGAACAAACAGTTGTCGCGGATATAGCCGTCGTATTGTTCGTTTTTTACATACAGGTTGTAAGCTGTTTTGTCTTTTGTAATGTCCCAGTAAAACGGGCAGGTTGCTTTTTCATCGCAGTTACGGCAGTTCACCCCGCTTTTCTCGGGTCGCCTTCCGTAAAATTCAAGGTCGCCGTAGGCAAACACTTCCGCAGGATCGGAATCGATCCACCAGTTCAGCAGGTCGAAATGGTGCGTAGCCTTATGTATAAGCAGAGTACCACTCCACTCGCGCTGTCCGTGCCACCGGCGGAAATACGATGCCCCGTGACTGGTGTTCAGCATCCAGGTAAAATCAACCGAAACGAGGTCGCCAATGGCTTTATTCATCAGCAGCTCCTTTATTTTTGTGCTGTACGGGCTCCAACGGTAGTTAAATCCAACTATTACTTTACGTTTGGAGAGGCGTTCGGCATCCAGTATTTGCTGGCATTTGTCTTCGTCGGTAGTCAGTGGTTTTTCGGTCAGCACATCAACACCATTTTTCAATCCCTTAATGATATACTCGTGATGAGTTGCATCGGGCGTTGTAACAATGATCAGATCAGGCGAATTCTCGCTGATCATTTCATCAAAATCGGTGTAGGTCTTGCAATCGGGGCCAACGCCAATGTAATCGGCAGCATATTTTACACGGCCCGGGTTAATATCAACCAGTGCAACAAACTCAAGGATATCGCTGTACACATCGACAAGTCGTTTGCCCCAGAAACTGTTTCCGCGGATACCGGTTCCAACCAGTACCACTTTCATTTTCGAATCGGCCAAAACGGAGGCTTTTAAAGGATCGGCAACTACGGCGCCGGCAGCAATGGTGCCAACGAGGGTCAAAAATTCTCTTCGGTTTTGCATGTTGTATTAGTTTAGATTTGAATATTGTTTTGATTTGTTACGATTCAACTTTTTAAACTTAAGAGGAAGTTTACTGATTACAAAATTTTTTTCCCTGAATCGAACATTTTCTGACAGCAAAAATCTGAATTTCCTTTAGCGATAAAAGCAACTAATTACTGCGACTTTACCGTTAATTTTATTGGTTCGTCCTCCATTTCCAAATTTAACTTAAATTTTCCGTGTACGAACACGAAAAACAAATTTTTTCTTTAGATTTGTAAGTATCAAAATTAAACTTATTAACTAAATAACTATAAAACAATCAGTTATCGAATCCAACAAACAAATACGAATAAAAGACATTGCGGTCAGGGCCAAGGTGTCGATCGGAACAGTTGACAGGGTACTACATAACCGTGGCGAGGTAGCTGAATCAACACGAAAAAAGATTCTCAGTATCATCGACGAGTTGAACTACCAACCGAATATTCTGGCCAGTACATTGGCTTCGAAAAAGTCGGCCCTGTTTGCTACACTTCTGCCCGAACCACCTTCGGAAGACGGATACTGGAACAAACCGCTGGTGGGTGTGGAAAAGCGGATTTCAGAACTTCCGCAATACGGACTGCAGATCCAGTCGTTCCAATTTAAACAAAACGACTCGAAAAGTTTTAGTGAAGAATGTGATAAGATTCTGGAATTACAACCCGACGGAGTGGTGCTTGCGCCCTTCTTTAAAAAAGAAGCCTTGCAGTTTATCGATGAGCTGAAAGCACTGAACATTCCTTTCGTTTTTATCGATTCGGAAATTAAAGATGCGGGACAATTGAGTTATATTGGTCAGGATTCGTACCAAAGCGGACTTGTATCGGGAAAACTGCTCGACATGATCCTTCCCGACGGAAATATCATGGTGGTGCATTTTGCCAAAGAAATGGACAACCAAAACCACTTGATCCAACGCGAAAAAGCCTTTTACGACTGGTTTCTTAAAAAAGAATTTACACCGCATCAGTTATTCACCACCGATGTGCCGGATACGGATGACCGGGAGTGGATGAAAAAAATTGAAGTAATCATCGATACAAAGAACATTAAAGGGATTTTTGTAACCAACTCAAAAGTGTTCCATATCGGTAACCTTTTGGAGCAAACGGGACGTAAAGGAATTATGGTGATCGGCCACGATCTTGTTAAAGAAAATGTGGATTTTCTGAAGAAGGACCTGGTCCAGTTTCTGATATGCCAGCGACCCGAAGAACAAGGCTATAATGCGGTCAATAAATTATTCAGGAGTGTGGTTCAGAAGCGTGAAATTGAAATAAAAAATTACACTTCCATCGATATTATAACCAAAGAAAACGTGGACTATTACAAAGAATTTAAATAAACCAATAAAAAATTATGAATCCATTATCATTTGACGATTTACGCGGAAAAGTTTGTGTAATAACCGGGGGCGCCGGTGTTTTGGGAAGTGCCATGGTAAAAGCCATTGCATCTGTAGGAACCAAAATCGCCATTGCCGACATCAACAAAGAAGTGGCCGATAAGGTGGCGGAGGAGATCGCTGCCGAATCGGGTGCTGAGGTAATTGGCGTGGCAGCCAATGTTCTTGATAAAGAATCGCTGGAAGCCGCAAAAGCCGTGATCAACGAAAGACTGGGAGAGATAAATATACTAATTAACGGTGCCGGAGGAAACAGTCCGCAGGCTACAACAAAAGTTGAACAAATACTGGACGAGAACCTCGATGCGCTGGAAGATACATTTTACGGTCTGGAAATGGAAGGTTTCGATAAAGTATTTGCCCTGAATTTTAAAGGAACTTTACTGCCAACTATGGTTTTCACCCGCGACATGCTGAAAAATAAGAAAGGTGTGGTTTTGAATATTTCATCGATGAACTCCTACAAGCCGCTTACCAAGATTCCCGCTTATTCAGCAGCCAAAGCATCCATCAATAATTTTACTGAATGGTTGTCGGTGCACCTGGCAAAAGTTGGAATTCGTGTGAATGCCATTGCTCCGGGATTTTTTATTACCCATCAAAACCGTTTCCTGGTTATGGATGAAAAAACCGGAAAGTATTCGCCGCGCGGTCAAAAAATTGTGGACAACACACCGATGGGAAAATTCGGAGAACCGGAAGATCTGCAGGGAGCAACACTTTTCCTTATTTCGGATGTTTCAAACTTTATTACCGGAATAGTTATTCCTGTTGATGGCGGATACAGTGCATTTGGAGGAGTTTAGCTTCTACCTGAAAAAGAAAATATTAACCTATGAGCCTTTTGAACGTAGTTTTGAAAAGGTGTTTAAAACGAATAGAAAATGAGTATCGAATTAAAGCAAAACTGCAAATATGCCATGTTGGTTCCTACCAGCATGGGAACACGAATAACACCCGATAACGGGCAACCGGTTCATTCCAGTGACAAGTTCACCATGCAAGCCACCAGCGCCGAAACCAATGTGGCCAGCATTCCTTCTTACCTTGGAATGCCGGTTAAAGTGCTGACAACCTTTGTAAAAGGAAGTCCGATTGCACAATTCATTAAAAGTAATCTGCGCGCCCGCCATATGGACTACGAAGGACCGGAAGTTGAACAGGGTAATCCATGGGGTTACCGTCACCAGATTAATATTGCTGATAGTGGCTACGGATTGCGCGGGCCGCGCGTTTTTAACGATCGTGCCGGCGAAGTTGGCCGAACTTTGAATGTGAAGGATTTCGATCTCGAACGAATTTTCGGAGAAGAAGGTGTGCAGATTGTTCACCTGTCCGGATTAATTGGCGCTTTATCGCCCGAAACCACCCAGTTTTGCCTGGAAGTTGCACGTGCAGCTAAAAAACACGGCACGCGTATTTCATTCGATCTGAATCACCGCGCATCATTCTGGAAAGGACGTGAAGAGCAACTCCGCAAAGACTTCACTGAAATTGCTTCTGTTTCTGATATTCTAATAGGAAATGAAGAAGACTTCCAGTTGTGTTTTGGTATTGAAGGACCACCGGCCGGCGGCGAAGGATTAAAAGCTAAAATTGATGGCTTCAAAGGTCTCATCACGAGAGTGAAAGAAACATTCCCGAATGCTTCGGTATTTGCCACAACTTTGCGTGAAGTAATCAGCGTAAACGAACACCTTTGGGGTGCAATTATGTTGGAAGGCGATAACTGGCATGTGGTTGAACCGCGAAAAATAACTGTACTCGACCGGATTGGTGGTGGCGACGGTTATGTAGGCGGCATGCTTTACGGAATACTAAAAGGCTGGGATCCTGAAAAATGGCCTCAGTTTGGCTGGGCAACCGGTGCTATGGCCACCACTTTCCTCACCGATTATGCACAACCTGCCGACGAAGAACAGGTTTGGAGCATCTGGGGCGGAAATGCACGTGTAAAACGTTAAGCAGAGAAGAAGGCTTAGGCACAGGCGAAGGCATAGGCATAGGCGAAGGCAAAGAAAGAAGAAAAAAGTCTGGAGAAAAGATCAGGAAAATTCGAGATGATTAAAAAGTACAATGATTTTAGGGATATGACGGTTTGGCAAAAGGCATTTGCTATTTTGCGAGACGTGTACAAAATCACCCGAACTTTTCCTCCTGAAGAAAAATATGCACTCACTGATGATTTGAGAAGAGCGGCAAATTCCTGTGTTCATAATATAGCCGAAGGATATGGTCGTTTTGAAGCCAGAGATAAAACCCGATTCTATAAAATATCAAGAGGTAGTGCCTACGAAGCCATCAGCCAGATTTTGGTTGCGGAAGCCGAAAACTATACATCGGCTGAAATTGTCGAGAATTTAATTGTACGTTACAAGGATGTAATTGAGGAATTAAATGCTTTAATACATTCACTGGAAAAATAATGCGGAAACCGGCATCGGCGTTTTCTTTGCCTTTGCCTCGGCCTCCGCCTAATTCAAATAACATGATTTTTTACGAAAACGGTTCCACCAAAACATCGCTAACACGAGAAGATCTTAGAAAAGGACTTTTTGAAGCGCTAGACAAAATGGGAGCAAGAAAAAAGGTACTCGCTGTACCACCCGATTATACCCGTCTGCCCTCAAAAGCAGGCGACCTTACCGAATTTGCCTGGGAATATTTTGGTGATAAACTTACCGATGTGTTACCGGCTTTGGGAACGCATACGCCCATGACTCCTGACCAGATCAGCCATATGTTTGGTAAAATGCCAGCCGGTCTCATTCGCGAACACGACTGGCGAAACGACGTGATTACGCTTGGAAATGTTCCTGCCGAATTTATCAAGGAAGTTTCGGGAGGCGCGGTTGATTATCCCTGGCCGGCACAAGTAAATAAATTGCTGGTGGAGGGTAATTTCGACCTTATCCTGTCTATTGGCCAGGTGGTGCCGCACGAAGTAGTGGGAATGGCTAATTACAACAAAAACATTTTTGTAGGTACAGGTGGTTCCGAAGGCATTAACAAAAGCCATTACATTGGTGCAGCCTATGGCATGGAAAAAATGATGGGTCGCGCTGATACTCCGGTGCGTAAAGTATTCAACTATGCATCGGAACATTTTGCGGCACATATGCCCATTGTTTATGTGCAAACCGTGGTTGGCCTGAACAAACAGGGCAAACTGCAGACTTTCGGCTTGTTTATCGGCGACGATTTTGATGTGTTTGATAAGGCAGCCAAATTATCGCTCGAAGTGAATTTCGAGATGCTGGATAAACCGATAAAAAAAGCGGTGGTTTGGCTCGATCCAACCGAATTTAAAAGTACCTGGCTGGGTAACAAAAGTATCTACCGCACCCGTATGGCACTGGCCGACGATGGTGAACTGATCGTTCTGGCTCCGGCACTAAAAGAATTTGGTGAAGATAAACAGATCGACAAGCTCATTCGTAAATATGGTTATTTCGGAACGCCTCACACCTTAAAACTGGTTGATGAGAACGAAGACCTCAGGAGTAACCTGGGAGCGGCAGCTCACCTCATCCATGGTTCATCAGAAGGTCGCTTTAGCATAACCTACTGCCCCGGGAAAGCCGAAGGCAATCTGACGCAGAAAGAAATTGAGAGCGTTGGTTTTATTTATGGTGATTTTGACGAGATGACTGCAAAATATGATCCCACAAAGTTGAAAGACGGCTACAATACCCTGCCTGATGGCGAAGAAGTGTTTTACATTTCCAATCCGGCAATTGGCTTGTGGGCTTTTAGAGATCGGTTTGAATACTAGTCAATTGTCATCGGTCATTTGTCATTAGGAAGAAACCCAGTGACCAATGACAATTGACTATCTTTTATACGGAGGAATAGAAACCATAATATTGGAAGAATAAATAGTTTGTGAAAAACAGTAATCAACATACCATCCGTTGGGGAATAATCGGAGTTGGAAATGTGACCGAAGTAAAAAGCGGGCCTGCATTTTACAAAGTTCCTAATTCAAAACTGGTTGCAGTTATGCGCCGTGATGCTAAAAAAGCTGCGGATTACGCAAAGCGTCATCATATTCCAAAATGGTATTCTGATGCAACAGAACTGATCAACGATCCGGAAGTAGATGCTATTTACATTGCTACCCCACCCGATTCGCATGCCCATTACGCCATTGAAGCCATGAGTGCCGGAAAACCTGTTTATGTTGAAAAGCCAATGGCTCGTCACTACAATGAATGTCAGGAAATGCTGGAAGCGGCAAAACAAACTCAGCAACCACTTTGGGTGGCTTATTATCGCAGAACTTTACCTGCTTTTTTAAAGGTCAAAGAACTGGTTGAAACCGGGATTATTGGAAAGCCGCTCATGGTAAACGTTAAACTATACAAAGAAGCTGCTGAGCGAAATCAAAAGCCGGAAGACATGCACTGGCATGTTTTCCCTGAAATTGCCGGAGCCGGTCATTTTTTCGATCTGGCATCACACCAACTGGATTATCTTGACTTTGTCTTTGGTAAAATCACAGAGGTAAAAGCGACAGCGTTAAATCGGGCCGGGCTCTACCCTGCCGAAGATACGGTAAACGGGACGTGGATACATAAATCGGGAGTTGTAGGAAACGGCAGCTGGTGTTTCGTAGTTGACAAAAATTCAACGGAAGATTACATCCAAATTATTGGTGAAGAGGGTGAAATAAGTTTGCCTTGTTTTTCACACGGAAAAATGGAGGTAAAAACAATAGAAGGGACTGAACAACTTGAGTTTGAGAATCCTGAACATATCTCCCAAAATCTGGTTGAACAGGTGGTAAATGAGCTACTGGGTAAAGGGAAATGTGTAAGCACCGGTGAATCGGCTGCACACACCAGCTGGGTTTTGGATGAAATGGTGAAGAGCTATTACAAGTCAAAGTGATTGATAGTGATTTATTGAGATTGATAGAAATTTATGGTGATTAATTGTGACTAAATGAGATTTGTGGTGACTGATGGTAATTTATAGCGACTGATTGTGATTTATGGAGATTTATTGAATGTGATAATAACAAAAAATGGTGTACACAAATGGTCTGTTAAACGTCCAACCACCAGAGATAACAATAGATTACAACGAATAACCAAATGTTACAATTATGAAATGCACTATGGATTAAAGTAAATTTGTAAAACTAAAATTGATACGACTATGAAACTTGAAGACCTTGAAATTTATCAACTCTCCATGGAAGTTGGCGATGAAGTTTGGGAAACTGTAAGAGAATGGGATAATCTGGCGAAGTACTCAATGGGAGTTCAGGTTATTAAAAGTGCTGACTCCATTGCTGCCAACATTTCAGAAGGTTATGGAAGGTTTCATTTTAAGGATCGAAAAAATTTTATGTTTTATGCCCGAGGCTCTCATTCCGAAACAAAAACCTGGTTAATCAAAGCACGTAACAGAAATATTATTTCAGAAGAATTTTTTAATGCGGAAATAGTGAAACTTGATAAACTGGGAGTTAAAATGAATAATTACATAAAAATACTTGACAAACAATCATGATAAACAACAACAAATCACAATAAATTTCTAAAAATTACAACTAATCACATTCTTTTGAATGAAAATCATAATCGACGATAAAATACCATATATAAAAGGAGCTTTGGAACCTTTTGCCGAAGTGCTTTATTTGCCCGGCAATAAAACCACGGCTGAGGTTGTCAAAGACGTGGATGCCCTGATCACACGCACCCGGACCATTTGTAACCGGCAATTACTTGAGGGCTCGAAAGTAAAATATATTGCCACGGCAACTATTGGCTTTGATCATATAGATACCGCTTATTGCAAGAAGGCCGGAATTGAATGGACAAATGCACCGGGATGTAATGCCGAAAGTGTGAACCAGTACATAGCTTCTGCTTTGTTTTCATGGTCGATGCGTCAGCGAAAAGACTTGGCCGGATTAACGATTGGTATTGTCGGTGTTGGCAACGTGGGATCGAAAATTGCGCGCACTTCTGAAATACTTGGCATGAAAGTTCTTTTGAATGACCCACCCAGGGAAAGACTTGAGGGACCTGAGAATTTTGTTTCACTGGAAACGATTCAACGCGAAGCAGATATTATCACCTTCCACGTTCCGCTAAATTTGGAAGGAGTTGATAAAACTTACTACATGGGCAATGAGTCATTTCTCCAGAATCTGGATAAACAACCGTTGATCATCAATACATGCCGGGGTGAAGTAATTGATACGGAAGCCATTTACGAGGCCATTGAGGCCAACGATGTGAATGCCTTTATTGCAGATTGTTGGGAGAATGAACCCAATATTGATTTGGAACTGCTGAATCAAACAGAATTTGGTACGCCCCACATTGCCGGCTATTCGAAGGATGGAAAAGCCAACGGTACAAAAATGAGCGTACAGGCCTTAAGCCGTTTTTTCAAGCTGGGAATAGATGACTGGGAGCCAACAAATGTTGAGCTTCCGGAGAAAACTACAATTAAAATCGACGGCGATCAACGTCGTGAGTATTCGATTCTGGCAGAAGCCGTATTGTCGACCTACGATATTGAAACAGATGATGATGCATTAAAAGAAAGTCCGAACCTTTTTGAAAAATTAAGAGGTGACTACCCGGTGCGCCGGGAGTTTGACAGCTTTACAATTAAGGTTAAGAATGTAAAAGATAAGACTGTTGAGAAATTAAAGTTACTGGGATTTAATATTTCGGAGTAGCTGTCATTCCCGCGAAAGCGGGAAACTTAAAATTGTAAGCAGTGAGAAGATTTGAATTTTACGTTTACATATTAGCTAGCAAGCGAAACAGCACTCTTTACATTGGAGTAACCAATAACTTGAAAAGAAAAATAGAAGAACACAGAATAAAGAAAAATAAAAGTTTTACAACAAAAGGTATAACATTGAAAAGTTGGTTTATTTTGAACATTACAATTACATAAACCAGGCAATAACAAGGGAAAAAAGACTCAAGAAATGGAAACGAGAATGGAAAAATGAATTAATAAATAAAGTGAATCCGGAATGGAGGGATCTGACAGAAGACCTTCAGCAGATTCCTGCTTTCGCAGGAATGACGATTCAGAATTCTAAAATAATTGTAAAACAAGACAATATGAAAAAGTTAGCAGACATTGGTTTAATCGGGTTGGCCGTAATGGGCGAAAACCTGGTTTTGAACATGGAAAGTCATGGTTACACCGTAGCGGTTTATAACCGTACGGTTGCAAAAGTAGACAAGTTTGTAGATGGCCGCGGTGCGGGTAAGAAATTTATTGGGGCACATTCAATCGAAGAATTGTGTGCTACATTGGAGCGCCCCAGAAAAGTGATGATGCTGGTAAAAGCCGGAGACCCGGTTGATCATTTTATCGATTTGGTACTTCCGCACCTCGAGCCCGGAGACATTATCATCGATGGTGGAAACTCACATTTCCCCGATACCATCCGCCGTACAAAATATGTTGAAAATAAAGGTATGCTCTACATCGGAACGGGTGTTTCGGGTGGCGAAGAAGGTGCACTGAAAGGGCCCTCAATTATGCCGGGTGGTTCGCCGGATGCATGGCCACATGTTAAAGAAATTTTCCAATCCATTGCTGCCAAAGTGGAAAGTGGAGAAGCCTGTTGCGATTGGGTTGGCGAAGGCGGTGCCGGGCACTTTGTAAAAATGGTACACAACGGAATTGAATACGGTGATATGCAGATCATTACTGAAGCTTACCAACTGATGAAAGAACTGCTGGGCATGAGCAACGATGACATGCACGAAGTTTTCAAAAAATGGAATACGGGATTTCTTGACAGCTACCTCATCGAGATCACACGCGATATTTTAGGCTACAAAGATGAAAATGGCGAAGAAACCGTTGATTTCATCCTCGATACTGCCGGACAAAAAGGAACCGGTAAATGGACCGGTATTTCAGCACTCGACCTTGGTATACCCTTAACATTGATCGGCGAATCGGTGTTTGCTCGCTGCCTGTCGGCACAAAAAGATTTAAGGGTAAAAGCGTCTAAAGTAATTTCAGGTCCTCAGGCTGAATTTAAAGGCGACAAACAACAGTTTATCGACGACCTTGAAAGTGCTTTATTAGGTGCAAAAATCATTTCGTACGCCCAGGGATATAACCTGATGATGGAAGCTGCCAGCGAACATGGCTGGAACCTGAATTACGGTGGAATTGCCCTGATGTGGCGTGGAGGCTGTATTATTCGTTCGGTATTCCTGGGCGACATTAAGAAAGCATTCGACAACAATCCGGAATTGCCTAACCTGCTGCTCGATCCATTCTTCAAAGAAAAAGTAGAACAGGCACAAGCCGGCTGGAGACGTGTATGTGCAACAGCTGTTGAAAACGGAATTCCGGTACCGGCAATGACATCGGCTCTGACTTATTTCGACGGATTCCGCAGCGAACGCTTACCGGCCAATTTGCTGCAGGCTCAACGCGATTACTTTGGTGCGCACACCTATGAACGCGTTGATAAGCCGCGCGGCGAATTCTTCCACACCAACTGGACCGGCCGTGGTGGCGATACAGCTTCATCGACTTATAATGCATAACAGATAAAAAAAACTCGGTTTAAACGCCTGGTGGTGAAAACTGCCGGGCGTTTTTTGTGACGCCCTTTAACCTAAAAACTGAACTCCCCTTTTATTCGGATTCCGTGCACATCGGTGAATCCACTATTCTTATATTTATTACCCAGCAAATGAACATATTCAACTCGTCCGACTTTAAAAATATTTGTTACTCCAATTCCAATTTCGGCATAAGGAAATTCTGAAACATTTGAATAATATCCGGGCAGATCGAAAACGCCGTTGTAGGCTTCGGTTAAAGTTCCCACATGCATTTTAAACGACAGTATTTCGCGCAGTTTCAATTTTTTAACTCCCGGAACCTTATTCAGAAATATTCCGCCGCCATTAAAATAAACATGAACGTTGGAATACAGGTTATGCGCAAATGAGGCATGATGAAGCAAGTTGAAACGATAGGCAGCATATCCGAGCGACATGGAACCAACGGGTTGATCAAGCAGGTCGTATGGCGCATCGCCAAAAAGGTAACCGGCATTCACCATGTAATCCATAAAAATGAGTCCTAAATTTTGCCGTCCCTGAATGGAACCATGAATGTGCGAATAATAGCCCGGATTGAAACTGGAATTTCCGGGCAACGACACTTTTCCTAAATCCCAACTTAAATTCACAACCGGCGTCGGTGTCATGTAGTATACCCGGTCAAAAAAGAACTTATCGTAGTGTTGCCCAAAACCGTATTTCATGTGCAAAAACAAGCCATAATTGCTGTATTTCGGATAATTGACTCCATCGCGGATAAATTGCACGTTGGGCGTACTTTTATTGCGCAGATAGTAAGGCACAAACTCGAAATGCATTTCACCCGGCGTGTTGTATTCGAGTTTCGCCTCATATAACTCTTCTTCCTTGAGGTAAGGATTTCGTTCGCGACTGGTAAAAATGGCTACAAAGTTTCCGTTACCGCGATTGTTGGGATTTTTCTTAACATAGCGCAAAAATTTATCCTGCGTAATCAGAATGTAATCGTTATAGTAATTAAAACGCAACAGCAGGACATCTCTTTCAAAAGGTTGAACGGCAAAATTGTATCCATATTTAAAATCCTTGTTTTTTGTGCCATATCCCAGGTAACCTCCAACCGAAAAACGTTGCGACAGTTTTTCACTGGTTCTTAAAGGCAACGAAAAACGGTTCCCTTCAATCAGGTTGGTATAATAAATGTCGAATATCGGTCCGAGGTCAAGCAGCCCAAAATTAAAGAAACTTGTTAAAGCGGCACCTCCTGCGGCATCAAAGGCCTTAATCATGTTTTGCTCCTTTAAACGATACACCATTTCATACACGTCATCGTCGATGGAATGGTGCACAAACTCAGGTTGCCGGCCCCAAATGTTCGGAGCCACCTGATCAAGTCGCGACGAAGTAGAATAGGTAATCGATTTGGTGATCAACCAGTTTCCCCCTTTAATATTATTGACGCGTTGAGAACTGTAACGGTTGGTGGAATCCTTATTGAGAATAAGCGACAAATTCAGTTTTATCCGCTGTTCCTCATAAAACCATTTTCCGTCGGCGTGCTTGGTATACGAAATATTGCTTTCGAAACCATTAACGAAGTTATAGTTGGCTTCCTGTGCGATGTAGGTATTTATCCGGGTAAGCGCGAAAGTACTGTCTTCAACCACAAAATGACCGGAAAATAAGGGATTGTATTTGTTTTTTGGAACAAACGAAAATCTGAAATATTTATTCCCGTCAACCATCATACTGTCGTTGAGGTAAATATGATAATAACTCCGTGCATTATCACTAATGGGTGAAATAAAACCACGTTCGAGAATATAAACCTGATCGCGGTAGAAATCCAGATCAACTTCCATATTGATCAGGATCAGGCTTTTTATGGCCTTGTTCAGGTTCGGAAAAATGCCCTCTTCTTTCGAAAAAAGGGTTGTGTCCTTTTCCAGAGAATATTCTGCGGCTTCCTCTTCGAGATACACCGGCGAAAAACGGAAATTATCATCATCGGTAGGAAAAGTGGTTTGGTCGGCGTCTTTGAATACCCCGCCAATAAGCGATGCTGTGTCGATGGCCAGGTAAGCCGTGGTATTGGTGTAAGTCTTAAAGTCAGAAACCTGTTGAATTTTCCGGTGGTTTTCTTTCTTGTGTTCCTGAATGAGATTCAGCAATTGTGTTGCCCTTGGAATTTGTGGTTTAACGATGACTTCACCGACAAGTTGTATTTTCTCTGAGAGTTCAACGATTAGCGGATCCTCGGTAATGCGGGACACTAAAATTTCTTTTGAATAATATCCAACAGATGAAAAGAAAAGCGTATCATTTTCATTTACAGTAATGCTGAAATGACCGTTTACATCGGCCATTCTGCCTTTGGTCGTGCCTTTGATTATAACATTTGTAAACGGTACGGGTTCGTTGCTTTTGGCATCTCTAACGTATCCTGTTATGTCTTTCGCACTTATATGAATTACTGCAATGACCACCAAAAGTGTCAGTGCGATTTTATATTTCATGCGTTAAAGCCTATTTTCCTTTTGTTTGTTTGTTTTCAGCAGCCAATATAAGCCTTTTACACCAATTCTAATGTCGTTGAGCTGTAGAAGGACCAAACATTTCTCAACATACGCAAGAATTCCCCACCCCACTGACAGGTAAAACAGCCAGGCGTAAAAATCGAAGGCGAACAGAACAAAGAGAAATATTCCCTGCAGGTAGCCCGCAATTACGGCACCGTAGAGATGTAATCCCGGAATTTTCTGAAAACGTATAAAAGCAATAAGATAACTGATAAGAAAAATACCGAGAAAAATGTACAAAAACCAGACATGAGGTTCAATTTCAGTCCATTTAAAAACAAACATCCCATACAATGCTACTGCAATGGTTAAAATATCGGCCAGGTTATCGAGTGCCGCCCCAAAGTTGGTTTGCAACTTAAATATGCGTGCAATGTTGCCATCGAGAATATCGCTGACCAGGCTGATGCAAATTAGAATGACAAACCAGTGTTCGCGATTGGTAATTACCATGAATAAGATTACGGGAAAAACCAACAGCCGGTAAAGGCTTAGTAGGTTAGGAACGTTTAGAATGTTTTCTCCTTTTACAAAAACTTTCAACATAATTTGTCTGGCTTTATTCATCAAATGTACATAATAACTGAGTATGATCAACCCGTTATTTTTGCATTCACGATTCTCCTGTGTTCTAAAAAGTAGTGTAGCATTTTGTGCACTTCATCCACCGTAACATCAGGTTGGGGGTGCTTTACGATCGCGTCCAGGTTTTTAGTTTCGAAATCCGGATTGATGTTAATGTAGGCCCCGGAAAATGACATACCAACCGCCATAATTTTTTCAATTTTATTCATCTCCTCGGGCTTTAATTTCATTTTGGGCACCAGTTTAATCGGAAGTATGTCTTCCAGAATATCAAGAATTGATTGATTCGGGAATGGTTTTTTCGATACAATATTTATGATCTCCGGTACTTCTTTGGCTGCTATAATATCCATAAAATAACTGACTACCGTATCGATGGCTAAAAGGTTTTGCGTGCAGGTTTCATCCACCTGAAGTCGCAATGTTGTATTGGGACTCATATTAGCGATACGTTGAATCCGCTTCGAAAAATCGAAAATGCCATAATCGGTTTTAGTCACACCGGTCGATCTGTTTCCTATAATCTGTGAAATGCGAAGTATAGAGCAGCTTAGTCCATCTTCTTCTATGTATTGTTTTAATCGGTTCTCAGCAAAACGTTTCGATTGTTCGTAATAATTCCGGAAGGCATCTATCTCTTCATTGCCGTAAAACCTTTCTTTAAAAATACCTTTCATTCGCCCGCACGAATAGGCAGTACTGATAAAATAGAACCTTGACCCGGGACCTGAAAACTTTAGAAATGTTTCCACCGAATTTGTTACGCCCTGCATATTGGTTCCAAATATTTCGTCTTTTGATTTAAAGTCGAATTTTAATGAAGCTGCAAAATGATAATAGTGAACTGTTCCTCCAAAAATTTCACTGAGTACGTCATCTGATAAATTGAAATTGGCTTGAAACAGGCTGTAATCATATACTTTAAGCCGCTTTAAATCTACCGAATCACAATCACTCATTTCGTTGAGTGTTTCCCTCATTCGGTCTGAAGCACTCTCATTTTCTTTATTCCTAACCAAAGCAACAACCTCGTATCTCCGTTTTAGCAATTCAACCACAAAATTCGAAGCCACATAACCATTGGCACCATTAATCACAACTTTACCTATTACGTGTTTTCTATTTGTTGTTAGTCCTGCCATATCCCCGATTTAAATGTATTCCTTTTAAAAGTTACGATAATTTTGGTAATTAGGATAATAATTGGAAATGTTAATAAAATAATCTATCGGAAAAGGAGTAAAACAAGAGCCAGAGAGAGAGGAATGCTCAGGTTATCTGAACCCCGCCAACTAACAAGTTCGGCCACTGTACCTACAATCGCAATCAACAAGGCCAACCAAAAAGTTCTGAAGTCGAAAACACTGCGATTAAAATACAGTGCTATCAGGCTAATGACCAAACTCGAAAAGAAAAAGGTTCCGGAGCCAAACAGCGATTTTTTGGTTTTAATGCCAAAGATTTGAATTTTATGATTGTTCTTGCTCAGGCTCATTCCAACAATGGCTGCCATCGGATCGGAGATTCCCAATATTAGCAAGGGCAGAATAAACAAAAATTTATCGTCTTTAAGGTCCGACATCAAAAAAGTGAGGTATATCGAAACCGGAAGCAGGTAACTTCCCATCGATTTCCTTTTAATGTCGTGGATCGACTTAAGCTGTGTTCCGGTTTGCGTGACCAGCAAGGCCATAAAAAATATAAATGCGAGTACCAGAACATACCAATGCGAATCGAAAATATAAGGGAACGGAACCACTGCTATTGTTGCGGTAAAATGGGCGAACTTTCGGGTTATTTCTCCCGACACATTTAATCTTCTGTAATTTAATTCGTTAAATGCCAGCAGAAGAATTATCGCGATTAAATAAACAATTGCAAGTGTTATTGTATTTCCCATATCTGTTTAATTTTTTCATTCTGAATCAGTTGGTAAAATCCAATCAGAATTGACCAGTCACTGTATCTTCTCTTCTTTTTGATTTCTTCCTATAAAAACATTAAAAACAGGGTAACGCCTGCACCTCCGGCTATTAAACTGTCAAAGCGATCTAAAAATCCGCCGTGTCCGGGAATGAGTGTACTGTAATCTTTCACCTCAAACTTTCTTTTGTAAAACGAAGCAGCAATATCGCCGGCAAAAGCAAAAACAATGATCAATGCAGTAAGTATAAAGGTTACTCCAAACTCGTAAATCAGAAGTCGTTGTAAAAAAAACGAACTGATTAAAGCAACACCACCACCACCCAATGTTCCCTCAATGGTTTTGTTCGGACTTATGCGAGGTGCCAGCTTCCGTTTGCCAAAAAGCTGACCACCGATCTGACTGAATGCATCGAAAATTGAAAGCACGATAAAGGTGTAAAGAATTAGATCTTTTCCGGCCCCCGAAAATTTCCAAAAGCCTGCTGCCAGAAGCGCATAAATGAGAATCGATATTCCAAAAAACAGCGTTGACTCGAATCCGCTCTTTTTATACAGCCTAAAAAGTTCTGCAACTCCAACCAGAACAATGCCAACACTCAAAATATGAAATACCACAGGATTAATTACAATACTAAAAAACAGCACATTGATAATGAAAAAGTAAATCCCGAATTTTGTCCAGCTTTTTCGTGCTATTGCCTTTTCTTTTTTCCGGTTGATAAAGTAAAAGCCAACAGCACCTAAAACGAAATAACAAAGAATAAATATGTAGATGATTCGGATCATAAACTTTGCGGCCAATTCTTATTTTAGAATCATTAAAATACCGATAACGATCATTACAAGCGCATAAACGTGCCGGATGTTATTTTCAGCTTTTGCAACCTTTATCCTCGACAACCACCTTGTACCGATTAAAGCTCCCACTACCGAACCTGAGGTTAAGAATCCAACCAGGGTAAGGTCGATGCGACCAACCAGAAAGTGCGCTCCAATGGCGAACATGGCGTTTATCAAAATGATAAGTAGTGATGTGCCTACAACCATCTTAAGCGACAAGCGCATGGAAAACAGGCCGGCCATTACCGGGGCGGTTCCGCTGGTGCCAAAAGTACCTGAAATGGCTCCGGCAAACAATCCAAAAAACGATCCGCGAAAGATTCGGCTAAGTGGACTTAATTCTTTCAGTTCTTCTCCATTCACTTCACACTTCTTTTTTTTCCAGGTTGAAAAACTCATGTTCAGCGCAATAAGAATCGAATACACTCCAAAAGCTATTTTCAGTTGTTTAGATGAGATGTAACCCGTAATTGCTGCCCCTGCAAGTGCCCCAACTATCCCTGCCAACACAAAAACTTTACCTGTTTTAAAGTCTACATTTCCTCTTCTGAAATGACCAATCGTCCCCACAAGGCCAATTGGCAATGTAGCTGTTAATGAAGTAGGTACAGCCACCTGCGCCGGAGCTCCGATAATAAGTGTAAGCACCGGTAAGAAGAAAAACCCGCCGCCGCCACCAAGCATCGTTCCGAACAAACCGAGTAAAAAGCCAATAAGAGGTAAAATGAGGTAAATGGATTGGTACTCCGAATAGAAAATCATAAGCCAGTTTTAGTATGACCAAATATAATCATTCTAAGGCTAAATAAAACAGCTGCAGTAATGCGCCAAAAACTTACTCTCAAAGAACTCTTTTTCAAAACAATACTAACAACTTGCATTTAGAATGACATACTATTCCGAACCATACCGCATGCAAAGTGTTTGTTCATTTTAAATTTTCTGTTCAAATACTGTTACATAATAAAACCGCATAATACTTATTGTTAAAACAATTCATTATATTCAAAACATAATCACGAACGCCGCTTTATTTTACCGCGGTGCCATCACAAGAAAAATTCTGTACTATGAAAAAACTCATTCTCATTTTACTGATTCTTGGCGTTTCAATAACATCCCGGAGTCAGGGGACAAAAATGTTACGTCAACCAACTTTAAGCGACACGCACATTGCATATTCTTATGGCGGTGATCTCTGGATTACAAGCCTTTCGCATATGCAGACCAAACGCCTTACAAGTACGGGCGCGGTGGAAAGCAATCCCCACTTCTCGCCTGATGGAAAAACGATTGCCTTTAGTTCAAACCGTTCGGGCAGCACTGCCGTTTTTACGGTTTCTGTTGAAGGAGGAACACCAACACGTTTAAGCTGGTACCCAAGTGGAGCCAACGTTTGTGGCTGGACACCCGACGGCGAAAATATTTTGTTCAGCTCTACCCGCGAAACTGCACCATCAGGTTACGAGCGATTGTGGCTGGTTTCGAAAGATGGTGGTCCGGAAAAATTATTAACGAAACAGTGGGGACACGATGGTTCGTATTCTCCCGACGGTAAAAAAATCGTTATCGACAGGATCTCGAGGTGGGATGTTGAATGGCGCAATTATCGGGGTGGACAAAATACTCCACTAGTTATCCTGGATTTAAAAAATTTCTCGGAAATTTTATTGCCCAATAACCACGAAACCGACATTCAGCCACTGTGGCTGGATGACAAAATCTATTTTCTGTCGGATCGCGATTTTGTGAGCAACATCTGGAGCTACGATGTAAAGTCTAAAGCGTTGGAACAGCTTACTTCGTTTGAAGGATCGGATGTAAAATGGCTCGCCGGTAAAGGTAACCAGCTTGTTTTTGAGCGGGAAGGTGCGCTTCATTTATATAATCTGAACACCAAAGAAATCACCACACTTTCCATGGAAATAATAGGCGACTTTCCCTGGGCCGAAGTTCAATGGGAAGATGTAAGCAGCCGCGCAAGTTCAGGCTCGCTCTCTCCTACCGGGAAACGTGCTATTTTTGAAGCTCGTGGCGATATTTTTACAGTACCTGAAGAACACGGAGATACGCGAAATATTACAAAGTCATCGGGAGCAGCAGACCGCACACCGATCTGGTCGCCAAATGGCGGACAGGTAGCCTGGTTTTCTGATCAAAGCGGCGAAGGTTATGCGTTGATGATTGCTGATCAGGATGGATTGTCGGAAGCAAAAAGCATTTCAATCGGTGAATCGAAACTCGGTTGGGAACCCACCTGGTCACCCGATGGAAAGTACATTGCGTTTACCGATAACGCTGCTCGGGTTCGCATGGTTGATGTTGAAGCAGAAAGCATAAAAACCATCGATAACGGGGGTAACAACCTCGAACGTGGAAGTATGGGGCTTACCTGGTCACCCGATTCAAAGTGGCTGGCTTATGCAAAAGCAGCTGCCAATAATTTTCGCCAGATTACGGTTTGGTCGGTAGAAGATAACAGCATTAAAAAAGTCACCAACACTTTTGCCGATGCATTCGCTCCCGGCTGGGATCGCGACAAAAAACATTTCTATTTCCTGGCATCTACTGATCTGGCTCTTGGATCGGGCTGGGCAAATACCAGTGCCATGACTGCTAACGCCAACTATAGCGTATATGTAGTCAACCTTCAAAAAGATGAATCATCGCCCTTTAAATTGCGCAGCGATGAAGAGGAAGTAAAAGAAGACAAGGAGAAGGAGGAATCCGGGGATACAGAAAAGGAAGAAGACAAAAAAGAAGAGGACAAGGATAAAAACGGAAAAGACGAGAAAGAGGACAAAGAAAAATCGGATTCAATTTCCATTGATTTTGAAGGAATCGACAGCCGGACTATTGCGCTTCCAATGCCAGCCAGAAAATACCGCCAGCTGGTAGCTGGTCCTGAAGGCACTGTTTTTATAGCTGAATCAGTGCCAAACGAATCGGGTTATACGGTTCAAAAATTTAGTCTAGAAGACCGTGAATCCAAAGAGTTTGTAAGCGGAGCCAGAAGTCTGTCGGTCTCCAACGACGGCAAAAAGATGCTGGCCATAGTGGGCTCGTCGTGGAAAATTATGGACACCGGCAAACCCTCAGGTAAAGATGGCAAAAACCTGAAAGTAAATCTAAAAATGAAACTCGACCGTTCGCAGGAATGGAAACAAATTTTTGAGGAAGCGTGGCGCTACGAAAAAGACTATTTCTATGCTCCAAATTTACACGGAAGAGACTGGGATGTGGTTTACGATCGCTATTCACCATTAATCCCATACGTAAAACACCGCGCTGATCTGACCTACATTTTAGATCAAATGAACGGCGAGCTTTCAGTCGGACACAGTTTTGTTGGTGGCGGCGACTATCCCTCTAACGAAAGCAATCGAGTTGGTCTGCTTGGTTCCGATCTGGTACCCGAAAAAGGTTACTGGAAAATTGAACGTATTTATACTACCGAAAGCTGGAATCCGGGACTGTCTAGCCCACTCGATGAGCCGGGATTAGAGGTAGAAGAAGGCAACTATCTGGTAGGAGTTAATGGCAAAGAATTAACAAGTGACGATAATCCTTACCAATTCCTTGACGGAACTTCGGGTGTTCAAACTGTGCTGCAAATCAGCGATGAAGCCGATTTCGAAAATGCCCGGGAGGTAATCGTTAAACCAATCAGCAGCGAATTTGCATTGCGCCAACGCGCCTGGGTGGAAGATAACCGCCGAAAAGTAGATGAACTGTCCGACGGGAAACTGGCTTATGTTTGGGTACCCAACACTGGAACACCCGGACTGGTTTCCTTTAACCGCTATTTCTTTGCCCAACAGGATAAACTTGGTGCTGTTATCGACGAACGTTTCAACGGCGGTGGTTTGCTCGACGATTATATGGTTGATTTAATGACCAGAAAATTGCGGGCTGCTGTTACCAACGAAGTAGCAAACGGGAAACCATTTCTTCTTCCGGCCGGAATTCTCGGACCGAAAGCACTTTTAATCAACGAAAAAGCAGGCTCGGGTGGCGATTTCTTCCCATGGGTTTTCCGCCAGCAAAAAGCAGGGCCACTTATCGGTGCTACAACCTGGGGCGGACTGGTATCATCGGCGGTTCATTACGCCATGGTTGACGGCGGATACCTGACAGCACCAACAAATGCGGTTTTCGATCCGATCAATAACAAATGGATTGCCGAGAATTACGGAGTTGCGCCGGATATTGCGGTCCGTCAGGATGCAAAAGCACTGGAACAAGGCAAAGATCCTCAACTGGAGCGTGCCGTCCAGGAGGTTTTGAAAATGGTGGAAAAAGAAAATCAATCAGAAATTAAGCATCCGCCTTATTCGACTCCTGCTATCAAAAAATAGAATATTCTAATATATTGTTAATCAAAAGGTCTTGCCATTTTAGGGTAAGACCTTTTCTTTTTGACGTCAATCCCTTTTCAGCATTGCATTCCAAATTTTACACCCCAACATAATCATACCAAAAAGTATTTTTATTTTCATAAAGCATTCATTTTTAATAACTTTTATTGTGGCTATTATTCAAAACCAAGCCACTGTTATTCATTTAATTAATTATTTATTTAAAACTAAGTGTGATGAAAAAATTATTTACCGCTGTTTTATTGTTTAGCTTCGTCTTTCTTTTAAAAACCACTTCAGCGCAAGATGATGCGCCAAAACCCAAATACATTGTTTGGGAAGCTCAAGTTGAAATTGCCCAGAAGGACAAATTATTGAGTGCACTGGATGCCGTCCATAGCTATATGAAAGAACTGGACTACCCTTATCCTGAACTCATTCAACATGCGGAAGGATATATTTGGGCATCGGCTCCAATTGGAAGCATGGCAGATATTGATAAAATGCGGGAAGCTGACGACAAATTTTGGGGAACCGACCCGAAAAAAAGTGAGGAACTCGGCAAAATGTTTGAAGATGCCTACTCTAAAGTGGGAGGAATGGTAATTGAATTGCAGCCTGAACTTTCGATTATGCCGGCTGAACAAAGTACACAGACCACCGGACAGCGCTTTCGTCTTTTTGAAAAGTTTCATGTGAAAAACGGGAAAGGCAGAGAATTCTCTGAATTGGTAAAGAAATACTGCGAACTGCGCAAAAAGCACGGATTTAACCAGCCTTTTTACACTTTCCATCCTATGCTTGCAGGCGATATGTCGGTGGTATATTTTATCTCTGAAATGGGAACCAGCCCGGCAGAAAACTTTACCATAAACGATGAATTCTGGGCAAAAGCAGGCGAAGATGGCATGGAACTATGGAACGACGTAAAGGAAACGGTTTCGACGATGGAACAATATTTTGGGGTAATCGATTTCGACAATTCCTATTTTCCTGAAGAATAACTGCAGAATTCAATAATTTTTGAGAGGCTTTTTCAATTGTCCTTGTTGCGTCATCCTGAACTTGATTCAGGATCTCAAAGTTGCAAAATATCAAAAGCTATAGATTCTGAAATGAATTCAGAATGACGTTGTTACTGGCTTTTGAAACAGTCTCTTTATTTTTTCATTAAACCGATCACATTAGCCGTCATCACTTCGATACCTGTTTTTATGGTGTTCCCGTAATCAGGTGCAAGTGTTGGGGAATGCAAAGGCGACGGACGCTTTCCTTCAGCTTTCAGTTTTTGCATCAGTTCGGGGCTGGTACTTCCGAGCCAGATCAAACAGGTTGGAACATCTTCGGGAGTGAGACCATATTTCCCAAAATCCTCTCCCACCATTTCGGGCTGCGTTTCAATAATATTTGCATCCCCAATTATATCACCGGCAAATCGGACTATCCTCGCGCTCAATTCGTTGTCGTTCAATACCGGCGGTGTTTCTGCCGGATCGACAAACACCATGGGCAATTTATCGTCGGGCATTCCGGCGGTTTTTGAAGCGGAAGCACTAATTCGCTCAATTGCAGCAATTACCTTTTTAATGGTTTCATCAGAAAAATAGCGAAGCGTCAGCTGCATTTTCACCTCATCAGGAATAATATTCGGGCGCGTTCCGCCATGAATGGATCCAACAGTTACTACCGCCGGTTCAGTTGGACTCAGTTCGCGGCTGACTATGGTTTGCAGATCGGTAACAATACGCGATGCAATAACAATTGGATCGATGCATTTTTGAGGGTAAGCACCGTGTCCGCCTACACCATAAACAGTTATTTCCACCGTTTTTACACCGGCAAAAACAGGTCCGCCACGTAACCCGATCTGACCGGTTTCCAGTTCAGGATTAATATGATACGCCAGCGCATAGTCAGGAACAGGAAATTTCGTGAATAATCCGGCTTCAATGGCTTCACCTGCTCCCCCACTGTATTCTTCGGCTTGTTGCGCGATTACCATCAAGGTTCCGCTCCATTCATCTGTTAATTCAACAAGTGTTCTGGTTGTTCCCGTCCACGTGCTCATATGAATATCGTGTCCGCAGGCATGCATCACCGCAACTTCATCACCATCAAGATCGGCCTTTTTTGTGCTGGCAAAATCCAAACCTGTTTTTTCTTCCACGGGCAGCGCATCCATATCAGTTCGAAGCATCACGGTTGGTCCATCGCCATTTCTGAAGATTCCCACCACACTGTTCCCTCCAAAATTACGGGTAACTTCAAAACCGAGTTGTTCCAATTCAGAAGCCATTCTTTTGGAGGTTTCAAATTCCTGAAACGATAATTCAGGATTCTGATGCAAGTGTTTGCACAACTCAAAAGCATACTTTGATTGTTTCGTTGCTTCAGCTTCTATTTTATCGACAGATTGTGCGAATGCACTGATTTGTATGGTCATAAGAAAAAGTGCTGCGTAAAATTTTAATTTCATTTTAATTCTCTAAATGATGAACAAGTCGAAAGTACTGAAAGTTTCAGCAAAAAAAGATTCCATCTCTTCCACAAGATGGAATCTTTACTACGAATTACAAAAAACTTAAAGTCAAGGTCAAATAAAAACTCCGACCGGGTGAATACATAGGCCGGGCATCCGCTCCTCTTACCGATCTCGCAAGATGTTCGTAATAAGCTGTATCAAACAGGTTCTGAATGCCGGCAGTGGTAGTCAGAAATGATTTTGTATGCCACGAAACTTTAGAATCGACCACCATAAAGTCGGGTGTTTTTGTTTCGCCGTACGATGTTGCAATTCGATCCTGTTTTGCGGAATAACGAAACAGAATTTCCGGCTGTAACTTGTCTTTCGCAAAAGTTGCCATTAAGCGATAACGAAAATCCAAAGGAGGAATTTCAGGCAAAGCCTCATCCAGAACCTGGTTCTCGCCATGCGTATAGCTTATGCTTAAATTATGACTTAAAAACGCAGTATACTGCTGAGTCCAGTTTATTTCGAAACCGGTCATCAGCGCTTTTTTAATGTTTACAAACTGACGAACTCCGGGCGATGTGGCCATAGCCGGATCAAGATCTTCCCGAATTTCGGAGGAGATAAAATCGCGCAAAACGGAGGTAAAAACATTGGCACTTATATTTGTATTCGCGGCCTGGTACTGAAAAACAATGTCGAGTTGGTTGTTGATCTCAGGATTCAGATCAGGATTGCCAAGCATCTCGTAAGGATCGAGTCCAACGGGAAACTGATTGATGTAACGTTCCGTAATTCCCGGACTTCTTGTTGCCATGCCCAAATACATTCCCAGCGATACTTTTTCGTTGAACAGCCGGGTTCCGCCAAAACTTACGGACGGATGCAC
Source organism: Maribellus mangrovi (assembly GCF_037646455.1). Lineage (NCBI taxonomy): Bacteria > Pseudomonadati > Bacteroidota > Bacteroidia > Marinilabiliales > Prolixibacteraceae > Maribellus > Maribellus mangrovi. The sequence continues at coordinate 78,617 of NZ_JBBIXN010000004.1, read as the reverse complement.
AATCTTGGAGTCCAGATCGTTGTAAATTGCGCTAAAGTTCTCTGACGGATTGTTGGCTTTTGAGGAATTAAAATCGAGTCTCCCCGAAACCACAAACTGAAATCCGTGCTGATGAATGTGCCACTCTCCAAAAATTCCGGTTCGCTGAACCTGTGCATCCTGCCAAACATTGTCGGTTAGTATTTTTCCGGCCATTGGCCCCATCAGCATTTCCCGGGTACGAAAGCCGTCGGCCGTTTCGAAACGATAATCGAGCCCGCCATAAAGATGACTGCTCTCAAAATCGAATCGCAATTCGGAGCGCCCTCCGTAATTTCTGGTATCTGCATTTGTTTCGGCATCAACCATCCGCGGTTCAATCACCTTTTCGTAATTGTCCATTAAATGATCAACCATGGTCGCATAAACACTGGTTTCCCAATTCGAAAGTGCTTTCCCGTAAAATACCGCTGAATGACTGGCATTGATCAGCCAGGTATTGTCTTCGCGCAAGTCCATAGGTAAAGCCGGAAAGTCGACATCTTTCGCCACGTTATTCGACACCAAAATACCAAGCTTTTGCGAATTGCTCAGTTTCAATCCAAGTTTTCCTCCCCAGTTGAGGCGATTAAATTGTGCCGGAATATCCTTGCCATCTCCATCGGTATAGTCTTCGCCGGTAGAGTATGCACCAAACATTCTGAAATCAACCGTTTGGCCGGATACACCTGCTACCCCTTCTGTTCTATAAATATTGCCATTGCTCTCGTAACTGCTTCCGATCCGTCCGAGCGGAGTAGTTTTTGATTTAAACGCCGGGGCTGTACTTTTAAAATTTATGGTGCCGCCAAATACATTTCCATAACGCAAATTGTGGGGCCCTTTTAAAACTTCAGCCTGTACAATCATATTCACCGGAATCTGGCTGGCTGCAGGATCCATGCGGTTTGGACAGGCTGCTGAAGCAGTTTGCACACCATCCAAAACCAGGTTAACCTGATCGTACTTAAATCCCCTCAGCACCGGATCGAAACCGTAGGCTCCGCTTTTCCGGATGCTCGAAACGGAAGGCACCGATTCGAGCAAACTGCCCGCATCGTGTTCCAGTTTGTTTTGCACTGAAAGGTCCATCCTGCTTGGCAAGCCCCCGTCGGGTCGTACTTTTATCAAAGTTACCGGCATAAGGTAATTCTCTGATTCTGTTAACATAACAAATCCTTCTTCCAATGCTTTTTGAACCTGTTCGTCGGTAAACAAAACCTTACCAAAAGAAACGTGCGAAAGATTCAAACTTTCTCCTTGCCTGTAAACAAAACTTATTCTTCCCTGCGCGTCAGAGAATCCGGTGCTTTCGGCATATTTAAAATAAACATCATCAATCGGTTTGTTGTGTTTTTCATCGATTAGTTTTATCGTTTGTTCCTGCGCATACGAATATCCGGCGATCATAAATAAAGCCGCCACCACTATGAATACCCGCACTCCGGAACCCGAAGAATTTATCTTCATTCCAAAATGATTTAAAGGTTACTACTTATTCAGGTTTTGGGGATCAAAAAAAAGCTTATTCGATGCGTGGAGGATGAAAAATCCGGAAAAGAAAAGAGAAGGTATATTCTTCAACACCATAAATCGGAAGCAAGCTTTGCCCGGGGTAATAGTTAATGCGGGGATTTTGCTCGGGAGTATTAAAAGTAATATCTATTTTTCCGGTTTGTACGGGAGGCAGTGCCTCTTTTTGCTGCTCTTGTTCGTCGAGTTTCTTCTTTAGCTGACAACATCCTTTGCAGGTAGATCCTTCCACATTCTTTTCAGCGCAAAGATTCTTTGCAATATAATCCTGGTTAATTTTAAACGACAAGAAAATCAGCAGTTCAGAAAATTGAAAGCTTAGTATCGATAAAATCAATATATGTGCGACCAAATGTTTCAAGCCGACTATGGTTTTGCCAATACTACGCTTTAACCGGACTAATTGTTCATCCAATCCAATTGTCGCCAGGTTTCGGGTCCCGTATTTTTTTGAGGTGCACCACCCGTACTCCTGCCATTTCTGACTATCTCCGAGAGTTTATTTCTGAATTGTTCAACAATTTCAGGGTGTTCCTGCTGAATGTTGTTTTCTTCGGCAATATCAGTTAAAAGATCGTAAAGCTGAACCGGCGGCAGATTTTTCACTTCTTCCGAGTTTGGTCTTGGAAAACTCCAGCCTCCCGATCCGGGGCAAAAAATGGCTTTGTATTCTCCTTCGCGATAAGCAAACGAACCATTTATTGAATGATGCACAATTCCCGGGCGTGGCTCGAGATCGGAATCCAAACCCAAATCCGACATAAAACTGTAACTGTCTTCGGCAGCCTCATCAGGGAAGCCAGTTTTCAGAATATCGGCGAAAGTGGTGTACAGGTCAGTGGTACAGACCAACTGATCCGATTTACCCTTTTTAATCTTTTCAGGCCAGCTTACTACAAACGGCACACGATGGCCGCCCTCAAAAATATCTGCTTTATGTCCGCGAAAAACATAGTTCGGATTATGTCCCTTTGTCGCCAGTTGTTCAAAATCGGCTTGTGGCGAACAACCGTTATCGCTGGTAAAAATGATAATTGTATTTTCCGACACGCCATTTTTTTCCAGTGCTTTACGTACCTTACCTACCACATCGTCAACCATAATAACAAAATCGCCATATGGATTATCGAGGCCACTCTTTCCCTGAAATTCAGCTGTAGGCAAAATAGGTGTATGCGGCGCCGGCAAAGCCATATAAACAAAAAATGGTTGGTCACCGTCAGCACTTCGGTCAATAAATTCTATTGTTTTTGTTGTAACATCAGGCAGAACTCGCTCGTGAACAAAATCATCGCTGGTCAATCCTTTCCGCCACCAGGTTTGTTTCCCGGTATCAACGGTATACTGTGTTGGCACCATGGTCGGCATATCATTTTCAACCCATACATAGGGAGCCATATCCAGCGATCCTGAAAAACCAAAACTATAATTAAATCCTCTGGTATTGGGTCCATTCTGTACCGGTTTTGAGAAATCAACCTGCGGCCGTGCGTTCAGATTTCCGCGTCCCAAAGAATCTTCTTCCATAACCGCCCAATCCCATCCCAAATGCCATTTACCGACAAATGCTGTGTTGTAGCCCTGCTGCTGTAAGAAGGCGGGAAGCGTTAAGCGATCAGGTTCAATTAAGGCTTTGCTAAAACCACTTAAAACACCATTTTTAAGGGTTGACCGCCAGTTGTAGCGCCCCGTTAAAATACTGTACCGGGTAGGCGTACATACTGCCGAACTGGTGTGGGCATCGGTAAAACTTACACCGGCATCTACTAACTGATCGATATTTGGAGTAGTTATTTTCGAGTTCTCATTAAAACCGGATACATCGCCATAACCTAAGTCGTCGGCCAGGATGACAACAATATTCGGACGTTCATCTTCCTGCTTTTGTGTTGAACAACTTCCAAGAAAAATGGCTGCGAGTAAAACAATAAATAGTTGTTTCATGGTAAAGTATGTTGTTTAAATAGTTTTTAATTTTTTTAATAACTACAAAAATACATTTCCTCAAACAGTTCCGAAACATTCTTGCACTATTTTATGAAGAAAAGTTACGAACCTGAAAATTTGCAGGTATTGTTTATATGCAAAGCCTTATATTTACGGCTGAAAAATTTTAAATGCAGTTTTTCATGCGGAATAAAACCAGATTTTAAAATTGGAAACGGGATTTAAATCCTGATTCGCACCAAAATACACAAATAAGTATAAAGTATGAAAATTTCAGTTGTAGGAACAGGATATGTCGGTTTGGTTTCAGGTACTTGTTTTGCCGAAACCGGTATCAATGTCACATGCGTGGATGTTGATGACAAAAAAATTGAAAAATTGAACAACGGCATCATTCCGATTTATGAACCCGGTTTAGAAGATATCTACAAAAAGAACGTAGAAAAAGGACGCCTGGTTTTTACGACCAACCTGGCCGAAAGTCTTGAAAATGCTGATGCACTTTTTATTGCAGTGGGTACTCCTCCCGACGAGGACGGCAGCGCCGATCTTAAATATGTTCTGGGAGTGGCACGCGAAATTGGAAAAAACATCGACCATTACATGGTAATTGCCACCAAAAGTACCGTTCCGGTTGGTACATCAAAAAAAGTTAAGGAAGCTATTCAGGATGAATTGGATAAAAGAGGTGTAAAAGTAGCCTTTGATGTGGCCTCCAATCCTGAGTTTTTAAAAGAAGGTAACGCCGTGCAGGACTTCCTGAAACCCGACCGGATTGTGATCGGGACCGAGTCGAAAAGAGCGCAAAAAGTAATGAAGCGCCTTTACAAACCTTTCCTGCTAAACGGACATCCGATTGTTTTTATGGACATCACTTCATCTGAAATGACAAAATATGCCGCCAACTCGATGCTGGCTACCAAGATCAGTTTTATCAACGAAATTGCCAATCTGTGTGAAATTGTGGGAGCTGATGTAGAGTCGGTTAGAAAAGGAATTGGGTCTGATCCTAGAATTGGAAACAAATTTATTTATGCCGGTACGGGTTATGGTGGCTCCTGTTTCCCAAAGGATGTTCAGGCGCTCATTCGCACCGCCGATGAGCACAAATATTCGCTTGAAATACTGAAAGCCGTTGAGCGCGTGAATAACCGACAGAAATCGGTGTTATTTGATAAAGTTCTCAACTATTTCGATGGTGATTTAAAAGGAAAGAAGTTTGCCATGTGGGGACTATCGTTCAAACCAAAAACCGATGATATGCGTGAAGCTCCCGCTCTGGTAATTATTGAAAAGTTATTGGCTGCCGGGGCCAAAGTTTGTGGCTACGATCCGGTTGCTATGGAAGAAGGCAAGCGTATTCTGGGTGATAAAATCGAGTTTGCCAAAGACGAATACGATGCCACCATCGACGCCGATGCTTTATTGTTAGTTACCGAGTGGCCCGAATTCCGTATCCCGAATTTCAGGGTACTGGAAAAACTTCTGAAAAACAAGGTTATTTTCGACGGAAGAAACATTTACGATCCAGAAGAACTGGCAGAATTGAGCTTTGATTATTTCGCCATCGGACGTAAACCGGTAAAACATTAATGTGAAAACAGTTCTGATTTGTTGGGACGAACTTCATACGCTATATTAACTGCATGAAACGAATTTTAGTAACCGGAGGAGCAGGATTTATTGGTTCACACTTGTGCGAAAAGCTGTTGAATGACGGGCACGAAGTAGCATGTCTCGACAACTTTTTTACCGGGAAAAAACAAAAAATTGTTCATCTGCTCGATAATCCATATTTCGAATTGATCCGTCACGATGTAACCCACCCGTACTATATCGAAGTCGATGAAATTTATAATCTGGCCTGCCCCGCCTCACCGGTTAGCTATCAATATAATCCAATAAAAACAATAAAAACCTCGGTAATGGGAGCTATTAATATGTTGGGCTTAGCCAAACGTGTTAAAGCAAAGATATTACAGGCTTCTACCAGTGAGGTCTACGGCGACCCCATGATAAATCCCCAACACGAAGATTATTGGGGAAATGTAAATCCTATCGGAATCCGTTCCTGTTACGATGAAGGCAAACGCTGTGCTGAATCGTTGTTCGTAAATTACCGCCTTCAAAACGAAGTAAGAATAAAGATCATTCGTATTTTCAATACCTACGGCCCAAACATGGAGCCGGATGACGGCCGTGTTGTTTCTAATTTCGTTATGCAGGCTTTAAAAGGTGAAGATATTACAGTGTACGGTGATGGTACACAAACCAGAAGTTTTCAGTATGTAAGCGATTTGCTGGAAGGGATGGTTCGCATGATGAACACCGGCGATGACTGTGTTGGGCCAATAAACATTGGTAACCCAGGCGAATTTACCATGCTCGAACTGGCCAATGAAATTCTGGATATTACGGGCTCCAAATCAAAAATCATTCATCTGCCACTTCCCGAAGACGACCCGATACAACGCCAACCGGATATTTCGCTTGCGCGTGAGAAACTAAACAACTGGGAACCTAAAGTTCCCTTAAGAGAGGGACTGGAAAAGACGGTAGCTTACTTCGAACAACTTTTAAAAGAAGGGAAAGGTTAAGGCACCTCTGAATTACACAGCTCCGTTCAAAATACTCAAAACCAATTCTTTTGTCAATTTTCGCCCGGCTGCTTTTTCGCGAATGGCATCGAATGAGAATTTAAAGTCACATCCTGTTTTCCAGTTGCTGCAACCGTAAGCTGTTTTTCCTTTAATAATCTTTCCTCCACATTTTGGGCATTTAGGAGCAGTGTCCTCTGCCTTCTTATCAGCCTGTGTTTTATCCACAAACTCCACATTAAAATCAGTAGTTAGCTGCAATATTCCTTCCACCTTTTTTTCTCCCTGTTTGAATCCCTTGATTTTTGTGGTGGCTCCTTTTTTCAGCAATCGCTCAACTTGCTTTTCCGTAAGCTTTTTCCCCATAAAAACAAAAGGCAGCCTGAAATCACAACCTTCTTTCCAACGGTTGCAGCCATAGGCGCTTTTCCCTTTCAGGATGTTTCCATTTTCACATTTTGGACACTTTAGCTCATCGGTTGACGTACTTTGTTTCTTTTTCTTTTTGGTACTACTTTTCCTTTTGCCAGAATCGGGAGCAGCGAGTCGTACCGAAGAACGATCTTTTAACACCTCAACTACCAGGTCGTAAACCATCCGCTTCATTTCGTGAATAAATTTAGCGGCACTGTAATCTCCCTGTTCAATATCGCGCAGACGCTTTTCCCATTGCCCGGTTAATTCGGCCGATTTCAGCAATTCGTTCTGAATAGTGTCGATTAGCTGAACACCCATTGGGGTGGGATGGATCTGCTTTTTCTGCCGTTCAATGTATTTTCGCCGGAACAGGGTTTCGATAATGGCAGCCCGTGTTGAAGGACGCCCAATCCCATTGGCTTTCATCAGGTCGCGGAGTTCTTCATCATCCACATTTTTTCCGGCCGTTTCCATGGCTCTTAACAACGATGCCTCGGTATAATAACGTGGTGGTTTGGTTTCTTTTTCGGTAAACGAAGGTTCGTGCGGACCATGTTCTCCCTTTTCGAAAACCGGCAATATACTTTCGCCGTCTCCACTTTTTACATTTTCATCCTGAAAAACAACACGCCACCCTGCCTGCAAAATTTGTTTTCCGGTGGCTACAAACTGCACGGTTTCAACTTCAGCTTTCACTTGTGTTTTAGCCACTTTACAATCGGGATAAAAAGTGGCTAAAAAACGTCGTGTTATGGCATCATACACTTTTTTTTCGTGGCCCCCCAGCAATTTTTCTTCGCCCGTAGGAATTATAGCATGGTGATCAGTAACCTTTTTATCGTTGAATACTTTTGTCGATTTCCTGATTTTCTTTTCCAAAAGCGGTTCGGCTAGTTGGGTATAAGCTTTTAATCCTTTTAAAATACCCGGGATTTTTGGATACAAATCATTGGGCAGAAAAGTAGTATCGACACGCGGATACGTTACGGCTTTCATCTCGTACAAGCGCTGTACTGTTTTTAAGGTTTCGTCGGCAGTTAGTCCGAAACGGGTATTGCAATGTACCTGTAAACTGGTCAGGTCGAAGAGTTTGGGCGCATACTCCTTGCCGTCTTTTTTTTCAACCTCTGTAATGTACAGATCCTTACCAACAATTTGGTTTAACAGTTTTTCGCCGTCTTCTTTTTTGAAAAACTTCCCTTCCGTATTGCTAAAAACCGTTTCGCGATACGTTGTTTGCAGTTCCCAATAGGGCTGTGGCTTAAAATTTTCAATTTCGTAATGCCTGTTCACCATCATGGCCAGTGTTGGGGTTTGCACCCGCCCGATGGACAGCACCTGTTTGTAGCCACCATATTTCAGCGTAAACAAACGCGTGGCATTCATTCCCAATAGCCAGTCGCCGATAGCCCGCGAACTTCCGGCATAATAAAGCTGATCGAACTCGGAAGCTGGCTTCAGTTTTTTAAAACCCTCTTTAATCGCTTCATTGGTCAGTGACGAAATCCACAAACGTTTAACTTCGCCATTATAACCCGCTTCCTTCATTACCCAGCGCTGAATAAGTTCACCTTCCTGGCCGGCATCGCCGCAGTTAATCACCAGGTCGGCTTTATCGAGAAGACTTTTAATGGTTTTGAATTGTTTGGTAACTCCGCCATCTCCCTTCATTACTTTGGTTTCGAAGTGTTTGGGCAACATAGGCAGTGTTTGCAGGTCCCAGCGTTTCCAATTATCGTTGTAATCTTCGGGCGACCACAAAGTACAGAAATGGCCGAAAGTCCAGGTTACCTGGTAGCCATTTCCCTCGAAATAACCATCATTTCGCGAACGCGCCCCGATTACCTGTGCAATTTCTTTGGCAACACTTGGTTTCTCTGCAATGCAAACAATCATAATTCCTGCAAATATAAAAGTAAAGCTGTGGCTTCAGGAACTGAGTTATTAACAGGCAGAGGAAGATTGAAGGAAATTGTTAAACTGAGAAATTGTACAGTTAAGAAAAATTGAAAACAGGTTGTTGTAATTTGCCAACTGTTAATTGTCTGTTGCCAACTGCAACAGATCACTAAACACTAAACTCACCATACCAGATCACAGGCATCAGCGGGCATCCAGTGTTTGTGTTTACCTTCCCATTTCACATTGCAGCCGATCGGATTAGTCACCGGAACCGAAATGGATTTTCCACCGGTCAGTTCCTCGAGTGCACGGGCCAGGTCGTTAACCGTTATTTTTGAGGGATCGCGCGGACTATCCACTCCCCTTCCGGTGTACACCAACTTTCTGTTCTCATCAAAAACATAAAAATGTGGTGTTCGTAGTGCTCCGTAGGCAAGCGCAATTTCCTGCGATTCGTCGTACAAATATTTCCAAGGGAAATTGTGTTCTTTCATGCGATCAACCATGTGGTCAAAATCATCGTCCTCGTAAGTGTTTTTGCTGTTCGAGTTAATCCCCACAAACTCAACACCAAGCGGTTGAAATCGCTCAGCAGTCTTCCTTGTAACTTCATCGCTGTTAATCACATAAGGACAGTGATTGCAGGTAAAAAACACCACTAGGTATTTCGAATCCTTAAAACTTTGGAGTGAGTATTTTTTCCAGTCGGTAGCCGGAAGATTAAAATCAATTGCCTTTTTTCCTATTTCGAGTGTAAATGCCATAATGTATTGTCGCTTGTTTAAAACTAAAAGGAATTTCACGGGACAATTGTTTAAGTGAAACAAAAATCTTTGTCTATTTTTAGGCACACTGAAGTTTATAAGAACAGTACTACAATGAAGCGAGAAGAAGCACTGGAAAAAATTAAAGCACTGCAAACCGAGCTGGAAGAACACAACTACAAATACTATGTGTTGGCGCAACCCGAGATCAGTGATTTTGATTTCGATATGAAACTGAAAGAACTGGAAAAACTGGAAAAAGAGTTCGGCATTGATGATCCAAACTCGCCAACGCACCGGGTTGGAAGCGATATCAGCAGCGACTTTGAACAGGTAGAGCACAAATACATGATGCTCTCGCTTTCGAATGCTTATTCCGAAGAAGAGATAAAGGATTTTGATACCCGGGTTAAAAAGATCATTGGTACGGAATGCGAATATGTTTGCGAACTGAAATACGATGGTTCGTCGATCAGCCTTACCTACGAAAATGGAGTTTTGACACGTGCCGTTACACGCGGTGATGGTGTTAAGGGCGACGACGTTACCAACAACGTGCGCACCATTCGTTCCATTCCGTTGAAACTGCGTGGAAATGATTATCCTGATAATTTTGAGATCCGTGGCGAGATTTTAATGCCTTTCGAGGTGTTCAACAATTTAAATGCAGAACTGGAAGAAAAAGGTGAGCCTTTGTTGGCCAATCCTCGAAATACTGCCGCCGGAACATTGAAAATGAAAAATTCGTCGATTGTGGCCGCGCGCAAACTGGATGCCTATTTGTACTATATTCTGGGTGAAAATTTACCCGAAGACGGTCATTACCAAATGTTGCAAAAAGCCCGCGAATGGGGTTTTAAAATTTCGGAAGATACAGGCTTGTGCAAAAACGTTGACGAAGTTTTTGAATTTATCCGCAAATGGGATACCGAGCGTTTTAACCTTCCGGTAGCTACCGATGGCGTGGTAATTAAAGTAAATTCGAGGAATCTGCAGGAAAACCTGGGATTCACCGCCAAGTCGCCACGCTGGGCCATTGCTTACAAATTTAAGGCCGAAAGCGCTTCAACAGTGCTAAAATCGGTTTCCTACCAGGTGGGAAGAACAGGTGCTGTTACGCCGGTTGCCAATCTTGAGCCGGTGCCGATTGCAGGAACGATCGTAAAACGCGCTTCACTGCACAATGCCGACATCATCAGCAAGCTCGACCTGCATGTTGGCGATACCGTTTTTGTGGAAAAAGGTGGCGAGATCATTCCAAAAATTACCGGGGTTGATGCTTCAAAGCGACATCCGATGTTTGAAGCCGTCAGCTTCATTGAAAATTGTCCGGAGTGTAGAACTGAACTGATACGAAAAGAAGGCGAAGTTGCACACTATTGTCCCAATGAAGACGGTTGCCCGCCGCAGATTAAAGGCAAAATGGAACACTTCGTCAGCCGAAAAGCCATGGACATTGATGGTATCGGACAGGAAACCGTTGAACTGTTATACAATCAAAATCTGGCAAAAAATATTTCCGAGCTCTATGATTTAAAAAAAGAACAACTGGAAGCCCTGGAGCGCATGGCTGATAAGTCGGCACAACGAATTATCGATGGTTTGGAAGAATCGAAAAAGGTACCTTTCGAACGGGTTTTATTCGCGCTGGGCATTCGTTATGTTGGGGAAACTGTAGCAAAAACACTGGTTAAAAAACTGCATACTATCGAAAATATCCAAAACCAAACCGTTGAACAACTTACTGTAATTGATGAGGTCGGAACACGTATTGCCGAAAGTGTGGTCGATTGGTTCTCGAAACCGGAACACCTTGAATTGATAGAAAAACTAAAAGCCGAAGGACTGCAATTCAAAATAAGTGAAGATCAGCTGGAAGGACAATCCGACCAACTTGCCGGATTGAATATCATCATTTCAGGAACTTTTGAAAAACATTCGCGTGATCAACTCAAAAAAATGATTGAGAAAAATGGCGGTAAAAACGTGAGCTCAATCTCTAAAAAAACCAGTTACTTGCTGGCCGGAGACAATATCGGGCCAAGCAAACTGGGAAAAGTAAAAAAACTCGGAATCCCGATGATCAGTGAAGATGAATTTCTAAAAATGATCGAATAAAAAAGCCTGATTTATTGTTTACTTTGCATTTCATGAACATCAAAGAAAAATACCGCAATTGGAAATTGAAACAGGAACTCGCCAAAATTAGCCGTACTCCGTTTGTTCGAAATATTGAAGAACTCAAAAAAATAGGCGTGATCTGGCAACCTCATCAAAAAGAGGCGATGAATTATTTGCGGAATTATTTCAATAAAAACCACGTTGTATTTCGCACCTATTGTGTGTTTGATGAGTTAAGCAACCCGTCTGCGGCCAACAATACCCTAACCACCAACGACCTGAATTGGTGGGGAATTCCCAAACCCGAAAAGACCCAGGATTTTATGCAGGCTCATTTTGATGTGCTTCTGAACATAGCCATGAAACAAGATTTTGTGCTCGATTACATTACTGCACTCACTCATGCCGATTTTAAAATTGGATGGTCGCCAAACGAACAAAATTACTTCGATTTGAATATTAACATTGGAGAAAATCAGGACGTGATGTTTCTTGTCGAGCAACAAATTTTCTATCTTGCGCAGCTAAATAAAAAGAATAGCAGATGAGCCAGCAATTTACGGGTGCCGGAGTAGCCTTGATTACACCGTTTACCCAGGAAAAACGCGTTGATTACAAAGCACTCGAAACCGTTGTAGAAAATCAAGTAAAGGGAGGTATGGATTACCTGGTTGCTTTGGGCACCACCGCCGAAACAGCCACGTTAACCGCCGAAGAGAAAGCCAACATCGTTGAGCTGGTAAAAGAAAAATCGCAGGGACTACCGGTGATTGCCGGAATGGGAGGCAACGATACCCGCACGATCCTGAAACATATCAATAAGTTCAATTTTAACGGAATCGACGGAATTCTGGTCGTTACTCCGTATTACAATAAACCGTCGCAGGAAGGCATGTACCACCATTACCTGGAAGTGGCCAAAGCGAGCCCTGTACCGATAATCCTGTACAATGTGCCATCGAGAACAGGTGTTAATCTTGAAGCCGAAACCGTTGCACGACTGGCTGCTGCATCACATAATATAGTAGCCGTTAAAGAAGCTTCAGGCGAACATTCGCAAATGACCAAAATACTGAAATATACTCCTGAAGATTTTACACTCATCTCCGGTGACGACCTTTTGGCCTTAACGATTTCGTCGGTAGGCGGTAAAGGTTTGATTTCAGTAATTGGGAATGCATTGCCGGAAAAAGTCAGCAAACTGATGCACCTCACCCTGGAAAACAATTTCGATGATGCCAGAAAAATTCATTTTGAACTCATCGAACTGTTCCAACTCATGTTTAAAGAAGGAAATCCGGGTGGAATAAAAGCTCTGATGAACATTCAGGGAACCATTGAAAACGTATTACGATCGCCACTGTATAAAGTGAGCGACGAACTTTACGAACAAATAAAAGCCACGTACAGCAAAATTTCATAGTTAACGCTTTTTAACCTCAAACCACATCGCCACTGGCTAAACATTCGTACATTTGCAACGTTTTAAACAGTACGATGAAGGCTATTATTACGGCAATATTGGTGATATTTTGTGTCGGAGCAATTGCGCAGCAGGGACCGCAACTCATGATTCCTGATGCGGATTCGCCGGATGTAAAAACGGTTCAACCTTCGCCTTCTTTGTTATTGGATGACAGTGCCATTTCAAATCCTGATTTTTTAATGTACAAACTACAGCCGGTGCCTTTGAACCTTGAGCAAAGTTACCAGACCAGGTACGCAGTAAATGCAAGTGTATTTGAAATGCCCGAAATGAATTTTATTCCACCAGCATCGCTGAATATTGTGTCACCGTTTTATACCAACGCTCAGATTTTTGGTGGCTCGTCAACAAAATTAAACGACAAATTTACGATTGGCGGATTCAGCTACGGTGCCAATTCCATCTTCTCTGCTCCAATGCCCAATCAGCATAACAGTTATTTCGACACCTACGGATCAACCATGTTTATGCAATACAAAGTTTCGAAAAACTTAAAAATCGAAACACGCGTCAGTGTTGGTCAGCAACAAGGCCCTCCCCCGCCTCCGGGATATTGAAGGATAAAAGGATGGAGGTATTGATTGGAGATTCAGTGAAAGTCATGAAAATACTTATTAGCTGAAATGATTTTCTGAATACCGAGACTAATCACTGAATACAGAACACTTCACTACTGACTCCAAATAATCATTATCTTTAAACCTGAACTTTAAACTCGAAACTCATTCATGCTGACTGTTTATAAAGCTTCTGCTGGTTCGGGAAAAACCTTTCGCCTGGTTGTTGAATACCTCAAGCTCATCCTCGATGATCCATACAACTACAAACACATTCTGGCAGTTACATTTACCAATAAGGCCACCAACGAAATGAAGAGCCGTATTCTCGAGCAACTTAATTTAATTGCCAACGGGAAAGATTCGGCAACCATTCAACAACTTCAGGAAGAAACAGAATATACCGAGCAGTTTATACGTTCGAGGGCACAACAGGTCCTTAAAAACATTCTCCACGACTATAACCGCTATTCCATCAATACCATTGATTCGTTCACGCAAAAAGTGATAAAATCGTTTAACCGGGAATTGGGTATTTCTCCAAATTTTACGGTTGAACTGGATACCGAAATGATCCTGGAAGAAGCTGTGCAAAGTATGCTTGCAAGAATTGGCGACGACAAAAACCTGCTCGACTGGCTGCGCGAATACAGCCGCGAACGGATCGAAGAAAATTTTAGCCAGCGCCTGGATGCCGATATAAAAAGACTGGGAACAGAGATTTTCAAAGAACGGTTCCAGGAGTTTTTCCCTGAAGACGGCGAAACCGTTTACACCCGCGAGAACCTGAATACCTTTGTAAAAGATGTACGTAAAGTGAAAGCTAATTTCGAAGCTATACTAAAAAACAAGGGAAATCAGGCGGTTTCGGAAATGGAAAAAGCAGAACTCACACCATCCGATTTTTCGGGTGGAGCTTCGCGGAGCATTGGAAAATACCTGCTAAAAATGGCGGAAGGTGATCAGTTGGAGTTGAATACTACCATGCGAAACTGCAGCGACGATGCTGAAAAATGGGTGGCGCAATCCAAACGGAACCGTGAGGAAATTGTAATGATCGTTGAACAACATTTGCAACCGGTTTTACAGGATATCATTTTTTATTTCGACCAGAATTTCGCCCACTACAATACCGCGCTGGCGGTGCTTAAACAAATCAGAACACTCGGGATTCTTATCGACCTGAAAGAAGAAATAAAGGAATTACTGCACGAAAAAGGAATTCTCCCCCTTTCCGATTCGAACTTATTGTTGAAGAAGATCATCGGTCAAAGCGATTCGCCTTTTGTGTATGAAAAGATCGGAAATTATTTCAGGCATTTTATGCTCGACGAATTTCAGGACACCTCGGGTTTGCAGTGGCAGAATTTTAAGCCACTCGTAATCAACTCGCTGGCCGAAGGACACGACAACCTGATTGTTGGCGATGTAAAGCAATCGATCTACCGCTGGAGAAACAGCGACTGGAACATCCTGGCCGAAAAACTGTATTCCGAATTCACTCAGGGGCAGCTCATTAACGAAACACTACAGTATAATTTCAGAAGTGACAGAAACATAATTGAATTCAACAACGCCATTATTGAGTTTCTTGTGGCTGAGTTTGAGAACCGTCTCTTTAGCGACATCGAAAATAACGACGCGCATCTTCAGCGATTTAAAAATATTTACGATTCATACACACAGCAGCCGGGCAAAAAAGATGCGCCCGAAACCGGATTTATTCAGGCCAATTTTCTCGAGAACGAAGATTTTTCGACAACATCAATCGCGAAACTCATTGAGCAGGTAAAAACCCTGCAGGACCAGGGAATTAGTGCTGAAGAAACTGCGATTCTGATCCGTAAAAACAGCGAAGGAACAAAAATTATAGAAGCTTTTTTGAACGCCGCCAAACAACCCGAAAACAAAGACTATAATTTGTCGGTGCTCTCCAACGAATCATTGTTTCTGAATGCTTCGAAGGGTGTACTTTTTATTGTTCATGTGCTCGAACTCCTAATCGACCCGGAGGATAAGATTGCCAAAGCCACATTACTCTTTATGTGGCAAAGTTGGTTAAAGCCGCAACTTTGTAAAAAGGGAATAGTACTGAATGGACAAGATGAGCAGCAACCTTCACTTTTTGATGTTCCCGAGGAATGGAAGCTAAAGCGGGATTTTGAAGATGAGTTTGAGCTGGAACTCAGGGAAATGATGGAAAAGATCCGCTCGAAAGTATTACTGGCCTCTCTGGACGAGGCGGTGACACAAATTGCTTCACTTTCGGGTATCTTTAAGCTGGAAACAGAATTACCTTTTGTTCAGACCCTGATGGATAAAGCAGGCGAATTAAAATCGTCGCTGTCGAACGACCTCTCCAACCTGCTGCTTTGGTGGAATGAAAAAGGCTATAAAACTTCGGTGAACGTAAACGAAGAACTTAGCTCAATTCGTTTGCTGACGGTACACAAATCGAAAGGACTGGAGTTTAAAGCCGTGTTGTTACCCTTTTTTAACTGGAACACCGAGCCGGGCAGCAATCAGCTTCCTATTCTTTGGTGCGAACCGCAAAGTGCACCATTTAACCGTTTTCCGCTGCTACCGGTTCAGGCCGGAAATACCATGAGAGATTCGGAATTTGCACCCGATTATTACGAAGAAAAAGTAAACAACTACATTGACACTTTGAACCTGGTTTATGTTGCTTTTACGCGTGCAAAATCGGTACTTATCGTAAATAGCCCCGAACCCAGACTGAAAAAAGACGGCTCTGAAGCCGCATCAACCAGTATGGATTACCTGCTTTTTAAGTCCCTGCAAAATCCGGGAATTCAGCAGAAATACAATACCGGACTGGACGAGGAACACAAGGTTTTTGAATACGGTTCGGTGCTTGCCAATAGCGAATCGAAAAACGAGAACAATACGACGGTCATCGATAAATTTTACTTTAATGATTTTTCTGAACGGCTAAAGCTCCGTTTTAGCGGCGAAGATTTTCTGCTTGAAAGTGAGAGTCAGCATTCGGAGAAAAACATGGGAAAACTGGTACACGAAATTCTATCTGAAATTGAAACAAGCAATGATGTTTCGGCTGCCTGCATAAAAGCTCTAAAGGCCGGAAAGATCAACGAGAATGAACTATTGAAAATTGAGCAGACCATCAACGAAAATTTAGGACTCGATGAAGTTAAGAGCTGGTTCGATGGCAGTTTTGAGATTTTGAACGAACACGACCTGCTTGAAAAAAACATGTTACTTCGCCCCGACCGCATTATGATTTCGGGGAAAACGGCGCTTGTGGTTGACTATAAAACCGGTGAAAAAATACCTTTGAAATACAACCGTCAGATCGAGCGTTATGCAAAAACGCTAAAGGCTACCGGTTTTGAAAAAGTAGATGGCTATTTATGGTATTTAAGTTCAAACGAAGTTGAAAAAGTGTGTGAGCTATAGATGAAAAAGGATTCCATCTATTTTAAAAGATGGAATCCTTTTTCGTTATTAGTTGCTTTCTATCACCTGTCCATGTTCGCGGTACAGATCGACTTTTCCATCGAGTAAAACGGCAATTACCGTTACCTGCGGATCGAGCACTTTCTCCGGAACATCGATGTACACAATTCCCGGAACCGAACTCCAGTATTGTTTCATTTTCACATCCCAGCTCAGTTTGGTGCCGTTTCCAACCACCCACATCCGGTTGATCTTATTTTTAATTCCCTTCAACATCAGTGGTCCGTTGGGTTTATGCGGAACATACAAATACAGAATATCGCCTTTCTGATTTAAAGCTGTCGGACCATAAAAATGTTCGTAAGGAATTCCGGCCTCTGTGCCGTAGATGGCTTCAGAATGTTTATTGGTCCAGCGACCCAGTTCCTCCAGAATATTGACTTGTTCATCAGGAATAGTACCATCGGGTTTCGGACCTATATCGAGCAAGAGGTTTCCTCCTTTATTGATTGTTTCCACCAAAATCCGGATGATCTGGTTGGGTGTTTTGTAGTTATGATCGTTGTGCTGATAGCCCCAGCTGTCATTCATGGTCATACACAGCTCCCAATAGCGACTTGCAGGACGGGTAACCGGCAATCCCTGTTCAGGCGTGGCGTAATCGCCATAGCCCTGGATCCGGCTGTTCAGGATCACATTTTTATTCCATTTTCGCAGGTCTTCACTCAGTTCTTTTGCCTTCCATTTTTCAGCCGATTGTTCCCAGTCGCCATCAAACCAATACAAATCGGGTTTAAACTGTTTCGATAATTCTTCAAGCTGACAGAAATTAAAATCCACAAACCGATTCCATTTTACCGAATCTTCTGTGTAGCGTTTAATTTCCCGGGTTTTATTCGGATAATCAGGGTGCGACCAATCTAAAAGCGAGTAATACAAGCCAACTTTAACATCGTTTTTACGAAGTTCTTTTACAAAAGGAGCCACCAGATCTTTGCCGGCGGGCGTTTTTTTGACCACGCTTAGATCGCCACAATGCGTATCCCACAAGGCCACGCCATCGTGGTGTTTGGTAGTAAGTACCGAATATTTTGCCCCGCTTTGTGCAATGAGGCGCGCCCATTCGGCGGGATCGTATTTACTGGCGGTAAAACCATCTAACTGTTTCATGTAGTCGTCGTACGAAATGTAATCGTTAAAAAACGACCAGCTTTCGTCGATGCCGTTTACCGAATAAATTCCCCAGTGGATAAAAATACCGAGTTTGGCATCTTCGAACCACTGCATACGTTTTTCTTTTTCGGCTTCAGTTTCCTGTGCGAAAACAAAGTTTGAAACCAATATTGCGGCGAGTAGAATAATTATCTTTTGCATAGGATTTAAAATAAGTTTTATTTTCCATGCAAACTTTATAAAATATTTTAAAACTGCAAATATTTATTCGAAGGAATAATGTTTTTTTATGGCCGATTGAATGTCCCAAACACATTCAAGACCTTTTGGGAAGGTCACAAAATCGCCTGCTTTGATGCTTACCGATTCAAACTCGGTAGTTATTGTTACTTCTCCTTCAAGAATATAGCACAGTTCGGTTTGATCGTAAAACCAATCAAATTTCTCCTCATCACGCTCCCAAATTGGCCAGTCGAATACACCTTCTTCTTCCAATTCTTCCTGAGTATAATGTTCAACATCGATTTTCATTG
Source organism: Maribellus mangrovi (assembly GCF_037646455.1). NCBI lineage: Bacteria > Pseudomonadati > Bacteroidota > Bacteroidia > Marinilabiliales > Prolixibacteraceae > Maribellus > Maribellus mangrovi. The sequence continues at coordinate 60,131 of NZ_JBBIXN010000004.1, read as the reverse complement.
CCAAGCTGTTTTTTGTTCTTAACTAAATAAAAATGATCTTAACATCTGAATCAAATTCACTAAATTCAAACCGTTTTGATTCGTTGTCTTAAAAACAAATTTACAATTAATTATAATTTAATTGTTAGGTACAATTTAAATAATCTCTATGATGTATTTTCATCCGAAATCAAAAAAAAACAGAACTAATGAAGCAATATAAAATGCTTATTTTCTGCCTGGTAGCAACATTCCTGATTGCATTTCAGCCGGCAAAGAAATCATCAGCACAGGTAACAAACAACGATGAATTCTCATTTGTTTTTATGACTGATATTCACATTACTGAAGAAAGAAACGCCGTTGAAGGATTTTCGCAGGCCATCGACAGTATCAACAAACTGGCCCCCGACTTTGTGTTAACCGGCGGCGATAATATTATGGACGCACTTGGGCAAACTTATGGCAGAAGCGACAGTCTTTATCAGCTGTTCGATGACATAATCCAAAAATTGAATATGCCGGTGTATTCAACGCTTGGAAACCACGAAGTATTTGGACTATACGAGGAAAGTGGTGTCGATCAGGGACATCCGAAATATGGTAAAAAACTGTACGAAGAGCGGATTACCAAAAGGTACTATTCTTTCGACCATAAAAACTGGCATTTTGTTGTACTCGACGGCATTGGTTTTACCGATGACCGACATTATTACGGTCATGTTGATGAAGAACAACTCGACTGGCTGAAAAACGACCTGGAACAAAACGGCAAAGAAAAACCGATAATTGCATCCATTCATATTCCTTTGCTAAGTGTAGGTGCGCAGATTATGGAAGAACCGACCAGTGGATTCAGAAAGAGTTCGATTGTTACCAATGCCCACGATGTAATTAAGATTCTTGAACAGTACAACACAAAATTAGTTTTGCAAGGGCACCTTCATTTTCTTGAAGACATCGAATACCATGGCATTCATTACATTACCGGAGGTGCAGTTTCTGCAGAATGGTGGGAAGGAACGCGATTTGGCATGGAAGAAGGATTTTTAGAGGTAGATGTTTCGGGCAAAGATTTTACCTGGAAATATATCGATTTTGGCTGGGAAGTTACTCCTAAATAAATAGCCGGCAGTACCTTTTAACTGTAAACCGTAAGCACCATCCGGCGATTACCTCCATGGTTTCTGAATTCGCAGAAATAAATCCCCTGCCAGGTACCCAGGTTTAAACGGCCGCGGGTGATAGGGATAGTAACTTCGGCACCAATAACAGAAGACTTGAGATGGGCTGGCATATCGTCGCTACCTTCGTAGGTGTGAATATAAACCGGATCGTCTTCGGGTATCATTTTGTTAATGAAGTTCTCAAAATCAGTTCGCACAGTAGGATCGGCATTTTCGTTGATGGTTATACCGGCCGAAGTATGTTTTACCATAATGTGCAAGAGGCCCTTTTCGGGAAGTTCGGGCAATTCGTCTTCAATCATGTGAGTTATTAAATGGTATCCTCTTTTGAACCTTGGCAGCGTTATTTCTTTCTGTTGGATCATCGACTAAACTTTTGCCTAAAAATACGAACATTTACAGAAGCTCGGAAATTTCACCACCGTCAAATGACTTTGCACCCGGCTTTCCTCCGTTCACCTAAAAATTTGTTTCATTCGTCTTAAAAAGTTGAAAATTGAGCAGAATAAAGGGTAAATTTAAACTGTATTAAAGCCATAAAAACAAGACACGATGTTAATTTTAATTATTTCAATTGTAGCCGCAGCACTTGCGCGTTTGATTTTATACAAAAAAGCAGAAAACCGTTTACACGTTAAGAACCTGAACATAGAATCGCAGAAGTAATTCTATACAAAAATCAATTCAATGAAATTTCTCGGTAATATTATCTGGCTGGTATTTGGTGGTTTTGCTATTTTCCTCGAATATATTGTGGCCGGACTGGCACTTTGCGTTACAATTGTTGGAATCCCGTTTGGAATTCAATCTTTTAAACTCGGCGTGCTGGCATTATGGCCGTTCGGGCAAAAAATCGAATACATGGATTATGCACCGGGCTGTCTGTCAACCATCATGAACTTCATCTGGTTACTTATCGGCGGAATCTGGATTATGCTCACCCACGTATTATTTGGTTTATTGCTTGGAATAACGATCATTGGAATTCCGTGGGCCAAACAACATTTTAAAATGGCTTCGCTGGCACTTACTCCTTTTGGAAGAAGAATCGTTTGAAGTTGGAAAGGCTAAGGGATTGAAGGATTGAGTAGAATGCGCAAATGCGCGAATTCATAAATGCATCAATTGTTCAAACAAAACAACTTTTACTTCAACCCAGGTCAACAAAACACAAAAGTTGCCAATTGTATTTTGCCAACTGCCTATACGTCTACTTTGAACTTTAAACTCCTAACTCATTTTAACTCCGTTCCTTTGGCGCCCCACCAATAAAACGCTTCCATGCGCAGGCGGTCGGTTTTTACCATAGGATCTTCACCTTCCAGTTTCAAAGCTTCTTCAACGGTTTCCACATCAAAAATAAGCAGGCCACGGTGTTCACCGCCACCATCAAACGGACCGGCAACCATCAGTTTTCCTTCTTCCGCCAGTTTCGATAAATGCGCCAGGTGCATTTCCTGGTATTTCGCGGCTTCTTCCTGCGTTTTACTTTTCGTTTCACCACTATTCAGCAACATAAAAACATAACGTTTCATGGTGTACGTCGTGTCGCCTTCGGTGTACGAAAATTCACGTTGATCCTGAGCATGCAGCGCACCTGCAAAAAAGATCATCGCGAAGGCAATCAGCAATTTTTTCATTATTAATGTTTTAAGTTTAGTCTTTTGATTTTAACTGGTCTTTAAAGATCTTTCTGAATTTCTCAAGCTTCGGAGTTATGATGTACTGACAATATCCCTGCGACTTATTCCGGTTGTAATAATTCAGGTGATAATCTTCGGCCACATAAAACTTATCAAACGGAGCCACCTCGGTCACAATTGGTTTATCGTAAACTTCTTCCTGTTTAAACAGCTGAATGACTTTTTCAGCAGTTTCTTTCTGCTTTTCGTTGTGGTAGAAAATTACAGAACGGTATTGAGTACCTACATCATTTCCCTGACGATTCAGGGTGGTTGGATCGTGAGTCATAAAAAACACCTCAAGAATTTCGCTGAAACTGATAACATCAGCATCGAAAGTAATTTGCACCACTTCAGCGTGACCGGTTGTTCCGGTACAAACTTCTTTGTAACTCGGGTTCTTCACATCGCCACCACTGTAACCGGGCTTAACGTCGGTTACGCCTTTTAATTCGAGGTAAACTGCTTCGGTGCACCAAAAACATCCACCTCCGAGTGTTGCTTTCTCCAGATTTTTTGCCATGCCTGTTATCGAAATTGTTGTTAATATGATCAGTAATAAAGTTTTCATGCTTTTGTTTTTAAATCAACAAGTGAACTTCTTTTACGCTTCGGTGCGAAACGCGAGAAGAATTTCTTTTCGAAGGCCCAGAAAAACCGGAACTGACCAAATACAAAACCGATAATCAGCAACAAAATATTGTAAATGATCAAAACAGAAGCTATGTACACTGGGATTCTTACGACCAGATCCGTTTCCGCAGTGATACCGATCAAGGTGAAAAACATATTTTTCAGATAAACCGTTGCACTGCCGGTAATGGCAAAAACCACAAGAATAATCGCTACCTGTGTATTACTGGCGATATTCCATCGTTTCTTCAGGCGCTCGAACATCATCTCACTTTTAAGAGATTAACAACACACATTAAAGTATGTTTTATGGAAGCAGTTTAAATCTGATGTGTTTGGTATATAATGTAGCCATAAACGGCAAAGCGCAGAAAACGAAATAAGGCGTATTTGAGGTAGCGTTTTGAAGGATAACCTGCCGAACCGACCAAAAGACTGACGGCCGACCAGGGAAGCGGTGTAAGTGCCGCAACAATAATGAGGAAGAGGCCATATTTTTTTACCTTTTCTGCCGAATCTTTCAGTATCTTCCTTTTCAAGTATTTAAACGTTTCATTTTTGTAGAAAAACTGACCAATCAAAAAGTTAATGTAGCCCATAAGATAAGAAACCGAAGCAAAGAATGCCAGGTTAAACAAATAGTGAAGGGCATCGGCTTTATTGATGGCCCAGATCATAAACAATTCGGGTGGAATTATTCCGAAAAAGAACTCTGAGCCAGAATAAATCAGGTAAATAATTAATGGCTGTGCATAAAATTTAGCGATCAATTCGTCGGAAGCATGAGACAGCACCACCTGTTTAAACAGAAAATACAGCACCAAAATGGCTGCCAGCCAAGCCAGGCCCTTTAATCCGTTTTTTAGAAGAAATTGTATCCGAGGACTGATTTTCATGCTTTGTTTTCTGATTTTAGCAAACGAAAATACAACAAATTTAAGGAACAGCGATTTTGCAGAACTTTATTATAAAAAGAATACGCAAAAAAAGAATTTTGTCTTCTATCTAAAGCTAAAATTAATCGAATGAAGCATCCATTGTTTTTCCTGAATTGGCTACCAAACGATTGATCTCTTCCGTTTCAGAAGGAGTAAAATAGCGGTACTCGCCCACCTTTAAATCATCAAGATTTATATTCATAATTCGCACACGTTGTAAGCGGGTAACTTCGTAGCCCATGTAGGAACACATTCTGCGGATTTGCCGGTTAAGGCCCTGAGTGAGGATTATTTTGAAGGTGTGGTCAGCAATACGTTCTACTTCGCATTTTTTGGTAACGGTTCCTAAAACAGGAACTCCGCTGGACATTTCGCGAATAAAAGTTTTGGTGATCTTTCGGTCAACACTTACAATATATTCCTTTTCGTGGTTGTTTCCGGAGCGAAGTACTTTGTTCACAATATCGCCATCGTTGGTCAAAAAAATCAAACCATCGCTGGGTTTATCAAGCCTGCCAATCGGGAAAATACGCTCTGGATGTCCGATGTAATCGATAATGTTATTCTTTATCGAAGTATCAGTTGTGCAAATAATTCCGACGGGTTTGTTAAAAGCAATGTATATATTCTCCACTTCTTTTGAAATGAGTTTCCCCTCCAATTCAATTTTGTCGTCGGGGGAAACCTGAACTCCCAGACCAACTACTGTCCCGTTTACCTTTACTTTTCCTGCTTCAATCAAACGGTCGGCTTCGCGTCGCGAACAGTATCCAGTTTCTGAAATGGCCTTATTTAAGCGTTTTGTTTCCATGATTATGCAAAGCTAATAAAACAGGAAATAAAGTGCTTTAAACTGAAGTTTTAAAAGCGGAAATTAGTTTTTAAATCCACCATTCCATTTTAACTCCAAAATAGTAGCCCCAGTTTTTCTTTCCTACAAACTGAAGATAGGGAGAATACAGATTCTCTTTTGCAGCGTCGTTATAGTGCGCCAGTGAATAAACAAAGCGGAAATGAGGACGTGCTCCGGTGCTTTTTACACCGGTTGGAACAAAAGTTGGCGCCAAGCTTATCTTTTGCATCGAATAGGTATCATCTTCGCCGTCTTTTCGCATGCTGTAATGAAATTCGCTCAGCATATGAAACTTAGGATGGATAAAGCAAGTTTCCCGAAATCCAACGGTAAAATCCTTTTTCCGGTTGTAAATTTCGCGCCCAAGGTAGGTTAGAGCTTTCCCGTTACTATTGGCGGCTCCCTTACTTTGTGTATAAATCATATACGCATTCAGGTTGTTGTTTTCATTTATATCGAATTTGATCTCATCAACAACCGATAAGGAATAAGCACCCGCAAAATTCAGTTTCTCCAAATCCGGAGCACCATAAGTCATCCAGGTTTTTGAATGACCGCCGTCGCCACCGTTGGCCAAACGTGTACCGTATCGAATACTAAAATGATTAAAGGCGTAAGGATCGTCTTTACTTATGGATGCATTAAGTTTTAATCCAAAAACAAGCCCGTAATCCGAAGGATAATTCAAAATAATACCCGGTTCATCATCATAAGGAGTTGGTACGCCATTATTCTGCACATCTCCCATTCTGTGGTATTCGAACATCCCGGTCAGAATGCTGCTTTCAGAAATATTAAAATCCTGCTCCAGGATAATTACCACCCGCTGACGAAGTGCCAGGTTGGCCACTCCGTTTCCAATGTTCAAATAGAAATACGGAGGGACATCCGATGTAGTATCGGTAGAAGAAACAAAAACTGCATTAAAACGTGTGTTCCTGTAGCCAATTCCAAATCCCTGTCCCGAATGGTCATCAAAATAAAAATGGTCGGCTATCTGGACTTCACCTTTTCGGTTAAAACGCGACCCGATCCAAATGCTCAGGTCTTTTCCGTTGATATTACTTGCTTCGGCATAAATCTCGGGCAGCGCCAGAGTCAATCCCCCAAGGCTGCTGGTAGTGGAATTGCCGAAAAGCGAAAGGCTTTTTGAATAAACCGATAATCGTGTCTGAACCTTAATCTGAGTGGGATCATCGTTTTTAAACGGTTTAAAAAGAAATATGGGAGCAATTTCCAGGTAATCCTGTTCTTCCATTCGCCCGCCAATACTGCCCATGTTGTTCAGATTTAACCTTCGTCCAATCGAACCGCCGTTCTCAAAGCTCCAGTCGACTCCTACCCTTCCGTAAGATGCGATTGAAAATCCATCATTGTTTTTTGGTTGATAAGTTATCTGGCCTTGAGAATGCTTAAGAGAAAACAGAAGCAAGACCACAAGAATGCACAGGTATCGAGGTTTCACGGTTTAATGAATTTTATTGTTTTACTAAACAATATACAGCGAATTCTGCAAAAATCACGAATCATTGGTGAGTTAAAATCCGCCTCGAAGCTGTTTCAACATAAATTACAGGGATTATTCCGATCGTTTTGGTTTTAATTCATCAAAAAAGATATCGTCGTTAGGGACATCAAACTCCAGTCCGGTTATTTTCAGGTTATTATCCATATTAAATTTTACCGTTCCGAAATTAAACCAGGCGTGTGTGTTGTCCCAATCGATTTTCCACACATCGTAATGCCAGTGTTGTAATGTCGCCGACAGTTCGGGAGAATGTTCGAAATACATGCGCAACACTCCGTCTTCTAACTTCACGCTAATGTTGCCGTAAATATCGGCCACATACATTCCTGCATATTTTTCAAGCTCCAGCGAAGGAGCAGTTCCTTCAACACGACTTTCAACCCGGTCGTTAACACGGGTATCTTTTGTTTTCCGTTCCTGCTTTTTCTTCAGCAGTTCCTGCGACCAGTCATTTTCTTCTTCGCCCAAAAATGCATTTAGGGCATAATAAGTAACTGCCATTGTGGGCGGATTCATACCGTTTGAAAGCACCACAACGCCCAGTTTTTCGTCAGGGATCATGGTAACTGCCGAGATCATTCCATCGTAACCTCCGGTGTGGCTGACACGCAAACGCCCGTAATAATCCGACAGGCCCCAACCGAGTCCGTAACCGCTAAAATGCATATTAAAGTCGTTACTGTCGTTGCGATTAACCGTGTAACTGTTCTGCATTTTCCACAACTGATTTTTGGCAATGCTTTCCGAACTCATCATAAAACTCATCCATTTGGCCATATCGTTTACCGAGGAGATCAGTCCACCAAGGGCACCAACTTCTTCCCAATCGGTGTATGTGATAGGAATATTTTCACCATCTTCAAAAGCATGTGGCGTGGCAAAATTTCCAACTGCATCGAGCTTCGATAACGAGAAAACCGTTCGGTCCATTTCTACCGGATCAAGAATACGTTCCTGAACGTTTTGCCCCCAGGTTTTTCCCGTAACTGTTTTGATCAACTCGCCGGCAGTAATAAACATGACGTTTGAATAGCCAAAACCATCACGAAAATCGTAAGCCGGTTCAAGGTATTTTAATCGTCTGATTATTTCTTCTGAGGTAAGATCAGATTTATACCAGATCACATCGCCGCTAAACGTACCCAGACCAACACGATGGCACAACAAATCCTTTACAGTAACTTCGTTACTCACCCATGGATCGTACAGTTCGAAATACGGCAGGTATTTTTTTACTTTGTCATCCCAATTGAGCTTGCCTTCATTGATCAACTGGGCGATTATATAGCTGGTAAATGCTTTTGAATTGGAAGCAATGGCATAAAGCGTGTTTCCATTGGGTTGCGTTTCCAGTCCTACTTCCATCAATCCATATCCTTTGCTGAATACCGTTTCGCCATCTTTTACAATGGCCACGCTCATTCCGGGTGTTCCCCAATCAGCAAGTGCTTTTTCAAAATAATTATCCAGTTTTTTAAGATCGACATTCTGCGCCTGTACCAAAGTTGCCAGAAACAAAAACAGCAGGAGTAAAAAGTTCTTCATCATGTTTGCCAGTAAAAAGGTTAATGAATTCAGTTTTGTATTTTCTGATTTTTACCCATCAGAAAGTACAGAATGGAGCCAATAACATTAAAAAAAATGACAATAAGTACCCAAATAATTTTGTTGTTGCCTGTAAATTCGCTTCTGATAATGTCGACTAAAGCGATAATGGGCAGAATAAACAGAAATAAGGATACGAACAGTAAAATGATAATTTCCTGCGGGCCAATAAATCCAAGTAAAGTCATAACGGGTTGTTTAAAAGTTAGAATAGATATTATGAATTACATTTTTGTTTTCCGATAAATATAATCATAATAAAACTAACTCAAATCACCTTTAATCAGATTGACTTTGCCTATCGGTTTACATTTACAAATCCAGCAACCATTCCTCAAGTTTGTCCATGGCATATAACATTTTGCTGCAGTGCTTTCTCAGGAAATCAGTGTTAAGCGGCCGGTCTTTATATTCGTTCATGGCTTTGAACAACACTTCCTCGCCATTAAAATCGACATAAGCAATCCTGCAGGTCAGTTCCTCGGGTTGGCGGCCAAACTCCATCCCGGGAAGCATGGCAATTCCCGTTTCACGCAAAATGGTTTCGCAAAGTTCAAACGATGTCAGAATTCCTCGTCCAGCAAGTTTTTCACGATAAATATTAAAATTTGGGAACAAGTAAAATCCACCTTTTGGTGTTGGCACAGTAATATAGTTTTCACGTAAACGAGCTGCAAAATAATTTCCCAGACTCTTTAATATTCTTCGTGAATGGAAAAGATATTCATCAATTTCAGGATGATCTTCAAAAGCCGTTACGGCCGCATACTGAATTGGTGCGCTGGTTGATGTAAAAGTTTCGCTGGCCACCGTGGCCATGGCATTTTGCAGCCATTTCAGGTTTTCGGGGAAAGTAAAAGTGCCCAATCTCCAGCCACCTGCTCCGGCCCATTTGCTCAATCCGCTGCTGATTATCGTTCCTTCAGGATAATATTGTGCTATGGAAACATGATTACCTTCATGATCGAGTAAACTGTAAATTTCGTCTGAGATCAGGATCAGCTTGTATTTTCGGGCAACACCCGCCAGCTTTTTTAACCAGCTTCGCGAATAGGTTGCTCCGGTTGGATTTGACGGATAGTTGAGAATAACCACCCGCGGACGTTCAGGATCGGAACGGCAAATCAGGTCGAGTTTCTCCGGACTTAGTTTCCATTCGCTTTCTTCCGAGGTAGGGACCCAGCTTACATGCCGACCAGCAATCCTGGCTTGCGGCGAATACGACACCCAGCTTGGCGTAGGAATAATAAGCTCGCCATAATATACCAGCTGCAAAATAAAAATCAGTTCCTTCGAGCCGGGTCCGATCATGATATCATCGGCAGATCCTTCAATTCCCTGATGGCGGTAATTAAACTCAGCAATGGCTTCACGCAACTTCAATAATCCTTTAACCGGCAAATAATCTTTTTGATGGGTGTTTCTGCGCAGTGCTTCCTGCACAATCTCAGGAACCGGAAAAGGTGATTGCCCCAATCCGAGTTTATATACCGTTGTTCCCTGTTTAATAAGTTGATTACTCCGCTCGTTAATTTGTAGCGTTGCCGATTGGTTTAAGCCGCGGACATTCAGGTTCAGGTTTACATACGGACTCGTTTTTAGTGTCTTTGCCATAATTCTGAGTTTTTCATGAACAATCAAGATATTTGATACAAATATTGATCTTTCTTGAAACAATTACTCAAAAACCAATACATAAATAACCTTTTAGGCGTTTAATTTAATATTTGCTTGACATTTATCTTTTAATACATCTACTTTTAAAGATAAATGACAATTAACCATTCATTTTTACCAAAAAAAAGGGGAACCAAACCGTTTCCCCATCTATCATTTTTCAGCAAATATCTAAAGTGAATCACCAAAATCGGCTCTGAATTTGGCTACCAGTTTTTCGGTCCAGTCGCCAATAGGCTCCAGGCGTCCCATAAAGAAACGTAGGAGTGGCGGTTCTTCGGTCCATTGCAAACCGCCAACCAATTCGCGATTGTCGAACAACCATTTTACGCGATCAACAACATACATGGTTTGCGACAAGGTGAACACGCGACGGGGAAATGCCAAACGCAACAATTCTACATCGGCCAGAATGTCTTTTCCGTTCTCATCGCGAACACTGGAGATTGTTCCGCGTTCCATACCGCGAATACCCGAAATAATATAAAGTGCCGATGCCAGCGCTCCTGCCGGATATTGCTCCTGAGGAACATGGCTTAGAAATCCCATGGCATCGATGTGACAACCTAAAGCTCCCGCCGGCGTAATGACCGGTACTCCGGCTGCATCCAAATTATCAACCGCATATTTTATAAACGACGGCGACTGACTGATGACGGTATCATCGCAGGTCTCGCGCAAACCAACTGCCATAGCTTCAATCTCGCGTACCGACATTCCGCCGTAGGTAAGAAATCCTTCGTACAGCACGAGCAAGTCACGCATTTTCAGGTAGTATTCTTTTTTGTTGGTAAGAATCCCACCACCTCGTGTTGAACTCACTTTCCGACTGGAGAAATAGATAAGATCGGCATAACTGCACATCTCCAGTAAAATATCTTTTATCTCGGCATTTTTAAATTCGTCTTCGCGTTGTTTAATAAAATAAGCGTTCTCCCCGATTAAACTGGCGTCGAGAACCATCATCGTATCATTCTTGTCGCACACCGCACGAACATCGCGCATGTTTTGCATTGAAAATGGCTGACCTCCAATCAGGTTAGTCGATGCTTCCATACGAACAAAGGCGACCTTTTCTTTGCCATATTTTTCAAAAACGGCATTCAGTTTATCAATATCAATGTTCCCTTTAAACAGTTTGGAACTTTTTATATCAAGTCCGTCATCGGCATAAATTTCCAGTACTTTACCCCCGTTAAGTTCCATGTGCTCTTTGGTGGTAGTAAAGTGATAATTCATCGGTATAACTTCACCTTTTTTGATGAAAGCCTGCGATACGATGTTTTCGGCAGCACGTCCCTGGTGAACCGGTAAAACGTAATGCTTACCGAATACTTCTCTGGCAGCTTCTTCCATTCGGTAAAAACTTTGCGATCCGGCATACGCATCATCGGCCTGTAACATCGATGAAACCTGGTTGTCGCTCATTGCGTTTGTTCCCGAGTCGGTAAGCATATCAAGAAATACATCTTTGGTATTCAAGAGGAAAGTATTGAAACCTGCACCTTCAATTGCAGTTTTTCTTTCTTCAATTGGTCTTAAAAATAATTTTTGTACGATTCGTACTTTGTGTTGTTCCACTGGAATCTGTTCGCCACTGTAAAATTTAATGGCGTTGCTCTGGTTCGTCATTTTTTATTGGTTTTTAGTTTCGAAATAACAATTTTCTAAAGATAAAATCTTCGAATTGATATCAATCGAAATGCTTAGATTTTGACCGAAATTTATAATCGTTCAAAACAACTCAGTGTAAGTTAACCACCAAAGCAGGATTGCTGTGGGAATTGAGGGTAAAAACCCAGTGGTTAAATAGCAGGGATATTCTGAAAATCAGCTCCAGACCAAATCAAGGATTTTTTCCAGCCACCGGGCATCCACTTCCGAAAAAGAGGCTTTTTCTTTGCTATCGATATCGAGCACACCGATAATTTCGCCTGCATTGTTTTTGAATGGAACCACAATTTCCGAATTCGAACGCGAATCGCAGGCAATGTGTCCCGGGAAAGCATGCACATCATCAACCACCAGTGTTTTATTCTGATTGTAAGCTGCCCAACAAACACCTACGTCTTTTTCAAGAATTTGACAGGCCACAGATCCCTGGTACATATTCACGGTCATTTTGCCGTCATCGAGCAGGTAGAAACCTGTCCAGTAGAAATAATCCATTTTATGGTGGAGCACAGCAATAATTGTAGCCATGCGGGCCGAAGCGTTGTTGCTTTTCTTTACCAGTTCGCTCAGCTGTTTATAGATCCGTCCGTAACGTCCGTCTTTTTTAGTATCCTCCATAATTCTGTTTTATTTCAGCTGCGAAATAACAAAATTTCATGGAGTTAAATAAGTGTTACTCCTATTTTTTAAGCGACAGAATTCATTCAAAACTATGTATTAAGACTAGCGACTCAGTTGCTCGAACGCTTACTTCTTTCGTTCTTTTTCTTTACTTTTGCGGCCAAATTAGAATGAACATGGCACAAAAACCTTCGATACCAAAAGGTACCCGCGATTTTTCACCGGTTGAAATGGTGAGACGCAATTACATTTTCGATACCATTAAAGACGTTTTTCGTTTGTATGGATTTCAGCCCATTGAAACGCCGGCAATGGAAAACCTGTCGACACTGATGGGAAAATATGGCGAAGAAGGCGATAAACTGCTGTTCAAAATTTTGAATTCAGGTGATTTTATTTCGAAAGTTCCGCAAGATATGCTCGACGAAAAAAACTCGAATAAACTCACCACAAAACTTTCGGAAAAGGGATTGCGCTACGACCTGACCGTGCCATTTGCGCGTTATGTAGTTCAATATCGAAATGACATAGTTTTCCCTTTCAAACGTTACCAGATTCAACCGGTTTGGCGCGCCGACCGTCCACAAAAGGGACGTTACCGCGAATTTTACCAGTGCGACGTTGATGTGATTGGGAGTAACAGTTTGTTGAATGAAGCAGAGCTTGTACAAATCATTGACAATGTTTTTGAGCGCCTGCAGATCAACACCGTTGTTAAAATCAACAACCGGAAAATACTCGCCGGAATTGCAGAAGCTATCGGTGAAGCCGATCGAATGGTGGACATTACGGTGGCCATCGACAAACTGGATAAAATCGGGTTGGATAAAGTAAATGCCGAAATGTTTGAAAAAGGGATTTCGCAGGATGCAGTGGATAAACTGCAACCCATTTTAAAACTCGAAGGCAGTACCTCTGAAAAACTGGAGCAGATTGAGACTGTAATCGGAGCAACCGAGATCGGGGCGAAAGGAATTGCGGAAATGCAGACTTTGTTTGCCTACCTCGAAAACTTTGATTTGAAAACCGAAGTAGAGCTCGACCTGACTCTGGCTCGCGGATTAAACTACTACACCGGCGCCATTTTCGAAGTAAAATCGAAAGATGTTCAGATTGGCAGTATTTGTGGCGGTGGCCGCTACGACGATTTGACGGGCATATTTGGTATGCCGGATGTATCAGGCGTGGGCGTTTCGTTTGGTGCCGAGCGTATTTACGACGTGCTCACCCAACTCGATCTTTTCCCTGAAGAATCGCTGGAAACGACAAAAGCACTTTTTGTCAACTTTGGCGAGAAAGAAGAAGCTTATTGTTTGCCTTTGCTGGCCGAGTTGCGTAAAGCCGGTATTAATGCAGAAATTTTCCCGGAAAGTGCCAAAATGAAAAAGCAAATGAATTATGCTAACCGAAAAGATATTCCGTTTGTAATTCTGGCCGGCGACAATGAAATAGAAGCAAAAAAATTCACCCTGAAAAATATGGAAACCGGAGAACAACAGCTGATAAATTCTGAAGAACTGATAAATATCCTTTCTTAAAAAGCTGTTGAACACGACCTTGCCACAAAATGACAGAATGAAAAACTCAATTTTAAATCGGGCTGTAAAAGTATTAGGCGGCGATGTTCGCTTCCCCTGAGCTTTATTCTTCCTTGCATCCGGATTTTCTGTATCTTCCCGGATGCACCGTTTTTTATTTGAGTAATTTTTAATTTCACATTCATCATTTAGCCTTTAAATCATGGCAAAACGCATTTTCGAAATCACTCCCAACAACCTCACCTATCCCATCATTCAGGACCTATTGGAAAACGATGTAAAACTGGTTCTTTCCGATATTTCCGTTGAATTGATTCAGCGAAGTAAAAAATACCTCGATCACAAACTTGAAAAATCGGAGAAACCGTTATATGGCATAAACACCGGTTTTGGCGCACTTTGCGACATCGAAATCTCGAAAGAAGACCTGAGTAAACTTCAGGAAAACCTGGTCGTTTCGCACGCCTGTAATGTTGGCCCTGAAGTTCCGGCTGATGTGGTAAAACTGATGCTTTTACTAAAAGCCCATGCTCTTTCCAAAGGAAATTCGGCTGTTCAACTAATCACCGTTCAGCGTATATTAGATCTGTTCAACAATAACGTACTACCGATCGTACGCGAACAGGGATCGCTCGGTGCAAGCGGCGACCTGGCACCACTGGCCATGTTGTTCCTGCCCTTGTTAGGCTTGGGAGAAGTAAATTTTCAGGGACAAAAAGTTCAAACCGAAAAAGTAGTAGAGAAATTCGGTTGGGAACCTGTCAAATTGGGCGCCAAAGAAGGACTGGCCCTGCTGAACGGTACGCAGTTTATGAGCGCTCATGCAGTGTACACGCTGTTGAAAACCTTCCGCATCATTGATCAGGGAGATATAATCGGTGCACTCTCGCTCGATGCTTTTGATGGCTTGATCGAACCTTTTTCAGAAAATATTCAACGCATCCGACCACACAAGGGACAAACGGAAACCGCCAAAAATTTCAGGCATGTACTGACCGGGAGTGAAATGCAAGCAAAACACAAGGAACACATCCAGGATCCTTATTCTTTTCGTTGCGTTCCGCAAGTACACGGCGCCGTAAAAGATGCAGCAAAATACGTTTCAAAAGTTATTGAAACCGAAATCAATTCGGTGACTGATAATCCCACTGTTTTCCCTGATGAAGACCTGATCATTTCAGGAGGTAATTTTCATGGCGAACCGTTGGCACTTTCGCTCGATTTTCTGGCCATGGCTCTTAGCGAACTGGGAAGTATTTCGGAAAGAAGAACATATCGTTTGATTGCCGGAGAACGCGGACTGCCCGAATTCTTGGTAGCCAATCCGGGATTGAATTCAGGATTCATGATCCCGCAATATGCGGCAGCGTCAATTGTCAGTCAAAACAAGCAGTTGTGTACACCGGCATCAGTGGATTCAATCCCGTCGTCGAACGAACAGGAAGACCACGTAAGTATGGGTGGAAATGCGGCAACAAAAGCCTTAAAAGTGGCACTAAATACCGAGAAAATTCTGGCTATTGAATTGTACAACGCAGCACAGGCCATGGATTTCAGAAGACCGGTTAAAACATCGCCATTCCTTGAAAACTTTCTAAGAGACTACCGTAAAACCGTAAGTTTTGTGGAAGAAGATACGCTGATGTATGAAGGGATTAACAAAACGGTTGATTTCCTGAATCATACTAAAACCAAACGTTTGGCGCGTTAAGAAGTCCAAAAAAAATCACCGGATGACTTACTGAAGCATGTCGAAGTCATCCGGTGAAATATATATATTTTAGATCGATTACAATTCCCTGATCCAGATGTTTCGGTAACTCACCGGGTTTCCATGATCTTGCAACTCCAGACTTTTTGCACCGTGCGGTTTTATCATATATTCCGGAATTCCAATGTATTCTGTGGGGCCACGGAGTTTCACATTATTTTGTACCAAGACACCGTTATGAAGAACGGTAACTGTTGGCGGCGTAAAAAAGGTACCGTCGACATTAAAACGAGGTGCCGTGTAAATAATGTCGTAGACCTGCCAAACACCCGGAGCTTTACAAGCATTAACGAGCGGTGCATACTGTTTGTATAAACTTCCGGCCTGGCCGTTTCGATATGTGCGGTTGTTGTAATTATCTAAAACCTGCACTTCGTAAAGTCCCTGCAAAAAGACACCACTATTTCCTCTACCCTGACTTTCACCTTTTACTTCAGAGGGAGTTCGCCATTCAATATGCAGCTGAAAATCTTCAAAAACTCGTTTGGTTTTAATAATTCCGGCTCCGGCCTTAACCGTTGCACATCCGTCTTCTACAATCCAGCCTGGTTCGTTTCCATCAGCATTGGTCCACTCGCGTCCCAGATCAGTACCATCGAATAGAACAATGGCATCCGACGGCGCATCGGAAGGAGTTTCACCCGGGGTAACAACCGAAACTTCCGGATCCCAGATCTCGGTCATTTCAGGTTTCATTTCCATAGATTCTTCCTGTGCAGTTGCAAAACCGGCAATAAAAAATAAAGTAAAGGCTAAAAACAGATTTTTCATGATTTAGTTGTTTTTGGTTCTAAAAAGGGGTGACCGGAAAAATCCGGCCACCTATGAAAATAAAAAATTACATTTCGGTTTATATCGCAATTACAATCCAAGTTCATCCATGATCGCGTCGATCTTTTCGTCGGCCTTTTGCTCGACAGTATCAAAATCGCTGCGTGATTTTACTTCACCCGCAACTTCAAAATAAAACTTGATCTTTGGTTCGGTACCCGATGGGCGCACTGAAATTTTTGTTCCGTCTTTTGTGAAAAACTGAAGCACATTTGATGTTATTTTCTGATCAACTTTTTTCTCTTCACCTGTAATCAGGTTTTTCGCCACCAAAGTAGAATAATCTTTTACCCATTCCATTGGTGAACCTCCGAGTTCTTTCGGCGGATCGTTCCTAAATTTGGTCATGATCTGCTGGATTTCTTCAGCGCCTGATTTTCCTTTACGTACCACATATTTCATTTTTTCACGCGAGAATCCGTATTCCAGGTAAATATCCTGCAGCAATTCGTAGAGGGTTTTTCCCTGATCGATGGCCCATGCAGTAATTTCAGCCATTAATGCACATGAAGAAACGGCGTCTTTATCGCGGACAAAATCAGATGGCATAAAACCAAAGCTTTCCTCGCCTCCTCCAATGTATTTTTTTTTGCTTTCGTTATCACGAATGACTTCGGCAATGAATTTAAAACCTGTGTAAACATCGTAATACTCGATGTTGTTGCGGCGGGCAACCTCTGCGATCATCTCAGTTGAAACGATTGTTTTTACTACAAACTCGTTGCCTTTCAATTTCCCGGCTTCCTTCATTTTCACAATAATATAATAGAAGAAAAGCAGGGCGGTTTGGTTACCATTGATAATAACGTATTCGCCTTTATCATTTTTAACCGCCACCCCAATCCGGTCAGAATCCGGATCGGATGCCATCACAACATCGGCATCAATTTCTGCAGCTTTTTTAGTAGCCATTTCCATGGCAGCTGGTTCTTCCGGGTTAGGCGAAATTACTGTTGGGAAATCTCCACTCACCACATCCTGTTCCGGAATGTTGATGATGTTAGTGAAACCAAATTCACGCAATGCAGCCGGAATCAGTTTAACACCGGTACCGTGGATCGGCGTATAAATGATTTTTATGTCTTTGTGGCGTTCTACTATATCAGGCGAAATAGACACTTTCTTAACTTCAGCAAGAAATTTATTGTCCATCTCCTCTCCCATGATCTCGATCAGTTCATCGGGTCCGTCGAATTTAATGTCTTCGGGTTTGATCTTGGCCACTTCATTCACAATGTTTACATCGTGGGGGCCAACAATCTGCGAACCATCGTCCCAATATGCTTTATAACCGTTATATTCTTTCGGATTGTGCGATGCAGTAAGAATAATACCGCTCTGGCAGCCGAGTTCGCGAATAGCATAAGACAGCTCAGGAGTAGGACGAAGATCGTCGAACAGGTAAGCTTTTATTCCGTTGGCAGCAAAAATTTTTGCACTGGTTTCCGAGAATAACCGACTGTTATTCCTGCAATCGTGACCAATTGCTACTTTAATTTCATCGAGATCAGCAAAATTCTTCTTTAAGTAATTACTGAGCCCCTGAGTAGCCGCGCCAACGGTATATATATTCATGCGATTGGTTCCTACTCCCATGATTCCGCGCAGGCCACCGGTACCAAATTCTAAACTTCTGTAAAAAGAATCAATTAGTTCGGTCGGATCGTCGGCATCGAGCAAAGCCTGAACCTTCTCCCGCGTTTCTGCATCGTATGTATCCGAAAGCCACTCCTGTGCTTTCGCTCTTACTTCCTGTAATTCTTGATTATCCATTTTTATGCTTTTTCAATTCTATTTAAACAAACCTGTAAACTGTCCTTCCAATACGGAATCTTTAATTCAAATTTATCTCTAATTTTCGATTTATTCAAAACGCTGTAATGCGGGCGCTTGGCCGGTGTCGGAAACTGGTCGCTCAACACCGGATTAACCTTTATTTTAATTCCCGAAAGTTCGAAGATGGCTTTTGCAAAGTCGAACCAGCTTATCGCTCCTTCATTTGAATAATGATAAATGCCGGGAATAAAATTGTTTTGATCGACCGTGGTTCTATTAACAACTTGCAAAATTGCTTCTGCCAAATCGGCTGCATAGGTTGGCGATCCCACCTGGTCGAACACCACTCCAAGTTCATCCTTCTCTTTTCCCAAACGAAGCATAGTTTTAACAAAGTTATTCCCAAACGAAGAATACAACCAAGCAGTTCTGATAATTATCGAATCCGGATTTTCGCTTAATATAAATCGCTCGCCATCTAATTTGGTAGTACCATAAACTCCCTGCGGATTGGTTTTATCCGACTCAGTATACGGAGTACATGCATCGCCGGCAAAAACATAATCGGTTGAAACATGGATCAGTTTTGCCCCGATCAGCTTGCATTGCTTCGCTAATATTTTTGGAGCCACTGCATTTACTAAATCTGCTGTTTTCTGCTCCGTTTCTGCTTTGTCCACGGCAGTGTATGCAGCACAATTTACCACGAAGTCGATTTTGTGCGAGTCAAAATATTCCTGGACAGCATCGTCGCTTGTAATGTCCAGCGAATCAACATCAGTAAATAAAAAGCTCCAATCCCCAAACATTTCTTTAAGTTCGTTGATCTCGCTTCCCAACTGTCCGTATGCACCGGTAATTAGTATTTGCATTTTAAAACTTGAAATTCATTTCTGCTTCGTCGAACAATGGTGCAACTAAGTCCTTTTCAGAAACTATTGCACGTTTTTTTCCAACCTTCCAGTCAATTGCGAGTTTCACATCAAAAGGATTGATCGAACGTTCTGCACTTTTATCGTATACGTTATCGCACTTATAGGTAAAAATAGCTGTTTCGCTCAACACCGAAAACCCATGTGCAAAGCCACGCGGAATAAATAACTGTTTCTTATTATTTTCGTTTATTTCCACTCCATACCACTTTCCAAAAGTTGGCGATCCTTTTCTTAGATCTACAGCCACATCGTAAACGCTTCCCTGAACAACACGCACCAATTTTGCCTGGGCCAAATCTCCCAGTTGGTAATGCAGCCCTCGCACAACACCTTTTACCGATTTCGATTCATTATCCTGAATAAAAGGTTGCTTCATGCCTTTTTCAGCATACCTTCCCAAGTGATACGACTCAAAAAAATAGCCCCTGTCATCTTCAAAAACCCGCGGTTCAATCACCAGTAATCCCGGGAGGCCTGTTTCAATAATTTTCATGTAATTAAAAAGAAAATATTTGTCTATCGGCCAGGTTCAGAAGATACTGACCGTATTGATTTTTACTTAAAGGTTGTGCCAGTTCGATCAACTGTTCCTTTGAAATAAATCCCTTTTTAAAGGCGATTTCTTCAATACAGGAAACTTTTAAGCCCTGACGTTGCTCGATGGTTGAAATAAAATTCGAAGCCTGCAACAAACTTTCATGGGTTCCTGTATCGAGCCAGGCAAAACCACGCCCCAAAAGTTTTACGTTCAGCCTGTCTTCTTCCAGGTACAAACGGTTTAAATCGGTAATTTCCAACTCGCCTCGTTTCGATGGCTTTAATCCTTTAGCTTTCTGCACCACATCGTTTGAATAAAAATACAAACCGGTAACGGCATAATTCGATTTTGGGTGCTCCGGTTTTTCTTCAATGCTGATCACTTTTCCACTCTCATCAAATTCAACCACTCCGTAGCGGTGCGGATCGTTCACATAATAACCGAAAACAGTTGCGCCATCTTCCAGTTTGGCTGCATCTTCCAATATTCCCCTGAAATTATAGCCATAAAAAATATTATCGCCGAGAATCATGCAAACACTGTCGTCGCCAATAAATTCATCACCCAAAATAAATGCCTGTGCCAAACCATCGGGCGAAGGCTGAACGACGTACGAAAGTTTTAATCCAAGCTGTGATCCGTCTCCCAGCAAATTTTCGTACAAGCTAATGTCGGTCGGCGTAGAAATGATCAGAATCTCGCGTATGCCGGCCAGCATTAAAACCGAGAGCGGATAATAGATCATCGGTTTGTCGTAAACCGGAATAATTTGTTTCGAAATCGATCGGGTAATCGGATAAAGACGCGTGCCTGAACCTCCTGCTAGAATTATACCTTTCATTCTAATTTATTTGTTATTTTATTATATGCTTGATTTGGCAAAAGTTATCTGTTCAACTCAATACCTTTCAGGTCTGACAAATGTACTATTTTTGATTGATCCGACAGAGCATTAATCTACATTCCTAAAAACAGGATTTGGATTTAACGACCGATTTAGGTAACATTTTGGCTCAGAATCAATAAAATAGGTAAAATACTTTGCTAAAACTGAATTAAGTTATATTTTTGCGCGCGATTTAAATACAATATATTGTCTAACTCATTAATTTATTAAGAATTACATGACTGAAAAGAAAAACGAAAATCTTGAAAAGGAAGTAAAAGAAACTCCGGTTCAGGAAGAAAAAAAAGCTGCAAAAGCAGTGAAAGAAGAAAAACCGGCTGCTGAAGAAGTAGCAAAAGAAGAGCCGGTAGCCGAGGCTGCCGAAGCAGAAACAGAAACAGAAGCTAAAGCTGAAGAAACAGCAGAAGTAAAAGCTGAAGAAGCAACAGAGGCGAAAACTGAAGAAGCTGAAGAAGTTGAAGAAGCGAAAGCCGAAGAAACAGCAGAGGTAAAAGCTGAAGAAACAAAAGAAGCTCCCAAAGCTAAAAAAGAAGAAAAACCCGCAACAAAAGCGGAAACCGAAGAATTTGACTGGGATAGCCTTGAAACAGGTAAAGATACCTACTCAGCAAAAGAGAGAGGCGACCTGGAAAGTTTGTACAACAACACCTTGAACACCGTTTCAGAAAAAGAAGTGCTGGAAGGCAAAGTAATTTCGCTGAATAAACGCGAAGTTGTTGTTGACATAGGTTATAAGTCTGACGGTATCGTTAGTTTAAACGAATTCCGTTATAATCCTGATCTGAAAGTAGGCGACACAGTAGATGTTTACATCGAAAGTCTCGAAGATAAAAAAGGTCAGATGATCCTGTCGCACAAAAAAGCGCGTGCAACCCGTTCTTGGGAGCGTGTTAACGAATCGCTTGAAAACGACGAAATCATCAAGGGATACATTAAGTGTCGTACCAAAGGTGGTATGATCGTTGACGTATTTGGCATCGAAGCATTCTTGCCAGGTTCGCAAATTGATGTTAAACCTATTCGCGATTACGATATTTACGTGGGTAAAACCATGGAATTCAAAGTGGTTAAAATCAATCACGAATACCGTAACGTTGTTGTTTCACATAAAGCACTTATTGAGGCTGAACTGGAGCAACAGAAGAAAGAAATTATCAGCAAACTTGAAAAAGGACAGGTACTTGAAGGAACCGTTAAAAACGTTACATCGTACGGTGTGTTTATGGACCTTGGTGGTGTTGACGGTTTAATTCACATTACCGACCTTTCATGGGGACGCATTTCTCACCCAAGTGAAATCGTTGAACTGGATCAGAAACTGAACGTGGTGATCCTTGATTTCGATGACGACAAAAAACGTATTGCACTTGGCTTGAAACAGCTGACTCCTCACCCATGGGATAACCTGGATGAGAAACTGAAAGTTGGCGATAAAGTAAAAGGAAAAGTAGTTGTTATGGCCGACTACGGCGCGTTTGTTGAAATCGCTCCGGGAGTTGAAGGTCTGATCCACGTTTCAGAAATGAGCTGGAGCCAGCACCTGCGCAGTGCACAAGATTTCTTAAGCGTTGGCGACGAAGTAGAAGCTTCAATTCTTACACTTGACCGCGAAGAACGCAAAATGTCACTGGGTATCAAACAACTTAAAGAAGATCCATGGTCGAAAATCGATACTGAATACGGTGTTGGTTCAAAACACACTGCTAAAGTTCGCAACTTCACCAACTTCGGTGTATTTGTAGAAATTACTGAAGGTGTTGACGGCCTGATCCACATTTCAGATCTGAGTTGGACGAAAAAGATCAAACACCCATCAGAATTTACTGCAATTGGTGAAGATATCGAAGTAGTAGTTCTTGACATTGATAAAGAAAACCGTCGTTTGAGCCTAGGTCACAAACAACTGGAAGAAAATCCATGGGATGTATTCGAAACTATTTTCACTACCGATTCAATCCACGAAGGAACTGTGGTTGAGTTGATGGACAAAGGTGCTGTAATTGCACTACCATACGGTGTTGAAGGTTTTGCAACTCCACGTCACCTGGTAAAAGAAGACGGATCTTCTGTAAAACAAGACGAGAAACTCGATTTCAAAGTTATCGAATTTAACAAATCAGCTAAACGAATTATCGTTTCGCACTCCAGGATTTACGAAGATGTTAAACGTGCTGCAGCCGGCGAACAGCGTAAGACTCAAAAGAGTACTTCAAAACGCGCCATGAAATCTGTCAGCGAAAACATCGAGAAAACCACCCTTGGAGATATCAGCGAATTGGCTGCTTTGAAAAAGGAGATGGAAAAAACCGAGAAAAAAGACAAATAAGCAGTTGGTGTATTTGAACTGATTTTCGTAAATTGAAGCATGGCATTCGAAATTCGAAAAAACGGCAAGCATACTTTAGTAAAAGTAAACGCCGATAGATTAGATACAAACAACGCACCCGACCTTAAGTCAGAATTGCTTATTGTAAACAGCGATGGCGAAAAAAACATCGTTCTCGATCTCAGCGAAGTTACGTATTGTGACTCTTCAGGATTGAGAGCAGTGTTGGTCGCTAATCGTCTTTGCGAGGACGCAATCGGAACTTTTATCCTTTGCGGACTACAGCCCGATGTGGAAAACCTGATTAAAATTTCGATGCTTCATACGGTTCTGTTGATAACCGATACCGTTGAAGAAGCAAAGGAATTACTGGAAAAGAAAGAAAATCTGTAAGCACAGATATGTCTTTTGAATTGACCATATTGGGAAGCAACTCAGCATTACCAACTTCAAACAGATATCCAACCGCCCAGGTACTTGAAGTACCTGGGCGTTGTTTTTTAATCGACTGTGGTGAAGGAACTCAAATTCAGCTTCGCCGCAACAAGATCAATTTCAGCAAAATACAGCACATTTTTATTTCCCACCTGCACGGCGACCATTATTATGGCTTGATCGGTTTGATATCGACCATGAACCTGATGGGTATAAAAAGCGATCTTCATATTTATTCCCACTCCGAGTTAAAAAATCTCATCCAGCCACAACTCAATTTCATCCGGGGTGAAATGACTGTGAATCCGATCTTTCATCCGCTCAATTTAAAGAAGCCACAAACCATTCTCGAAACCAAAAAAGTGGAGGTGATTTCATTTCCGGTAAAACACAGCATGCCCACTTGCGGCTTTTTATTTCGCGAAAAACCCAAACAGGCCAACATCCGAAAAGAACTGATAAAAGTTTATGACATCCCCGTTGCCGATATCAAACAAATAAAAAAAGGCGCTGATTTTGTTACAGCCGACGGACAGACTATTCCGAATGAACACTTGACCATTCAACCACCAAAGCCAAAATCGTACGCATTCTGCACCGACACGGCATTTCATCCACCTTTAGCAGAGATTATCAGAGATGTTGATTTGCTTTACCATGAAGCCACCTTTATGGAAAAACTACGAGACCTGGCCGAAAAAACATTGCATTCTACTACCAAACAGGCTGCCGAAATGGCCAAATTATCCAACGCCGGCAAATTGCTGATCGGTCATTTCTCGGCACGATTTAAAAACACAAAACTGTTTGAAGAAGAAGCCCGTGAAGTATTTGAAAATACCGAAGCTGTAGTTGAAGGGAACAAATACATTATTTAATCACAACTCATCTCCATCAAAAAAACCTTTATCGAAATTCACCAGATATAGTTTTTCGGTTGGTCGTGTAAAAGCGGTGTACAACCACCGATAATATTCTGTATCGAGCATATCTTCCACGAGGTAACCGTGATCGACAAAAACCGCTTTCCACTGTCCGCCCTGTGCTTTATGACAGGTAAGAGCGTACGCATATTTTACCTGCAGAGCATTGAAATACGGATTTTCTTTGATCTTTTTCCAGCGTTCGCGCTTGTTCCTTACCTCGAGGTAATCTTCTGAAACAGCGTCGAAAAGCTGTCGGTTCTGATCGCGACTAAAAGAAGCACTTTCCAGGCTCAGGGTTTCCAAAAATATTTTACAATCGAGCTCCACATTTTCATAATCGAGAAAGCGAAGACTTACATTCGCAAAACGAAAACCGTACAATTCTTCGTAACCGTTAATAGTAATTATTTCCGCGATATCGCCATTGGCAATAAAATCGATCTCAGTATCGGCTTCCGCCCAGAAATAATTGTTCTTTACCACCATCAACAAGTCACCTCGTTCAATCTCATTCTCCTTGTATAAAATAGAGCCCCGAATTCCTTTGTTAAAAATATTGGCCCGTTTATTTGAACGGGTAACCACCGTGGTCTCAAACAAACCATATTTATCGTAACACGATGAAATAGTTTCTATCAGATCGGCTCCCGATATTCGGATAATGTCTTCAAACGGATCTAAATCAATGGGAAAAAATCCTGATTCTCCTTCTCCTGCGCCTATACGGTTTCGTATTTCCGTAGCATTGGTAAGGATTCCCGATCCTTCAACCTGACGCACCACATCGGTCAGTTCGGTCTCCACTACGCTAAAGCCATAGTTTTCAAGCGTAAAAGCTTCAAGTGCAGGACTGATGTCGAGACCAACCGGAGGAAGTTGCGCCGTATCTCCCACCAGAATTAACCGGCAGTTTTCGCCCGAATATACATATTCCAGTAAATCGTCGAGCACACGGCCGCTTCCAAAAACCGAACCTTCGTATGATTCATTTGAAATCATTGAAGCTTCATCGACAATAAAATAAGTATTCTTATATAAGTTTTTGTTCAGAACAAACCGCCCCATTCCATCGCTCGAAGATTGTTGCCGGTAAATGCTTTTATGAATGGTAAACGCGGGCTTAACCGAATAATCGGCCATAACTTTTGCTGCTCTACCGGTAGGAGCCATCAGAATCGAGCGTATTTTTAAAAGATCGAGCACCTGTGTCAAGCTGTAAATCATTGTCGTTTTACCGGTTCCTGCGTAACCTTTTATCAACATAATCTGATCCGGTTCATCGGAACTAATGTAGCCGGCTATTAAGTCGATTAAAACTTGTTGGCTATCCGTTGGCGAAAAAGCCAGTTTCTCAGTCAATAATCTTATCAGGTGATTTTTAATCATACGGTCTAAAATAACGAGAGTGTAAAGGAAGCTAATTTATTTTTTTTTATAAATTTGCAGGCAAACGAAAAATGAACCTATAAAAAATTTACAATGAGAACCGTAATTCAGATCTTACTAGTCGTTGCAGCAGTTGTGCTCGTATTTTTCATTTACAAGAGCATTCAGCGCCCGATTGAATTCGATAAGGCCAAAGATGCACGATATGAAGCGACTGTTGAAAAACTAAAAGAGATTCGTTCGGCCCAACTAGCATACAAAGATGTGTACGGACGTTTTGCCGGAACTTTTGATACACTGGTTAGTTTTGTTATCCACGATTCTGTACGTAACGTTAAAGCGATTGGTGAATTGACTGACAGTATGATCGAAGCAAAAATCTCCGAGAAGAAAGCGATTGAAATGGGACTGATCATTCGTGATACCATTAAAGTTTCGGTTCTTGAGTCGCTCTTTGGTAAAGATTTCGATGCAAATAGTTTACGCTATGTACCTGTACCGGGTGAAAAAACAGAATTTCATATGGCGGAAACCGTTATTACTACAGGTTCTGGCATTCAAGTTCCTGTTTTTGAAGCAAAAGCTCACAACAACGTTATTTTAAGGGGTCTCGATCGACAACTTGTCATCAACCTGAATGCCCAGCGCAGAACCAATGAAAGATACCCCGGATTGAAAGTCGGTTCATTAACTGAGGCTAATAACAACGCAGGTAACTGGGAATAATCCACATGTATGATTTTGTAGACGATTCGTTTAATAACGAAAATTCTCATGAAAATATATTATCCATTCAGGTTAGCCTGAATGGATTTTCTTTTTGTATTCAGGATACCAACAACCAAAGAATATTATTCTTTAAACACATTGACCTGAAGATCAGTAGCCCACAACTGATTTTACGAAGATTCACCGAATGGATAAATGACGAAGAAGCTTTACGGTGGTCTTATCGGCAAAAAAAGCTCATATACATTGGACCGCAGTTTACGCTCTTGCCACAACAGTTTGAAAGCGAACCTGTAAAGCACGATTTAAAAAAGTTACTTTTTACGGGTAATGAAGAAGAGTTTGCCGAAAACTGGATCGAAGAAATTCATTCTAAATTGTTTTTCTCGCTTCCCACGGGTCTTAACAGCACCATTCAGGAACAATTGGGACACGTTCGTATAGCTCATCCAATTACGCCAATAATCAGAGCACACTTTCGGCATCCTGCAGAAACCAGCCTCGTTTTGTTCTTCGATAATACTAACATGTATCTTACCTTAAAACAGAAAGGGCAACTGGTTATTGCCAATAAATTCAACGTCAATCACACCAACGATGCGGTTTATTATGCCTTATCGGTGGCCAAACAATTAAAAACCGATGCAAAAAGCTGTGCCGTATTATTGGTGGGAAGATCGGCATATCTAAAGGGATTAAACGAACATTTGCAGCAACATTTTGCTGAGTTGGGTTGGCTGCCTTCAGAGAAGTCGATGGCAAACGTGGAAGATAGAGAACTAAGTGAATTTATTTGTTTATACTGATCGAAAGATGCGAATAATCGGCGGAAAATATAAAGGTAGAATATATCATCCGGGAAAAAAATTTAAAGCCCGGCCCACTACTGATATTGCCAAAGAAGGCCTCTTCAACATTCTCGAAAATCGCTACGAATTTTCCACAAAAAGAGTGCTCGATCTGTTTTCGGGAACCGGAAGCATGGCTTACGAGTTTATCAGCAGAGGCAGCCAGCATGTAACCATGGTCGAGAACAACTTTTCTCACTATAAATTTATCCTTGAGGTTATCGATAAACTAAAGATTGAGAATGCTAAAGTTTTTAAAGCCGATGTGTTCAAGTTTCTGAAGAAATCGCCCGAAACATTCAATATCATTTTTGCCGATCCGCCTTTCGATTTACCAAATTTCGAAGCAGTGCCCGATGCCGTTCTTGAAACCGATTTACTGGAAACAGAAGGCGTTTTTATACTCGAACATCCAAAAGAATATGATCTCTCGAAACATCAATATTTTAAAGAACTAAGGAAATACGGCAAAGTTAACTTCAGTTTTTTCGAGAAGGAATAGATTATTCTCTTTACATCCGCAAACAAAAAAGCTTCCAACAAAAGGTGGAAGCTTCATCACTCAATTAAAATAAGCGTTTTAAAAAATTAATCTAACTTACGTTTTATACTGCAACCAACAGGTTTTGTTTCTGTTACAGCCAAATCTTTTCCGCTACCTAAACTTTTAAGCGCATCTTGTAAATATTCTTTTGAAACATTGTCGAGGCTGCCATTACTATCATCGATTGCACCTTTGTAGGCCAGTTGATAATCGCCATTAAATAGAAAGGCATGTGGTGTTGTTTGTCCGCCAAACGAATTGGCAATTTTACTTTCCTTATCCACCACATAATAGAAGTTGTAGCCCTGATCTTTTGCTTTGGTCTGCATCGCTTCCATCGAATCGTCGCCCGATCGTTTCTGATAATTCGAATTCAAAACAATCATACCCACCTTGTTGTTGTCTGCCCATTTTTTGATCTCGTTATAACGATCTTCCCATCTTACTACAAACGGACAGGTGTTACACGAGAACAGGACTAAAACACCATTCTCCTTTTTCACATCATCTATTGAAACACTTTTCCCTGAAACATCAGTCATTTTAACATCGGTTAAAACGGCCTTGTCGCCAATTTCCAGTTTCGATGTATTGTCTCCCGCCAAAGCAGGCATTGCAAATAAAACAAGTAGAAATAGAATTAAATTTTTCATGGTCATAAACATTAATAGTAAAACACTAAATTGTCTGTAATAAAAACACGGGCCTTAAAATAAAGTTCAGCGATTAAACAAAAATGCATTTGCACGGTTAGGTTGGTGAAAACTTTGATTGAATGAAACTTGAATCGATAAGACGGGAATACAAGCTAGCAGAACTCAGCAAAAAAAATGTAGATAAAGTCCCTATTAAACTGTTTCAACAGTGGATGGAGGAAGCACTAAACCTGGAAATGCCGGATGCTACATCGGTAGCTTTGATCACTAACGGTACTGACGGTTTCCCGCAATCGAGAATCGTTTTGCTAAAAAGCTACAGCGGAAATGGATTTGTTTTTTTCTCGAATTACAACAGCCAGAAAGGTAAAGCGATAGCTGCGGATCCGAAGGTGGGGCTGCATTTTTTCTGGCCGGAACTCGAACGCCAGGTACGCATTTCGGGATATGCCGAAAAAATATCTTACAGCGAATCAGAGCATTATTTTCATTCGCGCCCTTTTAACAGCCAGGTAGCTGCTGCCATTTCCGATCAAAGTTATGAAGTGCCTTCACGAAAATTTCTCGAGGATAAATTTGAGACCTTAAAAAATGAGCTGAACGAATCGAATCCCGAATGTCCGAAACATTGGGGAGGGTATTTGATACGCCCTGTAAAATTTGAATTCTGGCAGGGACGTGAGAATCGTCTCCACGACCGGATTGTTTATGAGAAAGAAAACGAAAACTGGAACATAAAGCGACTGGCTCCTTAAAAATCGAGATTAAGGCTTTTCTTTAAGTATGCCAGGTTTGGATTTTTCCCGGCCATAGCCTGGTAGCGTTCAATATCGGAATAAATCACTTTTTCGCGCTTAACATCGGTTATTACTGTTTTTAGATTGATGCTTGAATTGCGCAGTTCTTTTCGCAAAAACGACACCAGTTCGGGACGAATTTTTCCGATGAGTTCATCCTGAATTCGGTTATCAATTTCCAGTATCAGCGAGTAATCATCTTCCAATTTGGGAACATTGGCTAGGGTGGATTTCATGTTCGGACGATCATCCAGTGTGCCCAGAAAAACCTTCCACTTTTCTTCAATTTCCTCTGCGGAAAAAGGTTCAACCTCTCCCTCCTTCGAAAACATCTGGTGCTGTTGTATTGATGAGAGCTGCTTTTTATCTTCGAATTCGCCACGCAATGCTTTCTTAATCGAAGGTGTACTCATGCGTCCCGACGAGCTACGTTTTACCACTTTACGTTGTGGTTTTGGCTCTTCAACAATAGTCCTGGACTCAACGGTTTTTGGCTTTGTGGTTGGCACTACAACCGGTTTTTCAACTACTTGTTCTTCCGGAATGTCCAAGCCCGAGAAAATGGGCTCGAGAATGTCGTCCTCAGCGTCAGCTATTTTTTTTTTTTGGGTTAGCTGTGCTATCCGAATCAAGGCCAGTTCAATTAATAATCGTTTGTTCTGACTTGATTTATAATTTAGATCACATTCGTTGATAATTTGTAATGCATCGAGCAGAAAGTCGCTGTTGCATGCTTCGGCCTGTGTTTTATAACGCTCCTTGATATCGCCACCAACTTCAAGTAGTTGAACAGTAACTGGATCCTTGCATACAAGTATATCGCGAATATGGTTACTCAGTCCGCTGATAAAATGATGTCCGTCGAAACCGTGGTTCAGAATTTCGTTAAAGATCACCAAAACCTCAGTGACATTATTTTTTAGAAACTCGTCAACGAGGCGAAAATAATAATCGTAATCCAACACATTCAGGTTGGAAATCACGTCCTGATAAGTGATTTTCTTTCCCGAGAAACTCACTATCTGATCAAAGATCGAAAGCGCATCTCGCATGGCACCATCCGCTTTCTGCGCTATAACATTTAAGCCTTCCGCCTCCGCATCAACACCTTCGCTTTTCGCAACATAAGTCAAATGATTTGAAATATCACTTACGCCAATACGGTTAAAGTCAAAGATCTGACAGCGCGATAATATTGTCGGGATGATTTTGTGCTTTTCGGTAGTTGCCAGAATAAAAATGGCATGTTTTGGTGGCTCTTCCAACGTTTTCAGGAAAGCGTTAAAAGCCTGAGAAGATAACATGTGAACCTCATCGATAATGTACACACTGTACTTTCCCATTTGCGGCGGAACACGAACCTGGTCGGTCAGGTTTCGAATATCGTCGACCGAGTTGTTTGAAGCCGCATCCAGCTCGTGAATATTAAACGACCTGCTGCTGTTGAACGACTTACACGAATCGCATTCGTTACAGGCTTCGGTTTCTGAAGTGAGATTGGTACAGTTTATCGTTTTAGCAAAAATACGTGCACAGGTGGTCTTCCCCACTCCACGCGGCCCACAAAACAAATAGGCATGTGCCAACTGATTGTTCTTAATGGCATTTTTTAAAGTTCCTGTAATCGATGCCTGTGCAACAACCGTTTCGAAAGAGTCGGGCCTGTATTTTCGCGCTGATACAATAAAGTTCTCCATAAAATCTCTCCTGCCTTTGCGGATGATCAAAGATAATTAAAACTGGCGCTTTGGCAGCGTTTTTTTATTAACACAATATTGGTAACTTTAAAATAAACTGATTGCGAAATGATTAGACTTTTAAAAAGATATAGATTGTGGACCAAAATCCTTACGATTGCTCTTTTATCGCTTGCTTCAAAAGTTCAGGAGAAAACATTCTACGATTTCTCGGCCCGGACAATCGATGGAGAACTGCTGAACTTTGACGTTTTCAGAGGTAAAAAAGTGCTGGTTGTAAATACCGCTTCCGAATGCATGTTAACTCCCCAGTACAAGAAACTTCAGGAACTGTACGAAGAATACGGCGGCGATGGTTTTGAAATTGTGGCTTTTCCGTGCAACGATTACGGGAACCAGGAACCCGGCACAAACGCTGATATCAGGGAATTTTGCAAACAATATGAAGTGACCTTCATGCTTATGGAAAAAATATCGATCAAAGGCGAAGATCCATTTCCACTGTATGAATGGCTGACTGACAGCAAAGAAAACGGGACACTTGATGCTAAAGTACGCTGGAATTTTCAGAAATTTATGATCGACACTACCGGGCATGTCATCGACTTTGTCGGACCTGCAAACAGCCCTTACAACCATCGAATTATAGAATGGTTAAATGAATGATCAGTCGTTATAAAGTTTTCCGGGCTTTTTTGTCGAAAGCGGAACTTTGCCGTGAATGTTTCCGCCACGCCATTCTGTTCGTCCTCCTTTTCGTTTAAAGTGCATCTTTTTCTTTTCATCGGTTTTAAATTCCTGCCTGAAATATTCGATGGCATACATGGGTATAAAAACGACGAAAAAAACAAGCAACCCGCCAATAAGCCAAGGCTTTGCGTTGGTTGATGTAAAAAGGTGCACAAAGAGAGCCACGGCTTCCACCAGCAATACACCCGGTCCTGCAATTAGTAAAATGGTTTTCTTTAGTTTGGTGTTCATAATATATGGTTTAGGTAGCTGCTGAAGAAGTTGCAGCCGTAACGGCTACAGAAGCAGCAACCGCCCGTGCAGCTGTAATAGCATCGGCAACAGCTCCCGACACACGATTTTCAACCATCATTTCTTTTAACCTTGCCCTGGCGAGCTTTCGCTTCTTTCCGTCGCGGTACAAGCGATTTAAAAAGCCACCCGGTTTTAAGAACGAAAGAAAGATCAATTCTTCTTCTACCGACGTTCCATTAAAAATCTGCTTATCAATGTCGTCGATCAAGCTATACATCAACTGTTTGTTGGTAATAAATGGTTTCTTCCAACTAAAGAATAGAAAACGTTTCGGCTCTAGCCGGATCAGTCGTTTTTTAACCAGTTCATTTTGTACTTCACTCCGGATATATTTTTGCGAATAATTGAGTTTGTTGATCCACCTGCCAATTTTCCGTGGAGTATTCGATTCACTCAGCTTTTCCAAAATAAAACGATGAAGCTGATTATCCGATTTTGAGGAAAGCACTACAATGCGTTTTTCATCGAATTTGATCTTTTTATCGAGGTACAACTCCATGAGTAACGTTCCATTCAGCACATAATTAATGCCTGTTTGAGAGGTCGATCGAATCCCTCCTTTTTCGGGATGTATACCAAGAAAATAAATTTTTTGAGCCAAAGGAATTGATTGTTCCATCTGATTATTGATTTTTTCTTGCTTAATTAGTACGATAATTTTGATAAAGTTACAATAATTGTATGATGAATAAAGGATTTGCAAGCGATAACAATTCAGGAGTACATCCGTCGATTTTTAAAGCCATGGAAGCCGCCAACACGGATCATGTGGTTGGCTATGGCGACGATCCATACACCCAAAAAGCGATCGATATTTTTAAAGAGAAATTTGGACAGGAAACGGAAGTGTTTTTTGTATTTAACGGCACTGGTGCCAATGTACTGAGCCTGTCGACACTTACACAAAGTTTTCATTCGGTGATTTGTGCAGAAACCGCACACATTCAGGAAGACGAGTGTGGCGCCCCCGAAAAATTCACTGGCTGTAAACTCATCCCCGTTGAACCGGTAAATGGTAAGATTACTCCAAAGGCTGTGCTTCCTCACCTTAAAGGTTTTGATTTTGAACACCATTCACAACCGCGTGTCATTTCCATTTCACAGGTTACCGAAATGGGAACAGTTTATCAGCCCAAAGAAATTATTGCGCTGGCCGATCTGGCACACAAACACAACATGTTTTTGCACATGGACGGTGCACGAATTGCCAATGCAGCCGTTTCGCTCGACATGGATTTTAAATCATTTACCCGTGATTGCGGTGTTGATGTTCTTTCTTTCGGTGGTACAAAAAACGGAATGATGATGGGTGAGGCGGTGTTGTTTTTTAATCCGAAATTGACAGATTTTACGAAATACCTCCGCAAACAAAGCATGCAACTTTACTCGAAAATGCGATTTGTCGGGGCCCAGTTTCAGGCTTATTTCGAAAACGATTTATGGAAAACATCAGCAAGTCATTCAAACAAAATGGCCAAACTGCTTGAAAAAGAAGTGAAACAGATTCCGCAAATAAAAATTACCCAACCGGTTGACGCCAACGGTATTTTTGCTATCGTTCCACCAAAAATTATTGAACCGCTTCGGGCACAGTTTTTCTTTTATATGTGGGATGAAATAAAGTCGGAAGTGCGATGGATGACCTCGTTTGACACCACTAAAGACGAAATATTCGATTTTGTTAGTTTGATCAAAAAACTACTGTAGTGAATTAACCTCCATTTCAAAGGAGAAACGACAGGGAAAACTTTAACTTTATGCCACAAAGCAAATAAATGCCCATATTCCGTTACTATCCCAGCAATCCGAAAAACCTGGATCCCGAGGTTGAAAAGAAAATATTTATTCACAGCCTTTTGTTCCCGGCGGCTTTTGTAATGTTAATGTGGATCGTGAAAATACTGGAAGTGACTTCCGGGCGCAGTTTGGTTCGCTTCGGCATTTTCCCTTTACACCTCGATGGATTGCAGGGCGTCGTCTTTTCGCCATTTGTTCATGCCGACTTCAGCCACCTCATCTCCAATTCGCTGCCTTTCTTTATTCTGGGTTTTATGCTTATTTATTTTTACCGCCGAATATCGTATCGCATCTTTTTCCTGCTGTATTTTTTGTCGGGAATAAGCACATGGTTAATGGGGCGCGAAGCCTGGCACATTGGAGCCAGCGGTGTGGTTTATGCACTGGCTGCTTTTCATTTTGTTAGCGGAATAATCCGCTCCGACGTGCGACTGCTTACACTTTCGGTAGTAGTGGTGTTTTTGTATGGCGGACTGGTTTGGGGATTATTGCCGATCAAGCCCGAAGTATCGTGGGAAGGACATTTGTCGGGAGCAATTTCCGGCGTGGTTCTGGCCTTTTACTACCGAAAATACATCATTCGCCGCGAAAAGTTCGACTGGGAATATGAAGAAGATGAAGGGGATGAGGAAGAGGCTCAGGCGGAGGAACAGGTTAAGGAAGAAGTCAACAATCATCAATCACAGATGAAAGAGGAAAGGAAAAACAGTTCACCTGGAAACGTGAGCCATACTGGGCAGTTTTGACACAACAGAGAACTTGGTTTTTATATAGAATTAAGGTTGTGTTCATTTCTGAAACCACAATTCTAAAGATTCAAAAAAAGGTGTAATTTTGCCGCATGTTTTATAACGAAGTTCATTAAAAATGATTAGCAGAAGGATTATCCGTACCAAGGTGTTACAAGTGTTGTACGCCTATTATTCATCAGAAGAAAAATCGATTAACAACACTGAGAAAGAACTCTTTTTCTGCATTCAAAAAGCTTACGAGCTTTATCACTACTTGTTCGACCTGGTTATTGAAATGGCAGATTATGCCGAAAACCGGATCGAAATCAAAAAGAATAAACACCAACCATCGTACGACGATCTTCATCCCAATACAAAATTCATCAGTAACCAGGTAATTGCTCAACTGCGCCAGAATAAACAACTGATGACTTACCTCAATCAGAAAAAACTTTCGTGGAAAGATAACCCGGAGCTGATCAAGGAATTGTACCTGATGATGACCGAGTCGGAAATGTACGAGAAATACATGAACGACGGCAACCGCTCGTACCTCGACGATAGGAAATTCATTGAACGACTTTTCAATAAAATCATCCTGCTTTCGGAAGATCTGTACCAGGTACTCGAAGAAAAGAGCATATACTGGAACGACGATGTTGAT
Organism: Maribellus mangrovi; assembly: GCF_037646455.1. NCBI lineage: Bacteria > Pseudomonadati > Bacteroidota > Bacteroidia > Marinilabiliales > Prolixibacteraceae > Maribellus > Maribellus mangrovi. The sequence goes on along the minus strand of NZ_JBBIXN010000004.1, from coordinate 24,878 downwards.
TTTGTTGTGTCAATGATCGTTAAAACCTTAAAGCGTTTCAACGAGCTGACAAACGCTGAGCATCGTTTGATGCCTATGTACAAGGATCAGGAAGATCGTGACTTCACAAAGGACCTGCTTCGTAAAGCCATCATTAACCACGATGAACTGCGCGAATTGATCAAGGAACATTCGAAAAACTGGGACGTTGAACGCATTGCATTTATGGACATCCTCATCATGCAACTGGCCATTACCGAGTTCCTCTACTTCCCCACTATTCCAACAAAAGTTTCGCTGAACGAATACATCGAACTCAGCAAATTTTACAGCACTGAGAAAAGCCGGAACTTTATTAACGGTATCCTCGACAAAACCCTGAAGGACCTGAAACGGTCGGAAAAAATCAACAAGGCTGGAAGAGGATTGATCGGAGAATAATGCACCGGGTTTACATATCGATTTTAATTTTGCTGTTGGCAGCCTGTTCTGGACTGCCTTCAAAACAACAGAGCACAGAAGAAAACGCAAACGACAATGCAAAAACAAGCATTGAATTTACCGAAGTGTCTCATGGTTTTGGTGAATTGAAAGCAGGAGAAATTGTGGTTTATACCTTCGAATTCAAAAATACGGGAAGCCACAATTACGTCATTAAGGATGTTGAAAGCGACTGTGGTTGTGTTCGTACAAACTTTATTCGGGAAGCCATAAAACCCGGCAAAAAAGGCTGGATTGAAGTTGAACTCGATAGCTCCGGATTGGTAGGAAGAGAGTACAAGACAATTGAAATACACGGAAATAGCAATGAATTAAAACATTTAGCTATTTTTGCCACAGTAAAAAACGAATTATTGGATATTAAATATTAAAAATTACAGACATGTTGAATAGTATTTTGTTAATGATGCAACCCGCCGAAGGAACTGAAGCGAACCCATTGATGAGCTTTTTGCCATTGCTGCTGATCATTGTGGTGTTCTACTTTTTTATGATCCGTCCGCAAATGCGACGTCAAAAAGAAACCCGCAAGTTTCGTGAAGGACTCTCGAAAGGTGATAAAGTAGTAACCACCGGTGGAATTTACGGTAAAATTGCTGAAGTAAAAGAAACGCACATCATACTTGAAATAGCAAAAGATGTGCAGATTAAAGTGGATAAAAACGGTATTGTGAAAGACATGAGCGATGCTCAGCCACAACGCTAAACCGTTTTCACAACTAAGAAAAAGGGTTGGTCATTTCAGTTTAATCAACCCTTTTTTTCATAAGGTGAATATTCGTCAGTTTACATGAAATAATACTTCATCCGGTTCTCCCGGATTAATAACCACCAATAATTTTAGATCTACTTTTGCTGATAATTGACGGGTAGCATGCAGATTTAGCGTAATACTTTCATATGGATTCAAAGCAGGCACCGAGGTTTCCCCTATTTCAGTTCGCTGTTCACCTTCAATTTGATAAATATGAATGTCAGATTTCTCCGACTTCACCAGGCCAAAATTTTCAACTATTATACTGATGTTTTTTCGATCAGCATCAAAAACAGGTTTTCGGGCCGAAAGAACAGCTTCAGTGTATTTAACTCCGGGTAACCTGGAATAGCCAAACAATAAATTTCCGTCTTTATCTTTTCCCAATAATTTAGCCGCAAAGTTATCTTCATTAATCCCGTTACCAGCGCCCAAAAAAGTAAGAATAGCATTATCACCTTCGCGGTTTATATTTTTCAATTTAGATCCTCTGCCAAAATTTACTTCCTCCGATGCACCAAATCGCAACGACTCCAAATTCATATCTGTATTCGGATCGAAACCCTCTTCAGCCTCCACCAACACTTTTATTTCTTTTGTCTCTTCCGTGATCGGATCCTCGTTAAGAACAGTAAGTAACTTACCTACGGTTAAAGGAATTGCAATATTTTTTGAGCTGTGATTGTCGTTTGCATGATCTTCCCATTTTATGGTGTCTATCACTGCAAAGTTAGACTGCACTGCCCTGCCATACTCATCCTGAAGGACTTTGATACGTTCGTATTTAAACCAGTCTTCTACCGTCCCGTCTTCATGCCGGGCAATTCCTGGCATATACGCTTCACCCTGATCAACTTTCCAGTGAATCCCATCTTTCGAGCGCAGGTACCAGGCAATTCGGCCCAGCCAGTCGTTTACTATTAAATGATACTGTACGTTGGTTTTCCAAATCAGAGGGTCCTCGAAACGCCCGTCAACCGGAGGATAAACTCGTGAATCGGTAATTTGGTTCCAGCCCGAAAGTCCGTCTTTGCTGATCCAGACTCCCCCGCCACGACAGATCATTACAAAAGAACCATCCTCGCGCTTTGCAAACGTTAAGTTCGAAAGCCCTTCGATAATTTCCCGGTCACGCGGATCGAAATCAAATTTCTTGTAATCCCAGGGGCCATCGATATTATCGGATAGGTAATAACCATCGATCACATAAATCACAAATTGTCCGTTTTTGGTGATGTACCACTCGGGATTGTGTCCTTTGCCAATTTCTGAAATTACTTTGTAAGGCCCAGCGGGATCATCAGAGACAGTGTGTACCACGTTCGAATTCCCCCATTCCATATGACCTTTTGGAGAATTTTCTGCCCATCGACACACAAAAAGATGGTACTTTCCATCGTCCATCAAACGAATGTTTCCTCCCCAGTACGACCAAAGCGGATCTTCGATGCCATTGTTTACGTCGCGGGGGATGACGTCTGCCGCACCCCACGTTTCCGAAGTCATTCCGCCACGATCAGGCATGGGTAAAAAGCGATCCATATAGCGGCCGCCAAAAACAAGGTTCTCCCATTCAGTTGGTCGCTCACGTTCGGTGATCTGGGCTGAACCACCCAGATTGTGAAGAAAGAAAATGCATATTGTGATAAAAAAAATTCGGTTCATAGGAAGATCAATATAGAAATTACGTGCCTACACGAAATTATAACATAATGCAAAACACTCAGTCCAGACTGACAAAAATATTACTGTCGGTCACTCCGTTCTCATTAAACGATGAAATTGTATACGTATAATCAATGGCCGAATTCAAACTATTTATTTTTACCGAGGTGTCGTTGTAAACGGAATAATGCTGATAGCACTTGTCTTCTGCTATTCCATAACTGATGATGTAACCATCGGCCCCTGAAGCTTCATTCCAAGTTAATTTGACGCTTCTCTTATTATCATTGTTCCTTACGGCAAAGAGGCGGGTTACCTTTGCAGGCGCATCTCCCATTCCTTTCCCAAACACTCGAAATCCGCTGAGTGCAAAATTTCCATCCGGAACCTCAATATTGGTAATCTTCAGATACCTGCAGGCAATTTTTTCGGGCAATTGAAAATAAAGATGAACATTGTCATTGGTATTTTGCGATTGATCCCACACAACTTCCCAATTCTGCTTATCGTTTGAGCACTCAACAATAAAGCGATGAAAACGATCTTCGTTATACCCGAATAAATTCGTGTTATGTTCTTCAAAATTGATCTGCAATGCGTACACATCGCAGGATTTTTGAAGGTCGATCATGGCATACTCACCTTTATTTCCGGATTTGGCAGCCCAGTAGCTACGAATATCTTCATCGTTTATGTTTGTTGCAGGTAAAGAATCGATAGACGAGGATACTTCAACGGGTTTGTTAAACGAAAGCAACATCCAACCGGGAAAAATGTCCTCGAAAGCTGAAATCTTTTTATTGGGAATCTGCATCGGATAATCTCCAAATTTTGTGTTGGCATATAACGTACCGTCTTGATCAACAAAAGTGGGGAATAAACTTAACCGACGCTCGAACATGTGCTTTTGCGAAATAGAAACCGTTCCAATGTGCCAGAAATTTCCATATTTATCGGTAAACGTGCTTCCATGACCAGCGCCATTGGCAAACCCTTCGGGTTTATAGGCGAACGGATTATGCAACTGTGGTTCGAATGGTCCCAGAGGTTGGTCAGAAACATAAACACCGTCGCTGTAACTTTTAAATTCAGTACCTGGCCCTGAATATTGCAGGTAGTATTTCCCGTTTATTTTATTCATCCAGGCTCCTTCAATCCACGGACTTTGCTTAAGTATGGTATTGTAATCGCCGGGAACTTCCCAACCAAATTCTTCAGGATTGGGATATTTTATTTCCTTCGGCTGACCAATAAATGCGAAATTATTGCGGTAATCTACTTCAACACCATAAAGCGGATTGGAATCAGAGCAGCCCCAATACAAATATAAACGTCCGTCATCATCGAGAAAAAATGCCGGATCCCAGGCGGGCATATCAATCTGCTCCACTGCCAGACTCCATTTTCCCGATGCCGGATCAGCGGTTTTATAAATCGAATTTCGTTCCTGCAACGAGGCCATAAAATATAAAGTGTCGTTCAGAACAATGGCCGTAGGTGCATAATCCTCGACAGGTATTTCGTTTGTTGCAACAAAGTTCCAATCCTTCAAATCATCCGAATACCAGTATCCTCCCGACTTTGAGGCAAAAAGCCAATACTTGTCCTTGTAAAATACCACGGTTGGATCGGCCGCTTCGCGCCGGGAAGGCTCATCGAGCGCAAAACGATAGTTGATATCAATGGGATTGCAATATGTGACAATATTTTCAGATAGTTCCTGTTCTTTTGGCTGACTGCACGCGAAGAAAAGCAGCACAAGAACACCAATTAGCGATAAGACCTTCATTTAATTTTGGTTTTATTGGTTAGTAAATACAATTTATTCCGGATAAATTGTATGGATCACATCCATAACAGCAACCGGACATAAACTGAACTTCAGGCCTTAAATATAAACATAATCAATTTGGAGGAAGAATTCCGGGAAGTGCTTTTAACTTTAAATTTGCATTATTCCTAAACATTGAATCGGAAGTGCATAATATCACCATCCTGAACCAGGTAATCCTTGCCTTCGATGGCCATTTTACCGGCTTCCTTGCAAGCCTGCTCCGATCCTAACGTTACAAAATCGTTGTATTTAATGACTTCAGCACGTATAAATCCTTTTTCAAAATCGGAATGGATAACACCGGCAGCTTGCGGAGCTTTAAATCCCTTCGGATAAGTCCAGGCACGTACTTCTTTCTCGCCGGCCGTAAAATAGGTTTCCAAGTTAAGCAGTTTGTAAGCTGTTTTTATCAGTTTATTTACGCCCGATTCTCGCAGGCCCAAATCTTCCAAAAACATTTGGCGTTCTTCGTAATCGTCGAGTTCGGCAATATCGGCTTCTGTGGCTGCCGCAATCATGAGCATCTCCGAATTTTCGTCTTTTATGGCTTCTTTAACCGCTTCAACATATGCATTTCCTTTCAACACGGCAGGTTCATCCACATTACAAACGTACAATATTGGCTTATTGGTCAGCAACTGCAATCCTTCTACAGTTTTCTTATCAGCCGGATCGACCTCGACTGTTCGCGCTGATTTTCCTTCCAATAAAACCTCTCTGTATTTCGAAAGAATACGAAACATACGTTTGGCTTCCGGGTCGCCACCTGTACGCGCTTGTTTTTCAACCTTAGTCAGCCGATTTTCAACTGTTTCCAGATCTTTTAGCTGGAGCTCAATATCAATGGTTTCTTTGTCGCGCACCGGATTAATGGTTTCATCAACGTGGGTAATGTTCTCGTTTTCGAAACAACGTAATACATGAATTATAGCATCAGTTTCGCGGATGTTTCCCAGAAATTTATTGCCCAACCCTTCGCCTTTGCTCGCTCCTTTAACAAGTCCGGCAATGTCGACTATTTCAACGGTTGTTGGCATTACACGCTGTGGTTTTACAAGCGCTTCCAACATGGTAAGTCGCTCATCGGGAACGGTAATAACACCAATATTGGGTTCTATTGTACAAAAAGGGAAATTAGCCGATTGTGCTTTTGCACTCGACAAACAATTAAAAAGCGTTGATTTACCGACATTTGGCAAGCCAACAATACCACATTTCAAAGCCATTTTACACGATTAAATTTGCGCTGCAAAGGTAATTTTTTTTTGAAATTTAGCAGCAGACCATTCCTTTATCGTAACAAGATTCTCATTATTAAAACCCTCCGGCGTTTAAAAATGCTGAAGCCTTATGCAACTGGTAAAACATTAGGATTGAAATAAACATGAAAAGCTTACAAGAAAATTTCGGATTTACGGCATCTTGCTGAGTGAGAATTGATCAGTAACACGTATATTTACAATGTTTATGCGCCAATTACAAGCTTATTGTGAAAGCCACAAATTGTGAAAAAAGCATGGTAATAATCGCTGCAATCACTACATTTGTGAAAACTTACAACTTATGATACTAAAGAATCTGTCGATCGACTGTGTAATTTTCGGTTTTAAAGACAACAAACTCAATGTTTTGTTGTGGCAGGCAGAACCCGCCTTACTCGAAAAATTTTTGGCAACCGAAGAGGAATATCAACAAACCAAAGAAATATTTGAAAAGAACCCGGCCCTGAAATCCGATGAATATTGGGGCCTGATCGGGACACACTTGCCCGTTGAAGAAGACCTGGACGGTTATGCGAAAAAGATCCTGGGAGTTGCCACGGGATTAAAAGACATTTATTTGAAGCAATTCAAAACATTTGGTAATTCCAACCGAATTCCACACATGCGCGTGCTAACCGTAGCTTACTACGCACTCATCAATCCTGAATATCATAACCTGGAACTTTCACCGATCGCCAAATCGGTTAAATGGTTTGAAATTGATAAACTGCCAAGTGTTATTTTCGATGTGGAAGAAATAGTCTACAAGGCCTTAAGAACCTTGCGCGAGCAGGTAAAATATCATCCAGTCGGATTTCACCTTCTGCCTGATAAGTTTACTTTAACCGAATTGCAAACCATGTACGAAGTTATTCTGGACAAAGAACTCGATACCCGTAACTTCAGGAAAAAAATACAGAAAATGGGATTGCTTGTCGATACCGGTGAAAAACAAACCAATGTAGCGCACCGGGCCGCAAAATTGTATGCATTCGATATGGAAATATACAATCGACTTACCGAAGAAGGATTAAATTTCAGTATCTAAAGAATCATTAAACCTTTACCGGCAAATGTGGTCTTATCTAAAACAATTTTATGCCGGATCCTGATCAGAATATAATCGCCGATCTTCGGGATGAAAATAAGAGAGATCTTGCTTTCCATGTTCTTGTGAAGACATACCAGGAACGATTGTACTGGCATATCCGTAAAATTGTGATGAATCACGACGATACAGACGACATTCTCCAGAATACTTTTATGAAAGTCTGGCGAAATATCGATAAATTCAGGGAAGAATCGAGCCTGTATACTTGGCTGTATCGCATTGCCACCAATGAATCCATCAGTTTTCTGAATTCAAAGAAAAAAAAGCATATGATGGCTTTGAGCGAGGACAGCGATTACCTGGTTGAGAATCTGCGGTCGGACCCGTATTACAGTGGCGACGACATTCAGATGAAACTGCAGGAAGCCATTCTGAGATTGCCCGAAAAACAGCGGCTGGTGTTCAATATGAAATATTTTGATGAACTGAAATACGACGACATGTCGCAAATATTGGATACTTCGGTTGGTGCGCTAAAAGCCTCGTACCATCATGCCACGAAAAAGATTGAAGAATATTTAAAAAATACAGACTAAAACGGTTTAAACCTTTTAGAAAATTTACAGTCAATACTAATATTAAAGTGGGAAAAATGGATAAATTAAAAAATGATGCACCAGAATTGTCGAAAATAAAGAAGGAGAATCCGTTCAGAACTCCTGATAATTATTTTGACGATTTTTCAGCGCGTCTGCAAATGCAGATCGATGCCGAAAAACGTGCTAAAGTTCCCGGAAAAATCAGGTTTATTCAATTACTTAAACCCGCACTGGGGCTGGCAGCCAGTTTTGCACTTATTATTATGCTGGTATATGTGCCCTTAAAAACATTTATGCCGCACCATGCAGTAACCCTGGCCGAAAATACAGAAGAATACGATACCGAAACAGGCATTTTAAATTACATCGAAAACATCGACGAGTCGTCTTTTATTTCGCTTTTGAATGAAACTGACGATGATGATAATTTCACGGATGATGACCTGGCATTGTATGTAAGCGCCAATTTTAACGACTATGAACTATACGAAAACCTGCAAAATCAGTAAGATCATGAAAAAGATTTTTGCATTCATCATATTTAACCTTTTTCTCGTCAGCCAGAACAATACGTGGGCTCAAGATAATAAAGAGCACGAGGACCGATGGGAAAAATACCGCTCCGAAAAGGTCGCCTTTTTAACCAATAAACTGGATCTCACACCGCATGAGGCCGAAATATTCTGGCCGGTGTATAACGAATTAGACAAAGCACGTTCCGAAGTTCAGCGAGACCGGCGCGGACTTGAAAGACAGGTACGTGACGCTACCGAACAGCTTTCGAATAAAGAAGCTACAAAACTTACGCGTGAATATGCCAGCAATCTTGAAAAAGAAGCTGCACTAAATACAAAGTACAACGAAAAATTTCTGGAAATTCTGCCACCACAGAAAGTACTGTTACTATACAAGGCTGAAGGAGAATTCAGAATGTACATGTTCCGAAAATTCAGGGAACACCGTGACCAAAATGATAATTAATAGAGAAATTGCGAACTGTAATATAAACGCTCGAAATGAAAAAGACAGGTACTTAGCCTGTCTTTTTTTTTGTATTACTTTATTGTTATAAACCTTTAAACCAGTCTTGAAAATACTGACCAACCCAGGGAATTTCTTTCATCTCGCCGTTTATTGCTCCAATTAAACTGATGATCCAGAACACAAGGGTAATAATCCAACCAATGACGTTTACAATGGGAATAACTGCTATTACCAGCGAAAATAACCAAAGCCCCAGCATTTGCCGGATGTAAAAGCTGGCTATTTCGTCTTTCTCGTTCGAATTAATAATCAGAGCAATTACCCAACCAATCCAGGTAATATGTGCAACTATTGCTTTTGTTTTTCCATCCATATTGATTTGAGTTTTAATTTTTTCTAAAAGTAAGGATTTCTGATCTTATCCTTCCATCAAAAAATAAAAAATCCCCATTTATGTTTACTAATTATTGAAATGGAGGTGAGTTTTCTGCTGTTAATCCTGCCAGTTATTTTCGATGATCTCCTGCATTACCGGGTATTTATCATCCGTATCACCGCACTCGTTGCGCAATTTTATAAGCTCCTCTTTCATTTGGGCAATGATAGCATCATATTCAGCTTCACCATATGCATTGTGCAGTTCTTTCGGATCTTTCTGAAGATCGAAGAATTCCCATGCAGGAGCGGTAGTTTCCTGCTGCGTACCTTTCATGCTCAGTGGTTGCCCATAAAAGAAAGCCAGTTTGTACCGTTGATTTCGAATTCCGAAATGCGCAGGACGATCGACTGAATGTAACCAGTAACGATAATACATCGACTGACGCCAGTCGTTTGGTGTAGTTCCTTTCAGATTTTCTCTGAAGCTACTACCCTGCACAAAGCCCGGCTTTTCAATATTTGCATAATCAGCCAGCAAAGCAGCAAAATCAATATTCAGGATGATATCATCAATCCGTTGTCCGCCGTTAAATTCTTTTGGATAACGGATTACAAAAGGCATCCGCAACGATTCTTCGTAAATCAAGCGTTTATCAAAGAATCCATGTTCACCCAAAAAATAGCCCTGGTCGGCGGTGTAAATCACCACGGTATTGTCGGCAATTCCTTCGGCTTCAAGGAAATCGAGTAGTTTTCCAATATTATCGTCGATGGCAGCGCCACTTCTGATAAAATCTTTCACCAATTTATGATAGGTCTTCCGTCTTTGTTCTTTGGCACTTAAACCATCCACAGAAAATGGTAATTCGGGATACTGCGCCCAGTAATCCGGATTTCGGGTATTTTCGAGGTAACGATCGCGCAGGTTTTCAAGTACCTGACCTTTAAAAGTGCGGCCGGTAGTTTCAGGGCCGGCATCAAAAAGGCTGGCCGGTTCCGGAATCTCAACGCTATCCAACAGATGTTTAAATCGATCGGGGAAATCAAAAGGTTCGTGTGTCGCCTTAAAATGGCACATCATCATAAAAGGTTTTGTCTTGTCGCGGTTTTTCATCCAGTCGATGCTTAAATCGGCAATTACATCGGTGGAAAAACCTTTGTATTCTTTACCACCGCCATAACCGTCTTCCCAGTTCTCCTTATTTTTAAGAATTGGATTCCAGTAACGACCTTGCCCGGGCAATACGTTAAAATAATCGAAACCCGCCGGTTGTTTTTTCAGGTGCCACTTCCCTACCAGTGCAGTTTGGTATCCGTTTTCGTGAAGCACCTTTGCAATGTTCATGCTGTCGGGCGACAAGGCATCGGCCAGGGTGTAAACACCATTGTGCTGACTGTACTGACCGGTTAAAATAGTTGCCCGGCTTGGTGTGCAAATCGAATTGGTGCAAAAACAGTTATCCAGTACAATTCCTTCATCGGCCAGGCGGCTTATGTTTGGTGTGTGCACCACATCTTTTAATATTCCACCATAAATGCCCCAGGCTTGCGAGGTGTGATCATCGCTTAGAATAAAGAGGATATTAGGTCTCTGGATTTCCGTTTTTTTCACTGAACAAGCAGATAAACTTCCAATTATAAGCAGGAATAAACTCCATCGGATTAATGTTTTAATATTCATTTTATTCGATTTGTTAGTTTAAATTTTTCTCTTTTAAATATAAAATTTAATAATCAACTTCTTCATTTGACCGTTTGCATGATTCGATCCAATTAAGCAGATCATTTTTCATTTGATTGGCCATTTCCGAATTATTCTGAATGATATTCTGGATTTCTGATTTGTCTTCCAGAATGTTATACAACTCGAAGGTATTACCATTGTCTACACTTAGTAACTTATACTCATCTGTTACCCACGACATCTTTTCGTAATAATGAAAACCCATTGGTTTTTGCCTTTCTTCCGTACTTCCATTCAGTACCTTAACTAAACTAATTCCATCCAACGGACGATCGTCAGGGTAGCTAAGGTTTAAAAAATCGACAATAGTTGGCAGGTAATCACTGGTATAACACGGGAAATCACTTACCTGACCGGGATTGATCTTTGACGGCCAGACACAAAATGCTGGAACCCTAACTCCTCCCTCATAAAGTGATCTTTTTCTTTCACGAAACGGACCCGCACTTCCCGGCGTGTCTCTCTCAGGGCCATTATCGCTACAAAACCATATCATCGTATTTTCGGCCTCTCCAAGTTCTTCCAGTTTTTTCCATAAACGACCAATTTGCTCGTCCATAGCCGTGATACAGGCATAATAAATCTGTTCGCGATATGAATATTCCGAATATGTATTCATCATGATTGTTGTGGCAACAACGGGTAAATGCGGAGTATGTAACCAGATCGTAGAAAAAAATACTTGCCCATTATCAACTGATTTTTCGATAAAGGGAAGTACGCGATCCATGATTATCTTTGAGTCGTCACCTTCCAGGTTTTCAGTCTCGCTTATTTCTTCTCCTTTCCAATACCGGGTTCCGTAGTTCTCAGCACTGGCTTTGTCCTCAATGGCTTTCCAGCCATATCTCAGACTTTCACCTTTTTCAGTGTCGAAAAATGTCGGTTTATGCATGGGATCATAAGTAGGAACTTTAGATTCAGTGACGAACCATGTATCAAAACCATGCATTGACGGAATACTGTAATTCGAAAAATCACCGGGTCGACCTCGGTTGGCATCCCTTGCTTTTGTAGTAAGAGTACCTAAATGCCATTTCCCAAAATGACCGGTACTATAACCTCTTTCTTTTAACAGCTCCGGCAATGTAATTTCTTCCTGTCTTAAATGCCCGGTGTTGGCTCCCGGTATTCCTAAACGGTATGGATTTCGTCCTGTCAGACAACTGCCGCGTGTAGGAGAACATACCGCCGACGCCGAATAAAAACGATTAAACACAATTCCTTTGTTGGCCAGCATATCCAAATTAGGAGTATTTATAACCGTATTACCATTAAATCCTGTATCGCCCCACCCCAGGTCGTCACTCATTATTAGAATGATATTCGGATCCGATCTCTGAGTTGTTATCAATTCACATGACAGGCAAAAAAATAATAATAACGAGACAGATAATCTTATCATATCAAAGGATTTAGTATTCTAAATCACCTTTGTATATTTCACGCCAGTGTTTCAGTCTTTCGCTATCGCTGCGCTCATCTTTCGGATAATTGGGACTGTACACCATGTTCTCTGTTCGCGTTACCAGTTTTCCGTCCTTTACAAAACCTTCTCCTCGTTCACTCAGGTGATCCACCATATGCTGTCGCCATTTTTCCAGTTCTTTTTTATTCGTTTCGGAGAGGTCGGTTATTTCACCCGGATCTTTATTCAGGTTAAACAACTGTTCTTTCCCGGTTCTGAAAAACCAGATGTATTTCCAGGTACCGTCGGTTAAAGCTGACCAGTAATTATCCTGACTGTAAGTAGTTGCATGTTCCAGATCGATGTACGGTCTCCATTCTGCATTCGGATTGCGAACTAGTTCCAGCATCGACATTCCATCCATTTCCAGGGGTATATCAGCACCTGCGGCATCGAGGAACGTTGGCAAAAAGTCTCGCAATTCGGTAGTTTGTTCAAGAACACTACCACGCGGCAGGGCACCGTCGCAGGTTTCGGGCCATTTTAGCACAAAGGGTATATTCGACGAACCTTCGTAAGCATACGTTTTTCGCCAGTGGTAATGGTCACCCATCATATCGCCATGATCAGAGGTAAAACAGATCAGTGCATTCTCATACATACCATTATCTATTAAGGCCTGAACGATCTCTCCAACCATTTCATCGATAAACGTAATATTGGCATAGTAATGCCTGCGTGTTTCAACGGCGTAATCGATTCCAAAATCGCCAAAAGCGGCATCCTTCCCTCCTTCAAGTCCTTCACATTCAGTATCCCATTCACCAAGATAAGGTTCAGGAATTTTCACATCTTTATACATATCCAGAAAGCGCTGTGGCGGATCATAAGGACTGTGTGGCCGTGCAAAAGATATTTTCAGAAACAGCGGATTTTCTCGGTTGTAGTTTTTTATCATTTCAATGGCCGTTTGTCCGGTCCAATACGTTGGATGTAATTTCTCATCGAGTTGATATACTCCCGAGGTATGATCGTTCCAGCCAATTCCTGTTTTGTCGGGATCTTCACCCGGAGCCTGCAATTTGAACCAATCGCGGTAATCGCTAATAAAACCGTCTTGCTCAATCCGTCCGCTTTCGTCAACCAGTGTTCCGTGAAAACCGTGCAAAGCTTTTTGCGGAAACCAGTGCATTTTACCAATTCCGAATGTGTAATAACCGGCTTCGCGCAGCATGCGGGGCATTTCATATTTATATTCGCGGGCCACTCTTCCGTAACCCAACATTCCGTGGTGCCATGGCGAAAGTCCTGTTAACAGCCCTGCACGTGCAGGTGTGCAGCTTGGCGTTGCTGCATAACCATTTTCGAACATCACACCCTCCTCGGCCAATTTGTCGATGTTGGGTGAAATAACAGCATCATTTCCCATACATCCGAGCGCGTCGGCCCGTTGCTGATCGGTAATAATAAAAATAATGTGCGGAGCCTTCGGCTGAGCCTGTGCAAAAAGTTGGTGGCTTGTAAAAACTAAGAGAGCTATAAAAAAGAACTGTTTCATTGTCTGTTTTTATTTAGATCTACAAATTTATGCATTATCTAAAAAAATAAGACAAATGTGTTTCTTTTTTTAAAATTTTTAAAAAGATTATTTTATCAGGAAGGTGTGAACTTATATCCTAGATATCGTAATTAAATCCTTTCAGGTGATGCCCCATCCTGTCGCGCTTGGTCTTCATGTAGCGTTGGTTGTGCTCGTTTGGTGCTATTTCTACCGAAATGATTTCGGTAACCTCAAGGCCGTAACCTTCCAACCCAACACGTTTTACCGGGTTATTCGTCATCAGGCGCATTTTTGTAACCCCCAGGTTACGAAGTATCTGCGCACCAACCCCATAGTCGCGTTCATCGGCTTTAAAACCCAGATGGATGTTGGCTTCTACAGTATCCAGTCCCTGGTCCTGTAATTTATAAGCCGCAATTTTATTCAGCAGACCAATACCACGTCCTTCCTGCATCATGTAAACAATTACGCCCTTGCCTTCTTCCTCGATCATTTCCATGGCTTTATGCAACTGATCGCCACATTCGCAACGCATCGATCCAAAAATATCGCCGGTCATGCACGACGAATGCACACGGGTGAGGATCGGTTCGTTAGGTTCCCATTCGCCTTTTATTAAAGCAACGTGTTCAGCTCCGTTTGATTTCTGACGAAAAGGAACAATACGAAAATCTCCGTATTGAGTAGGCAAATTCACTTCTTCTCCACGGTCGATCAAACTATCGCTTTGAAAAAGAAAGGAGATCAGGTCTTTTATGGAAACCAATTTCAGGTTAAATTTTTGGGCAAATTCGAAAAGTTGCGGTAAACGGGCCATCGTACCGTCTTCATTCATAATTTCAACCAAAACCCCTGAAGGTTTCAAGCCTGCCAGCCGGGTAAGATCGACCGCTGCTTCAGTATGACCACTTCGGCGAAGTACTCCTCTGTTTTTAGCTTTCAGTGGAAAAATATGACCCGGGCGTCCCAATTGTTCAGGCCGGGTATTTTTGTCCACCAGCATTTTTATGGTAATCGCACGGTCGGAGGCAGAAATTCCGGTACTCACTTCAGGATGAATCGCATCAACAGAAACCGTAAAATTGGTTTCGTTCGACGATGTATTTTTCCCAACCATCAAGTCCAGCTGCAATTCATCGCACCTTTTTTCGGTGAGTGCAACACAAATTAATCCCCGGGCATGCAAAGCCATAAAATTCACAATGTCGGGTGTAATTAATTCCGAAGCCACAATCAGGTCACCTTCGTTCTCTCTATCCTCATCATCCACCACAATAACCATCTCGCCTTTCTGAATGGCGGCAATGGCTTCAGGAATAGTATTTAGCTTAATTTCTGTCATAACTGCCCATTAAAGTCAGCGCAAAATTACAAACTTTTAATAAACTGAACATGACTTTTAGCTTTACCATTATCCAAAAGCAGAAATTCGGGACTGAATTCTAGCCAATATGTGTATGCTTTCTATACAGATTGTATTATTTTAGAACCTTAACGAAAATCAGGCAACTGTGTAAACGTGCAAGTAAAACGGCTACAACCAAAAGGATCGTTAAATGATGTGCACGTTCCGTAGAACACCGCTGAAAACAAACAAATTGGATAGTATGAAAAAAATACTAATAATTTTTGCCCATCCGGCTATTCAGAAATCCATTATCAATAAAACCCTCATCGATGCGGTAAAGGATCTTAAAGGAGTTACCGTGAACGATCTGTACGAGAATTACCCTGATTTTTTTATTGATGTGGAAAAAGAACAGCGATTACTGCTTGAACACGATGTGATCATCTGGCACCACCCGTTTTACTGGTACAATGCACCTGCTCTTTTTAAGGAGTGGATGGATCTGGTACTTCAGCA
The DNA here is from genome assembly GCF_037646455.1 of Maribellus mangrovi. Classification (NCBI taxonomy): domain Bacteria; kingdom Pseudomonadati; phylum Bacteroidota; class Bacteroidia; order Marinilabiliales; family Prolixibacteraceae; genus Maribellus; species Maribellus mangrovi. The sequence continues at coordinate 9,294 of NZ_JBBIXN010000004.1, read as the reverse complement.
TGGTTTTGCCTATGGCAGAACAGGCCGGGCACTTGAAGGAAAATGGGTGATGTCGGCCATTTCAACCGGAGGCCAGCAAGAGGTTTATTCAAAAACAGGGAGCAACCGGTTCACGGTAAACGAGTTTCTGGCTCCTTTCGATCGTTCGGTAACGCTGTGTCGCATGATCTATCTCCCACCATTTGTTACGTACGGATCGCACACAATTACTAAGGAAAAATTAAAACAACAGGCCAAAGACTACGCAGAAGTGATTACCAGCTTACGCGACGGCAAATTTAACGCGCAGGATTTTTTGAAGGCAGACAATATGAACCACTTAATCGCCAACTATGCATAATCAGGATTTCTTTTTACAGGCTTTAATTTATTTGGGAGCAGCAGTGGTAAGTGTACCACTGGCAAAAAAACTCGGACTTGGTTCGGTCCTGGGCTATCTGTTGGCCGGAATAATTATTGGCCCGTTTGTTTTGGGTTTGGTAGGGCAAACTGATGAGGTGATGCATTTTGCTGAATTTGGCGTTGTGCTGATGCTTTTCATTATCGGGCTCGAACTCGAACCCTCGTTATTGTGGCGAATGCGGCGCTCCATTTTTGGTCTGGGAGGATTGCAGGTACTGATTACTGCACTGGTCATGACTTTTATTGCACTGGCTATGAATTTTCAGGTAAACCGGGCACTGGCGATCGGTTTAATTCTGGCATTGTCGTCGACGGCAATTGTTTTGCAAACACTCAGCGAAAAGGGACTGATGCGAAATACTGCCGGACGATCTGCTTTTTCAGTGTTGTTGTTCCAGGATATGGCCGTAATTCCGATTTTGGCTTTGCTTCCGTTGATTGCCAAACTGGGGCAACCCGCAATCTTATCCGATTCTGCACTAGAAAAAGTGGGTAATGTAGCCAGTATGCCGGGATGGTTGCAGCTTATTATTATTATCGGAGCCATTGCTGCCATCGTATTTATAGGGCGTTTTGCAGCACGGCATATATTCAGGTTGATCGCCGAAACAGGTCTGCACGAAGTTTTTGTAGCGCTGGCACTACTCCTTGTTATTGGAATTGCACTGGCTATGGATCAGATCGGTCTGTCGCCTGCGTTGGGTACATTTATTGCCGGCGTAGTACTTGCCGACAACGAATACCGCCACGAACTGGAAACCACGATCGATCCGTTTAAAGGGCTGCTGCTTGGTTTGTTCTTTATTTCGGTGGGCGCCAGTATTAATTTTAATTTATTTATAGAAAATCCGTTGCTGATCATCGCTTTGGTAGGATTGTTAATTGCGGTAAAATTTATTATCCTGCTGGTACTCGGGAGAGTGTTCAGGCTGAAAAAAGGCTACGAGTTTCTGTTTGCTTTTCTTTTAGCGCAATCCAGCGAATTCAGTTTTGTACTTATCTCGTTCTCGAAACAAAACCAGTTGTTCGATGAAAAAACGGCTGCGATGCTTTTGTTAGTTGTTACCTTGTCGATGGCAATTTCTCCATTGTTGTTGATTTTTAACGACAAGGCAGTTAGTCCAATCCTCGCGCGCTGGCAAAACAAACTGGAATACGACGAGGTGGAAGAACAGGAAAGTCCGGTAATACTTGCGGGATTTGGCCGTTTCGGGCTGGTTGTCGGTCGTATTTTGCTAGCCAACAACATTAAAGTTACCATCCTCGACAACAATCCCTCGAACGTGGAAATTCTCCGTAAATACGGATTCAAATTGTATTTTGGTGATGTCACCCGGCCTCAGTTGCTCGAAAATGCGGGCGTAAAAAATGCCCGAATGCTAATACTTAGTATGGCCGAACACGACGAAGCATTGAAGGTAGCCGAATATGTACGTGAGAAATACCCGCATGTAAAAATCCTTGCACGTGCCAGAGACATCTTCCATGTTTTTGAATATTTCAAGCTGGATGTACGCACTGTGCAACGCGAAATGTTTGAATCGGCCAGCGAACTGGGAGCAAAAGCGCTAAACGAACTGGGTTTTACAAAATACGAAGCCTACCGCGCCACCCGCACTTTTAAGCACCACGAAGACAAGGTGACCGACGAATTGTACAAACACTGGTTGGAAGATCATAATGAATTTATCCGCGAAACCAGGCGTTTTGCCGAACAGGTTTCCGAGACACTGCAAACCGAAAAAGATTTCTCAATCCATGATTCGGATTGTGCCTGGGATGTGGATACACTGAAAGATGAGGCGCAATCAAATTCGAACACAAAAGCCACAGATTCGAAGAACTAAATTAGACTGACTTTAAATTAACCGGATTTCAGTATTTTTAGTTTTCTGTCATTTCCAGATTCAATTTAATATCTAAATTTGCCATCTCTAAGTAGCAAAAATTTAGGTTTGGAGTCAGAAATCAGACATAAGGGATTTGTAAAAACAGTTAGCACCGGGAAATTGATTGTCACAATCATCAATCAATCAGCCTGTTCTACTTGTCACGCGCAGGGCGCCTGCTCCGTTTCCGATTTTCAGGACAAGGAAATCGAGATCAATGAGTTTAAGGGAAGCTACCAACCTGGACAGGAAGTAACAATAATCTTTCGTGAGTCGAAAGGATTTACAGCCTTATTCTGGGGCTATATTCTGCCCTTCCTTGTTGTACTGATCACGCTTATCGTTACGCTCGAAATCACCGGAAACGAGTTAAAAGCCGGATTGATTTCGCTGGGTGTTTTAATACCATACTATACAACATTATATTTTTTACGGCATCATTTAAAAAAAATATTCAAATTCGAAGTTGAAGAAACTATTTAACCAATGAGTATTACCGTTATATATACCATTGTCACATTAGCTGTAATAGGAGCAGCGGCAGCTGTTATCCTTTACTTTGTGGCACAGAAATTCAAAGTATATGAGGATCCGCGCATCGACGAGGTGGAAGAAGCACTTCCGGGTGCCAACTGCGGCGGTTGCGGTTTTGCAGGCTGCCGGGCATTTGCCGAAGCCTGTGTGGCGGCCACCGAAATGGGCGATCTGAACTGTCCGGTGGGCGGAAATGATTGCATGAGCGATGTAGCTTCGATACTTGGACTGGAAGCCGTGAAGCAAGATCCGCGTATAGCTTTTATCCGCTGCAACGGAACCTGCGATCACCGGCCAAAAACCAGCTCTTTCGACGGAGCGAGTACTTGTGCTATTGCATCATCAGTATACAGTGGCGAGTCGGATTGCCAATACGGCTGTCTGGGTTACGGCGATTGTTACGATGCCTGCGACTTTGATGCCATTGTAATGCATCCCGAAACCGGAATTCCGGAAATTATCGATGACAAATGTGTGGCATGCGGCGCCTGTGTTGATGCTTGTCCGAAAGACCTGATCGAATTACGTAAAAAAATGCCAAAGAACCGCAAAGTGGTGGTGGCTTGCCGTAACCAGGACAAAGGCGGTGTTGCACGCAAAGCATGCGATGTGGCTTGTATCGGTTGCAGCAAATGTTTCAAAGAGTGTCCGTTTGATGCCATTACCATGGAAAACAACCTGGCATTTATTGATTCTGACAAATGCAAACTGTGCCGTAAATGCGTGCCCGTTTGCCCCACCAATTCCATACTGGAACTAAACTTTCCACCGCGGAAAGTGAAGCCGGCAGAAAAAGAAGAATGTACCACAACTTAAATAAATAAGGATGTTGAAGACGTTTAAAATAGGCGGAGTACATCCTCCCGAAAATAAACTCTCGAAAGACAAAGCCATCGAAGTGCTTCCTTTGCCAAAAACGGTGTTTATACCGGTGGCACAGCACATTGGTGCACCGGCCACTCCCGTTGTAAAACGTGGCGACGCAGTAAAAGTAGGCCAGGTGATCGCTAAAAGCAGCAGCTTTGTTTCTACCAATATTCACTCTTCTGTTTCAGGAAAAGTGAAAAAAGTAGACTTTTCGGCCGACAGCTCCGGATATCCCAAGCAGGGTATTTTTATCGATGTTGAAGGCGACGAGTGGGTGGAAGAAATCGACCGTTCGGAAGACCTTGTTAAAGACATTTCGATCGACGGTCAGGCGATCATTCAGAAAATACAGGATGCCGGAATCGTTGGTTTGGGTGGTGCTACCTTCCCTACCCACGTAAAACTGGTTCCGCCCAAAGGCATGAAAGCCGAGGTGTTGCTGATCAACGGAGTGGAATGTGAACCTTACCTGACATCAGACCACCGTTTGATGCTGGAAAAAACCGACGAGATTCTGGTAGGTACTCAATTACTGATGAAAGCCATGAATGTTGAAAAGGCTGTAATCGGGATTGAGAACAACAAACCTGATGCAATAAAGCTCCTTTCAGAAAAGTGCAAAGATTACCCGGGCCTTAGCGTTGTGGCTTTAAAAGTTCAATATCCGCAAGGTGGTGAAAAACAGCTCATCAATGCCGTAACAGGAAAAGAAGTACCTTCCGGAGCACTTCCAATTGCAGTGGGTGCCGTGGTTAGCAATGTGGGGACAGCATTCGCTGTATACGAAGCTATTCAGAAAAACAAACCGCTGTTTGAACGCGTGGTTACCGTTACCGGAAAAGGTGTTTCAAAACCATCGAATTTTAAAGTCAGAGTTGGAACCGCTACCAGCGAACTGGTTGAAGCTGCCGGCGGTTTACCCGAAGATACAGGAAAGATCATTAGTGGTGGCCCGATGATGGGACGTGCCATGAGTTCGCTCGATATTCCCGTTACAAAAGGTACTTCCGGAATCCTGCTTATGCAGGAAAAGGAATCGGCTCGCGAGGAGGTACTCAGTTGCATCCGCTGCTCGCGTTGTACAAACGTGTGTCCGATGGGACTGGAGCCTTATCTTTTAATGACTTTGGGAGAAAAACAAATTTTTGACCGCGCCGAAAAAGAACGGGTAATGGATTGTATCGAATGTGGTTCCTGCAGCTACACTTGTCCGTCAAGCCGTCCGTTGCTCGACTACATCCGCTTCGGAAAAGGAAAAGTGGGTCAAATCATTCGTTCACGAAAAAAATAAATCAAAAACTGCATAATGAGTAAGTTGTTAACAGTTTCGCCTTCGCCACACGTTCATTCGAGCGATTCGACCCAAAAGATCATGTATCGGGTTGTATACGCCATGATCCCGGCGTTGATTTGGTCGGTATTCGTATTTGGCATCGATGCGCTTCGCGTGACTTTAATTGCCGTGGTAGCCTGTCTGGCATTTGAATACCTGATTCAAAAATATTTAATGAAAGTGAAGCCATCCGTTACCGATGGATCGGCCTTGATTACCGGAATTCTTCTGGCTTTTAACGTGCCGGCCAACCTGCCCTGGTGGATCATTATAATTGGTGCACTGGCAGCCATGGGAATTGGTAAACTTTCGTTTGGTGGTTTAGGAAATAACATTTTTAACCCGGCACTGGTTGGTCGTGTTTTCCTGCTCATCTCGTTCCCGGTGCAAATGACATCGTGGCCGGTAAACAAGCAGGCAGGCATCGATGCAGTTACTGCTGCTACTCCGCTGGGACTGTTAAAGGAAGGTATTACGAACGGAACTCCGATTTCGGAAATTGCCGGCCTGCCCCAATTAAACGATATGTTGCTGGGTAACATCGGCGGTTCGCTGGGTGAAATTTCTGCCATTCTTCTTGTGCTAGGCGGAATATACATGCTTTGGAAAAAAGTGATCACCTGGCACATCCCGGTTTCAATCCTGCTAACAGTAGCTGTTGTTTCAGGCGTTTTCTGGATGATCGATCCAAGCGTGTATGTAAATCCGGGCTACCACATTTTAACCGGTGGTTTAATGCTTGGAGCGATCTTTATGGCCACCGACATGGTCACATCGCCTATGACCGTGAAAGGACAGATCATATATGGAGTGGGAATTGGAGTGATCACCATCAGTATTCGTATGTTTGGTGCTTATCCCGAAGGTATTTCATTCGCCATTCTGATCATGAACGCGGTTACACCACTTTTGAACTACTACATTAAACCTAAACGATTCGGAGGACAATAAGATGGCAAAAAGAGAATCGACATTTATAAATATGGTAGTAACGCTGGTTCTGGTTACCGGAATTGCAGCGGCCGCTTTAGGCTTTGTTTACGACTTTACCAAAGCACCTATTGAAGCAGCCAAACTAAAAGCACAAACCGAAGCCATCACACAGGTTCTGCCAGAATTTGATACACTGGGAATCAGTTTTAAGGTACCTGCAGAAGCAGGCGGCGATAGTCTTGAACTGTTCCCTGCATACAGAGGAGGAGAACTTGTTGGTACGGCTATTAAAACATACACAAAAGAAGGCTTTAGCGGATTAATTTCTGTAATGGCCGGTATTGATAAAGACGGTAACTTTTCAGGCTATTCAATTCTGGAACATGCCGAAACACCGGGACTGGGATCAAAGATGGATCCGTGGTTTAAAACCGACAAAGGAAATCAAAATGTGATCGGTAAAAATCCGGAAACTACTGATTTTCATGTAACCAAAGACGGAGGACAAATTGATGCCATTACGGCCTCAACGATTTCATCGAGGGCTTTCCTCGATGCCATGCGAAGAGCTTACGAAGCTTATAAGAAAGAAGATATAACTACCGGTGACACCGGTCTATAAAGATATGTTATGAATCAGTGGAAAAATTTTTCAAAAGGATTTATAAAGGAAAACCCGGTTTTTGTTTTGCTGCTGGGAATGTGCCCCACATTGGGTGTAACCTCATCGGCCATTAACGGATTGGGAATGGGACTGGCCACCACTTTTGTGTTGGTGATGTCGAACATTGTAGTGTCGCTGGTAAAAAAAGGAATCCCTGACAAAGTGCGCATTCCTGCTTTCATCGTGATTATTGCAACGTTTGTTACCATTGTTCAGTTGACCATGCAGGCTTTTGTTCCGGCACTGTTCAAAAGCCTCGGTTTGTTCATCCCGCTTATTGTAGTGAACTGTATTGTACTTGGTCGTGCAGAAGCTTTTGCCTCGAAAAACAATGTAGGATCATCTGTTGTCGACGGCTTTGGAATCGGGCTCGGATTTACGTTCGCACTGGTGCTGCTCGGTGGTATCAGGGAGGTACTCGGAAGCGGAAAGCTATTCAACATTACGCTTTATTCGGAAAATTACGTGACCCTTTTGTTTGTACTGGCACCCGGAGCCTTCATTGTACTGGGCTATCTGATTGCCATTATTAACCGCATCAAAAAGAATTAGGAGGATAGAAAATGAGTTATTTTGTAATCGTATTAGGCGCTATACTCGTTAACAACATTGTTTTAATGCAGTTTTTGGGAATCTGCCCGTTTTTGGGAGTTTCCAAACGCCTCTCAACCGCTATCGGAATGACCGGTGCCGTAGCATTTGTAATGGTACTGGCAACCATAGTTACCTACCTTATTCAGGTTTATGTTCTCGAAAAATTCGGACTGGCTTTTCTGCAAACCATTGCCTTTATCCTGGTGATCGCTTCGCTGGTACAGCTGGTTGAAATTATCCTGAAAAAAGTAAGTCCTCCGTTGTACCAGGCATTGGGTATTTTCCTGCCTTTGATCACCACCAACTGTGCGATTTTAGGTGTAGCTATTCTTACGGTTCAGAAAGAATTTAACCTGCTTGAAGGAGTGGTTTATGCAATCTCGAATGCTATTGGGTTTGGTCTCGCGCTGGTCCTGTTTGCCGGTATCCGCGAACACCTCGACCTTCAGGATGTACCAAAAGGGCTAAAAGGAACACCTATCGCGTTGATTACCGCGGGAATACTGGCGATGGCCTTTATGGGGTTCTCCGGATTGGTGTAAGGTTAAGCCTACATTAATGAATAGTCAAATACCAATATTGCTGCAAAAATACTGGTTCTGAAATAGCAAAAATTCGTAAATTTGATAAGTGCAGTTAGCAATCTGCATTTAGCACCTTTAAATTATAGACCTTGGAATTTTTTCAACAAGTACATAAATCACTTCTGGAAAGCCCAAAAGATACCATCAAACGTGAGTTAATGGACAGTATCGATTGGGACGAAAGACTCATTTGCATCAAAGGATTCAGGGGGGTTGGAAAAACTACCTTTTTACTCGATTACATCAAGCAAAATCATCGCAACAGCAACGAGGTGTTGTACATTAACCTGAATAATTTCTATTTTACCAAAAGAAAGATCAGCTCGTTTGCCGATGAGTTTGCCAAGCGTGGAGGAAAAATCCTGATCCTGGACCAGATACAGAAGTATCCGGAATGGTCGGAAGATCTGCGAAAATGTGTTGACGAAATTCCTGAACTTCAAATCATATTTACTTCGTCGCCTGTATTGCGCATTACTGAAGATAATCCTGATCTGGCTGGTATTGCAAAAATTTATCACCTCGAAGGATTGTCTTTCCGGGAATACCTGAACCACCAGGCAGGAACAGCGTTCAAGACTTACTCGTTGAATGAAATTCTGAAAGATCATATTAAAATAGCGCAACAGGTAGTTAACGAGGTTCGTCCTTTGGCTTATTTCGATGATTACCTCGACCACGGGTATTTCCCCTATTATATGGATGCCCCGAATTTTTACACCAACAAACTGCTGAAAAATGTAAATCTGGCCTTGGAAATTGATGTTCCGTACATTAACCAGATTGAATTTAAATATTTGACAAAGCTCAGAAAACTGTTGCACATTATTGCTTCTGAAACACCGTTTACGCCCAATGTAAGTAAACTGGCAGCTTCGGTTGAAACATCGCGTGCCACAGTGATGAACTACCTGCGTTACCTGAAAAATGCACGACTGATCAATTTGCTGTATTCCAACGGAAATGGTGATGATGATCAGATGAAGAAGCCGGATCAGGTGTACATGCACGATACAAATTTATTGCACGCCATTGCGCCCAATAACAACGATAACCTCACCATGAGAAGAACATTTTTTTACAACCAGGTGGGTTACAAACATCAGTTGGCATCGTCGACCACAGCCGATTTTTGTATCGACGGAAAATATAAGTTTAATGTTGGAGGACGCAAACTTACAGCTGAAGGTGACGTTTATGCAGCTTCCGATGTAATTGAGATCGGTGAAGGAAACAAGATTCCGCTCTGGTTATTCGGCTTTTTATATTAAAAAAAGGTTTAAGAAAATTGAATATATTTTGGAAAAATGAACAGATTCTTTCGCTCCATGAAATTCCGCTCAGAATGACAAGACTAAAGATAGGTTAGGCTTTTGGGAGGTGGGGGGGGGGGGGGGGGGGGGGGCCGCCGCCCCCCCCCCCCCAAACCAACACACAAACAAAAAAACGAACGGGCGAACCCAGTGCAAGAACAACAAAAACAACAACAATAAT
>NZ_JBBIXN010000003.1:372488-598688 GCF_037646455.1 Maribellus mangrovi | reverse complement strand
AAACCACCGGAACTCATTCCCTTAATTCGGGGCGACAAAGGTAAATAACTTTTTATTCCTACCAAAAATTTAATCGGTTTTTTCAAAGTTTTTTCACCTTGCTTTCTTTCAGAAAACGACACTCAAAAGCGTCTTTTTTCATCCGGAAATTCCCTTCATTAATTAATTAGAACTCTGCCTTTCTTCAAAAGCGGCTGCAAAGGTAAACATCATTTTCTATATTCCAAATATAAATCGAAATATTTTTTTATTTTTTTTGTTTGATGAAATTTCATCGCATAATCAAATGCTTTTAAAAACGACGTGAACTTTGCCAAGTCCTGTATTCAATCTTTCTATGAACTCTTGCTGTTAAAGCGGCTGCAAAAGTAAACAAGGATTAGATATCTCCAAACAATTTCACTAAAAAAATCGCAGTGTATTTTCAAGGAAAGAAATAACAAACTGAACGACAACTACATTGACATATAAAAATTATTCGAACATTTTTAGTGTCGCTGATTTAAAGAGACAAAACACAGTCGTCCCGATCTTCAGTCTCATGTTCTTTTTAGAAGCCTCAGTGATTTCGACAAGCACCTTCTCGCCGGCATCGACCAGGCAAAATGAAAGACCGTTCCTTGAGAATATCTTTATAATACGTCCTTCAATCTGGTTGCGAAGCGAGATTTGATCAACTGGTTTTAATGCAATGGATATATCTTCAGGGCGAATCAATACTTTTATCTTCTTTTCTACTTCCACATCCGGATCCGAAAACGACTGCAACAACACCTGCACCTGGAAATCGCTGGTTTGGCTACGGAGCAAAACCATATTTTTTTGAGGCAAGGTAGCAAATACACACAGGTCGAATACATTATAAAGACCAGCTTCGCGCATAACTTCGATGTTGACTTCATCGAGAATTAAATCCTGAAATTTTCCAAGCGCCCTGATCGATCCGTTTTTTAACAGCAGCAGGCAATCGGTTAAGCTAAGCAAATCCGGCAAATCGTGGCTTACTATTAATATAGGTATATTAAAACGTTTGTTTAGTGCAGTTAAAAATGGAATGATCATACTGCGCAACTGAACATCAACCGCTGAGAAAGGTTCGTCCATCATAAGTACCTGAGCTCCTCTTAATAAAGCGCGCCCAATCGAAATGCGTTGTTTCTCTCCACCCGAACATTCATCCGGTTTCTTGTCGAGCAGATGATGGATGTTTAATATATTGACAACTTCATCAAAACTGATCTCTCCCAATGTATCTCGTTTCACTCCGTATTTCAGATTTTGAAGAATGCTGAGGTGAGGGAACAACCTGATATCCTGAAAAACGTAACCAATCTTTCGTTTCCGAACCGGCAGATCGATCTTATCATCCGAGTTAAAAACAATTGTGTCGTTTAATATTATATAACCTGAATCGGGTTTGACGAGCCCGGCTATGGCATTGAGCATACTACTTTTACCATGCCCCGACGGCCCGTAAATACCTGTTATACCTTCTGAAATTTCAGCATTTACATTCAACAGAAACTCTTTCCTTTTTATTTGTATATCGAATTTTACTACCGTACTCATACTTTTCGTTTTAAAATCCGACGATTTAGATACTCGGCACCGATCATGGCAGCAAGCGAAAGAATTACCGAAACAATAACAAGCTTTAAGGTTGATGCTTCCTGCCCGGGGACCTGCATTGTTGAGAAGATGGCCAGCGGCAGAGTCTGTGTTTCTCCGGCAATATTTCCTGCAAAAGAAATGGTGGCGCCAAATTCGCCAAGGCTACGGGCAAATGCCAGGATAGCTCCGCTTAAAACTCCGGGCAGAGCCAGTGGAAGCGTTATGGTGAAAAACACTCTTAAATTGGTCGCGCCCAAAGTTCGGGCAGCATCTTCGTAATTCTTATCGACCAGTTCAATCGATAAACGAATGGAGCGTGTAACCAGCGGAAACGAAACGATGATCGCTGCAATAACAGCTGCCGGAAATGAAAATGCGATCTGAACGCCCCAGTGCTCATAAAAAAAGGATCCCAACCAACCGTTTCTTCCGAATACTATTAATAATATATAACCAACAGTAACCGGCGGAAGTACCAGTGGCAGATGAACGATACCTTCAACAATTGATTTTCCCCAGAAATGTTTACGGGCCAAAACCCAACCTACCAAAATTGCCACGGGTAATATAAATACCGTACAAAGTAGTGCTACTTTGAGCGAAAGCTGAATCGCGTCCCATTCAGCAGAAGAATATGTAAACAGGTCAATCAATATGAATTATCGTGTGAAACCGTATTTTTCCCAAACCGGTATCAATTTTTCCGACACAATATAATTATATAGTTGAAGCGAACGATCATTTTTGGCTCCTTTTATAATAGTCATGTAGTATCCGACCGGTTGATGAAGCGAATCGGGAAATTCGGTCAGGATTTTTACTTTGTCCGATTTCAATGCATCGGTTTTATAAACGATTCCGGCTTCTACTTCACCCAGTTCGACCACCATTAATGCTGACCGGACATCTTTTGCCGGCAAAAATCGTGGTTCCAGTTCTTTGGCACAACCAAGATTTTGAAGCACCTGCAGCGCATAAGCTCCGGCAGGCACATGCTGCGGATCGCCAATCGACAGGCGACCTTTAAATAAATCAGGAAGATTGATTTCTGCTGAGAACTGAAAAGATAACAATGTGGAATTTGAAGGAGCTACCAAAACCATTTCATTTCCGGCAATCCTTTTAGTCAATTCCGAATCGGCACTTTCTTTTTCAACTAAATAATCGAGCCACTTTTTATTGGCCGAAATAAAAATATCGGGGTGGCCACCGTTTTCAATCTGCCGCGCCAAAGTTCCCGAGGAAGCCAGGTTCAGTTTGACCTTCACATTTGATTCTTCTTCATACGACGATGTAATATCTGTAATCACATCGGTTAAACTGGCGGCACAAAAAACCAACACGTCTTCGTCCTGACTGGCTTTCTTCTGACCACATCCGGCAAACAAAAACGATATGAATACAATTAAAAGAAGTGCTCTCATTCGAGCCTGAAAGTTAAGACATTTCTACTTGTTCGACCGGAACTTCTAAAATTTCGGCAGAAAAATTTTTAATGTCCTCTGTAAATCCAAGCATCCGGGTCAAGTCGGAACAGGTAGGTTTTGGAATTTCCATCACCTCAAGCGAACAGAAGTAGTCCATAAACCGGTTCATAAACCTCGATTCAGCTGTGAACGACTCGGGAATTTCAACATGCTTTTTCAATAAGCGCAACATCGATCCCACCGTTGAATGTTCGGGCAAGGTGTTGAATTTCATACAAACCGCTGTGAGGTAGTTCTCGATGGCAAGGCCAATTAAATTAAACACAACCTCGTTACCCAGCCGTTTTTTCCTGAAGGCGCCAAATGCAGCTTTGCCATAACCACCTGCTTCATCGTAATACTTTTTCCAATCTTCCATAGTATCCATTTTTAAGTTTATATCGAAAGTCGAACCTGATGTTCAGGTATTAATGTTCGTATTTCGCTAAAGTTGAGATCTCGTTTAAGCCGGGCCGATGTAGCCTTAATTCTTGATATCAGGTCACTGATCTCGGTTTTGCTCAGAAAAATGTTTCGTTTCTCCAGCAATTCGGAGAGTGCCCCGGTTCCCGAATGTTTACCGATAACAAAAACCATATCGCGGCCAATTTCTTCGGGATTGAATGGCTGGTAACTCAATGGATTTTCTTTCAGACTGCGGCAATGAATGCCCGACTCGTGCGAGAACGCCATTTGCCCGGTTACCGGTTTCGATAACGGCAACTGACGTTTCGAGAAGTTTTCAACCAAATCAGAAAGTCTGTTCAGCAAATTTCCATCGTACCCAAGATCAATCCCAAAAGAATATTTCAGTGCGTAAATTACCTCTTCGAGTGCCCCGTTACCGGCCCGCTCGCCCAATCCGTTAATGGTTAAACTTGCGGATGAAGCACCCGAAGTTAAAGCTACAGCATGGTTAGCGGTGGCCATTCCAAAATCGTTATGCCCGTGAAACTCAAAATCAATTTGCGGAAAGGCAAAACTCAGGTCTTCGAAAAGTTCCTTTGTACTTTGAGGATTTAGAATTCCTACCGTGTCTGCTATTCTGATTCGGCGGGCGCCATAAAATTCAGCAGCAGCAATGTATTCTTTCAGCAGGTTTCTGTCGGCGCGTGAAGCGTCCTGCGCACCAACGGCTACAAACGAAAAATTTTCGTTGGCCATTTTCATGATCTCCGGAAGTTCTTTGAATATCCAGGCCGTAGTTTTCCCCAGTGCTTTTAACTGAAGTTCGGAAACCGGGAAACTCAGGTTCACCCGGTCGGCACCTGTATTTAAGGCAGCATTCAAGTCGTGACGTGTGGCGCGTGCCCAGCAAGTTGACTTAAACGAAAATCCCTGGTTGATCAAACAGCGGATATCATTCTGCTCGGAACGACTAATCGCCGGCGTTCCGATTTCCAGCTCAGGTATTCCCAGCTGATCCAGCCATTCGGCAATTTCAATCTTTTCTTTGAGCGAAAAAACCACACCGGGCGCCTGTTCGCCGTCACGGAGCGTAGTGTCAATTATATACGGAATCCTCTTGTTCTTCATAACTACCAATTTTATGGGCACAAAGCCGAACTAAAAATTAAATGATCCCCGGCCAAATGCCGGGGATAGTTTAAGTTTGTTTAGTTTTATTGGGAAAAGAGGAGGCAAACCGTTGGATAAAACAGTTTAACTTATTCACTAATGAGATACTCCTCAACAGCCTCCCCCTCTTCAAGTGCATCTAAAATATCGTCAATCTTTTCTTCAGTAAGTCCGCCATACCAAAGATTATTCGGGTGAATCACCATTACCGGTCCCTGCGAGCACACATTCAAACAGGCAGTTGATGAAACAGCAACATCCAGTCCGCGGTCGTTACATTCTTCCATAATGTATTGAAGGAAGTCGGATGCTCCGTTTTTGTTGCAATAACCTTTGGCATCGCCGGCAACCCGGTACGAGTTGCAAACTAAAATGTGATAATCTGGTTTTTTCATTTTTAAAATATTTTTAGGTTGTTACTATTTACAGTTTCCGCTGCATCCGGGAATTTTGTCGACCGAGCACGTGCAGGTTTGCACTGCAATTCCTACAATGTCGAATTGCGATTTGGGTTTTTCTCCTATTTGAACGGTATACAGCTTGTCGCAATCCTTTATTTTTTCTTTTACTACCGAAAACCGGTCGGGCGAAAATTTATGGGCCGGATCAACAGGTACATCATTTTCACAGTCGCAATAAGATGTTACATCGCGCGATTCAACAAGTTTCATTTCATCGCCTTCTACGTCGTACACATCAAAACGAGTGGCTTTCCCAAAGTGCTGATCCACTTTCTTTCCGTCGGATGTTGTTACTGCTATTCTCATAATATTATTGTTATTGGTTTTTTAATTTTTGCATTAACCGCAGCCGGTTCCTTTTCCCGAACACTCTGCGCCGCATTTGAATACATCGGCTTTTTTCAGTGTTTTCAATTCTTTGCCTTTGTAAACGGCGTCCAGTCCCTCATCAATCAAACCGGTCATTTCCACTATTTTTATTCCCGAGCGACCGATGATAGAAGATGGTGATGGCCCAACTCCTCCAACCAGCAAAGCACGGCAGTCGCTGATAACATTTCCGAGTTCTTCCCAGCGCGAGTTACCTGCCCCCGGTTTTGGTGTCGGTCGTTGTTCAACCAACTTATACCCGTTTGGAGTTTCGCGGAAAATAAACAGTTGCTTCGCCTCACCAAGATGCTGATTCACCAGTAATCCTTCGTAACTGGCCACGGCAACATTCGGCCGTTTTTCATCCAGGTCTACCGAAAGACAGGACACTTCTGAAAGAATTCGTTTCGCTTCCGAATCATCTTTACCAAGTAATCCAACTGCATCGGCCCGACAGCGCGCACAGTGAGTCATTGGCGGCAGGTATTCTTTAATTTCTCTGCGCAGTTCCTTCATCATTTTTGGCGACGGCTCTTCGAAATCTTCAAAAGGAGTTCCTTCAACCGGGTAAAGCGGGATGGTATTCATCAGGTCAACACCAAGTTCCTTCATCTTTTTAGCCACTTCAATCACTTTCCCGTCATTAATTCCCGGAACGACAATCGTATTCGCTTTCACAGTAATTCCTGCGCGTTTCAATGCTCTTATCGCCTCCAACTGGTTCTTTAGCAAAATCTCGGCTGCCTGTTTCCCGAAATATCCACGTTTCTCGAAACGCACCCACTTATACAGTTTTGATAAAGTGTCGGCTTCAGCGGCATTTATGGTAATTGTAACGTGACTTACTTTCAGTTCTGCCAGCTCTTCGACATAGGGCAACACATTCAGCCCGTTGGAAGAGAGACAAAGTATCATCTCCGGAAATTCTTTCCTGATCAAACGCAACGTAGTCATGGTTTGGATAGGATTAGCGAACGGATCGCCGGGACCAGCAATTCCCACGACCGACAAATGCGGCATTTTTTCCTTTAACCTGATGGTGTAAGCCAAAGCCTGCTCGGGCGAAAGTACTTCGCTGGTAACACCGGGACGACTTTCGTTAACGCAGTCGAAATCGCGTTTACAATAATTACAGTGAATATTACATTGTGGTGCCACCGGAAGGTGAACCCTGGAATATTTTCCTTTTGCCTCTTTATTGAAACATGGATGTGTTTTAATGTCGATCATAACTTTACTATTTAGATTTTAGCTACGAGCTGCGAGCTGCGAGCTGCGAGCTTCCAGCCTTCTATTACATGTATTTATATCCTACCGGCGACGAGTCTTGTTTGTACTCAATCAGTGTATTCACAATTTTATCGAACAATTCCTGCGTTCCGGCATAACCCAGGTGTTTGATGCGCTGTCCGCCAATCCGGTCGTGGATCGGGAATCCTACACGAACGATCGGGATCTCCAGTTCGCGGGCGATGTAATAGCCTTTGCTGTGCCCGATCAGAATATCCGGTTTGTTGCTCTGACACCATTCTTTTATCGATTCAAAATCGTAACCTTCGCGAACGGTTATTTTAGTTCCGTTTTCGGGACAGTACTTCAAAATTTCCTGTTCCAGCAATCCGCTTTCGCCGCCTGATGCAGCTAGTGCAATTTCAATCCCGATTTCATCGAGAAAAGCGCACATGCCTACCACAAAATCTTCTTCGCCGTAAACCACGGCCTTTTTGCCAAATACATATTTGTGTGCGTCAACATAAGCATCCACCAGCCGACCGCGTTGTTTCGCATATTTTTCAGGAGTTTTATTCCCCGAAAGTTTTTCCAGTTCTTCAAAAAAGCGGTCGGTTTGAGTAATCCCGATGGGCATGGGCAAACGCACCAACGGAACATCCATTTCTTTTTCCAGATACTGGGCTGCTGTTTTAGTAACCTTCAGGTTTTTTACCCGTCCACTCAGTTTTCCGAGATTCAGCACGGTACCAAATTCGATGGATGCTTTGGCCGAACCACTCTTTTCCACTTCTTCCATAGTTGTTCCTCCTTCAGGAATACGTTTGTAGGTATGCCAAACAGGATTGTCGAGGCTTTCGGAATAATCGGGAAGAATGGCAGTTTCAATGCCAAAATCGGCAGTAATTTCTTTTAGCAGGCGAATATCTTCTGTTGAAATAAATCCGGGAAACAGGTTGATGTGTTCGCCAGTACTTTCTTTTTTAGCGAACTTGCGAACCACTGCTGCAACGGCTTCATGAAAACCGTCGATGTGCGTTCCCTGGTAACTGGGTGTTGAAGCCACAACAAATTCGGTTGAGCCATCAAAATCTTCGCTTTTCAATTCGTGAAGGAAAAGCGTTACATCATCACCGATGGTTTCACTCAGACACGTGGTAGAAATTCCAATTATTTTCGGCTTGTACTGATTGATAATATTCTGAGCCGCAATCTTAAAATTTCTGTCACCGCCAAAAATGGTTGAATCCTCAGTGAAGTTGGACGAAGCAATATCGATAGGTTCTTTATAATGGCTGATCAGGTAACGACGAATATAAGTGGCACAGCCCTGCGAACCATGAATGAGTGGCACACATCCTTCGAATCCTTTGTACGCCACACTTGCTCCGAGCGGCGAACACAGTTTACATGCGTTTTGTGTGGCTTTATAATCTGTCCCTTTATGTAATACGGTATTTGTTTCGAACATGGCTTTCTATTTTATAAATTTCCAAACCGGGCTTGTCACCGATGCATACACTTCTTTGGCAAAATTCATCATGCCCACATAACCGGCGAGTGCTTCTTTTCGCTCGTGGTTGTGGTCGCAGAAGCCAAGACCAAGTTTATGTGCAATCGGACGTTCTTTAACCCCCCCGATAAACAGGTGAGCTCCGGTGAGTTTTACAAATTCCGAGAGTTCGTTCGGATTCGAGTCATCAACGATGATAGTACCATCGTCGCAAAGTTCTTTTAGCAGTTTGTAATCATCGGCATTTCCGGTTTGCGAGCCAACTACAACTGTCTTCATACCTAGTAAGCGAAGCGCTTTTACCAGCGAAATGGCTTTAAAAGCTCCTCCCACATAAATGGCTGCTTTCTTTCCTTCCAGTTTCTGGCGGTAAGGTTGCAGCGCAGGAAGTAGTTTTGAAATCTCATCGCGAACCAGCTCCCGGGCTTTTTCCATCATTTCATCGTCTTTGAAATAACGGGCTACTTCATACAAAGCATCCGACATGTCTTCTATTCCGAAATAGGAAACCTTCATAAACGGAATCCCGTATTTTTCTTTCATTTCTTTGGCCAGATGCACCATCGATCCGGAACACTGAACCACATTCAGCGTGGCTTTATGTGCACGTCGGATTTCGGCAACCCGGCCATCACCGGTCATGCATGAAACCAACTCCACTCCGAGTTTCCGGTAATATTCTGCAAGGATCCAGAGTTCGCCGGCAAGGTTAAAATCGCCCAGAATGTTTATTGAATATTTTGAAGGTTTGTAAGCGTCGTCGGTACCCACCAGTTTTGAAAGGGCACCACAGGCAATTTTATAACCGTCTTTTTTTGATCCGTTAAAACCTTCCGACATGACCGGAATAACATCGATTCCTTTTTCGCGGGTCACCTGACGACAAACCGCTTCCACATCATCGCCGATTACTCCGATAATACAGGTTGAAAAAACAAAAGCTGCCTTGGGTTGATGTTTGTCGATTAACTCGCAAAGGGCATGATACAATTTCTTCTCTCCACCAAACACCACGTCTTTTTCTTTCAAGTCGGTGGTAAAACTCAGGCGGTGAAGTTGCGGTCCAGAAGAAAGGGCACCGCGGATGTCCCAGGTATAGGACGCACAGCCAACCGGGCCGTGAATTACATGAAGCGCATCAGCGATCGGGTAAAGAACTACCCTGGAACCGCAAAACACACATGCACGCTGGCTTACCGAACCGGCCAGACTATTCTTTTCACAGGCAATTTCTGCACTGTTTTTCCCCTTGGTTACAATTTGAGTTTCGCGGTCTTTTAAAAAACTGTTCATGATGCACTTGATTTTAAGTACCTCCCGGGAAAGAAGCAGGCTCCCGGGAGGTTGGTAGTTATTGTTGTATAGTTACGGTTACATAACCAACTCAAATGATTCTTCCGGAGCAGTAGCATCCTGACGGTCCATTATTACTCCTAGCATTTTCTCGAGAATACGAATAGCGCCCTGGTAGCCAACTGTCGGGAAGTAGCTGTGTCCAATACGGTCGAGGATCGGGAATCCCATGCGAACGAAAGGAATATTTTCGTCGCGCGAAATGTATTTACCGTAGGTGTTACCGATCAACAGATCCACAGGCTCTTCTTTGATCCACTGGTGCATCAGGAACATATCGGCCTGTGCACCGTTTTTGAATTTGGCTTCAGGTACTTTTTCGCTGAGAATCCCGGACATGATCTTTTCGAAACGTTTACCCGGAGTTCCTGAAACAATGTAAACCGGTTTCATATCCAGATCAACCAGAAATTCTACCAATGGGATCAATGAATCCGGATCGCCCCAAAGTGCAACGCGTTTACCATATAAATACTGGTGCATATCGGTGATCACGTCAACCAACCTTCCGCGTTCTTCTGAAATGGATTCAGGAATAGAAATGCGACCGGCCAGGGACAATTCCTGTACAAAGCGGTCCGTTGCTTTTAGTCCAATCGGTACTTCAGTAAGACTGAACGGAACTTTACATTTGTTGTCGAGCATAACAGCAGCTTTTTTGGCTCCCCACTCGCCCATGGCAACGGTTTTCATACTGTTCCCCATGCTTACGATCTCGTCCACGGTAGTTCCACCTTTCGGATACATTTTATATTCGCCGGTCATTGGCGTATCGAGTACGTCGGAAGTATCGGGTAAAAGCACGGTTTTTATGTCCATTAAACCGGCTAACCTTTTTATTTCGCGCATATCGGATGGTTCAACCCAACCCGAAAGCAAGTTCACCTGGCGGATCTTTTCTTCGGTATTGTATGAAAAATACTTCACAAAAGCTTCGAGCATGTTGGCGTAACCGGTTACATGAGATCCCACATAACTTGGTGTTGAAGCCTGAACCACATGTTTTCCTTCAGGTATCTTACCATCATCGAGTGCTTTTTTTACAATCTGTCCCAGGTCGTCACCAATGGTTTCTGACAAACAGGTTGAATGCACTGCAATAATATCAGGTTCATAAATGGTAAAGATATTATCGACAGCCTGCAGCAGATTGGCCTGTCCGCCGAATACCGAAGAACCTTCGGTAAACGAACTGGTTGAAGCCATCACGGGCTCTTTGTAATGCCGGGTCAGTGCGCTTCGGTGGTACGAACAGCAGCCCTGCGAACCATGACTGTGTGGTAAACATCCGTGTACACCAAGTGCGGCATACATAGCACCAACCGGTTGGCAGGTTTTGGCCGGGTTAACCGTTAGTGCCTTTCTTTCTTTTACTTTGCTTGTTGTATGTCGTAATAACATGATTATTCCTCCTATTTTAATTCGTCACAGGTTACACATCCTACAATCTCCGGCTCATGTTTCCATGGTGTATCAACCAGTTTCCAGATATCGGTAGCCAGCATACGTTCCATTTCTTTGTAGAAATTGATGGCGCCACCAAAAGCAGCATAAGGACCGCCGTAGTCGTACGAGTGCAACTGTTTTAATGGCACACCGTATTTCTGAACTACGTATTTCTCTTTGATTCCCGCACAGAAAATATCAGGTTTGTAGAATTCAATGAGCTTTTCAGTTTCCCAGTGATTCACGTCGTCGATGACCAGCGAATTCTTTTTCATATCCGGCATCATGCCTTTGTAGTCTTTAAACTCGTAACCACTTTTTTCGAGCTTTTCCTTCTTCGTTACAAGATCTTCACGGAAGTGTTCCTCGTCTTTCTTAACTACCAGGTCTTCAATGTTACGGGTATCGGCATCGATTTTAATGTTAGGAATAACTTCGCGGCCTTCGTAATCATCGCGGTGAGCAAACTCGTAACCAGCAGAAACCACACGAACACCAAGTTCGGTAAACAGTTCCTGGTAATGGTGCGCACGCGATCCGCCTACGAACATCATGGCCAGTTTTCCTTCAACTTTTGGCTTCACCACTTCGGCAACGGCTTTTACTTTAGCTGCTTCGCGTGCAATAACCTCTTCAACTTTCGCCGACAATTCTTTGTCGCCAAAATAATCGGCCATTTTGCGGAGTGTCTTAGCCGTAGCATCGGCACCAATGAAGTTGACTTTGATCCAAGGAATACCGTATTTTTCCTCCATCATTTCAGCTATGTAGTTGATGGAACGGTGGCACATTACCATGTTCAAATCGGCAGTATGCGAGTACGCAAAACTTTCAACGGTTGAGTTACCACTGTAGGTTGAAAGCAAGGTAATTCCGCATTCTTCAAAAATCCGTTCAATTTCGAAAGCGTCACCACCAATGTTGTACTCACCGAGTAAGTTCACTTGGAATTTTCCGGTACGTTCACGATCGTCGTTACCAACAACATGCTTAAAGATTCCGTTATTAGCAATGTGGTGACCGGCTGACTGCGAAACACCACGATAACCTTCGCAGCTAAAACCGAAGATGTTAATTCCGAATTCGGCTTTCATTTCGCGGGCTACCGAATGCACATCGTCTCCGATCAATCCTACCGGACAAGTTGAAAAGATACCAATGGAACTGGGATTGAAAATTTCAACTGCTTCGCGTATGGCATTCTTCAGTTTCTCTTCTCCACCAAATACAATATTTTCATCCTGCATATCGGTTGAAAAAGCATAGGTCATGAAGTTGGGATCGCTTTCGGCCGGTTTGGTTTGGTTTCGGCGTGTTAACCAGGCGTAAAAACTACAGCCAATCGGGCCATGAACCAGGTTAATAATATCGCGCGTTGGCCCCAGAACCACACCTTTACAACCTGCGTAGGTACATCCTCTCTGGGTAATGATTCCGGGGATGGTACGAACATTCGCCAGGATCTCTTTTCCTTCCGACGGTTCGTTGATTACCATCGATTTATCCCGCTTTTTTGCCACTTTGCGAGGATATTTTTTAAGCATCTCCGCTTTAAACTCGGCGGGATCCGGTAATCCGTTTGTATAATCTTTTTTGTTTGGCATAATTTTGTCTTTTTAATTAAAGGATTGTCGTTCCTGTTTCACCCGTGCGAACCCTGAACGTATCTTCCAATGGAAGGACAAAGATTTTTCCGTCGCCGGGAGCAGGTGTCTGATTAACTTCGATAATCGTATCAACTGTTAACTGAACATTGTGGTCGGAAACCGCAATATTTAGTACACGCTGTGGTCTCAGTCTTGGCTCTTTTCCAAGATGGGTAAGTGCTTCAGGCATATCTTTTTTTGCCCCTTCCATTACTTGTGCATCCCAGGCTCCTTTTCCGCGTCCGAAAACTTTACCGGTTGCAGTCATCGATGTGATGCCGGCTGCGGTAAGAGCCCGTTTTGTTGCATTCATTTTATCGATCCTGATGATCGCCAATACCATCTTCATAGTCGTCTGATTTTAGGATTATAATTCTTTTGATCCACGGCTGATGGTGTACGCCTCATCCACTGAAGTCACAAATATTTTTCCATCGCCAAATGCACCTTTAGGCTCGGTGCGGGCAGCTTCCATAATGGTATTAATTGCGAAGTCTTTGTCTTCGTCTTTTATTACCATGATTAGCATCTCCTTTGGAAGTTCGTCGTAGGTTATATCTCCGATTTTAATACCGCGCTGTTTTCCGCGACCAACAACCGGGATTTTTGTTACTGCAATGTAGCCTGCTTCAAACAGGGCTTTTAATACTTTACTCGATTTTTCAGGGCGAATGATGGCTCTTATCATTAACATGGTTAGTCCTCCTTAATTTAAGTTGATTTGTAATTAGCTGGCGATACCGAATTCGATCAATAATTTTTCCAACTCTTCAATTTCGAGTGGTTCAGGCACAACGAACAATTCATTTTCGTCGATGGCTTTTGCCAGGGCACGGTATTCGTCGGCTTGCGGATGTTCAGGTTCGTAATCGATAACGGTTTTACGGTTGATTTCGGCGCGCTGAACCATGTTATCGCGAGGAACAAAGTGAATCATTTGTGTACCCAGACGCTTGGCCAACTCCTCAATCATTTGAGATTCGTTGTCAACTTTACGCGAGTTACAGATCAATCCACCTAAGCGAACACCACCTGCCTGAGCGTATTTTTTAATACCCTTGCAAATGTTGTTAGCTGCATACATCGCCATCATCTCACCAGAAACTACAATGTAAATTTCCTGGGCTTTACCTTCGCGGATTGGCATGGCAAAACCACCACAAACCACGTCACCTAATACATCGTAAAAAGTGTAATCGATTTTGAAACTTTCGTCCCATGCACCGAGTTGTTCCAACAGGTTAATAGAGGTAATGATACCGCGACCGGCACATCCAACTCCCGGTTCCGGACCACCTGATTCAACACAGCGTACACCGCCGTAACCCACTTTTACAATGTCTTCGAGATCTACATCTTCGCCTTCTTCACGAAGCGTATCCAGTACTGTTTTTTGCGCCAAACCTCCGAGCAACAATCGGGTTGAGTCAGCTTTTGGATCACATCCAACTACTTTTACATTTTTCCCGGCTTCAACAAGTCCTGCAACTGTGTTTTGTGTGGTGGTTGATTTCCCAATACCACCTTTTCCATAAATAGCAATCTTTCTCATCGTATTCAGTTTTAAAAATTAATTTGCATTTGCCAGGCCTTTAACGAGAGTTGTGCCAAAAAACATGCTAAACAACATACGCCACAAATCCAAACTTCATAATAGACTGAATATCTACAACTTGAAAATATTTTATGATTTCTATCCCGATAAATTCCTTATTGTATATCCTACAATTATGTAGGATCTTAGGGTTGTACATACTTTTAGGTAGAAAGACACATTAAAATCTGTATATCAAACATTTAAGAACACTTAACATAGGCTTAACCTACAATTTGGTAGGAATTGCCCGGATCATATCTAATACAAAAACTCGGGCAGAAGACCGATTTATTGAAGACCTGAAGCTGAAGCCGGGTTAACATTCAGACAACATCACAAACCACTATCTGTCAGCACTATATAAAACTATTTAGAATCTGTTAAAATAAATCTCATAATTAGTTGACTTTTGCAACTAATTCGCTTTAATTTTGCAGCGTAGAAACATGAACGGATTATGCATTCAAATAAGCCATTGACATACCTGCTTGGACAAACCATGAAACTGGTTAAGTTTAAGCTGGAGTCGAAGTTTAAGGAAAACAAACTGGACCTGAGTTTTGAGCACTTCGTAATGATGCATTTCATCAACGAAAAAGGAACCGGTACACAACAAGATCTGGCCAATCATTTTCTGCGCGACAAGTCGATCATACTTCGACAGGTAAATACACTGATTGAATTACAATATGTGGTTCGGATGATCGATAAGGATGACAAAAGAAAAAAGAATTTAATGCTCACTGGGAAAGGCCAGAAGTTATTGGAACGCTCAAAAAAGCTGTCACGCGAAGTTTCATCCGAACTTTTAATGAATGTAACGGAGGAGGAACTATCACATTTTGAGCATGTTATTTCGAAGATCCAGATGAACACAGGCTTTAAGCAATGTGTTTCATAATCATATTACCACCGGAAAATTTAAAATTACAATAGAAACAACACATGAAAATTTTTAAACAAATTGCAAACCTGGCGATTATTGCCATTCTATTTATCTTTTCTTCCTGCTCGAACAAGCAGCAAGGAAATGCTCAAATGGCCAGCCAGATCAGTGAGTACAATGTACTTGAAGTTACTCCGCAGAACATTACTCTTTACCAGGATTTTCCGGCCACACTTGAAGGCGAACAAACCGTTGAAATCAGACCAAGAGTGGCCGGCTATATCGAAAGGATTTTAGTTGACGAAGGCGACTATGTAAAAAAAGGACAGGTTCTGTTTCAGCTAAATGCCAACGATATCCGTGCTCAGGTACGATCGGCTGAAGCCCAGGTGAAAGTTGCCGAGTCGCAGGTATCCACGGCTAAAATCAATCTCGAAAAAACACAGCCGCTGGTGGAGAAAAGCATCGTCAGTGAGTTCCAGCTCGAATCGGTTAAAACCGAATTGCAAAGTGCCGAAGCATTACTGGCACAAGCCAATGCAAATCTTGCGAATGCAAAAGCCAACCTCGATTATACAATGATTACCAGCCCCACCGATGGAATAATCGGCACTTTCCCATACCGGGTTGGAAGTTTGGTGAGCAGTTCAATTGCAACGCCGCTGACCACCGTTTCGAACACTTCGACTATGCGGGCTTATTTCTCCATCAACGAAAAAGTGTTTTTGCAGATGACAAAAAGTTTGAAAGGAAACACTACACGCGAAAAACTCACTAAATTACCTGAAGTTGAGCTGGTTTTACCCGATCAGTCCATTTATAATCATAAAGGAAAAATTGAAATTGCCAGCGGAATCGTCGATCCTCAAACAGGCGCTATTAATGTTCGCGCCGCTTTCCCTAATCCGGAAGGAGATTTGCGCTCGGGCGGAAGCGGGAATATCCGTTTGCCGGAATACCATAATAATGTATTGCTGGTTCCACAAAATGCCAGTTACGAAATTCAGGGAAAACATTTTGTGTATGTTGCCAACAGCGACAACAAGATTGTAAATACCCCGATTGAAGTTATTGTCGGTAATTTGAAGGACGTTTATGTGGTGTCTTCAGGATTAAAAAAAGGCGATAAAATTGTGGTTGAAGGTATTGCCGGACTTCGTGATGGAATGGAGATAAAACCTAAAGTAACCGTACAAGAGGCGGTTGCCGATAACATTCAGCCTTCAAACGAATAATCATCCAATAGCAAACAACTATGTTTAAAATATTTATAGAAAGACCCGTTCTTTCAACGGTCGTTTCCATTATTCTGGTCATCCTCGGAGGACTTGGGATAGCTACTTTGCCTATTGAACAGTACCCCGATATTGCACCGCCAACCATTCGGGTTTCGGCCAACTACACAGGAGCCGATGCACAAACCGTACTGAATAGCGTGGTTATTCCGCTTGAAGAACAAATTAACGGAGTTGAGGACATGATTTATATGAACTCGACAGCAAACAACAATGGTTCAGCAAGTATCGAAGTTTATTTTAAACAGGGAACCGATCCTGATATGGCGGCGGTTAACGTACAAAACAGGGTGGCCCGGGCCACTTCGCTGCTGCCTGCGGAGGTTACTCGTGCCGGGGTAATTACGGCCAAACGACAGAACAACATGTTAATGGTGTTTTCGCTGTTCAGCAAGAATGGAAGGTACGATGAAACCTTCCTGCAGAACTATGCAAAAATTAATTTGCTTCCACAGGTACAACGTATTAATGGTGTTGGAGAAGCACTGGTTTTTGGCGCCAAAGACTACTCTATGCGAATCTGGCTGAAACCGGATATCATGTCGAGCTACAATTTGATACCTGCCGATGTTGTTTCGGCCCTGAATGCCCAGAACCTTGAAGCGGCTCCCGGACGTTTTGGAAGTGAGAACGATCAAAGTTATGAATATGTAATCCGGTATCGGGGTAAATTAACACAACCTGAAGAGTTTGGCGATATTGTCATTAAATCGGATGCCAACGGGAATATTCTCCGGCTGCGCGATATCGCCCGTGTTGAAATGGGATCGCTCAGTTATAACCGCATCACGCAAACGCAGGGTCAGCCCGGTATTGCCATGGCAATTTTCCAGTCAGCCGGATCGAACGCTCGGAATGTAATTATCGAAGCAGAGGAAGTTATCGAAAATGCTTCACAGTCGTTCCCGCCGGGAGTGGAATATGTTGTGCTGATGAACACCAACGAATTTCTGGATGCCTCTATCGAAAAGGTATTACACACTTTACTCGAAGCTTTTATCCTGGTATTTATCGTAGTGTTTGTATTCCTGCAAAATTTCAGGGCAACTTTAATTCCGGCAATTGCCGTTCCCGTATCTATTATCGGGACCTTCTTTTTCCTCAACCTGTTTGGTTTTACCATCAACCTGCTTACCTTATTCGCATTGGTGCTGGCCATTGGTATTGTGGTCGACGATGCCATCGTAGTGGTTGAAGCAGTGCACGCCAAACTCGACTCCGGGGCAAAGAATGCCAAAACGGCTGCAATTTCAGCAATGAGCGAAATTTCAACAGCCATTATATCGATTACTTTAGTAATGGCCGCTGTGTTTATACCTGTAACTTTTATTACCGGAACCACCGGCGTTTTCTATCGACAGTTTGGAATAACACTTACAGTTGCCATTATTCTTTCGGCGGTAAACGCGCTTACCTTAAGCCCGGCACTTTGTGCTTTATTCCTGAAGCCACACAGCGAAGAAGTGAAAGGACGAAAAGGCGTGATGAAGCGGTTTTATTCTGCCTTCAACACCGCTTTTACAACCATGACCGGTAAATACAAACGTATAACACATTTCTTTATCGACCGTAGATGGCTGGCCGGAGCTTTGATCCTGATTTTCGTTGGTCTGCTTGGCTACCTGATGAAAACAACTTCAACAGGTTTTGTCCCCGAAGAGGACACTGGCCGTATGTTTGTTGATATTGCCATGCCTCCGGCTACTTCAGCAGAAAAAACAATTGAGGTTGCACAACAAATTGACGAAATTATTAAAACCGTACCAGAGATCCGGTCTCGGACTATTATTTCCGGCTTTTCCTTCATGGGTGGTTCGGGAAGTCCTTACGCCATGGTCATTGCCAACCTCGATCCGTTTGACGAAAGGAAAGAAGACGGGCAGGACCTGAACAGCATTGTACAAAAACTATACATGCTGACTGCACAAATTAAAGATGCACGCATCATTATTTTTTCACCGCCAATGGTTCCCGGATTTAGTATCACCGGAGGTTTCGAACTGAAACTTGAGGATAAAACCGGTGGCGACATTCATGATTTTGAAAATATTTCCAATAATTTTCTGGGAGCATTAAATCAACGGCCGGAAATTCAGTACGCACGGACCGCTTTCAATACAGGCTTTCCGCAGTACCGGATTGATGTGGATGCTGCAAGATGTATGCGTTCGGGGCTGCAGGTCAGTTCTGTTCTGGCTGCCATGCAAGGTTATATCGGTGGATTCTATGCGTCCGATTTTAACCGTTTTGGGAAACAGTACCGGGTTATGGTACAATCCGAAGCCCAATACCGGGGAAATCCGGAAGATCTGAATAATATCAAAGTTAGAACAGCAAGCGGAGAAATGGCGCCGATATCGGAATTCATCACCTTAACAAAGGTTTATGGCCCCGAATCGATTAACCGTTTTAATATGTACACTGCAATTTCGGTGAACGGTTCGCCAAATCCCGGATATAGTTCGGGAGACGCCATTGATGCCGTGCGCGAAGTGGCAGCCGAGCATTTGCCAACCGGCTACGATTACGAATTTTCGGGGATCACCCGCGAAGAGATCAGTGCAGGTAATCAAACTATCGTGATCTTTGTATTGAGCCTCATCTTTGTATTCTTCTTTCTGGCGGCCCAGTACGAAAGCTACATTCTACCCTTATCCATTATTGTTTCGCTTCCGATTGGTATTGCCGGTTCCTTTATTTTTGCGCGAATAATGGGAGTTGATAACAACATCTACCTGCAAATATCACTGGTTATGCTTATCGGGTTGCTGGCAAAAAATGCCATTCTTATTGTGGAGTTTGCCCGACAGCGGCGGGAATCAGGAATGTCGATTATCCAGGCAGCAGTTGATGGTGCCACAGCCCGACTCCGCCCCATTTTGATGACTTCATTTGCATTTATTGTTGGTTTGATTCCCTTGGTTGTCAGTGGTGGTGTTGGTGCTAACGGTAACCATTCGATCGGAACAGGTGCTGTTGGCGGAATGCTCATCGGAACGATGATTGGAATCCTGGTGATACCTGCCATGTTTGTGGTGTTCCAAACACTTGATGAGAAAGTAAAGAAACCAAAAATAGAAGAGGAAATCTCGGAAATGAACAGTTTGGGATAACCCCTCTAAAAGTTGAAGAAATGAAAACAAATTCAATAATTTATAAAGTAATCGTTTTAGGAATCGCGGCGTTACTGTGGTCATGCAACACTACAAACCAGTACCAGCGAAGCCAGGATCTTACCGATGGATTATATGGAGATTCCGTCACCGACACAATCAATCTATCAAACGAAAACTGGCAAAACCTATTTAACGATCCTGTTTTAGACAGTTTGATTGCCGAAGGATTGAGCAACAATCTCGACCTACAAGCCGCTGTTCAACGTGTTATTGCAGCCGAATCAAATTTCTATCAGAGTAAAGCGGCCCTGGCACCTTCGTTGTCGGCACAGGCGGGGCATACCTATGTTCGCAACTCGGAATCGACCAATCCAAACGGGCCTAAAGAATACAATGGCTCGCAAGCCATTTTGCAGAGTAGCTGGGAAATCGATTTCTGGGGAAAGTTGAGTAATTCGAAACGAGCTGCATATTCCAACTACCTGGCTACCGATGCCGCGCACAAAGCCATTCAAACCCGCTTAATCGCAAATATCTCAGCTGTTTATTACAACCTGCTGGCACTCGATGCCAAATTGGAAATAACAAAGGAGACTGTGCAGAACAGCGCACAGTTGGTTGAAACCTTGAAAGCATTAAAAGAAAGTGGTAGTGTAACTGGAGCTGCCGTTGTTCAGAGTGAAGCTTCGCGTTATGCAGCAGAAGTTACAATCCCCGACATTGAGCAACAAATTAAAGAAACTGAAAACACACTCTGCCTCTTGCTCGGAAGAACTCCCGGCCCCATCGAACGAGGTAAACTGGAAGAACAAAAAGCACACGAAATGCTTTCGATCGGTGTACCATCGGAACTCCTGGATAACCGGCCCGATGTTATGCAAGCCGAATACAATGTGATGAGCGCCTACCAGATGACTAACAGCGCCAGAGCTTACTTTTATCCTTCGGTTACACTTACTGCCAGCGCCGGATTGGAAGCACTGGACCTGGGAGATTTACTCGATCCAACGTCATTTGCGGCAAACGTGGTAGGTGGCTTGGTTCAGCCTATATTTAATAAAAGGGTCAATAAAACGCGTTTGGAAGTGGCCAAAGCTCATCAGGAAGAGTCGCTCCTGAATTTCAGGTACACTTTGTTAAATGCAGGTGCTGAAGTAAGCGATGCACTCAATATATACGACGCCTCTCTTAGAAAAATTGAACTCCGCAGCAAACAACTCGCAGCACTGGAGAAATCGGTGGAATATACCGAGGAACTTCTAACCTACGGTTCGGCCACTTATACCGAAGTTTTAAATGCACAACAAAGTTTGCTCAATGCACAGTTAAACGATGTTAATGACCATATTCAGAAACTGAATGCTGTTGTTTTGCTTTACCGGGCTTTGGGAGGAGGCTGGAAATAAACGGTTCAGTATTTATTCAATTCGATTTTCCCAAAAATAATTGTTGGGATCGCACTCTTTAAACCCTGCTTTTTTGTAGAGATTCTGGGCCTTGTAATTGTCGTGCCGAACTTCGAGATTGATGCGGCAATATCCATTTTCGATGGCATAATTCTCTATTGCCTTTAGCAGAAAAAGACCAACACCTCGATTGCGGGAATCGGGCGATACAACAAAATCGTGAATATTGATAAGTGGTTTGGCTTTCCAGGTAGAAAAGTTGAGGTTGCAATTGGCCAGTGCTGCAAAGCTGCCATCCAATTCAACCAAAAAGCCAACATATGCTTTGTGCCGTACCAGTCCTTTTATAATTTTTTCGCCCAGCCCGTGCGGCATTTCCTCGCCAATGCCCATATCATCGAGCATGTAGTCGTTTAATAAACTTACCACAGCCCGGCAGTGCTTTTCATTTGTTAAGTCGACTTTTACGAGTTGCATATCCGTTTTACATTTTCGGGCATAAAATTAATGAGAATTTACAAAAACGTGCTATCGCTTATTTTACACCTTGTATCTCCACGCTTCTATTTTGTATTTTTTTAGACGGGTCCCCAGCATTCTTTCGGTAATTTTCAGATCTTCGGCTGCTTTTACGATGTTTCCTTTGGTTGATGTCAGCGCCTCGCGAATCAACTGTTTCTCTACCTGTTCAACGGTGTACATCATTCCACCTTTTGCCGAAGTACCGGTTGAATCGGCCGTCTGCAACGAAGGCGGAAGATTGTAACTATGAATAACATTATCGGTACTCAGAATACAGGATCGCTCGATGCAGTTTTCCAGTTCGCGAATATTGCCCGGCCACGAATAAACCATCAGCATGTTCAATGCCGAAGTGGTAATGCGTTTTATTTTTGAATTGTTCTCTTTGTTGAATTTCTCAATAAAATGATCCACCAAAAGCGGAATATCATTCCGGCGTTCGCGCAAGGACGGAATAAAAATGGGGAACACGTTGATGCGGTAATAAAGATCCTCACGAAATAGGCCATCCTTGATCATTTCTTCAAGATTTCGGTTGGTGGCTGCAATAATTCGCACGTCAGTACTAATGGTTTCGGTGCCTCCGAGCCGTTCGAATTGACGTTGCTGAATAATGCGCAATATTTTAACCTGAGCTGACAGCGGAATATCACCGATTTCATCCAAAAAAATGGTTCCTTTATCAGCCAGTTCGAAACGGCCTTTGCGCTTTGAGTCGGCACCGGTGAAGGCCCCCTTTTCATGCCCGAACAACTCACTTTCTATCAGCGATTCGGGCAAAGCCGAGCAGTTTACCTTAACAAAAGGCTTTCCGGCGCGGGTGCTGGCCATGTGAATCGCATCGGCAACCAGTTCTTTTCCAACCCCGCTTTCACCACGAATAAGTACGGTTGAATTGGTTTTGCCCACCATTTGCACCAGCGAAAACACATCGCGCATTTTTGAAGAATTACCGATCATATTCAGGTTCTTCATGCCTGACAACTTACTTTCCAGTTCCAGATTTTTCTGCTTCAGCAATTCCAATTCTTCCATCCGTTCCTGACGCGAACGAACTACCTGCCCAATCAGCGAACCAATAATAGTTAGCATTCTTATGTCTTCATCGAAACTAATGCGCGGATTAAAAATACGAACGACACTCAAGGTTCCTACAACTTTGGCATCGTCAACAATGGGCACGCAAATTATCGATAGTTCCTTGCCCTCCTTGTGGGTTTCCTGCCTGGTTTTATTCAGGAATAAACTTGATTTCGAGATTTTCTCGATAACCACCGGACGAGCCATTTCCACAACTTTCCCGGTAATTCCTTCGCCCAGATCGTACTTCCCTTTTGCCTGCTGTGCCGAACTCAGACCATATGCCGCTTCGATGTAAATTTTGGAATTTTCGCGATTAAAAATGCTCAAGAAACTTCGTTCCGCGTCAAGATACTCCACAATCATCCGCAGAACGGTTGGCAGATCGTTTTTTAATTGGCGGGTTTGGATCAGGCGCTGGCTAATGTCGAAAAGCAATGTCATTTCGCGCAAACCGTAACACTCATTCCCTACTTTTTTGCATTTAATCTCCATTCACAGTTTCCTTAATCGTCCAAATGTCATAAAAATGAACATTTTCAAATTAATTTGTAAAACATATCACAAAATAAAAATCAATTACACACATTTTTAACCTGAATTTTAAAAACAAGATTATTCACCCGATGATTGATCAGCAAAAATAGTGAGTGATAAATTAGGGATCAGAAACAAAAATTCACAAAAATGTTAAGTCCTACTATGGGATTGTTTTAGAATTTGTAGTTGTAAGCAAGCCCTAAGATTTTTATACTCTCATCATCTTCAACAAGGTAGTCGTTAAGTCTGAAATAGGCACCTACGCGGTGGTGTTTGTTTATTTTGTATTTCAAACCTCCTTCCCAACGCGCCTTGGAATATTCGCCTAAACGGAGATTTCTGTATAACTCGCACAAGGCATAAGGTTTCAAGTCAGTTTTTCCAATTTCGTATTCCAGTTGAAATTTCATTCGCAAATAATTGGAACGATCATTATCGTCGCCTCCAAAATCATCGGAATTGGTATAACGCAGGCGAAACTGTGCTTCCAGATCTTTCCATTCATAGCCTGCTTTCCCTTCTACAGCATATCTACCAAACCACTGGGCATTGCCATCTTTATCCGGATTATTGCCAAATCGGTAATTGGCTCCAAGCGAAAAATACTTGTTTAAATCGTATTCAATTTTTGGCTCGAAAAAATATTCGTGCAGTTCAAAGTTTTCCTTGAAACGGATCTCCGGTGCGAGACTGATCTCCAGCTTTTTGCTTAACTCTTTCGAAATTTCAAACTCAAACCAGGTGCGTTGTGCCTGTGCCGAAATAAAACCAATTGCAATCAATACCAGTGTATAAATCCATTTAATCATAATTACCTTCTGCTTTTCTTGTCGATCTAAAACTGCCAAATATTCGCTTCTCCATTTAACAGTACACCGGGAATAATTTATGCTGTATTTCTATCATTGATAGAAGCCGGTGTTGCGAAACGGAGCGTAAATATAGCAACAGAAATGGCAAAAACATCGAAATCAAAAACCTTTCGGAAATACTCCCAAAATATTGTACATTCGCTGTATTAACTTTAAAGTAGAAACCGTGTCGAAAAATCTGGTTATAATTCCTACATACAACGAAAAAGAGAATGTTGAAAAAATGATCCGCAAGGTTTTTTCGTTGGAAAGGCCTCTCGATTTATTGATAGTTGAAGACAATTCGCCCGATGGCACAGCAGCTATTGTAAAAAAGCTGATGAAGGAATTTCCCGACAAGCTTCATATTCTTGAACGAAAAGGGAAACTGGGTTTAGGCACCGCCTACATCGCCGGTTTTAAATGGGCACTTGAGAGGGACTATGCAGCCGTTTGTGAAATGGACTGCGATTTTTCGCACAATCCCGATGATCTGCTCCGGCTTTTCGATGCGATTGAAAATGGTGCCGACGTGGCTATCGGTTCGCGCTACATTAGCGGAATAAACGTAGTAAACTGGCCCTTGGGAAGGGTTCTGATGTCGTATTTTGCATCGATGTATGTACGCATTGTTACAGGTATGAATGTACACGATACCACTGCAGGTTTTGTATGCTGGAAACGTGAGGTACTGGAAACCATCGACCTCGACGAGATCAAACTGATTGGCTACGGCTTCCAGATCGAGATGAAATTTACGGCCAGCAAATTCGGATTTAATATCCAGGAAGTTTCCATCGTATTCACCGACCGACAGGAAGGAACATCGAAAATGAGCGGCGGTATTTTTAACGAAGCTCTTTGGGGCGTTCTGAAAATGAAAATGCGAAGCTTTACTAAAAAATACGAAAGAACGGACAAGTGAATTTCGAATGATGATTAGCGATTTTAGATTTATTTCTTCAGTTCTTAAATCGATATTCTCAAATCAAAATATTATGAAGGCTGCCAAGTGCAGCCTTTTTTTATTTTTAACTTGTAACAAAACAAAGATTGTTTGTCTATGAAAGTAGAAAAACAAATCATGAGCGAACAGGATAATAGATTTAACCATTTATTTGAAGAGAACAAGGACCGCATTTATCGTATATGTTGTTCCTATGTTCGTGGAGAGCAAAACCGGCAGGATCTTTTTCAGGAAATTTTCATAAATGTTTGGAAGAACCTCGATTCATTCAGAAATGAAAGCCATATCAATACGTGGATATACAGGATTTCCATAAATACTTCAATCAATTTTTGCCGGTTACAAAGCAAAAACGACAAGCGTTGTCAGGAAATTAAAAAAGATATTCTTTCGGATGGAGAGCATGAACTGTCCATGAAATTCAGACAGGACAAGGAACTCGAAAAAATGTTTGATGCCATTAACCGGCTTCCACTTCTGGAAAAAACAATTGTGAGTTTGCAGCTTGAAGGAATCGATCATGCAGGTATTGCTGATGTTTGCGGATTAAGCGAAGGAAATGTGAGGGTTCGCTTTCACCGCATAAAAAAGAAACTTAAACAAATGATGGAGGAAAAAGAAAATGGATTTTGATCAACTGTCTAAAAAATACAGAAATATAAAATCGCCTGCTGAGCAATTATCAGATGCGACCAAAGATGCGGGAAAGGCAAATAATATTTTTGAAAAAATAAAAAAACACGATACTTATTCAAAAAAACAATCAAAACAGTTTTATATTATCACTTCTATTGCGGCTGTTGTTTATGTTTTAATATTCATTGTCAATCCCGACCCCGATCTGACATTAAAGAACCGATTAGCAGGTAGTGCATTTATTCTCGCTTCGGTCATTCTCGCCTTTTTATTCAAGATAAAACACAAGCGAATTTCAAATACCATGTATTTATCTTCTACCAAAAAATTTCTTGAGGAAGCACAAAAAAGGTTCCGGTTTTGGAATCGCAATCAATTATGGCTCATCCCGGTTGTGCTGTTGGTTGATGTTGCCAGTTTAGGATCGATTTCTAAATATTTCGATTTCTTAAGCCAAACGTCTTCCGTCATTCTTTCTCAGTTTCTATATTTTGGCTTACTCGCTTTTGGTTTTTTTATGGGCAAAAAATCGTGGACAAAAAAGAAAAAACCAATCTTACTGAAAATCGAGAAAATGTTGGCAGCGTTTGATGAGCAATGATTAACTTTGCTTAAAAGACAGGGAAGATGAAGACATTAATCAAGGATGCAACGATAGTTAACGAGGGTTTAAAATTTAAGGGAAGTGTTTTAATCGATGGTGAAACCATTGAAAAAATATTCCCCCATGTTGTTCCGGTCAATTTGGATTTATCGGATACGGAGACTATCGACGCCACTGGATTGCTACTTGTTCCAGGAGTAATTGACGACCAGGTACATTTTCGCGAACCCGGGCTCACCCATAAAGGAGAAATTATTACCGAAAGCCGGGCAGCCGCTGCAGGTGGTGTTACTACTTACATGGAAATGCCAAACACGAATCCGCAAGCAGTTACCCAGGACGAACTGCAAAAAAAATACGACCGTGCTGCTGAAGTTTCGGCAGTGAATTATTCGTTCTACATGGGGGCAACCAACACCAACCTGGATGAAGTGCTGAAAACTGATCCTAAACAGGTTTGCGGCATTAAAGTTTTTATGGGATCGTCCACAGGTAACATGCTGGTCGACGATGATCAAACACTGTCGGAGATCTTTAAACATGCGCCAACACTGGTGGCCACGCACTGCGAAGATGAAGCTACCATCAAAAAAAATACTGAAATTGCCCGGCAGCGTTATGGTGAAAATGTTCCGATTTCACGCCACTGTCACATCCGAAGCGACGAGGCTTGTTACATCTCCTCATCAAAAGCGGTAAACCTGGCATCGAAGTTCGATACCCGTTTACACATTCTTCATCTTTCTACAGCAAAAGAAATGAGCCTGTTTGCTCCCGGAAAAGTGAGCGATAAAAAAATTACTGCTGAAGCCTGCGTACATCACCTTTGGTTCGACGAACGCGATTACATTGAAAAAGGCACCCACATAAAATGGAATCCTTCAATAAAATGTACTTCGGATAAAGAAGCACTTTGGGAAGCTCTTTTGTCAGACAAAATTGATGTAATTGCCACCGATCATGCTCCACATACATTGGAAGAGAAGAACAACAGTTACTTCAAGGCGCCGTCGGGTGGCCCGCTGGTTCAACACTCGCTGATAGCCATGCTCGAAATGAGCAAAAAAGGATTTATCACTATCGAAAGAGTGATAGATAAAATGTGCCATGCACCTGCCGATTTGTTCAGGGTAAACAAACGCGGCTATATTCGCGAAGGCTACTTTGCCGACCTGGTGTTGATCGATCCAAACGACAGCTGGATGGTTAGCCCGGCAAATATCCTATACAAATGTGGCTGGTCGCCATTCGAAGGCACAAAATTTTCCTATAAAGTAGCTTCAACATTCGTTAACGGGCAACTGGTATACAACGGTGAAAGTATTCTACCCGAAATCAGGGGAAAAAGAGTAAGCTTTCAGTAAACGAACACATCCCTCCGGGGACTCGGAAGGATGTGCCAATATTGCTTGTTGAGGGAAATCTAAGAGGGATTGTACCCTAGTACCAATTGGCATTTCGAAATTTTTTGGTACGAAATCTAATGATGTACAAAGTTTATTGTCCCTTAGATCAAAGCCTAAAAATATCAAAGGCCGCTGCATCCTACAACAATCGAATGACTTATTGTATAAAGGTTTGATTTGACGGTACGAACAACCGATCAGTACGTATAAATTCAGTCGAAGAAAATTTTGGGAGAGTAAGTGAGCGCAATTCTTTGGTTCCCGTTTTTGAGCAAACACCGTCGTTTCCCCTTATCCACTTCCGATAAAAACTTCTCGTTGATCACATGAAAACGACTGATGCGCCTGAATGTATTTTCGGGTAACAATGAAATTAGGTTTCTTAAATTATAGGTTACCAGCTTTTTACTTTCATCCTGCATGTTAATTTCGGTGTAATTACCATCGGCCTGACAATAAACAATTTCACCCGGATTTACCAAAATGTAACCGGTCCGGGTATTAAAACGAATCTTTGAGACTTCCTTTCCCACCAATTTCTGAATGTACTGAAGGTCGAATTCTTTTCCGGCAAGTTCGGCATATTTATTTACGGCTCTGACCAGCTCGTTTTTATCCACCGGTTTGAGTAAATAATCGGTGGCATTTGCCTTAAAAGCTTCAATTGCATAACGATTGTATGCTGTTACAAAAATTACATGTGGTACATGGTTCTGCTTCTTCATCTCTTCCACAACATCGAATCCACTTTTTTTATCGATCCGTATGTCCATAAAAACCAGTCCGGGATGATACTGGTAAATTTTCCGCAAGGCATCATCCGAACTTGTTGCTGTTGCCAAGAGGTCAACCTGGGGGCAGGTTTCCGCCAATAGAATCGACAAGTAATCGATGGCTTCCTGCTCGTCGTCAACAATAATTGCATTGATCTTATCCAACATAGTGCTAGGTTTTATTAGTTAATTCAACTGGTATGAATAGTTCAATTCTTGTTCCCTTAGCATTTCCTGAACTGTCTTTCAAATCGTGGATTTCCTGTACAATATGCTGTTTTCTTCCGGCATTTATTTCATCAATTACACTTTGTATGGTTTTCAAACCCAAACCAATCGACTCTTTTTTCAGCTTAGCCGATTTCTCACGCCCGATCCCGTTGTCCTCAATCGTGATTCTCAGTGTTGTATTTTCTAATCGGACATCAACTTTTAAGAAACCGCCCCTACCTTTCGGAACAATACCGTGGCGAATCGCATTTTCAACATGTACCTGGATGATCATCCGCGGAACCATGATGTCATTTAATTGCCTGTCTGTAATATTCAACTCATAGTCAAAAAGTTCCTTAAACCTGAATTTTTGCAATTCAATAAAGTTTTGAACCATCTCCATTTCCTGTCCCAAGGCAATCAGTGTATCATCGAAGTTATCAAGCAAAGTTCTGGTCATCCTCGAAAAGCGCATAAAAACCTCGTACGCCTGATTGGTATCGCCTTTTTTGATCACCGAAGCCACTCCGTTGAAAGTGTTAAAAATAAAGTGTGGATTTAACTGGTTTCGAAACGACTTTAATCGTAAATCGCGCACCTGATTCTGTAATTCGTATTTTTCTTTTAGCTGGCGGGTTGATGCCTTTTGCCACAGCCAAATAATACTCGCAATAACCAGGTAAATAAGTAAATACAAAGGATACTTCAACCAGTAAAAAGAATTATAATTGAGTGAATAATACATTACACTGTTGTAATTGATCACCATAAACTGATCCTTTACAGGGCTCTGCACAATGACCGAACTGTTATCGACAGGGAGTTCAGGTTTTAATATGAGTTCATCATTGAAGTGATCCTGGAAAATATGAAATTGATTTTTAAGATCATGTGTAAAAAATACCAGATTATCCTTTCCCGATAAATCAAAAGCTGTGCGAATAAGGTTCTGCGATTTAAAATTTAAATCAAGCGAACTCCTGAGTTTTAAATCACGATCGAAATAAAATACTTTTCCTGTACCCGACAGTACTGCATAACAGCTATCATTCAGCGGCTGAAATCCAACATTGTTTCCTAAATCGCCTTCCAGGAAAAGGGTGTCGCTAGCTTGTTGCTCTTCTCCCAGCTTAACTTTGGTAACAAAACTTAAAGGATTCTCGCTCGAATAGTTGTGGTAAAGCACCAGCAGTTCGCCTTTGCTTTTATCAAGAAAATCATAATAAATGCGGGATGCAATACCGGATGGGAACTCAACAGGTGGAAACTCGGTTTTTAAATCGGAATTAAAAACAAAGAGGCGGGGGCGGTCGTCGAGGTACTTTACTTTGGTATCGGCCGTAATGTTTTCGGCCGATGATCCAACGCACAGCAATTCGGCAGTCCCGTCAGCATTTAAATCGAAAGGAGCTAAAGCCGAAAAATGCACCCCAAATTCTTCTGATAATTCCAAGATTTCAGTGTCGGGATGAAAAACAAACAGCTTTCGCGGAAACCAGTTGTAGCCAACAATAAGACCAAATACCAGTTCCTCATTTCCGTCGCCATCGAAGTCGAAGTATTCCATTTGATGCACCGAAACATCAAGATCGGTTCGCCGTCGTGTATCTACGGTGGCAACAAAGTAAGTATGAAAGGGATGAAGCGTATCGTAAGGTTCTACCCAACTCATAAAAACCGAATCTTGTTTAGCAGTAAAGCCATAAACTTCTTGTAGCCCATCATTATCAACATCGAAAAAAAACAAGTTTGTTAGCCTTTCTACAAACTTGAACGGAAAGTTGAATTGATTGAATAACTTTCCATCCGGGGTAAAACACTGAAAAGCAAGGAGATCTTGTTCTGCCTTAAATGATTCCACCCTATCGGGCTGTCCATCGTTCTGCAGATCACTGAATAATATTTTTCCTTTAATCCCTGCTCTACGTTCAATCGAATCGAGTGAAATTTTGTACTTACTGAATACCGGCGGCAACATCGCAACAATCGGAATTGTAATGATCAGAGCAAGAAACCATATGGATGTCAATATGCGTTTCATGAAATGTTATTCGTCCAACATATTACGGGGCATTTCTTTGGTAGCTTTGGCCCCCAGTTTTTTAATATTCTCGGCCCGGCGAACCAGATTTCCAGTCCCGGTATGTAACTTGTTCAGTGCCGAATCATAGGTTTTACGGGTAGTATCGAGGTTCTTGCCCAGGTTCTCCATATCGGCTATAAAATTTACAAATTTATCGTAAAGCGCCCCGCCTTGTTTGGCAATTTCCAATGCATTTCGGGTTTGATTCTCCTGCTGCCAAATGGAGGAAATAGTGCGCAGTGTAGCCAGTAAAGTCGACGGACTCACCAATACCACTTTCTGATCCCAGGCAAACGAGAACAGTTCCTGGTCTTCCTGAATAGCCACACTGAATGAAGCTTCTATCGGAATGAACAGCAACACAAAATCGGGAGAATTCAGTTTGCTGGCCGACTGGTAATGTTTTTCGCTCAAACCCTTTATGTGCGTTTTCAAACTCAGCAAATGTTCTTTCAGGTATTTCTGACGCTCTTCCTCTGTTTCAGCATTAACCGCTCGTTCGTAGGCAATCAGCGAAACTTTCGAGTCGACAATGATGTGTTTGTTATCCGGAAGATTGATAACAATATCGGGTTGAACACGTTTGCCGTCTTCGGTGGTATCGCTGAATTGTTTCTGATACCCCTGCTCTCCTTCATTCAATCCCGACCGTTCAAGAATACGTTCCAGAACTACTTCGCCCCAGTTGCCCTGCTTTTTAACGTCGCCTTTTAAAGCCTTGGTCAGGTTGCTCGCTTCCTCGCTGATTTTATTATTCAGATCGTACAACTTCAGAAGTTCGGCCCGTAGTTGCGTTTGATCTTTTAAGCCTTTTTGGTAGGTGTCTTCCACTTTCTTCTCAAATAGCAGAATCTTTTCTTTTAACGGATTCAACACCTCGCCAATATTTTTTTGATTGACTTCCGTAAATTTCTTACTGTTGGTTTCCAGAATTTTATTGGCCACATTTTCAAACTCGATGGTAAATTTCTTTTGCAGCTCTTCCATTTCCTGCTTTTGTGTGGCCAGCTTTTCACGCAGGTTGGCAAATTCCACCTCGGCTTTTGCCAGTCGTTGCAGGTTGCCTTCATTCTGGCTTTCCACCGTTTTCAGCTCTTCTTTCAGAGATTCGTTGTCGGTATTTAATATGCTAAGCCTTTCGGTGAGTTGAGCCTGTTTAATTTCAAGTTCGCTTTTCTGTTCAAGCCATCCCGAATTCTTCGTTTTTGATTTTATCTGGCTCCATAAAAAAGCAATTATCGCCCCCAACAACAGTCCAACAACAAGGTAGATGATTTGCATAATGTGTTTATTTTAATCTTAAAAATACAAAATTGAACACAAGCTCTGTTGATTCGGGCAAAAAACTATTGAGCGAATTTTCAGCCGCCTGATATTTTGCTAATTTAGTTCGCCTAAATTACCCTTCCATGGATGTAAAAATCGAAGCCGGTTGGAAACAGCATCTGGCTACTGATTTTGAGAAAGAATACTTTACACAACTCTCCGAATTTGTTCGAGAGGAGTACAAAACCAAACGGATTTTTCCTCCGGGAAAACTGATTTTTAATGCTTTCGATCAGTGTCCTTTCGAACAGCTTAAAGTAGTGATAATCGGACAAGATCCGTATCATGGGCCGGGGCAGGCACACGGACTTTGTTTCTCGGTAAACGACGGAATCCCGTTTCCGCCAAGCCTGCGCAATATTTTTAAGGAATTAAAAGATGATGTAGGCAAAGAAATACCAAAAAGCGGTGACCTTACCGACTGGGCCAAACAGGGTGTGTTGCTGCTAAATGCTACATTAACAGTTCGAGCTCACCAGGCCGGTTCTCACCAGAAAAAAGGCTGGGAAGAGTTTACCGATGCAGTCATCCAAACGGCCAGCGAACAAAAAGAACACCTGGTATTTTTACTTTGGGGAAATTATGCCATCAGCAAACGAAGACTGATCGACGAAAGCAAACATTTGGTGCTAACTTCAGTACATCCGTCGCCATTGTCGGCCAGTCGCGGTTTTTTTGGCAATAAACATTTTAGCCGGGCAAACGCGTTTTTAAAAGAAAAAGGATTGGCACCGATCAATTGGTAACAAAAAAACCGATACAAATTGTATCGGTTTCTAATATCATTAAAGCTAGTAGATTACCATTTATAAACAATGGAGTTGATGTTCATTCCGGCACCTACCGAACAGAGTATCGTATAATCGCCCTCATTTACTTCCTGACCTTCCATTTTTCCTTTCATCACCAGATCGAGCAGCGTCGGAACAGTTGCCGTTGAGGAGTTTCCAAGTTTACGAATGCTCATTGGCATAATTCCTTCCGGGATTTCCTTTTCACCATAGGCTTTAAAAACACCAGCAAGAATAGCCTCGTCCATTTTTTCGTTGGCCTGATGAATAAAGATCTTTTTCACATCGCTCAATTCAATGCCGGCTTTTTCGATGCTGTCTTTCACTACTCCCGGTACGGTAGTTATCGCGTAGATATATAACTTGTGACCTGTCATTTTTATGAACAACTCATCGCCTTCAAAATCAGGATTGCTCGATTCTCCCAAAGTCAGCAAACTGGCATACTGAACAGAATCGGAACGACTTGAATGAGCAATGATACCAATGGGCTCTTCGCTTTCAACTGCCTCAACAACAGTAGCTCCTGCACCATCGGCGTAGATCATCGAATCGCGGTCGTGTGGATCGGAAATTCGTGACAGTACATCAGCACCAACCACAACTCCCCGTTTCCAGAATCCACTCTTTATATAAGCATCGGCAACAATCATGGCCTGTGTCCATCCCGGACAGCCAGATACTACATCGTGACAAATGCAAGCCGGATTCTTCAGCTTCAGCTTCATTTTTACTTTATTGGCCAAACCTGGAAGAATATCGGTACGCACATTACCTTCGTAGATGTCGCCAAAATTATGGCCCAAAATGATAAAATCGAGGCTGTCTTTTGAAATGCCGGCATCTTTACAGGCTTCTTCAATAGCCAAAGCCGCAATGTCAGAAGTCACCTGGTCTTCCGCAACATACCTTCTTTCCTCAATATTAGTGATCTCTTTAAACTTTTGGATGATCTCCTCGTTGGTTTTATCCTCAATTTTTTGTTTTGAAGGCGTATAAAACTCGTGGTTTAAAAAATAACTGTTTTTAATTATCTGAGGAGGAAGATAACTTCCTGTTCCTATAATCCTTGTATAAGTTTGCTTTGTCATAATCCTGCTACTCAGTCTATACTTCCGTTGTATTTTTTCAATTCAAAGTTCTTGCCATCGAATACTCCATATGAGAAACTGCTGATCCAGTCGCCCAACAAAATAAAAGTTGCCTTTCCATCCATCTGTTGTTTTGTCATGCGGTGACGATGTCCCATAACAAAGTAATCAATCGGCATGGTTTTCAAAAAATCAGCGGCAAATTTATACATTCCATCCTTAACTACCATAAAATCATCATCAATATCAGATTTTGATAACCTACTGGATGCCGACCATTTATGTGCCAGCCAGAATGCAAAATTGGGATGCAAGCGCGAAAAAAGCCACTGCATTGTTTTATTGGTAAATACCTTTTTTAAAAACAAGTAGCCTTTGTCGGATGCATCGAGGCCATCGCCATGTGCTAAAAAGAATTTTTTGCCTTGTATTTCAGTGATAAATTCCTCATGATGAACAGTAACACCGGTTTCTTCGGCCAGGTAATCAAAAACCCACACATCGTGGTTTCCGGTGAAGAAATGAACAGGGATTCCACGATCCGTAAGATCGGCGATCCGCCCCAGAACACGGGTAAAGCCGCGTGGTGCTACTTTTTTATATTCATACCAAAAATCGAAAATGTCACCCAGCAGGTAAAGTTCGGCCACATCGTTTTTAATCTCGTCGAGCCATTGAGTAAAACGCAGTTCGCGCTCCCGGTTATTTTTAAGCGCCGGTGCTCCAAGATGAACATCGGAAACAAAATATATTAAACCTTTTTCTGACAAGATGAAGTTGTTTTGATTTATTTCAGCAAGTTGGCCACTGCCTTTTCCAAACCCGGTCCCTTGAGATTCTTTGCCACAATCTCACCCTCTTTATCGAGCAGGTAATTCGACGGTACCGACTGGATATTGTACACACGGGTAGCCAATGCACTGCCTTCCATATCGCCCACATTTATCCAGGTAAGTTTATCCTGATCGATAGCATCTACCCACTCTGCACGGTTTTGGTCGATGCTGACCTGGTAGATCTCGAAACCTTTGTTTTTATACTTTTTGTAAAGTTCAACCAATACCGGATTCTGGATTCTGGAACCACGATCGACGGCCGACC
The DNA here is from genome assembly GCF_037646455.1 of Maribellus mangrovi. Lineage (NCBI taxonomy): Bacteria > Pseudomonadati > Bacteroidota > Bacteroidia > Marinilabiliales > Prolixibacteraceae > Maribellus > Maribellus mangrovi. The sequence continues at coordinate 563,731 of NZ_JBBIXN010000003.1, read as the reverse complement.
AGAATTGCAGCAACACCACTTTCCCCCTTAAAGATGCCAGGGAAATTTCGTTTCCTTCCGGATCGGGCAAAACAATATCGGGGCTGTTCTGACCTTGTTCCTGAATAAATTTTTTCATTTTAGCCGACTGTTCCTGACGAACAAACTGCAGCGCATCGTTGTATAAAGCCTGCACCTGCTCCGATTGCGGGTAAATGGAATAAAGCGCCGAAGCTGCTGTTTTCATCACCTGCAAATCGCTAACAATATATCCCTGATCCTGCGGTCTGAATTTCTGATACAGCGCCAGCACACTGGCCATCGAAAATGGATTCTCGCGAACAAAGTTGGTCGAGAACTCGATTTGTTCTTCCACAATCCGGTCGTACTCAGCACTCCATTTCGGGCGTACCGCATCGTAATCGGGATTTCCTTTGTAAAGATCGTTTAACGAACGTAAAGAGTCGAGCTTATTTTGTGTTTCCTTTAGCTTCGCATCGAGCGTCCGAACCTGTTCTGAACCCATAGAACCTGTAACACTGTATTCTCTGTGAAAATTAGCAGCGTCGGCACTAATTACCACATTTTCGGCCGAATCGACCAGCAAAGTAATAAAGTTGCGATCGTCCAGTTTCAGTAAATAATAGGTCGGAATACTGGCCTGCCCTTCAAATTTGAATTCGCCTTTTTTGTTGATTTTATCTTTGCCCGCCGGCTTTAGTGAACTGGTGTGCAGTTCCTCCAAATAAATGGTATCGCCTTCGGCATGTGTTATCACACCACTAATTGTAAACTGATTTTCCTGTTTCGAGCAGCTAACAAAAATAACTGCAATAACGATCAATAAATATGAAATTTTCTTTATCATTCCTCTGAATTAAAGGGCGTAAAATTAATAAAATTGAATAGAGGAAAAACAGCAAAACATCATTTATAACATATTTTAAATCCTGAATGCCCGGAGTGAAGTAAATATTTCACCTTGCAGAGAATAAATTGTCAAAAACAGATGGTATATTGGGGCAATTATCCTGAATAAATCAGCATTAAAAGACGAAAACCTAAAAAGGGATTTTCTGTGGCTAGAAAATTTTCGATACGTTTGTAGCAAATTTATTTAAGCAGACCGCTTTTAAAACATGAAGATTCATCATTCGCTGGATAATTTCGATGCCCGTTCGACGGTAGTTACTATCGGTACTTTCGACGGCTTGCACAAAGGTCATCAGCTGATATTAAAAAAGCTGAAGAACCTGGCTGCCGAAATAGGCGGTGAAACCGTGGTTTTCACGTTTTATCCGCACCCACGAATTGTGACAGCTTCCGATGCCAGCAGCCTTCGATTGCTCACTACGAAGAATGAAAAAACAGAACTTTTCAGAAAAGCGGGGATTGATCATCTTGTTATTTATCCTTTTGATAAAGCGTTTGCTTCACTGAGTTACGCCGAGTTTGTTAAAGAGATTCTGGTGGATAAAATACGCACCAAATGCCTTGTTGTGGGTTACGACCATAAATTCGGGAAAAACCGCGAAGGTGGATTTGAGTACCTGAAAACATGTGCCGACAAGTACAATTTCAGAATCGAAAAACTGGATGCACTGAGCGTTGAAGGTGAAAATATCAGTTCTACACTCATTCGGGCTGCCCTTCAAAGCGGCGATATTTTAAAGGCTAATCATTATTTCGGACACCAGTTTACCTTGCACGGCACCGTAGTTGAAGGCAAACAGCTGGGCAGAAAAATGGGATTCCCGACAGCCAACATCGAAGCATCGGACAAATACAAAATTATTCCGGGATATGGCGTTTATGCCGTGACCGTTGAATTCGACGGCAGAAAGTTAAAGGGAATGCTCAACATCGGAACACGCCCAACCTTCAATAAAAATGCTGATAACAGAAGTATCGAAGTCAATATTTTTGATTTTTCGGAAGACATTTACCGGAAAAAAATCACCATCAATTTTGTGGCTAAAATCAGAGACGAGAAAAAATTTCCGGGAATAGAAGCACTGGTAGAACAGTTGAAGAAGGACCGGAAAAATGCACTGGAAATTCTGGATACTAATGATTAATTGTTCATCGCCAAATCGCACACAATGGGTAAATGATCGGAATACCTGAAATTGAGTGTTTCAAAATTATATGCTTTCAAGTTCTTGCTATGTAAAATGAAGTCGATGCGGAACGAAGGCAGTTCACCCACGTAAGTTCGCCCGAATCCTTTTCCTGAATCCACAAAAGCATCAGCCAGATTTTCACCAATCACATGGTACGAATAGGAAGTTGGCGTATCGTTAAAATCGCCACAAACAATTACCTTGTAAGGGCATTCATCAATGTGTTTCCGAATTTCATTTGCCTGAAAAGCACGTCGCTCAAAAGCATCTTTCATTTTCACACCCAATTTCCGATACACCTCGCGACTTTTCTCTTCCTGGATATCAATACTCTCCAGGGCCTCGTAATCTTTGGGCTCGATGTGGTACGATTGCAAATGCAGGTTATACACACGAACCGTATCATTTTCAATAAGCATATCGGTGAAAATGGTAATGTTTCGCGATTCTTCAAAACGAATTTCACCCATGTTAATAATCGGAAAGCGAGTCATAGTTACCGAACCAAAAGTATTACTCGACCGTGCAAACTGGTAGTGTTTTATGTTTTCAAGGTCGCTGACTGTTTTGGCCAGATTAAAAATATTGTTTTTCCGCAGGCGGCTTTCCTGCAGGCAAATAATATCAGCATTTTGTTCGGAAAGCATCGAAATAATCTGAGCTGCATTTTCCTTTTTATCGCGTTTATCACGATCGCCGCTAAACGAACGAACATTGTACGACAGAACTTTTACATCGGTATCATCGGAGTTTTCGCCTCCCCACTGAAAGAACCGGGTAAAATTACCAAAGCCGACAAGAATGGCGATAAGCGAGATAAATGCAAAACGCATTCGAAAGATCAACCAAAGAATGATAAACAAAACATTAATGCCCAGTAGAATGGGATAAGCCAAACCTATAAATGCCGGTATCCACACCTTGTCGGGAGGGATGAATACCGAAATATAAGCAGCCAGCAAACCCAGCACTGCCACTACATTCAGGATAATCAATATGCTTTGAAGGGCTTTCTTCACCTTTTTATCTTTTCCTTAAGCAAGATATAAAATTCCACGTAGGCAAAAACGTAAAATATCTGAAATCCGTATTCGAAAGTGCTAAATTAGTCCTCATTTCAGTTCGATATTTTCGTACAGGCCATCATCCGGTCGCGCCCCGAAAGATCCTTTCTACACTCAACTGATTTAAAACCAAAATGTTTTAACATGTCTCCCATTTCAAGCGCCAGGTATTCGTTGATCTCGAAAAACATGCGACCATTCTCCTTCAGCTTTTCCTTTGCAAATTCGGCAATTGTTCGGTAAAAAATCAGCGGATCGTTATCGCTAACATAAAGTGCGTCTTTAGGTTCATATTTCAGCACATTATCATCCATCAATTTTTTCTCGCTCTCGCGCACATAAGGTGGATTGCTCACAATCACATCAAACTCCTCCCACTCAACTGACCTCCAATCCAAAATATCCTGTTGAAAGAATTTCACGTCCAGCTTATTACGCTGTGCATTTTCGCGTGCGGTTTGAAGTGCACGTGCTGAAATATCAATGCCTGCTACTTCGGCTTGGGGAAGTCCTTTTTGCAAAGCCAATGCTATACAGCCGCTTCCTGTTCCCACATCCAAAATCCTTGCGTGGCTTGTTGTATTTTCCTCCAGGATCCAGGCAACCAATTCTTCCGTTTCGGGCCGCGGGATCAATACTGATGGAGTGACTTTAAGTTTTAGATCGTAAAAACCGGTTTCGCCTAAAATGTATTGAACGGGTTCGAATGCTTTTAAACGGTTCACTATTTCTCTGACCTCGGGAAACTTTATACCGTCCAGCTCTTCATGCTTTCGAAGCATCTGTTCGGTATAGCTCAATCCGTAAACCGATTCAATAATTAAACGACAAAAACTGTTAATCTCTCTGGCAGGATAAAGTTCCTTCAATTCGTTTTCGATGTATTGAATAGTTGTTTGCATTGCTTATTTTTGCAAGTACAAAGTTAATTTTTCCGGTAATATGAACACCCACGAAAAATACATGAGCCGCTGCATTGAGCTGGCAAAAAAAGGAGCAATGGAGGTTTCTCCAAATCCGATGGTGGGCTGTGTGCTGGTGTACGGCAACAAAATTATCGGGGAAGGATACCACGAAAAATATGGCGAGACACATGCTGAAGTGAACGCCATTCGCTCGGTGAAAGACAAAAAGCTACTCAGGAAATGTACCTTGTACGTTTCGCTTGAGCCCTGCGCCCATCATGGGAAAACACCTCCCTGTTCCGACCTGATCGTTGAAAAACAGATCCCAAAAGTGGTCATCGGCACCGTCGATCCATTTGCGGAAGTGGCCGGGAAAGGAATTGAGAAACTTGAAAACAATGGCATCGATGTTAAGCTGAATGTATTAAAAGATGAATGCCTGGAACTAAACAAACGGTTTTTTACTTTTCACGAAAAGAAGCGCCCTTTTATTCTGCTTAAATGGGCGCAAACGAGTGATGGTTATATCGATATTGACCGGAAAGCACAACACTATGGCGAACCGACATGGATCACCGGAACAGACGCATTGATAAAGGTACACCAAATGCGGGCTCTCGAAGATGCCATTTTGGTGGGCACCGGAACAGCTGAAAAAGACAATCCGTCGTTAACCGTTCGTTTGGTTGAAGGGAAAAATCCATTACGAATTATCCTGGACAGAAACCTGAAACTTTCTCCGCGACTGAACCTCTTCGATAATTCCACTGAAACACTGGTGATCAACTCTATAAAAAATGAGAAAAAAGGGAACACCGAGCTCGCTAAAGTAGATTATTCTCTAGAAATTCTGCCACAGATTCTGGAGTTACTTTACAAAAAAGAAAAATTGTCGTTGATTGTTGAAGGCGGTCGGAAACTGCTCCAAAGCTTTATCGACCGCGGCTTATGGGATGAAGCACACGTTTATAACGGCGATCTTGATTTTAAGGCCGGCGTGAAGGCACCAAAATTAAAAGGTGAGATTGTATCGACCGAAATAATTGGCAAAGATTTCTTACAGATTTTCCGAAACTCCGATCAGGGATCGTAAATGGAAGGGCCGTGTGGAATAATCTTGATTTTCAGCACATTTTCAACATACATAAAATAATAAAACAGCTTGTGGTTCATGTCGAAACCATAATCTTCGTTTGGATCGTAACCAACAACCGGCTCGAAATGCCAGTCTTGCCCGGCCCGTGCACATTTTGCATTCCACGCGGTAACATACTGGTGGTTCCAGCTTTCGTAATACTGTTGCGAGCGGTACTTCGATGGCTTATTATTCAAATCGTACCAATTCTCGAATTTTAGGTCGAAGGTCTCAACATCGTACTCTGTCGAATCCTCCAACCCTTCCGAACTGTCATTTTTTGTAACATTCACCGCCGACTTCTGAGTGGAGCAGGCAGCTACAAAAACGATCAGTGCCAATATCAGTAGAAACTGTTTCACTTTTTTACCTGTTTTGCTTTTAAACCTATACGAATTAACGACAAATATTGTTTTTATTGTTCAAAATTATGACATTTATTCTCTGTCAAATTTCGAAACATGTTCGATTGGAATCAATTTTCGGTCTGGTTTTATCTGCTGTTTCTACTCACCGCCATCCCCGTGGGTTTTATGATCGTTCTCGAGAAGCGTTCGCCATACAAAACAGCAGCCTGGATAATGTTGCTTATTCTTATTCCAATTCTTGGCGTACTTTTCTACCTCATCTTTGGCCAGGAATACCGAAAACGAAAGATGTTTTCGATTCGCGGACTTAAAACACTAAAATCGTTACGGATAAACAGCTCGAAGCAACTACGCGATTTTGAGAATTCGCCATACAATCAAGAAACAAAAGCGCACGAAAATATAATCCGCTTGCTTCTCAGTAATTCGAATGCCCTGCTCACATCGGGTAACCAACTCGAAATTTTAAAAGACGGAAAAGCCACCTTCGAAGCCATTTTTGAGGCCATTGAAAAGGCCAAACATCACGTTCACCTCGAGTATTACATTTTTGCCGAAGACAACATCGGAAACCAACTTACAGATCTGCTGATAAAAAAACGCAAGCAGGGAGTTGAAGTGCGTATTATTGTGGACGATGTGGGAAGCTGGAGCCTCAAAAAAAGTTTTTTCAGAAGGCTACGGGCAAATAACATCGAAATTTATCCTTTTATGGAAGTGCGGTTTCCGCGCCTGACTTCGCGAGTAAATTACCGCAACCACCGAAAGATTATTGTCATCGACGGAAAAACCGGTTTTATTGGCGGGATCAACATAGCCGATCGCTACATCCGCGGGCTCAAAAAACTGGGTCCCTGGCGCGATACGCATTTAAAAATTGTTGGCGATGCCGCTACCAGCCTGCAAATTATTTTTACTGCCGACTGGTATTTTGTATCGGGCAAAAAGCTGGAAGACAAAAGCTATTTACCCGTTTTTTCTGAGGCTCCCGGAACGCCGGTTCAAATTTGTGCCGGTGGCCCCGATTACGATTGGGAAGGCATTGCGCAGGCTTTTTTTGCTTCCATTGTAAACGCCCGTAAAAAGGTTTTTTTGGTCACTCCGTATTTAATGCCGCCACCTGCCCTGTTACTGGCTTTAAAAACGGCAGCATTGAGCAATGTAGATGTACGGATCATTATCCCCGAGAAATCGGATGCCCGGGTGTCGCAATGGGGATCGTATTCTTACGTAGAAGAATTACTTGAAGCAGGTGTGAAATTTTACTTTTATAAAAAAGGCTTTATTCACAGCAAATACATGGTTGTTGACGATTGTCTGGCAACCATCGGAACCAGTAATTTCGATTTCAGAAGCTTTGAAACCAATTTCGAAACGAATGCATTTGTTTACAGTCGTGATTTTTCATCGCAGCTCGAAAAGCATTTCCTGGAAGACCAAAGCAACAGCCAGAACATCATTCTCAGCCAATGGCGAAAACGTGGTTGGTTTTTTAAACTGCGCGAATCGCTGGCACACATTATCAGCCCGATGTATTGATACTGGATGTTGGATTCTGGATACTGGATACTGGATACTGGATGTTGGATATTGATTCTTCGAAATTGATTATTGGATCTTCGATTCTGGATATCGGTCACTGAACGTCATCCCCTCTACTTTTACCTTTTCACTTTAGCTTTCTAATTATTTTCCCACATTTTAACGAAACGTGCCCCGTGGGGCGAAGTTTGTGCCCCTACTTTTTTGCTTTGTGCCCCTTGGGGATCGTCTTGCGCCCCTTGGGGATGGCCATATGAAAACGGGGGCGCATTGTGTACCCCTTGGGGATGAATCCTTGCCCCCTGGGGATTGCTTTGCGAAATCGGGGGCATGCTTCGTGCCCCTTGGGGATCGTCCTTCGCCCCTTGGGGAGGGCTTTCTGAGAACAGGGGCGCATTGTTTGCCCCCCGGGGAAGACTCTGTGCCCCTTGGGGACTGACCTTTTCTAAAATCTATCTTATATGCTTTAGTCGGGGGAATAAATTAATTACCCCCTAGTAACAACATAATGATTATGATTTTTTCATGATTGGGTTATTTAATTTCGAAGTTGATTTGAAATTGCTTATTCTTTATTACAAATTCTTTCTTTCCAGTTGTATAGTGAAAATCTAAATTTAATTTTGTGTAATATCTCCCAATATCTAATGGTTCTCTACTTTCGCTAATACACAAAGGATATGTTTTTACACTTTGAATCTTTTCCCAAGGACAAATGATAGATATCTCCTGATCTGGTTTAGATGTGAAGTTTGTTGTTTCAACTCTATAATAACACCAAGTACCAGTATATGGCTTTCCTTTATCTGTGTGATTTAAGTCATTTATTTGGATCACACGAAAAAATTCATCATTTATAAACTCAGACGTAACAGTAATGGTGTCTGTCGTATGATTTGTAAAAGAAAACTGAAAAGTAAAATTCTCTCCTTCGTTAAAAACGGTAGCGAATTCGCCGGCCTCGTTTAAGAGGCAAAATTTAAATTCAATGCCATTTACTTCTTTTTGTATTATGGCATTTTCATCGCCTATTTGTAGTTCAAACAGGTCTTCGTCGTCCTGGCAGCTTGCCCCGATTAAGGCAAATATCATAAAAATAAAACTGATTCTTAAAGTTGTTGATTTCATTTAATAAGTATTTTTTTGTTCGTAAAAAGCACAGAGTACTTTAAAAAATATTCTTAAGAATTAAGGACTGAAAAAGAGCGCATTTAAAAGGTCGGATTTCTGTTGCCCTGTCAACGTGTTTTTTTTCGGGAGACACAGCCTGGCTACCACCCAAATGTGTTGTTTTGTTTTCTGTGTATTACGAGGTATTCATGATTGGTTTTAATTTTATGTTTATGGAATTAAGATGTTAAAAGGGTAAAAAGGGTTGCGTTAAAACAATTTTTAGGCTTATGATTATTAACAGGGTAATAGGAAACTTGCCATTTGTTTCTTATCAGATGCTGGTTATTCGATTCCGATACTATTTCCCCAGTGCGGAGAATGAAAACTGATACTGAAAACCTGGAACTAGTATAGTAAGGCCATCAACAGCTAAAACGGCAACTTCCCCAAATCAAGATTACCTCCTGACAGAATAATTCCCACTTTTTTATTCTGAATATCCACTTTCTTTTCGAGAATGGCGGCCAGCGGCACTGCTGATGATGGTTCGATGATGATCTTCATCCGTTCCCAGATCATGCGCATAGCTTCAACAATCGCTTCCTCCGAAACCGTAACAATAGCATCCACTTTATCGAGAATGATCGCAAAATTGCGTTCTCCCAGTGAAGTCAATAAACCATCGGCGATAGTTTTAGGCTGGACCGAAGGTACAAGTGTTTTGGAATAAAACGAACGGTATGCATCATCGGCTCCTGCAGGTTCGGCAGCAATCACTTTGCATGTTGGCAACAAATGTTTTGTTGAAATGGCAGTCCCGCTCAGCAAACCTCCGCCGCCAACCGGTGCCATAATCAAATCAAATTCACCTTTATCTTCTATTAATTCTTTGGCGGCTGTTCCCTGCCCGGCAATCACATAAAAATTATTGTACGGATGTACTTCCGTTGCACCGGTTTCTTTAATAACCTCTGCCAGCGTGCTTTCGCGTGCCTGTAATGTAGGTTCGCAAAACGTGATGTTAGCACCGTAACCAGCCACTGCTTTTCTCTTGATCTCGGGCGAGTTCGATGGCATTACAATATGTGCGGCAATTCCCCGCATTCGTGCAGCCAGTGCCAGCGCAGCTGCATGGTTCCCCGACGAGTGTGTGGCAACACCTTTTTTTGCTTCTTCTTCCGATAGCGAAAAAACTGCATTGCATGCTCCCCTGAATTTAAATGCCCCTACTTTCTGCAAATTTTCGCACTTGAAATATAACTCGGCCCCTACAATGGAATTGATGCCCGAAGACTTCAGAACAGGAGTTCGGTGAGCGTATTTTTTTAACAGTTCGTGGGCTTTTTCAACATCGGAATACGCAGGCAAATCAATCATAATTTTAGCTTAATCTGGTCAAAACTTCTTTTTCCAGTTTTGGAATGTGGTTTTTGATAATCGCCCATATAATTGAACAGTTAATATTGTCGTAAGCATAAATAATGCGATTTCGAAGGCCTATTATTTGATGCGTATTTTGTAGCGCATTTCCTAATTGAAGTTTATTGTATTTATTTGCGGCTTCTCCAATAATCCCTAGCTGTCGCTCGACTGCACTTTGAGTTTTCAAATCACCGACATAATCTTCAAATGTCGTTATGTCTTCCATAAAACTTTCTATCAGCTTAATAGAATACAGAATATCATCGAGGTATTTCTTACCTTGAAGCGTCATAAATTAACACTTTTGATTCTTCAATACTTTGTCTTAAATATGGATTACGAATAACCGGGTTAGCAAGTAAATCTACTTTCCGTTTAAAAAAGGCTTCCAGTTTATCCCACAACGACAGTAATTGTTCCCCTTTTATCAGCGGATCTGCTTCATCGATATCGACCAGTAAATCGATGTCGCTGTTTTTCGTATCAAAGTTATTAGATACGGCCGATCCAAAAGCAAAAAGATTTTTCACCCCATGCTCGTTGCACAACTGATAAAATGTTTGTTTATCCCTATTTATGAGTTCTTCAATTACCATAATCCAAAGATAAACTAAAATACTGATTTTTTATTTCTCCTGATCGCGACTGAACTTTTCGTTTAGCAGATTATAATCGGTATTGTATATGGAAACACTTGAAAGCTCTTTGATACGCTTTAATCCTGAGATGTACAGATAAACAACAAAAGCTACAAAAACCACGGTCAGCCAGGCAATGCCTGTAAAAAGGATGAAGTCGTAAATGCCATGCAGTAACAAAGGATATAATAAGGCTTTGCGTTTTAATGCTGCGCGCTCTACTTCATAAAATCGGGCAAGCCCAAAATAAAATCCCATGGTCACTCCGAAAATAGCATGCGCCGGAACAGCTGTAATGGCTCTTGTAATTCCAGTTGACATGCCCCCGTTCATCACATAAAGGACATTCTCAACGGCAGCAAATCCGAGCGAAACATAAACGGCATATACAATACCATCGAACTTTTCGTTAAACTCCGAACTTTTCCAGATGAGCAGATAAAGTGCAATGTATTTGAACAATTCCTCGGAAAAGGCAGCCACTACAAATGCCTGATAAGCGGCTGAAATGTAATGCGGGAAAGCGTTGGCATAGCGCGCTAAAAAGAATTCGAGCAACATAATAGGAACAACAGCTAGTGCTCCGGCCAATAAGGCAAAGATCAACAAACGTATGGGTTCTTTTTCGTATTTATCGCGGAAATAAATGTAAGCAGCGATAACGAAAACAGGCGCCAACGAAAGGATCAGTAGATTCATGTCGGGTCTTAATTAAGGTCTTTAAAAAAGAATGCTTCAACACCTACTACGCCGGGTCGGATTTTAAATACTCCTCCGGCATGTGGAAACATCTCCAGTTCTTCTTTGCTGGTTGATTCACGCGCTGTTGTAATGTATAAAGTCCCCAGATCTTCGTCGCCAAAAGAACAGGATGTTACATTTTTTGCCGGCACTTCAATTTTTCGGATCAGCTCGCCGGTTTCAGGATTAAAACACCCCACGGCAGAACCACCCCAAAGTGCTACCCACAGGTTATCGTCGGCGTCGATGGTCATCCCGTCGGGCGCACCAATTCCGGCCGGAATCTCAACCGCTACCTTTGGATTGGAAATTTCACCGCTGGCATCATCGTAGTCGTACGCCATCACTTTCATGGTTGGAGTGTCGATGTAGTACATTTTTGTTTTATCTGCCGACCATACAATCCCATTGGAAATGCTAACCTGGTCAACCATAAGATGAATGCTACTGTCGGGATCGAGCCGGTAAAGTGCTCCCACTTTTCCTCCGCCAACGGTGCTCATGGTACCTGCCCAAAATCTTCCTGACGGATCGCATTTACCATCGTTAAAGCGGTTGTCGGGCTTGTCTGCTTCCGGATCAACAATCAGCTGCTTTGAACCCGTTTCCGTATCAAAAGTATAGATGCCATTTTGTAGTGCCACCAATACTTTTCCCGACTCGGTCGGCACAACCGTTCCCACCATTTGCCCAGTAAACATTTCTTTATTATTCCCGGTACGCGGATTGTAAATATTCAGAATCTCGCCCTTAATATTTACCCACATCAGTTCACCAGTTTTATAATTCCAAAGTGCGCCCTCTCCCAGTGTTGACTGAGTATCGAGCACCAGTTGTACCTCGTCCGATTCCTGTGTTGAACAACTCATTAAAGCGATCAAAAGCGAAAGGGTAAAAAATATTCTTTTTGTCATAATTAAAATTGACTTGTAAATTACCAGATTTTCTGTTTATTCAACGTGTCAACACTCAAATGCTTCGGATCAGCTCTTTCATGATCAGCGTCATTTTGGGCTCAGCCTTCATGGCCACTTCCTGCACTTCTTCGTGCGAGATCTCAACAATTTCGCCCGGTACGCCGCTATCGGTTACAATCGAAATTCCAAATACTTTCATGTCCATATGCACGGCCACAATCACTTCCGGAACAGTTGACATTCCAACTACGTCGCCACCCAGAATACGGAACATTTTGTACTCGGCCGGAGTTTCAAAAGTCGGTCCCGAAACACCCACATAAATCCCTTCCTTCACATCTATATTATGCTCGAGTGCTATAAGCTTGGCTTTATTTCGCAGCCGTTTATCGTAGCACTTGCTCATGTCGGGGAAACGTGGTCCCAGCTCGTTGTTGTTATTACCACGCAAGGGATGTTCGGGGAAAAAATTGATGTGGTCGTTGATCACCACAATCTCACCCACTTTCCAGTCGGGATTAAGTCCGCCACTGGCATTGGAAACAAACAAATGCGAAACACCCACATATTTCATTACCCGAACCGGGAACGTTACTTCTTTCATGTTGTAGCCTTCGTAATAATGAAAGCGGCCCTGCATGGCCAGCACCTCGCGTTCGCCCAGTTTACCGTAGATCAGGCGTCCGGCATGGCCATCTACCGTGGACACCGGGAAGTCGGGAATTTCGGTGTATGGAATTGAATCGATGATCTCGATCTCTTTGACGAGTCCACCAAGTCCGGTTCCCAGTACTATTCCTACTTCAGGACTTGCCTGAATTCTTTCTTTTATGTAGTTCGCGGTTGCTTTTATTTTCTCCAACATAATTCAATATTTTCTTGTTAAACGACTTCTTTTCTTCCTCCAGGAATTGCACCTTAACCGGCAGGTAATAGAGCTGTGTCTTCAGATTTTCACTCAATTCCATGTTCTTTAAACGCATCACATCCTTTTCGGTTGTAACGATGATCTTTTTTCCAGCCGGAATCGCTTCAAAACGATTTTCGATTGTCTGAAGATCGACGGCTGAATAATCGTGATGATCGGGAAATGTAATTGTTTCGATCTGGTCGGAAAACTGTTTCAGGTAGTTGCTCATCAACTTTGGCGATGCAATTCCTGTAAGCAGCAAAATGCTGTATTTTTTATCCTCGTAAAATGGTTTCCCCAAACGTTTTCCACCAAATACCGGCACCAGTTTTGCATATTCAAGCTTGGTAAAATATAGCTTTTGGTAGGGCAGCAAATTAATATCGTTTTGTAAAATGCGACGCATGATGGGTGTAACCTCATCGGGGCATTTGGTAAAAATAATAATGTTGGCCCGACGCGCCTGGTATCTTCCTTCGCGCAGCCGGCCGTATGGTAAAAGGTGATCGTTTTTGATCTGACGGTTGTAATCGATCAGCAGAATATTAATCCCCGGTGAAATGCGACGGTGCTGGAAGGCATCGTCGAGAAGTATGACATCGGGCAAAGATGTATCGTTGGAAATCAATTGTTCAACACCCTTCACCCGGTTTTCGCAAACCGACACGGTAACCTCCGGAAATTTGGTCTTGATCTGTAAAGGTTCGTCCCCGGTTTCTATGGCTGTTGATGTCGTTTCTACCAAACGAAAACCTTTTGTTTTACGCTTGTATCCGCGGCTCAAGGTCGCCACGTTGTATTTATCTTTCAGCAGGCTGACCAGGTACTCGACATGTGGCGTTTTACCTGTACCACCGACTGTAATATTCCCGATAGAAATAACCGGAACATCGAATTCGTGCGATTTTAAAATGTTAAGATCATAGGCACGGTTCCGGAGCAATACACCGATACCGTACAACCAGGAAAGAGGATAAAGTAAGATCTTGAGCATGAAACGGATTTCTATAAAAAGCTAAATTAATAAAAAAGGATGCAACAATTGCTGTTACATCCTTCTTCTTATGGTGAGAACAAATTAGTTCACATAAATATCGTAAGGCAGGCGGGCATAAATTCCGTTCATGCTGCTTATCTTTTTAAAATACTCGTAATAACGGTACTTCTCGCCGAGTTCGTTTATCAGAATACGTGCACGTACATTGTCACCTCCCATTTTAAAAATCTCTTCGAATGGATTGGGTAGAGTTGGTAAGGATACTGTGCGGTAATTTTCCAGTCCTTCCATTTCGGCAGCCAAAGCAATGGCATCTTGCAATCCGCCAAATTCGTCAACCAAACCAATTTCTTTGGCCTGCTCAGCGGTCCAAACACGACCCTGCCCGATCTCGTCAACAGCTTCTTTTGTCATTCCGCGACCTTCGGCAACATGCGAGATAAAGGTATCGTAAGCATTTTCGACACTCTTTTGCCTCATTTCCTTTTCAAAACTGTTCATTGGACGTGTTAATGTTGGAATAACCGTATTTTTATTCGTTTTTACTTCATCGGTAGAAATGCCGAGTTTATCATGAATCAATTCTCCGGCATTTGGAACCAACCCAAAAACACCAATCGAACCGGTGATGGTATTCGGACTGGCTACAATTTTATCAGCCGGACAGGAAAGATAATATCCTCCGGAAGCAGCATAATCGCCAAACGACACCACCAAAGTTTTAGTTTGGGCAGCCAATTTTACTTCGCGCCAAATGGTTTCAGAATCGAAAGCCAGCCCGCCAGGCGAATTTACCCGAAGGACAATAGCCTTGTATGAACTATCCTGACGCACTTTACGAATTTCTCGTCCCAGTTTATCACCTTCAATTACCTCATCTCCTGTTATTGAGAATCCGATCTCTCCGGTGGCATAGATCACTGCAATTTTATTACGACTGTATTTTTTAGTCTTGCCTTTTACAGGAGCGTTGGCATAATCTTTCACCCCGATCATTGGAATTCCTTCGGTTCCTTCTATTCCTGTAATCTCACGCAGGTCGTCAAGAACCTGATCTTTGTATTCTATCGCATCAATCAAGCCGTTTTCAACAGCAGTCTCTGCCATTTTAAAAGTTTGAACTTCATCAGCAATTTGGTTTAGTTCTTCTACTGAAAGTCCCCGCTCTTCAGAAATTCCTTTTAACATTTGGTTCCATAAGTTATTCAGGTAACTCATGGTTTGCTCTCGGTTTTCCTCACTCATTTTATCCAACAGAAACGGTTCAACAGCAGCTTTGAATTTACCATGCCGCACAACCTCCACTTCAACACCAATTTTCTTCAGTGCATTTTTGTAGAACATCATTTCGCCACCCAATCCACGAAAATCGATCGCAACCTCTGGATGGACCACAATTTTGTCGGCAACTGTAGCCAGATAATAGGCTTTTTGCCCCAGCATCATTTTATCGGCACAGGCATAAACCGGTTTGTCGCAACTGTCTTTAAAAGCTATCAGTGCATTTCTGATCTCTTCTACCGAAGCCATTCCACCACTGATGCTTGAAAGATCGAGATAAACACCTTTAATGCGGTCGTCGTAAACGGCTTTTTCAAGAGAAGTTAAAATATTATCGAGACCAATTGTTTTCACGCTCGCAAACATGGAAGGTAATTCCAGATCTTCAAAAGGATCGCTCTTCGACCGGTCGACCAGTGATCGATTGAGGTCAATGAGCAACATGGAGTTATTCTCAACCACTACTTCCTTTTCGGTAGAAGCCACAATGGCTCCAATTACCATAAACATGATTAAAGTTCCAACGATAGACACCGCAATGATCCCCACAACGGTAGCCAGTACGTACTTAAAAAATTCCTTCATTTTGTATTGTTGTTTTTATTTTATCTCTTCAATTAATTTGTTCTTGTTCACTCAAGCCATGCAAAAATCAGAACATTTGCCGTTTAAGTTTTCTATTTTTGCTAAAACGATTTCTTTAGATGAATTCGTAGGGCTTTTAAACAGTTTATTACAAATATAAAATTATGCACAAGGTTTTTCTTGGAATTGGCGGAAATATTGGTGACAAACACCATAATTTCATGCTGGCAGATCAACTGATTGAAAAGAAGTTGGGAAAGATCTCCAAAAAATCTTCAATTTACGAGACGCCGCCCTGGGGTTTTCATTCCGAAAATTTATTCTGGAACCGTGTAATTTGCATTGATACGCAGTTGGAAGCTGAGGAATTATTGTGGCGCATTAAAGAAATTGAAGATTCGTTTACCCGAAAATCAAGTATAGAACGCTATACCGATCGCGAAATGGATGTGGACATTTTATATTTCGACGAGGATTTTTATGAAAGTAAGAATCTGATCATTCCGCATCCGCGCATTCATGAACGTAAATTTGTGCTGGTGCCACTGGCCGAAATTGCCCCCGTCTTTAAACATCCGCTTCTACGCATGACCAGTCTGACACTTCTGGAAAACTGTAAAGACAAATCGATTATACGTAAAGTTGATGTTCCGGAGGAATCCTGAGGCAAAAAAGGCAGATAATAGAAAAGACTGCCTGCAAAACCTAAGCTTATGAAAAACTATGTTTCTTTCCTGCTTTTGTTCTTCCTCGTTCAAACGGGGTGTAAAAAAAATGATGAGCTTGTACTCACCCGCAATGGCAGCAGCGATTATGAAATAACAACAACTACAAATACCGATGGCAAGATATTAAAAGCTGCCAACGAACTTCAGTATTATCTTCAGGAAATTAGTGGAGCAGCGTTTCCCATTGTAAATAATGTGAATCCTGACAAGCCGGCTATTATTGTCCGGATAGATTCCACGCTACTCTCAGAACATACTGTTTCTTATGCGGCGGATGGCAAGGACATTATTATTTCAGGTGGAAATGCGGAAAGTACTTTGTACGCCGTGTACGAATTCCTGGAAAAAGAACTCGGCTGCCGGTGGTTTTCACCCGAAGTTGAGAAAATACCTTTAGTGAATAAACTGTCGGTCAACCTGCCACTAAACTACCGGTATACACCCGACATAACTACACGCACGGTTCACTCACGCCTGTTTTACGAAAACCCGGATTTTGCAGATCAACTAAAAGTCAGCCATGAAGCATTTCCCGATTATGTGCCCATCGCACGAGTTCACACGTTTCACCGGCTGGTTCCGCAGGAAAAATTTTTTGACAGTCATCCTGAATATTATGCATTAAGAGACCAGGAACGCCGACACACTCAACTTTGCCTGAGTAATGAAGAGGTGCTTCATATTGTGATTGATTCGGTACGAACCTGGTTTGAAAGATATCCCGACCAGAAGGTTATTTCGGTGAGCCAGGACGATAACACCCAGTATTGCCAATGTGAAAGCTGCAGTAAAATTGATGAAGAGGAAGGTTCGCCCAGCGGCTCGATGATACGTTTTGTGAATGCAGTTGCCAAAGAATTCCCCGGTAAAACCATTTCTACGCTGGCCTACCAGCACACTCGAAAGCCCTGTAAAACCAAACCTTTGGAGAATGTAATGATAACTTTATGCTCGATTGAGTGCGACCGCAGTGCACCGATCGAAGAAAAATGCAGCGATTTTGCCGAAGACCTGATGGGCTGGAAAAAACTTACCGAAAATATACGCATCTGGGATTACACCACACAGTTCACCAACTTTCTGGCACCGTTTCCAAACCTTGAAACGCTGGGACCAAATATCCGTTTTTTCAGAGCCAACAATGCCCGATGGATTTTCGAGCAACACAGTCATAATCCCAGCGAATTATTTGAACTGCGCTCGTGGCTAACCGCAAAATTGCTGTGGGATCCCGACCTGAATACCGACGACCTGATCACCGAATTTGTAGATGCATATTACGAGGAAGCCGGAGTTTATGTGAAACAATACATCGACAAAATTCACGATGAACTGAAAAACGACCCTGATTATTTTCTGTATTTGTATGGCGATCCGTCGCAGGCGTTTCATTCGTTTTTGAGTCCGGAACTGCTAAAAACCTACATGGACTTTTTTAATCAGGCGGAGAATGCGGTGGCCGCTAAACCGGTGGTGTTAAAGCGTGTTCGTGCATCAAGAATAAGTACTGATTACGCGATGCTTGAAATGGCCAGAAATGGAATGTCGCCCGAATTTCAGTTACTGGAGGGAGACAGTATATCTAACAAGGTGCAGAACACTTTGAATCGCTTCAGAAACACATGCAATTCTTCCGGCATCAGCCTGATGAATGAAATGGGTTATACTGTGGATGAATACCTGGCCGCTTACGAAAATGTGCTGGCACGGGCATCGCAACCGAACCTGGCACGTGGAAGTAAAGTAAGGTTGCTAACCGCTCCCAAAAAATATGCGAATGAAGACCCGCAGGTACTTACCGACGGTGCATTTGGCGGCAGTAGCTTTTTTGCCAACTGGTTGGGTTTCGAAGGGCACGACATGGAAGCAATTATCGACCTGGATGAACAAAAGGAGTTCAGTCGTATTTCCATCGCGTTTTTGCAGGTTACCAATCACATTGTTTTCTTTCCGGAAGAAGTCACATTTCTGTGTTCGGCGGATGGCAAGTCTTTCAAAAAACTGGGGACAGTTGCCACACAATATCCGATCAGCCCCGAAAGTAAAAAGAATGACATTGAATTGTTTGAAGTAAAACACCAAGCTGTTGAAGCCAGGTTTATAAAAATTATGGCAAAAAATGTATCGAAAGCACCCGAATGGCACAATGCCTCGGGACTGCCGGTTTGGATTTTTGCCGATGAAGTGATCGTGAATTAACAGGTTTGGTTACACATCCTCCAGGGACTTTAAAAATGCATTATTCCCGGGGCGAAAGAAATCTGTAAGGCTTTGGTTTAACAGTTCGAGGTTGGATCGCTGATAACGCTGAATGGTTGCGTCGAGTAATTGCCGATACGACTCAGAAACGCTGTACTTGTCCTCGTCAATTTCCTTTAGAAAAATGTACCAATCGTGGTCGTCACCCAACTGATCGGTAATGCCATGCAGATTTTCAAGAAGCGTTCCCGGAACCGCCACCTGCCCGGGATGCAGAAATTCGAACTGATAATAAAGGACCTTCATCTTTTTGCGCAGTTCGTGGTACTCTTCCGGGTGATATTCCTCCAATGAATCTGTAAACAGCTCTCGCGCCTTTTCAAACGAAAGCCTGAGTTCAGCAGCAATATCAATACTAAAATCCGAGTCGGGCAATTTGTCAAGAAATTCGTGCTGCCCGCTTTGCATCTGTTTTCTGATGGCCTCAAATACCGACTCGCCTTTCGTGATTTCAAGCAAACTACGCTGGTTTTCGTCAAGCAGTTGCTGTTTTAGCTCCTCTGCTTCGGGCAAAGCAAGGTCGACATTTTCGGCACAAAGTGTTTCAAAAAACTGCAAATTAACAGTGGTTTCACGGGCCATTGTAAGCAGTCTGGCAAGGTCCTTCATCGGATGACGAAAAGCCTGAACTTCTTCCTTCAATATATCGGGGAAATACCGCAACAAGGCATTTATTCGTTTAAATGATTTACGGATTTCATGCACTTTGATTTCCGGCGATACATCTTCCGAACGGCAAAGATCTTCCACCCGGAACATGTGTCCTTCCAAAACCGAAATCAGGCGATGTTTTTGTTCTTTATCCATACTTACTTTTTGCTACGATAACCAGAATTTATAGATACAAAAAAAGCTGTCATGATCTGACAGCTTTCTGAAAATATCTTTTTAAATCCAATTAGTTGATGATGTCGAATCCGGTAAATGGAACCAACACCTCAGGAATTTTTATTCCCGCCGGCGTCTGGTTGTTCTCGAGCAAGGCAGCAACAATTCGCGGTAAAGCCAGCGCGCTTCCGTTAAGCGTGTGTGCTATTTGTGGTTTTTTCACTCCTTCTTCCCGGAAACGAAGTTTCAAACGGTTAGCCTGGAACGCTTCGAAATTCGAAACCGAACTTACTTCGAGCCACTTTTCCTGTGCAGCTGAATACACTTCAAAATCGTAAGTCAGTGCCGAAGTAAAACTAATGTCGCCACCACACAAACGCAAAATGCGATAAGGTAATCCGAGTTTTTGAACCAGTCCTTCCACATGAGCTACCATCTCGTCAAGCACTTCGTATGATTTATCCGGATGTGCGATCTGTACAACTTCTACTTTATCAAACTGGTGCAGACGGTTCAATCCACGTACATCTTTGCCATACGAGCCGGCCTCGCGACGGAAACAGGCACTGTAGGCTGTATTTTTATAAGGCAGATCTTTGGCATCCAGAATCACATCGCGGTAAATGTTGGTTACCGGTACTTCTGCTGTTGGGATCAGGTACAGATTTTCAGCTGTAATGTGGTACATCATGCCTTCTTTGTCGGGCAATTGTCCGGTGCCAAAACCCGATGCTTCGTTAACCGCCAAAGGAGGTTGAATTTCTTCGTAACCTGCCTTCGATGCTTCGGCCAAAAAGAAGTTGATCAGTGCACGTTGAAGCTGTGCTCCTTTCCCACGATAAACGGGAAATCCTGCACCGGTAAGTTTCACCCCCAATTCAAAATCGATCAGTTTGTATTTTTCGGCCAGTTCCCAATGCGGCAAGGCTTTTTCGTTCATAAGCGGCATCTCGCCTGCCGATTTTATGACTTCGTTATCTTCCTCTCCTTTCCCCGGGGGAACAGACTCGTGTGGTAAATTGGGAAGTTGTACCTGCAAATCGTAAACCTTTTCTTCGATTGCCGCAAAATCAGCATCAAATTGTTTGATGTTCTCCTTTAGTTCAGATGTGCGTGCTTTGGCAAGATCGGCCTCCTCTTTTCTTCCTTCACGAAAAAGCTGTCCAATTTCTTTCGAAATCTGGTTCATTTCAGCCTTTGCTTTATCAGCCTTCCCCTGCAGGATATTTTTTTGTTGGTATAATTCGATTATTTCGGAAACAATGGCTGATGCATCGAAATTCTTACGTTTTAGCTTTTCGATCACCAACTCCGGATTGTCCTGAATAAACTTTAAGTTGAGCATGTCTAATCCTTTTTTTCTTGATGCGCAAATGTACAAGTAAAAGTTTAAAGTTCAGAGTTCACTCTGTGAAATAAGTCCAAGACTTAATGCGATGCATTATTTCACAGGGTTAAGAGATTACAACACGATATAAAAGTTTAAAGAATAGGTTGAAAATAATTCCTCCCGACAACATAAATCGTTCACCGAATGTATCATTTGTGGCATTCAAAGATTTATTTGGGGTCGCCTGATATTCACCTTCCAAGCTAACTTTGTAATCATCGTAACGACCTGAATTCATGTCTCTTATTATTAATCTAAAATGTTTTCATCATGAAAAAGAAATTTACAGGTATTTTAAGCATCGCAGCAATTCTGGTGCTGACCGGACTTTTATTTATCAATGCAAACAATAAAGATGAGCGTAAAGCAATCATCCGTCTTCTTGAAAATGAACGTCAAACATTTAACGACAACGATTTTAAAGCCTATTCCGACAACTGGGTAAAAGATGAAGAATCCAAATTTATGGTTTCAGGCATGGAATATTATTATGTTTTCGAAGGTTGGAACGAAATAGGAAAAGGATTCCAAGACCACATGGCCTGGAAAAAGGAACACAATGTGAAAACCTATGAAGATCCAAAAGATTTCGAGTACAACCACATTGTTGTAGATGATAATATGGCCTGGGTAGATCTGACTCAGTACGATAAAAATCGCGAAGTCAAGGATCAACGAACCTATATTTTGCAGCGCGTAAACAATGAGTGGAAAATTAAGAATATCAATATGATTGGGGTAGATTCGTATGCCGAAGGCAAATTCGTGGTGAATGCCAACAATGCACCTGAAGTTACGCATGTTAATCTGAATGATTTTCCCAAAGACAAAGTATTCCCAATGATAGAAGGCTGGGGCGGAATGTGTGTTGATATCAATAATGCACCTGCAGGAACCGAATTTACGCCGCTCCTTGAAGGATTGAAAAATGATCACTGCCAGGTTCCTCACTGGGGTTATGTGGTAAAAGGAGCTATTCGGATGGATTACGAAGATGGAACTTCGGAAGTTTTTCGCGAAGGTGAAGCTTTCTATATGAAACCCGGCCACACCGGCGGTGTTGAAGAAGACCTTTTACTGGTTAGTTTCGGGCCGGAAGAAGGGATACGACATTTGGTTGAACATTTTGAAAATAAAGTGGCAGAAATGCAGAAACAATAAAGTGCCTCGAAGTAACAAACAGGAAAAATTCATAACTGCCTGATGAACAAATAATTCAACGGGCTGTTATGAATTTATCCCCTTCAGGTTTAACCTTAAAATGAATGCTATGCCACTCTTCATGGATTACCACATTGCCCCCGGTGTCACTATCGAAGAAGCCAAACAATCGCACATGCGTGACCTTGCTGTTCAGTCGAAATACAATGTCAAGTATCATCAATATTGGGTGAATGAAGAAGCCGGTATGGTATTTTGCCTGATGGAAGGACCGGATAAAGAATCGATTATGGCCACCCACCGCGAAGCAAATGACCTGCACACCTGCAACATTATCGAAGTGACCGGCGGCATGTACTCTGCTTTTATGGCTTATGGTCAGGAACTTGATGACGATATCGTAATGAAGAATCCTGAGCAGCCCGATACCGGTTATCGCTTTATTTTAACGCTCGATATTATATCGCTCACCTCACTAAAAGAGAGCATTAATTTTGACAAACTAAAGTTTCCTGAAAAGCCCAGGCAGAAAGCCAGTGATATACTGCGGCGATACCAAGGGCGCATCCTGCAACAATTGCAGAACGATTGCCTCATCGCTACTTTTTACACGCCCGAAAGCGCGGTGCAATGTGCCGTTGCCATAAAAAATGAGTTCAACAAAAAAATTGAGGAAGATGAGGAGAGTGGCTGGAACATCAAATTCAAAATGGGAATAAGCGTTGGTCAGCCGGTTACTGAAAAAGAGAACACCATTTTTGAGAAAGCACTTGAACAAAGTTACCGACTGTGCAAAATTGCCGACGACGGAGAAATTATGTCATCAATACTGGTAGGAAAGTTGAGTGTTTTTTGTGACCAGGAAATAGAGAACAAGACACTTAAGGTGATCAACGAAGCTGAACAAAATTTCCTCGACAGGCTGTTTAACATTGTAGACACCAATTATCCGGATGAAGCTTTTAATGTGGAGATCCTGAGTAAAGAAATCGGCGTCAGCAGGCCTCATTTGTATCGGAAAATAAGGCATCTGACCGGCACATCGCCCATTGCATTTATACGCGACCTGAGAATGAGTAAAGCACTTAGCCTCATCAAACAAAGAAAGAAAAACATTACTGAAATAGCACTCGATGTTGGTATGAACAATCCTTCGTATTTCGCGAAGTGTTTTCACGATAAATACGGTATTCTACCCTCGCAGGTGGCCGTTTAGTGCTATGCCTTCCTTTTTTAAATACAATTCCAAACGGAAACTTATTGAAACAAAAAAGCCCTTGCCAAACGACAAGAGCTTTTAATATCTTCTTCAGGATTTAATCCTGTAACTGTCTGAATTAAGCCAAACCTTTGGCTTCTTCGATCCATGGTTGAGGATCTTTAGAAGCATAACGGCTTCCTGCAGCTTCCAGTACTTTCTGAATAGCTTCAACCGAAGCAGCAGCAACTTCAGCATAAGTGGTAAATCCACCTTCAGCTAAAATTTCAGCCAATTTTGGTCCAACACCTGTCAGTTTTGTCAGGTCGTCGGCTTTAGCTTCAGCTTTTGGAGCTTCTTCTTTTACTTCCGGTTTTGCTTCAACTTTTGGAACCTCGGCTTTTGGAGCAGCTTTTTTTGCAGGAGCTTCAGCAACTGCAGTTGCTACTTCAACAATCGGGTCAACTGAAACATATGACCGGTTTTTTCTTTTCTTTCTGAATACAACAGTTCCGTCGGTCAATGCAAAAAGAGTATGATCTTTTCCCATTCCTACATTTTCGCCCGGATAGTGTTGTGTACCACGCTGGCGAACTAATATATTACCAGCTTTTGCAAACTGACCGCCGTAGATTTTTACACCCAGTCGTTTACTTTCCGATTCGCGTCCGTTCTTCGAACTACCTACACCTTTCTTATGAGCCATGGTAAATTTTCTTTATTAATTATCCAACAATGGTTTCAACCTGAATTTGAGTGAACTGCTGACGGTGGCCGTTCATTTTCTGATAACCTTTACGGCGTTTCTTTTTGAAAACCAAAACTTTGTCACCTTTTACATGTTCCAGCACTTTGGCTGTTACTTTCGCACCTTTAACGGTGGGGGTCCCAACGGCTACTTTACCGTCGTTGTCTACCAACAATACTTTATCGAAATCAACCGAGTCGCCTGCTTCGGCTTTCAGTTGGTGAACGTAAAGCTTCTTGTCTTTTTCAACTTTGAATTGCTGTCCAGCAATTTCAACAATCGCGTACATAATTTCACTTTTAATGTTTACACCGTCAGGCGGATTTCCCGTTGGAATTCACTTATTTGAGCCTGATCGATTCAAAATTCGGACTGCAAAAGTAGTTAATTTTAGATAATTGGCAAATTAATACTGTTTTATTTCCAATTGTTAATCAGCGATTTTTTCGACCACGATCAGAAAATCGATTTTCCGTGAACCTCCGTAGATTTGCACCAGGGTAGTTCGGGCTATATTTGGGATTATTGATACCACTTCGCCTTTCAGTTTGTTCAGAAATGATTCCAGTATAAAGGGATCTTTTTCCAGATCTATTTCCAAACGGTGCACTTTGTATTTCATAACATTTTTATTTAAAGTTCAACTTGCTTCTTTAAATACACATTACTGTAAATCAGCATCCTTACTACTTCACCTTTTTCATTTCTCAAAAATTCAATTTCGTTCTTACCAAATTCATCCATCCACAAACCGGCAGCATTTTTTTCGGGGAGACTGATTACCTTTTGTGCAAGTGGATCCTTAATTTTCAGAAGCCCATTCTCGTAAAACACTTTAAAATCGGCCTGCGCCTGGGC
The DNA here is from genome assembly GCF_037646455.1 of Maribellus mangrovi. Lineage (NCBI taxonomy): Bacteria > Pseudomonadati > Bacteroidota > Bacteroidia > Marinilabiliales > Prolixibacteraceae > Maribellus > Maribellus mangrovi. The sequence goes on along the minus strand of NZ_JBBIXN010000003.1, from coordinate 538,841 downwards.
AAACCAGTAATTTCCTACGAGCGGTCTAATCTCTTCGGGCACTTCAGAACTTATGCTGTCCTGTTCAAATTTTTTACCAAGTGTACTTACTTGTTGCAATTTCATTTTTGCAATATTCCCGTACAGATCATTTTCGAATGAGAAATTTAGCTGCCTGGTCATTTTCGGGTAAAATACACCATTTTCGTCAGGTAGATCCAAAGCCAGCATAGGGCCATCGGGAATATTTACAGTCAGGCTTCCATCCTGGTAGAGGATCTCGAAGGTGGCGTTTCTTTCCTCAAAGATATATTTTCCAATGTACTTTTGTAATTCCTCCGGAACTTCCAAAGTAACATCTCCACTTCCCAATTTATATTCCAGAATCTTCATCTCTTTTGGATTAAAGGATGTACTTTCCCCAAGCCTGATATGTCCCGCATCTACAAAATTGAATTCCTGCGCAGTTGCATCAACGGCCACCCAGCCGTCATCGCCCATATAAACTTCTGTCCAGGCATGCTGACCAAAACTACCGCCCAAATAGGGTGTGTACATGCAACCAATTGAAAGACGTGCGGGAATTCCAACCGCCCTGCAAAAAGCTGCCAGTAAGCGCGAATGGGAACCGCATTCTCCTTCGCGGGTGTTATAGGTATTGATGGCAGAAGTCCCTCCCGGTACTGCTCCGTGAATGTTTTCGCCAACCCAGGTACTCAATTTCACAACTGCATCCCATGTATTTTCTGATCCTTCAGTAATTTGCTTTGCTTTAACAACCAAAACCGGGTGGTCAGATTCGATCAGGCTTTCAGGATCCAGATATTTTTTTAGTTCTTCTTCATTAAATTCAGAAGGAAAATCAGATGCATTTTTTCCATAATAATGCTGCTTTTCAATTTCGAAAATCCCTTCGATTAAATTGTTCGTGACAGTTCCCACAAATTTTTGTCCAGTGAAATTGAGGCTTTCAGCAGTGATCCACTCTCCTCCAGAAACTATTTTGGCTTCTACTTTCATGTAAGAAATATCGGGGACATTCGAAATCATTTTATCGACTTTAGCGAACAGCATGGATTCCATATCAACCGTCTGAATTTTCTTTTTCACCGACTCATCCGCCAGATAAATATTTCTGCCTGCCACCTCTAATTTTACCAGAAAACTGTGCTCGTTTTCCAACCATAGTTTTGTAACTGTTCCTAGCTCGTGGTTTACTTCCTCCAACACGGTAGTATTAAACTCTTTACCAATCAGTTCAAGTGTTTCCGTCCCAATACGTTTGTATGTTTTGGAAGCTACGACTCCTTTTATATCGTCAAAAACCCAATAAGTCTTTTCATTTTCTGCTCCTTCGATAAAATCTCTCATTAGATGCGGATAGCTGATTGAATTCTCAACGACTACCTCATCTTCTAATTCTATCTTTCGCAGTTCTCCATTTCTTGAATTGGTAAAATAGGCTTTTCCGCTTTCGAACTTTGTAAAGGCATACACTTCAGCAGAGGTGGCTACCACGTGTTCAGTAGAAACCGGTTCATCCGTTTCAGGATCGATCAGAAATTCATTTTGAACTTTCATATCTACTCCACCTCCGAGCACAGAGAGTTTAGCCAGTATATTTCTTTTCAATACCAATAATTCCCGACCATCCTTTTGAATAGTTGCAATTTCCGATTCAGCGTAACCGCAAAGCACACCGTTGATTTCGACAGCAAAAATCTCATATTCAGGCAAGTCTTTTACCGACTGCCCTGCTGCGGATGCTACAAATATTGTGAACACCGCCAGCACAATTAAAAATTTGTCAATTGTTCTCATGGTTCAAAGTATTAGTTGAAATTCTAATGTTATTGTTCAGGTTCGGATTTAAGCTTCGAAACCTGCTTCTTTTCATTTATTAATTTAATAGCCTGTTTGGCATAAAATCGTACATCCCAGTCTTCATCATCAGTAACTTTTCCCAGGTAAGGAACTGCATCATCAGGCAGGGAATCAAGCAGCATATACACCACTTCGCGACGAACATTAGGATCTTCATCTTCCAAATATTGATACAGGTACGGCTTCGCTTTTTCAAGATCAATTCTCATCATTGACTTTAATGCTGATATTCGATAGTACCAAAAGTCATCGTTAAGATTCTCTTCCAGGTAAGGCATGATCTCAGCGCAACCAATATTCGAGAGCGCTTCAAGTAAAACATTAGCTTTAACCACTTTACTCCCATTGTTAAACATGCTAAATAATTTGTCCTCTGCCTGCTTTGCTTTTAAACTTCCTAAACTTCTGACCGCCGCTTCTACTATTCCCGGGAGTGTATCATTCAGCGCATTTAATAAATCAGGAATTGCTTCCGGAACGTGGTATGCACCGGCTGCCTGAATCGCATATCCTCTGACATCAGGATCTGGATGCTCCAGCAGTTCATGAAATGCCGGATAGGTTTCGGGCCCCATTGACAAAAGCTCAGCAAATGGCTGCAATGATCGGTATCGGCGCGGCTGCTCCCTGGTTATTTCTTCAATCAGCAAATCCTCCTTTTCCTTTTGATAGGGTTGTACTGACAAAGTATTATGGTTTTCAGCCGGCTGCAAATCAACCCAGAAAAGCGAAAGAGCCATTAAAAGAACTGCGTAAACAGTAAGCGTCAACCCGATTTCTTTTCGGTTCTCCGGACGTCTTTTACGTATCAGTAAAAGCATTGGGAACTGAACAATTTTTCTCAAGATGCCCGGAACGGGAAATAAAAATGGCGTTCGTTTTCTGTACTCGTCATAATCCTCACCGGATTCTTCACTCATCTTTAATTCTTCGAGGAAACAAATACCGACAATTACCACTGTTGACAGAAGCCAGGGAAGCGTTCCGTACCAGCCCCAGCTTTTTTTCATTTGGTTGATAGAGGGGCCAAAAAGCATTAAGCCGTAGCTCCAGATTATCCATCCTAAATACTGAGGGTGCCTCGAATATTTGTAAATCCAGTGTTTCGCTACTTTATTGTCGGTAAAACGTACTTTGATCCAGGCAAATACTCCCAATACAAAAATCAGGGTGCCGGAAATCATAAACATGTAGACGATGAACTGATGAGCGTGCCAATTAAAAAGATTAAAAAACCACATCAATATCCAATACGGAATCAACACCACTTTTCCCAAATCGATCGTCGAAAGAGAAATCTCCTGCAGCGGGAAAAAAATTACGTTGAGTAAGCCGAGCCCGGCCAGGTAGAACATGCTGTAAGCAAAAGTGGCAAAAACCGGAAGGAACAGTGCAATTCCTCCCACCCAAATAAAGCTGTTCTTTTTGGTTGCGAATCCAACAATGATCATCAAGAATATCAATCCCAGACAGATGTACCCAATCCATCGAATGGCAAACACATCAAAAAACAAATCAATTTTGTCTGAATTGTAAGCAGGATCAGATTGTGGTGTCCCGATATGCGTTTGAAGAAATTTGTCAAGCAATTGCGGAATTTCGATAAAGGCAAACATCAAACCAAGAGAGAACACCACTGCAAGCAAAAATAATCCGGTGTTTTGAAATAGTTTTTTGGGTTGAATGCGTTTCATGGCTCACTTTTTTATGAAACTAAAAATAGCGCCGGTCAACCTGAAATATTAAGGTTTGACTTAACCGGCAGCACCAATATTCATAAATACAGCGATAAGCAATACAAAACCGATTATGACTGCCAGTGCAAGCAATATTTTGTTGCTTCGGTCCTGTTTTCGCTGCAATTCTATGTTTTCTGAAACCAACGCCAGGTTGTTTTCATTAAGGTCGGACAAACACACTTCGAGGTGTTTGATGTGGTACCTGACTTGTGCCCGGTTCACAACGAAATTGAATACTATTCCGATTAGAATAAAAGTCAGAAAAACCATCACATCAATCCCGTCGAGTGGTCTTACGTAGCCGTAAGCCGCATAAAAATAGGCCAGTGAACCACCTATAAATCCAAACAGGTAGGTAATGGAAACCGATAATAAAGTCGTAAAAAACCGGGTTTTCAGGTAGGTTAGCATCGAAGCCAGTTTATCGCGCGTGCTTTGCCCATAATCGGCTGCTTCGGTAAAACGATGAAGCAGACCGCGTTGATAAATTATGAGCGGCACAAGCAAAACGGCTCCGGCAAGCGTTACAACCATCACATTGTAGGTTCCCCAAAAAAGCACAAAATCGATGATCAGTAATGCCAGTACAAATGCTTTCAGTGCAATATCAAAAATGATAATGTTCCTTATTTTCTGGGCAGTATCGCTTGACCGCCCCGAAATGAATTGTTCAATGGAAGGCCCGTTATAATCGGAAGTCCCCATCATTTTTTCTGCTTTGTTCCACATGGCTTTTAATTTTTCGTCGTTTTTCATGACTCCTGTTTTTCTATTTCCAACACCAGTTCCTCGAGCTTTCGTTTGATGCGCACCAGCTTTACGCTTACATTGCTTTTAGAAGTTCCCACGATTGAAGCGATCTCATCGTAACTTTTTTCATCGAGCCACAAAAGAATGATAGCTTTATCGATCCGATTGAGTTTCGAAATGGCTTTGTAAAGCTGTTTAACCTGTTCAGCTTCTAAAGGATTTTCATCCAAGGCACCGTCGTAATCGGTAAGTTTTTCGAAGCCGGGAGCGTTTCTGCTTTTCCGAACATTGCTTATTGCCGTATTCAATGCCACCCGGTACATCCAGGTTGTGAATTTTGCTTCAGCCCTGAAATTCGGGTAAGCTTTCCACAGCTGGAGACAGATCTCCTGAAACAGGTCTTCACGGTCGGCCGGCCCGTTGGTATAAACCAAAGTCACTTTATGAATGATCGCTTGATGTTTCCCGATCAGTTGACTGAATTCCTTTTTCGTTGATCTTTGCACGGTACTTTTTTTGTTTTACTTTGTTGGTCGCAAGAGCAAGAAAAAAACTACATTTCCTTCAGAAAAAATTTAAAACCTCGAAATAGGATTATGCGGAATTTACATCAGAATACGCTTACCCGATCACCTCAATAACTTTATATTGAATCAGTTCTTCAACCAGATCTTTGATCTCAGGCATCTGTGCATTTTCAACACCCGCTTTTACCCTGATCTCTTCCAGTGTCATGTGCCCGCCATCGGGAAATGGCAGGTTATAGAGGAACTTCCCCTGTGCGATGGTCAAATTGATCTTTTTTTCGGTGCGTTCGCGGCCCTTCCCCACCCAGATGGCGACATTGCTGAAATACTGTCCGTTACGGGCAAGAGAAAAACGAACTCCGGCATTTTTCTTTTCCCTGATCTTTACTTCTCCAAGATGATCCGCATTGGAACGCTGCAATTCGGCATTCAGGTCAATTTCAAAACTGATCTTTTGTGTTTTCAGGGTGTATCTGAAGTAGGGTCGCTTGCGTTCGATGGCTTCTTTTTTTGAAAGGATACCCAGGTCGGCCATGGCTTCAAGAAAATCCTGCACCGTTTGAATATGCATACCCAGGCGCGAAGCTGCTTCCGAAGCCGAAATGTCGCGGTAATTTTTCAAAAGCCTGAATATGTCTTTCGAATAACTTTTTGATATGTAGGTGCCAAATCTGGCTGCGTCTTCAAAATTCATCTTATGAAAATAATCCAAGTTTAACCGAATTCAAGCGGTCTAAAATTCTCACTTTATCGCCCCGCATGTAAAAATCCGCAAAGGTGATAAACAACTTCCCCATCGATTCGCAAAGGTGATCGAAAGCCAGATCTTCTTTGTAATCGAGGTAATCTTTTCGGGATATATGCACCGAAACCTGCCCGTCGAAATCAAAAGCAATCCAGGTTCTTTCCAGGTAATTAAAATTCGGATTGTACAAAGCTCCCCACTCATGGCCATATTTGATCGGGACAATCAGTACCCGGTTTTCTTCCTGGTAGGTCATTCCAATCATTATGCGTTTCAGGTAGTTCGTAAAATCAATAATGTCGTATTTCGAATAATCGACCACTCCTGCCGGTCTCGGACGTTCGGTGTACGATTCAGGGCCTTCTTCCACATCCCACGCTGCCAGTTCCAGCACTTCACGCCCCCGGTAATTAAACTTTTTGGTAATAAAACCATAAATCAGCCAAAACAGCATCAGGTAAAAGAAAACAAGAATAACCTTAAACTCTTCCGGAAACTCCGGCGCAGGACTATTTAATGTCTCAGGGACTTTAATAAATAGCATCACTCCGCCAAGCGATAAAAGATAAAAAGCACTCACCAGCATGTAGTAATTGCCTGTTTTATAAAACGACCAAAATCCAAAGGCCAGCGAGTAAAATAAAATGAGTATGCCAAGGGCCGTAAAAGCTACGCGAAGATCGAAAAAAATAAAGATCAGGAAAAAGAAGACGATTGAAACAATGGCCGGAATCAATCCCTGTATACCTCTGTCGGATTTTAACTTTCTCATGGCTTCAAGACTTTAATATTTATATACTTCATTTTATTTGTACTATACAAAGTTAATACCATTTGCACCAAAAAGTCAATAGTAAGTACGATGTTCTTCAGCATAAGCGCGCTTTGCCAATAATTCGCTTTATTAAGTACGCCATAAACCGAAATGATTGTTATATTTGTTTTCACTGAAAATCAGGCCAGGCTGAATATGCAGAAAATTCGACTTAACATTTTGGGATTATCCGTAAGCCAAACTCAATCAGGAGCTTACGCGTTGGTATTGGCAGAAGAGGAAGGAGATCGCAGAATTCCCATTATTATCGGGCCGGTGGAAGCACAGGCCATTGCCATTCAACTCGAAGGACTGAAACCACCACGACCACTCACGCACGATCTCATTAAAAACATGGCCCTGGCCTTTGAGATCGCCTTGCTGGAAGTAACCATTTACAAACTCGAAGAAGGAATTTTTTATTCGGAACTGCTGTGCGAGATGGGCGGAAAAGAGATTAAAATTGATTCGCGCACATCGGATGCTGTGGCACTGGCACTTCGTTTTCGCTGTCCGATCTATACCTCGGAGGAAATCCTTAAAAAAGCAGGAATCGTGTTAGAGCAGGAAGATGAAAATTCTCCGGTAAGAAGCATGGCAGATGAAGAAACCGAGGCACCTTCAGGTTCATCGTATTCTCAATATTCTACCGACGAACTAAATGAACTACTCAACGATGCCGTACAGAACGAAGATTACGAAAAAGCATCGATTATTCGCGACGAACTAAACAAAAGAGAGAAGAAATAAACCCCCGAGAAGGGTAAGCAGACAATCTTTACGTTGAAATAAAATGAAACAGATTTTAGTTTTGCTGGTATTCTTTACCGGCTTTTTATTTGTTCAAACGGTTCAGGCACAAGATAACGACACAACAGCACAACAGGAACAGGTTCAGGTGCAGCAAAATTCAACCGACACTTCGGTGTTGCTTTTATCAAAAAAACGCGAAAAACCCTTTTCCATAACTACAATTCTCAGGGGATTGATGGGCATGGTGGCACTTATTTTTATCGGCTGGCTCTTTAGTTCGAACAGAAGAAACATTCCCTGGCGAACTGTGTTCATGGGCTTATTGATACAGATTGTACTGGCCATTAGTGTTTTGTATGTTCCATTTATAAGGATCGGATTCGAGTTTTTTGGGAAGATATTTGTAAAGATCCTCGATTTCACCAAAGAAGGAAGTACCTTCCTGTTGGGCGATTTAATGGATGCCAATACTTACGGATATATCTTCCTTTTCCAGGTGTTGCCAACGATTATATTTTTCTCTGCGCTAACCAGCTTGCTGTTCTACTGGGGAATCATTCAGAAAGTGGTGTATGGACTCGCCTGGGTATTTACCAAAGCATTGAAGATATCGGGTGCCGAGGCCTTGTCGGTCGCCGGTAATATTTTCCTCGGACAAACCGAATCGCCACTGATGATTAAAGCTTACCTCGATAAAATGAGCAAATCGGAGATTTTACTGGTAATGACCGGAGGAATGGCAACACTTGCAGGAGGAGTCCTGGCGGCATACATTGCCTTGCTGGGTGGTAACGATCCGATTATGCGTCTCGAATTTGCCCGGCACCTGTTAACAGCCTCGGTGATGGCGGCGCCGGCTGCTATTATCTTTTCAAAAATGCTCGTTCCCCCTTCCGACGAGATCAGTCAGCAAATCGAGATCAGTCGCGACAAAATCGGAAGCAATGTGCTCGATGCCATTACCAACGGTACCAGCGAAGGTGTAAAACTGGCGGTTAACGTAGCTGCCATGCTCCTGGCTTTTATCGCTTTTATTGCCATGTTCAATTTTATTGTGGGTAAAATAGGACAGTGGACGACACTCAACGAAATTATTGCTGAAGGCACCCATGGAAGATATGACGGACTGTCGTTGCAATTTATCCTGGGTTATACTTTTGCACCATTAATGTGGTTGATTGGTGTGAGTCCCGACGACATTATTACTGTTGGAAGATTACTGGGCGAAAAACTCATTCTTACCGAATTTATTGGTTACATCAGCCTTGCCGACCTGAAAGCCGCCGGTGTTTTCTCCGATACCAAGTCGATCATCATGGCGACTTATATCCTGTGTGGATTTGCCAATTTCTCCTCCATCGGAATACAGATTGGCGGAATAGGTGCACTGGCACCCAAACGCCGGGTACTGCTCTCGCAATACGGTATGCGCGCATTGCTGGCGGGAACACTTGCTTCACTGATGAGTGCAACGATTATTGGGATGATTTTGGGGTAAGCTCTCTTTCATTAATGATGCTGTGGATATAGTCCGCGATTTTTATACTCCCAAAATAAATCCAAGTTGAATGTTTGCATTATACTGTTTTCATCAATCATTATGTGTTGATGCTTACTAAAAGTTTGCCCACTATGTTCGAAATTTTTTGAAAGATGGCAACTATATAATTTTCCACCAGGATAGAGCCAAATATCGCTTTGCCCTTTACAAGGTACCCCTTCAATAATCAAATCATTTTGAGGAACAAAAAATATTAAGTTCCCATGTTCATCTAGTGTACAATGGTCATTAGTATGTTTACGTTTACGCACCAGATATCCTTTTATTTCTGTTGGTTCTGACAAATAAATCAAAAGCTCTTGACCTTGATGTTCAAGTCTGCTCTTCTTTGGAATCTTAACACCACGAACTTCCATATATTCTATGGCCTTGTTTTGCTGTTTATTCGAATCGTTATAATTGCATCCAAACTCAATTATGCTCAAAATTCCAATTAAAATGAGTGCTAATAGTTTTTGAAACTTCATCCAATTGATTTTTAGTTCTGTTTATACAAGTTACAAAAAATATTACCTATGATTATTTAGTGTAAAATGTAACTCTGTGCGGGGATAGTTTCGTCAGGGTACGCATTCATCCGCGTATGAAAATAATGCCACCATTTTTTTGGGAGGTATTCGAGGTTTCGGTTGATATCAGGTTGATTTATTTTATTACTTTTTTTGAAAGCTACTTCCGATATCTAACATAGGTTCATAATTATCTGATACCCTTTTATTTATGGGTATTTTATGAAACTTTCAATATTCATAAAACGTAAGTTTATTTGATCAAAACCTCATTAATCCCAATTACAGCTTCCTGTAAAATCTTTGAGTGGTAGTTTTTCATTTTAGAACAGATTAACAAGAAACCAAAAATCTTTAACCGTTAAATTAAATCGCCATGAAAAGAATCTACCTGACAATTTTAATAGTACTGCTTACATTATGCAGTTTTGGCCAGACGAAATGGATCAAATATGAAGAAAATCCTGTGCTCTCCGGTGATGCAGGACAGTGGGACGAATCCCTTAATTACATCGGTTCTGTTGTGTTCTACAACAACCAATACCATATGTGGTATAACGGGTTCTCCGAATCAAGCATTCATAATGTTGGACATGTCATTTCACCTGACGGAATACACTGGACAAAAGGTCGGATAAATCCGGTTTTTGGACAAGGATCTCCGGGAAGTTGGGACCAGGACTATGCAACATGTGGAGCAGTATGCCTGATAAATGATACTCTGCATATGTGGTATACCGGATATAAAGATGGTTGGGGTAATTCAGCTATCGGACATGCCGTTTCAACCGATGGGGGTACTGGACGAGAGATCCTTTAAAATCCTGTTCTTGAATCCGGAATTTCAGCAGCTTAAAACAACTGGTAAACTATTATTTTTCGGTAAATGATATTGATTTCACAGATTCAAACACCATCCAGGCTTTAAGTAAACTTACATAGTTTCAAAGCAACATATTATTTATCGAATCGGAACTTATCAGCATGAATTGTCTGGAAGAAATTAAAGGATAGGATACAATAATATGATGAAATATATACTACAATCATAGTATTAAACAAATATTTGTAGTATATTTATATAAAAATTTAATTCATGAAAGAGATTACAAAAGCTCAGGAGGAAATATTAAAAGCACTTTGGAAAATCAACGAAGGTGCAGTGAGTGATATCCTTGATGCTTTAAATGACCCGAAACCTGCATATAATACTGTAGCGACGGTGATTAAAGTTCTTGAAAAAAAGGAATATGTGACGCATAAAACATTTGGGAAAACTAATGTGTATTATCCTTTGGTAAAAGAGGTTGAATATGCAAAATATTTACTTAAAGATACAGCCAAAGGATTTTTCAATGGTTCACTAAATCAAATGGTATCCTTTTTTATGAAAAATAAGGATTTATCATTAAACGAATTAGAAGAACTAAAAAACATGATTGAACAAGAAATCAGTAAAACTAAATAAGATGGAGGCATATACCCGATATATTCTAATCTCTACAATTTGTTTGAGTGTTCTATACATGTCCTATTTAGTATTTCAAAAAAGAGAAACCAGATTACATCAGCTGAGATATTTTTTAATATTTTCCATCACACTATCGCTTTTACTACCATTATCAACCTTTCAGATTGATATAAAATTTCCTGAAAACAAATACAAAATTGAACATGCACATGACAACCTTACAACAAAAACATCCTTAAATGATGAGATTGCAGTAAATACTTCAAATATCTCTCCCCAAAAAAATAATAATTGGAGCATAGTAAATCTTTTGTTTGCAGTCTATTTTTTAGGTTTATCGTTTTTTAGTTTACGGTTATTAATTCATCTTATAAAGATTTTTTATCTGTTTTGGACTTCAAAAAGAATAAAGCAAGACAATATAGTTTTATTAAACGGCGGAACAGGAAGTCCGTTTACTTTCTGTAACTGGATTTTTGTTCCGAGCGACCTTGAAAAGGATGAAAACAAGGATATTCTAACACATGAAAGAATTCACGCATCACAATATCATTCTATTGATTTAATCCTGATTGAACTATTATCAGCCATTATGTGGTTCAATCCTTTGGTATGGATGATGAAAAAATCCGTACAGTTAGTTCATGAATACCTTGCCGATGAAGGTGTTCTCAACACCGGTACTGACAAGCTCAGGTACCAGACTCTTCTGCTTAATCAGGTAGCAGAAGAAAGACTCATCTGTCTTTCTTCTGGTTTTAAACATTCGCTAGTAAAAAAGAGAATGATCATGATGGCTAACGGTAAATTTAATCAAGGTTCAAAATTAAGAATCCTGGTTTTGATACCATTGGCGATTACTCTTTTTCTTGGAATTGCTTGTATAAATGGACAAAATGAATCCAGTACAGTTATTGCTGTTGAGCCTGTTCGAATGAATGTTTTATATGTCGGTGTTGACAATCCAATTAAAATTGCTGCATCGGGATATGATGCGTCTGATTTAACAGCGTCAATAGACAATGGTAAAATTTCGGGGAAAAATGGAGAATATGAAGTAAGGCCAAAAGAACCCGGTTCTGCAATTGTTTCTGTGATGAGCAAAGGAAAAGAAATTCAAAAAACTACGTTTAGAGTAAAAGCTTTACCTGATCCGGTAGCAAAAGTATCAGGAAAGAAAGGGGGAGATATTAAAAAGCAGGAACTGATGATGGCTAATGAAGTAGTTGCTGAAATGGAAGACTTCATCTTTGATTCAAGTTTTGATATTGTAGAGTTTAAGATAAGCGCTGCGATTAATGGATATTTACAAGAATCAAAATCAAACTCCAATTTATTTACTAAAGAACAAAAGGAAATTATTGCCAGAACTGGTGATGGTTTCAAAGTATATATTGAAGGTATAAAATGTACTGGCCCTGATGGTATATTGAGAGATGTACCGACAATTGTATTTAAAATAATTGAATGATTGTCAGCGGATAAACGTTGATTAAAATTTAATGATATTGAATGATGACATATCAAAGCAAATTGAGGCCGGCACTTTAAAAATAAAACAACTGGGGAAAAACTATTTTCGGTAAATGATATTGATTTCACAGATGCAAACACCATCAGGGCTTTAAGTAATCTTACACAGTTTCAACGCAACATATTATTTATCGAATCGGAGCTGATCAACCTGCTTTATTTGGCAGGAGCTAATATTTAGATCCATATACTTTCTAGTAAAAGGATAATATGACTGATCAATGGGATGTATTCCCCTCTGTTATTACCCAATAACAGGGTAGTACGTACTGTCAAGATCTAAAACTGCACTTTCAACTACTTAAAACCATACCATCATGAAAAAATTCTACTTTAAAATCGCATGTATTCCGGCGATCTTTTTGCTCATCGTTGGAAGTAATATGAACACTCATGCTCAAAATGGCTGGGAACAGATGACATCGATGGATGCAGCAAATGGAGGTTCACAGTCATGTATTATCGACAGTTTAATTTATCTGTTTGGTGGGAGCAATAAAGCAGGTATAATATTAAACTCAACGGAAGTTTATAATACGCAGACCAATAAATGGTCAACTCTTTCAACCGCACCTAAAGATTTTGTAGAAGCTGGTGGTGGTTTTATCAAAGGTAAAATGTATATATCCGGAGGATATTACAATTCAGCAAATCCTCTGTATTCCAGTTCAACATATGTTTATGATCCAGTGCAGGATATTTGGGAGACAAAACAAGATTGCCCGAGAAAAAATGCCGGGGCAGCATCCTGTGTACTGGAGGATAAATTATATGTGTTTGGAGGATTAAAGAACTGGCCTGATTATGACATTTCCGGGCAAAAGGATGCTTTTGTTTATAATCCTGAAACCGATACCTGGAATACTTTACCGGATATGTTATTTAAAAGAGGTTCTGGAGCTAAAGCTTGTGCCTACAACGGTAGAATATATGTTTTTGGCGGCTTCAGTTTCGATTGCCTTTATGACGGCACTTTAAAATGCGCAAGACTGGTTGAAAAGGCAGAGCAATATGATCCAATAGAGAATAAATGGACAGAATTAGCAGATTTGCCCGTTCCGGTAGTTTTTCACATCACTAATGTTTATAATGATAAAATCTATTTATTCGGCGGTAATAGTTATCAATCAAGATCACATAGTGTTTGCACAAATGCCATCCAGGAATATGATCCGGCTACAGATATGTGGAAGTTAATGGAACCGATGCCTTTTAACCGTAGCGATATGGCCGCTGAGAGAATAGGAGATTTTTTGTATCTGATCGGTGGTTATCCTTTTAATTCGCAGATCTTTTCAACTGTTTTAGCCGATGTATGGCGCTTTGATTTAAACATGCTCAGTGAAGGTTGTGAGGAGATTAAAATTGTTGAACCAACAGATACAATCTTTGAAGGTGATGAAATCGAATTGCATGCCGATGTTCAACCACCCAATTTTGCCAATAAAACCATCATCTGGTCTTCAGATAATGACTCGCTTGTTACAGTTCTGGATTCAACAAAAGGTATTATCAAATGCCAAAAGCCGGGTACGGTTGTTATAACAGCAAAACTGAAATACGGGGATTGTTCTGATTCTTACAGCCTGCGGATTTTAGAAAATCCAACCGGAATCAGTGAGTATATCGCCGAAAATATAAGAATCTATCCAAATCCATTAAATAAAGTATTAACAATCGAAACAGCCAGTTTAGACCTTTATCATATTGATATTGCAACAGTAAATGGACAACTTTTGCTCAGTAAAGAAATGAAAGGAAACATGTATCAAATAGATATGTCTGCTTTTCGAAGTGGAGTCTACTTTATCACTATCTGTTCAAAGGATTTTAACACAACAAGGAAGATTTTGAAATATTAAATTTGAATCGCCATGAAAAAGCTGGTCTTACTTTTATGTTGTTTTACAACGGTCGTTCTCGTACATGCACAGGATGATCTTTACGAAGGTACAGTTCTTTATCCCACAGTACACAGTAGTGCCCTTGAGGGGAATTTTTTAGGTGATTCACCTGATAGAGCTGTCTCGGTCTATCTTCCTCCGGGATATTACAGTTCTCCGGAGAGACGTTATCCGGTTATCTATTTTTTACATAGCTATGCCTGCGATAATACATCTTTTTTTGGTGGGCTGTATAATTCGGCAAACTTTAAAGAATCATGTGACAAGTTGATAAATTCCGGTGCTATAAAACCAATGATAGTGGTAACACCTAATGCACAAAACAAATACATTGGCAGCTGGTATACAAATTCATATATTACAGGCAATTGGGAAGACTTTATCATCGGGGAATTAATAAATTATATCGATCACAATTTTCGTACACTTCCCCAAACTGAAAGCCGTGGTTTGGCGGGACATTCCATGGGAGGATTTGGTACAATCTCGTTAGCATTGAATTATCCGGATAAATATAACGCAGCATATATGCTTAGTGGAGTCATGGATTTAGAAGATCTTAATTTAATTACATATAAAGATAATGTGATTAATGCGAATTCTGCAGAAAGTTTTGGAGCGGTTGGAGTAGTAACAAAAATGATAATTGCAGAGGCTGCGGCCTTTTCTCCTGATTCTTTTGCGCTGCCATTCTACGCTCAGTTTCCTCTTAATACTTCCGGAGAAATGGTTGATAGCATTTGGCAAAAGTGGTTGCTTCATGATCCAATAACTGTTGTTGCAGGATTTAAAAATAACTTAGAGAAGATAAAGGCCATTCAATTTGATTGTGGAACGAATGATGAACTTTTTAATCAAAATAAAGATTTTTCAGAAGTTTTAAGTGATCTCGGAATAGAACATACATTTGAGCAATACCTTGGCGATCATTGGAACAAACTCACGGAAAGAATTGAGAATAAACTGTTGCCTTTTTTCTCCGCTAATTTGTCAGATGCAATACCACCCTATTTTTACCAGGATGAAAACGGGGTAACCATCAAATGCGCATATTGCCAACCTGGAGATACGGGAACAGTAAATGGTATTCTCTATGAAGCTACTGACAGAGAATTACTGGATCAAAGAATAAAAGACAGTGCCGATTTAAAAACACTTTGCACATCCCTGGTTACTGAGATGGATAGTCTGTTTTTTGGCATGGAAGATTTTAACCAGGATATTGGATCTTGGGATGTAAGTAATGTAACAGATATGGGCTACATGTTTTGGTATAATACTGACTTCAATCAGGATATAAGTTCATGGGATGTAAGTAATGTGAAGAATATGAAACACATGTTTTGGGGAGCAACTGAGTTTGACCAGAATATAGGTTCGTGGAATGTTAGCGATGTTAGAAATATGAGTGGAATGTTTGGTGGTGATTTTCATCCTATGCCATTATCATCACGGATTTCATTATTTAATCAGGATATTGGATCCTGGAATGTTAGTAATGTTACAGATATGAGTGCGATGTTTGAGTGGAACAGAAATTTCAACCAGGAATTAAGTTCCTGGGATGTGAGTAATGTAACGAATATGAGATCTATGTTTTATGAGGCAACTGCTTTTAATCAGGATATCAGTTCCTGGCATGTGAGCAACGTAACGGATATGCGTATGATGTTTTGTGGAGCATCGGATTTTAACCAGGACATTGGTTCCTGGGATGTAAGCAATGTTACTGATATGGGTTCAATGTTTGTTCGAGATTCTTTATTTAACCAAAATATTGATTTTTGGGATGTTAGTAACGTAATTAATATGGGGCATATGTTTGAGGAAGCAAAATCATTTAACCGGGATATTTCTCGCTGGTGTGTTGAACAAATAAAAATTGAGCCTCCTGGTTTTGCATCTGACTGTCCTCTAAATCATGAATATTATCCAGTCTGGGGAACCTGTCTTCCATACTTCTACTTGGACGATAACGGAATAACAATAAAATGTTTTAACTGCCAGCCCGGCGATACCGGAACAGTGAATGGAATTTCTTACGAAGCGGTAGATCGAGTATTGTTAGATCAAAGATTAGATGAAGGAGCAGATTTGTCTAAACTCTGCACTTCATTGGTAAATGACATGTCAGAACTTTTTTACAGGAAACAGGAATTTAACGACGATATAAGTTCCTGGGATGTCAGCAATGTGACAGATATGGGAGCCATGTTTTCTATGGCTTCTGGCTTTAATCAGAATATCAGTTTCTGGGATGTCAGCAATGTGACAAACATGACTGCCATGTTTTACAGAGCCACTATTTTTAACCAGGATTTAAGTTCGTGGTGTGTAAGGAATGTTAATTCAGAACCTACAAACTTTGCCCGAAACAGTACCCTGGTTTCTGAATTCTATCCCAGATGGGGAAGCTGTTCCAATCCTTATTTCTATTTGGATGAAAATGGAGTAACCATTAAATGTGAAAACTGCTGGCCGGGAGATACCGGAACAGTAAACGGAATTACCTTCGAAGCAGTTGACAGGGCATTACTGGATCAAAGGATTAAAGATAGTACTGATTTAACCATTCTTTGCACATCGCTGGTTACTGAAATGGATAGCATGTTTTTTGGCATGTATGACTTTAACCAGGATATTAGTAGTTGGGATGTAAGTAATGTTACGGATTTGGGAGCGATGTTTTGTCAGGCATATCATTTTAACCAAAACATAAGTTCCTGGGATGTAAATAGAGTGGCAAATATGTCAGATATGTTCCTCGGAGCATGGTTGTTTAATCAGGATATCGGTGAATGGAATGTGAGTAATGTTACAAATATGAGTAGGATGTTTGCGGATGCGAATTCCTTTAACCATGATTTGGGTTCATGGGATGTAAGTAGCGTGATTGATATGAGTGGAATGTTTGCGGGTATTTTAAATCCAACAATTTTTAATCAAAATATTGGTTCCTGGGATGTTAGTAGTGTTTCCAATATGAGTGGAATGTTTGGAGGAATGACCGGATCATATTTTAACAAAGATATTGGTTCCTGGAATGTTAGCAATGTTATTGATATGGGGGGAATGTTTTGTTTTGCATGGTCTTTCAACCAGGACATTGGTTCCTGGGATGTTAGTCATGTAAGGGATATGGGTGCAATGTTCTCCTGGGCTGTATCTTTTAACCAGGATATCAGTTCATGGGATGTAGGCAATGTGAATGACCTGAGTGCTGCATTCTATCACGCGACATCATTTAACCAGGACCTTGGTGAATGGGATGTGAGCAATGTGAAAGGCATGGGTAGTACCTTTTCCGACGCTATTTCCTTTAACCAAGATATCGGATCATGGGATGTGAGTACAGTGACAAGCATGAATGCTATGTTTTCAGGCGCTGCTTCGTTTGATCAGGATATCAGTGCTTGGGATGTGAGTCATGTGACGAATATGAGTTTTATGTTCGAAGGAGCTTTATTATTCAATGCGAATATTGGCTTATGGGATGTGAGCAATGTAACGGAAATGTGTGGGATGTTTGATGGAGATTCTTTATTTAATGGTAATATAGGCTCTTGGGACGTGAGTAATGTGACGAACATGACTTACATGTTTAGGGAAGCCGAAAGTTTTAATCAGGATATCGGCGCCTGGAATGTAAGTAATGTTAGTCCAAGTGGATACCCTAATTTTGAATATTCAGGGATGTTTGGGATGTTTGAAAATGCTACCTCTTTTAATCAGGATCTTTCTGACTGGTGCGTAGAGAAGATAACCAGTGAGCCAGAATATTTTGCATACAACTGTCCATTGCTAGAAGAATATTACCCTATATGGGGTACATGCCCGGACACTGCCACTCAAGTAAGATTTTCTGATTATTACAATGAACTATTAGTGATTTATCCAAATCCAACCAACGGTTCTATAACCATTGAAACAGGCACTTTAGGGCATTGCCAAATTGATATTACAACGGTGAATGGTCAGCTTGTTCTCAGTAAAGAAACTGAAGGAGTTCGAGAAGAAATAGACCTCTCCCACTTACAAAGCGGAATGTATTTTATTACCATCAGATCGGAGGACTTTTTGACGACAAGGAAGATTGTAAAATATTCGCATTAAATTTTCTGGAAAATCGTCCATGAAAACAATTTCTCGATTAAGTTGTAATAGTTGGGAGGATACTAGGCTGAAATAATAACTTAAGTTCAACAAAGACAAATCCTGACCCTTTTGTCATAATGCCTTTTGATAATTATTTTCTCAATTTTTAAAATGTTTAATGAGAGGGAAAAATCATTATGCACAAAAACAGAGCGTAAATCTTTACATGATCAACAACTTAATAAAACATCATCCTCTGCTTGTTTGTTAGTTTTTATAGTGATACAAAAATTTAAAAACTGGACCGGGATTTACAACCAACTTTTACAGGCAGATAAAAATCAGTCGCTGGAACCAAAAGATTTGGAGAAACTTGCTCTGGCTGCTTATCTGACAGGAAAGGATAAGGCAAGCTTTCAGATTCTGGAACGGGCGCACCAAGGATATTCAGATAAAGGAAATAAAGTAAATGCGGTACGCTGTGCCTTTTGGCTGGGATTAATGAATGTAAACACCGGTCAACATGCAAGGGGCAGCGGATGGTTTGCTCGCGGGGAAAGGCTTCTCAGCGATATCCCCAATCCTAATTGTCCGGAGAAAAGATTGCTTTTCATTCCTCAGGCGTTGGGAGAACTTGGCGCAGGACATGGCGCAAAAGCACAGCAAATCTTTGAGGCGGTAGCATCGGCAGGTGAACAGTTTCAAGATGCGGATTTGATGGCACTTGGACGGTTGGGGCTTGGACAGTCGTTGATTCAGCAGGGTGAAATAGCAAAAGGAATAAAGCTGCTGGATGAAACAATGATTACCATCGAAACAGAAGACGTTTTTCCGATTGTAAATGGAATTGTCTATTGTGCCGTCATCGAATCCTGCCGCAAAATCTGGGACCTGGAAAGAGCACAGGAATGGACGGCAGCCCTGTCACGTTGGTGCGATGCCCAACCCGATCTTGTGCCATTCAGAGGAGAATGCCTGGTGCAAAGGGCTGAGATATTTCAGTTTCATGGTGAATGGCATAAAGCGCTCGAAGAAACCATCGATGCATGCAGTTTGCTTACACAAAGTCAAGGTAGACCGGCAGCAGGAGAAGCCTACTATCGCCAGGCCGATCTTCACCGCCTGGTGGGGAATTTTACAAAGGCAGAAGAATGTTATCATGAAGCGGTAAAAAGGGGTAGAAATCCACAGCCAGGTCTTGCATTGCTACGCCTCGCACAAGAACGGACTAATGTAGCTGAAACTGCTATCCGTAATACCTTACAAGAAACCATAGATCCAAAAAGACGTGCAGAACTTCTTCCTGCTGTGGTTCACATCATGTTGGCAGCCAAAAAAACGGAAAACGCTCATAAAGCGGAAAAGGAGCTGTGCATTATTGCCAGGGATTTTAATGTGCCCTATCTTCTGGCCATGTGCTCGTATTGCCAGGGTAAAGTTTCTTTTGCAGAAGGCAATAAACGCGCAGCCCTGGAACACTTGCAAAAGGCGTTGAAGTTCTGGAATTCGCTAAACCTACCTTATGAATCTGCATTTACCAGAGAAATAAAAGGAATTGTTTACCGGGAAATGAACGACAGGGATAGTTCAGAAACCGAGCTGATAGCAGCCGGTTGGATCTATGAACAACTCGGCGCCATTCCTGATTTGGAACGGATCAATCGATTACTGAACAGGAAACGCCAACCTGAAACCTTTGGCCTCTCTCTTCGCGAATTGCAGGTATTGAATCTGGTGGCGTCAGGAAAAACAAACAAGCTAATTGCCAATGAATTGTTTATCAGTAGGCGAACCGTTGACCGACATGTAAGTAATATTCTCACTAAGCTCGATGTTTCGTCGCGGGTAGAAGCGACCGCTTTTGCACTCAAAAATCAAATGCTGGACACTAAGTTTTAAAGAAAACACTTTAGTTTTTTCACAACTATCATACTTTCTCCCAAATCTAATCCAATGGGTAATTTCACCCATTTTCCATCTTCCCTGAAATTGGGCAATAACACCGATGCATCAGGCAATACTTGGCTGTAACTTTGCATTATATACTTTTTAATCAGTCAATTGACAAAAGCTAAGTAGATAACCAAAAATAAAAGTTATGAGTAAAAGGCAATATGAAACAGTAATTATTGGCGGTGGTCAGGCAGGACTCGCAACGGCCTGGCACCTCACCCACAAGAATATGCCATGTGTAATTTTGGATGAAAACGAAAGAGTCGGAGCTTCCTGGAGAAAAAGATGGGATTCCCTGCGCTTGTTTACTCCCGGTCGCCATGATAATTTACCCGGAATGCCCTACCCTGGCCCTCCCGGCTCGCACCCCGGAAAAGACGATATCGCCGATTATCTTGAGGCTTATGCCTCGCGTTTTGGATTTCCGATTCGTAATGGTGTGAAAGTTGACAACTTATATCCTGAAGGAGATCAATTCACGATAGAAACACAAAATGAAATAATCACTGCAGAAAACGTAGTTGTAGCCACCGGGCCATTTCATCATCCGCGGATACCGGATTATGCCGATGAGCTGAATCGTCAGATTATTCAGTTCCATTCGTCGGAATACCGAAGTCCGTCACAGATTCAGGACGGCTCTGTACTTGTGGTTGGGGCCGGCCAGTCAGGAGCAGAAATTGCACTGGATCTGGCCCGGGATCATGAAGTCTGGCTTTCCGGAAGGGATGTTGGGGAAGAACCTGCTTTTCAGGAAAATTTATCCAGCCGGATTATTAATTCGATCATGGTTTTTGCGGCTACAAAAGTTTTAAATGTCGCCAACCCACTTGGGCGAAAGTTGCGTAAACACTTCTTTTACCCTTCACGTGGAATACCTCGCGCCGGAGGTTCAAAAAAACGTTTATTAAAAGCTGGTGTTAAATGGGTAGGTCGTACAAACGGAACAAGCAACGGCTATCCTCGTCTCGAAGACGGAAAGGTGCTAAAAATAAACAACGTCATCTGGTGTACCGGGTTTGTTACGGATTACAGCTGGATTAAAATCCCGGTTTTTAACGAGTATGGCTACCCACGACACAATCGTGGAGTGGTTCATGAACAACCAGGTTTGTATTTCATCGGAATGCCATTTCAGCGAACGCTAAGTTCCTCTCTTCTTTTAGGTGTGGGTAAAGATGCGGGATTTATTGCCAAACACATCGCTTCAAGGCAAAATGAACAGGAAGTAAGGTTTAGCACCAAAATAGCTGGCGAAATTGTACGATAGATAAAATAATATTAAAAATAGTAGGGATGATTATTGGTTAAGCACGAGAATATCGTCCGAAGTAGGTGGAAGCATAGTAGTCAATTCTTCCCTTAATTCCAGAAACTCCTGCAATGCACAATCCGGAACCGACGGAACGGGATCGACCCAAACATCGTTCCAGTTCCCCGCCCAGTAGCCTTCTTTCCCCTTAATGCACTCATCAACGGTAGCCAGTAAGCTTTGAAGATTCTCCTGCACCTTTCGCTGGTTTTTTGTCTTCTTCACATTCTCGGCATATTTCCTTGCCAGATTAAGATAACCATAAAGTTCTACTGGGAAACGCCAGGTGGAATGCATCTGGCAGGTAGCAGTCTGCATTTCAGTTTCTGCAATTAGAACTTCAATTTCATCCAGTTTGTTGTTTAGTTCATCGCCCCCGGAGTCGTTAACAGCAACGATAGAAAGAGGTGTTAACAGCAGGCCAAGAATCATACTTTTTGTAATCATAACCATAGACTTAGAGTGGATTCCGTGCCTATCAGAACCAATTTAAGTCGGTTTAATCAACCGTATGTATGATGTTTTTTAAGCGTCCTTCTACAATAATATTCTGAAAATAGCGAAAAGGTAATCCTTTTACTTCGTTTCTGAATTACTAAAGCAGACGCATAATGAGCAATTACAACAAAAAAAGATGGCCGCACATTAATGCACGGCCATCCCATCTATTTACGAAAGGTATTCTGTTACTTCTTCAACAGAATCAGTTTTTTAGTTTCAACAAAGTCGTTTGTTTTTAGCGTACAATAATAAATTCCGTCAGCCATGTCGTCCGCCTTAAATACATAACGGTAATGACCAGCCGTTTGCTCCACATCGACAATACGCTGAATTTCTTTTCCAACAGCATTGGTTACGGTTACCAACACATGCATGTCCTCAGGAATTGAATACTGAATGGCCGTTTCATTTCTGAACGGATTCGGATAATTGTTAAAATGGTACTTTCCGTCATCCTCAGGCGAAAGTTTATTGTCGGCCACTGCCAACACGATCGGATTATCAACCGTACCATTTATTTTATCGATCGTAAAATTCAGTTCGGGCGAAACCAATTCAATTTGTCGCTGATTGTAATCGTCCCACAACACGGCTTTTACGCTTTCGCCAATGTCTGAACGGTCGCCGTAAATCATGGCAAATGCCATGTACTCGTCGAGCTTACTCAGGTACGACAGGGGCACTTCACCACGCAGTTGATCATTGATATAGGTTTGAATCCTGTAATTATCAGATGAAGGAAGATCTCCAAAATCAACGGTGGCTGTCAGTGTCATGTTGTACTCGTGTTTCAGGAAGAGTTCATCCGGATCTCCTGATTTCAGGATATCAATATTACTGCTGTTTCCAACAAACAATTTATATCCAAGCCCCGGGTGGAAGAACTTCAGATCACCGATCCACGAATCGGTACTTTGGTTGTATTCTCCATATTCATACTGGCTTTTTATCACATCGCCGGGACCGGCTGACAACTGTCCCAGAACATCATCAATCGGTAAAATCTCTGATTTTGGATATCCTATCCAATTCCATTTGGGATTTAAAGGAATACTTACATCTGTTTCAGGTGCATTTCCTATTAAACTCAAAGTATCGCCATGCGCGCTCAGAAAGATCATGTATCCCGCTCTGATATCAACATCGCTGAGTGTTCCCTGCCAGCCTGTAAGCTGACTGAACTGCGAGTAACCTGTCTGCGATTTCAGTGTAATATCGTTCAGTGAAGTTGGCGGCGTCAGGCTTTCAAACACTTTGCCTACACTCATGTCTGTGCTTTCTTTATTCACCGAAATCCAGTTCCAGCCTTTTGCCAGCAGCATTTCCTGAATACCACCTGCAGGGTGCAAAATGAAAGGTTCTTCAGCATTTCCAACCACACCGTCGTTAAAGAATGTCAGTTCCTCAATGGCACCGTATTCAATACCATTTAAACCATCCCACATTCTGAATTTGATGACTTCAGTAGTAAATTGATTCCGAACATGATATTCGGGGAAATTGATCCAGTCGAGATCGAATTCAGCACTGTTCGACTGAATGCGCAGCGTGTGCTGACCCGCCGGAACCTGGAATTGAGTAGTATATATGCCATAAGAACTTCCCGTAGCGGGGACCGTGAAGGTCGCGACTAAGCTACCGTCGATATACACGTCAACATCGCCGGCTTTGTTTCCGGCAGCCTTGAACTCGGCAATGAAATTACCCGGTTTCGTTGCGTAAATATCAAAATCGATCCAGTTGTTTTTCTTAAAACGCGTGGCTTCATAGGTCTTACTGTCTTCAGTAAATGTTATGTCCTGCACACTCAGATCATCCACGTAATCTTCGGCTTCGAGCAAACTTCCGTTTTCGCCCGCCAGGTTACCCGACACATTAATAAATGCAGCGTATTTATCCAGTTCGGGCACATACATAATGCTTCCCACACCACGCAATTCGCCGTCGACATAGGCTGCAATTTTATCGCGTAATCCGGTCGAAAGGTTCTCATCGCCATCGTCGGTGCTAAACTGAGCAACGATATTCATGTTGTATTGGAAATCGGGGTGGTTCACACTCCAATCGATCTCTTCGGCATACAATTCAAGTGAAACTTGAAGCACTTCCGGCGAATCGTCGATAATGGCCACCACTTCGCCATCATAAAATCCGGGTTCCAGATCTTCAACCACCTGAAGCTGAACGGTAAAACTATTTCCGCCCAGAACAGAGGCAGAAGTTACCGAAGGCACTAACCAGTCGGGCCATTCATCG
The DNA here is from genome assembly GCF_037646455.1 of Maribellus mangrovi. Taxonomy (NCBI): domain Bacteria; kingdom Pseudomonadati; phylum Bacteroidota; class Bacteroidia; order Marinilabiliales; family Prolixibacteraceae; genus Maribellus; species Maribellus mangrovi. Next base: position 514,555 of record NZ_JBBIXN010000003.1, on the reverse strand, counting down.
ATGGTAAACGATTTACTTATGTTGGCACTGTTATCGAGATTTGCACTCAGCACTACCAACTCGGTTTCTTCCGCCGTCATATGAACTTCCTCGGGATTCCACGAAACCGGGCTAACATTCACAAGAAACGACCACTCGGTTTTGTATTTCTGAACATTCCCGTAAATATCCTGAATTCCTTCCACTACGGCATAAACGCGTTTTCCTTCGAGCGAAGGCTGTGCGAAAAGATCGTCATCGGGAACCAGAATAATCCCATCCTCATTCTGGGAACACTGAACTGTTATCGGAATTTCAGTGGAATCTTCAAGGAGCAAATGAATGTTTGGTACTGCGCCTGAATAACTTTCAAAATTGCAGTTGATGTCCTTATCGAAAACAACACTGATCTCCTGCCCAAAACGCAGATAGCCATCGGCCGGTGAAGGAGTTCCGTAAGGCGCAATCGATGAACGGTCGATAATTCCGGACTGTTCAGAAGAATATGAAATTCCTCCTTCGATTCCGCAATTTGCTTTAGCACGCAAGCTGTATTTACCATCGGTAAGACCGGAAACATTAAATTCGTAGTCGTAAAAATTTTGTACCAGCAATTCGCGATCAATCGTCACATCGTCAATCCATCCTTCACCCTGACGTTTATATTGAAGGGTTATGCTTTGAAGGTTTTCGTTATTCCGGTCGTACCCCGTAAAGGCCACATCCAGTTTATCGCCGTTATTGCTATTAACCAGCCAGTTATCGCCGGGTAAATGCAACGCAACATTTGAACATTCGCTCTGGAAATCAACAAATATCCAGGCCGTATCTCCGCTCGTTATGTTCCCGTTGTCCTCCCAAAGTGCATATTCGCAAGGTGGGTACATCATAATACCGATCGAATCGTAAGTGGCCGCCATGGGTCCTCGTTCAACAGTGAGGGCAATGTTTGCCGTTTGGTTGTATTGCAGAAAATAAGATGCTCCGCCATTGGTGATTAACGTACCTCCCAATTTTACAATCGCACCGTCGGGATTGGTAGTAGAAACTACTTTAACGTGATATTCGCGGGTTTCCCGACTCTGACTTTCATTTAACAAATTAGCCGTAAATACTGCTTGCCCTCCAATCGGTACATTGTTGATCTGTGGCGGATAAACTGTTATCCGTGCATCGTCGCGTGGTTGTGTCCCGGGCTCGTGCGGACAACTTGTTGTACCCAGTTTTAAGTTGAATGCAGGAACTCCGTATGCCTGATCTTCTTTAATATCAACGCTAAAAAAATCGCCAATATCATTATCCGAAAGAATATATCCAACGGTTCGGGTGTACGAAGTATCATTCCCCTGGTTAAAAGTATTTGCCCACCTGAACTTAGCCATAACTCCTAGTTCACTGTCAAACCAAGCTCCGGTTTCATTGTCAATTTTTATCCCTACAGCCAATTCAGTATTAATAAATGCCGTGTACTCATACGATGCTGAATTTGTTGTATCAGTAGTGTATTCATTGGTATATGGAGCACCTGCACTAAACGAAATGTTCTCTTTAAACACCGCATCTTCGCCTCTGTTTTTTGCATTTTGTGCCAACACATCTTCCCAATGGAGGCTATCAGCCAGTAACTGGTTGGCCTGCATTTTTTCTTCAGGCGAAAGCAGACTGGTATCACGGCCGGCTATCAAAGCACTTCGAAGTGTTCCGAGTGTAGGCAGCAACGTACTTTTAATGTGCTTTTCTGTATAAACAAAAGTAGTCGCAAAACCGGTTACATCGATGGTAGGAACAGTTTTTATCTCGGCCTGACAGGTAGACGTATTAAAGGTCAGCTCATCCCCCAGTGCATATTCCTGGTTAAACGATGCGCCAATGTACACGTCTCCATCATTTCCGGTAAGGTTCTCCAAATCGGAAGTTGAAAACGTTTCATTGAAGGTGATTGTTGTTTCTACACCACTGCGGTTAAAATTATCTCTTCCGGCTACTGCACTGAATTTGATCTGTGTTCCAAATCCATTGCTTGAAAAGGGAGTAAGTACTTTGGCTCCAATCAACAGATTGGCATAAACTCCTGCTTCTCCCCCCACCAGCATTTCGAAAGTATTAAAACTTTTATACGATTTGCCTTCCTGAACGTATGAATAACTGTTATCACCAGGCGGATCGTGTAATACCAGCATTGGCATTTCGGGCGATTTTGTAATAAATGAAGGCGCCTGAGTTTTAACACCTTCAACCATGATCCAGTATTCCTGCGGATCGGCTTCCAAAAATCCGACTTCAGGAACCACATAAAGCAGTTTCTCATGATTGTGCTCAGCACTCTCAGCAATTTCGGGTAATCCGGCTTGTGTAGTATAAACTGCAAAACCGTTTACAATGGGGATCTCAATTGGCTCATCTCCCCGATCGGCAACAAAATCGAAAATACGTAAATGCCCTTCATTTACCGGGCAATCTCCCATCGATTCGTTGACCTCGAAGACGAGTGTATATAATTCATTCTGCTGCATAAGTGTCACGTTACCGCTACTGCAACTGTATTCTTGTGCACCTGCATCGGCAAAATCGACCTGAATATCGAGGGGCGAATGGTAGGTAAAATCAGCCTCTGGAACTACCTCACCACGCATTGTATCTGTAACTGTTACAATGGTGGTATCGGCAGGAGTAATACTCATGGTATTGTTCGGTAAGAATATAGTATCGGCAGGTGTTATATCCAGACTGTCGCGCTCGACAACCATATCTGCCGTATCCCGCACGGTTAGATCGATACGAATTGGTTTGTTACCTATCTGATCAAAAATATTCGAATTAACAGGATCGAGTTCAACCACCTGCACATTGTATTCGCGTGCCGGGAGATCAGGAATGGTCAGCAAACCATTTTCATCGGTGTAATAACTGGTATTAAAACAATTGCCCGGCGATGTAAGCTGTACTTTAACGCTATCAGCCACCGGTGTTTCGCACCCCGTTTGTACTTTCACAAAAATGGTGTCGGTTTGGGTATCGGTAAAATTAATGTTTATTGAATCTCCGTCAACAAAGAATGAAGTAGACGGCTGTCCCGAAGGATTTTCAAAAGTATGATGCAAAAACTCAGGAGTAAATGAATAGTTCCCTTCTTCCTGGATGGCATAACTCCATTCGCCATTACCATCGGTAAATATTCCCCGACTCTCGCCGTTGATCAAAATTTCTACATCGGGGACACCACATTCGGCCGCGGTTGATTTTGGAAAGAGGACTTTACCAGCCATGGAGAAAACGCTCTCGTCGGTAAAATTGGCCCCGGAACTTAATTTTGAATTCAGATCCAGCACGCGGGTCAGTGTGTCCGGTGTAAAAATATGCGGACCATTGGGTCCTTGTTTAAACGGTACAACAATGAATTCAGCCTCATCGTAGTAGTAAATGTTTCGTATTTCGTAATAACCGTCAACATCGGTGGTGGTGCAATAACCTTCGGAAGGAATGGAAAGCGCACCGGCCGGTAAATTCGGTGTAACGGGAATCGCACACACCTGCACCCCTTCTACTCCAACACTCAAAAGAGACTTAACGGTACCCTTAATGGTTCCGTTTGGCTTCGAATAACCGTCATCGCTCAGGGTTGGGAAGGTGCGAGTTTCGTGAATTGGCGTAACATAATAGGTATGTTTATAACCGGGGATGGCACCATCATCGCTAAATGCCTGTGCATTTTTACTTAAGATATCGAGCTCTTCTTTCTGATTGCTTTCAGGCACACTGCGTTCAATACGCAATTCTTCTGCAAAATCAGACAGATCATCCCACTCTACTTTCACACGATTGGTATATGCTCCGTCGGATGCATTCACAGCAAAAGTTTTTGCTTTTCCCAGAACCGCATTTGAACTATTTCTTGGTGATTCATGATTACCCCAATCGTCGGTAAAAGTGGTTACCCAGTAATAATATTCGTCGTTTGGAACTATGGTGTTATCAGTCCATGTACGTGCATCTCCTGCCACTTGTGCCACCAAAGTTCCGTTATAAAGCGTCGTTCCTCTGTAGATATTATAACCGGTATTAGCATCTGGAATATTAGTCCCTTTCGACCAATTCAAAATAATCTTTTCAAAATATTCCTGGTCAGAGGCAGTTATTCCGGTAGGAGATTTTATTGCAGCGGTAGCTGCATAGGTTAAAACACTATATCCGCTACCTCTGTCACCTGAACTGCTTGCTCTTGGATATCCACTCCAGGCCCATTCCACACAGTTACACCAGGCCCAACTACAATCTTCTGATTCCTGATAACGTAATCCCCAGTATCCTGAGTTACTTGGACCTGTAATATGAGTAACGGTTCCACTCGATAAACTGCCACTACCTGTCTGGTGTTGAACACTGTTGTTATCCGAATTTTTATAAACATCAATTCTGTGAACAACAGCGTCACTACATCCAACTACTCCGGCACCACTGTAAGAAAAAGTTATCGTATAATCCGATCCTCCTGATGACACTGTAACTGCCATATCTGGATATACTCGCTCGCCATTTGCTATCACTGGCATAATGAACGCAAACAATAACAGCCATAGAAATTTATGGCATTTTATTGTGATTAATTGCATGGTTGAAATTAATTCCGAATAAGTAAATTTTTTCATTTTGGTATGTATTAAGTGATAAGTTTCATGTTTGGTACATAACACAGTCATACCTCACAGCAAGGCAATCAACAAAATCCAATGATGACTTCTGAGAGTTCCGGGTTCATGATATTAAAGTTTACACTTAAAGGGTAAGAATTGCGTACAGTTTGATTTAATGGTAATCCTTTCCTTCAAATTGTGTTTATTGTTAAACAATTTAGGGAATAAATTATTAAGATAAAAATGTATTTTTATTTTCTATTGATATTTTTTATGCTTTTCCGAACAACAAAAAATGTCTGATTGCAGAATATAAAGGGTTTAAGAAGAGAATTTAGCAAATTGAAAAATAAATAAATGTTTTTCTGATGAATAGAATCCCGCCCAGGCGAAGAACCGTTTTCAGGTTAATTCTAATTATTTTTTCGCTGACTGATAATTCCTTTAATAATAAAGTACACTAATAGCAGAATTACTGCGATGATCATTACCCGAAGAAATAAATACATGTCCGATCTTTTTGAATTCGCCATCAAAAATAACCTTTTTTAGCTGATGCTATTGATTTAAAAACTTTGAATCACAGATATTCTCATCTGCAGCTTTATCATACATTAAACTCTGAGTGCTAAACATTGAACTCTGAACATTTAATATTACTTTTGCACCTCAAATTTTTAGGTACATATTTCAAGATGAGTCAGATGGAAATTCCGAGCAAGTACAACCCGGCCGAGGTTGAAGATAAATGGTACAAATACTGGATGGACAATAAATACTTCCATTCCACTCCCGACAAGCGCGAGCCTTATACGATTGTAATTCCGCCGCCAAATGTTACCGGCGTTTTGCACATGGGGCACATGCTCAACAATACCATCCAGGATATTCTGGTACGCCGTGCGCGCATGACCGGGAAAAATGCCTGCTGGGTTCCGGGAACCGACCATGCTTCAATTGCCACTGAAGCTAAAGTAGTGAACAAGCTCAACGCCGAAGGAATTGACAAGTACGACCTTTCACGCGACGAATTTTTGAAACATGCCTGGGAATGGACCGATAAACACGGTGGTATCATTCTCGAGCAGTTGAAAAAACTGGGTGCATCCTGCGACTGGGACCGCACAGCTTTTACCATGGACGAAGCCCGTAGCGAGTCGGTGCTCAAAGTTTTTGTCGACCTGTTTAACAAAGGATTGATTTACCGTGGCGTGCGTATGGTAAACTGGGATCCGGCAGCAAAAACTGCACTGTCTGACGAAGAAGTGATCTACAAAGAAATGCAGGGAAAACTGTATTACCTCAACTATAAAATCGAAGGAGAGGATGGTTTTGTAACCATCGCTACGACACGTCCTGAAACCATTCTTGGTGATACTGCAGTATGTGTGAATCCCGCTGATTCACGCTTTAAGCACCTTGTTGGAAAACACGTGCTTGTTCCATTAATTAACCGCTCCATCCCGATCATCGAAGATGAATATGTGGATATGGAATTTGGTACCGGCTGTCTGAAAATTACTCCGGCTCACGATATCAATGACTACGAAATCGGTCTGAAGCACAATCTGCCATCGATTGATATTTTTAACGATAACGGAACCTTAAGCGAAAAAGCTGAAATGTTTATCGGTGAGGACCGTTTCGAAGTAAGAAAGAAAATCGTTCCTGAGTTGGAAAAAGCAGGCAACCTTGCCAAACTGGAAGACTACACGAATAAAGTTGGATTTTCGGAGCGAACCGATGTGATCATCGAGCCCAAACTGTCGGCACAGTGGTTCCTGAAAATGGAAGAGCTGGTTAAACCGGCACTGGAGAATGTAATGAACGACACCATCCAGTTCCACCCGCCGAAATTTAAAAATACTTACAAACACTGGATGGGCAATATTAAAGACTGGTGCATTAGCCGCCAGTTGTGGTGGGGACACCAAATTCCGGTGTACTACCTGCCCGACGGAACTTATGTTTGTGCTGAAACAGCTGAAGAAGCGCTTGATTTAGCAAAAGAAAAATCGGGTAATGCAGAATTGACTGCTGCCGACCTGAAACAGGATGAAGATGCATTGGATACCTGGTTCTCGAGCTGGTTGTGGCCAATCTCTGTTTTTGACGGAATCCGCAAACCTGAGAATGAAGAAGTAAATTATTACTATCCAAGTTCCGACCTGGTTACTGCGCCCGATATTATTTTCTTTTGGGTAGCGCGAATGATCATTGCAGGCTACGAATACCGCGATGATTTCCCGTTCAAGAATGTGTATTTTACCGGAATGGTGCGCGATGCACAGCGTCGAAAAATGTCGAAATCGCTGGGGAACTCACCCGATCCGCTGGATTTGATTGCTAAATACGGTGCTGATGGTGTTCGTGTGGGAATGCTGCTTTGTTCTCCGGCCGGTGGCGATTTGCTTTTCGATGAAAGCCTTCCACAACAGGGAGCAGGTTTCTCCACCAAAATATGGAATGCTTTTCGACTGGTTAAAAACTGGGAGGTTTCTGCAGAAATTGAACAACCGGAACATTCGAAACTGGCCATCGAATGGTTCAGAAATAAACTAAGCGAGGTTGTAGAAACGCTCAACAAACAGTTCGACAGTTTCCGTATTTCTGAGGCATTGATGACGGTTTATACTTCGGTTCGCGATGAGTTTTCGGGCTGGTTGCTCGAGATGGTAAAACCTCCCTATCAGCAACCGATTGACGCTAAAACTTATGCCGAAGTGGTTGAACTGTTCGATCAGATGCTTCGGTTGATGCATCCGTTTATGCCGTTTATTACTGAAGAGATCTGGCAGTTGCTGGAAGACCGCAAAGAAGGCGAAAGCATCATGATCAGCCAGTTGCCGGCCGATACTAAGTATGATGATGCTTTGTTGGCAGCATTCGAAGATGTGAAAGAAGCTCTATCGGGAATCCGGAAGATCAGAAAAGAAAAAAACATTGCGTTTAAAGATGCTATCGATTTTTCAGTGCAAAAAGGCGATAAAGGTTTCGATGCCGGTTTCAACAGTATTCTTATAAAACTGGGGAATCTAAACGCATTAAACACAGTAGAAGAAGAAGTGAAAGGAGCGGCTTCTTTCCGTGTAAAATCAACCACTTTTTACATTCCGCTCGAAGGTTTTATCGACGAAGAAGAGGAGTTGCAAAAACTGGAAGAAGAATTAAAATACGCCAAAGGCTTTCTGAATTCGGTAATGAAAAAACTGGGTGACGAGCGTTTTGTAAACAATGCGCCCGAAGCAGTTGTGGCCAAAGAAAAAGCGAAACAGGTCGACGCGGAAGCCAAAATAAAAGTATTGGAGGAACGCATTGCTGCGATGAAATAGAACTAACAATAGCATCTTCAACCGTCATTCTGAGTTCATCTCAGAATCTGAATCATTTAATTAATAGATCCTGAATCAAGTTCAGGAGGACGTTTGTTCATGCTTAACATCTGTTAAAAGCCGGTTAAATTTTGTTATATCTGCTGCTGAATCATTCTTTTGAATAGTTTTGTAAGCGTTACGAAAAAGCTGACATGCGTAAGATACTGGCCATTTTTTTATTTCTAACGATTATTTACAGTGCCCGCGCACAGGATGATGCTGTCGTGGTCGATCCTATACTGATTGAACTAAAAGCCGAGATACTAAGCGCTGCCGACAGTTCAGCAATTCCGTATGCCAATATTGTTTTACACCGCACTCATAGCGGAACCATTACCAACAACGACGGTTATTTCACCCTCGAAATGTTGAACATTGACAGCCTGGAAGTAACTTCGGTGGGCTATCGAAAAACCATTATGAAAATTCCACCTTATTATACCGGAAACGACGTACTGACTTTTTACATGGAGCCGATAATGTACAACGTGGGCGAAGTAACGGTAGAAGGCGAAGCGCAACAACTCGATTATTTCGAGCACGGTCAACCCACCAATATCGATCCAACATTACGTGGCGATGCTTTTAATGAAAAGCCCCCGGTACTGGCGGCTTTTTTCAATCCGGTTTCGTTTTGGCAATATCACCTTAGCAAACGCGAAAAGCGAAAACGCGAAGTTAGGGAAGATATGGCTCTGATGAAAAACTGGGAAATGCACTCGAAGAACTACAACAAAGAGATGGTGATGAAGCTGACAGGACTGAATGAAGCTTACGCCGATACTTTTATGGTTTGGTTCAATGCACAAAACGTCCTTCCTTATACCGCCAACGAATACCAGGTAAGATCATCGATTGTTGAATACAGTAAAATGTTCAAAATTAATTACGGCTTAAAGTAGTCTTTTTCGAACTTTTATTCCTTTCGGTCGAGAGTCAAGTCTTAAAACTTGCTAAAAAATACAATTTAGTATTTTTTAGTTTTACCCCAGTTGAATTATTTTTTACAGCTCAACTAAGCACATTGTTCCTATTTGCAATATTTTATCACATTTAAATTTCTATTTGTTGTCTATTTTTGTTAATTACTACTAAACTGTAAGCATTATGTACATTTAGACCATCTAAATCATGTTATACAACATATTTACTGAGTGTATGATGCCGTAAATTAACAGAATAGTTAAACAATTTAAACAGAAAAGTCATGAAACATTTAATGTTAGCCTTAGTGGCAGTAATTTGTATTGTTGCGGGCGTAAGTGCTCAAAACAATCAGATTCCTTTAATAGGATCGAAAGCCCCAAGTTTTACAGCAATGTCAACAAACGGTGAAATTACCTTCCCAAACGATTTTGGGAAACACTGGAAAATCTTGTTCAGTCACCCGGCCGATTTTACGCCGGTGTGCACATCTGAACTACTTGAGTTGGCCAATCTGCAACCAGAATTAAAGAAGTTGGGTGTAGAGTTCGCAGTCATATCAAAAGATAATGTGGATATGCACAAAATGTGGAAAGCGCACTTGGAAGAGTTGGATTACAAGAATCACGGGAAAAAGCAAATCGAATTTCCACTGATTGAAGATCCGACATTAGTGGCATCGAAAAGATACGGGATGTTGCACTCGCCAACCAGCACAAACCGCGATATTCGCGGAGTTTTTATTATCGATGGGAATAACATCGTGCGTTCTATCAATTTTTATCCGATTGAAATTGGCCGTAACATGAATGAAATAGTCCGCCTGATCGAAGCGCTTCAGACAACTGATGAAGCAATGGTATGTACACCAGCGAACTGGCAAAAAGGCGACGATCTGATCGTTCCCTATTATCCTTTTGCGGTAGACAAATCGAAGGTTGATCCGCAGGAACTTCAGCATTATTATAATGTGGGTAATCGCCTGTGGTTTAAACGAGTAAACGAAATAGCCAGCCAATAATATTTTTTCATAGAAACAACAGAATAGTTAATCTTCCATTAAACAAAAAAGTCCTGTATATACAGGACTTTTTTTTGACTTATAATACACCGCACCCACAGGGGAAGCATTACCAACAACGACGTTTATTTCACCCTCGAAATGCAGAACATCAACTACCTGGAAGTAACTTCGGTGGGCTACGGAAAAACCATCATGAGCTGGATTACCAGATTGATTAATATTATGTTAAAATTATTCAAATAAGAGATTCGAATAATTATTATTTTTGAAGATAATAATAGCTGTTTGTCTTTTTGTCTGATTTTCAACGAATACCCCTTCTACGGAATCCAACCAATGTTTTCTTACTATTTTGCTCGAATATGTAGTTTTAACTTTCTATTTGATTTTTTTAAACACTTATTGCTAATTATTTATTAGCACAATCATGAAATCGACGAACAAGGATATGTTGTTCAGCATGTTTTGTGGGTTCAGATCACTGTAAATTAATTATGCATTTAAACAATTAAAATTAAAAAGTCATGAAACAATTAATGTTAGCCATTGCGGCTGTTATTTTTATTACAGTGGGCTCAACAGCCCAAAACAACCAAATTCCTTTAATAGGATCTGAAGCTCCAAGTTTCAAAGCGATGTCAACAAATGGAAAGATCAATTTTCCGGATGATTTTGGAAAACAGTGGAAAATTTTATTCAGCCACCCTGCAGATTTTACTCCGGTATGTACTTCTGAACTTCTTGAATTGGCCTATCTGCAGCCAAAATTTAAAGAGTTGGGTGTAGAGTGTGCCGTTATATCAAGAGACGGTGTGGAAACGCACAAACTGTGGGTTAAACAACTGGAAGGATTGGATTATAGAAATCGTGGGCCCCAGGCAATTGAGTTCCCGTTGATTGAAGATACTCAACTTAAAGTATCAGAAAAATACGGTATGCTTCACAAACCAACAAGTACCAATCGTGATATTCGCGGAGTATTTATAATTGACGGTAATAACATTGTCAGGTCGGTAAATTTTTACCCGATGGAAGTTGGTCGAAACATGAACGAAATTGTTCGCCTGATTGAAGCAATACAAACTACCGATGAATCGATGGTTTATACACCTGCCAACTGGGAAAAAGGGGACGATGTAATTCTACCTTATTATCCTTTCTCCAAAGCAGAGTCGGATTTGAGCGCCGAGGAGAAAGAAGGTTACTATCCGATGGGAAATCGTGTGTGGTTTAAAGAAGTCAGTAAAGACAAATAATTTTTTTTCATAGAAACAGCAGAATTGTTAACTGCCCATTAATCAAAAAAAAGTCCTGTATATACAGGACTTTTTTGATTTATAAGGTTGAAAACTCTATCCCCCAATTTCTTTTTTCAGCAGATTTACCTGGTTTTGCAGTTTGGTAATTTGAGCATCCTTATCTTTCATTTCCTCCATCAATTCAGAAGTTTGACCTTTAACCTGTTCCAGCTCACTTTGCTTCTGAGCGAGTGAATTCCGACCTTCTTCAATCTGGCCTTCCAATAATTTTGCCTGATCATTCAGCTTCGAGATCTGAAAATTACGTTCATCGATTTCGTTATCCTTTTCTGCAATCTGCTCCTCAAGACTTTCGTTTTCAGCCTGCAGTTTCATGATGTTCTCGTCTTTGGCCTCCAATGCGTTGGTTAATCGCTGTTTTTCGAAATCGAGTGTAAAACTGGTTTCTTCCAGCGAGCGTTCCTTTTTGCTCAGGTCGGTAAACAAATTACTCAATTCTGTCTTTAATGAATCGATGCGTTGTTCTTTAAAAGCATTGCTTTGCATCAACTCATTTTTCATGGCTTCAAAATCAGCGATAAGCGCTTCAATACGTGCTGCCTTATCGCGATTTTCTGCATCCAGTTTGCGCGACAGTTCTTCGGCTTTTAAACGCCCGGCTTCCATTTCCAGGTATTTCTTTTTCGATACACAGGATGAAAAACCGATAATTAATAAGCTAAAAATGAAAATCAGATATTTTTTATTCATACTACAAAAGTTGTTTGTTTTCTATGGTCCGCCACCTGGCGAATAAAACTCGTCCCGAACACTCGTGTCTCATTTCATAATTGTCTCCTTTGAATTTTAACAAAGATATACAATAATAATGCCCCAATAAAACGTTCATTTAAGCAAGAATGGTATTTATTTGTTATTTTTATTAAAATTGAATGGTTATTTCACCCGGTAGCAAAATGGCCGTTCAGAAAACAACAAAACAGTTTATTAGAGATGAAAACAGTTTCAATATTACTTGCACTTATATTTTCAACATCGATATTAACTTTTGCACAAAACGGCAGCAGAGTAGCACATACCATAAAAGGGAAAGTGGTAAATGCCGAAACCAACGGAGCAATTTCGTACACGAATATTGGACTTGACGGAACTTTTTACGGAACCGCCAGCAACGAAGAAGGAGATTTTGAGTTAAAAATTCCGGAAGAAATGGTAGACAAGAATATTTTCTTTTCGGCCGTTGGATTTAAAGGCCGGCAATTTCCGGTTAAACAATTGTTCGGAAACGATTTTAATACCATAAAACTGCAACCGCAATCCTACGATGTGGGAAATGTAGACATCGAGGCGCAAAACCTTGTTTTGATACGCATATTGCGTATGGCTTCGGAAAACATACGCTACAACAACGGCGCCGGTCCTTTTAACCTGCATTGCAGCTACACCCGCGAAACAACTACCGGCGATACGAGTTTTACCACCAAAGCCGATGTACTCATCTACGACCAAACGGGGTATTCGCAGCCTTCGGTACTCGATGCCTACCAGTCTCGAAAGTACCGCGTTCGCAATTCAGGCGAAAAGTACTCTTTTGCTTCGAACATGCTTAAACTCGACGAATTACTGGCACTCGACTGGCTGCGCTCAGCTTCAGAAATACTAAATCCGGCACTGTTGCGCGACTACCAACTAAGTTTGAAAGACCAACCCAACATTGGCGGGAAAGAATACTGGGTAATCGGCTTTAAACAAGTGCTTCCATCTCTGGAAGGTTCGGGCGATTATTATGCCACTTTTTTCCAGGGAACCATTACGATTTCGAAAGAGAATTATACGGTGAAGAACATTTCCGCCAAAGTAAAATCACCAAAAAATAACCGACAGGACCGTTCACTGGCCGTTGCTTCAGGGAATAGCAATTACCTGAAGGATGTTTCTTATGAATTTTCGGTGGACTACAAGGACCTGCTTCTGAATAAAATTACGCTTTCAAAACAATACACCTCTGAGGCTGAAACGTACAACGAACAAACCGTACTGCAGGTGAATCGTGCTCATGCCAATAACCTTACAGTGCTAAACAGCCGTAATTATTTTCCGGGAGACTAAAGCTACATATCCGACATTAATAGTCAGAAATCAGTGTCAGGAAATGATCCCTGTCTAAAAATAAAAAACGGAAACAACATTCAGCTGCTTCCGTTTTGAAACTATTATAGTTGAATCGTCAGGTTTAATCTTCTTCCGATTTAAACAATTCTTCCTCGCTTACCACATGAACCAGCATACTGTCTTTTAATGTTCGGTTTATGACGTTGTATGGTGCGGTAACCACTTCGTCGCCTTCATTCAAACCTTTCAGAATTTCGATACTGGTGTTGTCCTGAATTCCGGTTTCCACTTCCACTTTTTTCACCCGGTCGCCATTGATAACAAACACCACTTCCTGTTTCTCGTCGCGTTCGATCGCCTCATCAGCATTTGAAGCGTTCTCATTTTCATCCCCGACTTCGACTGTGCCACCGTCTTCTTTTTTAACACGAGTGGTAACCGCGGCAATCGGCACTGAAATAACATTCTCACGTGTTTCAGTAAGAATATCAACTGTTGCCGACATTCCCGGACGAAAAGGATAGAGATTTCCGCTGGCCGGATCGATCAGATCTTCATACGACGATTTCAGCAAAAACACCTTTACATCGAAGTTGGTAACTTGGTCGGCCGTTGTTCCCGTGGTACTGGCCGAGTTCGCGATTTCGGTAACAATGCCTTTAAATTTCCGGCCCAAATAAGCGTCAACTTCCACCAGGGCAGTATCACCTTTCATCACCTTAACAATATCGTTCTCATTCACTTCCACCTGCACTTCCATACGTTCCAGATCGGCTACGGTCATCATTTCGGTTCCCACCATCATGCTGGTTCCCACAACGCGCTCACCTTTTTCCACTTCAAGCGCCGAAATGGTTCCTGAGATCGGGGCATAAATCTTGGTTTTGGTCAGTTGCTCTTCGGCTTCCGATAAAGAAGCTTCAGCACTGCGAACCGAGTATTCAGCCGCCATAACTTCCGATTCAGCCACTTTGTAAGCTGCTTCTGCAGTTTCGAATTCGGCTACCGGAATCGTTCCTTTATCGTAAAGTTCTTTTGAACGTTTGTACGAAAGTTCGCGCTCGATCATTTGTGCTTTTGCCTGTGCCAACCTTGCTTTTGATGAATTCAGTGCAGCTTCAGCACGGTTAACGGCCGATTCGTAAATTTCGGGTTTGATCACACACAGCAATTTCCCTTTAATTACTTCATCGCCTTCCTCGACATACAACTGAACAATCTCACCTGCAACATCGGGACTGATCTTAACTTCAGTTTCGGGTTGAATTTTTCCGTTAGCCGTAATAAATTCGGTAATCGTATTGCTTTCTACTTTTTCAGTAGCCACATCGATGGTAAAATCAGAACCAAACAAGCCTTTCTTTTTACCAACAACTAAAACAATAATGACCACAATAAGGCCGGCGATTACATATGGAAGGATTTTTTTTTGCTTCATAATGCAGTGGTTTTTTAATAGGTCAGATTTTGGTTCATAAAATTACAAGAAAAAACCGTTTTGCATAGACTTCGCTCATTTAAGACAGCCAACTTATTCTTTGATAAGCATTCTCGCGGTCAATCGACTGTGTTGCTCCAGGTAAATATCTTTTTCTTTTACCATCCAATCCAACACCTCTTCGGTATAATGTCGAATGGTAACCAGTGTTAATCCAGTGTTATAACGGATCTCATAATGCTCCGAAAGTTCACCAAAAACTTCGTTGAGGTCTTCACCCGAAGCATCAGCAACAATGTTCAGGTCGATGGCCGACTGTTGCATCAGTGTTACTTTTATCAGTTTACCGATCAGAAAGTTGACAACCCGGTCGATATCGTTGATGGATATAATGGAAAAATCCTTGGCCGAAAGCGTGATCAGCACCTGGTTTTCTTTAAGGATAAAAACAGGAGGTAATTCAATTTTATGATCGATTTTGTGGATAACCGTTCCCGAATCGGCCGGCGAAACAAACGACTTCACCAAAAGCGGGATACCTTTGTTGTGGAGCGGTTGCATGGTTTTTGGATGAATAACTTTTGCACCCGAATTGGTCATCTCCACCGCTTCTTTATAAGACAATTCCCCAATTTTTACGGTATCCTTCATTTTCTTTGGATCAGCACTTAAAATACCCGGCACATCTTTCCAGATGGAAACATTTTCGGTTTCGAGGATACTACCAATAATGGCAGCCGTAAAATCGGAACCTTCCCGACCAAGTGTAGTTGTGAGGTTCGTGGTGGTCGATCCTATAAATCCCTGGGTAATGTATAACTTCGTAACGTTAAAGTTGAATTCCTGTTTTATCAGTTGATCGGTCCACTCCCAATCTACTTTTGCATCGCGAAAAGTATCATCAGTTTTCAAGCTGTTCCGAATATCCACCCACTGATTTTCATGACCGGCAGCATTTAAATAATCACTTACAATTTGGGTAGAAACCAATTCACCAAAACAAATGATCTGGTCGTATTCAAAATTATAGTCGTACGAAGGCCTTGATTTGAGTTTATACTCCATTTGGGTAAACAATTCATACACACCCTGTGACATTCCTTTTTCGCCAAACAAACCGCTTATAATTTCCTGGTGATATCCCCGGAAGGCGTTAAATATCTCCCACTTTTTTTCATTGTTGTCGAAATAAGCTTTAACCAGAAGTTCCAGCAAGTTGGTACTTTCTCCCATCGCAGAAATTACCACGGCCAGATTACCCGGTTCGCTTTTAATGATCTCGAAAACGTTTTTTACCGCCGACGCATCTTTTACCGATGCCCCTCCAAATTTATAGACCTTCATATGTTCAATGATTCTTGTGAATTTCTTAGTTCTGTTCCAAATTTACAAAACTAAATTTTTTGTTCAATCTGAAGCACAATATGCGGCGCATTCAACATCTTTCTAAAAAATGGCTAATTTAGATGTCCTCAAAAGAAAATAATTATGGATATTACATCAACAACAACATTAAATAACGGCGTAAAAATGCCCTGGCTGGGCCTCGGAGTTTTTCAGTCGGAAGATGGAGAAGAAGTAATAACAGCAGTTAAAACAGCGCTTGCCAACGGGTACAAAAGCATCGATACGGCGGCCATTTACCGGAACGAACGCGGCGTTGGAACCGCTATTCTCGAAAGCGATGTACCCCGCGAGGATATTTTCCTGACCTCGAAAGTGTGGAACACCGAACAAGGCTATGACACTACTATGGCTGCTTTTGAAGAAAGCCTTGAAAAGCTGCAGACCGATTACCTTGATCTGTATCTGATTCACTGGCCAAAAGGCGAACGTTCGGTAGAAACGTGGAAAGCACTGGAGGAAATTTACGCCAAAGGACAGGCCAAAGCAATTGGTATCAGTAACTTTCTGGTGCACCACCTCGAAGATTTTCTGCCACACTGCAAAGTAATGCCAACCGTCAACCAGGTAGAATTTCACCCGGAATTGATCCAACCCGATTTGTTGGAATATTGCAAGGGTAAAGGCATTCAACTCGAAGCCTGGTCTCCGATCATGAAAGGGAAAGTGAATGAGATTCCGGAGTTAAAGGAACTGGCTGAGAAATACGGGAAAACACCTGTTCAGATCACCTTGCGCTGGGACATCCAAAAAGGAGTGGTCACCATCCCAAAATCAGTAACACCGGAACGTATTATTGCCAATGCCGATATTTTTGATTTTGAACTCACCCCGGTAGATATCGCTAAAATCGACAGCCTCGACAAAGACGGGCGGATCGGTGCTCATCCGGATCATATTACATTTTAAATAATTTAAAAGATGCTGAAACAAGTTCAGCATGACGTAGCTAATGATTTTTGTTACAGTCCGTCACCCAGAACTTGATTCAGGGTCTTTAGCTCCAACAATAAAACCAGATCAATAAATTTATAAATATGAAAAAACTGCTCACTCTTCTTCTAACCGCCCTTGTTATAACATCTTTTGCCCAAATCGAAAAGAACAACCAAAGTTCGCTTAGCATTGAACAGATCATGCAGGATCCGGCACAATGGATCGGCACATCCCCGTCTGATATTTCGTGGAACGATTCGGGTGATAAAATTTATTTTGAATGGAATCCGGAACGCGATACACTTTCGTCACTTTACGCTTATTCGCTGGCCACTAAAAAAATCGAAAAAGTATCGCTGGAGGAAAAGCATCAGCTTCCTGGGCGTTTTTCTGATGAGAACAGCGACTGCAGCAAAAAAGTGTTTGTCCGCGATGGCAACATTATACTGAAAGACCTGAAGAAAGGCACCGAGAAACAGCTCACCAACTGGCTCGAACGGGCATCCTCACCGGAGTTTGTGATGAACGATTCAAAAATTGCTTTCACTATGAACAACAACCTGTTCACCATCGATCTTGAAAGTGGAGCGATCAGTCAGATCACCAATTTCACTACCGAGAACAAACGTCCTGAGCCACGTAAATCAGAGCAGGACAAGTGGCTTGAGCAGCAACAAAAAGACCTGTTTGTAGTGTTGAACGAACGTGAAGCCAAAAGCAAGGCTCGCGAAAACCGGCGCAAAGCAGAAGAAGCACAAGAGACTGAAAAGCCGCTCGAAATCATCACCGGCAAAAATAGGGTAAGCCGGATATCGATGAGCCCGAGCGGGAATTTTGTGAGTTATATGACCTTTGACCGCGGTAGCTCCAAAAACACTTCGGTCACACATTTTGTCACCGAATCGGGTTACACCGAAGAACAAAACGCACGCGCCAAAGTTGGAGCTGAAGAAGGTAGTGCAGAAATGGGTATTTTCGATGTAAAAAACAACAAAACCATCAGTATCGACAAATCACAAATCCCAGGCTTGAAGGATCTTCCCGATTACCTCAGTGATTACCCAGACCGGATGCCAAAAGACAGCTCCGAAATGAAAGACCGCCCAATAAACATCACCGGAATTTTGTGGAACGACAATGAAGATATGGCTGTTATTACGGTGCTTTCCATCGACAATAAAGACCGCTGGATTATGCTGCTCGATCCTTCTACAGGTGAGCTTGAACTGCTTGACCGCCAGCGCGACGAAGCGTGGATAGGCGGCCCCGGAATAGGTGGCTGGAGTTTTTCACGCGGTACCATGGGCTGGATGCCCGACGGAAAATCGGTGTGGTTCCACTCCGAAGCAACGG
Organism: Maribellus mangrovi; assembly: GCF_037646455.1. Taxonomy (NCBI): domain Bacteria; kingdom Pseudomonadati; phylum Bacteroidota; class Bacteroidia; order Marinilabiliales; family Prolixibacteraceae; genus Maribellus; species Maribellus mangrovi. The sequence continues at coordinate 496,121 of NZ_JBBIXN010000003.1, read as the reverse complement.
GCTACTCACACTTATATGCCGTGGATATTCACAGCAAAAAGAAAACACAGCTCACCAGCGGGAAATTCGAGGTTTCGAATGCATCGATTTCCAAGGATAAAAAATATTTCTATTTCACGGCCAACAAAGTACACCCCGGTGTAAACCATTTTTATCGCATGCCGGTCTGGGGTGGAGAACTCACACAGATCACCTCGATGGAAGGCGGCAACGAAGTTACACTTTCGCCCGACGAGAAGTACCTGGCCATTCGTTATTCAAATGGGAACACACCGTGGGAACTACACCTGCAGGCCAATAAAGCGGGAGCAGATACCGAACAACTTACCCATTCCACAACCGACGAATTTAATGCCTACCCGTGGCGGATGCCTGAGTACATCACCTTTAATGCTACCGACGGAGCCGAAGTGTATGCTCGCTTATACCGCCCCGAATCGCCCGTAAAACAGCGGCCGGCAGTGATCTTTGTGCACGGTGCAGGCTACCTGCAAAATGCCCATAAGTGGTGGAGCGACTATTTCCACGAATACCAGTTCCATAATATTTTAGTTGATAACGGCTACACGGTGCTCGACATCGACTACCGCGGAAGTGCAGGATATGGCCGCGACTGGCGCACCGGAATATACCGCCACATGGGAGGCCTTGATCTTTCGGACCAGGTAGACGGCGCTAAAATGCTGGTCGACAAATACGATGTCTCTCCCAAGCACATCGGACTTTACGGTGGCTCGTATGGCGGATTTATTACGCTGATGGCGATGTTCAATGAGCCAGATGTTTTTACTGCCGGAGCCGGACTGCGCTCGGTAACCGACTGGGCACATTACAACCATGGCTATACTTCCAACATCCTGAATACACCGGTGGAAGACAGCATTGCCTATGCACAGAGTTCGCCCATTAATTTTGCAGAAGGACTGGAAGGTGCGCTTTTGATGTGTCACGGTATGGTGGATGATAATGTACAATTTCAGGATATTGTACGCCTTACGCAACGCCTCATCGAACTGGGGAAGGAAAATTGGGAACTGGCCGTTTATCCGGTCGAACGACACGGTTTTGTTGAGCCCAGCAGCTGGACAGACGAATACAAACGAATTTTTAAACTGTTCGAAGAAAATCTGAAGAAGTAGATGTTAGCCTCGAGCTTCAAGCTACAATCCAGTCCAATATTAAGATCCGTTCTTTTTTGTTTTGCGATAAGAAAGAACGGTTCTCTTTTAAGACAAACCTAATTCTATTCCACTCCTTCTCTTTCCAACACTTCAAGCGGAACAAACTCCAGAAAATCAAACATAAATTCACCACTTTTCACGGCTGTCACACCAAACTCGTGTGTACCTGCTTTGTCAAAAGTGTAAATGCCCAATATTCTCCTGAGGTATCCGTCGTTCATTCGCGCATTACCTGTAAACCACAACTCGGTGGCAGCCTGAAAGCTCGATGGCCCTTTCATATAACCACGGTTACGCATTGCTTTATCATTTTCATATCCATACGGATCACGTGAGTTTGATCCGGGTTGCTCGTATCCAATATTAGGATTCGTGGCAAAAATGGTGAGATCGAGTGGTATACCGGTTGGTACGCCGTCCCAATACAACTGTGCTACTCCCCTCTTGGTTTCGACTTTCCAACCAAAGCGTACTTCGTATGTTCCGGCAGGTATAACTGGAGTAGTAATTTTAAAATCGTACAAACCACTCAGGTAAACTTCATCTCCCTGGTAATCCAGGTATCGCTCATCAAAATCAAAATAGCCAAATTCGGTGGTCTTCGACATGGTTAATCGCTCCAGGTAACCTTGAGGCAATTTCCATAAAATGGAATAATGACCGCCTTTATCCAAATTACTTCTGATATTGTTATTGGTTAGTTCAGGAAAGAAACTGGCTGCATCCATTCGTAATCTGATGGTAGACATGTGCCTTTCCACTTCATTGGTGTATGCCAGAATCCCATCTATTTCGTGATACACCCCATTCAGCGCATCATTATCGAAATTTGTCTCTACAATTCGAACGGCTTCTTCAACAGTTCCTGTCATATTAAAAATATTGTACTCGTTGGTATACCTGTTGGTACGAACTTCCAATAAGGTATTTGGACACATGGGCTCAAGATATTCGAACATGTCGTAAGTTTTAATCGAATGGCCCGTATTATCAAGATCAATAAGAAACTTAGTGTAGCTCAGTTGCTTATTGATCAGGTGGTAGGCAACAAATCGGTTCAGGCTATTTCTCCTGTCCGTAACATCCGAAATCCCGGCATCTTCGGGATAAACCACATCGTAAATATTTTTGGCATATGCCTCCAAATCTGCCAGGTTAAAAATACCATATTCGGCATATGTCGAGTCGCTTTCCACCAATGCAGTGTATCCGTATTTTCTGGTTTTCGGTACCCTTACATTGGAAGTCGGATCGGGTTGCAGAAAATTGCTTGGATCATACGTTTTATCTTCTATCAGCATTAATTCCTTATCGAGTTCTGTTTTTTTCAGGGCACTAAAAAACAGGGTAAACTTTTTATCTGTCGACAGTTCTTCCACTATTGTTCTTTCACTTGGATTCAGCACTTCACCAATTTTATGGATCATCCCGTTATGTACTTCAATATCTTTAAGCAATATGGGGCATGTCTGATTTATTTTAATCGTTTGGTTTTTATCAAAATCCTTAAATGTAATCGATATAAAACGATCGCTCATGGTTTTTTGGCTCAGGCGACCTTCATTAAAATCGCTGGTTCCAAGAGAAAATCCACGGATTAGATGATGATAGGCAATGGTTTTTAAACTATCCTCAGGGAATTCTGCCAGCGACTCTTTTCCTTTTAAAGCGTAAAACTTATACATTGCTTCATTATCCGGTACAAAGCAAGTATATTCGCCATAGGCTTTTAACAGCGCCATTATCCCGGTCCTATTTAGTAATTCTGTGAATTCTGAATACTCATCAGGTCTCGATTCGAGATAACCTCCAACCAGTTCGCCACTAAAAGTATAGTAACTTTCTTCCGGAATATCATCGCTATTGCATGAAATGAGAGATGCAATGCTTACTAAGAACAACAGGATTGATCGACAGATCTTAATCCCAGAAGCACCTTTTATTTTCATAGTGTGTATTTCTTAAAAGAAGTATATAGTCAGTCAAATAGTATCTCAGTCAAATTCAATCTAAATAGACTTTAAAAGTATTTTAAAGTCTACAGAATCACAAGTCCATATTCGTCAGATTATCAGTATATATTAGTCAATATCCTCATTCATTTTGGAAAAGCGAAGAAAGGGGATGCTAAAACATCCCCTTCATCATCTATTTAGAGCTTTTTACCGATATAAAATACGTATCCGTAATAATCTTTATACTTATTGAATAATTGCTCCTCATACCGTTGATTGGCAATAAAATCTGCAGCGGTTTTATTCCCGGCATATTTTTGCAAAAAAGCCTCCTGTGCTTCAACTTGCGGTGCATAAAAATGCTCGGTCCAGCAGATTTCGGGAACTATAAAAGTGGCAACTGGAATATATCCGGCCCTTTGCATTTGCGCTACCTTATTTGGAATCGTATCTATCCCCGGGTAAGCATCCTTCCAAAATGCATCGATTTCTTCCGGTCGCTCGGAAGTAAACCACGATGCTTCCGAAACAGCAATATAAGCTCCCTGCTTCAAAAACTGAAGCCAATAATTTAATCCCCGTTCAAAACCAATATTATAGATTGCACCTTCTGACCAGATTAGATCCAGCTCTTCCTCTTGAAATGGTAAGTAATCCATTGAATCCACCTGCCCTATCACTCTGTCTTCAAGGTGAAGTTGTTTTGCGTACTGGTTAAATTGATCAATAAAAATTGGAAACAGATCGATGCCCGTAATGTGACCGGGCGTGTTTTGCGCCAGTACCATAGTCTGGCCGCCACTTCCGCAACCCAGATCAGCAATACGTGAATATTCACTGAGCCCTTCAATAAAACTCATTGCTTTTAGGGTTATTTCAGGGCTTCCAGGCCCCTGACGTTCCAGGTTCGAAAAATAATCCGCGATTAAACTAAAATCGAATTCATGAATGGATTTACTTTTTTCGTTACTCATGATGTTTAAAATGTAAAATATAATTGACCAAACATATTTCCATACGTTCAGGTGCAATTATTGTTAATGTATAGCTGTAAAAATAACTCTGGCAAGATCCTGCCGGAGTTTCACTAAAGGACAACCATTGAATCAACGTCAAAGATCGTTTACTACACCAAATCCTTCCTGACTTTAGACATCAATTAATTTTAGTGACACAAATATATCATCTTCCGCTGAAAGAATACTAAACTTTGGAAGGAATAACCTTTTTTCGGATTCCTCACTATTGGATCAGATCGTTAAATTTGGTCGGACAACTAGTTAAGATGTGATGTTTACAAAATTATATTTTAAATTTAGAGTTAAAGAAAGCAGAACATTCAGAAAATTGCGGCTTAAGCTTCTAACTTCACCCAAATTTTAAATAGACGTCTTGGTGGATTGGTATTCAAAACAGTATTGATAATTTTATAGGTTGTGATCTACCTGCAGACTGTCTGGATGATATATAATAGTAACCAAAAGCAAAAAAGATGTTTACCATTTTGCAAATACAGCCCGAGATCACTTTACTGATCGGACTGGTTATAGTTAGCTTGCTGATTTGGCTCTTCTGGCCACAAAAAGGAGGACTGGCACTGTTTACAAAGCTGACAAAAAGCAACGAAAGGGTGTTACTGGAAGACGCCCTTAAATTTGTTTTTGATTGTGAATACAACAAAACCGATTGCAACATAACCGGTCTGGCCGGGCATTTGAATATTACCGTGGACAAAGCGGGTAAATTGTTAAATCGCTTATCGGCTCTGGACTTAATCACCCTGAACAATCACCTGGTAACTTTAACCGAGGCCGGGCGTTCATATGCCTTGCGGATTGTACGAATACACCGAATCTGGGAAAGATACCTGGCCGACCAAACAGGAGTGGCGCCAGCAGACTGGCACAGCGAAGCTGACCGAATAGAACACTTGGTTACGGACGAAGAGACCGAGAAACTGGCGGCAACGATCGGTAATCCGGTATTCGATCCGCATGGCGATCCGATTCCAACTGCCGAAGGGGAACTGCCACAAAACCAGGGTATAGGTTTAAATGTTTTAAAGAAAGGCGAAATGGCGCAAATCATTCACCTGGAGGATGAGCCGGTAAGCATTTTTGAGCAACTGGTTGTTCTGGGCTTATATCCGGGAATGCAATTGTACGTAACCGATGTTACTGATAAGAAAATAACCGTTGTTGCCGACGGCGAAGAACGTTTTCTAACGCCGCTGTTTGCCGGTTATGTTACAGTAGTAAGAATTTCACCGGAAGTAGTTCAGACAAAAAAACAGGATTTGTTGTCGGACCTTAATCTTGGAGAAGAAGCTGAAGTGCTGGAGATTTCACCCAATTGCAGGGGACAACAGCGAAGACGTTTAATGGATCTTGGTATTGTACCCGGGAGTCGTATTTCGGCAGTAATGAAAAGTGCTTCAGGAGACCCTGTCGGTTACAGGGTTATGGGCACCACTATTGGGATCAGGAAACAACATGCCGACCAGGTTTTTATTAACCGCAAATTGTAAAAGATGAATACACCAAATAATTGTGCGAACTGTCCTGCGCACAATAAAGCAAATCTTGTTAAACTGGGCGTAAATCTCGATAATGTAGATTATGTGATCACGATGGCCGGTAATCCGAATACCGGTAAAAGCACCGTGTTTAACAACCTTACCGGGCTGCGTCAGCACACCGGAAACTGGCCGGGGAAAACGGTATCGAGAGCCGAAGGAGGTTTTGTGTTTAACGACAAAAGGTACAAAGTGGTGGATCTGCCCGGAACCTATTCCCTTTTATCGACAAGTACGGACGAGGAAGTAGCCCGCGATTTTATTCTATTCGGTCAGCCCGACGTAACGGTTATTGTAGCCGATGCCACCCGGCTGGAGCGCAACCTTAACCTGGTTTTGCAAATACTGGAACTTACCGACCGTGCAGTTCTCTGCCTCAACCTGATGGACGAAGCTAAACGTAACAATCTGGAAATTGATACCCGAGCACTTTCCAGGGAACTGGGAATCCCGGTTATTCCAGCCTCAGCTCGCAGAAAAGAAGGAATGAATGAATTACTTCAGGCCATTGAAGAAGTAGCCACCGGGAAATACGTTTGCAAACCACCCAAAATTAAAAGCAATTCAAAAAAACTGAATCAGGCCATTGAATCCTTGTCTGAGAAACTCCTCGAAACGTATCCCGGATTGCCCAATGTAAACTGGGTAGCCATGCGTTTACTCGAAGGTGATAACAGCATTATTGAGGCTGTGCGTTCAGGTGAACTTGGGAATTTACACGAAGAGGATTTAAGCATTCAGAATTAACCTGTCCAATATGAAGGATACTACACTAAAACAAAAAGGTGAAGAAATAATATCTGCGGCCAACTCAGTAAGGTGGGAGTTGGGGACCGATTTTAACGACTCGATCATTGAAACCATCTATGAAAATGCCACCCGTATCTCCACAAAGACAGTGAAACAGTTGGGCGAGAAAGAAGCCTACAGTTTCGACTTAAAAGTGGACAAAATAGTAACCAGCAAATGGTTGGGCTTCCCGCTGATGTTTATTATGCTGGCTGTAGTTTTTTGGTTAACTGTTGCCGGGGCCAACTATCCATCAAGCCTGCTGGCTTCCTTATTGATTGACACCCTTCACCCCGCAATAAAAAATTTAGCCGAGTCGATAAATATGCCCTGGTGGCTCAGCGGAGTTTTGATCGACGGCGGCTACTTATCGATGGCATGGGTAATTGCAGTAATGTTGCCCCCGATGGCCATCTTTTTCCCCATATTTACTTTGCTCGAAGACCTGGGTTACTTGCCGCGGGTAGCTTTTAACATGGATAACCTTTTTCGTAAAGCAGGTGCTCATGGCAAACAGGCACTAACAATGAGTATGGGTTTTGGGTGCAATGCTGCCGGAGTGGTTGCTGCACGAGTGATCGACAGTCCACGAGAGCGCCTGATCGCTATAATTACCAACAATTTCTCGTTGTGTAACGGCCGGTGGCCAACACAAATTCTTATTGCCACAATTTTTATCGGCGGACTGGTTCCGGCTGGTATTGCCGGAATCGTTTCTGCAGGTGCTGTTGTTGCCGTTGCATTAATAGGAATCGGTTTTAGCCTCATTGTCTCATGGGGCCTTAGCAAATCGGTTTTAAAAGGAGAAGCATCTTCTTTTAGTCTTGAATTACCTCCATATCGCCCTCCGCGTGTTCTGCAAACCTTGTATACCTCGCTGATCGACCGGACTTTAATCGTGCTCTGGCGCGCTGTAGTTTTTGCTGTCCCTGCCGGAATAGTGATCTGGCTGGTTGCAAATATCCATATCGGTGAGCTAAGTATTGCGGAACATTTTATTGAATGGTCGAATCCGTTTGCTTTAGTTTTCGGATTAAACGGTGTCATCCTGCTAGCATATATTATTGCCATACCGGCCAATGAAATTGTGATACCTACTGTTTTAATGCTTACGGTTTTAAATGCAAAAATGAGTGGTATTGGGGCAGGCTCGGGAGTGATGTTCGAACTGGATTCGATGAATGACACAGCCAATATTCTCCATGCCGGAGGCTGGACTTTGCTGACCGGTATAAACCTGATGTTGTTCAGCTTATTACACAATCCCTGTTCAACCACAATTTATACCATTTACAAGGAGACCAAGAGTACCAAATGGACCCTTGTTGCCACTTTTCTGCCAATTGTTTTAGGTTTGATCGTTACCTTTTTTACCACTCAAATATGGTTTTTATTTCAATGATGTTACGAGACCGGCCAATAGAAATCACGGAATATTTTTATTAATGAGTAATGATCCACTAATTATCACACCCGCCAAAGCTATTGATCTGGATGAGATTCTCACCCTTTTTGTCGATACCATAAATAAGGTATGCGCCCGGGATTACTCTCCCAAACAGCGGTCTGCCTGGACCGCCGGTGCTAAAAACACCGAGCGCTGGAAAAAGAAACTCAACCGACAATATTTTGTGGTGGCGCGTTTAGAAGAAACGCTCGTCGGTTTTGCTTCGCTGGAAAACAACTACATCGATTTTCTGTTCGTACACAAGGATTTCCAAGGCCATGGAATTGCCGGAAAGTTGTTAGATGTGCTGGAGCAAAAGGCTTCAGAATCAAATATAGAGAAACTCGTTTCAGATGTAAGTCTCATAGCGCGCCCCTTTTTCGAGAGAGCTGGATTTGAGGTGATACAAGAACAAAATAAGCTGATCCGGGGAGAGAACCTGATCAATTACCGTATGCAGAAAATGTTAACTTAGGGCCTCAAAGCAATCTAAAATGTCCGAAACGTCCGTTTTCAAAAACAAAAACCTCTACATTATTTTTGGTGTTACACTGATCGCTATGATGGGTGTAGCCAGCATCACTCCGGCCTTTCCTGATATTATCCGTTATTTCGACATCAGTCCGCAACAGGTTGGTGGATTAATAGTGGCATTTACGCTTCCGGGTATTTTTCTTACACCTTTTACCGGCATACTGGCCGACCGTTACGGCAGAAAGATTGTGTTGGTTCCTTCGTTATTTATATTCGGAATGGCAGGATTTGCCTGCATGTTCACCAAAGATTTTTACTGGTTGCTGGCTTTGCGATTTTTCCAGGGCATTGGAGCCAGTTCGCTTTCAAGCATGAACATTACCCTCGTTGGTGATTTGTTCGGGGGGAAACAGCGTACCGCCGTTATGGGATACAACGCCAGTGTATTAAGTATTGCTACAGCTTCCTACCCTGCTCTTGGCGGAGTTATTGCCATTTTAGGCTGGCATTACATTTTTGCTTTGCCGATATTGGCCATTCCTCTTGGATTATGCGTGATCAGGTGTTTAAATAATCCCGAACCAAGAAACAAAGCGAATTTACGCTCTTACTTTGGCAAAGTTTGGCAAACCATCAATCGGAAAACCGTGTGGGGATTGCTCCTGCTTAATTTCATTATTTTCCTGATCTTATACGGCACTTACCTGACCTATTTCCCCCTGATGCTGGAAAAAAGGCTAGGTGCCGAATCGTATCAAATCGGGCTGATGATGTCGTTAATGTCGATAACAACGGCAGGGATCAGTTCTCAATTGGGACGAATCCACCAGTGGCTGGGATTGAAAAAACAGTTGATCTTTGGCAGTTCGGCTTACTTGGTTGCCACCTTGATTATGATGACTGCCGGGGATTATAAACTAATCGGGATTGCTGTTGTGATCTTTGGGTTGGGTCACGGCGTAATTATTCCCTCCATACAAAATATGATGGTGGGGTTTGCCGGCATTAGTGAACGCGCGGCTTTTATGTCGCTGAACTCGATGGTACTGCGTGGCGGGCAAACTTTTGGCCCCTTAATGGTGGGATTGTTCTATGCATTAAAAGGACTTGAAGCGGCATTCCTGGCCGGTGCAATTATGGCTGGAATCATGTTAGTGATTATCTTTCTAATGGTATATACAGAAGATCAGAAAAAGGAGCATTAAAATCCCGGACTATTACGCCTACGAATACATTTCACTTCATAATTACTTCCTCTGAGAAATAGTGTTCGTTTTAGTGCATCATTTCTTATGAACTGAATATTCAATTAAAAATATTTCTATATTCATCCCGAAAATGTGAAGCAATCGACCTTTCGATATTTTACTGTTATTCAAACCATTACGCAACAACAAAACAAAAAGATTAACCCGTTTTATTTTTTTCCGTAATCACGTTCATGAAACCATTGAATATTCAAATCAGGAAAGCCGGGATCGAAGATCTTGATTTCCTGCTTCGACTGGAAAAAAGCTGTTTCGAACCTTTTCAGCAAAACACGCGACAAAACATCAGGTACAGCCTGCTAAGCGATTTCCAGAGTGTGCTAATTGCCGAAGCAAACGAAAAAAACACAGAAGCCGTAGGCTCACTCACCTTGTTTTTATATCAGCACACCATCCGAATTTATTCGGTGGCTATTCTTCCCGAACATCAAAATAAAGGTTTTGGCGAGTTACTTTTGAAACATGTGTTTGAGCTGGCCCGGCGCAAAAAATATGGGAAGATTGCCATTGAAGTAAACGAGAAAAACACAGCCCTGGTCAACTGGTATCAAAAACGCGGATTCCGGGCTATAAAAAACATTCCGGATTATTATGCAGAAGGTGAGCATGCCTTAAAAATGGAGTGCCGAATGAAAGCCGAATTAAATGGAAAAACCTCGAACATCATTGTGATTAACCAGCCTTTTAAGTGGTCGTTTACCGAGGTGGACGCCAACATTATCACGGTAAAAGATTACATCAATAATCCAAACTATCAGAACTGCACGGATTACCGGGTTTTTAACCTGTGTAGTTCGTACAAATACCAGAGTTACGGTTACTATGTTTCACTACTGGCATCGGCACGTGGCCAGCGGGTTATCCCGAGTATTGCAACCATCCGCGATTTCAGACTACTGAATGTGGTAAACAGCGCAGCTTTCGATATCGAGGAAGAAATTAATCGTTCGTTAACGCGCGAGAAAAACAACACTTTTTCACTGAAAGTCTTTTTCGGGCAAACCTCCACCCGAGGTTTTAAAGCACTGGCCATGAAACTCTACCAGTTATTTGAAGCACCATTATTTAAGGTTGAATTTGTGAAACATGACAAGTGGCTGATCAAAGATATTCAGGTATTGACATTACCGCGACTTAGTGACGACGAACTGGAAAATATGTACGAGTTTGCGCGAAAATATTTTAGCAGAAAACGCTTTAGCAAACCCAAGCTCACCAATTTTAAATACGATATAGCCGTGCTGGTGAATCCCGAAGAAGAAACACCGCCGTCGAACACTACAGCTCTGCAAAAACTAAAGAATGCCGCCGGTAAGAAAGGTGTTTTCCTAGAGTTCATTACGCGTAAAAACATGGACAAGATCAACGAGTTTGATGCCTTGTTCATCCGCGAAACCACCAACGTGAACGATTATACCTACGAGTTCTCGCGAATGGCTTATGCTGAAGGATTGGTGGTAATCGATGATCCGTGGTCGATTCTGAAATGCTCAAACAAAATCTATCAGAACGAGATTTTCAGAAAACACAAAATTCCCACACCGCAAACCCTTGTTTTCACTAAAAACCTGTTCAATAAAAAAATGCTGAATGCGGTCAGTTACCCGATAGTGTTAAAACAACCCGACAGCGCTTTCTCGCTGGGTGTATTCAAAGTTGATAATGAAAAAGAGGCATTGACCGCGCTTGATCAGCTGTTTAAAAAATCGGACATGGTAGTTTGCCAGGAATTCGTGTATTCCGATTTCGACTGGAGGATCGGTATTCTGGACAACAAAGCTTTGTTTGCCTGCAAATATTACATGAGCGAAAACCACTGGCAAATCTACAACTGGAAAGACAAAGACGCTGAAGTGGAAGGTGATTCCGAAACCTTGCCGGTGGAAGAGGTGCCTGAACCGGTGTTGAAAACAGCGTTAAAAGCTGCAGCTCTGATCGGTGATGGACTTTATGGTGTGGATCTTAAAATGATTGGAGATAAAGTTTATGTATTGGAAGTGAACGACAATCCCAACATCGACGACGGAATAGAAGACCTTGTGCTGGGTGACATATTGTACGACACGCTGATCGATTCGCTGATCAACAGGATAGAAATTGCCAAGAACGTTCAAAAAATTGAACTGACGGTAAAATAATTATCGGTTGGATTCAGCCCGGAACTTTTTTTTGCATCATTCTTTAGCGCGGTTTGTACCCACAGAATTGCTGTCGTTGATTTTAGTAAAATACAGGCTTGCTCATTAAAACCGAGTCGGTCTTTTCGTATGTTAATGATTCGAACAAACATAGAAAGTCTTTCCCGGAAACTATTCCGATTATGTTTTTAAAACCGAAAGTTCCGATTGTTGTTTAAATAATAAGCTCATAAATTAAATCTGCAATTCAGAAACAGAAAAATTTAACAGACTGAAAAATATGGAAGGATCCGCAAATGTACATCGCAAAAATAAACGTAAAAAAGTACTACTAATAAGTGTAGCTATGCTGGCTTTGCTGTTAATTATTGCACTCGCGCTTGCTCCCAAAATCGTCAGAAATTGCCTGAATAAAAACGGCGCTGAAATTAGTGGTCGGACGCTATCGATCGAAAAAATCCGGTACAATTATTTCACCTCAAGTCTGAGGGTATACAACGCCAAAATGTACGAGCAGAATGGTACTGATATTTTCGTTGGATTCGATTCGTTGCTGGTAAATCTAAAGCCTCTGCGTTTGTTAAAACATGAGTTTCATGTGCAACAATTTCAGGTGGTGAATCCAAACACGCGGATCTTGCAAAACGATACAATTTTCAACTTCACCGACCTGATCGAATTTTTCGATACCGAAGAGCATGCAGAAAAGGACACCACCAAATCGCGATCTTATAAACTTAACCTCAACCAGATTGAAATAAAAAAAGGACAGCTGAGTTATACCGACCAGCAACTTGATCACACGATAGGGATGGAGAATATAAGTTTCCTTATTCCGCAAATATACTGGGGTGGTGCTGAAAGTACAGCCGATGTGGCCTTCAATATTGGCGAGGGTGGAAGTATCAGCAGTTCTTTTGATTACAATTCACAAACACACGAATATTCCGGAGAAGCCGACTTTAGAAACCTCGATCTTAAAATTGTTCTGCCCTATATTCAGCAATACATGAACTTTTCCGACATTGAAGGGCTGTTGGATGCCGACATCTTTTTTAATGGCCTGGCTTCCGACCTCAACGAGTTTACTTTGAATGGTAAAGCCTATGTAAATGATCTGGTGCTTGATGATCAGAACAGTCAAAAAGTGCTTGGTGTTAAGCATGCAGAAGCCGATTTAAAAACTATGAAACCATTGTTGTTCAAAGCTGAGCTGGGAATGATCAGACTTGATCAACCGTATATGAACCTGGTACTGATCGATTCGGTTTTTAACCTCGAAAACCTGATTGCTGAGCAAGACGAAGAACAGGAAGCGAATCAGCAAGAGGAAGCCAGTACTCCTTACGATGTTTTTGTAAATAATTTTGTGATTGATAGTGGCCTGATCGATTTTAGCGACCAACGACTTCAGGAAGTATTCAATTACGAACTGTCGGCCGTACATGTTGACATGGATTCCATTTCGCTGACTAGTGACTTGCTGGAGATCACCACCACCATGAAGCTAAACAAGCGTGGAAACCTGGAGGCTAATCTGGGTGTCAATCCACACGATCCGTTTAATCATATCGAGTTGAATTATGTATTGTCCGATTTTCAGTTGCCCGATGTAAATATCTACTCGAAACACTATATGGGTCTGCCGATTTTATTTGGGGAAATGTATTACGTAAACAAAACCGCCATTATCGACCGCCAACTCGAAAGCAGTAACGAACTGGTGATTCGCAATGTCGAAATGGGCCGAAAAACCGGTGGCCTTTATGACATTCCCATTAAACTCGCACTTTTTATTTTAAAAGACATTAATGGTGATGTAAAACTGGATATCCCGGTGAGCGGTGATCTTTCAGACCCAAAAACAAATGTCGGTCAAATCGTTTGGAATACCTTTAAAGGTTTCATGTTTAAAATTGTTGCCTCCCCATTTAAGGCTCTCGGAAATTTGCTGGGTGCCCAACCCGAAGAAATTGAAGAGATCACTCTTGTATACAGCGACACCACACTTACCGGCAAGCAACGTCGCAGCCTCGATCTGTTACTCGAACTGGAAGAATTAAAACCCGAACTGGCCATTGAACTGCAATATTTGAACGACCGAAAGCTGGAACGTATTGATGCAGCTTCACAGATTGTTCAGGAAGCATACAAAGATGAGCACGATAAAAATCCACTTAAGCATCAAAAAGACTACCTCAAATACCTTCAAAACGAAAGTGGTCGCGATTCGTTGGTGATACAGGACTACGAACGACTTTTGGCACTAGATACAGCCAAAGACAGTGTAATTCAATTCCGGGAAAAACAGCGGTTAACGATGGTAAAAGATTACCTGCTCACGCTAAATGATTCTACCTCCATCAGAGTTTTGGATTATGATCCAGATAATGTGCTAAACATTGGTAGCCGGCCACGATTTGCCATTTCGTACAAACTTGCTGAGGATGTTGAAACTCAAAATCCGTAATTTTCTAGCTGATCGGATACAAATATTGTAAAAACACTAAAAGTACAACAATGAAATCCACAATTAACGATAACGATAAAAAGTATCCCAAAGGTTATTTTTTGAATCTGTGGATGGGCATCTGCATTGCCGTATTCTCAGGAGTTGGAATTCCGATCGCCATTATAAGCAAGAATTTTGCATTTATAGGAATTGGCCCGGCCATTGGTGTTTCTGTGGGCATTGCAATCGGACAGGGTATCGAGAACAAGCAGGAAAAAGAAGGAAGGATCAGGCCACTAACCAATGAAGAAAAACGAAATGCCAAACGAATGTTAATACTGGGAATCGCATTACTCTTTGTTCTCGCAATTTTAGGAGTAATCTTTTCTTACGAATAAAATCATAATGCAAAAAGGGAACCGAAGTTCCCTCCAATTATTCCATCAAAAATTTATTCTTCTTATGAATGCCGCGGGCCCAGTAAACAAAAGGAGTGTCCGCAGCGGCTACCACCCATTTCAGAATATAAGTGGTCAGAAAGATTTCGAAAAGAACAAGGCCTTCGTAAACTCCCCAAAAAGCGATGAGAACAAAAACTACACTGTCGATCAATTGCGAAACCATGGTACTCAGGTTATTCCGTAACCAGATCTGATTGTCTTTGGAAAAGCGTTTTCTCCAAAAATGATAAGCCCAGACATCGTGGCGCTGCGAAAGCAAATATGCTGATAAACTGGCAATGGCAATCCGCGGCATCAAACTGAAGATGGTGCTGGTTGCTTCGTGAGCGACCGGAGCAAAATCGTCGCCGGCAAGAGGGATGAATTCCAATGCCAGGTTCATTAAAAATGTCATTGAGATCAGGCTAAAAAACCCGATCCAAACTGCCTTTTTTGCTTCCTGCTTCCCATAATTCTCCGAAAGAATATCTGTGACCAGGAAGGAAGTGGCATAAACAATGTTACCCAATGTTGCCGCCAGTCCAAACAGCTTCACGGTTTGAATCACCTGAATGTTGGCTACGATCACCGAGATCGGGATCCACATGATCAGTCCCCATTTGCCAAACAGGCGATACGCTAAAATAATTAACAGGAAATTGGCCAGTAACATGACCAGCCACAGGATTTCGTTTTGCATTTTTTTAATTTTTATGTCATCGCAGGGTGATGCCACCTGCGAAAGTTTAACATTTCAATTCGGGCTGCAAATGTATGAAAAAAGGTAAAAGTAAAAAGCAAAAAGGCAAAAGTATTTGTTTTTCAGCAGTTTATTATGCTTGCGATTTTTTCAGGATACCAAGCACGCGTTCGTCCACTTTCCCAAAAAGAGAAACACCAGACGCCCCATTATCCATGGCATAACGTATTCCCTGCTCCAACTCTTCATCTGTTTTAAAATCGGGAATGAACAAACCTGCATAAATCGGGAATTTACCGCACAAAAAGTGCAGGCCTTCTTCCACAGCGTCTCCGATCCATTTTACAGGTTCCCGGTAAAATCCGTGGTAAATCATCGGACAAATACCATCCAGGTCCCAGTTGGTCCAGTCTTGCCGAACGATCCTGCGTGCCACTTCGGGCGTTGGAAAAACTGCTGCCGTTATTGGCTTTTTATGCGAATGCGCTAATTGAGCAAGATGATTCACAATATTATTTACCTGCTCGTACCGAAACTTTCGCCACGACGGACTTTGGTCGGGAAATTCCATATCGAGCGGATCGGTACCGTATTGTTCTTTGTATTTCGAACGACAAGAATTGCAGTAACAAAAATCGTACTCGGGTAATTCTTTAGTCTGATCGATGCCGTATTTATCCCAGAGATTTACCGGCAAGATCACATCGCAATACCGCACATAATCCAGGTGAAGGCCATCCACGTAATCTTTTTCCAGAATTGCTTTCGATTGCTGTGTCAGAAATTCTTTGGTCTCGGGTTTTGTTGGACACAACCAGCGGTAATATCCCACATACGGCGGATCGGTTGCACACGATTTTCCGTTACGGCTAACGGCATAAATCTCCGGTTGATTTTCCAAAAGTTGCTTATCTCCGCGATTCATCGTCCATATCCAGCGGTGTGTTTCCAGCCCTGCTTTTTTGGCAATACGAAAGTGATGCTCGCTGTCGGCCTCAAAGAACATTCCTCGAACTCCTGAAGCATAAAACATTTCGTACTTCTCTTTCAACTCCTCAACGCTGGCATTGCGGTTTGGATTTTCCCAAACCCAGTGCTTAATCTTAGGACCTTTCTTTTCCGCATTCGATTCGCTTGCCGATGCTCCCAAAACCGTCATTCCCATTCCGGCTAAAACCGACGACTTGATAAAATCACGTTTATTCATCTCCGCATTATTTAGTTGCTTGTTGTGCAAATCCTTCCTGATCGATCGTTATCACCAATCCGTTGTCAGCAGTTAAAGTAAGCAGGAATTTTGTAGAATCAGCCTTCATATTTAGTTGAAACGTTAGCCCGGCATCCTCACCGCTTTCTGCCATCTTGAGTTCGTTTAGCGATGTTGCAAATCGTTTATGCGCTCTTCGAAACTGTTGTTGATGATAGTAGGTTTCCCAAAGGTATTTGCGCAGAACTTCATCGTCAGGCAACTCGAAATCCACAATGCTTCCCGCCGGTTTTTCTGAGAACCTGACCAGTCCCCAGCGTTCGGGATAATGCATATTGATCACGCCCTGCGGACTCCATACCCAGTTATTCTCATGGAGGTTCTTACCAGTCTCAGGATCTTTTTTCTTGACGTACTTTCCATTCTTAACCTCGGTTTGCCACTGCACCCTAGAAAAATTTATTTTCCAAAGGCTTCCATCTTGTGGCTGAACATATTCGTCGTTTGTGCTTAACGACGAAAACGGAATCTGCATTTCAACACACCATTTTGTATCCATATCAGAAGGATCATTCAATGTGCCTTCAAGATGCACGGCACTTCGAAAACCTTCAGCATTCCAGTGTAAATTAAAAGTACCATCACTTCGATAGGCTTTATTCATCACCAAATCGAGAATTACATTTTGAGCATTGATCTCAAACTCGTAATAATTGTGCGTGTCGCGTGTAGGATCAAGGAAGATCTCGAAATCATTTTCGTGAAAAACGATCATATCATTCGTATCGTAGTAGGCCCAAATGTGTGGTTCCTCGAGTTCGGCATAGACAAACAAACTTTGCTGATCCCAAAGCATTTTAAACCGGGTGCTGTAGGTTGGCCTTGGTTTATCAGCACCTTCAATATCCACGAATTTATCGGACCACCTTGCTTTCTGCCACGATTTCTCCAATGGTTTTCCATCTACAGTTATCGCATCTGTTGTGTGAAAAATAACGTAGCTTTTGGGGGCAGTCAATAACTTTTCAAACGTATTTTGTTTGACCTGTGCAACCGATGTAAAACCGGAAAAGATCCAGGTGAATAAAAAAATGGCACCATTCCTCCACTGCATTTTCTATATCTCGTTGGTGAACTGCAACAAAAATATTAAAATAATTGCATTCGATACCTAATCTTATAAAATTATTAAAAAAGTTACGCCATTTCTAAATCCCGGGAAATATAGTCCCTGTAATCCTTTAAAATGGGATCATATTCATCGTGAAACAGGTGAGAACTCACCATAAAGTCGGCGGTAGAGCGGTTCGATGCAGTAGGAATGTTGTAAAGAACCGTTATTCGCAATAAAGCTTTCACATCCACATCGTGTGGCTGTGGTTGCATCGGATCCCAGAAAAAGATGAGCAAGTCAACTTTTCCTTCGCAAATCATGGCTCCAAGTTGCTGATCGCCACCGAGCGGTCCCGATTTCAGTCGAACCACTGTTGGCGGAACAGTTCCATGCTGTTCACACATTGTACGCAACGTATCATCCACCAATTTCCCGGTGGTTCCGGTACATACCAAATCATGCTGGGCCAACTCTTTCCAGTTGAATCCCACCCACTCCATAATGTCTTTCTTTCTGTTGTCGTGGGCAACTATTGCAATATTTTTTTTCTTCTTCATACGATTAAAATTTTTTGGTTAAAGCATCGTATGTAATTCGTCCCGAATAATCGGGTCTCATTTCATGGCTTTTAATTGTTTTATCCAACAAAACTAAATCAGAGTTCGTAAGTCAAGGAGATCAGTGTGGTGGTTTTTCGGAAGTCTTTTCTGTTCATTTCCAGCACGCTGGGAATGTTATTAATTGTTTTCACCACAAAGGTATATTCATTTTTATCACAAAATGACACCCGGAATCCCTACAAACGAATTTATTTATGTTTATTTAATTTTACAGACATAAACAACTGCAAGACAGCCAAGTAGAACTAAATGATAGATTTTATCTTGTCAATAATGCTCGCAGCCAGTTGTTCTGCTGCCTCCGTTGATTTGGCCTCGGCATAAATCCGGATAATAGGTTCGGTATTCGATTTCCGAAGATGAACCCACGAATCCGCAAAGTCTATTTTCACACCGTCGATATCGGTAACTTGCTCTTTGCAATACAAGTCTTTAACCTTGACTAAAATTCCATCAACATCGATATCAGGTGTTAGTTCAATCTTATTTTTTGAGATAAAATAATCAGGATAAGTTTTCCTGAGTTCAGAACATTTCAAGCCGCTTTTTGCCAAATGAGTCAAGAACAAGGCTGCTCCCACAAGCGCATCGCGACCACTGTGGCTGGCCGGATAAATCACTCCGCCGTTTCCTTCGCCACCAATAACAGCATTGGTTTCGCGTATTTTAGCTACCACATTTACCTCGCCAACAGCAGCCGCACTATATGTATGGCCATGCTTTTCGGTAATGTCGCGCAAAGCCCGGCTCGACGAAAGGTTCGAAACCGTATTTCCGGGAGTTTGGCTCAATATATAATCGGCCACGGCCACCAGCGTATATTCTTCGTTAAACATGCTGCCATCTTCGTTGATGATCACAAGGCGATCCACATCTGGATCGACCACAAAACCAACATCTACCTTACTGTTTTTAATGATTTCGGCTGTCTCAACCAGGTTCTCCGGAATTGGTTCAGGAGTATGTGCAAAATGACCGGTAGGCTCGCAATTAATCTCCACCACATTCTCGATATCGAGCGCTTTAAACAAAGCCGGCATTGCAATACCACCCACCGAATTTACGGCATCAACTGCCACCGAGAAATTGGCATTTTTTATTGCCTCAACATCTACCAGGTCGAGGTTTAATACATGCTGAACATGAATATCGGTATAATCTTTTTCAGAGATTTCGCCAAGCTCGTCTACATCGGCAAAGTTAAAATCCTCGGCCTCAGCAATTTCAAGAATTCGGGCACCTTCCTCGGCATTCAGAAACTCGCCTGCCGAGTTGAGCAATTTTAATGCGTTCCATTGTTTTGGATTGTGACTGGCGGTCAAAATAATTCCTCCGTCCGCTTTTTCCTCGGTAACCCCAATTTCGGTTGTTGGCGTTGTAGCCAAACCAATGTTAACCACATTGCAGCCCATACCATTAAGGGTGGCTACTACCAGAGAACTCACCATTTCACCGGATATCCGGGCATCGCGACCAACTACAACCTTTATGGTTTCTTTACCCGATTTTTCTTTGGCCCATGTTGCATATGAAGCCGTAAATTTCACCACGTCAAGCGGACTTAAACCTTCGCCCGGTTTTCCTCCAATGGTTCCGCGTATCCCCGAAATAGATTTTATTAAGGTCATTATATTCGTTTATTTTGAGCCCAAATATACAAATCGGGACAAGATATTTAGCAGATAGAAATCATGTAAAGCAGAATTGACCAAAATGCAACAAGAGTAAAACAAAAAACACAACAAGTTAACAGTTGATATAAGAAAGTGATAGTTCCCCGAGAATCAGAACAAATAATCCTTAATCTTCTTCCAGCGTCTCGAGTTCTTTTAGCGTAGTTTTCAGCTTGTTAATGTAATTACCGTAAAGCTTTCGGAATCCCCAGCGCAAAAATAGAAATACACCACCAACCAGGATAGTAAGGACTGCAAGTCCGATCAGAATAATAAGAATAAGTTGCTGAGCCTCGATGTCGGCCAACTGAGCGCCCTGATCTTCAATGGTTGCGTTTACTCCTTCGAACATTCCGGAAACAAACGACAGCCCGATGGCCACCATAAAAGTTACCAGCGCCAGGTAGAACAAACGTTTGTACAACAAAAGTGTTTGGATAATTTTTTTGAGGGTTTCGCGGAGCTCGCAACTTACATCGCAGGTGCGTTTTACCCGGTAATATTTCACTACAAAATATATAAACGTAGTGATGATCAGCGCGTTGGCAAAAACACTCAAGAATACCAGCCAGTAGGGCATATTCACGCCCCGGGTCATATTATTCAACAATTGTGGCGACAACAGGAAATCGTCGAAAGCAAAGAGCAGGATCAGCACAAACAAAACCACGAAGCCGATTTTAATGTTGCGATCAATCCGCTCAATCAGGCTTTTGGTCCTTTTGCTCAACATTTCGCGAAGCTGATCTTCGTCCAGTTCACGGCCTGCCGACATTTTCTCCCATGTTTTCTTCAGGTCCTTTAATTCCATGTTCTTATTCTTCAGTATCCATCAGCTTTTTCAACTTCTTCTTAATCCGGTTCATTTTCACCCTTACATAATTCTGGGTGATGCCGGTGATCTCTGCAATTTCCTCGTATTTCTTATTCTCCAAAAACAGCAGAATAATCGACTTCTCCACACCGGTTAACTGATTTACCGCTTTATGCAGACTTTTTATTTGCTCTTCAACTTCTGCATCGTAAACCTCGTCTTCAATCTGAAAGTTATCGTATGTCAATCGATTTTGGTCGGGTCTTCTTTTGCTCTTTTTAAAAGAAGTAATAGCCGTATTTAGCGCTACCCTGTACATCCACGTAGAAACTTTGGATTCTCTCCTGAACGATGGATAAGAGCGCCAAAGCTGCGCCACAATTTCCTGGAAAAGGTCGTTCCGGTCATCCTGTGTATCGCAATAGATATTGCACACCTTGTGAACGATACCCTGGTTCTTTTGAATTATTTGTAAGAATTCCTTTTCCAAAATCGGTTTATTAGTCTTTGATCGGGCTAAAAATTACATGAGCTAATCGGTGATAGCATAATTTCCTGGATTTAAACTCGGAGAAAGTCATCGCTTAGATCATTTTCAGGAATTTAACTTCTTTTTCTGATAAGATCCGCCACTTGCCACGCGGAAGGTTCTTCTTGGTAAGGCCGGCAAAAAATACACGGTCAAGTTTTTTCACCCGGTAGCCAAAATGCTCAAAAATACGGCGAACAATACGGTTCTTCCCCGAGTGAATTTCAATTCCTACTTCGGTTTTGGCTTCGCGATCAATGTAACTCACGGCATCGGCAGCAATAAAACCATCTTCCAGTTCAATCCCGGCTGCAATGGCTTCAATGTGGGCTTTTATTACAGGTTTGTCAGTCGTAACCTGGTAGATCTTTTTCATCTGATGGCTCGGATGGGTCAACTTTTTCGATAAAGCTCCATCGTTGGTAAAAAGCAACAATCCGGTTGTATTTCGGTCAAGACGCCCCACCGGATAAATGCGTTCGTCGCAGGCATTTTTCACCAGTTCCATCACGGTTCTGTCGGCATGCGGATCGTCGGTTGTGGTTACAAAATCTTTTGGCTTATTCAGCAACAAGTATACTTTTCGTTCGGCCGAAAGCTTCCGCCCGTCAAATCGTACTTCGTCGCCGGGCATCACTTTAGTGCCCAGTTCAGTCACCTGTTTCCCGTTGATGGTCACCAGTCCGGCACCAATGTATTTATCAGCTTCGCGACGCGAACAAACACCAGCATTGGCAATAAATCGATTCAGGCGCATGCTTTCTTCAGGCATCTTTTCTGCTTTGGCAACTTTACTGCTCCTTTTAGCTGCCGGTTTTATTTTCTCAAAACGTCGGGTTCTCGCTTTTCCCGGAGTAAATTCTTTTCGCCCTGATTCTTTTTCGACCACACGAGATTTACCCAAACGTTTACCTGTTCCTCTCGCTGCACCTCTTTTCGATGGTCCTGTTGGATCACTTTTTCTTCTTGCACCACCTCTCCCGGTGTTTTTTCCTCTTTGCATGTCTTAAATTCTTTCTGCAAAGATCGATAAAAATTCCGATTTCAAATTTTTTTACTTCAAATCCATTAAATTAGTCGGCAAATAAAATGTTTTACTGTTATGCAATCACACGAAATTGATTACGAAATTAAAGGTCACGATGTCCAACTAGTAGAAATAGAGCTCGATCCAGCTGAAACAGTTATTGCCGAAGCCGGTGCCATGTTGTACATGGAAGACGGTATTCAGTTTGAAGCCAAAATGGGTGACGGGAGTAATCCTAGCTCCGGTTTTTTTGACAAATTGTTATCGGCGGGCTCACGATTAATTACCGGAGAATCGCTCTTCCTCACTCACTTTTCAAACCAGGGCTGGGGCAAAAAGAGGGTGGCCTTTTCGGCACCGTACCCGGGAACCATTATTCCACTGAACCTGCCCGATCACGGTAATCGCATCATTGTTCAAAAAGATGCATTCCTGTGTGCTGCTCTTGGCACAAAAATTTCGATCACTTTCAGCAGGAAACTGGGCGCCGGATTCTTTGGCGGCGAAGGTTTTATTCTTCAGCAACTTGATGGCGATGGAAAAGCCTTTATTCATGCCGGCGGAACAGTAATCGAAAAACAACTGAACAACGAAACGCTGCGTGTTGATACCGGTTGCATTGTGGGTTTTGAAACATCAATCGATTACAGCATTGAACAGGCAGGAGGATTACGCTCGATGGTTTTTGGCGGCGAAGGAATTTTCCTGGCCACATTGAGAGGCACAGGAAAAGTGTGGTTGCAAAGCATGCCCATCAGAAAATTAATTGCTGAACTTTCGCCCCGTGGCGGAAATACACGAAAAGAAGGTCGTTCCGGATTACTCGATCAACTTTTGGAAGGATAGCCCGAAAAAGAGTTGACAGTGGTCAGTTGCAGTGATCAGACTGCTTAAATGAATACTGCGACTGAATACTCCTCACTTTCCTATACTACGCCCGGCAAACTTATTCCTTTAATTTTTCGGTACAGGTCGAGGGCAAAAACATCGGTCATGCCGGCCACAAAATCGACAACCGATTGAATTTTATGATACGTTGTTTCTTCGCTGCTTTTATACTGATCCGGCAACAACGACAATATTTTCCGACTGTATTTATCCTTCGGATTCATAATCGCTTCCACAAACTCTTCGAGCAAAGTACCAATGATCTTATAACCTGCGATCTCGATTTCAACTACCGAACGATGCGCATAAATCTCATGGACTGAAATGTGCTGAACGGATTTCATTGCAGCTGCCGGAACGGTTGAAAGCTGGTCGATCAGGCTTCCTTTAAACTCGCCCGACATGATGGCGGCTTCATTCTCTTCGAAAATACGTATGCTTTCGTAAATCAACTTCCCGATCACCCCGGCCCGCAGGTAACTGATCTGCTCATTCCGATCAGTAACTTTTTGCAGGGTGTCCTTTATCCGCTGCAAGGTTGCATTTTCAACTTCATTATCGTAAAAATCGAGGAACAGTTTTTTAATCTGATCATAGCCCAGAATTCCCAGTTTAAAAGCATCTTCCAAATCCATGATCTGGTAACAAATGTCATCGGCAGCTTCCACCAGGTAAACCAGCGGATGTCGGCAAAAACTACCATCTTCTTTTCGGGCAATCTCAAGAGTTTCAGCAATCTTCAGGTAACTTTTTTTATCCGACTGAAAAAAGCCAAATTTCTGTTTAGTAGCCTGCACAGATTCAAACGGGTACTTCACTATACTCGCCAATGTGGAATAAGTAAGTGCATAACCGCCACTTCGTTTCCCGTTAAACTGGTGAGTTAGTGTTCTGAAAGCATTGGCATTTCCATCAAAATGAGTAAAATCTTTCCACTCACCCTCACTTAATTCCTTTTCAAAATGTTCGCCGTTTCCCTTTAAAAAAAAGTTGGCAATGGCTGCCTCGCCTGAATGGCCAAAAGGCGGATTTCCAAGATCGTGAGCCAGGCAAGCCGCAGAAACGATTGTTCCTATTTCATAGATAAATGGATTATCGGGATAACGCGGTGCAAGTTTTTCGGCCAGTAGATTCCCCAGCGATCGGCCAACACTGGCTACCTCGAGGCTGTGTGTCAGCCGGTTGTGAACAAAAATATGCTCAGGCAATGGAAATACCTGTGTTTTATTTTGCATCCTTCGGAAAGGCGATGAAAAAATCAATCGGTCGTAATCGCGCTGAAACTGTGTACGGTCCTCATGTGAAGCCGACGACTGGTGATCTTCCATCCCGAGCCGTTTTGTTGAAATGAGTCTATTCCAATCCATTATTTATGTTTGTTCCACGAAAATAAATGAATTCTTTTAGCCAAAAAGCAGAAAGCGGATTATTTAAGAACTGTGCCCCAATTAATCGCGCCAGAAAGTTCGTGAAAAGATAACCAACACGGCATAAATCTCAAGGCGCCCGATCAACATTAAAAAGGAAAGGAAATATTTGGCTCCTGACGGTAAATGCAAAAAGTTGCTCACCGGACCAACGGTACCAAATCCGGGACCAATCCCCGCCATAGTTGTTGCCACCGCTCCGAACGATGTTGGCAGGTCGCGAGTCCAGAACATCATAATTATTGTGCCGGCAATAAGGAACATGTAATACACAAAAATATAGGTCATTATCTGCCGCAGAAATTCTTCTTTAATGCTTTGGTTGTTGTAGCGAATTATAGTCACCCGGTTGGGGTGCAAAATTTCGATAAAAGTTTGTTTTAAACGCTTATAGGCAATCAGGTGCCTGATAACTTTTATACCGCCTCCTGTCGATCCGGCTGAAGCGCCAATGAGCATAAGCATAACAATCAATCCAATTGCCTGCTCGGGCCATTGCAGGTAATCGGCCGTGGCAAAACCTGTTGCAGTAATTATCGATACCACCTGGAAAAACGCATTTCGAATGGAATGCTCAAAGTTGTATTCCGGATGCTGATAAAACAATACCAGGCTGAGCGCAAAGCCTACCAGAAAAATGATCTTCAGATAAAGGCGAAACTCTTCGTTGCGAAAGGCATCTTTAAGTCGCCCTCGAATCAAAAGAAAATGCACGGCAAAGTTGGTTCCCGATAACAACATAAACAGAATGATCACATACTGAATGTATGGTGAAAATCCGGCTATACTATCGTTTTTAGTGGAGAAACCACCGGTTGCAACCGTTGCAAAAGAATGGCAAACACTATCGAAAAGTGACATTCCACCGAGTAAAAGCATGATGATTTCAACAAGCGTAAGGCCAAGGTAAATAAACCAAAGGTTTCGGGCCACCCTGGTAATCCTGGTCGACATTCTGTCGTTATCCAAACTCGATGCTTCGGAATAGAAAAGGTAGATCCCGTGGATTTTCAGAAAAGGCATGACGGCAATTACCAAAACGATAATTCCCATTCCGCCGATCCAGTGCGTTTCGGCACGCCACAATAATACACTTTTGGGCAAAGCCTCGATGTTAGCCAGGATGGAAGATCCTGTAGTGGTAAATCCCGAGAATGATTCGAAAAACGCGTTGGTGAACGAGGGAATACTACCTGTTGCCAGATAAGGAACGGTGCCTACAAGTCCCATGATCACCCAACCCAAACTTACAATGATAAAACTCTCGCGGATGTTCGGTTCCTGATGACGCGCCCTTTGTGTGAGCACATTTAATGCAATACCGGTAAATGCAGTTCCCCCAAATGCCAGCAACATTCTTGAGGCCACATCCTCGTGAAAATAATAAGAAACGAGAACAGCAAACAACATAAAGATACTCTCGAAAACCATAACGATCGAGACAAAATGAAGCAGAAGTAAGGTATTTATTTTTGATTTATTCATACTATACAGCGGAACGGATCCGCCCAATCAGTATTTTAAAACAACTGAAACGATGATTCACCTATCTAATTTACAAAACCTTTTGTTAAGCAAAAAGTGGCGGAGGCAGGTTGGTATAAAAGATCAGTACAGGACTTTGTCGGAAACCATTTTCTGAAGACAGTACCAGTGAATAAACGGGACTTCTCCTACTGAATAAGTCGCTAGAGTTGTCTGGAAAAATAAAGTTTACGAACCGGTGGTCTTCATTTTCCACGGAGCTCAGCGAGTCCTGCTTTACAACTAAATCTATATCGGATTGATAATGCTCGGTTTCGGAATCAAGAATATACGATGAATGATTCGCCTGAACTGCTGAGTGCAGCAAGAAAGCCAAAATGAGGCAAAAAAACAATATAAAAATCTTATTCAACTTTTGCGTTCATTTATTCCGGGAACAAAAGTAACAACTCTGCAAACTCAATAAAAGGTTTGGGATAAAAGATGGAAGGTATTCAGGATAATTTAATCCATGCGTACCAGAAAAATGGGAAAATCTGCGGTTACAAGGTGTAAGTTGAATATTCCCTGACATGTCGTGAAAGTTCTCTGGCCCGGTTACCGGTTACTTCATCCAGTCTTTTCCAAAATGCCGGACTATGGTTTTTTATTTCAGTATGAACCAGTTCATGCAGCAAAATATAATCGATTAATTGATCAGGCAATTTCATCATCTGCAGGTTCAGACTGATGTTGTTTTTCGAAGAGCAACTTCCCCAATTGTTTCGGTTATTTCTAATGGTCACCTTCTGATACGAAAATCCATACTGCCCGGCCAGTTCCTTTAAACGCACCGGTAACAGCAGTTTGGCTTCAAAACGATAAACCTCAGTGAGGCAATTTTCGATGTAAGCCTGCGACTCTTCAGTATCAAAATCGGGTACGCGAATAACAATCACGCTCTCCTTTTTCGAAACTCGGTTAACCGGACCAACACCAAATTTAATGGTATACATTTTACTCTTGACCTCCGTGCCCTCGTCCACCCTTGTTTTTCGGTCGTGCATTTTCGACTGTTGCTGCCTGATCCACACCTGATTTTCGAGCAAAAAACTAAGCACTTTCTTCTTTGATACATAATAAGGGAAGGAAACCCGCACCGATTTATCGGGCTTTACACTTAATTTTATATTTTTAGAACGGCGATTTCTTGAAAAAGTCACCTTGCCAATCTCAGTTAAGTGAACTACTTGCTCCGGCATGTGTTAATTATTATTGATAACAAAGACCAAATATATCAAACATGGCAAATAAAAAAATGGAAGTATTTGTTAATCTTACAAAAAACGATACCGTATTGGCGCTGGAAGATAAAATATTGAAAGGCAGCCTGGTTTTCGACTCGTTAAATCCTTTCCCCGGTTACTACCACGAATTACCTACCGATGCAGACTCAATCTACATCTACATGATACTCGCCAAGCAGTATCCCCTGGAAGAGATTTTACGTGCAACACAAAACATTGAGAAACAGTACGACTGGAACTTCGATGCCGGAAAGGCTTATATTACAATCGGCACAACCAGCCTCGACGCCATTCGTTTACGTCACCTTCCAACCATCGATCTGGTAGAAAAAATTCAGGAAGCATATGTTAACCAAGGTATAAATTTCCTGATGAACAAAAAGCTGAAAGGCAAGCTCGAGGCACGTACAAAAATTGTAAAGTTTCTGAATCTCGAAGAGTTAGCGCCGGGAATATACGTGAATGCCGACGATCCAACCTTCGCGTATATTGAAATTTCGCAATACCTCGATGCCGAAGATTTTATAAAAGTGTCGATGGACGTAAAATACAACTGGGAAGGTCACGAATTTGATGCAGCCAATGCATCCATCTATAAAAACGGAAAGTTATCCGAAGTGGTACGGATCCGATCGGATAAAATGGACCTTAAATATTTGCATGCCGTTCAGAAGTTGTACGAAGCAAAGATCAATAAATAAACTGATAAAATATTAAATGGAAGGTGGTACAGCGTGCCACCTTTTTTAATTTTCGGACGCTTTATTTTTACTGTTTAATAATACCTCATTTTTAGTACCTTTGAAAAACAGTTAAACGTTAAATCAAAACCAGCGCTTTAGATGGGAAAAAATACCAGGTTAATTATAATTACAGCCGTGATTTCCGGCCTTTTAGTATTTCTGGGCATTTTTCTACTTCAAAACAACAACTCAGCATACCAGGATCAGCAAACATCATATTCGGTTGCAGAAGTTGGTCGCGGACCGGTGACTTTATCCATACATGCATCCGGAATTGTTGAGTCGGATGAAGAAATCATCGTTCGATCGCCCGACCGTAACATCATCGAGAAAGTGTATAAAAATGCCGGCATCAAGGTTAAGAAAGGTGAACTTCTGCTTGAACTGGACAAAAAAAGTGTTTTGAGTGAAATCGATCGGATGCAGAACCAGCTGGAAATAAAACAAAACTCACTCGAAAAAGCAAGACTCCGTGCCCAAGATACCCGATTAAGCCTCGATAGAAATGAGGAGGTAAAAAAGCTTCGCATCGCCACATTGAAATCGAACTTAGCTAAACAGGAAGAAATGCTGGAAGCAGGAACAATTTCGGAAGAAAGGGTAGAGCGTACCAGGCAGGAAGTTCAATTAGCGGAAACCGACCTTCAAAATCAAAAAGAAAAGAACTCAATCCGCATCCAGCAAATGGAAGCCGACGAATCGGGTTTGTTGTTGCAGATCCACAGCCAGGAAAAAAATCTGAAAGAGAAGCAGGCCTTACTCAATCAGTTAAAAGTAAAAGCTCCGGCTGACGGAGTTATTCTCGCCATAAATACCAGCGAGGGACAACGGATCGAGCAGGATGCGATGCTGTTGCGCATGTCTGACATGTCGTCGTTTAAAGTAGTGGGATGGGTCAATGAAAAGTATGCATCGCGTATTAAAACCGGCAACAAGGTATTTGTTGATGTTGATAATGATCGGCTCGAAGGTGTTGTCGGTGAGATCACTCCAATGATCGAAGATCAGATGATTCACTTTAACGTCCATCTTAACAATAAAAAACACGCGGGTCTCGAAATCAACAAAAGTGTTTCGCTTGAAGTCATCAGCCGCAGCCATGACAATGTGCTTCGGGTAAAAAAGTTTCACGAACTCGAAAACACCAGTCAACATTTGCTGTATAAACTTAACGACCGAGTGGCCACAAAAACAACTATTCTTTTCGGAACGATTGGCAACGACTGGTGTGAAATTCTTTCGGGCGCCACTGAAGGTGACCGTATTTTATTTGGGTATCCTGACGTTGAAAACGGACCTGATAAATTTCGCGTAAAGAAGAAACAACTTCAATAAACTTTCCCGGCCACTAAAACGCACACTATCATTTTTGTAGCTGCTAATTTCTTCTCAGTGTGGAATTTTTCAACAAAATGTAGTAAATTGTCTGTAATTCACCCGACTACAAACAGTTAGTCTTAAATCACAATTATGAAAAAATTAGTTGCAGAATTTTTTGGCACCGCCTGGTTGGTAATCGGCGGGTGCGGAAGTGCTGTGTTTGCCGCAGCTTATCCGGAACTTGGAATTGGTTTTGCAGGCGTAGCACTTGCTTTCGGATTAACCGTATTAACCATGGTTTACGCCATTGGTCACATCTCCGGTTGTCATTTAAATCCGGCAGTTTCCTTTGGTTTATGGGCCGGGGGTCGTTTCGACGGTAAAGACCTGATCCCATATATTATTGCCCAGGTTCTGGGAGCTACCTTTGGTGCGCTTATTTTGTATTTAATCCTAAGCGGAAAACCCGGGGCTGAGATTGGCACCTTTGCCGCCAACGGTTATGGCGCCCATTCTCCCGATGGATACGGTATGGTTTCAGGCCTCATTGCCGAAATCGTGATGACCTTTTTCTTCCTCTTTATAATTTTAGGAGCAACGCACTCAAAAGCTCCGAAAGGATTAGCCGGCATTGCTATTGGGCTGTCGCTCACGCTTATCCACCTCATCAGCATTCCCATCACCAATACTTCGGTTAACCCGGCACGAAGCACCAGCCAGGCTATTTTTGTTGGCGACTGGGCTTTGGGTCAGCTTTGGCTATTCTGGGTAGCCCCGATCATCGGTGCAATTATTGCCGGAATTGTGTACAAAGCATTGTCGCCGGAAAAAGAATAAGCTGAATTTGGAGCAATAAAAAAAGGAGTTATTCTTTCGAAATACTCCTTTTGTGGAGAATACCGGAGTCGAACCGGTGACCTCTTGACTGCCAGTGGATTTTGGTTGATTGCAAATGTATTGATATTCAAATAGATAGCTCGTTGTTAAAATCGCAAAATAGTGTATTTTTATAGCATTTTTGCACCTCGAAAGGGCACTCCAGAAGCTTAATTTTGGATGGATTTTATTTATGCCAGTATTGACATTAATTTTTCAAAAGTAAGGAATCACCTATATATCTTAATATAGTATACAACTTTTTGTTGCATATCTAATAAAACTTGAAACCATAAATGAATGGAGGAGAATGAATAGAAAGTTAGCAATATTTCAATAGCAAAATAAAAATTATCATAATTATTAATTTTAAATGTAAAAAGTATCTCTTAAGTTTATAGAAAAATTTGTCCAATAGGTTCTGACGTTAAACAACTCTCACATTACAGTAACTATGGATTACTTAGAAGTTTTAAAGAAAATTTACAAACCAGAAATTGGTTCAATTTGGAAAGCTCCGAATAATATTTGGACAAGTAATTTTGCTAAAAATAGAAACAGTGAAGATTTTCATCCTTCTATTGTTGAAAAAATCAAACAAGATGAAGTCTCTGTTCAACTTGCTCCAGGCACCACAAAAGAATATCAAAAAGGAAGTTGTGTTTTCAAGGTTGATTTAAAAGGAGATGGAAAATATTCCTTCTTTTTATTAAAACTTTCAATGCCGTATATTATAGATGATTTATTAAATCTTGACCAAGGTTGGAATGGTATTGATTCCCTAAACGAATCTCAATTACAAGACTTCGAGTGGCAAATTAAAATATGTAAAGGATGAAAAAAGCAGAATACATAATTGAATTGGCGAGAGGCAATATGTCACTTGAAGGATACGATTACATTGTTTCATTAGTAAAGTACTATTTGAATAAATTCAGCTGGCCAAAAACAATATTAGATGATAATACAAATAGGGATAAATATTGGAATGATGAGGAAGTCCTCTCTTTTACACAACAACTACTTATTTTCATTCTTGAGAAAGGAAAATTAAAAAATTATCTTAAAATTCCAGAAAACTATATTGAATACTATTTTAAAACGATCATTGTTTCATATGTAGCAGATAAAATTAAAGATTATCAAAACAAATTGGGTCTTAGTTTTGACGACTCAAAACGAGTCTCTTTGGAAATACTAGATGAAATTTATTTTAGTCAAAATACTAAAAGTGGGATTATTTGGAATAAAGAGAATATATTTTCCAATCCCGTATTAGATGATGAAACAATAAACGATATTGTAGCAATTCTTCCTAAAATTCCTATTACAGAAAAAACAAAGCATTATAAACCACGTGTTAAAACAGCCCTCAATGATGTGTTTAGCTTAATTAATAGACCTATTGAACAAAATGTAATATTCAATCAAGTATTTCAGCTATTTGACCAATCTTCTTTTGCAGTAAGCGAGGATGAGCAAATTAAAAATGAAATACGAGAAAATGTTGTTTCACAAGCCATAGAAAAGATTGTTAGTAAACTTGAACAAAGGGATATTCCAATATATCTCGATTATTTTTTTAGTGACAGAAATAATTCACTCAAATCCATTGCAGAAAAGTATAACATTCCAAAGAGTACTGTTCACTATAAAACGAATCAATTTACAAAGGTTATTTCCGAAAGTTTAATTCCAGATAATGAACAAGAGGGTGTATGGTTTCTAGAAAAATTACATAAAACCTTGGACGAAATGAAATAATTAAGGTTTACTAATTGTAGAAGTAAAAATTCAAAACACAATGAACAAGATAATTGATTTCTTGCAAAGTTTATCTGAAAATGAGAACATTCCAGAGAACTCAATAGATAAAGGCAATCTTTCTAATTCATTTAATGATATTAAGGATGAAATTGCTTCGATTAAAGTTAAAGAAAATAAGATTCTTCAATTAAAGAGCAGACCTAAAGCAGAAAAAGGTCAAGTATGGCTTTGTAAGCAACAATATTTTGATGCACTTGGTAATCAAATCATTGGAAACTTTCCATATTTGGTTTTTGTAGTAAGTGGTGTTAATAAATTTGCTAACGAAAACTTCATTAGAATACAACCAATTACTCCTTTTACTGAATTTAGTGCGAATGATGAAATATTAATTAAAGATGATTCTATTGTTGGGTTTGATTTTATAATAGAGACTTGGAATGAACAACCTATTTTGACAGAGTTATTAGCTGAATTTGTGGGCAATTTAGATATAGGAGCATTAAATATTGATAAAACTAAGGTTAACTTGACAGAGGTTCAAAAAGAGTTTCGAAAATCAGAAATAAGAAATACTGCATATTTAAGCCAGTCAATAAAATCATTGATTGAATTTGAGGAATTAAGAGAAGAAAAAACTGTCTTTCTCAATATTGGTAATTCAATTCATTTTCCGAAATCAGTAGATAAAGAGACCAAAACCATAAGTTTAATTAATGATTCTAAACAAGATTATTCACTTGCTGCAAAGAAAGGAAAACTAAAGGACAGACCTACGTCACTTTTTGAAAAGAAAATAGATGGTGTGGAAATAAAAATCAAAGTTGTTAAAGACAATGAAAAATATATTCTAGCAATAAAACAACCAAAAATTGTTGAGCTAAAAGACATTAATGGAAAGGTCATAAAGCAAAATACTCCAAATCTTTATGATGAATTAACTGGTGGGTTATATTTTATTGGCATAAATGGAATTAAACAAGAAATTAGAATCAGATTAAAATAATATGGATAATTATGTAAGTACAGACAAGCAATTAGTTTCGTCAATTAGAAATACAGTATGGATTGATTTAAGTAGTGGTCATAAGGCTTTGAGGACTTCTGTAGAGGAGCAAATAGAAAGTGCTTGCGTTAAAAAGGATGATACTTCTCCAATAATGGTGAAAGGTGCATTTGGGATTGGAAAAACTGCGACATTACATTATATGTTTCATTATGCTTGGACAATACTTGGTGTTCCAGCTTTTCTGTTAAACTTGGATGATATCATCATTGTGATTAAAAATTATCTTGAAAAGAATGATTTGGAAAAACTGCCAAATAAAGATGTAAGCAAAGTAATAGGCGATTTATTATCAGCACAGACAGAACTCTTAAGAAATTCAGACTTTGATGAAATAGAAGGAAATGAAATTTACTTTCCATCATTTGACCAAGGTACTTTGACAGAATATTTATCCAAATTCAAACAAGCAAGATTACACACAACTAACAATGGCGGATATAAAGATGAACAACTACCATTGTTTAGTTTGCAAAAAATAAAAGAAGCAATTGATGGTGAACATAGGTGTCTACTGCTGATAGATGAATTCGAAGCAAAATACCAAGAACTTAAAAGCCTAATTGAAAGTTCTGGTGGTGGTATGTTACGTCATTTCTTTGACGATGTAGCTTCAATTTCTTCAACTAAGTACTATTGTATTATCGGAAATGGACCTGCATCGGGTTATGAATTAAATCAGGACTTAAAAGAAAAATCGGATAGTAATGCAGCAGAACAAAGAAGATTATTTGTAAAACAATTGCAAATGCCAACGGTAGCTTCATTATCTAAAACATTTTTAAGGGATTATCCTAAAGAACATATTAATTTTATTTGGTGGTTATCTCGTTCAAGACCTGGACAAATAAAGAAATTGAAAGATAATCTTCAATCCTTAGACGAATTAAAGGAACATAGTTTTGATGCATTTGTCAGAGAAAACATTGTATTTAAGGACCCGATTGATGATACGGGAGAAGCAAATGTTGTATTTCTAAAATCAGAAATATTTAATGATTATGAATCGCAATTACAATTTCACATAAAAGAATCATTAATTTGCCTAGGTCCTAGAAAAATAGAAATCAATGATGATGACAGCAAAAATGTATTGTTAGATGGGAAACACCTTTTTTCTGTTTCAAAAGATAAAATTGATTTCAACACATTAAAAGACGGATTAAAGAAAGATTTAAAGAAGCAAGAAGAATACCAATCTATAGATGCTGAAAAAATATCTCATTATCTAGACTTAATACTGGAATCTATATCAGATAATGATAAAAAGATATGCTTTGGTTATCTTGACAAATCGAACACAGATAAAGCGCTTGTTAATACATTTTTACATCCCTTATGGAGTATTTTGTATGATATGATTACAATTTATGAGGATGAGAATGACAAAAGTATAAAAAGAATACTCGACTTTCTTTTGACCCAAAATAGCATTGTTGATGATTATGAAAACATTGATAGAACATTTAAAAATGTATATGACCTATTTGATATCAATCAACAACGTGAAGATAGTTTATATATTCAATTAAACCTTAAGACTATTCGAGAAGCCATTGAACAACCAATTGGTTCTCCCAAATTACCTTATAAACAAAAATCCTTAGATTCAAAAATAGAAGAAGTAGATTCAATAGATAAGATATTCATTTGGAACAAAAATGATAAAGAAGAAGTTATCCTTATTCCTAACTACGAAAGCGAAGAACTTCTAGAATCTTATCTTGAAACACTTCAAGAATATTTTAAAGAAAACTGGAATAAGAAAAAGAATTATTTCGGTAATGGTGAATTAATTACAAATGTGGTTTACCTTGAGGAGAATAGCCAAATAAATGAGTTTAAAGAATGGTTATGTTTTAATGGTGATAAAGAAGAATTACCATATAAACTAAAACGAGTTGATATTAAAAATATTGACTCCTATCAAATTCACAATAGCCAACGAATCTCTGATTTTGTCTCATCGCTTACTGAAATTGCAACAGTTGGGTTATATGAAAAAGAGATTGATGAAAAGGATTTAAAAACATATTTGGATAATGACGAAGACAATATTATCAGAATAGATAAAATAGTTGATGTCGTTCTAAAAGCCTCTTGGACTGAAAATAAACAAACAAGAAGAACGATAGAATATTATAAAGATTTACTGCTAATAGGAGACAATAGTGTTTTGAATCAAATTTCAATAGATGCCAAAAAATCGTATAACGAAGAAATAGAAAAATATGTATCTGACATTGAAAAAATTAAGGACTATAGCTACTCCTTAAAACTAAGTGATAAAGACCACCTTGAAACAGTGTTTAGCTCACCAAGTAGACGCTTTATAAGTTTCTCTCTTGCACAAAATGAAAAAATTGATGAAAAATTAGTTGAGATACTTCATAATATACAAGATTTGAAATTATACCCAGATGACGATAAAGAAGATTTATCTCTTATTGGATATAATGGTTTTTTGAAAAAATATAAAAAGGACTTACCTCGTTTTGCTGATGATTTTCATCAATCTGATAAACTCACAAAAGGGATTAAAAAATACATTGAATTATTTTCAGAATATTCTGAGGTTAAAAAAGTAGAAGAAATAAACGGTTTACTGGATGAAGAAAACTTAATTCATAAGTCGTACTTAAACTATTTAGGAGTGTCAACCTATAAAAATTATTTTTTTGATGGGTTGTTCTTAAATATCATTTCTGATAGCATTGAAGACTCTGAAGATTATAAAACATCTTTATTATCTGAATTAGAAAGTAGAAAATCCAAATTACGAGAATTAAGTTCAGAATTATTAGATATCTCAGAAAACTTAAAAGATTTAACGGGTAAGAAAGATGATTTTATTGTTGTAAATGATATTGATAGCTTTTACACAAAAGCGATTATTCCTTTTACCGTATACCTGGAACAAAATTTCAGTATTTCAAACCTATTAATTGGAAAATATATTGAAACAACCATTGACAGAAAGATAAAAACAATTAAAGAATTTATCTCTGACGCAAAAAAACTTGAAAGTTCTTTGCAATCTTATAAGGGTAAAATACAAGATAAACAAGATACAATTAATGATTTATATTCGAGTGACTCTTTGAAAACAAAACTTTTTAAAGAAAAGTATTCGACTCCTAGAAATGATAACTATTTATATTCAGGACTTTTTGTAAAATCATTTAAAAATTTAGGTGGAGGAGATACCTATGATAAAATATTTCAACAAAAATATAAACCTGCAGAAACATTTTGGATTAAAAATGACGATATAAAAGCATTTCAAGGCACATTAAAATCTTCGTTTGACAATAATCTTTCTACGATGGATGAAATAATTGAGAACCTTCAAAGTATTTCAGAGGATGTTGAGAATATGAAAGTAGTAGAAAACAGCATTTTGGACCTAATAAAAGTTGAAGATAATGAGTAAAATAAATTTTGACGATATACAGGAAAATTACAAAACTGCATTAGCTGAGAAAGAAGCTAATACTCAAGATGTAGTTGCTGCAATTAATGATAACGATTTAACAGATAAATTCACTTTAATTCAAAAAGAAAAAGAGCAAATTAGTTCAATAGAAGATTTAACTAAATATCAAAAAAAGATTAAATCATTCTTTTATGAAGTTTATAAAATAATTACAGCCCCTGGTGTTCAGAAGTTTATTGATTGGTTGGATGAATTAAGTTCAAACGGTTTAGAAACAAAGACGCGTAAATATATCACCGAATTTTTAATCAAGGAGTACGCATCATACGATAATAACATTAAAAACATTATTAAAAATAAAGATGTCGTTAAATCAAACTTTTCTTTATTTGAAGATGTAAGGAAATCAGTAAAAGAAAATATTAACAAGAGAATAATTAGTTCTTTCACTTCCAATGATAAAGTCGAGGAGGAATTCCCTGAGTTTATTGAGGAACTAAATGACTTATTGGAAGGCCTTTCTAAAATGAAAGAGTTGAGTTTTATTGATATAAAGAGCTTTTATACAAACAACCTTGCAGAAAACGATAATGACGACTACACAGTTGAGATAGATGAAAAAGCTGATTTTCACTTTAGTATTATTAAACAAGTTGTTGAGAAAAAAGATTTTCTAACAACTAATCAAGAAAACATAAGCCTTTCCTCTATTATTGAACATATAAATAGTAATATACAGGATATTAGAGATTCAATCGAAAAATTAAAAACAATTGACATTCAAAATGAAAAGGATGGCAACATCGCAATTCTCTACAACAAATTCGAAAAAAATTTAGTTTTTGATACTGAGAAAAATAATATATCAGATTATTTAGAAATAGAAATTTCAGGCACTTGGGAAAAGACGATTACAGCGTATACTGCCTGTCAGGATTTTTACACTAACAATCCACAAGCAAAAGTTACTAAGCTTAATAGTAATAAAGATAAATGGTCAAGTTTTGCTTTTGCAAGTAAAATTGAACAATATGTTCTAACTCTCAATAATATAATTTCGGATAATCCGATAAAATCGATTAATACTAATGATATCTCTAAAATTAAAACAGCTTATGCTAAAGTCGAGAAATCAATTAATTCATTGGAAGAAAACAATCCAAAAGAATCTATTCTTGAATTCTTTTCAAGTATCACATTAGATTTTGAACATAAAAAGATTGAGATTTTAAGGAAGTTAAAAACGGAAGTGTCGGATGTCGAAAAAATTGAAGGAGCAGTTGAAGAGATAAAAAGCTTCATTGAGAATATCAAGATAACGGATAATTTGTTAGATGCATTAAATGATGATTTTGTTGATGGAATTTTAGGTTCATACGATTATATCAAAAAAGAATTTACATCAGCAATTGAGAAATCGGATATAAAAGATGACCTGGAGTATTTAGATGAAATTAGTAGCGATGAGTACTTACTAAGTAAAGCTGTTTTAGAAACTAATTTAGAGAGATTTAAAAGACTCTTAGAATATGACCTAATCAATATTAACCTTACGAAGAACATATAAAATGGCAGATAAAGCACTTGAAATAATTGACCTTCTTGATGAATTAAGAAATAACAATTTATATGTTCATAATGATGAGTTAATTGGGGTTTCATTTAATAATGAAGCCTTAAAGGATAGACCTGTTTATATTGTTGAAACATTGGCAACGATAAATGCATTGGTAAAAAAAGGCACGATGATGCTCTATGGTGGTCACGGAGGAGGAAAAACTACTTTGTCAAAATATTTAGGTCAGATGTTTCTTGGCAAAACAAGTGATGAAATCGAACAAGCTATATTAAGAGGTCATCCACAACTTACAGAAGAAAAGATTTTAGGTTCGTTGAACCTTGAACAACTGATGGGGCAAAAAAAGATTAGGGATGGAAATATTGAAGTTCAATGGAATGATTTTGTTAAATCACAATGGAAAATAATTGATGAAGTAAACAGGCTAAGTCCTTACGCTCAAAACATTTTACTTTCATTGCTAGCAGAAGGAATTGTGAAATATCAAAATCAAAGTTACCCTGTGGGAAATTTCACAGTGTTTGCAACAATGAACCCCCCAGACGAAGGAAACTTTAATTTGCCGATGCCATTTATGGATAGGTTTGCTCTAGCATTACCTGTTACTATGCCCGATTATTTAAGTATGCAAACCATTGGGAAAAAAGATAAGCTTAACAATAAATCAACTTTTGATTTTAAGCTACACAACAGTGATTTGGATTCAATTCAGGATAATATTCAAGATTCAATTGAATATGAGCCTGAAGCCGAGGAATTTATTAATAATATTATCGCAGACTACAGACTTTGTGTTAGGCTTAACAAAGAAGCGAGCGAAGATTTAACCGTTGACAATGGATTATGCACTAACGGAGGAGAATGTCGCTATTTTGTAGAAGGTCAGATATGTCATAAAACAAGAAATCCATTAAGTGTACGGGTTAAGGAAGATTTATATAGATATGGTCGTGCTTTTGCTTGGTTGCTTGGTTACGAAAAAGTATCGTCAATACATATTAAAACGATAGCTCCCTATTTAATATGGCATAGGTCTAATCTAAGCAAGAAATTTTTGAAAGAAAATATTAAAAGCAAATTTGAGGATAAAGATTTTTCTGTAAACTCTGAACTAGAAGGTACAAAAGCAATTATTAATCAAATTCATTCTCGCTTTAAAAACAGGTATGAAAATTTTATACAATCATTTAATAATGCTTTGAAATCGAAACTTTCTGCTGCAGAATTTACAGAATTGATAAGCAAGTCGACTGAGGTTGAAGATGATTTATTGATTACAATGGAGCTTCTTCCTGAATTACAAAAGCTCGAAGAGTATTATGAAAAAATGTTTGATTACAAAAATATGATTGATGATACGGATGACATTACCAAGCTAAATGAAATTAGTTCGTTTTTAAAACGAGAATATAAGATTCGTAACCGCCAATTGCTTGCAAACAAGGTTGAAAATAAAATCAGAAGATTAAAGGCTGAAAAATATCCTAGAATAAAAATTGAGATAAAAATTGAAGAAGCTACTAAAATATTAGAATCAGATTTCTTGAAGCCATTATTTTCTCCAGTATATGGTGATGATTTGAACTTTGAATACTCGATTGGAAGGAAAATTGCATTATCAAAATCATCTCATGAATTCATATTGGAAACTAAGCCAACAAGAGTAAAACTATTTTGCTTCTATCAAGGTCCCGAAAATAGTATTAAAAAGGAGCTTCTTAAAATTGGAACAGAAACTGTCTAAATATCTGAAAATTGCAGAAGAAGCAATATTTGAAGTTTTTCAAAAAGAGTATTTTGGATTACTAGCTCTTCCAATGCCCAAAGTTAAATTTTTAACCAAAGATGAAGAGAATTATAGAAGTGGAGAATATTATATAAGCGTAGGTAGCAATTGGCAAATACATTTGAATTTTGGAGACCTTCCCGAAAGAACTAAGGAGTTTAAAGATGAAGTAAAAGTTCTGACTCGTCACGAAATAGAACATTACCAGACTTGCCCTTATGATGTTATTGGTCAATTTAGGATGATTAAAAAGATTTTAGACACTAATAAAACCCACAAAAACAGTTTATCTGAAAACAGCATATCACATTTAGCAGGAAGTATTGCAAATCAAATTGCAGATATAATAATTGATACAAAAAATTTCATTAAACATCCAAAAGAAACATTAACAAGTGAAATAAATTGGATAAAAAAAGGAAGTGGAGATTCATTTCAAAGTGCATCGAGAAATGGGAAACTAATGTTTTTATTAAAGGAAACTTTATGGAAAAATAATCTCGAGCTTAATGAATCAGATATTGACTTAAAAGAAAAAATTCAAAAGCTGGCAAGTGAGTTTGAAAAGACCGGGATTACCAATTCAGAATCTTTTCTTGATAAAACAGAAAAATATACTAACCTATTATTGGATTTAATAGAACTCGACAAGAATGATTTTGAACAACAACAACCAGGGAATGGGAATTCACAATCACAAGAAAATAGTGAATTAGGTGATATTGACTCACAATCCCAATGTATAAGCGATGCAATCCCTAGCAAAGACGATACTAACGATGGTGGGCAATTAGTTTTTCAAGACCCAGAGAAAATTGAAAGTGCAATTAACCAACTAGCACAGGAAACTTC
Source organism: Maribellus mangrovi (assembly GCF_037646455.1). Taxonomy (NCBI): domain Bacteria; kingdom Pseudomonadati; phylum Bacteroidota; class Bacteroidia; order Marinilabiliales; family Prolixibacteraceae; genus Maribellus; species Maribellus mangrovi. The sequence continues at coordinate 455,207 of NZ_JBBIXN010000003.1, read as the reverse complement.
AATAGACGAATTTGAATCAATACTCAATATCGCTGGAATTAAATTCAATGATAAGAAGGAGAAAAAGAAAATTTGGTTTGAGCAAAATAATATAGATGCAATACCAATTATTTCAAAAAAGTCGAAAGGCTCAAAGAATGATATGGCATATCCATCAACTTGGAAGATTGGCGACCCAATTGAGGATTTAGATATGCTATTATCATTACAGACTTCTCCAAAAATATTGCCCGGTATCACTACAAAAAAATGGGAACAACAATACTCTCCTGAGCCTTTGGATGAAAAAAATAATTCAGATTTACTTTTGGTAGTAGATACTTCTGGTAGTATGGGTGATGAATCAATTGCAGGTTCAAGAATACACGAAGCCTATCTTGCCTGTTTTGGTTTTATAAAATTCTTTGAAGAGAAAAAAGGAAAGATTGCCCTTGTTAATTTCTCTTCAAGACCAATAGTTTGTGAGTGGACAAAGGATTATAATAAAATCAAAGATACGCTCCTGATTAATCAGGGTAGTTCAACAAATTTCCCTACGCATACTCTTGATAGATTAACTGAATTTAAAAAAGAAGGTTCGGTAGTAGTTATTATAACTGATGGAGATATTCCGAATTGGCAAACTACACTTACTTTACTAGCAGAATTATGCAATCTTGATAATGATGTGTTCTTATTCCTAATGGATAACAAAAATGCAGTAGATAAATATTCTGAATTAAGAAATGTTGGTGGATTTGTTGAATTTGCATCTACAGTAAATGATATTAGAAATGTAGTATTTAATCAAATAGAAATATGATGAGAGCCAGGTTATTATAAACTTCCATTTGTAATATCCATCTCTCCTGTTTGAGTATTAATCCTCAATTCTAAATGTTCCTGATAATCATTATGACTTTATGTTTTCAATAATGTGTAGCTTTGAATTTGATAATACTTGATAAAAGTGTTTCGTTAGCAATGTTAAAAGACATTTTTAATAAATCTAAACAAATTCTTAAGAGCTTGCCCGTTTTTGTAATCGAATTTATTTCATTACTACGAATAAGTGCATTTGGGTGTTTAAAAGAAAGCGTCAAAATTAATTAAATACTGTTGTACTAGAATGCTTGTCCTTACCCCAAAATAGTTCAATAAAAAGGTTTTAGTAGAATTTAGAGAAACATTAGGAAAATATTTGTAATGAAATAATAAACAAGAATCAATGAATTTTGGAATATTTAAATGGTTTAATGAGGAGAAAGGTTTTGGTGTTATAATTTCTGCAAATAAATTCAAGCAGGAAATCTTTTTACATATATCAAACTGGAATAAATCAGATAGTATTCACGAAAGGTTCCAACGAGAATTGCTTGAGTTCAATACTGCCACTCAAAGAAATAAGCTTAGCGCAATTAATTGTGGTTATTTTAAATATGATGAAGAGAAAAGTTGGGAGGAATTATTTAGTTTATTACCAGATGATTATAATATTAGGGTTGATTATAAAAGCTATAATGTATTAGAGTTAGCATTATCTCAAGTCCCACCAGACTTTAATTCTGATATCATTATACATGCAGTGAAAAACAAATTGGTAGATGTTCATGATGATAAGTCATTGCGAAATAATATTCTTTATTCGTTTTTAAGTAAACAAATCAATGAAAGTATTAAATCGTTAATAAACAGGCAGATATGTGAAAGGCTTCAAAAGTTAGATGGGGATATTCAAATTCAAATTTGGATAGGTGGTGCAATAGAAAGTTACGAACCAACCCTTGAAAACTTTAAAAGCAATTTAGACATAATTTCTTCATTAAAAGTTGTAAAAAGAATAAAAGAGGAGTCAAATCGGAATTTAATTTTGATTGCTTGTTTAAAGAAAATAGAAGGACGTTTTAACTATTCTTGGTTTTGTGAGTTTGCTGAAATTCTTGAATCGATTAGCTGTTCAAGGTTTAAAGAGAAAGTATTAATGGACTTGAATCGATTAGCAAAAACATCATACAAAAAGTATCTATTAGAGTTTGTGAGAAATCAAGTTGTTAATTTTGAGGAGCCTGCGAATAAAATTCAAAGTATAATAAGTGAACACCCTGACTTTATAACGAAAGAAATTGTAGAGGACTTAAATAAAGAATTGATTGATTTGATTTTAATAAGTCTTAATGTAAATGATTTGTCAAAGTTATGGTTAAAAGGGATTATTGATGATGTGTCAATTCAAATTACTGAGAATATAGAAGCATTGAACGATAGACAATGTGAAAATTTATTAAGGCATGAAAGTTTTCCAAAACCTATAAAACATCTGATTCTTGAATCTTGGTTTAATAAGAGAGAGTACAAATTCGTGCTAAAAAATTGTAAGGAGAGTTGTTCTGACTTTTATGCGGAATTTGACAAAAAAATATTTGAGGAACATACCGATGACGAGTATTATGAACTATGGAAAGAAAAATTGGGAATAAGAGTTCCAGAGGAATTTTTGTTATCATATATTGGTGAAGAGTCTTTTAGAAGTAGTGAAATTGATTATTGGATAGAAGATGAAATAATCTCAGAAACTGAGATCGCTAATTTACTGCTGAAAAAACTTGATAGTTATAAAACAATCAATAATCGAAATGATTTTAATTCTTTAATGGTTTTAGTTGAGAAATTTATAGAACTTAACCAGAACAATGCCGATCAACTTGTAGCATTAGAAAATGAATTCATTAATTTGATTTTATGGCATATTGGAGCTCGAGAAGAATTGAACCTCGAATTAATCAGAAGAAAGTTCATTTTTTTCTCTCCAGAAGAACAAGTGCGTATTTTTAAAAGACTATTCTATTTAAAACATATTGGGCAAATAGATTTTTCGTTTGATTATATCGAAAAGCTTGTAAGGGCAGATATAGATCTGTATTTAACAAATGAGCAATTTGGGAATGACTTTGTTCTTGATATTTCGACACATATAATCATTGAGGCAATAAGTAGCTTTATAAAGAAAGGTAGTTTTGAATTCGAAAGTGATCTGATTTTAAAAGACTTGAAGCGAAACAGTAAAAAGAAATTTCTAGTTGAAAATTATTTTGATAAATGCGAAGGTCGAATGTTGGCTCACTGGAACTGGAATACTGAAGGGAAGGTGAAGCAAATTTCATTCCCAGGAGATAGCTTAAAATTTTATTATGCCATTGAATTTCAAGCAGCTTTTGAAAGAGAAGGTAAAAGTTATTATGGGGGAGTATATACTTTTCATGAAAAGAATCCCAATTTCGAGCATCTTAAAAATGAAGTAAAGAAATTACCTCACAGGAAATGGAATCCAGATAAGAACCATTGGGGAGTTCCTTCTAAATTCAAAAATGAAGTATATGAATTCGCACGAATGAATAGATTTTTTGTTGAATTGGATGATAGGAAGCATTACACCAATAATGTCCATCTGGTAGAATACTCTAGATATATGGATGGTGAGCCCAATGTTCCAAAAGGTATTCAATTTTGCGAAGGAAGGAAAGCTAAAAAGAAACATCAACAATTTAATAGAGAATTTTGGTGGTGTACAAACCAAGAGTGTTTTGAGAATTGTTCAGAAAATCATTTGAATTTAAAAATTAAAATTGACAAAGACTCAGAGCGTCAAGTCTGGGAGTACTATACTCTTTTAGATATATTAAAAATCCTTGAGATTAATGTTGATGAAACAAAGACAAACCCTATTGATTACATCCCCGATGGACATTATTATAAATTGCTAGGACATATCAACGCATTCAACAGGTTACTGAGGAAGTTATATTGTGAGGAATGTGGAGAGCTGTTATATCCAACTCAAACATCACATTTTGCTTTATATAGAGATACTCGTTTTCATTGTGAAAATGAAAAGTGTGAGAGTTACAAAAAGACGATTTACCTTAATCATTGCCTAAATGGTGAGTGTACTAACATTATTGATAGTAGAGTTTCCAAACAATGTGAGAATGGACTATACATATGCGATAATTGCGGAACATGCTGTTCAAATGATATGTTTAAAAGAAGGTTGGACAGTCTTAATCTTACTGGTGGATATGCTCATCAAGCTTTAATTGATAATGTGAAAAATAAAAATGGCCATCTTGAAAAGAAAGAATATTATTGCTTCAAGTGTCAAAATATGGTTACCGAAATATCTGACACTCTTTTTAGATGTGAAAAATGTAATGTGCAATACGATTTAGATAAGTTTAAGTGGTTAGAAAGGAGATGGACAATGAAATATGCAAGAAGAGCAGACTATCCAATAAGGACCGTTACCAATGATGATGGTGATTAACCTTGATGTTATATTTGCAGACATCGCTGGTTTAAATACCAATCAATCCCAAATTCATTTTTTAACACCACCAGACCAACGGTATAAATTCCGTTAGATTGACTTTGAGAGCTGCACGAATCATACCGTGTAGCTTCAGAGAGTTTGTACGATTTTTTGCTTAGCGACTGAACTTTCTCAACAATTTTAGCATGAGGATAATTGTAGAGGGAAGAAATGAAGTTCCATAGTTCATTCATTTTGGTTTCAGCTTGTTTTTTGTCACCGAAAACATCAATCACAAATCCATTCAGTTCCAAATCAGCGAATAACAAGTAGTGATTTTTATTGGTCTGAATGATGGAATTTTTTGGTAGTTCAGTTTCGTTGGAATAGTTGATTACATTATCAACAAAAATGGTTTTGCCCCTTATTCTATTTAATATTTCATCTTGAGGGAAATATTCTGATTTTATAAGATGCTGATTTCCTTCAATAACAGCCTCAATCCCATTTACTTTTAAGTTGTGTCGTGCAGCTCTCAGTTTTCGTTTATACTCACGGTTAACATTCAATTTTTCATTTACCACAATTCCTGTTACAGTTTGGCGAGTATGTTTAGAAAGAACACGGTATTTTTTATAGTTCAGTTTAAAACCGTACTTCTCAAGAATACTGGTTAATTCGTCTTTGAAATTTACATCAGGTTTAAGATCCCCAGAGAAAGTCAAATCGTCGGCAAAACGGGTATACTCATAGCCATTACTAATTGCGAATTTGTTTAATTCATCGTCTATTGATAAACAAACAAGATTTGAAATTGCTGGTGATGTCGGAGCACCAGTAGGCAGCCAATTCTTTTGTATGCACAATAATGCTATTGCTGAAGCCAGGTTGTCGTTGAAGTTGAATGGTTCATTCAGAAACACTTCCTTCACCATCTTTCCAGTAACTGATGGAAAAAACCGAAATACATCAGCATTGATTACATAATCTTTCCCAACATGATGAGATGCATTTGAAAGGATGGAGCGTTTATCTTTCGAATTCGTTGGGCTTTTAATAAAACCGTGAACACACTCAGGTTTATGAAAGTAATAAACAGCTTGTAAAAAGTCGTTTAGTCGTCTTTGTATCTGTTTTAGTTCATAATTTGGTTCAACTACTATTCGCTTTTTCCCTTTATGTATGGAAGTAAATGTGGTGTATTTTTGATTTTTCGTATACTTCCATAAATCAGCAATTGTTATGTCAAGAAGATGACATAACTCCATTGGTTCATAAATGGATAGAAATTGATTTCTCAATCTCTCAAATTGCGATATGGTAAACTTTCTACTCATATTTAAATAAAAAACTGCTGCCCAACTATCTCTTTCAATCGTATTGCGAAGAATGAGTCAATACGCATTTCCTTTAAATTACCTACAGACAGCGAAACGCCATCCAACAGTGCTGATTGTTATATGCACTCATAGTCTTTCGGGCAGCAGTTTAAAAAGGTGTATCGTTATCAGTGTTGTTCCCTGTTTGATTATTAAATCTATTGCTAAAATTGAACTGGCTATTCTCTTTTATTTCTTCGAACCGAGGGATTTGGTTGTTGAATTTGAATGTTAATTCGCCAGTTCTACCGTGTTTGTTCTTTTTTACTAATATTTCGGCAATTCCTATAAGGCTGTTTCCACATTCATCTTCCGTAATTCCATAAACTTCTGGTCTGTGAATCATGAATATGGTATCACAAAAATCTTCTAATGCGCCAGATTCACGAATGTCGCTAAGGTATGGTTGTTTTCCCTCTCTACGGTCAACAGACCTGCTCAGTGAAGATCCAAGAAAAAATACTACTTGGTTTTGTACCGCAATCTTTTTTATTTCTCTCGTAATGAAACCAAGCTGCTGGTCACGATTCCTGAATGTCTCATCGGTTTGCAATCCTTGAATCTTATCGAGATAGAAAAACTTGATGTCTTTCTCTTTGATTAACCACATAATTTCCTCACGCAAATCTTCCCAGGATGATTGTGAAAACAATATTAAATTGTCCTTGCTTAAATAAATATCGCTATATGGAAATTTGGGAGAGCCAAATTTCTCAATAACGTTACTTATTGAAATACCTGTCGTTGTCGCGATTAGTTTGTGAAGAAGCTTTTCTTCACTTTCTTCATTGGAAATATATGCTTGAGGTAATCCATTTGACTGCCAAATGTCGTGATACAAAAACAATAAAAACATAGTGCGACCAACTGCAGGACGAGAACCTACTAATACAACTTGTCCAGGACTAAATTCAATACTTAGTTTTGAAAACTCCCCGATACCTGTATGATAACTCTTTGTAGTGAAGGAGTCTCTGCTTTTTATCAAGTCGTTTATGCTTTTGTATTCGCTCATGTCTGGTTTTTTTAGATGCATTTAAAGGTAGTAAACGAATTATATAATCTGGGATTGAATTATTAACACCAAGCATAAACCACTGATTTGCAGGAACTAGTTTTTATCAACAGGTCCCTGTGCCACTTCCCTATATGCTTTCATAAATTTAAGCCAGAATTGCTGGGATAAGTTTTAAGAGCTTTTCTGATTTTTAATAACTACATGTACTCTTTTTTCTTTTGAATTAAACCTGCAACACCCCACATGTGCCTAGCGAGAAAATTCATTTTATCTTGAGGTTGGTTTTATTTATGTCAAAACTGGCAATAATAGATTCTTCATCGCAAGACGTTTTTTTGTCGACTATAATTCAATTTTAAAAATCGTAAATTCGCAACTCTAACATTTCAATAGATGCACATCACCAATTTTCAACATTTTCTAAATGAAGAAGGCAATATCTCAACAGACATACCAAAGGAAGCCAGAGAACTTGCCAATTTTCTTGCATTGTTAATTGATGATGCAAGCACAGGTGATTATGAAGCTGAACCTACAATAAGGTGTATTGAAAAAGGATGTGAGGGATTAATTGTGCCTACCTGGATTCAAGAAGGTGATGAAATCTACTGGATTTGCATTAAGTGTAAAACCAAAGGTTATATAACCGATTGGCGTGGAACCAAATGGGATAATAGCTCTGAAATCTGATTTAAATGATTCTACAAGTTTGTCAATTGCCTGAGCTGTCCCAATAAATACCCCCTTATTTCAGTATCTTCCTCATGCAATAACCGTTTACTTATTTCAATGTATTTCTCCTTAATATTTTGAAATATTTCTGATTTTTCAAATTCCAAAAGCCATTCCGAAAAGTCAGCTAACTCCTTCTGTTCCGATGAATAATGGAAATACTGTACAAACTCAGCAGTCGAAACATTTGAATATTCATATTTTTCGATTGGGATTATTTCCCTACCAAAATATTTGTCAAAAAGATAAGAGTTGGAAAAGTAGATTTCAATTGCTTTTTGTTCCGCATCTTTTAGTTTGCCATTTTTAAACAAGATAAGAGTCCATTCAAATAAAAATTCAGGGAATCCAGCATCGTCAGAAAAGTTCTTTTTAAACCATCTCATATAAACAAGTCCACCTTTATAATCTCCAATTTTTACAAAAAGTTGAGGAGGTATATATCGCATTCCTCTGCTATCATCATAACACCCAAACTTCCTTTTTTCGTCTGCCAGTGCTGCACGGATCTTCTTGATTTTTATTTGAATTCTTTCGATTTGCTTTGGTGTCATATTGTTCACGTTGTTCTTTTTTTAGAAAGTACTGTATTCATCTTTGTTATTGACCAAAGATAATACCTGGAATTATGAGAATTAAGCCTCGGAGGAGGATATTTTGCTCTTAATCCTTAGGTTAGCAGATATTAGTGTTATAACGGTTTTCATATTAATAACGATTAAACATGTCAAAATAATGATAAGGGGATTGGTATTTTTGATTCTATTATTACCTGTAAACGCAATATCTCAAACATGTAATCAAGAATTTGAGAATCTTGATGTCGAAAAATTTATGGCGGACATTGATACTATTAAGTTGGAAATAGATAGTACTTTCTACTATATCAATGCGACATATAAGATTCTTAAAAAAGAAGTAGGTATGTTCGGTTTGAAGAAAACAATACAAATTAATCGAAGTGTATTTTTGCCTTTTCTAATATTCATTTGTTTGTATTTATTATGGCTGGGTGGTAGAAATGCTTAGCTATCTCTTTGAGATTATGAAGTTAACCCGAATCTAAGTTGTATTTCATTTTTATTGGATAATGTTAGGATAAATAAGGAAGAAACTGTTAGAAAGAAATAAGGAGATAACGTAATCACGAAATTACCTTTGCCTCTATAATTAAAAAGCCACCTAAATCTCCTTTTACAGTAATACCTGTCGGTTTATTAAAAGTAAGGATTGCGAAAAGATTATGAGTCAATTCGTGTTTAAATATGGAAATGTATGAGTCTCCAGTCATAAAGTTTAGATTGAATAAAAATGACGAAACGAAAAGCGCCCAGAAGTGCAATTGGTTTGCAAAAGCGTAGCTGAAGTTCAGCCATACAGACCATAATTCTGATGAGTAGGGCAGGATCGATTTATAAAAATGATATACTCCCAAAATACCTCAAGAGCAGAATTGTAAAGCTTTTTTCTGAACTACTATTTTGTCAATATTGACAAAATTTTTTATCGGTTATTTAATTGCTAATATTCCCGGCAATCGCTACTTTTAGCAGTCGAAAATCAACGGACTACTGTCTCTTTAACTATTTTTCTAATAATTAACCAGTTAAAATGTAGCTCTGCATTTTTGTGATTTTAATAAATAGTAACTAATGGAAGAAATTCGAACACCCAACATAATTGCTTTTCTGAAATCTGATGCACGAAATAAACTTGTAATTTTTCGTGAAGAGCTTAGTTCCATTTTGCCAGTCGATGTTGGTACTGAATTATCATTAGCCTTAAAAGATATACTTGATGACAAAAGGTTGTCGATGAAAGCCAAACTTTTGATAGAAAAGTTATTCAACAAATCAGTTATTAATCACCCGGAATTTGGAAATATTTTAGCGTTGAAAAACATTAATATACTTTTTGAGCCGGAACTGAAGATAGATTTTGCCAACCTGCTTGACCAGTATTCAAAGACAAATCCACTGTTTCTCTTTTGGGAAGGTGATATAAGAAATAAAAACCTATACTTTTTAACTGAGCAAGGTCTAAAAACAAACATCAAAAACATAAGCCATATTGTAGTATGAAATACAATGAACTAATCCAATTTGAACCTATTACCGAGGTTGTAAAGTTCAGCCGAACTTCAGAAACTGATTATCAGGAATCACTGGTTAAAACCTTTGTTTTTTCTGAAACTTTTAAGAATGTTCTTATCCCATTGATGGTAAGAAATCTGGATTTTAATAGTTCTGGTGAAACATTCGGGTTACATGTTGTCGGAAATTACGGTACTGGTAAATCGCACCTAATGTCGTTGGTGTCGTTAATTGCTGAAAACGCTGACTTACTTAACTTGGTTGCTGAAGATAAACCCAAACAAGAACTAAAAAAGATTGCAGGTAACTTTAAAGTTCTTCGATTTGAATTAGGTAACACCGAAAGCTTATGGGAGGTGGTTACTTTTCAAATAGAAAACTATTTAGAAGAAATAGGCGTAGAGTTTTCATTTGAAGGACATGGCCCCAAGACTTATTTCAATAAACTTCAGTTAATGATGGCTGAGTTTGAAGATAAATTCCCAGATAAAGGTTTTATGGTGGTGATTGATGAGATGCTTGCCTATCTAAAAGGGCGTAGTGCATCTGATAAGCTAAACCAGGATTTACAGGTACTTCAGGCATTGGGGCAGGCATGTGATTCTTCCAAATTCAAATTTATTTTTGGTGTTCAGGAAATGATTTACCGTTCACCAGAATTTCAGTTTGCAGCCGAAATGTTGCAGAAGGTGAATGACAGATACAAAGACATCATTATTACAAAAGAAGATGTTGCATTTATTGTAAAAAACAGGCTATTACGAAAAGACGAGCATCAAAAACAAAAGATTAAAGTCCATCTCGACCCGTTTTTAAGTTTGTTTACTGATATGCATGGGCGTACTCAAGACTATGTAGAATTGTTCCCGGTACATCCGACATACTTCGAGAACTTTGAAAAAATTAGAATTGGTAAGAGCCAGCGTGAGATATTAAAAACCTTATCAAATCAGTTTGAGGAAATATTAGAATTAAATGTACCAACTGATAACCCTGGACTTTTAACCTACGATAGGTATTGGAACGACATTCAGAAAAATCAGGATTTAATGGCTATTCCTGATGTTCGGAAAGTAAAAGAAATTACCGACACCATCACCGATAAAATTGATTCGTACTTCAATGGTGTTCGAACAAATAAAAAAGGAATAGCCCAGCGCATAGCCAATGCCTGTGCAATTAAAATACTTCAACAGGAGTTAAATAAGCAACATGGTACCAATACTGAACACTTGGTTGACGATTTGTGTTTAACCGATGCATTGGCTGATGACAGAGAGTTTTTAATAGATATTATGGACTCTACTGCTCAGCAATTAATTTCGGCTACGGCTGGGCAATATTTCGATAAAGACCCAAACAACAATGAATATCACTTAAGAATAGAGGGCGGCATAAACTTCGACCAAAAGATTAAAGATTATGCCCTCACAATGTCTCCGTCTCAGAAAGATGATGCTTTCTATAAGTTCCTACGAGTTAACCTACCATTAGAGCAAGATAGTTACCGTACTGGTTTTAACATTTGGAGCCATACACTCGATTGGAAATCGCATAAAACGTTTCGAGATGGTTATATCTTTTTTGGTAATCCAAACGAAAAATCTACTACACACCCACGGCAGCATTTCTACATGTACTTTATGCCGATTTTCGATGAGGAAAAAAAGAGGCGTAACCACGATGAAGATGAAGTATATTTTGTTTTTGATGATATTTCTGATGAGTTTAAAGATGCTGTTTCTTTATATGGTGCAGCTCTGGCATTAGAAGTTCGTTCTGATTCATCGCAGAAAGCCATTTATCGTCAAAAGATTGGTGATTTAAATACAAAAGCAAGAGCATTATTCGATGCCGAATATGTTCAGGTTACCAAAGTTGATTATCAAGGTAAAGAATTGCCTTTAGGTGGTTACCCATTACCGGGTGCTGGTTCAACAAAAGAACAAATATTTTCAGATGTAGCATCGTTGGTATTTGACGAATGGTTTGAACAGGAAGGCCCGGAATATCCCAAATTCAGCCAACTTAGTAACTTCTTATCGAAAGACAATTTCGATAGAATGATAAAGCAGGCATTTGTGAAAATTATTACACCTGAGCAACCTAACCGTGATGGTGAAGGGATATTAAATGGTTTAGGCTTGTGGGTTCCTGGTATGCTCGATTACAGCCATTCTCCCTATGCCAAAAGTGTAATTCAACAATTAAAAGAGAAGGGCGAAGGGAAAGTACTGAATCGTGACGACATAATCGAATATGTTGACAGAAGTGATAATGTTTGGCTGTCGAAAGATTTCGGTATTGAAGCCGATTTGGAATTTGTGGTAATGGCAACGTTAGCCGCATTAGGTGAGATTGAAATAACACTCAATTCCGGTAAATCCATTAATTCAACAAACCTGAAAGAACTGCGAGATTTAGCTAAAGAAGATTTCTATACATTCACTCATATTAAACCACCAAAAGGTTTAAACGAAGCTGCACTCAAAACCATGTTTGTTGGTTTATTGGGGCGTGATTTAAGCAAACAGTTAAAAGATGCTTCTACATATACCAGTTTGGTAAGTGCCGCAAACGATTGGGCAAAAAGAACAGTAATCGCAAAAAGTAAGATACAAGAAGGTTTGGTGTATAAAGGCATTGAAATCATTACGAAAGGTGAGGCCATTCACTACCGGGCACAATTTGATAGACTCTCTGGTTTTTGCGATAAACTAGCCAATTTTAATACGGAAGCCAAAATGAAAAACTTCCAATATTCCATTGAGGATATTAATAAAATATTGGAAGCAAAACCGCTGGTAGAACAGGTAGAAAGTCAGTTAGAAGAAATTGATTCGTTTAAGGAAGATATATCCTATTTACAGCAGTGCCATCAGTATGTTACCGATGTTTCGTTTAAAGAGGAAATTAAAGATACTATTAATCATTTGGCAACTGTTTTAACTGACGATAACAAATCAAAAAAAGATGCCTATAAGTTAAAGTTGTCAAGGTTGAAAGAGCAATATGCCGATTGGTACTTGAAATTGTATTTGCAGCACCGCATAAGTGAAACTGACAATACGAAAAAAATCGCCTTGCTGGATTCTGATAAAAAAGCAATTTGCGACATTTTAAAAGATGCAGATTTCCTATCGTCAGGGCAATATATACACTGGCATAGTAAAGTGAATAAGTTGCAACCAGCAGATGGTAGTGTAAATAAATCGTTGATTTTGGTAGCACCTTATCAGGATTTTAATCCTTTGGATTATGCCGGCACTGAAACGATTTCGGTTGATGAGTTAAAAACTGAATTAAGTGAACTGTTGCAACAGTGGGAAGAAACACTGCTTGATATGCTTGACGACCCAATGGCTAAAAAGAATATGAAATTGATGTCGGATGCTGATAACCTGTTGCTTGATAATTTTAAAACAGGAAAAATACAATTGGCTAAAGACAATGCACTTCCTATTCGAAATGCCATTATGAAGTTGCACAAAGGGCTTGAAAAAGTGGAATTAACCATTGATGCATTAAAGGCAACATTTAATAAACCACTTACACCTGATGATGCAATAGCTGCCTTTAAAAAGTACATTGATGGTGTAGCCAGCGGTAAAGAACGAAATAAAATTAGAATTATACTGAAATAGAATATGTTTAAGCAAGATACCAACCAACCCATAACCGTTTTAGGACTTACATTTAATTCTGAAGAAGAACGCAGGGAACATTTTAGAAAAGAACTCCGAAAAAAACTACCGGAACTAAAACAAATGGAAGGTTTCCCCATTGGTGAAGATGATGATATTATCAACCTAAGCGACCCACCATATTATACAGCCTGCCCAAATCCTTGGTTAAACGATTTTATTGTGGAATGGGAAAAAGATAAAAAGCAATTAGAAAAAGAAGGTAAACGTTCTGGCCATTTTCAGATTGATGAACCTTATGCCAGTGATGTTAGTGAAGGGAAAAATAATCCAGTTTATTCTGCACATAATTATCATACTAAAGTTCCACACCCTGCTATTATGAGGTATATCTTGCATTATACACAACCCGGGGATATTGTTTTTGATGGATTTGCAGGAACAGGCATGACGGGTTTAGCGAGTTCTCTTTTAGCATGCCCGCCAGTGTCTACAAGGCAAGAAATAGAAAATGAATTTAGAAATAACGCTTTAAAATTACCCACTTGGGGTACAAGGAAATCGATCTGTTCTGATTTAAGCCCGATTGCATCGTTTATTGCGCATAACTATAACAAGGATACCGCCATTGAAATTCTTAATGAAATAGAAGAAAAGATTCTCTCAGAAATTGATTCAGAATATGGGTGGATGTATGAAACTATTGATCCCTCAACTGGAAATAAAGAGACTGTTGATTTTACGGTTTATAGTGATGTTTTTGAATGTCCACAATGTTCTAAACGTATTACTTTTTATAATAGTTGCGTTAATCATGATACCGGAAAAATTAATAGAGAGTTTGAATGTCCGGGTTGCTCCACAAGCCTAACAAAGAGGAAGGTTGCAAATGCTAAGGAAACTGTTTTTGATGATACTTTAGGGATACCAATTTCGCAAAATGTTTCAGTGCCTGTATTGATTCAGTATCGAAGAAAAGGGAAAGCGCTTCAAAAAAAAGTTGATAAAAACGACCTTGATCTTATCAACAAAATAGCGGGACAACAAATTAATTCTTGGTATCCAAATATTCGGATGATGGAGGGGGGTGAAAGTCGAAGAAATGATAAAAGTGGTTTAACTCATGTTCATCATTTCTATTCTAAAAGAGCATTAATAGTCCTTTCTCGTGCCTTTGAGTTATGTGAAGAAACAAGTGATCCCAATATGGCGAGGTTTGTAATAGAACAATGCGTATTAGGAATGGCCCGAATTTCGAGATATGTACCAACTCATTTTTCTCAAGTTAATCAATATTTGAGTGGGACTCTTTATGTTGGCTCACAAGTTGTAGATGTAAGTCTTCGCTATATTCTCGATGGTAAGCTAAAAAGATTAAAAAAAGCGTTCAGTTATTTCAAAGCTGGTTCTGTTATATCAACTCAAGATGCTGGCGATTTTAGGAACCTTACAAATAATAGTATTGACTATATATTTACGGATCCTCCATTTGGTGCAAATTTAGCATATAGTGAATTGAACTTTTTTTGGGAAGCATGGGAAAAAGTAATCACAAATTATAATAATGAAGCAATTGAAAACTCTCCACACGGTAAGGGTAAGAATGAGTATTCTAATTTAATGAAAACTTGTTTTTCCCAAATGTTTAGAGTACTAAAACCAGGAAAGTGGATGACAGTTGAATTCAGTAACACAAGTGCAGCTATTTGGAACGGTATTCAGAATGCTATACAAGGCGCTGGTTTTGTGATTGCAAATGTTTCAAGTTTAGATAAGAAGCAAGGGAGTTTTAAAGCTGTAACAACTGCGACTGCAGTAAAACAAGATTTAGTAATTTCCTGTTATAAACCATCATCAGAATTTGATGAGAAATTTATTGAAAACCATAACAAGGATTTAGCGGTTTGGGATTTTATAAATGAACACTTGCAACATTTACCGATTTATATAGTAACAGAATATTCAACTTCAGCTATTATTGAGAGAAGTCCAAAAATACTTTTTGACAGATTAATAGCTTTTTATGTTCAAAAAGGATTACCTGTACCAATAGATGCCATTAAGTTTCAGCAAGATTTGCGTGAGCATTTTATTGAACGAGATGGAATGTTCTTTACCAATGAACAGGTACAGGAATACGATAAAAAGAAAGAAGAAGCACCCACATTTATTCAGTTGTCGCTATTGGTTTCATCGGAACAAGATGGTGTATATTGGTTGAAAAATTTATTAAAAGAAAAATCGTTTACCTACCAAGATATTCAACCGAAATGGATGCAAGCACTGGCTGGGGTGCGTAAAGGCGATATTATACCAGAATTAGCAGATATACTGGAAGAAAATTTTCTAAAGAATGAAGCTGGAAAATGGTACCTGCCCGACCCGGAAAATGAAGCCGATTTAGAAAAGTTAAGAAACAAACGTTTACTCAAACAGTTCGATAGCTATAAAACACAAGCAACAGCTGCCAGAACCAAAAGGATTAAGGAAGTGCGTGTGGATGCCTTGCGTGTTGGCTTTAAACAGTGTTATCAGGAAAAAGACTTTAACACCATTGTAGCTGTTGCCGATAAAATACCTAATAACCTGCTAATGGAAGATGAAGTATTATTGCAGTTTTATGACATTGCTGCTGCTAAAGTTTAAAAAATATAGAATTGATGTTCAAACAAGAAACACAACAAAATAAAATCGTAGTATTAGGTATTGAATTTTCTTCTGAAGAAGAACGAAGAGAATACTTTAGCAAAGAACTACGAAGAAAACTACCGGAATTAAAACAAATGGAAGGCTTCCCCATTGGTGAAGACGATGATATTGTAAACCTTAGCGACCCACCCTATTATACAGCTTGTCCAAATCCTTGGTTAAACGATTTTATCGCTGAATGGGAAGAAGAAAAAAAGCAATTGGAAAAGGAAGGTAAGCGCTCCTGGGATTTTCATATTGATGAACCTTATGCAAGCGATGTGAGCGAAGGGAAGAGTGAAGCGCTATATAAAGCGCATAATTACCATACAAAAGTTCCTTACAGAGCAATTTTAAGATATATATTACATTATACAGAACCAGGTGATATAATTTATGACGGTTTTGCAGGAACAGGAATGGTTGGAGTCGCAGCAGCTAAAGCGAATAAACCTAATTTAGATCTGAAATTCGAAATTGAATCTTCTGAATCTACAAAGATTAAATGGGGGCAAAGGAGAACAATCAATAATGATCTATCTCCTATAGCAAGCTTTATTGCATATAACTATCAAATGAAAACTAATCTTGCTGATTATTCAAAATTAGCCAATGATTTACTAAAATCCTTCAACGCAGAATTTGGATGGATGTATCAAACAAAACATGAAACTGGTGAATTTGCAAGAATTGATTACATAGTCTGGAGTGAAGTGTTAGTTTGTTCAAATTGTCAGAATGAGTTTATTTTTTCAGAACTATTCTACAATCCAGAGACCCAAAAAGTATCCAAAGAAGCAAGCTGTTTAAAATGTGGAGCACTAATTTCAAAAAATAATACAGAAATTAGCTTTTCAACAACTATTGATCCGCTTTTGAAAGAGCCTAAAAAGAATCCGAAAAGAGTGCCTCATAAAATACATTATACATTTAAAGGGAAAAAACATATTAAAACGCCAGATGAATATGATATGCATATTCTCGAGGAAGTAGAGAAATTGGAATACCCGAAGTTTCCATTACTAAAGTTCCCGGAAATGCAGATGATGAAAGTCGGAAGGGTTAAGACAACAAATATTTCTCATTTACATCATTTCTATCTAAAAAGAGCAGCGATTTCAATAAGTTACTTTTGGTATAAAATAAATGAAATCAAAGATACCCGGATGAGAAATAGTTTATACTTTCTTTTTGAGCAGATCATTTGGGGTATGTCATTTTTGAATAGGTTTACTCCAACACATTTCTCTCAAGTTAACAGATATCTGTCTGGAGTGTTTTATGTTGCTTCCCATATATCTGAAGTAACGCCTTTTTATATTCTGGAAGGCAAGATCAAAAGATTAATATCAGCCTTTTCTAAGCATAATTTTAACTCTAAATCTCATCTAATAAATACGGGAGATTGTTCTACTATAGGAATTCAAGAAAATTCAGTAGACTACATATTTACTGATCCTCCTTTTGGGGAAAATATATATTACAGTGATTTAAATATGCTGATTGAAGCTTGGCATCAAGTTATCACCAATTCATCTTCTGAAGCAATAGTTGACAAAGCAAAATCAAAAGCCTTCCTTGAATACCAAAATTTAATGTATAACTGTTTTAAAAAGTACTATTCAGTATTAAAGCCAGGTAAATGGATGACAGTTGAATTTTCAAATACCAGTGCAGCTATTTGGAACGGAATTCAAACAGCTATTCAAAATGCAGGTTTTGTCATTTCTAATGTGGCATCTTTAGATAAGAAACAAGGAACATTCCAGGCTGTAAATTCACTTACGGCAGTTAAACAAGACTTAGTTATTTCCTGTTATAAACCATCATCCGAGTTTGACAAAAACTTTAAACAGCACCAAAATACTGATGTGTCAATTTGGGCTTTTATTGAAGAACATTTACTACATCTTCCGATTCATTTGATAAAAGAAAACGCTACTACTGCAATAGTTGAAAGAAGTCCTAAAATATTATTTGATAGGTTAATTGCATTTTATGTACAAAAAGGATTGCCAGTGCCCATTGATGCCGGTAAATTTCAGGAAGGCTTGCGTGAACGTTTTATTGAACGGGATGGCATGTTCTTTACCAGCGAGCAGGTGCAGAAATACGATAAAAAGAAAGAAGAGGCACCCACATTTATTCAATTATCGCTATTGGTTTCATCGGAACAGGATGGAGTGTATTGGCTAAAGAGCCTATTAAAAGAAAAGTCACTTACTTATCAAGATATTCAACCACAGTGGATGCAAGCATTGGCTGGTGTTCGCAAAGGCGATATTATACCTGAATTGGCAGATATACTGGAAGAAAATTTTCTAAAGAATGAAGCTGGAGAATGGTACCTGCCCGACCCGGAAAATGAAGCCGATTTAGAAAAGTTAAGAAACAAGCGTTTACTCAAGCAATTCGAAACCTATAAAACTCAGGCAACAGCAGCAAGAAGCAAAAAAATAAAAGAAGTGCGGGTTGATGCTTTGCGTGTTGGTTTTAAGCAGTGTTATCAGGAAAAAGATTTTTCAACCATTGTTACTGTTGGTGATAAAATACCCAACAATTTGCTAATGGAAGATGAAGTATTGCTACAGTTCTACGATATAGCAAGTACGAGGGTGTAGCAATTAAATCAATAAAGAGAATAAAATACAACCTCACTAAACCAAATAAAACAAAGTGCAAGCAGAATTAGAATTACGAACAATATTCGACTTACTGGGGCATCATTTTTATATTCCCCATTATCAAAGAGGTTACCGGTGGACATCGGAACAAGTAACACAGTTACTTGATGATGTATGGGATTTTGCAGAAAAAGACCCTGCAAAAGGCGAATTTTACTGCATCCAGCCCATTGTGGTAAAACCCAAAAAATGGGAAGAAAACGGTAATAGTATTGATGGTTTTGAAGTAATTGACGGGCAGCAACGATTAACAACGAGCTATCTGATAATAAAATACATTAAAGACTACTTGTTAAAGGTTGATTCCCTTGTTGAAGATTACGGCAAAGAACTTTTTACGCTGAGGTATGAAACACGTACAGATAGTGAAAGTTACCTTGCAGACATCTCAGCCGATGACTACAAAAAGAATATCGACTACTTCCATATTTATAGTGCTTACGAAACCATAAAAAACTGGTTTGCTGAAAGTGGTAAAGTTGATACACGAACAAAAAAACACAAACTACTGAATATTTTCCTTGGTGAAAAAACAGATAATGGTTCTGTTCAGGTTATTTGGTACCAACCAGAACACCGTAGCGATACGAATGGGGAGGAACTGAAAAAAAGTAGAGAACTTTTTACCCGGCTGAACATGGGTAAAATTCCATTAACCAATGCCGAGCTCATAAAAGCTTTGTTTTTATCAGATTATAGTTTCAATAATGTGCCGGAAAAGGAAGCCAGTAGAAGAAAACTGGAAATATGCCAAACCTGGGATATTGTTGAGCAGCAGATTGCCGATGAGTCATTCTGGTCGTTTATAACCAATGCCAAGCAAAAAGATTACCCCACTAAAATAGAGTTACTTTTTGATTTTATGGCAAAAAAGGAGGAACATCAAAGAGACCCTTTACATACCTTTTTGTACTTCCTAAATCTATCAAAAAATGAACACCTTGACTTATGGTATGTATGGTTAAAAATTGAGAAATACTATCAGACATTGGTTGAATGGCAAAAAGATAGAAACCTCTACCACAAGGTTGGATTTCTTATTGCAGTTGGCAAAAATGCGAGGGTATTGATTGAAAAATCAGAAGAATATCTAAAGGATGAGTTCACCGCTTATTTAGATGGTATTATTAAAAATGAAGTGCTGGATTGTACATTTGATGATATTCTGAATTTACGTTACAACAAGAAATCACAATATGCCAAATTAGAAACAGTTCTGTTATTCTTTAATGTAGAAACCATCCGGAATAACAGCCATATTTCTGAGTTTTATCCATTCAGGTTTCATAAGAATGTAGAAAATTGGTCGCTGGAACATATACATGCCCAAAACTCCGATTTTTTAGACCAAACAAAAAAAGATCAATGGAAAAAATGGATTGATTGTCACTTACCATTATTGAAAGAACTTTTAGAAATTGATACCAAAAACCAAGAGCTCGGAGAATTAATAAATAAACTTCAAGTATTCAGAAATAAGACGGTTGGTGATACATGGTCAGAGTTTGAACAGTTGGCAAGTGTAGCGTTCTCCTATTTCAACAAAGGAGATGAAAATGGTGACTACAGTATTCATTCCATTTCAAATCTGGCACTGCTTGGACAAGCCGATAATTCAGCTTTAAACAATTCTGTTTTTGAAGTAAAAAGACGAAAGATTATTGAAATGGACACAGATGGAAATTATATTCCGGTTTGCACCAAAAGAGTATTCCTTAAGTACTTTGAGAAACAGTCTATTAATCAACAATTTTATTTCTGGGGAGCTACAGAACAGAAAAATTATGTGTCTGCATTAAAAAGTGTATTGGATCAATTTTTAAAACAAGAATCATCAGAAAATGGCAACGAGTCTAGTTCAATTGCTTAAAAAATATAAAGTAGAAATCCCAATTATACAAAGGGATTATGCGCAAGGTCGTAAACATGGTAAAGTACCCAAAATTCGAGATCGCTTTTTAAATAAATTACTTGAAGCTTTGCAGCCAGATGCTGAAATACTTGAGTTGGATTTTGTGTATGGCTATATACTTGATGAGCAAACGAGTGCTAATCAAAAACAGATATTTATTCCACTCGATGGACAGCAACGTTTAACTACGCTGTTTTTATTACACTGGTTTATTGCGTATAAAGAAAAAGGACTGAATGAAGTAAAAGATATTCTTTTAAATTTTAGCTACGAAACAAGGCATAGTTCTCGTGTATTTTGTGAAAAAATTATAGCTGAAAACATTGTTATACCTGAAGATAAAAGTGATAATGATGAGCCAGGGCAAACACCCAAATCAATAGGCGAACATATTGCGAATCAGTCATGGTTTTTCTCCGGTTGGAACAACGATCCTACCATTTCTTCTATGCTTACCATGCTTGATGCTATTGAAGCTAAAACGCTTAATTTAAGCACGAGTTCATTGTGGAAAGCTTTGTGGAAGGATAATGCCAAAATTGTATTTCATCAACTTGATATGACGAAGCTGAATTTACCGGATGAACTCTATATCAAGATGAATTCAAGGGGAAAACCATTAACTAATTTTGAATATTTCAAATCACAGTTTTCTGAAATAATTCCAGCCGATAAGAAAGATGATTTTAATGACAAGATTGATAAAGACTGGTATGATTTGTTTTGGTATCAGTTGTATGAAATAAAGCAACAAAATGGGGAAGAGTTAAAAGACATTGCCAAGTTTGTTGATGAATCATTCCTACGATTTTTCCGGTATCTTACAAATACTCTCATTGCCCGGCACCAACTTACAATTGAATTAGAATCATTCCCTGATGAAATTTCATTCTATAAAGCAGTTTATTCCACGGAAAATATGCTTGATGAGCTGTTTGAAATATTAGATAGCATCAAAAAAATAGATTTTAATCATTTCTTTAACGATTATTTCTACATCAATACAGGAGAGCAAAATCAATCAAATGTTCGTTTGTTTTTTGCTAATAGGTCTACCCAATTATTTAGACTTTGTTGTACCAGCTATGATCCTGCACAACGAAGCAATCCATTTTCTATTGGTGAACAATTAATGCTATATGCTTTTATTTATGGCATTGTTAATGATATAGGAACACCTTACGAACAAATAAGAATAATTAGAAACCTGATAGCTAATTCCGAAGATACTGTTCGTAAAGATAATATGCATACACTACTTGTTTCGGTGGAACAAGTTATGAATGGTAATGAACTTGATAAATCATCAAAATTCAACAATACCCAAGTTCAAAATGAACGGGATAAGAAAGAGTATTTACAACAAAAGCAGGAAAACAAAGAGCTTTTAAACAACCTTGAAGACAATGCCATATTGCAAGGCTGCACCACTATCTTTGATTTGGATGAAAACTTCCCTTCAAGAGCTAACCAATACCTACAAACATTTAATGAGAATGACCCGGATTTTGATGGCATAAAAAGAGCGATGTTTAGTATTGGTGACTATTCACAGTTTTATGGTTCAAACAAATCAAA
Source organism: Maribellus mangrovi (assembly GCF_037646455.1). NCBI lineage: Bacteria > Pseudomonadati > Bacteroidota > Bacteroidia > Marinilabiliales > Prolixibacteraceae > Maribellus > Maribellus mangrovi. Next base: position 433,194 of record NZ_JBBIXN010000003.1, on the reverse strand, counting down.
ATCAGATAAAATAAGATGGGAGACTTGGATGCATTACCAGTTGGGTTCTAAAAAGAATTCACATTGGAGAGAGTTATTTACACCAAGTAATTTGCGGGTAGGCTTTAGTAATACTAAAACAATACTACTTAAATTTCTAGATCGCCTGGAATACTATACTGTAGAAAGTTTAGTTAAAGATTATCTTGATTCAGAGACAACAATTAAGGATTGGCGTTACTACTTTATAAAATACAGTTATTGCCGGCATATGCCACAGGGATATTCAAGTTGGATTATTGATAAAAAATATCAGTACCATTCCAGAATGATGAATAGCACACAGCTTAATGGGCAAAATTGGTCGCCATATCTATTTTGTATTAACAAAAAAGCAAAAGAAAAAACTTCACTTGAGAATTACGATAGTTCTTTAATTGTAATCAATGAGCATGGTAATTCCTTTGCAATCCGAAATGTTAATAGCTGGTATGAGGTAAGTGTACTTTCTGAAAATGAAGATGAACTTCAAGAAAAATTGAATTCGGTTGAAGGCTTTGAATTGGTAGAAAAAAATGAAATAAAACAACTACGATACTTAATCGAACAAGATGCTGATTATATAGATATTGAAGATCGTGTTGAAAAAGGTTTAAAATTGGTTGAAATATTACAAAATATAGAATAACAAAGGCTAAGGAACATTGTATAGAACTTAAGGAATAAGCATTTGGCAATTGTAGATGTCAGACTATCAGTGGCATAGCTACATTAAGGAGCATTTAAGATGAAATGAGGAACATTATTATGCATTACAAAGGTAAACCAGTTGAAGTACTTGGGGAAAAAGAAGTATTTGGGCAAAGAATTGTCTGGGTACGGGTACTTGAAGATAATTCCTTTCTTCAGGTAGCCTTTGATGAACTGGAAACACCTGACACTAAATACACCTTACCACATATTCATTTTATTTCTATTGCTGCCAAAATAAAAGATGAAATAGCCAGAAAGAATATATTGGCACCTTACGAGAGCAGCTTAATTCCGCTACCACACCAAATATTGGTGCTAGAAAAGGTAATGCAATCAATGCAAAATCGTTTTTTATTGGCTGATGAAGTGGGTATGGGAAAAACCATTGAAACCGGTTTAATATTAAAAGAATTAAAACTAAGAGGTGATATAAATCGAATATTAGCCATTGTTCCAAAATCATCAATGTTACAGTGGCAAAGCGAAATGAAAGAACATTTTAACGAAGTCTTTCATGTTTACGATTCTGAGATGATTACTTCTATGTCTCGTACCTTTTCGAATATTAATGCTGATGAAGAGTTTAATTTCTGGACGCAGCACAACCAAATTATTGTTTCTACCGATGCATTAAAGCCTTTAGAAAAAAGACAAGGTTGGTCGCAGGAACGAATAGATGAATACAATAAGTATCGTTTAGAAGCGGTATTACAAGCCGATTTTGACTTGGTGATAATTGATGAAGCGCATAAAATGGGTGGTGCAACATCTGCCGTTTCTCGTTTTATATTAGCTGAACAACTTTGTAATACTGTGGCAAATGTATTGCTATTAACTGCAACGCCTCACCGAGGTAAATCCGACCATTTCAGGCGCATTCTACAATTGCTCGACCCTGATGCTTTTGCTGGCGAAGGCTTACCAGAAATTAATGAACTGGAACCTTATGTAATTCGCACAGAAAAGAGATTGGCAGTAGATTACGAAGGAACTGCATTGTTTAATGAACGTATCACCCACCGTTTTGATGTAAGTTTAGATATTAATAAACATCAGAAGCAGATGGCTTTGTATGATGCTGTTACAGACTATGTACGAAAGGGATTTAATACGGCTAAACAGCAAAGAAATACTGCCACTGGATTAATAATGATATTGTTTCAACGCCTGGTTAGTAGTTCAACTGCTGCTATTCTTTCTGCAATGGAAGGTAGGTTGGAACGCTTAAGGTATGGCGAAGATAATTCAGTGGATAACTATTCCGATGAAGTAGATGTTCCGGTTGATGACTTTGATGATTCAGTTGATTTTGAAAAATTATATCAATACGATGCCTCAGGACTGAAAGACGAAGAACAGTTACTGGCAGATTTAATTCAAAAAGCAAAAAATTGTATTCAATCGGAAACCGATGCAAAAGCTGATGCATTGCAAAAAAAATTCACTGCATTACAACAACAATATGAAAACCCGGAACTAAAAATTCTAATTTTTACCGAGTTCCGTTCTACTCAAAAGATGCTTATTTCCTTTTTCGAAAAGAAAGGTTATAAATGTGTTGGGATTAATGGTAGTCAGGAAATTGATGAACGAAAGCGAGTTTTAACCAGCTTTAAAAATGAAACACAAATAATGGTTGCCACCGATGCAGCTGGTGAATCGTTGAATATGCAATTCTGCCATATCGTTATCAACTACGATTTACCGTGGAACCCAATGATGATTGAACAACGAATTGGAAGGGTAGATAGAATTGGGCAAAAAGAAAGGGTTCAGGCATACAACATGCTTACCAATAATAGTGTTGACCTGAGGGTATATGATGTTATTGTAGAAAAATTAAATAATATTCTTAACCAATTGGGGATTGATAAAACATCTGATGTATTAGATTCTACCATCGAAATGAAAAGCATCAACAACCTGTATCTACGCAGTTTATTAGATCCAGACCATTTCGAATTTGCAGAAGAAAGTTGGTTACATGAAATAAAAGAGAAACTTCGAAACTTTAAATCAACAGAAGGTATATTACCGGAAGTGAAAGAATCGGAAATAGAACACAAAAAAGCAGCAGAGGTAAAACATAGTCCGCTACCAAAATGGTTGGAAGATTTGGTGGTTTCGTATGTGAATATACACGGAGGTTCGGTTGATAAAAACCTGTTGGGGATATTTGATTTTAATGTTGATGGTCAAAAAAGAAAAGTTGTTTTCGATTCAGAACTCTCTTTGAATAACCCAGGTGTTGAACACATTACCTTGCAACACGATTGGATTAAAAGGATTTTAAGTGAATTGGGGGAATTTTCTACCGATTATGGTTTGCCGATTATCACCTCTTTAAGTAATGACGAAACAGCTGGTTATTGGAGTTTATGGCAGATAAAAGCACAAAACAGTTTTGAAACGAAAACCACCTACCAATGCTATTTTATTGCCGACAATGGAAAACTTTATGATGCGTATGCCAATGACATTTGGAACAGGTTAATAACCAGAAGCAATGAATTTAAGCTATTACCAGACAAGCAGGAACCCGATTCGATGGATTTTAGAGCCATTTTGAATGACAAGCTATACATCGCATTTCAGAATATGGAAGTAGATGTAAGAGAAAAAATTCAATCGAAATACGATAACCGGTTAAATTCGTATAACTTTCAGAAACTAAGAATTAATAAAATTGGTATTGAAAACATACGAAACTCAAGGCTAAAAAAACTGGAAAAAGAACATGCTGACTGGTTGAATGCATTTCAAATGAACCAAAAAGTAATACCTGGAACAAGACAATTATTAACCATACGAATTGATGGATAAAGGGCTGATTCAACATATAATTGATGACTTTAAAAGCCATGGACGAAAGACCATATTGGTTGAAAACAATGATGGATTCTTGTTTAGAAATGATGTGGTGGCAATTCTTGAAAGAGAAGGAATAATAGTTGCCACCGGCACACAACTAGAACAAAGAGTAGCTTATGAATTAAAAAAAGATACTGAGATTTTGGTCTTACCTAATAAAGACAAGATTACTCATTTAGAAGATATTCGTAAGGATTCAGCAATTATTGAGTTTACTTTCGAGTACTATATGACACCGTATCATATCCCTTCAATTATTAAGGTTGAAATTGATATACTCGAAGAATTATTCAGAAAAAAACTACTGTTCAAGCAAAATAGAAAAGATACTCTTGCCTTAATAAAATCTTTAAAAGGAAAAGACTCCAGAGTTCAAAAATCATTGAATATAGAGGCTTTTGATGCCGAGGTGAGCCAAGAACTCACCAAAGATAAAATTGACTGGAATAAACTAAGTAAAATCATTTCATCTGCCATATTAAACACTATCGGTACAAGTCAACTCAACGAAGTGATGGAAAAAATAAAAGAAGTAAACAATTCATTTCAAGAGGTACTTCAGAAAAACTACCAGCAATCGAAAAATTCCAGTGCCGTAAAAAAACCTCAGATTGTATCTAAGGTTTTGGACTATCTTGAATTTAATTTCAAAAATGAAAAGATTGCCCTGATTGTAGCTGATGGTTTAGCTTATTGGCAGTACGAGTTGTTACAAAAAAATATAAAGGGTATTAAAAGTCAGAATACTATTTATTCTTGGTTGCCATCAATTACACAATTATCACGACAGGCTATTTTTCGTGGCGATACACCTAAATTAGATTATGTGCAGGGCCCCAAGAATGAGAGTAAACTTTGGTTTGATTATTGGCTGTCGAAAGGAATAAATAAACATGAAATTAAGTATGCACATGAGGATACTGATTTGAGCCAACTGGATTTGATTACTAAATTTGCGCTCGTTTTTAAAGATTTGGATGGGCACATGCATCATTCGCCAGATTTTAAAATGTTACTGGGATTAACTAGAGATTGGATTGAACGCAGTAAGATTGTTTCTGTAATCGAAGAACTAAAAGAACAGGGCTTTAGAGTATTTCTCACCACCGACCATGGTAATATAGAAGCTAAAGGATGGAGAAGTTTAAAAGGCAGGGAAAAACTTGGCACAAATAAGTCGGGAAGTAGAAGTGAACGGCATGTTGAATACAGTAAAAAATGGCTTACTGATGAATTTATTGAGAACAATCCGGAACTGAAAGATGATGTGGTTCTGGATGAACAAGCAATTTATTTTAAAAATGACTTGAGTTTCTCAAAAAATGAAACACTTGTAACACACGGTGGCAGCCATATTTTAGAGGTTTTAATACCATTTGTTGAAATTAGTAATGACGAATAAGAAAATTGATATAAACCAGCGTATCCCACTTGATACGCTTTATGCAGTACTTGAAAGTTACTTAGATGATAATTATTCTGATGAGTATATTATAGAACAATTACGATTACATTTTGATGGTGAAAACCGTTTGAAAAAATCGCTTCGAATTGTAAAAAAGATTGTTTCAAATAATCCACTTAGCGACTTTATCTTATCAAATAAAGAACAGGTGAAAGTCGCTATCAAAAAGAAAACCGATAGAAACTTAATATTAATTGCCTTATTAAGTAGCTCTTTTGTTTTTTCATACGATGTGATTTCAATACTTGGCAAGTTATTCAAGGTGCAGAACGCAGTTAACCGGGAAGCACTTACACGTGAAGCATCACGAATTTATGGTGGTAATCGTGCTTTGCCTAATGCCATTGATAGTGTAATCCCGATGTATTTAGAAGCGGAGTTATTTACCAGACCACAGCCAGGATTATACCAATGGGAAAGTGGTTTAACAGCTACTACAGAAATCACCAAACAAATATATTACGAGTCGTTTAAGGTGGTTAACTCAACCGATGAAGTATTGGATTTTCATTTAAGTGATCCGTATTTTTTGTTTGTAGAAGGTTTATGAGAAAAGAATAAATCAGGTGAGATGCAGATATAATTATCAATATATTACTTCCATATTTTATTGTCAATTTTGACAATATTTAGCCACAGGATTTCGAAATATAATCTCATGATTTGGGACGAGAATCGAAGTTGAATCTGCCGCTTCATGAATTTTATCCAGCATATATTTTTTCAGTAGCACATTGTAATCCATTCCTGATTTAATCCAATCCCGTTTCCTTTGAACTGTTGTAGGTATACCTGCTGTTAGATTTGAAAAATCAATGTCGTTAACCATTCTCTTTAAGGCACTTGTTATAAAATGGATTTCAGCAATTGAATATTCTTGGCAAATGTGATGATATAATGCAGCAGAAAATGAATATTGTTCAACATGCCAATCAGGCATGGGATTCATCCGAAATTTGCTTACATCAATTCCATTATTCGTAAAAAAATAATTGGGTGAGAAATTGGTAAATAGTATAATGTCCTGATACCTGTTTACTTCTAATGTATTTAGTAGATGTGGCACTTCTCCATCATCAATAAAATCATCCACTCCGATTTCATTCAAATGTTTTCCTAATAATTCTATTTCAACATCATTGAAGTCTTGGATTTGGTTAATATGCGCATTTATAACTATCGTACTTATTTTTTTAAATTTGAATTAAAGGGTAGGAATATTTCGATACCAACCAAAACAATTAGTCATTAAATTAAAATTTATTGCTAAAAGTGAAACTCAAATAACGAATATTATATATCTGAAGTGGAGTAAATTATTTCATTCGAAACAAACCCCCTAATTGTTAACATAGCTCCTTTTTTCACCCCTCCCACTAAGAACTCGAGAGCATTGTAATAAACACACTATGACGGTATTAAGTCGTTATTCAAGATCATTTTATATGAATAAGATTAACTGAAAAAAATAAAAACTATCGGTTCTGAAATCACTAAAAGAAATAAAAACTTTTATGATCATTTTAGAATTCAACTTTGATGATAACATCGAATTTAACCACAATGGTAAATTGTATAAGCTACGAAGAAGGAACTTTAATAAGGTATTGAATCTAATTTCTAAATCAATTTTATATAAAGGTGTGGATTATAATGGATATACGACAATACATAATTCAGTCTTCAATTCGGGTTATACTGGGTACCAAGCATATTTGGATTATCTGGTTAAATATGAATATATAAAAAGAGATTATTATGAAGTAGGAGTACGACCATATGGTTACCGATTCACTGAATTTTTTAAATCCCAAATTGAAGTAAATAGAATTATCTATCGTACAAAACCTCGCACGACCCAAAAACGCATTCAAAAATTTAATGAAGATGTATGTATCAAAGAACACATCAATGACAGACTAATTGAGGATTTTATGGACGCCAGTAAAAGTGTGGTATATTATCCAAGAAAAAAGCAAATTGAAAAAACGAAAGATGAATGGGGGAGATATTTCGATATTAAAAAGTGGTTGAGCAACAATATTAAATTACATAAATGGAAAAAGGAATATCTAATTTATAAATGGTCAAAAAATAGGCTCTATACAAACTTTACTTTCCTTTCTTCTCATATCAGAGCTAACAATATTCTTCTAAATAATGAGAAAATTGTTGAATTTGATATTCGTAGTTCATTTCCATTGATGCTTGCTCTTTATTGCCTTGATGTAAGCCCCGATTTAATTTATGATTATGATTTTGAATCTTATTGTTCGTCTATCTTAACAGGACAATTCTATAGCAAACTAACACAAGGCTTAAATAATATTCGGAATATAACAAAAGGTAACCATGAGTCAGACATAAGTAATAGGTTTCTGAGTAAAAATGAGGCTAAAATTCTTTTCCAGATGTATGTCAACGGAAACAGCAAAAAAACACACTATCTGAATGGTTTAAGAACTGACATTAACCGTTATATGGAAATTTATTACCCCCAGATACATCTATTATTATTGAATCTTAAGGAGTCTGGTGAGAAACCATTTACTGTCCTTGCTAAAATTGAGAGTCAAATAATATTTGATATCGTTGAGGAGCTTTATCTTGAATATGATGATATACGTATACTTACATGTCATGATGCAATTTATGTTCCAGCCTCATTTGAATCAGAAACAGATATAATTTGGAATAAACATATGGATCGCCTGAAGTCAAGATTACCAAGTGAAATTTCAGACGCAAATAATTCTCCTGCGGATATAAATGGTGTAGAATGTGGTGATGAGTATTTAGAAATTGAAGAATGGGATTACGAAGGGTAGATAAATAATTAATTGCAGTTACCTGTTTTCATTTAAGCATCATTCATTTTCTTCAATTAGGCGACTTCGAAATTTATATATAAAAGAAAAATAACTCAGAAATGGCAGAAGTATCATATAACTTGGTGACAATAACAGGAAGTAAAAACGAAATTGAAAAATTTGAAAAAACAGCTTACAAAAATGAATGTGAAGCATTTAACCTTGAAAACTTTATAGGTTATGAAGGAGAGTCTTCTCTTCCTAATCTTGCGGTTTTTAATACAAACTGGATTTCATTTGGAATACAAATAGAAAAAACTAATGATTCTCTGAAATATTTCTGCAATAGTAAGTGGAGTGCAGTAGATTTAAAACATCTCGTGCAGAAGTTTCCTGAATTAAATTTTAAGCAAGTTTATGTAGAGATCGCTACCGAGAAAGTTGGGGTAATCGATTATAGTTCCAAGGAACAACATGAGCTAATTGGCAATTTTGAGATGTGGGATAATCTGTGTTCACCTCATACTTATACGTTTATCGAAGATGTAGGAATTAAGTTAGATTGGCTTATTTCTCAAAACATCTCAGATTTGGATGGAAAACATTTCTTTGATATTGTTGAAGAACCCAAATTCCTCAATAGGTTTCATGAATTATATGAGAATCTATTTCATAATGCAATCGAACTCGAGAAGCAGAACTTGTTTAAAGCCAGACATGGAATGTTTTACAACTTGCATTCGCACCAAAAGGAAAATTTAGAATTCTTTGTTTGTGATTACATTTTACCAGACAAGCAAACTGAGTTTTTTGAGAAGCTAAGTTATATCAACTTCAATGTTTCTAAGGGAAGACGCTGGTGGAATTGTATTGATAATCATTGGAAAGAGTTCTTTATTGATAGCTTGATTAATTTTAATTCTACATTCAATGAAGAAGATCGAGATATATTAACTAAACACATATTTGAATCCATTCAAGTTTCTGACCAATATTTAATGGAGATATTAGAACTCGAAAATATTATTATACCCTTCCCACTGGTGTTTGATAATGCAGAAACTGTTTTAGATTTTCTTCCGAATTTGAAAACTATATATTTCGATCTTGAAGATTATGATGGAGGTATAGAAGTTGATGATAAACTATCATATTGCACTAAAGAAATAGAATAGTATCCTTATATTCGAACAAACAATTTAACAAGCTATGTCGAAACAACAGGTAAGTGAAATTCTAAAATGGCTTCAGGCAAATTATCCAGATATTGTCTTAACTCTTTCAGAAGTGCAAACACTGGTGGATATTGAACGCACTGCTGAACCAGGAACTTATGGCGCATGGGCTGAAAACATTCCACAAAAAATGATTGATGAAATGGATAAAGAGCTGAAAAACTCTGAGGAATATTTAAACTACCAAAATTTGGTGAATTTATTTACGCAAAAAATTGAACTCCGACTTAAAAACAAGAGCAACTAATCTAATCAATTAGCAAATTTGAAACTAAACCATTACGGTGAATTTTAAGTAACTTTCAATCATGCAGAGGATGAAACGCCGCAAAATGCTATTTGATCCTAGCTGGTCCAAACTGCCCACATCAAAGAAATTTTATTTGCTAGTCCAAAGAATTGTGGCAACACTGGCACAATTAAATCTATTAATGACATCTTATGATTCCCAGTTATTAAATCTTTATACATGTATGTAATAAAATATGGTACTAATTTGTGGCCACTAGTTATTAATGGAGGAGTGTTGCAAATATCTTATCAAATGTGTTTTATGTGATTTTTCGGCAACATTTGTATGAGATATTATACATATTCAAAACTATTTTGAAACGAACAATTAAGCTGGATACTCTGAATGACCATTCATGAAGTGGTTCATGTTTTTTATTCTTTTCTCTTTCTGTTTCAGTGTCAATTGGCTATACGGAAGTATCTTGGATTTTCTTCTTTTCTCTTTTTTCTTCTTAAGTTTATTGTTTTCATTCTCGGTTTCGTTGGTATCCGAATTCTTGCTTTCAATGAAGCAATTGAAGCTTCGATAAATTTGAGGGGATTTAACTTCTCTATCCATTATAATGTCTTTTAATCTCATCGCTTTTTACTTTATATATTAATATTAGGATGTGGCTTTTTGAATGATAAAAGCTGCATGTTTCTTTAATCAAGTAAAATCTAATGATGAGGCTGCTATAAGTTTTGAATTTGATGGTTTGTTACTTCAGAAAGATCGTTATACTAGGGAAATGGTTAAAAATATCAGCTGTAATTTATTAAAAAACCACCCCTATTTTATTGATTTCAGATGTTAAATGGTAGAAATAGTGCTTTATCAGAGGCGAAAAAGTCACGTTTACGCCAGATTTTTAGGAAATAATCCTTGCTGGTCATCAAGGAGCAAGGTTTTTTAAAATTATCCTAGAATAGACCTCTGTCTCTTATATAAAGAACAACTGAAAAGAAAATTCTAATTTCTTACAGTTTTTACTGCATTGAATCTCTGATCACAGGAGAAGCACCATTATTCATGGTGCCAAATCCAGAACTTGTAAGTAAGTCAACCTCGTTCGTTTTCAGGTTTTTGGTGAAGCGGTAATCTCAAAAGAACTGCACCAAAATTCATCCGCGATGGGCAAGATAAGGAGATTTTTGATGTAACCCTTGATGGCAATTAATGATAAGACTGAAACTTGTTAATTAGAAGCTCAAATCTTCCTTTCTTCTAAAATTTACTGCAAATTTTTTAGGTATTTGAACTGAAATATTATGCCTTTCATTATAGATCAATAGAACACCTTCGGTTTCTTCAACAATCTTATAATACTGCCCTCCCTCAAATTTTATATATGCGTTTATATTCCTTTCAAAATAATAGTAAGTATTGATGCATAACGTCGATTCGCTGGAACTTACTATGGCTCTCATAATTTTATTCAGATCACCAACCTTATATTTTGGTCTACCATTAATTATTTCTTTGAAATCAGATGCTTTTTTGTCAAAAGTTGATTCAGGCAAATTTGTATATTCTCGAGCAGACTTTCTATCCATATATTCATCCTCAAGCTTATCCCTAAGATTGGCATTTCTATTAAGTTTTTTAGAAAGATCCCGTAATTCTTTACTGCTCATATCTAATACTTCTGCTACACGATAACACGCATCAAAAATTTCTTGTTTCAACTCTTCTGATTCTTCTTTAAGAGAACCTCTTACTTTACGTCTGTAATCATCTCCTTTAAGATTTTCAGCAAGAGTCTTTAAGCAATCGTTTAAATCCTCAAGTTCATACTTTTTAATAGCCATTTTGGGTAGTTTTTGAATATTTGTGAAAAATAGAAAAATTTCTTCACATTTTTTCAAAACTGCTGATAGTCAGATTTTAATTCTGACACTAAGATCATCTGAATACGCATTTCACTATCCTCAAAAGTCCTCAAAACCTCAATGGTAGTCATACAATTGTCGTCAATTTGTAGTATGCAATTAGGCAAAAAACTACATACAAACAATTCTGGAAGCAGAGGGCAATGTATATCGAATTTATAAAACAACAGAGTTCAAAAACCACAAAAAAATAAGATTAATAAACATTAAAAAAATACAGATATGAAAAATTTAGAAAGAGGTAAGGAGAACAGAAATAAGGTATTAAACAGACTGGGACTAAGATCAGAAACAGTGAGAATGAAATATGTTCTCATTAATGGTATTCCTCATAAACTTAATTCGAACGACGAATTGGTTCCACTTAAACTAAAAGAGAAAAGATACAAGTCAGGGAAAGTCGTGAAGATGTCAAAACCGTTTACTACTAACGACTCACACGAGAAAATTCTTCTTGTTAGTTAAATTCATGATATCGTCAACAGTCCTCAAATTGAGATATGGATTTTTAACGCACTCTAACTTTGCATAAGATTTAGTTAAACAATAAAGACATTAATTAAAAAACAATAGGATTATGAAAGACATCACAAAAATGACAGACGAAGAGATTCTTATGAATTGCAGAAATGAAAAAAACTGGTTGGCTCAATTGGGCTATACAAGTGAAGAAATTGAAAAAATGTATGAATATAAACCTTATACTGAAGAAATTGAAGAATTTCTTTTTTTCAATAATGAATTAGACGAAATGATTTTTGAGCCAATCTTCGAAGAAATCTAATCAAAACACTTCAATTAACGTGTCACATCTGGCACAATTATCAAAAGCAAGGAGCCTGCTTTAAAACAAACCTGAGAGTTTAACTCAACCCAAAATCAGCGAGGGAAACCGCTTTGTCAAACCACGAAAATTATTAACCATAAAAAATTGATTATTATGATCGTGGACATTAAAAAATTAAAAATCAACCCTATTCATTCAAAGCTTTATCTTACAAATGATATTGATGATTTGGCAGAATCAATCAAAGAGACTGGTCAACTCGAGAAAATAGTAGTGAACAATGACTACGTAATTATAAGCGGAGTCAGAAGATATCTTGCACTTAAGAAACTGAATCGCACTGAAGCTGATGTGGAAATCAAAAATATTAATCAAGGTGACACAGTCACCTTGATTTCATTCAATAAACAACGAGTTAAAACAACTCGTGAATTACTCAACGAAGCAGACTATCTTAAGTCAATCTGGGGGCAAAAAAGAGGTCGAAAATCAGCCAATTCAACACCCTCTACCCAGAAAGCAAACACCAGAAGTAAGATTACCAAGAAGCTTGGCATTTCTGCTGGCAACCTGGTTAAACTTGAAAAGATTAAATCAATTAGCCCTGAATTACTTGATGAAATTGACAATGGAGTTGTGTCAATTAACCAGGCTCATAATTCTGTTGTGAAGTTTGAAAAACAAAAAAAACAGACTACTGAACAGATTATCCTGCCCTCCACGATTTCGAAAAATCATTATACAATATATAATAGTAGCTCGGATAAATTGGATGAGCTTGAGGATGAATCTATACAACTTTGCTTCACATCGCCGCCATACTGGGACCTCAGGATTTATTCTGGTGACAAAAATGAACTTGGTGCTGAAAAGACAAGTGACGAATATGTTCAACGAGTGGTAAATCATCTTCATGCCTGTTGGAGAGTTTTAAAACCAAGGGGTAGTTTTTTCTTAAACATTGGTGATACCTTTCATAAAAAAAGGTTGCAGAATATTCCTCATAGGGTGGTATTAGAGCTTATAAATAAGGGGTGGATACTTCGGAACTCTATCGTGTGGCATAAAGTGAATCGGTTGCCGTCAAATTCGAAGGATAACCTGACAAGTTCGTATGAATTTATCTTCCATCTTACGAAACAAGAAAGCTATGACTACAATCCTGTGCTCGCTCCAAAAAAGAATACTGTGAATAATGTGTCCATTATAAATCAAAAGACAAGGAACAATGGACTGAATATCTCTCATGTGAGTATTCCTGGATCGACCAACGGCAAACAATTAACTGACTTTTGGACAGAAGATGTAGTAACAACAGCAGTGGCAAATCAATCCATCGTAAAAAAATATGGCGGTACTGATCATCCTGCTCCGTTCGTTCAGGAAGTTGTTTTGCTACCATTGCTTCAAACGACTAAGCCTGGGGATCTAGTTTTGGATCCGTTTTCAGGTTCAGCCACGACTGGGGCTGTGGCATTGATGTGCGGAAGAAAGTACGTTGGCTACGACTTCAATCCTGCACATAATATGATGCAAGAAAAAAGATTGGATGAAGCTGTCAGGTTTTACAATCGAAATAATAGAATGAAGCAACTGAGCCAATCCAATTCTGTAATATCAATTAACCAGAACAAGCGAGCAGCTTAAAAGACTAAGATGACTTAAAAATTATAACAACAAATTTGTTTTTCGGTCAACTTTTTCAAAATATCAACTATAAATAAAAACAAGATGAACTTCTCTCTCTGTAATTACAGAGTCGGTTGTTCAGGACTTTATGTCCAAAATTTAAAGAAATAATATAAACCATTTAAAAATAAAGATCATGAACGAATACAATGAAAAAATCACAAACAATGTAGTTGAAATATTCTCAGACGTTATTGCTCAACTTACAAACACAATGACAAACAAAGATTTAATTCTGAAAGATTCAGTAGGAGGAGATAGATCATTGCTTGGAATGAAAATCACAAAAGTAAAATTTCTCGGCAAGGAATATTATTTAAAGGCTAACCGACATCTGTTGGTCATTGTACTTAAATATCTGGTTGAAAAGGATATGATCGATCTGATTGAAGAGTTACCACTCAAAAACATTAACACAAACAAACGCTGTCTTATCAATTACAGGCCTTTCCATGCTGATGACTACAAAATGAAAGATTTAATTTATCTCAACACAGAAGGAGGTTGTTTATACCTGGAAACCAAACTTGATACTCCGACAATACATGATGCTTGCTATAACCTTATGAGAAGATATGGAATTACGAAAGGAAGTCTTGAAGTACATTATTCAGATAAGAAGATAAAAGTACCAGTAAAATATAAGAAAAAGGTAAGGCGAAATGGTTATTGCCTAATCAATGATGACAACTTCAAATTGAATGACAAACAAGCAGCTTAATAATTGACAATTAAAACTTAATACATATGAACAAAATTTTCAAGTTTAAAACACAAGAACAATTGGACAAGTTTGATCTAATATACAACTATTCTGGTGTGTTGTCAACTGAAGGAAGCGTTTGGATTTATGGAGAAGGTACTCCTAAGTGGTTTTCCATTCAATATTGCGGTGATCGCTGGGTTATGAATCATAAAGTAGGGAGTAAGTGGGAGAATGTGAATTTCTATCCTGTTAATTACGATGAACTTACTGCTTTTATTAATGAAAGAATCAATACGGTTAAATCAAAAGAATCATGAAAATATTAGATAGAAACAAAACAGAATTTAAAACAAATGGAATACACACGTATCGGTTGGTAGGCTGTGATTTCAATGTGTATTGTCAAGGAAGATTAATAGCGAGAGAGAAATGGTATTGCTGAGTTTACAAGTAATAGAAAAACAAGAAAAATTAAAAACAATTAAAAAATATGAACGAAATGAAAATTAGAGCGAATGATGTCTATTCAGTAGATGAACCAAGGTATCCAAGATTAGCATTGCGTTTGTTGGATATTAATTCCGATTTACTGACAGACGATGAGGTTGATGAAATTCTTGAAGAAAGATTTGAAGAATATAATGAAAAAGCAGTGGAATTGCTGCCAGACGAGGTCATTCTAACATTTGAAGAAGGAAGCGAAATGTATGTCAATTACGTTGAATGTAATGAAGAACTTGATTATGTAGATTATTTTGAGAAACTGGAAGATACAATTTCAAAAATGTACTATGGACTTGACATAAGGTATCGTGACTATGAGAGAATTGAGTAATTTTCAAATTAATAATACAATCTCATTCGAAGTACGAATCGATTCTGAATTAAACTTTCTTGGAATATAATACTATAATAAAAGAATTATTGGCAATTTTATTGCTGATATATAAACCAAAATAAAAAATTAAATATGGAAATTAAACTAACAGCAGATTGGATTTGATCACAAGGTGATGAGATTTATTTTAAGGATGGTAAAGGCATAATAATAATAATAATAATAATGTATGATTACGACGTAATCAGGTATCGGTTGATAGAATTGGCATTGGACACTATGAATGTAAAATATGAAAGTGGTGATTATTATACTGAAGATAAAGACGGAAAAATAAACGATTCCTGGATCCAATATAGTATTGAGAATATTGAAGAGATTAAGGACGCTTGTCCGTTGATATATGATAAATTTAAAAACACGGTTATCAATTCTGATGAATAAACTTCTAAAAAATTTTTTTGATTGATTAATGTAATGTCAAAAAATGAAATGCTCTTAACTCCCTTTCTCTTTCCAAAAATAAAGTTCAAAAATGTCATTTTTGAACTTTATTTTTTTATTAGCCAGTGTATCAGAGCATTAACCAAATTTTCCAAGATCGCCCCCCAGGAAAAACGATTATTGCGTTGAAGATGAGGAGGTTATTGTAGATTTATTCCTTACGTTAGCCATGAATCAAAATTAAGAACCATGAATTTGACTAGTGACTATATTGAATATGACATTGCATTGAATAAGGGAATGAAACTCTTAAATGTTGACAAAAAATGCATTATCGGCTTTTACATCGTTCTTTCCATAAATATCGGAACTCGGGTTGGTGATACACTGAAAATTAAACATGGAGATTTATTGAGTGATAAGATTAATCTGAAAGAAAAGAAAACAAAAAAAACCAGGGAAATTACCTTGAACAGTGTCGTTAAACGTGCTTATCAAAAATTAACCGATAAACTGGATGAAATTCATTTCAGATACACTGATGATGATTTTGTTTTTGTTTCGCAAAAAGGAACAGTTTATAGGACTCAGTCAATTAATGTAATTCTCAAAAAAATCTTTAACTCTAAAAAACTGCAGATTAGCAGCCATAGTCTTCGAAAATCATTTTCAAGAAAAATTTACGATAACATGAATCAGAGTGAGTACGCTTTAGTGTTATTGTCAGATTTGCTCTCGCATAGCAATATTTCGATTACCAAAAGGTATCTTGGTATTAGAGCAGAGATTATTGAAAATTTATACCTTGAATTGGAACAATGAAAACTATTCAGTTTACAACAATTACTGCAAGAACTTTTAATGTCCAATTTGTTGAAGATGATTTTTTTGATTGGATGAAAATTTATGGATTCTCAGGATTGAAAATTGAAAATCAAGTTTGCTTATATCTCAACCATAAGCATAAGTTGGATCTAAATGTTCGAAATGATTCAGTTCAGTCTATAAAATACAAATTCAACAAATCGTTTTTTAAGAAGTACCAGTTAATTAATGATTCACTGAAATATAATTTGTAGAGAAATCCAATTAAGTCAGAGTTGACATCATTTATACATTGAACTCCATTCACCAATCTCATATTACAATTCAATATTCGCACAAATCAATGTTGACGGGGCATTCGGACTTAGTATCACCCAGAAAAATATCAAAAAAGAATAAACTTTTACATCAAAACCCTCTATAAACATTAGTGCTTTTCCATACTTTAGGGATTAGACCATAATCCTGAATTGTAATGGAAGCATTCAAAAAAGAATCCGATATGAATTGGAAAATAATGGTTTGTCGAGAATTTATTTCAAAGAAATATTGAAACGAATTAACAAGAAAGATATAAGAAGTGTGATTTCGTGGTGTAAGAAAAACAAGGTAGAGGTTTACAAAGATTGCTCAGGAAAGTTTGTAATCGAAGCTGAATTTGAGTTGGCATTTAATCGCCCTATCATTAACAGTTACAAACAAAAATATGGTGAGAACTGGGTGCAGATTTATGAACTGGCTAAAGAGAACAAGCTGTATTTAGCATCCGAGAACAATGAACGGATTTCAACTGAGAGAAGATACAAACCAAAAAGTAAAGCGAGTAGTAATTTTTTAAACGAGTTTAAGTGAAAAATGAATTAGAATATCAAAAATTTAAAGGACTAATAGTGTTTTGCAATAAATGTAAGCGAAACATCCATAATAAACAGAAAGGAAAGAAATGTAGCCACCCTATAGATAGACAAGTATATAAAGCCATAGTTAGAACAGGTTCAGGCTACGAAAGAAAAACAAAGATTTTAGAAGCAAGAGAATTTGATAAAGCAGTAACAGAATTTCTTGAATTTAAAGAGCAAGTTCAAAATCCTGAATTGTATCAGCAGAATAACAAACAAATGCAATCTCCTTATTTAAAAGATGCGATTGCTATGTATATAGACCACATGCATGATGAAGATGTTCCGCACCATATGAAAAAACATCTAACAGAATCATATATAAAATCCACAACGACATTTTTAAAAGAGTTTGTGAATTTTGTTGTAAAGATGGGAGCCAATTTTAATGCCTACAAGTTAGGTTCAATCAACGATATTGTAGTTGGAAAGTATTGCAATTTTCTGGATGAGAAGAATGGTAGCAATTATACTTATAACGGAAAGATAAAAACCATGCGAATATTCTTCAATTATTTAATTGAGAAGGAAGATTATGACCTGAAAAATGTATGGAAAAAAGTAAAACTCAAATCAGAGAAACCAACTGATATAAGTATCGCTGATAAAGATTTCTTTGATTTGTTGTCAGTCATAAGCCCTGATGATGCTTATGCTCAAATTGGAAAAACACACAGATTTATGTATCGTCGGTGGTTGAAAGATTTAATAAGATTGAAAGCTTTCACTGGAAGAAGAAATGCAGAATTATTTGCGATGCGCTGGAATATGATTCACTATGAGGATGGTATGCCAATTTATATTGAAAGTCCTAACATCAAAGTAAATAAACAACAGAATAACTTTGATGAGAAAGATTTTCAGTATTCATATATTCCTGTGGGCGAAGAACTTCTTGATTTATTGATTGACCTCAAGTTAAACGAATACTATGATAGTGATGAGTACATCATTGCTCCTGACGATGACAATAGAGTAAATTTGGAAAAACACACAAGTAAATATTTTAGCTTCTTTTTTAAGAAATTGAATAGAAGCTATACTAGACAATTGAAGCATTTAAGGCAAACATATATTACACAGGAAGATATGTTTTTGAGCAGAGGATTTTCCATGCAGCATAGTAACTATCGCATTACCGCGAAGCACTACATTGACAAGCGTGAAGTTGCTAAACAAATGGCACTAAATGGATTTCGGATTTTTCCAAAACAAGAATCAAAAAAGGCACTCCAGAAGGGCACTCCAGACAACAAAAAAAGAGCTACATCTCTGTAACTCTTTGATTATTAGGTGGAGAATACCGGAGTCGAACCGGTGACCTCTTGACTGCCAGTCAAGCGCTCTAGCCAACTGAGCTAATCCCCCAAATGCGCTGCAAATATAAAAATATTTTTTTTGAAATCTCCCAAAAAAAATGTGGTAAAGTTTTTGTAGTAAATTATTTGGATATTTAAACGACTGAGAACATGAACAGTGTTCATCACGGAGCGTGCTCCGGTATATTAAATTAACGGATTTTAGACTTGGATGTAAAGAATATTTTTTATCTTTAAGCCCCATTTTTAGGGGACAAAAATTCGAATAAAACTTAAAATAATAGCTTAGTATGGAACTTAAAAAATCGCCAAAAGTCGATCTCGAAAACAAAAGGAATACCTTTTTGTTGCTGGGATTAGTGCTTGCTTTAGGCATTACGCTTGTGGCTTTTGAATGGACTACCAAGCCGCAAAAAGTAGAAGGCCTTGGTCAGATTCAAACGCAGGAAATTGAAGAAGAGATCATTCCGATCACGCGCGAGCAACAAGTCAAACCACCGCCACCTCCTCCACCACCACAAGTAGTTGAGGTATTAAATATTGTGGATGACGATGTTGAAATTGAGGACGAATTGGAAATTGAAGACACCGAGGCTGACGAAACGACAGTTATCGATGTAGCTCCGGTTATTGAAACTTCTGAGGAAGCTGAACAAGATGATACTGAAGTTTTCTTTATTGTGGAAGACATGCCTGAGTTCCCTGGTGGCGACCTTGCACTTCGTAAGTATCTGGCCAGCCAGATTAAATATCCGGTTATTGCGCAGGAGAACGGAATTCAGGGGAAAGTATATGTAACCTTTGTTGTAGGTAAAGATGGAGCAGTAAGTAACGCACGCATTGCACGTGGAGTTGACCCATCGCTCGACAAAGAAGCATTGCGCGTTGTAAACAGTCTTCCAAAATGGAAGCCTGGAAAACAACGTGGCAAGCCGGTTAACGTATCTTACACGGTACCAATTAACTTTGTATTGCAGTAAAGTAAAAAACTATAATTTTGCACTCCTGTTTCATATGAAGCAGGAGTTTTTTTTTGAATTAAATTGAACATGATCGAAACAGCACCCATAACGGAAAAAGTAGTTATTGTAGGCTTAATCTACCAAAACCAGGATGAGAATCAGGTAAAAGAATATCTGGATGAACTTGATTTTTTGGCCGATACAGCCGGAGCCGAGGTGCTAAAGCGTTTTACTCAAAAGCTGGATGTGCCCAACAACGCCACATTTGTAGGCCCCGGAAAATTAATTGAGATCAGCAACTTTATTAAAGTAGCTGAAGCCGATACTGTAATTTTCGACGATGAATTATCGCCTACACAGCTTCGTAACCTGGAGCGCAAACTGGAGTGCAAAATCCTGGATCGAACCAACCTGATCCTCGATATTTTTGCGAAACGTGCCAAAACAGCCCATGCAAAAACACAGGTTGAACTGGCACAATACCAGTACCTGCTTCCGAGACTTACACGAATGTGGACCCACCTTGAGCGTCAGCGTGGTGGTATTGGACTGCGTGGTCCGGGTGAGACACAGATTGAGACCGACCGTCGAATCATTCTCGATAAAATTTCGCGTCTAAAAGCCCAGCTTGTAAAAATTGACAAGCAAAAAGCAACCCAGCGCAAAAACCGCGGGAAGCTGGTACGCGTTGCCCTGGTTGGCTATACCAACGTTGGTAAATCAACCATTATGAACATGATGGCGAAATCGGAAGTGTTTGCCGAAAACAAGCTTTTTGCTACCCTCGATACCACTGTAAGAAAAGTAGTAATCGGTAACCTGCCATTTCTTCTGGCCGATACTGTTGGATTTATCCGGAAGTTACCACACGGCCTGGTTGAATCGTTTAAATCAACCCTCGACGAGGTGCGGGAAGCCGATGTACTGTTGCACATTGTTGATATTTCACACTCCGGATTTGAGGAACAGATTGAAACCGTAGACAATACCTTAAAAGAGATTGAGGCCGGCGACAAACCAACCATCTATATTTTCAATAAAATTGATGCGTTTTCATACGACGAGAAAGACGAAGATGATCTTACGCCAAAAACGAAGGCCAATTTGACACTCAATGAATGGAAAAATTCGTGGATGGGAAAACACAATACACCGGCACTATTTATTTCCGCTACCGAGAAACAAAACATCGACGAATTTAAAAATTTGCTTTACGAAGAGGTGAAGAAGATCCATTCACAGCGTTTCCCATACAA
Organism: Maribellus mangrovi; assembly: GCF_037646455.1. Taxonomy (NCBI): domain Bacteria; kingdom Pseudomonadati; phylum Bacteroidota; class Bacteroidia; order Marinilabiliales; family Prolixibacteraceae; genus Maribellus; species Maribellus mangrovi. The sequence goes on along the minus strand of NZ_JBBIXN010000003.1, from coordinate 412,190 downwards.
CGATTATCTGTACGACATTACCTGGGAACAGGAAGAGGATTAAGCCTTTTTACCATTCGTCAGGCAAACAGAGTACAGATCAGTACGTCGGTCTTTCAGGTTTCTGACGGCCCCAAAATTGTGCAATTCTTTTAACAAGTCCAGATCTACATCAGCCACCAGGATCATTTCGGTATTGGCGGTCGCTTCCGCTTTAATTCCGTTGGCCGGAAATGAAAAATCGCTGGGCGTAAATACCACCGATTGTGCAAATTGTATGTCCATATTTTCTACCCTCGGTAAATTACCAACCGAGCCGGCAATAGCTACATAACACTCATTTTCAATGGCACGTGCACGAGCACAATACCTTACTCTTGTATAACCGTTCTGTGTATCAGTTAGGAAAGGCACAAACAGAATGCTCATCCCCTGCTCGGCCAGTATTCTTGAGAGTTCCGGGAATTCAACATCGTAACAGATCAAAACCCCGATCGGGCCACAATCGGTTTCGATAACTTTTACCACGTCTCCGCCCGACAGTCCCCAGGTATTTATTTCATCAGGCGTTATATGTATTTTGTTGTAGGTTTCGTAGGTTCCGTTCCTGCGACAAACAAATCCAGTATTGTATAATTTATCATCTTCCACCAGCGGAAAGCTTCCGGTAACAATATTAATGTTGTAGGTAATTGCAAGGTTAACGAATCGCTCGCGGATCTCTTCGGTATACTCTGCCAGTTTCCGAATGGCTGCTGCATAGCCCAAATGATTGTAATCGGCCATCAGCGGGGCATTAAAATATTCCGGAAACAGTACGAAATCCCCGTTATAACTGGCTACAGCATCCACAAAGTATTCCACCTGCGTAAACAGTTCATCAATATTTTTGTATAGACGCATTTGCCACTGGATCAATCCAATACGAACAACTGATTTCAGTCCGCTTACTTTGGATGGCATTTTCTCGTAGTAAATATTGTCCCACTGCAAAAGTACCGCATATTCCTTCGATTCCTTATCGCCCTGTATATATCCCTTCAATACCTTCTTAACGTGAAAATCGTTCGACAGCTGAAAGTTGAGTACCGGATCGTGAATCTCTTTGTACTTTACTTTCTGAATGTATTCTTTGGGAGAAAGCTCTTTGGAATATTTGTGGTAACTTGGAATCCGACCACCAAAAACAATCGCTTTCAGGTTCAGTTTTTCGCAGAGCTCTTTTCGGGCATCATACAACCTGCGCCCCAAACGCAAACCACGAAAATCGGGACGAATAAAAACATCGATTCCATACAATGTATTGCCCTTGGGATTATGTGTATTAAAACTGTAACGCCCGATAATCTCCTCATAAGTATGATTATCGCCAAACAGTTCGTATTTCACAATTATCGATAGAGCGGAACCAACAACTACACCGTCAACCAAAATGGCCAATTGCCCTTCGGGAAAAATCTTCACCAGTTTTCTGATGTCCTTCTTTTCCCAGTAATCGTCTTTCCAATTTGGATAAGCCTCAACCGACGAGCGATATAATTCTTCGTAATCATCAATGTTCAACTGCCGCAATTCTACCGTACCAATATTTTCCATGCCATTCTGCTAATAATTCCTGCACATCAATATATAAAAAAAGCCCGGTATCCCGGGCTTCTTCATCTGAAATATAAATTAGTGTTATTTTACTTCTCCGTTTGCGATCAACCATTCAGCAATTTGCACCGCGTTAAGTGCTGCTCCTTTTTTTATCTGATCGCCAACACACCAGAACGTTATACTGTTCGGATCGGTAATGTCCTTCCGAATTCGGCCAACATAAACATCGTCTTTGCCCGATACAAATAGCGGCATCGGATATTCGTTTTTTGCTGGATTATCGATTACCGTCAGTCCGTCAAAATTCTCGAAAGCCTCTTTAACAGTTTCTATCGAAAGTGGGTCTTCGGTTTCCACCCAAATGGCTTCGGAGTGGGCACGCGCCACCGGGATTCGTACGCATGTTGCTCCCACCTCAGCGTCGGTATGCATAATCTTTTTGGTTTCCCAGTTCATCTTCATTTCTTCCTTGGTATAATCGTTCTCCAGAAATACATCGATGTGCGGGATAATATTCATCGCCAGCTGATGCTGGAATTTGCTGACCTTAGCTTCTTTGCCTTGTGAAACGTCGCTCACCTGTTCTTCCAACTCCGCGATTCCCTGAGCTCCGGCACCACTGGCTGCCTGGTATGTAGCCACGCGCACCCTTTTAATTTTCGAAAGATCCTGGATCGGCTTCAGTGCCACCACCATTTGAATGGTAGAGCAGTTTGGATTGGCAATAATATTTCTCGGACGAACACGCGAATCTTCAGGATTTACTTCGGGTACTACTAGCGGTACGTCGTCGTCGTAACGGAACGCACTCGAATTATCGATCATAATCGCTCCGTGTTTGGTTATTGTTTCAGCATATTCTTTCGAAACACCTGCTCCGGCCGAAGTCAGTGCAATATCAATATCTTTAAAATCGTCGCCATGTTTCAATTCCCTTACTGTGAGCTGTTTCCCCTTAAATTCATAGGTTTTACCGGCACTTCTTGCCGAACCAAAAATTACTAACTCATCCATCGGGAATTTCCGCTCGGCCAAAACCTGCAAAAATTCCTGTCCAACAGCGCCACTCACGCCAACAATTGCAACTTTCATTTCAAATAATTTTATAATTTAAAGTCCTTACTGTCAAATAAGTGCGATAAAGTTAGTATTTTGCATGTAATCAGTAATGTGATGGCACCCAATCTTCTAAAATTATTAACATACTCAATCTTGTTATTATCCCTGAATTCGTATTCGCAGGAAATTTGGAGGGAAAGCTTTAATACGCCCAACAAAGGAGTTTGGGGCGACGATGAAAAGTCCGACATTCAGATTGATTTTGAAGGAGTTACGAGCTGGACGCTCGACTATTCTTTGGTGGAACTCGTAAATGCCGATGATTACGCCAAAACCGTTTCAACCTCAGGTGGCCGTTTCGAGTGCCGCGATATTAATGCTGAACTAAGCTGGACTTCTGAACACATCGACATCTCGGAATACAAGAATGTGCAAATAAGTTTGATCGCCCGCGAAACCGGAAGCGGTGCCAACGAAAACAACAAATACCTGAAAGCTTTTTACGCTCTGGACCAGAATGAGAAAATTCCATTTGAAATTAACGCTGAAAACTACGGTAATTGGGGTACCGATACCGCAGTACAAACCGGATTAAATGGTAGCAATCTGCAAATAGTTGTGCACATGAATAACCACTATTCTGCCGACAAAGTGATCCTCGATGAAGTTGTTGTAACAGGCGAAGAAAAGAATCCGGTGATTATTGAAGCGGGAGATATACTAATCAACGAAGTGCTGTTTAATCCGGTGCCTGATGGCGAAGATTATGTGGAGATTTATAATTATTCCGACAAACTAATTCAACTGAATAAGCTCTATCTTGCATCGCGCGACAAAGAATATCAATTGACTCAAATCTATCCCTTGACTTCTGAAAAGATCGACTTTGAACCGCAGTCGTATCTTGCTCTTACTAAAGATACCAATAGCGTTTTCCCGTGGTTTACAATAGAATGCTCGGAGTGTTTTCAGCAAATGGAAAAGTTTCCATCGTTTAACAATGATGAGGATGTTGTGGTGTTGCTTAATAATGACTTTGAAATCGTAGATGAGTTGGTCTACACCGAAGACTTGCACCTTCCGGTTTTTCATGATCGCGAAGGTGTTTCGCTCGAAAGGATCTCCTTTGAGGCACCAACCAATGATCCTCAGAACTGGCAATCGGCCTCATCGTTTGCCGGCTATGGCACTCCAGGGTATAAAAATTCGCAAGCCGCGAATGAGGATGTAGAGAAATTAGCTGTAACCTTCGAGCCCGAATCCTTCTCCCCCAACAACGACGGATATCACGACAACTACTCCATTCATTTCGAACTCGACGAACCAGGCTATTTATGTTCGATTAAAATTTTCGATTCTGCAGGACGACAAGTACACACCCTCGCCCAAAACAGTTTACTTGGAACTTCAGAAACTGTAAATTGGGATGGAACCAACGAAAGTGGCTATCGACTCAACCTGGGCGTTTACATTGTGTGGGTACAGCTTTACGATTTAAACGGAAATGTTAAACAATTCAAAGATGGCGTGGTATTGACGGATATTTTGGATTGAAATTGTAACTTTAGTTAATATCATATTACTAACAATAAAACCAGAGTCTCAATACTCATAATCGAAATACTCATAACAAAGAAATGAAACGTAACTTCTTTTACTTTGCCTGGCGCGAATTTGTGCGATCGGCCACGATGAACAAAAACATGGCGACCAAGGGTGTGCTGATTTTTTTAGCAATCTATTTCTCGCTGGTCGGTATATTTTTTGGATTTCAGCTTACCGAAAAACTGGCCGAAGTACCCGATAAAATGCAGGCTTTTAATGCACTTATTTTTATATATGTTGGTTTCGACCTCATCATTCGGGTCATGGCACAAAATCTGCCCACCTTTGGCTACCAGCCATTTCTGATCACTCCGGTAAAACGCAAGCGAATAGCCCGTTACATGTTGAATAAATCGCTGTTGCATTTTTTTAATGTATTACCGTTGATATTAATGCTGCCTTTTGTTCTGAAAATTGCCGTACACGAGCTTGAAACTCCGGTTTTGGTGGCCTGGCTGGCATCACTTTTCCTGATGATCTTTGTCGAACATTTCCTGGCCATCTATATAAAATGGCGAACCAACGAATCGAATGCCCTTTTTTATGGATTTCTGGCACTTGCCGCCGGCATTTTTGCCATTGATTATTTTGGCATTTTCGATTTCGCTGCACAGTTCGGAAAACTGTTCGATATGGTAATTGCACAGCCAATCACAGCTCTGCTTTTCCCGGCATTAATTGCCCTATTGTACCTGCTTAACCAACAATATTTGTGGAGCCGTTTTTACATCGACGAACTCACGAAAAAGAAAAAAGAGGGCACCACTCACGATTTCTCGTGGCTAAACCAGGTGGGAGAATATGGCAAGATGTTATCGCTGGAGGTAAAAATGATTGCCCGCAACAAACGTCCGCGGCAGTCGGCCATGATGTCGGTACTTTTTATTTTTTACGGGCTGCTGATTTACCGTGATTACAAACCCGACGGACCCGAATTTATTATTGTGCTTGGCGGCATGTTCATGACCGGCATTTTCAGCATGATGTACGGACAGTTCTTTCCGGCCTGGCACAGTAGGTATTACCCGCTGCTGATGGCACAAAACATGAAAATGAAACAGGTATTGCAGTCGGCATTTTTCCTGATGGCAGTTACCAACATTATATTCTACCTGCTTTCGCTAGGCTATATGTTCATCACGCCTAAAGTGCTTTACATTCATTTTGTGGTGATACTTTATAATATCGGCGTAAATACCTGGGTAATTTTTGCCTTGGGACTGAATAGCCGGAAATCGATCGATCTTGACCAACGTGCCACATTCAACTACCAGGGAATGAGTGCCACCAACTGGCTGATCACTTTCCCCATTTTATTGGGTCCGCTAGCAGTTTACGGCTTGTTAACAGTGGCTTTCGGAAATATGGCAGCTTATGTTGTTCTTGGCTCACTCGGACTAATCGGCATTATCCTTCATCCAAAACTGATCGATTATTTTACCGGCCAATACCTGAAACGCAAACATAAAATGCTGGCGGGCTACAAGTCCACATAAAAAAAGCTGGAAGCGAGATGCTCGAAGCGGGAAGACATTTATAATCTTAAAATTACTCGATCATGGAAAAAGCAAAAGAATTCAAGTTTGAAAAATTAGTTGTTTGGCAAAAAGCTATGGATTTAGGAGAAATGATTAATAAACCAGCATCAACTTTTCCGGCCTATGAACTGTAAAATCTTTCTTCACAAATAAGAAGAGCGGCTGATTCAATTTAATGAACATGCTAATTGCATTTAGAAATAAGTTTAACTAATTAAATGAAGATTGACGTGAATACTTCGAGCTTCGCGCTGCTATCTTCCAACATTAATAAAATCATGATACAATCCATCAACTTACAAAAAGAATACAACGGAACAGCGGTACTGAACATCCCTGAATTAACGATCAACAAAGGCGAAATCTTCGGATTGGTTGGCAACAACGGTGCCGGAAAAACTACCTTTTTCTCACTGGTACTCGACTTGATTCGGGCCAGTCGCGGGAAAGTACTCATCAACGAAATTCCCGTGGCCAAATCAGAGGACTGGAAAGAACTGGTTTCGGCTTACATCGATGAGAGTTTTACCATTGGCTACCTCACGCCCGACGAGTACTTTGGTTTTATTGGCGAACTACGTAATATGAACGACACCGACGTTGCGGCCTTCCTCGAAAAATTCAGCGACTTTTTTAAAGATGAAATTCTGGGTAAAAAGAAGTTTATTCGCGACCTCTCGAAGGGAAACCAGAAAAAAGTAGGTGTTGTGGGTGCGTTTATGGGAAACTCCGAGGTAATTGTCCTAGACGAACCTTTTGCCAACCTCGATCCTTCGTCGCAGTACCAGTTGCGTAACATCATTAAAGAAATAGGGAAACGGCAAGATAAAACGATCCTGATCTCGAGTCACGACCTCGACCATGTGGCCGATGTTTGCTCGCGCATTGTTATTTTGGAAAAAGGGAAAGTGGTTCGCGATGTGCAGAAAACCGACACCACGCTGGCCGAACTGGAAGAATTCTTTACCGGTGTAAAAGTCGAAACTTCTTTCCACGACGAACTATAAAATTAGCGAATTCATGATGCTGAAAACGTTAGGTAGACAAACGTTTTTTCTGTAATTTTAACAGAAATTTTTCGCTCCATGGAAAATCAGGACCAAAATATAAAACAGGCTTATTCGAAAATGGCGCAGCTCTGCAGCCGTTCGGAACAGTGCTCGGCTGACATCCGCAAAAAAATCATGGCCTACGAAATCGTGGATGAAATTGTGGATGAGATCATCGATAAACTGATCGACGAGAAATACATCGATGATGAGCGCTATGTTCGGGCCTATGTAAAAGACAAATTTAAATTCAACAAATGGGGCAAAATTAAAATGCGCTATTACCTGAAATCGAAGGGCCTGTCGGATGAAGTAATTGAGCACGGACTGGAAGTGATCGACGAGGAAAAATACAAGGATTTACTGATTAAAACGATGAAAGCCAAAGCCAAATCCATCAAAAAGAAAAATAAATTTGAGAAGATGGGCCAGGTGATCCGCTACACCCAAAGCCGGGGATTCGAACCCGAGTTGATACACCGTTATATGAACCTGGCGCTGGAGCAGTAAACAGACCGCAGTCGAAGTACTCATTTTTTCAGTTTAACATGGCAGCTAAAAAGCACCAACAAAAATTCTCACTCTCTCGCCGGGCAAAAAGTTTTATACATTCTTTTCATGGCATTAAATTATTGATCAAAGAGGAACATAACGCGCGCATTCATTTGCTGGCTATTGTGCTGGTAATCATTGCCGGAATTTTTCTCAACATTTCACGTTTTGAGTGGATAGCAGTTGTTCTTGCTATGGGCCTGGTTTTGACTGCAGAAATCCTCAATACATCCATCGAAAACCTGGCCGATTTTATTTCCCCCGAACGAAACAACCGAATAAAAAAGGTGAAAGACCTTGCTGCAGCAGGAGTTTTTGTGGCAGCTTTAGCAGCTTTCATTACCGGACTGATCATTTTTGCACCCAAATTTATCAGGTTGTTCAGTTAGCACTATTCACAAGTCGGCCAACTATCGATTCAAAAAATATTCATTTGACTACGCAACCTTATCCGGGGAATTCACATCTTAATAAAAAACAAAATCGAAAATGAACCGCGTCTTCCAATTAACAATTCTGATTTTTTTCGCTTTTACATCATGCAGCGATGACGTTTTGAGACCCAATGATTTGATTGGAAAGTGGAATTGGATGAGTAGTACGGGAGGCATTGCCGGCGTAACATACACTCCGGAAATTACTGGCGAGACGATTGTCCTTGAATTCACCTCCGACTCAGTATACAAGTTAGTTCGCAACGATTCGCTACTTATCGATTGCGATTTCAGAATTATTCAATCTGAATCGATTTACGACCAAGAGATTACCGATATGATTGAATGTGATGGTTACCTGAGACGTTCATTTTCATTTAATGCTTCCGGCGATCTTGTACTAGCCGATGAAGCCTTCGATGGATTTATCAGCCAATACAAAAGAATAAAATGATCAGCGACCTGAAATAGAATACAAATCATTCTTTTTCAATATCACTCCCAAAAAAAATCTTGCTACCTTTGCTTTCCATCAAAAATTAAACAGACAATAATGATCTTAAAGGAACAGGTAAAAGACCTTGTTGAGCGCCGGGATGCGCTGAGGAGGCATCTTTGACTACGATGCAAAGTTGATTGAATTAGAAGAAGAAGAACTCAAAACACAAGACCCCGAATTCTGGAATAATCCCAAAGAAGCTGAAGCCCAGATGAAAAAGATCCGCACCATTAAATCGTGGACCGACGGATTCAAAAAGGTGGATCAGGCAACAGAAGATTTCATGGTACTTTACGAATTCTTCGAAATGGAAGAAGCCAGTGAAGAGGAAGTAGACAAAGCTTACTCCGACACCTTGGTTTTGGTGGAGGAACTGGAAGCACAGAACATGCTGCGTAACGAAGAGGACCGGCTGGGAGCGGTGCTTCGCATAAATGCGGGCGCCGGCGGAACCGAGAGTAACGACTGGGCCGACATGCTTTTCAGGATGTACACCCGCTGGATTGAAAAAAACGGCTACAAAATGAAGATTGCCGACATGCAGTCAGGCGACGAAGTTGGGATAAAAAGTTGTACTATAGAAATTGAAGGCGAATTTGCTTATGGCTACCTTAAAAGCGAAAATGGTGTTCACCGGCTGGTGCGCCTGTCGCCGTTCAATGCACAAAATAAACGCATGACCTCGTTTACCTCGGTGTATGTGGCTCCGCTGGTGGACGATACGATTGAGGTTGAAATCAATCCGGCCGATATTACCTGGGACACTTTCCGAAGCGGGGGCGCCGGCGGACAGAATGTAAACAAAGTGGAAACGGGCGTTCGACTGCGTCATGCTCCCACCGGAATTACCATCGAAAATACCGAAAGCCGCTCGCAACTCGGCAACAAGGAAAATGCCTTGCGCTTGTTAAAATCTCAGCTTTATGAAATGGAGCTGCGGAAACGCCATGAGAAAACGGCCGAGATCGAATCGCAGAAAAAGAAGATCGAATGGGGATCGCAGATTCGCTCGTATGTGCTGCAACCCTACAAAATGGTGAAAGACCTGCGCACCAATTTTGAAACCGGAAATGTAAATGCAGTCCTCGACGGTGAACTCGATGGATTTATTAAAGCATACCTCATGGAATTCGGAGGCGAATAAGCATAAATCCCGGCATTATCTGCTTGCAAATATCCGGCACTTTTAGCATCTTGTAGAAATAGTTGTTCCACCCGAAAATTAGGCTAAAATGTATAGAAACGAAAAATTCATTAACAGGGAGATCAGTTGGTTATCATTTAACGAGCGGGTGCTTCAGGAAGCTGAGGATCCACAAACTCCCTTATTCGAGCGAATTCGATTTATAGGTATTTTCTCGAACAACCTCGATGAATTTTTCAGGGTTCGGGTGGCCACCGTCCGAAGAATGGTCGACATTGGAAAAGACGAGGAAAACCTGCTGGGAGAAATGACTCCTACAGAATTACACAATAAGATTTATGCCACCGTTCATCAACACCAGGAAAAGGTACAGGAGATATTTAAAAATATTATTGATGAACTGAAAGCGAGCGATATTTATATTATCGATGAAACTGAGCTCACCGAAAGTCAGGGTGAATTTGTAAAAAAATATTTTTACGACAAAGTGCTTCCCAATCTGGTACCAATAATGCTGGGAAAAAACAAATTCCCGTATTTACGCGATCGCTCGGTTTATCTGGCCATTAAACTCTGGAAGGAAGAAACACCCGAAGATAAGGCTTATTCATTGATTCGGATTCCCGGGCGATCTGTGCCGCGCTTTCTGGTTATCCCGGGAGAGGAGGGAAAACAATACGTCATTATGCTCGATGATATCATCCGTTTTTGCCTGGCTGATATTTTCTTTTATTTCGATTACGATCGTCACGATGCCTACACCATCAAAATTACGCGCGACGCCGAACTAGACCTGGACGACGACATCTCGAAAAGTTTTATCGAGAAAATGAGCACCAGCCTTAAAAAACGTAAAAAAGGGAAACCGGTGCGTTTGCTTTACGACCGATACATGCCCGATGATCTGCTCGAGTTTTTGCTCAAAAAGATGAAACTGGCAAAAGCTGATGCGGTTCCCGGGGGGCGTTACCACAATCATAAAGATTTTATGAACTTCCCTGAAATCGGGAAGAAAGAGCATTATTATACCAACCTCCCGCCATCGCGGCACAAAGACTTGCCTCCTTTTACCAGTGTACTGAAAATGATGCGGCAAAAGGATATCATGCTGCATTTCCCTTACCACACCTTCAATCACTTACTCGATTTTCTTCGTGAAGCAGCCATCGATCCGCAGGTGAAAGAAATCGGATTAACGATCTACCGTGTGGCGCCGGCCTCGAAGGTTGTAAATGCCTTGTTAAATGCGGTTCGTAATGGGAAAAAGGTAACCGTTGTAATCGAATTGCAGGCACGTTTCGACGAGGAGGCTAACATACTATGGTCGAACAAGTTACAAGAAGAAGGCGCCGATGTTATTAATGGTGTCCCCGGCATGAAAGTACACAGTAAACTAGCCTGGGTGCAACGAAAAGAAGAGGGTAAGATGCGCAATTACGCTTACATTGGTACCGGTAATTTTCACGAAGGTACAGCAAGAGTATATACCGACAAAGGATTACTGACCGCCGATCCGAGACTGGCAGATGAAGTGGAAAAGGTATTCAACTTTTTTAAGCAAAATTACCTGCATTTCAACTACGAGCACCTGGTAGTGAGTCCGTTCTCGATGCGAAAACACTTTGTTAAAAACATCGATAATGAAATTAAACTTGCAAAAAAAGGGAAACCTGCATGGATGATCTTAAAGATGAATAGTTTGATCGATCCCGGTATGATGATGAAAATATATGAAGCCGCACAAGCCGGTGTTAGGGTGCAACTGATCGTTCGCGGAATTTTCGGTTTGCAGATCGGAATCAACGGTTACAGCGATAACATCACGGCCGTTAGTATTGTAGATAAGTACCTTGAACATACCAGACTTTTTTTATTTGGCGCCGGTGGCGAAGAAAAAATGTACATTTCCTCGGCCGACTGGATGCCGCGTAACCTTAATCGCAGAGTTGAGGTAGCCTGCCCAATCTACGACGATTCGATTAAGGCTGAATTAAAGGAACAACTCTTTATCCAGTTGAGCGATAATTCAAAAGCCCGAATACTGGATCCCTTGCTAACAAACGATTATGCAAAAGGAAACGAGGACAAAAAATACCGGGCACAGGAAGACTTCTACAATTACATTAAATCGATTACAAATTAGATCTTGAAAAATAATTGTCCATGAAAATCTACCACAACCCACGTTGCTCGAAAAGTCGAAAAGGACTGCAATATCTGGAAGAAAAAGGCTGTGATTTTGAAACCGTAAAGTACCTTCAGGATGGTATCAGTGAAAAAGAGCTGAGTGATTTAATCGCCAAAACCGGCCGGCCTGCATTTGATTTTGTCCGTACGCAGGAAAAAGTATACAAGGAACAGTTTAAAGGGAAAAACCTTAGTGACAAAGAATGGGTAAAAGTGCTGGTTGAAAATCCGAAACTGTTGCAACGGCCCATTGTTGTAAATGGCGACAAAGCCGTTCTTGGGAATCCGCCTGAAAATATTGATTCGATATTGTAATTTAGCGGTACATCAAATATGTTTATCCTCTGCACCAAAGTATGCGTTAAACTAAATTAAAGCATATTTCATCCGATTTTCGAAACAATTCATTGCCCAATCTTCTTTTATAAATAGATTATAACATAAAAGATATTGAAATGAAAACAGTAGGAATAATCGGATCCGGAAATGTTGGAAAAGCCCTTGCACACGGTTTTATAAATCTGGGGTACAAAACTTTTATCTCATCGAGAAAACAAAGCCATCGCGACGAACTGGAAAAAGAGTTTAAGGGGAAATTGGTAGCCACCACACCCGAAGATGCGGCTGCACAGAGCCGGCTTATTGTTTTTGCCGTAAAGGGAACAGCAGCAAAAGAAGTGCTCAATACTATCGGGATCCAGAACCTTGAAGGAAAAACGGTAATCGACACTACGAATCCCATTGACGATGCTGCACCAGAGAATGGTGTGTTACGCTATTTTACCGACATCAACAAAAGCCTGATGGAAGAAATTGCAGGAACTGGCTCCAAAAGCCAATTTTGTGAAGGCCTTTAGTTCAGTGGGTAGTCTACACATGGTTCAGCCGAAATTCGACGAAAAACCCACCATGTTTATTTGCGGACAAAACCAGGCTGCAAAAAAAGAAGTAAAAACTCTGCTAGAAGAATTTGGTTGGGAAACACAGGACATGGGATTTATAGAAGCTGCCCGTGCTATTGAACCACTCGCAATGCTTTGGTGTATTCCGGGACTGGAGGCTAATAGCTGGAACCACGCTTTTAAACTGCTGAAGAAATAATTGAAATCAAAGAACAAAAAAACCGGCTGCAAAATCGCAACCGGTTATATTAAACTGTCCTCTTCCTTTCCGCAAAAGACAATCTAATTATTTCGCTAATTTTTCTTTGATCAGATCCGGAATTTCAGCCGGTTCTTTAGCAACCGGTACTCCGGCGGCATTAAAAGCTTTTATTTTTTCCTCGGCAGTTCCGGCGCCACTTGAAATAATCGCACCGGCATGTCCCATGCGTTTTCCGGGAGGTGCCGATTGACCGGCAATAAAGGCCACGACCGGCTTGGTCATTTTTTCTTTTATAAAGCGGGCTGCCTGCTCTTCGGCATCGCCGCCAATCTCACCAATTACCACAACGGCTTCGGTTTTTGGATCGTTCTCGTACATCTCTAAAAGATCGATAAAATATAAGCCCGAAACCGAGTCACCTCCTATTCCTACACAGGTTGTTTGTCCTAGTCCGCTCTCGGTAAGCATGTTCACCACTTCGTAGGTCAGTGTTCCCGAACGTGAGATCAACCCAACATTACCCGGTTTAAAAATCATGGCCGGAAGAATTCCGATCAGGCTTTCTCCCGGAGTTATCAATCCCGGACAGTTGGCACCGATAAGTTTTGTACCGTGTTTTTCCAGTATCGGCATTACACGAATCATATCCTGAACAGGAACATGCTCAGTGATGCAAACCACCAGTTCGATTCCTGCGTAGCTGGCTTCCATAATGGCATCGGCAGCAAATGGTGCAGGAACAAATATTACGGAAGCGTTTGCCCCGGTTGCTTTAACAGCGTCTTCAACTGTATTAAACACCGGAACACCCTCAACCTGTTGGCCCGCTTTACCGGGAGAGATTCCTCCAACAATGTTGGTTCCGTAAGCTTTCATTTTACTGGTGTGAAAAGCACCGTCGCGACCGGTGATTCCCTGTACAATCAGTTTGGTATCTTTATTTATTAATATGCTCATTCCAATCTTCTTTAAAAATTAAACTTTACGGATTACTTTTTGCTCAACTCAATAGCTTTCTTGGCGGCTTCGCTCATGGTTTTTACCACTGGTAAACCGGTCTGTTCGATAATTTCGAGTCCCTCTTTTGCATTGGTTCCCGAAAGACGAATTACTATTGGAACGTCGGTTTTTATCTCATCGAGCGCAGCTACTAAACCACGCGCCACATCGTCGCAGCGGGTAATTCCTCCGAAGATATTGATCATTACTGATTTTACATTTTGGTCGCCCAGCAGAATATTCATCGCATCGATAACCTTCTGCGGATTCGACGAGCCGCCAATATCGAGGAAGTTGGCCGGCTCACCACCATAAAGTTTAATCATATCCATAGTAGCCATTGCCAGTCCGGCACCGTTTACCATGCAACCAATGTTTCCATCGAGTTTTATGTACGAAAGACCTTTTGCATTTGCTTCCAGCTCTTTTTTCTCGTTCTCATCCGCTTCACGCATGGCAATGATCTTTTTCTGACGGAAAAGCGCATTATCATCGAAGTTCATTTTTCCGTCGATGGCCAATACCTGTTTGTCGGGTGTTAATACCAGCGGATTTATCTCGGCCAGCGAAGCATCGGTATCCACATATAATTTGTACAGCTTTACCAAAATTGCAGCAGCCTGACGAACCTGCTTCGGATCGCCGAACAATTGAAGCGCTACTTTTCGGGCCTGCCAGTCCATTAATCCCATGGTAGAATCGATGGGCATTTTAATAATTTTCTCGGGCGCCGTTTTAGCTACTTCTTCAATTTCAACACCTCCTTCGGCACTTGCCATTAAAGTAACCGCCTTGGTATTTCGATCATTGATAAAGCCAACGTAAAATTCCTTCTCAATATCGACAGCATCGGCAACCAGTACTTTTTCAACGGTAATTCCCTTGATGTCCATCCCAAAAATCTGTTTGGCTTTTTCGATGGCTTCGGTTTTTGTGGTAGCCAATTTTACTCCACCAGCCTTTCCGCGTCCGCCAACCAATACTTGTGCTTTTACTACTCTCAATTTGTCTTTGTCAGAGATTTTTTGCTTAACCTCATCAACCGAATGGCACAATTCACCTTCCGGCACAGGAATCCCGTACTTCCTGAATAAATCTCGGGCTTGATATTCGTGAATCTTCATATATGTATTTTGTTTCTAAAATCACCTTGCGGTGATGGTATTTTTAAAGATTTCGCATTTACTCGGTCAGGAGATTGTATGGAACAAATTTCCGGTTTTATTGAAAATGCTAAACAAAGCTTAAAATTATTAATTATTTAACTCCAAGCACCATGAAATTGTTTTCAATTTTTATGACCTATAACACATTTCTTTTGTAACCTGAATCACAGTTCTCAAAATTCAACTTAAAAGAAGCTGAACTATTCAACAGGATTTTTTTTTTAAGTAGCTTTGCAGGCTAAATAAATTGTATGAAAGACACGATCCAAAAGGTAATCGAACACGAGGCACAGGCTATATTGAATATCCCTGTTGGAGAGGGGATGGAAAAAGCCATCGAACTCATTTATAACCGGGTGCACAAAAACAAGGGAAAACTGGTGACCAGCGGAATGGGAAAAGCCGGACAAATTGCACTGAACATTGCCACTACTTTCAGTTCAACGGGTACACCGGCAGTTTTTTTGCATCCCAGTGAATCGCAACACGGCGACCTCGGTATTTTGCAGGAAAACGATGTTTTGCTCGTCATCTCCAACTCGGGAAAAACCCGCGAGATCATTGAGCTGATCGAATTGGCTGAAAACCTCTATCAGGGTCTGCCATTAATTTTGATTTCCAGTAATCCTGAAGGCCTTTTAGCCAAGACAGCGGACGCCTTTATTTATACCGGCAATCCAAGCGAAGTATGTCCGCTGGGACTTTCACCAACTACCTCAACCACGGTTATGACCGTTATCGGCGATGCACTTGTAGTTTCGATGATGAACAAAATAGGCTTTACCAACGAAGATTACGCCAAACGCCACCACGGAGGTTACCTGGGTGATAAATCCCGATTGCAGGCAAGAACAGAAAAGAACATTTAATTGTTGCAATAGAACAATCACAAACCACAAAATCTAAAAGAATGCGAATTACAAAAGAAAATACCGCAGGATTAATTATCGACATTCAAGAACGTTTGTTCCCGGTGATGAATGAAAAAGAAACCCTTTTAAAGAATTGTCAGACGCTCATTGAAGGACTGAATGTGCTAAATATTCCACTACTGGTTTCACAACAATATACAAAAGGGCTGGGCGAAACACTTCCTGAAATAAAATCGTTGATTACCGATTTTAAATATTTCGAGAAAAACGACTTCAGCTGTTACGAGCTGCCCGAAATTAGCGGAAAACTCAACGAACTAAATGCACGAAATGTAATCATCTGCGGTATCGAATCGCATGTTTGTGTGCTGCAAACCGCGGTTGATATGAAAGATGCCGGATTGAATCCGATTGTTGTGATGGATTGCGTTTCGTCACGAACCAAAGAAAACCTTGAGATTGCCAAGGAACGTTTTCGTCACGAAGGAATTATGATGACTTCGTACGAATCGATCCTATTTGAACTGACACGCGCTGCAGGAACAGCAGAATTCAAAGCCATTTCAAAACTGGTAAAATAAAAAGATGCTCGAGATCTGCGCCATTGCCTCAGGAAGTAACGGAAATTGTTATTACATAGGGAATAACACCGATGCCATATTGATTGACGCCGGTATTTCCACCAAGCAGATTTTGCTGCGCATGGCAGAACGCAGACTTGATCCCGGGAAATTGAAGGCTCTTTTTATCACCCACGAACACGGTGACCATATGCGCGGTGCAAGGGTGCTTGCCAAACGGTTGCAAATTCCGGTATACATTACCGCAAAAACCTTTAACAGCGCTTATAAAAATCTACGGCCGCATTATCCTACATTTTTTAAACCCGACGAAGTCATTGAGGTGGGTGAATTTACGGTTTATCCGGTATTGAAAAATCACGATGCTGCTGAGCCGTGTTCTTTCAGGGTGAGTTACCACAACACCAACATCGGAGTTTTTACCGATATTGGAGAAGTCTGCGACAATGTAAAAACAAATTTCAGGGAATGTGATGGTGTTTTCCTGGAATCGAATTACGATGAAAAAATGTTGTGGGAAGGAAATTATCCCTGGCCGCTAAAAAAACGAGTAGCTTCAGATTTGGGGCACCTTTCCAACGACCAGGCATTTCAACTGCTTAACGAAAACGGTTCCGAGAAACTTCAGTGCGTATTCTTAAGTCACCTGTCCAGAGATAACAACTCTCCTGAAAAAGCTTTTGAAACCATGGAACCACTTTCCGAACGGTTCAATATAAAACTGGCTTATCGATACGAAGCCAGCGAAATCTTTCGGCTTCAATAAAAAATCCCGGATCAATCATGTTAATCCGGGACTATCTATAAATAATTTCGAAATTCTAATTATTCAGCAGGTTCTTACTTAAAGCCACAAGGGTTTCCTTTTTCCGTGATTCAGGTACCAGAATCGAAATATTGTGGCGGCTTCCACCATACGAGATCATCCGGATCGGAATTCCATCGAGTGCATTAAAAACCTTCGATGCAAAACCTTTTTCCTCTTCAATAATATCCCCAACGATACACACGATCGACATGCCGTAATCGACATGAACCGTTCCGAACATACTCAACTCTTCCATAATCTCTGAAAGATGCTGAGTACTGTCAACTGTCAGCGAAACAGCTACCTCCGAAGTCGAGATCATATCAATTGGCGTGCGGTACTTTTCAAATATCCCGAACACGTTTTTCAGAAAACCATAGGCCATTAACATGCGCCCCGACCGGATTTTAATGGCCGTAATTCCATCTTTTGCAGCCACGGCTTTAATACCCATTCCGTCCGATTCGGAAGTGATAAGTGTTCCGCTATCGGAAGGATTCATAGTATTTTTTAAACGCACCGGAATGTTTTGAACGCGCGCCGGCAGAACGGTCAAAGGGTGTAGAATCTTCGCACCAAAGTAGGCCAACTCAGCGGCTTCGGTAAACGAAAGCTGTTCTATTTTCTTCGTTTTCTCTACAAAACGCGGGTCATTATTATGGAATCCGTCGATATCGGTCCAAATCTGAATTTCTTCGGCATCAATAGCAGCTCCGATCAACGATGCAGTGTAATCACTACCTCCTCGCTGCAAATTATTAATATCGCCGTTCACATCCCGGCAAATAAATCCCTGAGTGATGTAGTAATCGGCTTCGCCAACTTCCTCCAGCACAGGCTTTATGTGTTCGCGAATAAAATTGGTGTCGGCTGCTTTATCCTCATCAATCTTCATAAAATCGAGTGCCGGTAACAGTTTGGCGTTAAATCCATTCTCGTTCATTAAAAGCGTAACCAGGTTGGTTGAGATGATTTCTCCCTGAGCCAAAATGGTATTTTCGCCCACATCGGTGAATGTTCCGGCAGTATGCGACTTTATGGTTTTAAAACTGGCTTTCACAACTTCCAGTCCCTTTTGCTTATTTTCTTCAGTCTTGAAAAGTTCGGCTACCACTTTTTTATAAGTGGCTTCCAAATTACCGATGGTAATTCTGGCGCTGTCCTTATTTTTTTTGCGTAAGAAACTTGATATTTCGACCAGACCATTTGTTGTTCCAGACATGGCCGAAAGAACAATTATCTTTTTCTCTCCATCTGCCACCAGTTTCATTACCGCCCGCATATTTTCTGGCGATCCTACCGATGTTCCTCCGAATTTTAATACTCTCATGTTGTTCTTTAGTTATATATTAATTAGATGGTTAATAACGCTTTGATTTTAAAACACAAAATTAAGGAATTAGTGCACACAAAAATCTCCGAAGAATCAGAATTCTAACATCTTTACACTGCCAGTTTCTCAAGCAAAAAAGCCACAAGATCTTTTCCCGACATATCCTCGAAACCTAAGGCCGGCACATAAACAACCGCCTCCAATCCAACTTCTACAGCGCGGTCTTTCAGCGCTTTGGCATGCAAAGGGTGATGTTGCAATTCATCGGCATTGGTCGGAATGCCGGCTTCCTTATCATTATAAACAAAAAACGGCGCACTTTCGGCACTCATTTTCCCCAGAAAATCCAGCTCTTTTCTGATGGCAGTTTGCGCATAGAGGTCGACACCTTCTGCCGATTTCAAACCAAACGCCCGGGCAATCATCAGCAACTCTTCAGGACTCTTTTCTTTAGGAAGACCAAGAATATCGGCCCAGCGCAGAATATCGTAAGTGGATTGTACAACAAAAGCTCCAGCCGCAGAAATCTTTGTCGATTCGCGCAAAATGGGATCGTCACTTTCCGGCTCCGCCATATCGTCCGAAAAAGCCAGCCACAAAGATGTCCCTGCTCCTGCCGAACCTCCTGAACACGCTATTCTATCTTTATCGATATTGTATTTTTCAGCATTGTAGCGAATATATTGCAGGCACCGTTTCGAATCGTTCATACTGGAAAGTATCCCGTAAGGCGGCTCATTCATATAGCGATAATTGATAGTAGCTACCGATACACCTGCCTCCAGAAGTCGTGGCCAGTCCTCAGAATCGTAGTAGCGCGATTTGTCTCCGCCAATAAAACCTCCACCGTGAATAAAGATGACAAGTGGTGTTGGCTTTTTCGAGTCTGCCAGCCAGATATCAAAAGTATTGCGCTCGTGCGCACCGTATTTTTCGTTAACGAATGTGGCGGGCACACCTGCTGCGTTAATTGCTTCCAAATCCTGTAATTCCATTTTGTCTGCTGCGTTGACTCGCAAAAGTATAAATATTGGCAGCATCGCCAAAACTACAGTCTCTATTTCACAGGAAGTTAAGACAATCAAAAACTACCGAAGATGGCATGTTTTTCGGAATTAAAATAGATGGTGGAATAAATACTGAAATGCTCTTTGTTGGTTGTTAATTTGCGCTCCATGTACAGAACAGGTTGGCCGGGTTTGAGTTTTAACAATTGTCTGATCTGCACAGTTGGCTTTACGGCCTTTAATTTTTGTTCGCCTCCCAGTATTTCTATCTGATAATTCTTACGCAGGATATCAAAAAGCGATTTGTTTTCGAATGATCGCTGTGTAATGCGAGGAAGGTACATATTTGGCAAGTGGTTTACATCGTAAAAAACAGGCTCATCCTCAACATACCTCAAACGCTCCATGTAAATACAACCCGATTCCTGCTCGAGTTCCGACAACTTAAAAGGAAAATTTTCGGGCCAGGTTTTTACTGTTGGTTTCTGAAGAATCTCGGTTTTCAGGTATCGTACCCCGATCGCAGAAGCCGTTCCGGCAATGGACAAAATCCCAATATTTTGAGGTGGTTTGCGCACGATACTGCCTTTCCCCTGCTTTTTCAAAATAAGTCCGTCTCTTACCAGGTTATCCAAAGCATGACGAACGGTTGGACGTGTCATTTCATACACAGCACTCAACTCGTTTTCCGAGGGTAGAAGGTCACCTTCAGTGTAAACACCTTTTTCGATGTGTTTACGTAACAACTCGTATAGTTTTCGGTATTGCGGTATCTCGTTCATTGATCACCTCAAAGTTAAACTATTTTTAAAACATTCAAAACAACTTGTATATACAAGTTATAAAATATATTTTTACACGCAGAATTTAAATCAATACATAAATAACTGATATATAGTTTTTTGATTTTTATTTAATTTTATATTTGTAGGTACAAGTAAAACAAAACAAATAAAACTAATTATATGGCAATACCAGTAATGATGCCACGACAAGGACAATCGGTTGAATCCTGCATCCTTGGTCAATGGTTTAAAGAAGTAGGTGAAGAGGTCAACGAAGGCGACATCCTGTTCTCTTACGAAACCGACAAGGCATCTTTTGAAGAAGAAGCTAAAGAAGCCGGTATTTTGCTCGCCACTTTTTTTGAAGAAGGTGATGAAATCCCGGTACTTACCAATGTCGCAGTTATCGGAAAAGAAGGAGAATCGGTTGAAGAATTCAAACCGGGAGCTGCCTCAGCCGCCGAAGAAGCACCGTCCGAAGAATCAAGTGAAGAAACGGTTGAAGAAGCTCCAAAAGTTTATGAATTTGAAGTGGATGAGGAAGGTTCGCGCATAAGAATTTCGCCACTGGCAAGAAACATGGCAAAAAAACTTGGTGTTGATATTGGCGCAGTTAAAGGAAGCGGTCCACACGGACGAATTATTGCACGCGACATTGAAAGCGCTGCAAGTACTGCACCCAAAACTGAAAAAGCTGCACCGGCAAAACAGACAACTGCGGTTCCGGCAGCCAAACCGGCTCCTGCAGCAGTTCTCGAATCGGGAGATGATTTTGAACTGAAATCCATCCCAAATATTCGCAAACTGATTGCTACAGCAATGCACCAGTCATTACAAAATTCGGCGCAACTAACGCACCATATGAGTGCCGATGCCCGTCAGATAATGAGACTACGCAAAAAATTCAAACAACAACTCGAAGCCGGCGACATCAAGCAAAATGTTACCATTAACGATTTGGTTTGTTTTGCAGTAATTCGTGCGCTCGAAAAATTCCCTCAGGCCAACACCCATTACCTGGGCGATAAAATGAAGTGGTTCAATAAAGTCCACCTGGGATTAGCCGTTGATACCGACCGTGGCTTGATGGTTCCGGCACTGAGAAATGCCGATGACCTTTCGATCACCGGTCTTTCAAGCCAGTTAAAAGAACTTTCGACTGCTGCCCGCAACGGAAATGTAAATCCTGATCTGCTAAATCCGGCAGCGGCTTCATTTACGGTTTCCAACCTTGGAAATTACGGCGTGGAAATGTTCACTCCGGTGATCAACCTGCCGCAAACAGCAATTTTGGGAGTTTGTACCATTGTTCCACGACCAAAAGAGCTGGAAGATGGAGTGTATGGTTTTGTGCCCATGATGGGGCTTTCGCTGACCTACGATCACCAGGCACTCGACGGTGGTGAAGCAACACTCTTCTTAGCTGAGATCAAGAATCAAATCGAAAATCTTTCACTTTAAACTCATAAAAAGATGCCAAAAGTACAATATATAAATCCTGATGAGGTGCGTAAACCGAGTCAGTTGGAGTTCAAGCCGATTCCGGTAAACCAGTACAACAAAACTGTTGAGGAGGAAAAAAAGAATTTCTCCGACGAGGAACTTGTTAAAATCTTTCACGATATGGTTGTCATTCGTGAATTTGAAACCATGTTGGACCTGATTAAAACCAGGGGCGAATACAACGAAGTACCATACAATCACCCCGGCCCTGCTCACCTTTCCATTGGTCAGGAAGCAGCCGCTGTTGGTATGGCTTACACCCTGGATGTTGAAGATTTTATCTTTGGTTCGCACCGAAGCCACGGCGAAATTCTTGCCAAAGGACTTTCCGCCATTGGCAAACTAAGCGACGAGCAGCTCCAGAAAATTATGGACTCTCACTTCGACGGAGTAACTGCGGCCCCTGTAAAAGAAGGACACGACGGAACGACAAAAGAGTTGGCCATAAAATTCCTTATCTATGGAACGCTGGCCGAAATTTTTGCCCGAGAAACCGGTTTCAACAAAGGACTGGGTGGCTCGATGCACGCTTTCTTTACTCCATTCGGCGTTTACCCGAACAATGCTATCGTTGGTGGCTCAGGTGATATATCTGTGGGTGCAGCTTTATACAAAAAGGTAAACCGCAAACCAGGAATCGTGGTTGCCAACATAGGTGATGCATCAATGGCCTGCGGCCCGGTTTGGGAAGGACTGGCTTTTGCCTCCATGGATCAGTTCACACAACTTTGGGAAGGTGACATGAAAGGCGGATTACCGCTGATCATCAACATTATGAATAACCAGTATGGTATGGGTGGACAGACCAGCGGTGAAACCATGGGTTACGATGTGGCAGCACGTATTGGTGCAGGTGTAAACCGCGACCAGATGCATGCTGAACGAGTTGATGGTTACAATCCCTTGGCCGTGATCGATGCCTACAAACGTAAACGTAAAATTCTGGAAGAGAAACGCGGACCGGTATTGCTCGACGTACTGACCTACCGTTACAGTGGACACTCTCCTTCCGATGCATCTTCGTACCGTACCAAGGAAGAAGTGGAAGCCTGGGAAGCACAGGATTCGATTGTCTGGTTTGGCAAAGAGCTTGTTAAAAACGGTGTGGCCACACAAGAACAACTGGATAAAATAAAAGTGGAAACAACTGAGCTGATAACTAACGCATTAAAACTGGCCATCGACGATGAAGTTTCGCCTCATATGGACATGAAAAAACACCCTAACCTTATCGGGGAAATGATGTTCAGTAACGAGTCGGTGGATAGAATGGAAGATCGCCCGGTGGAAGTGAACCATCCATTGGATGAAAATCCACGCGTTAAACAGTTGGCAAAAAAAGAACGTTTTATGTTCGATGCTGAAGGTAAACAACATTCAAAAATTAAAACCTACGGCTTACGCGATGGTTTATTTGAAGCCATTGCCGATCGTTTTTACAAAGACCCAACCCTGATTGCTTATGGTGAAGAAAACCGCGACTGGGGTGGCGCTTTTGCTGTTTACCGCGGTTTGACCGAAGCTCTGCCTTACCAACGTTTGTTCAACTCACCTATTTCGGAAGCATCAATTGTTGGTACTGCCATTGGTTATGCAATGTGTGGTGGTCGTGTAATTCCTGAGATCATGTATTGCGACTTCCTGGGACGCGCCGGTGACGAGGTATTTAACCAACTTCCAAAGTGGCAGGCCATGAGTGGAAACGTATTGAAAATGCCGGTAACGATCCGCGTTTCGGTAGGTTCGAAGTATGGTGCACAACACTCGCAGGACTGGACAGCCCTGGCTGCTCACATCCCGGGCTTGAAAGTAGTTTTCCCGGTAACACCATATGATGCCAAAGGACTGATGAACTCAGCACTGCAAGGTACCGATCCGGTTATTTTCTTCGAAAGTCAGCGTCTGTACGATATTGGTGAGCAGTTCCATAAAGACGGCGTTCCGGCAGAATATTACGAAATCGCGATGGGTGAACCGGATGTGAAGAAAGAAGGTAGCGATGTAACCATCCTGACAATTGGAGCAACACTGTACCGCGCATTGGATGCCGCAAAAACTCTGGAAGAAAAATACAATATTTCAGCAGAAGTGATCGATGCACGTTCGCTGGTACCCTTTAATTACGATGCCGTGATCGAATCGGTTAAAAAGACCGGTCGCATTGTGATCTCGGGTGATGCTTCAGGACGCGGATCGTTCCTGCGTGACCTGGCTTCAAACATCACCGAACTGGCTTTCGATTACCTCGATGCTCCACCTGTTGTAGTGGGTTCGCGCAACTGGATCACACCGGCTCACGAGCTTGAAGATTATTTCTTCCCGCAACCGGAGTGGATCATCGATGCCATTCACGAGCGTATTCTTCCTTTGGAAGGACATGTTTCAGAGAATGACTTTACCGAAGCTGAACAACTGGACAGAAATGCCAGAGGCATTTAACTGATATTGGAATTCAATCAACCATTCAAAATAAAATCCGGTTTCAAACGAGACCGGATTTTTTATTTGGAAAAATGTAAATTTAAAACATGAATTTTCGAATTTCAAATCACGCTTTAAAAAGGATGCAATCAAGAGGTATCCTGAATGAAACTATCCATCAAATATTAAATGAACCTGATACTATCCAATCTCAGGATGAGAACACTACTATTTATTCGAAGCTTGTTGAAGAAGATTCAAAAACTTATCTTTACAGAGTATTTGTAAACACGACAAAAGTCCCTGCGCTTGTGATTACAGTTTACAAAACATCAAAAATTGAAAAATATGGTCATTAAATACGATAAGGAAACAGATATCATCTACATCCAATTTTCTGAAAACGAGGTGGTGGAAAGTGATGAAGATAAACCGGGAGTTATCCTTGACTATGGAGAAAACGGGGAGATTGTTGGGATTGAGGTATTAAATGCTTCAAAGAAGACAAAACACCCCAACGGCATAAGTTACGAAGTAGCATAAATTGAATCTGTCAAATAATAAGAATCCGGTTTCAAACGAGACCGGATTTTTTATGTTTAATACTCTTCCTTTCGGCAAAAACATTATTTTTGGTTCAATACTCTTTTACATAGCTACGTCATGAAAAAAAGCCACCGTACAGTAATTATTTTTCTTAGTATTCTTTTTTCTGTAGTTCTAATTTCAGCTTCTTTTGCAAAACTGCAACATTACCACCACAAAATAACAATAACCCTTTTTGCAGCAACAGCTGTCATTTTTATCATTGAACTGATTTATATTTACGTAGTACTTTCAAGACTGAAATAAGGGGTAATTATATCACTCTGAGCTCATAGCACAAGACCCTTAGCTCACAGCTCTTTTAGTACATTTTTAAAGGCTGACCTATTTGCAATACCGTGTTTTCGGAAATGTTATTCAACCTGCAGATTTCCCGGATCGGTGTTTTATAGCGGCGTGAAATTACCCATAACGAATCGCCCGAACGAACTTTATAATATTCAGGTACAGCCAGGTTGGTAGAATAGCCTTGTGGTTTCAACGTTCGATGCAGGGCTACCAGGGTTTCAAAATTTTGGGCAATAGGTCTTACCTGCTGCTGATTGAAATCGTAAACCAGTTCCGGATCAAAAGCTCGTCCATCTTCGTGCATTTCGAAATGCAGATGCGGCCCCCGGGCACGACCGGTACTTCCGGCCAAAGCGATCGGTTCACCTTTCTTCACCC
Organism: Maribellus mangrovi; assembly: GCF_037646455.1. Classification (NCBI taxonomy): domain Bacteria; kingdom Pseudomonadati; phylum Bacteroidota; class Bacteroidia; order Marinilabiliales; family Prolixibacteraceae; genus Maribellus; species Maribellus mangrovi. The sequence continues at coordinate 386,694 of NZ_JBBIXN010000003.1, read as the reverse complement.
ATTCACCTTTTGTCTTCAGGAATTTCGACAGGTGGGCATAATAGGTTTCGATGTTGTTATCGTGCTGAATAATGATGATGTTTCCAAATCCACTACCCCATCCTGAGCGAGTGAGATAACCATCCTGTACGGCATGAACGGTATCACCTTTCGCCATTTTTATGTCAGTTCCGTAGTGCATTCTCCCCGAACGCGGTCCAAAGCGGCTGATGATGTAGCCACCATCTCCCGGCACCAGAAATTGTGATAAATAACTTTGATATTCGCTAAGTTTCTGCTCACGTATCAGTTTGTATTCTTCTGCATTAACCGGATGCTCCAACCCGGGCACAACCACCAGTTCATCGGTATTGACATACTGACCGGCACTATTCAGCACCAGCCCGGTAAGAAATACAAACAACAGATACAATACCTTCATCTTTCCCATAAATTTGGTCGCAATACTAAAGAAAAAACACATCGGTAATTCAGCTACTCCCTGAATTTGATTATCATTAACATTTCAGGGGACAGGTTATTGTCAAACCGATTATCTCCTCCAGATTGTTACCAACAAAATTAACCAACCTGCAATAAAACTCAAACCTCCTATTGGCGTAATCGCACCTAGTGTTTTTATTCCGCTGAGTGCCATGGTGTACAAACTCCCGGAGAACAATACAATTCCGGCGAACAATAAAATGGCCGGCCATTTTGTACTTAAATCGGGCAGAACCACTGTCAACACTCCGATCAGCAGCAAGCCAAGCGCATGATAAAGATGGTAATCTACTGCGGTTTTCCAGGTTTGTAACATTTCGGCCGAAAGATGCGTTTTTAAGGCATGTGCACCAAAAGCTCCTGCAGCAACAGCCAATGCCAGCAGAAATGTGGCTGTCATTAAAATAATTTTGCTCATGATTCCTGTTTTTTATTCGAATTGAACAACAAGAAAACCGAGTGAAAGTTTGATTCCATTCCGCAAAAACAGGATACCAAAGGACACCTATAAGTGCGCAGTTTTGTTTATTTGTGCGTACATTCAGATTAATGCATATGACAGACTCAAAAAGTATATTTACAACCTTCCCCAAGCCGGAAGAATTGCTAAAATGGTATCAGGATCAACCAAAAACTGAGACGCCCGACATTAACGGCCACATTCACACGCCACATTCGTTTAGCGCGTTTTCGGAAGTGGAACAGCCCTTTGTACTTGCTAAATCGGAAGGTGTTTCAGTACTCGGCATCAACGACTTTTACACTACCGACGGCTATAATGAATTTGCAGAAATGGCAGAGAAACACAAAGTTTTTCCGCTGTTCAACATCGAATTTATGGCCTTGCAAAAAGACTTGCAGGAAGCCGGTATTCGTGTGAATGACCCCAGCAATCCCGGCCGTACTTATTTTAGCGGAAAAGGATTAAGGCAACCAGCTCAAATGAGCGAGGCTTCGGCCAATAAAATAAAAGACCTACAGGAAGAAAGTAACCGCCAGACTTACCAGATGGTGGAAAAGCTAAATGCTTTTTTTACTGAAAAAGAAATAGATATTCAATTCGATGCGGAAGAATTGCAAAGTCGGTTGGCTAAAAACCTGTTTCGCGAACGCCACATTTCACAGGCCATTCGGATAGCAGTGTTTGAAAAAGAAGAAACCGATCTGGGAAGAGCAAAACTTTTTAATGTCATATTTCAGGGCAAGCCGGTGAAGTCAGCTATCGATGATTTGGCAGGACTGGAAAATGAGATTCGTGGGAATCTTTTAAAATCGGGTGGTGCAGCATTTGTTCCTGAGGATCCAAAAGCATTTTTATCCCTCGAAGAAGTTCAGGAAATAATTATTGACGCAGGTGGAATTCCATGTTACCCGGTGTTACTCGATTTCGGCGATGAGAATTACACCGACTATGAAGGAGATAGCGAAAAGCTATTGGCGGAATTGAAAAGCAAAAACGTATTCAGCATTGAACTGATTCCGGCCAGGAACAAATTCAACATCCTAAAGGACTTTGTGAAGTTTTTCAACAATAAAGGTTTTGTGATCACTTTTGGTAGCGAGCACAATACACCAAAACTCGACCCGATAAAATTGAGCGTAGGCGGCGGATTCGAACTGGATGATGAGTTGAAGCAGATCAATTACGAAGGAACTGCAGTGATTGCAGCTCATCAATATCTGGTGTCAAATGGCCAGGAAGGTTACCTGCTGAACGGTATCGCCAAAACCGACGAGAAAGCAACTTTTATTGAGTTGGGTAAAGCAGTAATTGCAAAGTTCCTAGAGAAATAAAATAAATAACTCCGAGCTCTCTGCGAAATTCTCTAATTGCTCTGCGGTAAAAAGATTTCAAACCACAGAGAACACAAAGAAGACACAGAGCAATACGGAGAAGAATATAGAAATCATGGAGCAAGGAGTAAAAGAACTAGTAGAAATCTCTCAATTCTACGGAACAAATAAAGCAATGGTGATTGCAGGTGGTGGAAACACCTCATACAAAACCGACGAAAAGCTTTGGATAAAAGCCAGCGGATTTGCCTTGTCGACGATAAGCGAAGAAGGTTTTGCGGTAATGGATCGCAAAAAACTGGACAAGATTTCGGAAAACCAATACAGCTCAAATTCAATCGAACGCGAGAACCAGATTAAAGATGACTTAGCCGATGCTACGATTACAAAAGGCAAACGCCCGTCGGTGGAAACATCCTTCCACAATGCCATCAACTATAAATTTGTGATTCACCTGCACCCGACTGCGGTGAATGGAATAATGTGCAGCAACAAAGCCGAAGAGTTGGTGAAACCTGTATTCGGCGATGAAGCGGTGTACATACCATACATCGATCCGGGGTATATTTTATTTAAAGCTGTTGAAGCTAAAATCATAGCATTCAGAACCGAAAAAGGATACGATCCGAAAGTTATTTTACTTCAGAACCATGGCATTTTTGTGAGTGCCAACACCACACAGGAAGTAGCCGACATTTACGACGAGATTATTGCGAACATTGAAAAAGCGGTCTCAGTTCCGGTGGACAACACCATGCTTCCGGTTGCTGAACATGTTACGGAAGTGGTTCCGGCCATTCGCGCCATTGTTTCGCAGGACGGGCTGAAAACCATCAAAGTTACAAACTCAGCACTGGTCGAAAAGTTCAATACAAGTGCTGAAGCTTTCGAGAAAGTGAATTATCCTTTCACCCCGGATTTGATCGTTTACTGTAAATCGAAATACATTTATATCGATGAAGTTGCCTCTCCTGAAGCAACTATCGAAACCTTTAAAACAAATTACGAAACCTTTGTTGCCGACTATGGTTTTGCACCAAAAGTGGTTTTCATAAAAGGCATTGGTATGCTTTCGATTGGCGACAATGCAGCACAGTCAAACATCATAAAAGAGGTTTTTGAAGATGCTATGAAAATTTCCTGGTTGTCGGAATCATTCGGCGGTCAGCATTTTATGACACCCGAACAAATCCATTTCATCGATACATGGGAAGTTGAAAATTACCGCCGCAAAGTTTCTGCAGGGGCTTCGGCCGGACGTGTAGAAAACAAGATATCAATTGTTACCGGTGCAGCACAGGGATTTGGCGAAGGAATAGCCCGGGTGATGAAAGAAAACGGTTCGAACATCGTCGTCGCCGACCTGAATGAAACGGTGGGTAAATCTACAGCCGACTCGTTCAACGATATTAAAAACAGCAGCCATGCTATTTTCGTTCAATCCAATGTTGCTGATCAGGAATCACTAAAAAACCTGATGCACCAAACTGTTTGCGAATTTGGCGGACTTGATGTTTTTGTAAGCAACGCCGGAATTTTACGTGCCGGAGGTTTGGAAGAAATGACGCCGGAGAATTTCGATCTGGTTACAAAAATCAATTACAACGCCTATTTCTATTGTACCAAAGCAGCGACACCAATCATGAAATTGCAGAATAAATACAATGCTTCGTTGTATGCCGATGTGATTCAGATAAATTCCAAATCGGGACTGGCCGGAAGCAAGAAAAACTTTGCCTATGCCGGTGGAAAATTTGGTGGCATTGGCTTGACCCAATCGTTTGCACTGGAACTGGCGCCCGATAGAATTAAGGTGAATTCAATCTGCCCGGGAAACTTTTACGAAGGTCCGCTTTGGAGCGATCCTGATAACGGATTATTCGTGCAGTACCTGAATGCAGGAAAAGTTCCGGGAGCCAAAACCATCGACGATGTAAAAGCGTTTTACCTGGCACAGGTTCCGCTCGGAAAAGGGTGCTCTCCTGTTGATGTAGCTAAGGCGGTTTTCTACGCTATCGATCAGGAAAATGAAACCGGACAGGCCATTCCGGTTAGTGGCGGACAAATTATGCTGAATTAATACATGCCTGTAAAAGCAATTATATTCGATTTAGACGGTACTTTGCTCCATTCGATTGTGGATATAGCAGATGCCTGCAACCATGTTTTGGAAGAAAACAATCTGCCAACGCATGATACTAAATCGTATGTTTCGTGGATAGGAAACGGGGCTGCAAAACTGGTAGAACGGGCACTCCCCGATCACATTAAAAGTGATCAGGAAAAACTGGATAATTTCGTTCAGGAATACAAAGATTATTACCTCTCACATTTGATGGTGAAAAGCCATTTGTATGAAGGAATTGATGAAGTGCTAGCATTCCTTAAACAACATAAAATTCCGTTCGCTGTAAATACGAATAAACCACATAGCCAAACCGTGCCGATCGTAGAAAATTACATGAAAGATTTTCTGCCCGATCTGGTAATGGGACAAAACGGGAACAATCCTAAAAAACCGGATCCCTTTGCGGCCAAGCTGATTGCTAAAAAATTTGAAGTCGGGAATCAGGATGTTTTGTTTGTTGGCGATTCGCATGTCGACATTAAAACAGGCAAAGCTGCCGGGATGCAAACATTGGGAGTTACCTGGGGCTACGGCAAGATTGAACCGATGAAAGAAGCAGGTTGTTCTGATTTTATAGCGACAACAAACGAATTACTGGAGTTTGTAAAACTCAAAATTGAAGAATTAAATTAAAAACAGATATGAAGACAAAAGCAGTACGATTATACGGCAAAAAAGATTTGCGTTTGGAAGAGTTTGAACTTCCGAAGATAAACGACGACGAGATTCTGGCAAAAGTAGTAAGCGATAGCATTTGTATGTCGAGCTATAAGGCGGCCACGCAGGGAACCGACCATAAACGCGTGCCCAACAATGTGGCTGAAGAACCGATTATGATCGGACATGAATTTTCAGGTGAGATTATTGAAGTGGGTGCGAAATGGCAGGATAAATTCAAGCCCGGACAGAAATATTCGATCCAGCCGGCTATTTATTACAAAGATGGCCCGGTGGGTATTTTAAGTGCGCCCGGTTATTCTTACCAATACATTGGTGGTGATGCAACCTATGTGATCATCCCTAAAGATGTATTGGAGCAGGATTGTTTGCTGGCTTACGACGGTCCCGGATTTTACCCGGCATCGCTTTCTGAGCCCCTGAGTTGTGTGATCGGTGCCATGCATGCCAACTACCACACTACTCCGGGTTCATATGTTCATGAGATGGAAATTGTTGAAGGTGGGAAAATGGCCATCCTTGCAGGAGTTGGCCCGATGGGACTGGCAGCCATTAACTACGTAATTAGTCGCGAGGACCGCAAACCATCGCTTTTGGTGGTGACCGATATTGCACAGGATCGTTTGGACCGCGCTGCTGAAATTTTCCCCGTTGAATGGGCGAAAGAAAAAGGAATCGAACTGATTTATTTAAACACCGGCGATGTTGAAGATCCGGTAGCTGCGCTGAAAGAAGTTTCAGGCGGAGAAGGCTATAACGATGTATTTGTTTTCGCTCCGGTAACTCCGGTGGTTGAACAGGGCGATGCAATACTCGCACACGATGGCTGTCTGAACTTTTTTGCAGGCCCGTCGAATACTGAATTCTCGGCCAAACTGAATTTTTACAACGTTCACTACGCATATACACACATAGTAGGAACATCAGGCGGGAACAACGACGATATGGTAGAAGCGCTCGACGTAATGAGTAAAGGCCTTGATCCGGCCGGATTGATCACCCACATTGGCGGTCTGAATGCCGTAGCTGAAACTACGCTGAATCTACCTAATATTCCGGGAGGAAAAAAATTAATTTACACGCACAAGGATCTTCCGCTTGTGGCAATTTCTGATTTTGAGGAATTGGGTAAAAGCGATCCGTTTTACGCCGAGCTGGCCAAACTGGTAGCCCAAACCAAAGGTTTGTGGAATGTAAAAGCCGAAGAATATTTGTTGGAGAATGCTCCGGAGGTATAATAAATAATGAAGCCATATCAAAAGTCCGAAAACTACGTCATTCTGAATTTGATTCGGAATCTATTAAAAGTAATTACTGCGACTTAAAGATCCTGAAATGAATTCAGGATGACGATAACAGGACTTTTGGTATGGCCACAAACAGAATAGATAAATTATTCATCTCTAAGAAGCTGCACACCCAATAAGTTCTTATTTATTGCTGATTTAACGATTCCAGGTAACTCAATCCCATTCGCAAATCGCCGTAACTAAATTCCTCGCCCAAAGCACCACGCGCCGGCCCCAGATTCCTTTCTTCTGAATTTTTAAAGTAATCTATTATTTTATCGAGCTTTTCCTGCGACAAAAATTCAAGAATGTCAATTTCACCTTCCTTTATAAAATGCGAAAGGTGCCCCTCGATCGTAATTTCGGCAAATCCTCTTTCACGGGCGATCTCAGAAATCGATTTTCCTGATCGGTAAAGCTCAAAACTTACCTTTTTAGTATCCACTTTGGGCTTCTTTTCTTTCTTCGGATTTTCCTTTAAGGGAATTTCACTGTGGTCGATGCTATTTTCTTCACAATAACCACGAATCAAATCAATAATATCTTCACCAAACTGATCGATTTTTCGTTTCCCCAGTCCGTTAATCAGTTTCAGCTCTGCTAAATTAACCGGCAAATAAGTAACCAACTCCACCAACGATTTCTGCGAAAAGACCATGTAGGCTGGCCCCACAAGTTCCTGCGATTTTTCATACCTCCACGAACGCAACAGATTATATAACTCAGGATGCGAAATATTTGTATAGCTCTCCAACTCACGCGCTTTTTTCTTTGTGGATTTTGTGGCGCCTGTATCGACCAGTGCTTTGGCTCGGGCATTCATAATTTCCTTCACCGAGAAATCCTCGCGACAGATTTCAAAGGCCGCCTGTTTTGTTTTGGCTTCTTCGGCTATGTCGCCGAGTCGTTGGTGAATCTGCTTTTTTACTGCCCGATTATCAATGTCCCAGTCAGTTTGTTCCAGCGGTTCAAGCAAAATTGCATTTGTTTTCTCGAAGAAATAATCGGCTGCCTTTTTAATGCGCTGCTGAAGTTTGGTGTTTTTAGCTACATCGGGCTCTTGTTTCAGGTATCGAACAATTTGCTGCTGAAATTTATCACCCACCCCTGCCAGTTCATTTTTCAGTCCATCTCTCATATTTCGATACTGCCGAACAAAGACCTCGGTAAAACTTCCCGGATTCTCATCCATGATCTTGCCGATTGAATTCACCAGGTAACCCGTCCGGTTAAAGCGAAACATTTCTGTAAGCAGCTCACGTTGAAAAGTCAGTTTTGCCTGGTTTAGTTCTTTTTCTCCGGGCTGGTTTGCCTCTACCTGATGAATAAATCCATCCACTGTCTGATCGGTGATAATGCTGGTTTTCTGAATCGGTGTTTTCAACACCATTCCTTCCAGCGTTTTGCAACGGCTCAGCGCCACATACACTTGTCCGTGGGCAAACGATGACTGCGCATCGATAATGGCCCGCTCGAAAGTAAGTCCCTGGCTTTTGTGAATGGTGATCGCCCAGGCCAGTTTTAGCGGGATCTGGCTGAACGAACCTTCCACCTCTTCGGTAATTTCCGCCGTATTTTTATCGATCGAATATTTTATATTTTCCCAGATAAGGCTGCTGACTTCAATTTCGTCCTCATCACCGGGACATTGTATATAAATCGTACTTCCATCAAATGCCGTTATCTGCCCGATCTTTCCGTTAAAGAAACGCTTTTCAGGATCGGGATCGTTTTTTACAAACATCACCTGCGCACCCACTTTCAGATGCAGTTCATGTTCAGTCGGGAAGACATATTCAGGGAAATTCCCTTCAATATGTGCCTTGAATATTTTTTCTTTTGCAGGCAGCTCTTTCAGTTTCGAATCGTTTATGCGATGCGCCTCCGCATTGTGGGTGCAAAGTGTAATGTAGCCTTCATCATCGGTCGGTTTAAAGTCGGGCTGGTAACGTGAGTTCAGTTCGTTTCGTGTTGTCTCATCAAGTATATTATCACGCACTTTGTTCAATATCGAAATAAACTTATCATCCTGTTGCCGGAAAACCTGTGTCAATTCAATACTCACATAAGGTGTTTCGTGCAGGGCTTTGCTGCTGAAAAAATAGGCAGTATCGTACTCGCTTTTCAGTAAGGCCCATTCTTCGCGTTTCACAATGGGTGCCAGTTGTTGCAAATCGCCGATCATCAACAATTGTGCTCCGCCAAAAGCTTTCCGTCGATCTTTAAATCGGCGCATCACACGGTCGATGGCATCCAGTATATCGGCGCGCACCATACTTATTTCGTCGATCACCAGCAGATCGAGGCTGCGGATAATGCTGATCTTTTTCTTGGTGAAACGCATCTGGCGATTCCTGTCGCTTTCGTTCCCAACCTGCGGGCCAAACGACAGCTGGAAAAAAGAATGAATGGTTACGCCTCCTGCGTTAATAGCCGCCACACCGGTTGGCGCCACGACGATCATTCGTTTTGGCGAGCGTTCCTTTAAACTTTTCAGAAAAGTGGTTTTCCCGGTCCCGGCTTTCCCGGTGAGAAAAACATTTTGCCCGGTAAAACGGATGAAATCATAAGCCAGGTCGAGTTGTTTGTTGGATTGCATTAGAACTATTTTAATACGAGCCTAAAGATATTAATTCCTTTAAAAATTAAGATCATTTAAACAGAACCTTATAAAACAGGATCCAAAAGAAAACAGTCAGATCGCAACTCAACAAAGTGACAAGCAACAATCTATTCCTTTGCTAAAGGCAACAAAAACCCAAATTCACTTCCTTCTCCAGGCTTGCTCTTTACCCAGATTTTACCTCCGTGCTTTTCAACAAATTCCTTGCATAAAACTAAACCCAAACCGGTACCTTTTTCACCCTCGGTGCCCTTTGTGGTAATGTCACTGTCAATCCTGAATATTTTATCAATGTGCTCCGGCGGGATACCAACACCGGAGTCTTTTACTGTAATCTCACAGTGTTTTCCATTCTTCTTTAAGCGAATGGATATTTCGCCATCCCTGGGTGTGAATTTCAATGCATTTGCGAGCAAATTTCTTATGATGAGCGAAAACATATTTTCATCCGCAAAAACCTCGATATTTTCTTTGGCCATAACTTCAACAAGAATGTTCTTTTTGAATGCCAGTTCTTCCTGAAATCCAATCCATTCTCTCACTTTTTCCACTGCATTCATTTTTTCAGGCCGGTATTCAATCGCATTTCGTTGCAGGCGCGCCCAGGTAAGCAGATTACCCAAAAGATCACTGGCATGCTTGGATGAATTGTGAATGTTACCCAAATGATAAGCCAGTTTATTGGCATCCATTTTTCTAAAACCTGAAAGTAACAGTTCAGAAAAACCGACAATAATATTGAAATGATTGCCCAGATCGTGCCCGATTATGGAAAAGAATTTATCTTTTGTCCGGTTCAGTTCATTTAACTCCTCGTTTTTTGAGGTGATAATTCGGTTTTGCTCTTCAATTTGAAGGGTTCGCTCGGCCACTTTCTTTTCCAACAGGATTTTTTCATGTTTTAACCGGCGTTCACGTAATTTTACAAAGAACACTACTCCCAAAATAGTAAGCAATAAATAGATGGAATAAGCCAGCTTACTCCGCCACCAGGGGGGCAAAACAATAAAGGATAATCCGATAGGCTGGTCATTCCAAAGACCGTCGTTGTTAGAGCCCTTGATCCAAAAAGTGTACTCTCCGGGTGGCAATGCAAAAAATGGCACAAATGCACGGGTTCCGATTTCAATCCACTTATCGGAAATAGCTTCCATTTGATACTGGTAGTGATTATTTTCCGGATTAGTATACTCAAGTGCAGCAAATTCTATAGTAAACGACTGCACCCTGTGGTTTAAAACCAATTCACTGCCGTTTTCTATGTTTACCTTCTCTTGTTCACCATCGGTAACTTTTGAAAACGAGGTAAATACAAGATCCGGAGTATAGGGATTACCGGTAATCGAATCAGGATAAAAAGTATTGAAACCATTCATTCCTCCAAACAACAATTCGCCATCGGCACAGGCACACGAAGCTCTCAGGTTAAATTCCATACTTTGCAGCCCATCTTCCATGGTATATATTTCAAGTTGTTTTTGATCTGTATCGAACATGCATAAACCATTTCCTGTTGCAAGCCAGATATTGTTGTTTTTATCTGTTTGCATTTCGTAAATGTAATTACTCGGCAGTCCCTGCTCCTGGTCCATGAAACTAAATTCACCTGTTTTCTTGTCGAAAATATTGATGTAAGCATTGGACCCGATCCAAATATTCCCGTCGGTATTTTCGGCCAAAGAAATCAAAAAGTCGCTGCTAATGTCCGCATTGGTCCTGTTATAATGATGCATTTGTTTGTTGTGGGGATCATACATATCTAAACCATTAATGGTGGCTGCCCATATCAATCCTTCCGAATCTTCCAAAATACTGTAAATGAGGTTAGCACCCAAGCGATGATCAGGTTCGGCATCTACATGAAACCATTCCTGTGTGGATGTTGCAAGATTAAATTTATACAAACCATTTGAACTGGCAATCCAGATATTTCCTGTCATATCCTGGATAATGTGATAAATGCGAATACTCTCAAATGTCGGGAAATCAGGCAGCTCAAAAAATTCGGTCCACAATACAAATTGCTTCTTAGTTTTATCATAAATAAATACTCCATCCCTCGTACCCAGCCACATATTTTTAGCATTATCCTTAAAAATCACATGTATAAAATCGTTCGATAAATAATGATTTCCGGTTTGTTGACTCGAGAAATGTTCTACTTCGTTGGTCAAAGGATTTACCAGGTTGAGTCCCTGTCCCCAATTACCCACCCAAATAATACCGTCCTCATTCTTGTACAATCCGGCTATTACATTGCCCAAAAGATCGGTAGAGCCCGGTAAGTTTGTATTTCTGAAAAGCCTGAATTTCTTCTGTTTTAAATCGGTTTTACTGATCCCCGACAGGGTGCCCACCCAAAGGTTATCCGATTTATCGATTAACATGGGCTGAACGATATCATGCCCAATACCGCTGTTTGCCTGCGTAAGGTTTCTTGTGCTGTATTTATCTCTGCCGACTGGTAAAATAATGTATACCCCCAAGCCTTCAGTACCGAGAATAAGGTTATTGTTTTTATCCTGAAGAATACTGCGTATACTGATTTGAAATCTATAATCTTCGCCTGAAACAAGCGGAAAACTGACTTCTTTAAATTCGATACTTCCTGGTTCACATCGGTATAATCCGGTAAAAGTACCAGCCCAAACCAACCCGTTACTATCCTGGAACAAGGCCGTAACGTTTTCCTCCATATGACTTAAAGAAGTATTATTTACAAAGGAGGCATAAACAAATTCTCCATTATCAGGTGAAAACAGTGCAAGCCCGTTTGTGCTTCCCACCCATACTTTTCCGTTTTTATCTTCCATAACCGGAATGCGAACGTCCTGAACGGTTGCTTCGTATTCTAGTTCGCTGATAAAATGAGAGAAGCTGTGTTCCTGAATATCGTATACAGAGATTATGGGGGGAGTATTTATGAGGATTTTTCCGCTGTTTAAACAAATATTGTCGTAATTGTAATTGGTGACATCGAACCGGTATCCGGTCTGGTAACGAATCCTCTCAAATCTGTTTTCAGTTCTGATATACTGGTGCAATCCGCCTTTGGTTCCGATCCAGAGGTTTCCTTCCGAATCTTCAGAAATGGCATAGATCCAATTGTTTGAAATGGAATTTGAATCCTTGGGATTGTAGCGAAACCGTTCAAAATTCCGGCCATCAAAACGATCGAGGCCATTTTGTGTGCCCAGCCAAATGTAGCCTTTTGAATCCTGAAAAATGCAATTTACCACACTTTGTGAAAGGCCTTCATTTATTGAATAAGTGGTAAAATTGTATTGTTGCGAATAACTACTGTAGAACAGCAACAAACTGAGAATTAAAATTCCGGCTAATTGTTTCATGGTTTTTAAATCAACAGAAAAATACTGAATTTTCCTGCATTTGGCAAATCGTTGGATCTTTCCTTGTTTGATAGATCTAATAAAGAGCAGCATGTACATTTTATTCATGAACTACCCGCAGCAAACTAACGAGGAATCCCTGCCTCGCCAGTTGGCAGGCTTCAGGAGATCAAGGGGGTTAAATAATTTAATTCAAAAGTAAGTTGAACTTTTCTTCACTGTACTTATAAGACAGCCTGGCGCGTGCTAAGGTAAACCGGATGGCGTCGGTCTCCGTCAGCTGACGGATTCCTCGCCATGACAACCGCAGGGGGTTTAACCTGCAGCGGACGATGACAGTTCTTTTAAAAGATAATACTTACTGTCCGCTGCCATACATTTCCCAGTTCGAAATGTCATTGCGATCCCAAGTAATCGGGAGAAGCAATCTCATATACTTGTACTTTATGTAGGTGCGAGAGGGTGTGAACCGGATGACTTCAGTAGTTTTACTCCCTCATCATGATGATGGAGAGAGTATGTATCTGCTGCGGAACAAATAATTTGGATGAGCGTATTGCCGCATTTAAGAAAATGAAGGAGGCCGGCGCTGACAGCCGGCCTCCTTTTAAAGTCCGTTGAGGAGTAGACCTCAACCCAAAGCCCGAAGCTTTGGTTATTTGATAAAAAATAAGGGCCAAATTATTCTTTGTAAATAATTCTTCCTATCTGGAGTTCTCCGTCCAGATCTAAACGGTAGATATACATTCCGGATACTTTGTGCTCCGGTGTGTATTCTACCCGGTTCATAACTCCGGCCTCAACCGGACGATCAAGTATTCTGGCTACTTTCTGACCAGTAATGTTGTAGAGTTCAAGTACGCCATATGCATCTCTGCCTGAAACAAACTCGAAGGTTACTTTGTCGCTAAACGGATTCGGGTAAACTTTCAGAGTGCTTTCTTCAAAACTTGGATTTTGAATTTCAGCTGATTTTTCCTTGTTATCCTCACAGGTTATTGCTAAACCGGTAGGTCCGGGATATGTATCATCACCATCGATATAAACATTAGCCATGGCATGTGTATGAACATGTACCGGATTTATACCATCAACAACAAAGCTTACTGTATATCCATCATAGAAATCTAAACCTTCTGATACGTCAGTATATTGTCCCGGTGATACCGATTGAGCTCCATCCAATTCAGGATACGGATAACCCAGACAACCAACAAAAGTATGAGTGGCTGTTAATGAGTAATCGTCATCCATGTTATAGTATACTGAGAGTGTTGTTCCAATATAACTAACGGTTACATATCCAACAAGCTCTCCGTTATCAGTATTACATTGAGCAGCACCCATCCAGAGCTCTTGTGTAAAGGTCTCTCCAGGATTAAACAGAGTTCTCCAACCCCATTTATCGGAGGTTCCTTCAAAAAGAGGATCAGTTATGAAGCATTCACTTCTTCCTGCCAGGAATCCATAAGCTGTTTCACTCGGACATGGTCTAACATAAACGGTGTAGCATTCCTCTGCCGGGTTATCGCAATCATCCACTGCAGTGTAACAAACTGTTACCGTTTCTCCTACTTGGAAATCAAAACCGTCGCAAGGAAATACGGTACCACTTGCATCAGTAATTGTACAACCGCCAATTAAAATTTCATCATCACAGTTATCACTTACTGCAGGTGGTGGTGGTAATATTACCGGTTCATTGCAGTCAAACGCCAGATCAGGCATTTCTTCAATTACAGGTGGTGTGAGATCTACTTTCCATGTGTAAGTTACCTCTGCAGTACCCGTGTTATCGCAGATATCGGTTGCTGACAGGTAGAAGGTCTGGCTCCATGTGCAGTTTTCTGCACCGGGAACT
>NZ_JBBIXN010000003.1:364530-372390 GCF_037646455.1 Maribellus mangrovi | reverse complement strand
AAGGTCTGTAGGGTTGCAGCCAAGATAATAACCTGGCTCTGCCGTGATTACAGGTGCATCCAAATCTACTTTCCAGGTGTAAGTAACAAAATCTGTTGTGGGTATACCACATGCAGTGGCAGTGTATTGAAATGTTTGTGTCCAAATACAGTTGTCCCCTTCTACCGGGATACCTTCTGTACATTCTACATCCACAGGATAAGAAGGATCATTACAAACCGTTGCTGTAACATCGGCACATGATGGCAAAACTGTTGGATTACATCCTAAGTCTTGATCTTCAGGAACACCAATCAATACCGGTGCTACCGGTTCTGCAGGAAGAACCTCTGCTGAACAGTCAGCACAGTTGTTTGGATCATTTTCATCACAAATTGTTACATAATAGATACCAGGTGCTAATCCGGTCAGATCCTGTTCAGTAGATGTAAATCCATCAGGACCGGTCCATGAGTAGGTATAACCTGCTAATCCTTCAGTTCCCTGAGCATGGGCCGTACCATCGTTAACAAAACAGCAGGTCTGCGGAGTTGCAGATGCTTCACATCCAACTGCTGGTGGTGCAAAAACTGCAGAAGCAGAAAGCTGCAGGTCCTGGTTACCCACGCTGTTTTTAAAGCTGATACCTTTTAAACGCATATGGTAAGGCGAACCGTTAATACCAGCTGCTGCCATAGATTCTCCTTCAGGTGTACCATCTACTGTTCCCCATGACAAGGTACATCCAATATGACCTCCCCAGGCTAGTACAACTTCATCCCCCCACGGACGGAAATAAATACGATAGCCCGTTGATGACTGGGCTTCAGCTAAATCACCTTCGTAATTAATTTTAACATCTGTAATTTCAGCATTGTATGCAGTGAAAAAAGTACCATGTGTTCCTTGTGCAAATGTTGCATGATTATCAAAACAATCACTGGGAGTAATAGTTCCACCGGGTTGCAATACATTCGGCACATTGTTATATGGTGCCATATCAGGTTTTAGAACAGCATATTCTGTTGAAAGTGGTTCTAGTGCAAAATAACCATCCCAGGGCTGAACTGTTTCTTCAGGATGTGGAGGTTCGAAAGCACTATGCGGCTGAAGATCATTACTCATATTCTGGAAATGAGTGATAAAATCAATCGCATGCTTACCGCTGTGTTTAATATCATATTCAATATCGATCCATGCTAATGCACCGCCATGAAGCGGATCACCTTCATCATCAACGGCACCGTCTTGAGCCGCTGCCGGAATACCATCAATATAAACACGATAAGGAATGGACCAGTTCTCAACATAGTGTCCTTTCGATTCGTTGACATTTCCCCTGATCCACGTTACAGGATCAATAGGAGTAACCAGACCTTGATTATCCGACCCACCATTTTGTGCCTGTTCAATAAAAGCACCAACCTGATTGGTTTTAAAATAATCAGTCCACTGCGCATTACTATTGAAGCTCAATAGTAAAAAAGCCAGCATACCGGCAAAACACAAAAGACACGCGCGCCATCTTTTGCTTAGAATGTAAGTTTTGTTCATAATCTGATAATTAAGATTAATAAATGTCCTTAATACTTCATTATCAAATCACTCAAAAAACGACCATCTGCGTCTCTGTTGCAAAGATTGGGATACTGGGATTTCTCCAAGGGGTATAAGTTCTTGCTAGTTGTCCTTATTTTGATGAAAAGTTACGGCGACTTTTGCACGAAGTCAATCAGGATTATTACGCATTTATGTGTAGCAACCAATTAAAATATGTCTTATTTATTCAGTCACATTACACCAGCATATGATTTCGGAAAGCATAGCGGACCATGGCTGCAGTTGAGTCGATTTTTAGTTTTGCCAGGATATTTCGTTTATGGCTTTCTACGGTGCGTGCACTGATATTTAATCGGAGCCCTATCTCCTTGTAAGTCAGCCCCCTTGAAAACAACTTCAGGATAACAACCTCCCTATCGGAAAGTTTTTGTTCTTTTTTTGTTTGGCTTTTCCCATTTTGAATGGAAGCTTTAAAGATTTCCCATACTTTTTCACTAAAAAACTCACCTCCGCCTTTTAAAGTTTTAATGGCACCAACCAGATCTTTCCCGCTAGCATCGTTAAATACAAAACCTTTTACACCCAGCCTGATGTATTCTTCAAAACAATCGGAGTAATACTGACTTAGGATCAGCAACACAGGAATTCTGGGGTAAGTTCGTCTGATCTTTTTCAGCGATCGCATCCCCGAATTATCCCCGTGGATGACATCCAGAACAATAACATCGGGGTTATCATCTTTTATCTGCTTAAAAAGATGGTCGCAATCTGTGGCATGTATGATGATATCGAAACCATTTGAATCCTTGAGTAAAGATTGAATTCCATAAGCAAACAGTGCATACTTCTCTAAGATAGCTATTCTACACATGGCGGTACATTTAAGGTTAGGTGAAATATGTCGGTTCAAAATTTTCTCTTTCAAACCAGGCACTATTTCAACCGGTATTTTTTAATTCAAATAAAGCAAACTATATCCTTTACTTTATCTGCAAATCAAACATCTTTAGAAGCGTTTCCGAAAATTGGTTTTTTAGAAAGGGACTTTTTTGAGACGACGGATATACAAGTTACAACAATATCCAAGACGATACAATACGTAATATCCCTTATGACCTCATCGGATACTACTTAAATAAACCGATATAAGTGATGCTCATTTCCTAATGATGGATGTCATTTTTTGGTGTTGAAAGACGAAAAAACGGGTAGCGTTACAACTCATCGAAGGACAATTAATCACCTCTTCGAAACAGAAAAAAGTAATTGTGGAGGTATAGAAAATTTGTAAGTAATCACACAGTTTTCACTCCTAAATCCCCTGAAGGGGACTTAAGCTTTTCGTCAGCTGACGGAGAAGCAATTTGTTACTATTTGTAATTTAATATGTGCACGAAAAGTTAAGAAGGATGGCGTCGTTCGTTTCTCTTCCTCGCCATGACAACGGTAGGGGGTGTAACCCGCAGCGGACAGAAACAGTTCCCTTAAAAGATAATACTCATTGTCCGCTGCTAATCATTTTCCAGTTCGAAACGTCATTGCGAACGGAGTGAAGCAATCTATTATAAGGCTGTCTTAGAAGTTTTTTTATGATGTATGAACTTAAAATTTGTAGGAAAGCTCATTTACATTGACTTTTCTCGTCCCCCTTGGAGAAGGGGGAAATGAAGGGGGATTGACTTCATGCACAAATTGTAACCTAATCCTCCGTTCCCGAGGACTCGGGACCACCTCCTTTAGCAAAAGGAGGACATTCTTAGTCCCAAATTGAAAATTCTACATTGAAAATTGTAATTACCTCCCGTCAGGTATCAAGGATCAATTATCGAGGAACGAGGAACAAGATGGCGTCGGTCTCTGTCAACTGACGGATCCCTCGCCATGACGATTGTAGGGGGGTTACCGGCAGCGGACATAAACAGTTTCGTCTTAAAATAATATTCATTGTCCGCTGCCATACTCTTCCGAGTTCGGAATGTCATTGCGAACGAAGTGAAGCAATCTAATATTACTGTACTTTAATTATAGTGCGCGTAGTCATAATCCAGATGGCGTCAGTCGTTGCTCTCCCTCGCCATGACGATGTGGAGGGTGTGTAACCGGCAGCGGACTAAGATAGTTTCCATAAAAGATAGTATTCGTTGTCCGCTGCCAAACAATTCTAACAGGAAATGTCATTGCGAGAGCCTACTCAAAAATATTTGGGTATAATGAGAAAATGACAGGAGGCTGTTAACACCATCTCCCCCAGCCTCCGTAAACTCCGGCTGCGTACTCCTCCTCGCTGGAGGAGAAATTCTTTTTCAAAACAAATATTGAAATACATACAAATATTCCAGCAAGAATATTTTCCCATCCTCCCCGAGGAGGGGTCCGGCTTCAGCCGGGGGGTGGTGTAGATGAACATGAAATCTGTCATTGGTAACGGAGTGAAGCAATCCCTTTATTCCCGAATGTTTGTAATTGCAATCCGTCGGCTGACGGAGAAGCAATCTGCCTTTTATTCAAATTGATTCTAAACTCTGTTTTTCATAATTTTATACCAATTAAGAACCAAAAACGCTGTTTACCCGGTTAAACCCTATTACTGAAAAAAAATTTTGAAACGACCCATAACGCTCACATTCATCTTTCGATGTATGTACACCGTGACTTTAAGGATTCCGGTGCATGATAAAGAGGCCACCTGCCCGGCCGGAGAACCTAGCAAGTGGCCCGTGTCAATAATCTTATATTATTAACTTTTTAAAACTAGTAAAAATGGCAAACATTGATGATTACAACGCCAAACTAGCCGAAATTCAGGCGATCCCTGATGAGGAAGTAAAAGAACCCGGTATTCCTGTGGATGTGGCGCTACAGGAAGCCGAAAATCTGCATCACTGGAGCTTAGACGATGCAACAGCATTACAGGTGGTTGGTATTACAACCGACATGATCGACGATCTTCCTGTGCGGGCCGGTGCCTGCCGTGAAGCACAATCCATCTGGAACAAAGACTATCGCTCGCAGCAGGAAGCCCAGAAACAATGGGCAGAACAATCTCCCGAAGCCTACGATTTCCGTGACGACCTGCTGGCTTCGCTGCGTTTTGCCTATCGGAATGACGATGCCCTGTTAAGCCGGGTAAGTGCCATTACCGAGGGTAACGGACATGCCGACATGATCCAGGATTTGAATGACATTGCGGTATTGGCCCGTGAAAATCAGGATCCGCTTACTGACATTGGTTTCGACCTCTCACAACTTGACCTGGCAGCTACCCGTGCCGACGAACTGGCCGATCTGCTGGCCGAAGCCAATGGCGACAAAGCCGATCCCAACGCATCGAAGGTCACCCGCGACAAGGCCTACACGCACATGAAAGTGCTGGTAGATGAGATCCGCGAAGCTGGTAAATACGTGTTTCGGAAGGATAAAAACCGCCTGAAAGGTTATTCCAGCCAGTACTGGAAAAAACAAAACCGTAAAAAAGCCGACGAGCCCGAAGTTGCTGAATAACAGCATCCTGTTACATTTTTGGGCGCCCTGTAACCTAACGGGGCGCCCTGTTTGTTTATACCCCTCCCTGTTTCATTTTTGAGCCTCCCTGTTAAACAGGGCGGCAAAAAAGTTAACAGGATTCAAAAAAAATGTAACAGGACGATTAAAAATCGTACAGGGCCACTCAAAAACCTACAGGGAGTGCCAAAAATGCAACAGGACCACAATCATCTTCATAAGACAAGCTTTATGTACCTGGAACCTTCCATATTATCGGAAAGGTTAGTACCTGTTTTTTCATTAGTTAGCTTTTTTAGTCAAGCTATTTTAGTATAATACAAAACCGCTGTAAGCCGCACGGGAAGTTCACCTGCTGTCCGTCAGCTGACGGATCAGCTGGTGAATAAGCGTTGGCAAATGGGATCTGTTCCTGAATAGGAATCGACTTCCACAACTATTGAGCAGGTGAGCCGAAGTCACCAGCTCAACTGCAGCCGAACAAATAAATTAGATGAGCCTACTCCCGCATTTCAAAAAAGAGAAGGAGGCCGGCGCTGACAGCCGGCCTCCTTGAACACCACTAAAGTATCGCCTCAAATAGAATGTTGTAAGTATACTTTAGCTATTTGATAAAAAATCAGGGTCAAATTATTCTTTGTAAATAACTCTGCCTATTTGGATGTCTCCATCCAGGTCTAAACGATAGATATAAACTCCGCTTATTTTATTCTCCGGTTCATAATCTATCGTATTCAGTACACCTGCCTCAACAGGACGATCGAGTATTCTGGCCACTCTCTGACCGGTTATGTTGTAGAGCTCAAGTACACCGTAAGCATCAACACCCGAAACAAATTCAAAGGTTACCTTATCCGTAAACGGATTTGGGTAAACTTTCAGGTTGCTGGCTTCCAGATCCGGATTTTCAATTTCTGCTGATTTTGACTTTTTCGGTTGTGACAGTAGTGCAGTACAACTACAGGTATTTCTATCAGCATCTTCTACATTGAAAGTATATGTACCAGCCGACAGGTTATCGAATGTCACGAGTTCACCCTCCAAAATTCCAGAAATGCAATCACCGCCTTCCATGCAGATAGTATATGGTGGTGTGCCTAATTCGGCAGAAACCACAGCATAGCCATCAGTGCCTTTGAATTCCGTAGGATCTTTTGGATCCGTAGTGCATATAAGGTCAGATATAGGAACTGGATCCGGCGGAACTCCAATTAATGCGGCTAACTCTTCACATGTTCTGCCGTTATTGTATTGGTCAAGATAATTACCAAGTTCAAGAGCATAACTTGCCGCATCCTTATCCTCCTTGGTTCTTGCTTGATTCAAGTAGTCCCCTGTTCCATCAAATCCAATTTCACAAAGGAAACCTTCAGCCTGCATTTCTATATCAATCATTACATCGCAGATACGAGCCCCGGCAGCCTGGTTTAATTGATAAGCCAGTAAATGTTTTGCCAGGTTATAAACAGGATCGCTTGCATGGTTATTAGCAGCTAAAGATATATCCCTGTTGTCAAGAATTTGTTGAGCAATTACACAATCTTCGCGTCCCAGGGTAAAGCTACACCATTCGATTCCAGGATAGGTAAGAATATCATCAAGAATAAACCATCCGGCTTCGGGACCGCCATTTAAGGCAGCTGTTTCAGCCTGGCCACCTCCGGTACATGTATTCCAGTTTTTCCAGTATCCAGGAGTACGCGGATCGCCTCCAGGATAGCTATTCACTACTTCAAAGAGTAAGGTGTTAACATACAAATCACAATCTGAAGCCGGAAGCGGAAAAGCACCGGCACCGGCACCAATGTCGAAGCATCTGTTACCTAAATCTTCAGGCGGATCATCGTCCGCATTCGGATTATAAGTCATTACATAGTCGTCAAGTATGCCATCTCCATCGGTATCAAGTTGCCATGTATTACCCCAGCCTGCAGGTATACCTTTTTCGCAAACCGTATACGTTTCATGGATGTTCAACGCATAAGAATCGAATAAATTGATAATACCATCAGAGCCAGTAGAAAATTCTATCAACGGTGTATTCTCAATACCATCTGTGTCAAATCCTTCTGGTCCTGCATATAATGCAAAATGCCAGTCATATTTGTCATCTGCCGGAAGATCTCTAACAAAAGTCAACTTATCAAGATTGATTTTGCTGCAATCCAAGGTAATTTTTTGAGTACATGTTGTAGAGTTACCACACTCGTCTTCAATATAGTAAACCCTGGTATAAACAGCAGGTTCTGTTAAAACATCGGGTAAATCCGAACAAGTTTCACTCAACAATTTAAATGAAGACGTATTAACTCCACAATTATCGTCTGCAGAACCTCCAGCTGTTTCAAACTCAGCAAAAGATGCATACGCTGCAGGTCGCTCGCAAACTTCCAGATCGCCTGGACAGGTTAACTCCGGCGGAGTAGTATCCACTACCTTAATTGTCTGTACACAAGTTGATGTATTGCCGACACAGTCTTTTGCGGTCCACGTACGTGTAATAACAGATTCCTGCGGACAATCTCCTGCAGCGATTTCATCGCTATATGCTACCTCAACTTCATTGTCACAGTTGTCAGTAGCGGTTGCAAATCCCGTGGCTGACGGGTCGGTGCTTTGGTCGCATTCAACGGTAGCATCAGCCGGGCAACTGATTGAAGGAGGTACATTATCCCTGACCGTGATCGTTTGCAAGCAGGTGGCGAAGTTTCCGGCACAATCAGTGGCGGTCCATGTTCTATAAATGGTTCCGTATCCACAGTCATCCAGGCTTCCTACATCGCTATAGGACAAGGCTGGATTTTCATCACAGTTATCAGA
>NZ_JBBIXN010000003.1:0-364432 GCF_037646455.1 Maribellus mangrovi | reverse complement strand
CGGATCACCCATTTTACAATCGAATACCACATCAGCCGGGCAACTGATTGAAGGAGGTACATTATCCCTGACCGTGATCGTTTGCACGCAAGTGGCGAAGTTTCCGGCACAATCAGTAGCTCTCCATGTTCTTGTAATGGTTCCGTATCCACAGTCATCCAGGCTTCCTACATCGCTATAGGACAAGGCTGGATTTTCATCACAGTTATCAGAAACAGTTGCGGTTCCCGGATCACCCATTTTACAATCGAATACCACATCAGCCGGGCAACTGATTGAAGGAGGTACATTATCCCTGACCGTGATTATCTGATCACAAGAGACTGAATTACCGTGACAGTCTGTTGCTGTCCATGTACGGGTAATAACAGATTCCTGCGGACAATCTCCTGCAGCGATTTCATCGCTATATGCTACCTCAACTTCATTGTCACAGTTGTCAGTGGCCGTAGCAAACCCTGTGGCTGACGGATCTGTGCTTTCGTCACATTCAACGGTAGCATCTTTCGGACAAAGAATTACCGGTGGCGTAGTGTCCACAACCTTAATGGTCTGTACACAAGTGGAAATATTACCGTCACAGTCTTTTGCAGTCCAGGTACGTTCGATCAGTGCCAGTCCGCAGTCTCCATCGGTAGTAACATCAGCCCATGTGATTTCCACGTCGTTGTCGCAGTTGTCGGTAGCTGTTGCATATCCGGTAGCTGTCGGTGAATTATCGACATCGCATTCAACCGTAGCATCGGCTGGACATTTGATAACCGGCGGTTTGGTATCCACAACGGTGATAATCTGAATACAACTTGCTGCATTGCCGTCGCAGTCAGTGGCTGTCCAGGTACGTTCAATACTTGTCAGTCCACATGATCCAATGGCTTCATCATCAGCCCATGTGATTACCACTTGGTTATCGCAGTTATCGGTGGCCGTTGCATATCCTGTGTTATCTGGATCGGTGCTTTCGTCACACTCTACTGTAACATCAGGCGGACAAACAATAACCGGAGGAGTAGTGTCCTCAACCTTGATTAACTGTGTGCAACTTGCCACGTTACCACAGGCATCGGTAGCAGTCCATGTACGCTCGATCAAGATCAGACCGCAATCTCCTTCAGTGCGGGCCTCGGTAAAGGTTAGTGTAACATCAGCATCACAGTTGTCGGTAGCTGTTACGTTAGCCGGATTAGGAATATTGTCACATTCTACAGTCACACCGTCTGGGCAACCGGTGAGTACCGGCGGCTCGTCGTCATTTACAATAAATGATTTTGTTGCTAATGCGCCATTCGTGCAGAAATCTTCTGCATAAAAAGAAACGATAATTTCTTGATTGCAGTTGCTTGTTGGTGGAATATATGAAAAATCTACATCAACAGCTCCGTCGCAGAGATCGTTTGCTGAAGCTCCGGCTGCCCATGCGGCAACCAGGTCGGCATCGAAGCATTTCATGGTCAGGTCATCCGTAGGCGGAGTGACTACCGGCGGAGTATGATCTTCGATGGTAACAGTCAAACTACAATCCGTGAAACAAGTTGGATCATCGTCTCTGGTTACTCTGACGGTTAAAGTGAAAGTCTGATCACATACTTTATCCGCTACTACAACTACGGATGGGCCATCAGTGTCTCCCGAAATTGTAGCAGCACCGCTTATACTCCATGAAAATAGAAGGCCATCTACAGCAAATGGGTAGCTATATGTTTCAGTTGCCCCGGGACAAACCGGATCATTACCGGTAATATCACAAGGAGGCGGCACACAGGAAGCCTTTGACTCATTTGTAAAAGTAACGGTAATTACCTGATCCCAGTCAATATTAATAGTCGCTGTACCTACATCTACTGCCGTAGTAACATCCGGAGTAATGGGGCCGGTATGAATGTTATATCCTTCATATGTTATGTTTGTAAGTCCCCAGTCCAGAGGTGGTAGTTGTAATGCCTTATCAATCTCTTCTACCACATATGTACCTGGTAGTAGCCCAACAAACTCTTTTGTATTGGATAATGTTGCATCTGCATCATCGTCTAAGGAGAATGATTCTGTAACTCCATTAGTAAATGAAAATCGAAAGTCCTGCGCATTATCCGGGACGGCATCTTTTACAACAATAATTTTTGCATACTGGATAATATCCCCAATACTTTTAAAAGGTACTGTCTGGGCACCACTTCCCGGAATTGCGTTATCCAGATCGTATTCGACACCATTAAAATCAATGCCCCAAATTACATGGGCTGCATCAAGTGTTGCCTGCAGGTTACCGGTAGGATCGCTCCCCGGAACACATTCGATAACTACATCAATTCGTAGAACAACTTCCTCGCCTGGATTAAGACTATCTATTTGAATAGTGGCAAGTAAATTATTTCCATCTGCCGAAAGTAAGTACGGATCAGTCATTAATTCTGCTTCACTATCATGATTGTCACTAATTCCGGTATCCGGATCACCATCGTTAGCGGTACCAACGAAATCTGTGTTGTAATTTATTGCAACACCTTTAATATATTCATGTCCAATTCCTGGCTGTCCGGTAGTGGTCGCTAAAAATGAAAAATCAAGTTCGATAGTTTCGGTTGCATATTCAGCATCTTCTAAAGGGTCAGTTACGATATGCATTAAATAGGTAACAACGTCACCGCATTTAAAATCACCGCCTTCCAGCGATTCAACAATATCATCGTATTTACCCACTGTACGGTCGTTAAAAGCTCCGCCACCTGTTTCATGATCGTAGGTATACGGCGCCGCAGCAGTGAAATCCATGTCGTAAATATCCGTCTGCCCATCTGTGAAAGTGGTCGTCGCTTCCAGCAGACTGGATAATCCTTTTGCTGTTAGAAGAAATGCTTCACCCAGATCCCATTCTTCAATTTGAAATTCATGGTTATCGATATCGCCAATGTCATCGGCAACAGCATAGAGCGTATCGTTAGGGTGGTCGTAAATCTGGTGGTCGATAACCAATAATACGGTTTCACCGGCCAGCCACCCTGAGCCTGTTATAAAGACAACATCACCTGGGAAATAGTCGGTTTTGTCGGTAGTTACTGTTTGTCCAAAGCCAACGCTGGTGGTAAACAGCATAATGCCCGTCAAAACTGCTGATAGCAGTACGCGGGCTGTTCGTAAAGGCACGTAGATTTTTCTCATAATCTGATAGTTTTAGATATAAATTGCTTTCAGTTTTTTTTTATATCAAATCATCAGAAAAAACACCCGACAGGTATTCTGTTTTATAATTGAATTATATTCCCGGGGTATGGTACATTTAAGTTCAATTCTTATAAATAAAAGTTACGAAATAGACGACCGGGAGTCAATTGGGATTACTACGTAATTACTGATTTGAATGTAACGTGTTTGAGGTCGTTTTTTTTTTTGTAAAAACTTGTTTATTAAAGTACATGTAAAAGTTTCCGCTGCGTAGATTGAAGATTAGAAATAATACCCGGATTAGGGCCTTTGTTAAAGATTATTTTACGAATATTTTATGCTGAAATATGATGCTGAAATGCGTAACGTATCATTTCGGCTGTAGATTTTATATTCAGCTTCTCCAGGATATTTCTTTTATGAGCCTCTACTGTTCGCGGACTGATATTCAAATAGGCAGCAATCTCCTTATATGTCCTGCCTTTTGAAAACTGTACTATAATTTCCAGTTCCCTGTTGGTAAGAACCTGATCATTTTGCTTTTCATTTTTCCGGACACGAATAGTTGTCCGGATTATAACCCATACCTTTTTGCTAAAAAATTCTTCTCCGTTCATTAATTTCAAGATCGCTTTTATCAGTTTTTTTTCGTCTGCATTATCAAAAATAATACCCTTCACACCAGACCTAATGTAGGCTTCAAAATATTCGGAACAATCCTGACTAACTAGCAATAAAACAGGAGATTTTGAATAGTTTTTTCTAAGTTTTCGAAGTGCCTTAATTCCTAAATTTTCGCAATGGCAAATATCAAAAACAACCACATCGGGATCTTCATCCCCGAGTTTAATTGTTAATTCTTCTATGCTTTTCGCCTGCACTATATCGTTATTTATTTGAGCGTTATGAAGAATTGCTTTTATTCCCTTTCCGTAAAGTGTAAATTTTTCCAGTAAGGCTATCTTACCCATATGTGCGGTATTTTAAGGTTAGATATTCTTGCCTGAAACATATTCAGACAATAATAATTTTTCAAATTGATTCCAAACACTTTAAATAATCCCCGTTAAGATAAATTATCTGTTCCAAGCTAATTATTTAAGCATTATTCAATCAAATTCGACGAACATACTTCTGGTTGGTTTTGTGGAAAGGATGAATACATTTAACCAAGCAAAACAATATACAAAGAAATATGTAATCTGTCAATTAGGGAAATTACCTATATGGATTTTGAAAATTCCGCATATAAAGCTTGATATTATATATTTTTAAATCTCAATTTAAACGTCAGATTTGTGCATTTGCATCCTCGAACTCATGATCCCGTGATATCGTATAGTTTAAAAATCCCGAAAGTAAAATTTATTACTCCCGGGCTTTACATAAGAAAGCAACTGTTCACAACTCTTCTGTTTATCAGTCGATTATGAAAATTTGCAAAAATATTTTTAGCGGCTGTTTGGAATGTCAAACTATCAGTAAATACTGATACTGTACAACTTTTTAAACAGTCCTGATCATTCCTAAATCGTTGTGTGTTAAAAAAATAGCTTGTGTATAAAAAAACGAACATCTACATTCGTCTCCTGAACCCGTAATATAAAATCGATCAAGAGTTCATGGACGATTCAATCCCAGTATTCTTATCGACTGAGAGAGTTAAATAGTTTAGTTTATTAATTAATTAAGTTGTGAGTAGAATTTAATTAAGGACATTTGTTTTTACAGACAAACCCGCTGATTGTTTTTGAATGATCAGAATACAACGAAACAAGACCATTAAATCAAATTCTAGAGTTTTGTTATGAAAAAATCAGAGTTATTGGCATTGCTGATGCTAATTTTTATCGGTAGTGCGTTGTATGGACAAACCCCAGACAACAAATTCAAAATGGCAGGAACGAATCCGGTATCCATGTCAATTGATCAAACCTTTTCGAAGTCTGCTGAAATTTTCCCGTTTGATGAAAACGGAAATGTGATTTACGGACTTGATATCAGTGCAAATGTTGAACTCAAGGACGATAAATCCCTGGTTCGGCTGGTATTAATCGATAGTAATTTTGAGGAGTACCTGATCTATGAGAGTTATCAGCTGCTGGCAGAAGAGGAAAGCTCTTTTTCCATAAAAAACGTTTGTGAAGAAACAGCGATTCTGGATCGTATAAAACCGTACGCTATATACATTGAGCTTGAAAATGCCGATCTTGAACTTACAGGTATCACTTATGCAACAGCTGTTGCTCCGGGTCTCGATGTAGCAAGCGTAAAAAAGGAAAAGAAGAAAGGTCAGAACGAGGCAAAGATCCGGAAGATCAACCAGAACCTAAAAAAGAAAGGTAAACACTGGGTGGCCGGAGAAACAAGTGTTTCGCAGCTAAGCTATGGAGAAAGAAAAAAACTGTATGGACAAAGTACCTTTCCTGCCGGTTTTGAATATTATGCAGGCGGGGTAATAACTGCCGGTAGTTCAGCGTCAACCACTACGACTGATGGCACGTTAAAATCAGCCACTACAACATCATCCAGTCCTTATGTTGGAGAATGGGACTGGCGAGACCGGCACGGGAAGAACTGGATCACTTCAGTAAAAAATCAAGGAGCCTGTGGATCCTGTTGGGCTTTTGCATCAACCGGGGCAACCGAGGCTATAGTAAATGTCTATTATAACCAAATTCTTGAACTGGACTTAGCAGAACAGGACGTATTGTCCTGTAGTGGAGCCGGAAGTTGCACAGGAGGATATCCGAGTATTGCCCTGAATTACATTACAAATACAGGTATAGTTGACGAAGGAGCTTTCCCTTATGAAGGAGCAGATTTATCCTGTAATGAAAAGTCAAAAAGTCCATCCGAGCTTATTAAAATTGGAGGAAAGATTGATTTTGGTTCTACTGCTTATCCAAGAACAGAGGATGATCTTAAACGTATGCTGATTGAAAAAGGCCCGGTCAGCGGAGGACTTTATGACTGGAGCCATGCGATGGTCCTAGTTGGATATAAGGTTGTTGAAGAAGGAGATGTATTTTACTACAGAGACCTAGACCTGCAGAGGTACTGGATTACAGTTGAAGCTAACGATCCTTTGATTGGAAAGACAGTTTGGATCTTTAAAAACAGCTGGGGATCCTATTCCGGAGATGCAGGATATGTTTATGTAGAAACACCGATCAGCAATATTGGATGGACACATGCACTGGAAGCGCCTGTTACAAGCCTTGTTCAACCCTATACTGTTAAATATACTGATGCTGATGGAGATGGATACTACTGGTGGGGAATAGGTCCGAAGCCGGCAAATTGCCCAGGGCCAGACCAGGCTGACGGTAATGATGCTGATCCAACATTAGGCCCGCTAGATCAGTATGGTTTTTGTTTACCGCTTAATAATCCTCCGGTTGCTGATTTTTCAGCAGACAGAACAGAAATAATCCAGGGAGAAAGTATTGACTTTACTGATTTATCCAGCGAAAATACAACTTCCTGGTCATGGACATTTGAAGGAGGATATCCCGCAAGCTCCTCAGAAAGAAATCCTACAGTTACATACGATGAGCCTGGTATTTACGATATTAGTCTGACAGTAACCAATACATCGGGAACGCATACTAAAACTGTTCCCGGATATGTTTCGGTTGAAAAAGTCTATTGTACTTCACATGGAAACGCTTCTGAAGAATGGATAAAAACATTACAACTGGGCTCAGTACCGATTGGATCCCAATCTACCGGTACAACCGGTTATCAGGATATGACCAATGTGTACACGATTGAAGTGAGTGGAGGTACAAGTAAAAATATTTACCTGGTCCCCGGATATAGCGGAAATGCATATGAAGAGTACTGGAAAATATGGATCGATTATAATGGTGATCTGGATTTTGATGATGATGGGGAATTAGCATATGCCAGTGCTGCAATAAGCGGTATGGTAACTGGTTCCATAACATTTCCACCGAATTTGAATATTACAACCCGTATGCGTATTTCCATGAAAAGAGGTGGAAGTCCATCTCAATGTGAAATATTTCCTTATGGAGAAGTAAGAGATTATTTGGTAGCGATAACCTCGCCATTAACAAATGCGCCGGTTGCCAACTTTACTGCCGATAATTCAATAATCACAGAAGGTGAATCTGTCTCTTTTACTGATGCTTCTACCAATACACCCACAACCTGGAGTTGGACCTTTGAGGGAGGATCTCCGGCCACATCAACGGCTCAGAATCCAACAGTTACTTACAGTACCGCAGGTACTTATAATGTGACTTTAACTGCAGGCAATGCCGACGGATCAGACACCAAAATAATGACGGATTACATTCGGGTGAATGCTCCGGTTATTGCACCTGTTGCAAATTTCTCTGCAAATCAAAGTACGATTACTGCAGGCGAATCAGTTACATTCTCTGATCTGTCCACCAATACACCAACTTCCTGGAGCTGGACATTCGAAGGCGGTACTCCTTCTACCTCAACGGCAAAGAATCCGGTAGTCAAATTTAATACTCCGGGAACTTTCAATGTAAGCCTGACCGCAACAAATTCAGGCGGTTCAGATACCAAAACTGCGACCGGCTTTATTACAGTTGATCGTATTCCTACGCCTCCGGTAGCAGCATTTGTCGCAGATGTTACCAATATAAAAGAAGGAGAAAGCGTTTCGTTTACCGATCAATCGACCAATACTCCCACCACTTGGAACTGGACTTTTACCGGTGGCAGTCCGTCGACATCAAGCGCACAGCATCCCACAATCACTTATAATACAGCCGGAACTTATGCAGTAACACTTACCGCTGCAAACGACGATGGATCAGATACAAAAACGATTGCTTCTTATATTACTGTTGCTGAACCTGCTCCGCCGGTTGTTAATTTCACGGCCAGTCAGACATCGGTTACCGAAGGAACCATTATTAATTTTACTGATCTTTCGACCAATAATCCGGATGAATGGTACTGGGAATTCCCGGGTGGAACACCAGGCAGTTCGAACGAGCAGGATCCGACTATTGTGTATAATACGGCCGGAACTTACAATGTTACTTTAACTGCCACCAATGCTGACGGCACAGGCACGCTGACATTAAATGGCTTTATCGAGGTTACCACACAACCGGTTGTTACATATCCTCCGGTTGCGGCATTCTCATACAGTGCACAAACAATTGATGCCGGTGAATCCATCTCGTTCACAGATGAATCGACAAATTCTCCGACTTCGTGGTCGTGGACTTTTACAGGTGGAACACCTGATGTATCAACCGCACAAAATCCAACAATCACCTACAATACAGCCGGAAACTATGGAGTTAGCTTAACGGTTACAAATGACGACGGTTCCGATACCAAATCATACAGCGGCGTTATAACAGTTAACGAGCCGGTAACTCCTCCTGTTGCAGATTTTACTGCAGATCAAACACTGATTACAGAAGGAGGGCAGGTGGACTTTACTGATAAGTCTAATAACAGTCCGGATACCTGGTACTGGCAATTTGAAGGCGGCGAACCCGCAACTTCAACAGAAGCCAATCCGAAAGTAACTTACAGAAATCCGAACAGTTACAAAGTAACGTTAACCGTATCCAACAAAGGCGGTAACGACACCAAAACCATTGAGAATTACATTCAGGTTGAACAGGCTATACCGGAGTATTGTATCCCATCGCCTGTTGCAAGTGAAGAATGGATAACAAAGATCTCGATCGGAAATACTATAAAAACATCGGGATCGAATGGAGGATATGCCGACTTTACAAACACAACATTTACGCTGGAATCAGGATCAAATTATGCCATAGAACTGGCACCGGGATTTAGTTCACGCGATAAATTTGAATACTGGACAGTCTGGATCGACTACGATCAGAATATGGATTTCACTGACGATGAAAAAGTATTCACTGCCTCAAAAAGCAAATCGGCGGTTAGCGGATCAATCACAATTCCTGACAACCTGGACCTGACAACCCGAATGCGTGTTGCCATGGGAAAATCAGATCCAACGGCATGTGGGTACATAGACCTTGGTGAAGTGGAAGATTATACTGTTCAGATTATGGCACCTCAGCCTCTGGCACCGGTGGCCGAATTTGCCGCCAATCTTTATACCATTAATGCTGGGGAAAGCGTACAGTTTTCCGATATTTCAGCCTATACTCCAACATCCTGGGCCTGGACATTTGCTGGAGGAAATCCGGCAACATCAACCAGTCAGAATCCAACGGTCACTTATTCAAGCGCCGGGACGTACAATGTAACGTTCACCGCAACAAACAGTTATGGTTCAGACACAAAAACGGGTGTAATTACCGTACTGGCTCAGGGAGAAGTTGCCTACTGTACACCTGTTAATTTGAACAGTACGAGTAACTATATTGAAAGCGTAATGATCAATAATACTGGTTATGAATCATTGACCGACGATGGATACTCTTTCTCGAATGTGAGCATCGATATGCTTCCGGGACAAAGCTATGATATCACACTTATTCCATCGCTTACCAGCTCGCGTAATTTCTGGAGAATATGGATCGATTTCAATCATGACGGGGATTTTGACGATGCAGATGAAACGGTTCTTGCAGCCAATAATAATAAAGGCGATGTAATTTCCAACATCACGATCCCTGACTATGCTTATGGAGTTACCCGGATGCGAGTGAGTATGAAAACCGGAAAAACTCCGGCTGCCTGTGATGATGATTTTGAGGGTGAGGTGGAAGATTATGAAGTCTCCTTTGGAGGAGCAGCTCCCGGTTCATCAATGCCGGGCTCAAGTGCAGATCTGTTTGCGCCGGAAGATAAAACCTTCTTATCGGTTTATCCAAATCCGACTGAAAACAACGTTACCCTGCGGATTTCTGCAATTGGAGAAACGGATTCCTATGCAGTCTATAATTCAATTGGGGCAAAGATCATGGAAGACTTTATAACAAATACGATGAGCACCATTGATCTGTATGATCAGTCTCCCGGTCTTTACATCGTTGTTGTAAGCTCTCAGGGACACCAATACACTGAAAAAATTATTAAAAAGTAACAGTAATAAGGGCACTTTTATTTAAAGCAGGATTGTCTGATTTTTCATGACACATCCTGCTTTTTTTTAAAAGTCTGGTTGTGCAATAATTTGTTATCATAGTAGAATCAAGTATTATTGACTCACCATGATCCCGAGTACTCGGGATCGTCCCTCTCCGCGCGCAGCTACCCTCTATACACAAATATTTTGGGACAATTATTTCAACTTCACGATGGCAATACGGCGCAAATAACTTTAAATCTCTGAACTGCGGGGTGTTTGCGCCTATCCCTGATACTGATCAATACCACGGGTTTCACTCTCTACGTTCGTTTACCCGCGGTTATTATTGTTTCACCCTTCCGGGGTGAATATAAAATGACACTGAAAGTGTCGAATGTGAATAACCCGGTGCGCCTGCCCGGCTTTTGACGGGAAGCGCCGGGCCGGTTAACAGCCCGCATCTCGTCCGGCGAAGAAAGTTGCTTAGTGATTGTTCGTTGTCCCGGACGAAATAATATTGGCCAATATTTAATCAGACAATCAAAAAAATGTAAACAAAGAGTAGATTCCGGAAGGGAGACCCGCCCGGATGAACCTGTCGGACGGGAACAGGAGAGAGGGTAAATGAGTAGCAACTTACAACTACTTTCATTTCTGCTGGTGATTCCCGGGAATCATGATTGTTTTTTCTGAAAGTCTATCTCCAAGAAATGAACTACCCCGCCGCAGAGCAGCGGGGTATCACAAAGTATGATGTTTCTCGATTCACCCCAAGGGGCGGGGAATAGAATCCATTAGATCCCGATGGCTATGCATCGGGATCAGTTCGACTTCATAATTTCAGTTCTCCGTCGGTTGACGGATTCTGAAATTAGAGTCTCACTGATTTAAATAAGAATTTTATTGCGATATGCATACTTCACCATATCGGCAGTTGAGTTGATCTTAAGTTTTGAAAGTATGTTACGTTTATGGGTTTCTACAGTACGCGGACTAATACTTAACTCCGATCCTATTTCCTTGTAAGTCAACCCACTGGAAAAAAGTTTCAGGACAGCAACTTCCCGGTCTGTCAGTTTTTGATCTATCGGCTTATGTTTCCTCGATTGAATTGAACTTTTAAAGATCTTCCAGACTTTATCCGTAAAGTATTCCCCGCCCTTCTTTAACTTTCTTATGGCGTTAAGCAATTCATCCCTGTCGGAACTATCAAAGATAAATCCCTTCACTCCCAATCGAATATATTCTTCGAAACAGTCGGCATAACTCGCACTTACAACTAACAGTACGGGAACATGCGGAAAGATATTCCGAAATCTTTTTAAGGGTTTGAAACCTGAATTTTCGTTATGAATTATATCGATTATGATCACATCCGGAATGGTGCCATCAAGCTTTCGTACCAACTCCTCCCTGGTTTTCGCTAAAATTACCTGGCAGTCTTTTTCATTACTCAGAATGGATGCGATACCCGATCCAAGAAGTGTAAACCTCTCTAATACAGCAATTTTACACATGACGATTGATATTAAAATGTTAAAAACACATTTACATCAATCTACCTAACTATTGATATCCCTTATTTTAAATCAATAAATCTGAATATACTGGATATAACCGTTAAACAGATTGTACATATCTACCAATCAGCCCGATAAGTCATCCATGAAATTGTTTGTGCGTAGTAAGTAATTTCTTATACGTAATTTACGCAAAAAGATACATATAAGTCAATAGGTAATTCCCGGTATATTTTTTTGAAGGAAATATGTAACTACTTTTTTTGACAACTTACGAAATATAAGATCTGCCATAATGAATGAGATTCGTTTCATTTCTATTGTAATTAATCAGCTCAAGTGTAACTATCCGGCATCGGAATAAATGAGTTGGATGAGGGTAACAATGCAATTCAAAAAATGGAAGAGGCCGACGCTGACAGCCGGCCTCTTCTGTAATTCTATTGAGGTATTATCCTCAACCTAAAGCAGAACACTTTAGTTATTTGATAAAAAATAAGGGTCAAATTATTTTTTGTAAATAATCCTTCCAACCTGAACATCTCCGTCCAGATCAAGACGATAGAGGTATACACCCGTAACATCGTGATCCGGTTCGTAGAATACCTTGTTCAATTCACCGGCTATTACCTGGCGCTCGAGTATGCGCGCAACACGTTGTCCGGTTAAGCTGTATATATCAAGCGTTCCGTAAGCATCTTTTGCAGAAACAAATTCGAACGTTACCTTCTCGGTAAACGGATTCGGGAATACTTTCAATTCTCCTTCTTCGAATTCACCAATACCAGTGGTAATTTCTGCGCTCTTCTTATTACCTCTAACTCTAACGGTTTCGAAGTCACCGTCCTGAGCTGCCAGTAATGTAACTTCAGGTCTGACTGTTTCCGGACAGTCGCATGTAGGTATGCATACCACAGAATGGACGATTACCCAGATATAGGCTCCTTCCGGCACATTGGTGATGTCAACTTCTATGCCGCCGGTAGAACCATCGTTCTCCCAAACTACGGTATATTGTCCCGGAGCCACGGTATATTCACCTTTGTGTTTCCCATTCTTCTTCTGAGGATACATTGGAGTACCTGCATAAATATGTGCTTCGGTTAATACATAACCTTCCAGCAAATCGAAGTCGACAAACATGGTGTTAGTGCCTCCGAAGGCGAAGCTTAAATCAACGGTTCCAACGTAGGTACCTTTACTAAGGTCGCACTGACCGGCGCCGGCATAAACATCCAGAGTATAGGTTGAATCTCCGTCAGCCAGGATCCTGTTTGTCCATCCCCAGCGGTTAAATACCGCGGTGTCAGGTTCGTCCAGGAAGCATTTTGCACCAATTTCGGTGGTATATGGCGTTTGATCCAGATCTACATTCAAATCCGGTTCCGGCAAACGTCCAAATGCTGTTTCACAATCGCCTTCCGATTCTGTGAACCTGTATAAGGTATCAACTGCAGTAGAAGTATTTTCGCAATCATCCTTTGCAGTGAATGTAAATATCCAGTACTCATCACATTGATTCGGATCTGAAGGATCGATCGGTACCACACGAATTGATGGTGTTATACTGCCTCCATCTGAACATTCGTCAGTATAGGTAGCCGTAGCTACCGGATCCGAGTTACAGGTGGAATCCATAACTACGGTAATGGTAATTACCGGTGGCGTGGTGTCTATAACTGTGATCGTCTGACTCGCTGTCGAACTGTTACCACAGGCATCGATGGCCTTCCAGGTACGGGTAATTACCAATGGACATGAATAATTCGTTGTGTCATCAACCATTGTTGGCGTGATATCTCCGTCACATACATCACTAGCTGTAGGACTACTCCATTCTGGTACACTCGGACATTCTATCGTAGTGTCGGCGTCAACTCCCGTGATAACAGGTGGTGTTGTATCGATTACTGTGATTGTCTGGCTCGCTGTCGAACTGTTACCACAGGCATCGATGGCTTTCCAGGTACGGGTTATTACCAATGGACATGAATAGGAAGTCGTGTCATCAACCATTGTTGGTGTGATTGCTCCGTCGCATACATCATTTGCTGTTGGTGTGCTCCATACCGGCTCATCCGGACATTCGATCTCTGCATCAGCACCTACTCCACTGAATACCGGTGGCGTAGTGTCTAAAACTGTGATCGTCTGGCTCGCTGTTGAACTGTTACCACAGGCATCGATGGCTTTCCAGGTACGGGTTATTACCAATGGACATGAATAGGAAGTCGTGTCATCAACCATTGTTGGTGTGATTGCTCCGTCGCATACATCATTTGCTGTTGGTGTGCTCCATACCGGCTCATCCGGACATTCGATCTCTGCATCAGCACCTACTCCACTGAATACCGGTGGCGTAGTGTCTATAACTGTGATCGTCTGACTTGCTGTTGAACTGTTGCCACAGGCATCGATGGCTTTCCACGTACGGGTGATTACCAAAGGACATGAATATGAAGTCGTATCATCAACCATTGTTGGTGTGATGGCTCCGTCGCATACATCATTTGCGGTTGGTGTGCTCCATACCGGCTCATTCGGACATTCGATCTCTGCATCAGCACCTACTCCACTGAATACCGGTGGCGTAGTGTCTATAACTGTGATCGTCTGACTTGCTGTAGAACTGTTGCCACATGCATCGATGGCTTTCCAGGTACGGGTGATTACCAATGGACATGAATAGGATGTCGTGTCATCAACCATTGTTGGTGTGATGGCTCCGTCGCATACATCATTTGCCGTTGGTGTGCTCCATACTGGTTCATCCGGACATTCGATCTCTGCATCAGCACCTACTCCACTGAATACCGGTGGTGTAGTGTCTATAACTGTGATCGTCTGACTTGCTGTTGAACTGTTGCCACACGCATCGATTGCTTTCCAGGTACGGGTTATGACCAGTGGACAAGCGTAAGACGTTGTATCATCGGACATGGTTGGAGTTACTTCTCCAAAACAAGCATCAAGCGCTGTTGGCGTGCTCCATTCAGGAACCGAAGGACATTCTATGGTAGTGTCAGCCTCAACTCCCGAAATTACTGGTGGAGTATTGTCCGAATTAACCGTAAATGTCGCATCACAAGTATCCTTTAATCCGCAATAATCAGTTACAATCATTCGAATTGTGACGGTACCGCCACAGTAATCCGGTGCATCAACGGTATCCGGATCTACTTCAATATCGTTAATATGAAATACCGTATCAAGAGGATCTGTTCCACCGGAAACCATGAAAACCGTATCTAACCAATTTCCAAAGTTTGCATCAACTGCAGATTGCCCCTGACAACCATCCATGCTATAATCTGAACATTCAACATAAACAGGATTTGGATCCGGTTGGAAAATAGTATCGCCACAAAATGATCCATTGGGATCAACAGCGTTAAACACTTCAACATCATAAATTCCGGCTCCAAGGTTAAACATGGTATCTACCAGATTTGGAGTTATCGTTGTATCAAAAGCTACTGCATCTTTGTACCAAATGTATGTATAAGGTGGATATCCAATCGTATCAGAAGGTGTTACTTCTGCCCATGCGATACCAGTTTCTGCACCATAACATTCAACATCAACCGTAAATACGGCACATGTTGGAGCTGTTGGAGTCCATAAAACCTCACCATAGCAATCAGTTGTACAACCATTCGCATCGGTAATATAAACATCGTATCTGCCGTCTGTTAACCCATAAATACTATCCGAATTCTGGCCTCCACCAATAGTACCGCCGTTACTTGGCACCCATAAATAAGTATAAGGGCCTTCACCTCCAGTAACAGTCACTTTTGCAGTTCCATTTCCGGCATTAAAGTAAGTTTCATCCGTAGCTGTAACATTACAAACCGGGTTATCGTGAACAGTTACCATAAAAGAATCTACAGCAAAACAACTTTCATCATCTGGATTTGAACTGCGAGCCCAAAACATGGTATCTCCTACAGGTAAAGTTTGGTTTGAAGAAATCGCATTTACAGGAGGATCTGCAAAGGCGTCAGCACTAGTAGCATAAAAGGTTACATTTCCGTCACCAAAGCTATCTACAGCTGTCATCAAATCAAATTGATTTTCGCCGTCATCGCAAGAATCGAGAGGCATTGCCACAATTTTGGTTTCCAAATCATAACCAAACAACAGTGGTCCAACAAAGTCATGCATTTCCGATTCAAAACTTGGCGAACTTCTGGTTTTTACCAACAGGCTTCCCAAAGTTTTGTTACAGGCATTTCCTCCAAATGCATCCAATCCTAAAAACGACATATTAATAGCAAATTCGGCAAACTGAAGTGGCAGATAGCCATCATTATTATCCGCTTGCGGACCTTCCAGGGTACCCCACGGAGGTGCAGGAGAAACACTATCAACGTTTACCACCGCCCATGCAGCAGGATCAACACCATCAACTGCCGGCTGAATTTCGGCATAACCAAAACCAGCACCCGATTCCGTAGTGAAAGCACCTGTAAAACTGAAGGAAGAGCTCGCATTAAAATTAGCTAATCCCCAATTGTAGTCATCTTCACTTACCCAAACGCGTATACTGGCCACGGGATCATCACCACCTTTTTCGTAATCAATACTAACGATCAAGTCTCCGGCGGTTAATACTATCCCATCATTATCACGATCAAATGTCCATGAGGTATGTCCATGGTCACCGCCGGTATTGGTAAAATTCATTCCATTATACCCAACCTGGTTTGCAAAAAACTCAAAATCGGCATGTACAGATCCTGAACTCGACCGGGTGGAGAAAGCTCCTATTCCCCAAACTTGTCCACTTGGGTCTTCTCTCATGTGCCCAAACACATCAATTAAATCTCCTTTTTGATAAGGGTCTTTAATCCCCGTATTCCATGTTGATGGATCCTGAAAGTTTTTATCCGACGTACCGGCAAACGCAGAACTGTCTTTCCCATTTCCGGCAGTATTGTTATCTCTTGCATACACTCCGTCAATCCATACAATTGTATCTCCAAGAGAAGAAGGAATCTCTATTTCGGAGTTTCGGGGAACACCCATCCTGACAACAAAACTTAAATTCTCATCAATTGCAAGCGCACTGATTATGTTAGCAATGAATGTTCCGGAAGGGGTAAACACGGCCATTCCATTCCCTCCATAAAGACCGCCAAACCAATCGTCGGTGCCAACTGCAGTTTCTCCAGCCAAAGCAGGATCAAGTAAGTAGTTCGCATAAATATCAGCATCAATTCCGAAGTTTGCCTTTACTGCGGGCCCCTCGGTGACGATCTGACTATTTGCATACTGCATTGTACAACACAGCAAAATAAATAATACGGCAAACATTCGGCACCAATAAAGGCACAGCAATTTTGCCCAGGCAGGAACAACTTTTCCGGCTCCTGAAAGTTTTTTGTAAAATGTCTCCATAAACTGATAATTTAAGTAAGTAAATAATGTCTTTTACTTATCAAATCATCATCCAACAAACGCCAGGTTACTGTATCTTTTAATTGAAATTTTGTGAGTACTTCGCGGGGTTGCACGTTAAGTTTCTGCTTTCGTTCAAAATTTCAAATACAAGTTACGACGAACGGATAGCCTAAGTCAATCGGGTTTTATACGGATTTGAGAATCGATATTTAAATACTTTTTGGTATTTTTTTCTTTTCTGATTCAGACTTCCAGTTTCTCTATAAATCCTGACTTTAATTTTGAACGGACAAAAGATTTATCAAGCAAGGATAGCAAAATTGAAATAAACTTGTGTTCTATTTACAATCAAATAAAAAAGAAAATAGAATCATCGACAAGAAGCATTTCACCAAGTTGATCAACATTGTAGTCTGAAAAACATTTATCAAAATACTATTGATATTAAAACACTTACAGGTATTTTATTGAATTTTAAGATTAAGTACTTTTCTCAACTTCTTTTAATTAAATTATACATTCTCCATTTGCTTACATTTGCAAGAATCCAGCTCATCGGAAATATCAAAATAGATTCCACAACTAAGAATTAAAGGGTTAAGCGTTCATAATTATGAAGTTGAAATTTTAATTTCCTCTATACGTAAAATCCCGTATAATTTATCCGAAAATTACGTATAGAAATGACATATATCCATGTAATATTACGGGATTAATTCACTCATTTTTTCGTTCACACGGCAATTTATTGGTGATAATAAACAAGATTCTAACACCTTAAAAATCACCTTTAGAATAAATATTGAGTTGTAAAAGAATAAGAGAATTCTTTATATCAAACACTTTGCAAAACCAATTCATCGTATTCATTTGCAGAAACAACTGCTTCAACCACTACAGGTCCGTTCAATTTGAAAGCTTCTTTCAAAGCTATTCGATAAGTAGTCAAGTCGATTGCCCGTAATATCGGCACTCCAAAATAATGGTTCGTTGGTTCATCCGGGAGAGTATTTAAATCCGTTCCGTAATGTGGCTCGTATCCTTTCTTTTGTTGTTTGATGTTGATCAGCGACAAACTTTTGTCGTAGATCACCACAAAAACGATATTGAGATTGAGTCGTTTGACTGTGGCCAGTTCGCCCACAGTCATATAAAAACCGCCGTCGCCCATTAAGGCTACAACGGAAAGTTCGGGATGACACATTTTTGCCGCCATAGCAGCAGGTAGCGCAAATCCCATTCCCGACCAGCCATTGGTCATCAGTAGTTTTTGTGGCGCCGGAGTTCGCCACTGCTGACCGGCAAGGTGAAGGTGAGCACCAACATCAAGCGTCAATATTCCATCATCAGGTAGTATCTGTCGTAATTCATGCAAAACAGCAAGCGGTCCAAAACTCCCTGGGTTGGGCGTCAATTTTCGGAACAAGCGTTCACGCCTTTTCTTTAGCTGACCAATATTCCAACTCTTCCTTTTATCTTCTAAAGCCAGCATTTCTTTTAACGCTGTTTTCAATCCCCCCACCACATTCAATACTTCAGGAATTTGTCCGGTATCCACATCGGCTTTCTTCGAATCGATGTGAATCAGCGGTACCCTCGGCATCCAGTCTTCATAATTAAATTCCACCGGGTCGTATCCCACACCGATCACCAGGTCGGCTTCGCTGTAAGTTTCGGACACCATATCTGAAAGCGCATGAAACAGCACACCTGCGTACAGCGGATGATCTTCAGCAAACATCCCTTTTGCCATTGGTGTCAATACAACCGGTAGTTGATATTTTTCGGCGATTTCAAGCAGGATGTCCTGAATACCTTCACGCACAGCTGTCAAGCCTACTGCCAAGACAGGTTTTTCACTTTTATTCCAGAGCTGCTCAATCTTACGAACCTGTGCGCCCACCAAGGGCGACCATCTTTTCTTTTCGATACTTAAATAATCGAGGGATGATCGGGCATCTGCCGCCACACGTTGCCCGATTCCGGCAGGCACACCAATATGAACCGGGCCGGGAATATCAGCTGTAGCCTTGCTCCTTCCTTTCAGAATGATTTCCTCCACGTTTCGATCATTCATATGGGTGGTCCACTTGGTAATCGGGAAAAACAATTGCTGATGATCGATATTCATCTGGACAGTTCGGCCCTGCAGATGATCGGGCATTTCGTCGGTAAAAGCAAGTAGAGGCGATCGATCTAGAAAGGCTTCCCCTACTCCTGTACTCAGGTTTGTTGCTCCCGGTCCGAATGTTGCAAAACACGCTCCAGGAATTCCGGTGAGTCGGCCGCAAACATCGGCCATAATAGCAGCTGTAGCTTCGTGGCCTACCAGCACAAAATCAATACCTTTTTCTTGACGAAGGGCCTCAATATAATCGATCATGTTACCACTGGGCACACCAAAAACATAACGAACACCAATTTCGCGCAGGGTGTGGGCAAACTGTCGGGCAACGGTTGACATGGTTTATCAGGAAATCATTTCTTTTACCAGTTCCAGATCTATATCAGGCTCAGTGATGTAATGCTTTGCCTGCATGTAAAATTCGTTTCTTTTGTGAAGCGTATCATCAATAAAGGCAATCAGTTCTTCACGCGATTTACCTTTTATCAGCGGTCGTTCGGTTTTCGATTTCAGTAAACGATCGGCCAGAATTTTTGGATTTAT
This sequence comes from Maribellus mangrovi, assembly GCF_037646455.1. Classification (NCBI taxonomy): domain Bacteria; kingdom Pseudomonadati; phylum Bacteroidota; class Bacteroidia; order Marinilabiliales; family Prolixibacteraceae; genus Maribellus; species Maribellus mangrovi. The sequence goes on along the minus strand of NZ_JBBIXN010000003.1, from coordinate 344,643 downwards.
ATTCAGGTAAATGGTTTTACCTGTCTTGTTCATCAGATCGATATTATCGAAAAAACAAGGTGCACCTCCGCCCGTAGCAATGACAATATCGGTAAATTCCGACAGCTCTTCCAGTGCTTTTCGTTCTTTCCTTCTGAATTCGGATTCCCCTTCTTCGGCAAAAATCTGTGGTATGGATTTGCAGTTGCGTTCTTCAATGTAATGATCCATATCGACAAACTGCAAATTCAAATGCTTCGAGAGTCGCCGTCCCAAAGTGGATTTTCCGCATCCCATATATCCGATCAAGTAAATTCTCATAAAAACAGTTTAGTGTTCAGTGTTCAATGTTCAGAGCATCAAGAAAACTTTGAACTTTGAACTCTAAACTTTGAACTAAAATAGTGACATTTGATTTCCATTGTCGTCATCATCGTCATTTTTCGGACGATTTACTTCGAATGGAATATCATCCTTCTCCGGCTCATCGTCAGCCTGCTCTTCCGGTTCACGGTCATCTTCGTCTTTTACAACAGGTTCAATCTCCTTAATGTTTTTCACTTCGTAATTCGTTAGGCGCTTCCCTTTAGCTTTCCACGATTTCACCCCGATAAATTCAGCAACTTCGATGATCTCGTTGTCACGCTCTTCGTTTTTGCCTCCAAAAGTTAACTCAAGTCGTGGGTAATGTACCCAGGTAATGCTCACCAACTTGTTGTCGGGATTGTCGCCAATAAACGGAATCAACTTCCCTTCGACTTCCTCAATTTCAAAGCGTTTTACGTAATAAAACTGTTGCTCTGCATCGAAATAAACAGCCGATAAAATTTTCGATTTATCAAATTTCTCAATGCACAGAATATTGGGTTCGAAGTGGTTACTAAGGTCGTAATTGTACAGCTGATATTCACCGCTCTTATACAGCACAAGGATCTTATCCTCGCCCATAAATTCGCCCAGATAGTTACCTCGGTTGTCGGCATTTAAGCGCAACACGTCAGGATCGAACCAGATCTTTCGGCCACCCAGGGTAGATACTCCTTTTTCTTTCAGCGAAATTTTGTGTACTTCGTATTTGGTAAGAATATTACCCATCGATTGCTTTCCTTTAATGGCCAGCTCACTCAGGTCTTCTTCGAAAGTTAATTTTTTAAGCCTTGGTTTTGGTTTTAGCACTACTCTCAAAGTTTCGGCCTCACCGTTCGGATTGGCCGAAAAATAAGTAATGCGCGATCCTTTGGTTCCTTTAGTCACATTGTATTCTTTGTCGCGCGTTACGCCGGTAACAAAGAATCGCTTCATGTAGTAATACCCGGTTTTGCCGTCTTTGTAAACCACATTGTAAATGGTGCGTTTATCGTTTTTCTTGAATACTGCAATGTGCAGCAGGTTTTTCCCGATAAACGCCTTATCCGAAACTTTGGTAACATAGTAGCTGCCATCGCGCCGGAAAATTATGATGTCGTCGATATCGGAACAGTCGCACACGAACTCAGCCTTTTTCAACGAGGTTCCCATAAATCCTTCTTTGCGGTCGACATAAAGTTTTTCATTCTTCACCACAACCTTGCTGGCCACAATGTTCTCGAAACTCCTGATTTCGGTTTTACGGTCGCGGCCCTTACCATACTTGGCTTTCAGGTGCTGGAACCATTTTATCGTGTAAGGAACAATGTTTTTGATGTTGTTCACCACCTCGGCAATCTCGTCTTCAATAGCTTTCAGGTGATCGTTGGCTTTATCTTTATTAAATTTAAGGATACGCGCCATGCGAATTTCCATGAGTTTCAGAATATCTTCGCGGGTAACCTCTCTTTTCAGTTTGGGTTTCCATGGCTCCAGTCGCTTGTCGATATGCGCAACAGCCTGGTCCATGTTTTCCGAATCCTCAAATTTCTTGTCCTTGTATATGCGTTCCTCGATAAATATTTTTTCGAGCGAAGAAAAATGCCATTGCTCTTCCAGCTCACTTTTTTTGATCTCGAGTTCCAGTTTCAGAAGTTCCTTTGTACTATCAGCCGAACGCTTTAAAATTTCCTTCACCCCAATAAACAAGGGTTTATCGTTTTCGATGATACAGGCATTTGGCGACAACGAAATTTCGCAGTCGGTAAAAGCGTACAAGGCGTCGATGGTTTTATCGGATGAAACACCGGAGGCCAAACGAACCAGGATCTCCACATTTTCAGCCGTGTTGTCATCGATCTTCTTCACCTTGATCTTCCCCTTATCATTGGCTTTAATGATGGACTCGATCAGCGAAGTAGTCGTTTTACCATAGGGAACTTCGGTTATGATCAGCGTTTTATTATCCTGCTTCTCGATTTTCGCGCGCACTTTAATGCTTCCACCACGGACACCGTCGTTGTATTTGCTAAAATCGGCCGAACCGCCGGTTGGGAAATCGGGATACAGTTCAAAATCTTTTCCTTTAAGATAATTGATTGAAGCATCTATCAGTTCATTAAAGTTGTGTGGGAACATTTTTGAAGCCAGACCAACGGCAATACCGTCGACACCCTGTGCCAGCAACAAAGGAAATTTTACAGGAAGCGTTACCGGCTCCTTTTTCCGGCCGTCGTATGAAAGTTTCCACTCGGTAGTTTTTGGATTAAAAAGAACCTCAAGTGCAAACTTCGACAAACGCGCCTCGATGTAACGCGGAGCGGCTGCACCGTCCCCGGTTAGCAGGTTCCCCCAGTTTCCCTGGCTGTCGATCAGCAATTCTTTTTGCCCCAGTTGAACAATCGCATCACCGATGGAAGCATCACCGTGCGGGTGATACTGCATGGTTTGCCCGATAATGTTAGCCACTTTGTTGTAGCGCCCGTCATCCATTTCGCGCATGGCATGCAAAATACGGCGCTGCACAGGTTTCAGGCCATCGTTGATGTACGGAACTGCGCGTTCAAGGATCACGTAAGAAGCATAATCCAAAAACCAGTCGCGGTACATCCCCGATAAATAGGTTACCTCGTCCTTTAGCTGTTCGTCCTGTATTTCTTCGTTATTATTGGTGTTCTCTTCCGACATTCTTACTTTTCAGGTTTGTAAATGCCACAAGGGCAATTGGTTTTTATGTTAAGCCACTTCGTCTTTCTCTACATACAGATTATCGATAATAAAATCCTGCCGGTCAGGTGTGTTTTTTCCCATGTAAAATTCAAGCATCTGAGCCACCGATTCATGCTTTTTCATTTGAACCGGATCGAGGCGAATGTCTTTCCCGATAAAATGTTTGAACTCATCAGGCGAGATCTCACCCAATCCTTTAAAACGGGTGATCTCGGGTTTGCCTTTTAATTTCTTTATGGCTTTTTCTTTCTCGTCGTCAGAATAACAATAATAGGTTTTTTGCTTGTTTCGAACGCGGAACAGTGGCGTTTGCAAAATATGTACATGACCTTTTTTGATCAACTCGGGGAAAAACTGAAGGAAGAAAGTGATCAGCAGCAAACGGATATGCATTCCATCCACATCGGCATCGGTAGCTATAATTACTTTATTGTACCGAAGGTCTTCCATGCTGTCTTCGATATTCAGTGCCGCCTGCAAGAGATTAAATTCCTCATTCTCGTACACCACTTTTTTAGTCAGTCCATATGTGTTCAGCGGCTTTCCTTTTAAGCTGAATACCGCCTGCGTATTTACATCACGCGACTTGGTAATTGAGCCACTCGCCGAATCTCCCTCGGTTATAAAAATGCTCGATTCTTCTTTCCTTTCATCGTTACTGTTGAAGTGGATACGACAGTCGCGCAATTTTTTATTATGAAGGTTGGCCTTTTTAGCCCGTTGCTTGGCCAGTTTTTTTACGCCGGAAATGGCTTTGCGCTCGCGCTCCGATTCCATAATTCGCCTGAGCAGCACTTCGGCGGTTTCGTGGTTTTTATGCAAATAATTATCCAATTCCTTTTGCAGGAAATTTCCCACATGCGCCCTAACTGAAGGCCCCTCGGGGCCAATATCCTTCGAACCCAGTTTTGTTTTGGTCTGGGACTCAAATACAGGCTCTTCAACCTTAATACTGACCGCCGCCACAATTGACGCCCGAATATCAGACGGATCAAACTCCTTCTTGTAAAAATCTCTGATTGTTTTTACCAGTACTTCCCGAAAAGCCTGTAAATGAGTACCACCCTGTGTAGTATGCTGGCCGTTAACGAAAGAATAATAATCTTCGCCATATTGGTTTCCATGCGTGATGGCAACCTCAATATCCTCACCTTTCAGATGTATAATTGGGTAAATTGGGTCGTGATCCATGTTCTCTTCCAGCAGGTCGCGCAATCCATTTCGCGAATAAAAACGCTCACCATTAAATTCAATGGTAAGTCCTGCATTCAGGAAGGTATAATTCTTCATCATGTTCTCGATGTAATCGTTCAGGTAACGATACTTCTTGAACACTTCGGCATCGGGAACAAAAGAAACTTCAGTTCCGTTTTCTTCCTCCAAACCTTTATAGTCTTTTTCGTCGGTTATAACTCCTTTACTAAAGCTAACTTCTTTGGCCGTTCCTTCGCGAACAGCACGAATTGTAAAATTAGTGGAGAGCGCGTTAACGGCTTTGATTCCCACACCATTCAAACCCACAGATTTTTTAAAAACCTTGTTGTCGTATTTGGCACCGGTATTCATTTTGCTGGCCACATCCACCAGCTTCCCAAGAGGAATACCACGACCAAAATCGCGGATTGAAACTTTCTCCTGATCAACGTTCACGATAATCTTCTTACCGTGTCCCATCATAAATTCATCAATGGAATTGTCCATCACCTCTTTCAGCAATACATAAATACCGTCGTCGGCTGAAGATCCGTCGCCAAGTTTTCCGATATACATTCCCGGACGCCTCCGGATATGCTCCTGCCAATCTAAGGTCTTAATCGTTCCTTCGTCGTAATTTGCGCTCATAATTATTCTCCTGAATCCTGCAAAGTATCAGTGAACGCCAACTATTAAATGAAATGTAATTGTGTTTGGGATTTTGCTTATTTCAAATAACTGCGGAATTCACCGGATTGCCACAAATATAATTAAATCATCATGTTTTACGCAGTTTGCCGCGCTTCATTAACTAACAATTTACAGTTGAAAAATACTGAAGAATAAAAACTTCCGGGATCCGAAAACGAATGAAAAATAGAATTTGAAAATCAAGGGATTACACTTCTTCCTAAAGCTAAATTATCCCCATTTTTTTCATCAGAAAAGTGGCATTCATGGTTTTGGTGACACCACCCGACAATTTGTAGTCGAAAACCAGCTCATCATTTTCAATGCTTATTTCGAAACATTTATTGGAAACCTGCACAGGATATTCCTTCTCCATCTCACTGAGCTTCAAATCGTGAGTGGCTATCAACGACACCGCCTGTAAATGCACCAGACGGCGAATCAGCTCTTTCGAACCATTCAATTTGTCGATGGAATTGGTTCCTTTCAGCATTTCATCGAGTATTACAAAATATCGCTCACCGTTCTTTAGCCTGTCGAGTACAGTTTTTATACGGCTTAGTTCGGCAAAAAAATACGATTCATCTTTTAACAGCGAATCAGTAGTTCGCATATTGGTGTAAATATCAATCGGCGTAAAACGCATGGAGGAAGCACAAACTGGAGCTCCCATTTTTGCCAGTACCAGGTTTACCCCAACTGTTCGGAGAAAGGTGCTTTTACCGGCCATGTTGGCCCCGGTAACAATTAAAACCTGCGACCACTTGTTCAACGATAAATCGTTACAAATTCTTTTGTCGGGATGAAGCAGCGGGTGCCCCAACTGAGTGGAAGAAAATTCAAAATCATCTACCTGTACTTGCGGAAATACAAATTCAGGGTGGTTGTTTGAAAAATTTGCAAGGCTTACCAGTGCATCAACTTCCGCAACTACGTCTAACCACACTCCAAGGTCTTTGTGGTATTTTTGGTGCCATTGCCAAAGGCGGTACATGCAGCGAATATCCCACAACAGAAAGGAATTCATGGCCAATCCGACGAGTAAATTTTCCCGGTAATCAAATTCTTTAACCAGGCTTTTTAATTTTTTGAAAGCTTTCGCAGCTGATGGATCTTCTATTCTTTGTTGAAGTTTGAGAAGCAATACCGACTGAAATTCATGTTCTCCGATTTTTCCCAGTTGTTGCATGTACTTGGAAAGAAGCTCCGATTTTCGGCCAAAAAAACCAAAATATTTTGTAACCGGTGTCCAGAAGAAGTAAAGCATAATCCACTGAGCAAACAATGTCAGAATCAGAAAAAGATTGGTGATTCCAAGTATTGCAGGAACGGCAGAGATCAGTGTAATAGCAGGAACAACCCAAATTAAATACCGGATGACAGCTGCCTTTTTCAGTTTCAGGTTTAGCTCCGACCACGACCGGATCTCGTGGTAAATATCTGCTGTCTCTTCAAAAAGTTTTCCTGCCGATAAAAATTCAAGACGCCATTCAGGCTGAGCGGCAAGCTCTTTAACAGCATGCTGTCGCGGTTCAATCTCCTTCTTGTTTTTAAAAGGAAACATCAACCATTTTGCCAGCAGGTTTTTCCCGCTTAAGGTGGAGGTTCTGTTTATAAACTGAAAAAGAGAACCGCTTCCAAAAAGATCGAGATCGTATGAATAAAAATGATCGGTATCGAGAAATTCTTTCCCGTCCGGAAAGTGCAAAAATGAATGCTGAAGTGCCAAACGCTCATCTTCCACCAATTTCAACAAAACCCCTGTTCTTCGTTTTTCCCTTTCAAGCTGGATATTCTTTTTGATGAGATAAAAGAAGAGGGCAACTAAAAGCACCACGTAAATTATGCTTCGCCAATTGAATCCGTCAAAAAAGAATGGAAGAAAAATAAATACAAAAGCCAGAAAGCGATACCAGCCAAACCACCTGAGTTTCGATCGTAAGGATTGAAGCTGACCGGAATACTCATCGAATTTATTTTGGTAAAAATTCTCCGGGGTACGCATTTACAAATAGTTGTAATGATGAAGCAGATAGCTTACAATAAATACTGTAACCAGAAGCACGAAAAACACCAGCCAAATAATTCCTGACTGTTGCTCCGGTAATGCTGTTTTTTCGATTTTCGGCGAACGGGAAAAAAAGAAGTGATTCTCCACAAACATCATTAGCTTATAAATGCCATAGCCTGCACCCCAGCCCAACAGCGCGCCCCCAAGCAAATCGAGCGGATAGTGAACACCCGAATAAATTCTGGAGTAACAGAACATTAAGGTCCAAAGCATCATGAGAATGTAGTAGCTTCGGCGCTTAAAAATGCGGGAGGTAAATACCAAAATCGCTACTGAATTGGCCGCATGTGCTGATACAAATCCGTACAGTCCGCCTTTCCGCAATACATTGTGCACCACGTTTTCAATGGCCGGCTCGTGCACCGGCCGAAACCGCTGTATCGTATCTTTGAGTAGGCCGGAAAACTGGTCGGCAGCAAGAACAAGCAAAGCCAGTGCAATAATGATAAGTATGGATTTGATCCGGTAATTTCGAATAAAATACCAGATGATGATCGCATACAGGGGAACCCAGGTTTCTTTACGGGTGATCGTTAACATGATGGTATCCCAAAAATCGCTGTGAAAACTGTTTAAATACAGGAACAACTCCTTGTCCCACTCAAGAATGTGTTGTAAAAACGCCATTAGCTATTCAATATCTCCCAGATTTTGTCTTTTAAATTTTGAATATTCAATCCTGTTACCGATGAGAAAAACAGGTGCGGAATATCTTTCAGTTCCGCGCTGATTTCTGTCATCAGTTCCTCATCCAGCAAATCGGCCTTACTGATGGCCAGGAAACGCTGTTTGTCGAGTAATTCAGGATTGTACTTTTCGAGCTCGTTCAACAAAATTTTGTATTCTTTTAAATGATCTTTACTGTCGGCCGGAACCATGAACAACAACATGGAGTTACGCTCGATATGGCGCAAAAATCTCAGGCCAAGGCCTTTCCCTTCATGCGCTCCTTCAATAATCCCGGGAATATCGGCCATAATAAACGAGCGCTGTTCGCGATGCCCCACGATCCCGAGGTTGGGAACGAGAGTAGTAAAATGATACTCGGCGATTTTTGGCTTAGCTGCCGATACTACAGAAAGCAATGTTGATTTTCCTGAGCTTGGAAATCCCACCAGTCCAACATCAGCAAGTACTTTCAGCTCCAGTATCCGCCAGCCTTCCACATCTTCTTCTCCGGGTTGAGCGTATCGTGGCGTTTGGTTGGTTGACGACTTAAAATGATCGTTTCCCAAACCTCCGCGGCCACCTTTCATTAATATTTTCGATTCGCCATGTTCAGTAATTTCGAACAGGAATTCGCCCGACTCGGCATCCCTGGCAATGGTTCCCAGAGGTACTTCCAAAACGATATCCTCGCCATCGGCTCCGGTACTGCGTTGCTTTCCTCCTGGATCGCCGTTGCCTGCTTTAATGTGTTTTCTGTATTTCAGGTGCAACAGGGTCCACATGTGCTGATTCCCCTCGAGAATAATATGTCCGCCACGGCCACCGTCGCCACCGTCGGGTCCTCCTTTAGGAATGTATTTTTCCCGCCGCAGATGTGCTGAACCTGCTCCCCCACTTCCGGATTGACAATGAATCCGCACATAATCAACAAAATTCGATTCGGCCATTTTCCTGTTTTTCGATTTTCAACTCCCTACAACTATTCACTCCCCGGGTTCAAATTCGGCGTTAGGCGAAACTATAATTTCTCAACCACCTTTTTTACTCTTTCTGCAATTTCCTCGATGCTTCCCATACCATCAATGGTATGATGCTTGTTTTGAGGATGGTAATACTCGATGATGGGTTCTGTTTTATTACGATAGACTTGAATGCGGTTCTCGATAATTTTCTGATTCTGATCGTCCACTCTGCCTGAAATCTGACCACGAGTCAGCAAACGTTTGATCAGTTCTTCTTTTTCCACTTCAAGACACAGCATGGCCGAAATGGGAGTACCGTTTTCATTCAGCAGTTTATCCAGAGCTTTTGCCTGATTAACAGTGCGCGGGAAGCCATCAAAAATAAATCCTTTGGTATCGGGATTGGTTGCCAGTTTTCCTTTGATCATTTCAATTACCACTTCATCGGGAACCAAATTGCCTTTCGCCATAAACTCGTTAGCTTTTTTACCCAGCTCGGTACCTGCTGCAATTTCACTACGCAATAATTCTCCGGTTGAGAGATGGATCAAATCAAAGGTATCTATCAGAAATTCGGCCTGAGTACCTTTTCCGGCACCGGGTGGCCCAAATAATACAAGATTTAGCATGTTGATTTATTTTGGTTGTTTTTGGTTACTTCATCACTGTATAAATATCGATCAGATTACGCCCCTGTCCGTCATAATCCAAGCCGTAGCCCACAATAAAATCGTTGGGTATTTCCAATCCCACGTATTTCAGATCAACTTCGCGCTGCAGCGCATCGGGTTTTAGCAACATGGTGGCCACCAATACTTCTTTCGGATTTAGTCCGGCCAGTTGCTGCTGAATATTTTCGATGGTAATCCCGGTGTCTACAATATCTTCGAGCACCACAACGGTACGCCCTTCAATGTTCTCGTTCAGCCCGATCAACTGCTTTACTTTTCCGGTAGTTTGATCTCCCTGGTACGAAGCAAGTTTTACAAACGATATTTCAGTCTCCACAAAGTCAATCCTCTTAAATAACTCGGCGGCAAACATAAACGAACCGTTTAGAATACATAGGAACAAAGGATCTTTCCCCGCCAATTCGGAATTCATTTTTTCGGCCATTTCTTCGATCACCGATTGAATTTTTTCGTGAGAAATAAATAATTCGAATTCCTTATCGTGGATTTTGACTTGCTTCATACTAAACTTTGATTTTTATAAATTCTCAAATTGACGTAAATTCGCCCCGAAACGAGAGCTACAAAATAACAAAAACAATTGGACTATCAGAAAAATAAATATAAATATGACACCAAAAGTTAGCATTATTATGGGCAGCACATCCGACCTGAGCGTGATGGAAAAAGCGGCCAAATTATTTGATGAATTTGAAATTCCATTTGAGATCAATGCACTTTCGGCTCACCGTACTCCTGAAGAGGTTGAAACTTTTGCCAAAGGTGCCAAAGACCGTGGAATTAAAGTGATTATTGCCGGAGCAGGAATGGCAGCACATTTACCGGGAGTTATCGCGGCCATGACACCGATTCCTGTTATCGGAGTACCGATCAATGCGAGTCTTTCAGGATTTGATTCAATTTTAGCTATTCTGCAAATGCCTCCGGGAATTCCGGTGGCCACTGTTGCTGTTAACGGAGCCATGAATGCTGCAATTCTTGCCGTTCAAATGATGGCAACCGGCGACGAAGCATTGATGCAAAAAATGGTCGAATACAAAGAAAGCTTAAAACAAAAGATCGTTAAAGCCAACCAGGATTTATCCGAAGTAAAATACAAGTTCAAAACAAATTAAATTGAATAAAATTTTTGTACCTTTAAAGAGGTGTGTTTAAACAACATACCTCTTTTTTTTGCTAAAAACTATTGATGCCACCCTATTGACCTCAAACTTTAATGAAGAGACCCGCTCAAATACTCATTATTCTTACCTTCAGTTTTATGTCGTTAACGGCCAGGGAAAACTATCCGGCAGGAGCGCGGGCAACTGCTCTGTCAAATGCCATAGTCTCGGTGAGCGATGTTTGGAGTACCTTTCATAACCAGGCAACTTTAGCCAATATTGAAAATTTTTCTGCCGGCATTTTTTATGAATCGAGGTACCTGGTTGACGAACTTTCGCTGGCTGCCGGAACCATAAGCCTTCCTGCCTTAAGCGGCACGCTCGGTCTTAGTTTTTACCAATTCGGGTACGGAACATATAAAGAAAGCAAAGTTGGCTTCGGCTATTCCAAACAGCTTTCTAAACGAATGAGTGCTGCCCTTCAATTGGACTATTTTCTGTACCGTTTCCCCGAAAATGATGGAGCAAAAGGATTCCCAACATTTGAAGCCGGGGTAAGTTACCAAGCCACGGATCAACTCACACTGGCCCTGCATATTTTTAATCCGGTGCATAATGGAATTAAAACCCGATACGGGAAACAAAAGTTGCCGGTTATTTTCAGACTAGGTGGACATTATCAATTTTCCGATCGGAGCCTCATCGCGCTTGAGGTTGAAAAAAATAACGATCAGAATGCGATGTTAAAAACCGGAATTGAATTCTACCTGGTAGATAATCTTGCTTTACGTTTTGGCGTTTCGGGTCGGCCGGTACAATTCTCTTCCGGATTGGGGTATTCATTCGGGAGAATAACTACGGACATTGCTTTTAGTTATCACGGCAACCTGGGTCTTACTCCGTCTGTCTCAGTAAACTTTAAACTTTAATGGAAAGAGCAATCAGAAATATCATCCTCCTGCTTTGCTGTACTTTTCCGTTGCTGCTTGTTGCCCAGGAAAACGATCCGCAACAATTGATTGAAGCCATTATTGAATCACAACTCGAAAATATTGAAGAAGGCACCGATGTTGCACTGATCATCGAAGACCTGGAAGGACTTCTTGAAAACCCGATTAACATCAATTCAACCAGTGCAGAAGAATTGTCACGACTGTACCTGCTTAATCCGGTTCAGATCGATCAACTTCTAAAGTATGTAAAAACTTATGGTCCTGTTTACAGCATTTTCGAATTGAACACGATCGACGGATTTACTCCTGATATTCTAAAAAAGATGGAACCGTTCATCGTTTTCGGACCTGTTGAAGAACAAAAAGTTGACTTAAAAAAAGAATTAAAATATGGACGGCACGAACTTCTGCTTCGTGGTCTTGGCACCATGCAGGAAGCACGAGGTTATAAAGAAAAAGATGACGGCACCACGCCGTACGAAGGAAACCGATACCGCTACTATACCCGTTACAGCTATAAAACACGAAATAAACTTACACTGGGATTTACGGCCGAAAAAGATCCCGGCGAAGCCTTTTTACAGGGTTCCAATAAACAAGGTTTTGATTATTATTCGGGACACATCAGTATAAAACCCGGCAAAACGTTTCAGCAAATAATTGCAGGCGATTTTGTGGTGCGTGCCGGTCAGGGACTCACACTTTGGCAGGGATACACAAATGGAAAATCGGTAGATGTATTGGGAATTTCGAAAACAGGACAAAGCATACGCCCTTACACTTCGGTGAATGAAAATGCCTATTTCAGAGGTGTTGCCGCCACTCTTGATTTTGGTCGAGTATCGCTCAGTATTTTTGGTTCGCACAAAAAAGCCGATGGCAACATTGAAACCGACGAAAACGGAATTGAACATTTTACCAGCCTGCAAACTTCGGGATATCACCGAACGCAAAGCGAGATTGAAGATGAAAAATCGGTAAAAGCCAGCGACGCCGGTGCAGTTTTGAGCATGCAATTCAACCATCTAAAAATAGGTGCAAATGCAGTTTATCAACGCTTCGACAAAGCCTTTATTCGAAGTGACCAGTTGTATAATAAATTTCGTTTCTCGGGCGATGAAAACTATACAGGCAGCATCGATTACCTGTTCAGCAAAGGGAAATTCCAGCTTTTTGGTGAAGCCGCTTTATCCAAATCTTTGGGATTTGCTGTCGTTCAGGGAGCCGTTGCCAGACTCAATGATCAACTGAGTTTCTCAGCCTTATTTCGGCATTTCGATAAGAATTATCATGCTTTATGGGCCAACACATTTGCCGATGGAACCAATACCAATAACGAATCAGGTCTGTACCTCGGTACACGAATTCTGCCTGTAAAATTTGTTACGCTTTCGGGTTACAGCGACATGTACCAATCTCACTGGATCAATTACTCCACCGCCGGTCCGTCAAGGGGCTGGGACATTTTTGCCCAGGCCGACGTTCATATTTCGGAGAATTTCAGTTTTTACCTTCGGTTTAAAAATGAGGAAAAAGACAACAAATTCAAAGCGGATAAGCTATATATCAACCTGCCGGAACGCACGCAAAAACTGAGACTGCATATTGATTACCGAATCTCGCAGGTCTTTCAGGCCAAAACACGTTTTGAACACGTTTACTATGAAGAAGAAGATTCAGAAAATGGCTTCATGATTTTTCAGGACATCAAGTACGAACCGTTGAAAATCCCCATCAACCTGATTGCCCGTATAGCCTGGTTTTCGACGGACAGTTACGACTCCCGTATATACGCCTACGAAAACGACTTACTTTACACCTTTGCAGTGCCGGCCTATTACGGAAAAGGAATCAGAACATACCTGAATCTGAAATACCGGATCAGCAAAAATGTGGAGTTCTGGCTTAAAGTTGCCAACACCCGATGGACTGACAGAGAAGTGATCAGTTCGGGGTACAATGAAATAAAAGGAAGCAATAAAAGCGAACTAAAAATGCAACTGAGGTTGAAATTTTAATTCCGAATGTGTTACTTTGTTGTGCTAAATTCTAACGCATGTCAAGCTATAATTTCGATGATATCCGTCCTTACCACGATTCGGAGGTAAAAGAAAAAATGCGGATCCTACTCAAAGACAAGACTTTTGACGAGGTATTGCTGCATTTATTCAAAAACAAGCCTAAAGTGCAAATGGTTAAATTCCAGCTGCGGCGGGTGCGAAGTATCAAACAGTTGCAGGGAGTTTTTATTTATGATTTGCTGCACTGGCTGGTCGATAAAACATCGAAAGGATTGCAGTGCACCGGAATAAATAACCTGGACAAAAAAACGCCTTACCTTTTTATTTCGAATCACCGCGACATTATTCTTGATGCAGCGCTACTTAATTTTCTGATTTTTGAGAACGGGATGAATACCACGCAAATTGCGATTGGCGACAACCTGCTTTTGTACGAATGGATTGAGCACACCGTAAAACTGAACCGCTCTTTCATCATTAAACGAAGCCTACCGCCGCGCGAATTAATGATGGCCTCGAAAAAAGTATCGCAGTTTATTCGCAAATCCATTACCGAGGATAAAATGTCGTGTTGGATTGCACAGCGCGAAGGCCGAACAAAAGACGGCTTCGATAAAACCCAGGACAGCGTACTGAAAATGCTGAACATGAGCAATAAAAATGGCATTTCCGATGGTTTCAACGAACTTAATATCGTTCCTGTTTCTATTTCATACGAAATTGAACCCTGCGGTTTAACTAAGCTGAAGGAACTGATAAAAGTGGAACATTACGGTGAATTGAAAACCAACAAAGACGACCTGAAAAGCATGTCGATGGGAATGTTCGCACCAAAAGGAAGAATTCGTTTTGCCTTTGGCGAACCTATAAAAACCAACTTCACGCTTGCTAAAAATAATGAGCAACGAAATAAGTACGTACGCAATATTGCCGAGTTGATCGATGCACAGATCTATAAAAACTTTAAGCTGTGGCCAAGCAATTACATTGCCTACGACATGCTGATGCAGGAACATCGGTTTAAAGACAAGTACACGGTTGAAGAACAAAAGCGTTTTGAAATTATGGTGGAGCAGGCCATGGTTAACATCGATTACCCGATCACTGATCTGCAGGAACGCTTCCTGAAAGTTTACGCCAACCCGGTTATCAACAAACTAAAAGTTAACGGCCTTTAATGAAGTCGGTAATCTGGGACTGGAACGGCACTTTACTCGACGACCTTGATCATTGCATCGCTTCCATCAATGTTCTGCTCGAAAAAAGGCATTTACCAACTCTTAACACCACACAGTATAAAGCCGTCTTTTCGTTTCCAGTTAAAGATTATTACGAGGCGATCGGTTTCGATTTTAGCCGGGAAGATTTTGCCATTCCTGCACAGGAATTCATCGATCTCTACAACGGCAATGTTGAAAAATGTACACTACATCATGAAGCAGCAGCCGTTTTGGAGCATTTGAAGAAAAAAGGAATCAAACAGTTCGTGTTATCGGCCATGCAGGAAGATATGTTGGAACGTACCTTAAAACACCAGGGAATCTATAACTATTTTGATGCCATTGCAGGATTAGATCATCACTACGCCACCTCGAAAATAGAGCGGGGAGAACAGCTGATTCATCATGCGGGCATCAGTAAAGAAAATGCAGTAATGATCGGCGATACCATTCATGATTTTGAGGTCGCGCAAAAGCTTGGAATCGAATGCATCCTCATTGCCGACGGCCACCAATCGGCCGAACGCTTGAAAAGCACGGGAACAAGAGTAATCGATAGTCTGGGTGATTTACTAAAAAACGGCTGGATTTAAAAAATATCCCTTTTCTTGATATCGCGGATAAACAACTGAAGATTCTTTTTCCCCCGGTATTCATTTTCGGTCACCGAATAACAAATATCAAAAGGCGAACCTGAAGTGATCAGGTCGTAAGCTTCCGACTGATTAAATGCAATACCCGGGAAGATTCCCGAGTTAACATCAGGTTCCACCAAATCGAGTTTAAGGTGCTCCTTGTTTTTACCCACCAAACGGCTTGTTCCGGCATCAAAAACATCTTCGGTAACAAAAACGGGCGTCATGTTGTGCGGTCCGAAAGGCGCGAATTGTTTTAGTATCCTGAAAAATCGGGGTGTAATCTCGCTGAGTGTAATTTTAGCATCCACTTCAACGGTTTGCACCTGTTGCTGGTCGGTGATCTGCCGGGTAACAATTTCTTCAAAGCGTTCTTTAAATTCGGGAATGTGTTCTATCTTCATGGTCAGGCCGGCTGCATACATATGACCACCATACGATTCAAGAAGATCGCTGCATTGCCCAATGGCTTCATACAAATCGAAATCGCGAACCGATCGTGCCGAACCCGTTGCCAAACCGTTTGATTCGGTAAGAATAATGGTAGGCCGGTAAAATTGCTCGGTAACCCGGGAAGCCACAATTCCAACTACACCTTTGTGCCAGTCGCGATTGTAAAGGACGGTGCTGTTCATGGCCTTCAACTCCTCACTACCTTCAATCATATCCAGCGCTTCCTGGGTAATATCGCGGTCGAGTGTTTTACGAATTTCATTAAACGAGTCGATCTCTTCACCCAACAGGTCCGATTTATTTTCATCATCGGAAACCATAATCTGTACTGATTTCTTTCCGTGTTCAATTCGTCCTGACGCATTCAGTCGCGGGCCAATCTTAAAAACGATATCGCTGATGGTAATTTCACTTCCGTTAATACCCGCAAAATTGATAATGGTTTGTAGTCCAACCCCGGGATTCGAGTTCAGTTTTTTCAATCCATAATAAGCCAGCACCCTGTTTTCTCCGGTTATCGGCACAATATCGGCAGCAATACTTACTGCAACCAGATCGAGCAGGTCGTATATTTCTTCGTAATTTATATCGTTCTTTTTCGAATACGCCTGAAGCAGTTTAAAGCCTACCCCGCAACCGGAAAGTTCTTTATAAGGATATGGACAACCGGGTTGTTTTGGGTCGAGTACCGCAACCGCCGGGGGAATTTCGTCTCCCGGATTATGGTGATCGCAGATAATAAAATCGAGACCGCGTTCTTTGGCTTTGGCAATTTTATCTACTGCTTTAATACCGCAATCGAGCGCCACCACCAGGGTATAACCATTCTCAACCGCATAGTCAATGCTTTTGGGCGAAATACCGTACCCTTCACTGTACCTGTCCGGAATGTAATATTCAATTTCGTTTATTCGCTGTTTAAGGAAAAGGTACATTAAGGCCACCGAAGTGGTCCCATCCACATCATAATCGCCGTAAACAATTACTTTCTCCTGATTTTCGATGGCTTTTTGCAAGCGTTCAACTGCTTCATCCATGTCTTTCATCAGAAACGGATCGTGAAGATCGCTCAAGCGTGGCCTAAAAAATGCTTTGGCCTCGTTGTAGGTTTTAATGCCGCGCTGTACCAGCAAACGGGCAATAACCATATTGACATTTAACGCCGCAGAGAGGTGTTTTACCTCGTTTTGGTCGCCTTGTTTCTTTAAGTCCCAAATTTTTTCCATGCCGCGTTTGTAGATATTTTTTTGGTGAATGTGCAAAGATACAAAATGCGCGTTCATATTGAAACAAATCATAAAATCGCACCAATATTTTTTGGGTTTCATTGTTGCTGAAAACCATAAGCAACTAGTTTTATTATCTTTGCCCAAATTTTTCAACAGACAGTTCAACCAAAACGGCAGTAGGCTCAGTTTGTTAGCGTTGCAGCATGTGTTTTTTGGCTTGAACAAATTAAAAAGAGTAGTTAAATGAGTCATCAGGAATTAAGCGAACAGGAAATTATCAGAAGAAATTCGCTACAGAAAATGCGAGAGTTGGGTGTTGAGCCCTACCCTGCTGCCCAGTTTGAGGTAAATACTACATCAGCCAAAATAAAAGCAAACTACAAGGAAGAAGAAAAGAATTTTCAGGATGTGGTGATTGCCGGCCGTATGATGAGCCGCAGAATTATGGGGAAGGCCGCTTTTGCTGAACTTCAGGATCATGAAGGCAGAATACAGGTTTATGTGAACCGCGATGAAATTTGTCCGGGTGAAGACAAAACACTTTACAACGACGTATTTAAAAAACTACTCGATATTGGCGATATCATCGGGGTGAGAGGTCATGCGTTTATCACTCAGATGGGTGAATTGACTGTTCACGTAAAAGAGCTTACGGTGTTGAGTAAATCGTTGCGCCCGCTGCCTGTTGTTAAAGAAAAAGAAGGAAAAACCTTTGATGCATTTACCGATCCGGAACAGCGCTATCGTCAACGCTATATCGACCTGATCGTTAATCCGCAGGTAAAAGATACTTTCATCAAGCGCACGAAAATCTACAACACCATGCGCCAGATGTTCAATGAATATGGTTACCACGAAGTGGAAACGCCCATTTTGCAGCCCATCCCGGGTGGTGCAGCGGCGCGTCCGTTCGTCACTCATCACAATGCACTGAACATGCCGCTTTACATGCGAATTGCCAACGAGTTATATCTAAAACGGTTGATCGTTGGTGGCTTTGAAGGCGTTTATGAGTTTTCGAAAGATTTCCGTAACGAAGGCATGGACCGCACCCACAATCCCGAATTTACGGTGATGGAAATTTACGTGGCCTACAAAGACTACAAATGGATGATGGAGTTTACCGAAGAAATTTGTGAGCGGGTTGCCATGGCCTTGCACGGCACAACAAAAGTACAGTTGGGAGAACATGTTATCGATTACAAAGCGCCTTATCCGCGTGTTACAATGGCCGAAGCCATAAAAGAACACACCAGTTACGACATTAACGGCAAAACCGAAGCCGAACTTCGCGAGATCTGCGACAAACTGGAGATCGAAATTGATGAGACCATGGGTAAAGGAAAACTCATCGACGAGATTTTTGGCGAGAAATGCGAAGGCAGTTACATCCAACCTACATTTATTACCGACTACCCGGTTGAAATGTCGCCACTTACCAAAAAGCACCGCAATAACCCGGAGTTGACCGAACGCTTTGAATTGATGGTAGCCGGTAAAGAACTGGCCAACGCTTACTCCGAGTTGAACGACCCGATCGATCAACGCGAACGTTTCCAGGATCAGTTGAAACTCTCGGAAAAAGGAGACGATGAAGCCATGTTTATCGACCAGGATTTCCTGCGTGCGCTGGAATACGGCATGCCGCCAACATCGGGAATGGGAATTGGAATGGATCGTCTGACGATGTTTATGACCAACAGCCCGAGTATTCAGGATGTCCTGTTCTTCCCGCAAATGAAACCTGAGAAAAAAGCAGTGGAATTGACCGACGACGAAAAAGTGGTTTTCGAACTCCTGAAAACTGAATCTCCGGTTGATTTGAATGTATTGAAAACGAAATCGGAACTCAGCAACAAAAAATGGGACAAAGCCATAAAAGGGCTTACCAAGAAGAATGTGGCTAAAGTTGAGAATACTGATACCGGGTTGATAGTGACAATGCTGTAGACATATAAAACCAGATTATATAAAGGCCTCTTCATTGATTGATGAAGGGGCTTTTTGTTTTACTAAATTAGACTTTAAGCTCTGATTGTTAATTAGTTATTGATCTCACATTACAGCTGAACCAAAATTAGATCATTTTCAAACCTTGAGGTAATACTATTGTCATTCTCTGTAGAATGGAATATGAGCTATTGTTCTATTATATGAGCCTGGACCTTTTATTACAAGAACATGTTCGCCTTTTGACAAGTTTGACACATCAATATGAGTAAAATAACCTCTTTGTTTCGTTTTTGACTTATATCCGTGAAACCATTGCAGATTATGCATTAAACTGTCAGCCACAGAAATATGGTAAAATTCGCTAATGCACTTTCTGTCTAAAAACGCTTTGTTTCTGTTAGGGTAAGCAGTCAGTAGCGAATCATAATTTGCAAACTTGCGAATATCCTTTTCAATATCAATCCTGGCAACTACGAATAAGCGGATTGTATTGCCTTTTATTATATCTGATTGAATATGTGCTCGCGGAGAATAATAGTCAGTATTCTGATCGTCATAATAAGAATTAAACCCAGAGTGATTAAAAAGACTAAGCCTTGAAAACTGATCCCCTGGATGTACATGTTTTCCCAACGTGATCGTTTGACTATATGTTATTGCAACAAATAAAACCAGAAAAAGGATAATCTCCCATTTTTTATAATTGGTTATAAAACTATAATAAATAGGACGATAGAATCTGGCTAAAGTAAGAATACTTACAACTTTGTAAATCGGCCAGTAAATTTTGCTGATGAACCTGAATCGCCTAAAATAGCCCAGTGACACAAAGTCGATAACAGCAATTACACCAACAATAGCTAAAACATAAAGGTAAATCAATTCAAAAATTGTACCATCGGAATAATTCTCCATGCCCGAGGCGTAAATCCAGAACAGAGTAAGTGGAAACATGCATACTACGATAAAAACATAAGCTCCAACAACCGACATTAACACTAAAAATGCAATGGAGAATAAAGCACTGGCAAGATTTTCCAAGTTGTTTATTATTCTTTTATACTCTGGGATTTTTTTTAATCCGTTTTCAAATTTACCCGAAAGCTTTAATTTGTCAGATTTAATTTCATTCGGGAAAATATAACTTAAGCCTATCATTCCTATCCAGATTGAGCGTACGACCAGATGTATGATAAGTATTACTATTACCCAATAGATTGCCACCTTAAATAGCGCCATTACCTGTGCAATATCTACTCCGTAAAACTTAATATTAGCTTCTATATATGCTACTAACTGGTCTAACAATTTCGGAATACGAAACAAAGCAAAGATTGCAATACCTGAGATTAATATTTCTGGCTCCCAGCTATTTCTCTTAAGTTTTTCTATCCAGTTCAGATCAGTTTTTTCTCCCATTTTTTTATTTAAAGATAGGTATTAAAAAATACTTAAAAGAAGAGTTATTTTATCAGACGAATCCGTAATTAGATTCTAATTATTATGAAATTAAATGATGGTAGATTTAACTTTTAGCTTTACTTAAAGGAGCAAAAACAATTTTTATATGTATTGAAGATGAATGTAACTTGCAGTTAATTTGCCATTTATCCCATAATCATACTGACTATTGTTGCTTGATCCGGTTGTATTTTAAAGTTAGAATTTAAATTTATTTGGGATAACAATTCGTCTTGGAAGTTGATAAACGAAATTAGTTCCTCTTACAAGTTTTGAAAGGGATTACCTTTGTCATTCTCTGTAGAATGGAATACCAGCAATTGTTCTGTTGTATGAATCCGGGCCTTTTATGTAAAGAACATGGTTACCCTGTGGCAAGTTTGAAATATTAATATGGGTAAAGTAACCTTTTTGTTTTGTATGTGCTTTATAATCGTGCAACCATTTTAAATTATGAATCAGGCTATCATCTACATAAATATGATAAAATTCACTTATGCACTGCCTTTCAATTAAATATTTTTCTTTGTTAGGATTCGCAATCAATAGCGAATCATAATTTGCATAATTGCGAATATCGTTCTCAATATCTACTCTGGCAACAACAAATAAGCGGATTGAATTATCTTTTATTTTTTCTGATTGAATATGTGCTCTCCGAGAATATCTATCAGAATTTTGATCGTCATAATAAGCATTATATCCATTATGACTATAAAGACTAAGCCTTGAAAACTGATCTCCCGGATGCACCCTATCCCTTAGTTGAATCATCTGAAGATTTGTTGCATAAACAAACAAAATCAGATAAAGTATAATCTTCCATTTCTTATAATTGGTAACAAAACTATAA
The DNA here is from genome assembly GCF_037646455.1 of Maribellus mangrovi. NCBI lineage: Bacteria > Pseudomonadati > Bacteroidota > Bacteroidia > Marinilabiliales > Prolixibacteraceae > Maribellus > Maribellus mangrovi. The sequence goes on along the minus strand of NZ_JBBIXN010000003.1, from coordinate 323,430 downwards.
TAAATTGGGCGATAGAACCTGGCTAAAGTAAGAATACTAACAACCTTATAAATTGGAAAGTAAATCTTACTGATGAACTTGAACCGCCTAAAATAGCCAAGTGAAACAAAGTCAATTACAGCAATTATGGATATAACTATTATTAGAATTAAGTAAATTAATTCTATTACTGAGACTTGAGAAGGATCGTTTTCCAAGATAAAATGACTGCTTATAAATAAAGGAGCCATACATACAAAGAAAAAAACATAGGCTCCAACAACCACCATTAACAACAAAAATGCAATGGAGAACAAAGCACTGCATAAGTTTTCCAATTTGCTTATTATGCTTTTATAATCAGGGATGTTTTTTAATTCGTTTTCAAATTTACCTGAGAGCTTTAATTTATCATAATTGATTTCTTTCGGAAAAATGTAACTCAAACCGATCATTCCTATCCATATAGAGCGGACAACAAGATGTATAATAAGTATTAATATCACCCAGTAAATAGCTACTTTAAACAATGCAACAGCATTTGGCATATCTAAAGTTCTACCGTATATATTAGCCTGAAAATATGCTAAAAACTGGTCTAATAATTTAGGTATACGAAACAACGCAAAGATTGCAATACCAGAGATTAATATTTCTGGCTCCCAACTATTTCTCTTAAGTTTTTCTATCCAGTTCAGATCAGATTTTTCTCCCATTTTTTATTTAAAGATATGGATTAATCAAATACAGCTTACCTCATCAATTTTGAAGTGATTCTGTTTCAATATGTCCTAAACCATATTCGTTTCTTTTGGTAAGTGTCACCTATCCGATAATTTAATCCTAAAGATTCTATTATGAAGGTACACTTAAGAAAGAGGAAATTAAGGAAATCCAACTGATTTAGAAACAAGAATCAAGACAAAAGATATAGCCTCATCACACCATACCAATAGCGATCCGGATGGAAGGGCTTTTTTGGTGCCGGATATTTGATAATGGATGCTGGATCGGGGAATTTGTATTTATCTAAATTTGAACTTAACAACAACCATTAATAACACAGAACGATCTGTATAGTCTAACGCATCTCTAAATACCTCAGGCACTTCCTCAAATGCATCGGCACTGTTTATATCGGTCAGGCCGAAAACTGCACGAGTTCCTATACATATCCTGTCATTAAAGCAATAACCTATTCCAACTGGTACGCCAACGTCAAAGGTCTTAAATGATTCTCCGGCATTGGTACTATTTCCATCCTCTGCATCAATTCTGGCAATGATCAAAATGCCAGGCTGAACACCTCCTTCCAGATAGAACCCTTTTCTGCCTCTAAATTGATAAAGAAGAGGAAAATTAACATAGTAAAGAGAAGCATTCCCCTGTGATTGAATTGTTGTAGAATTACTATAACCATCATTGGAAATTATCTTGTAATTGGGGCCTTCCTGTTTCGTAAAAAGAATACCAGCTTTTATAGTAGATCTTTCATTAAAATAATATACATTGGTCTCAATACCAACCATAAAACCGAAAGCTGGCTCCCATATTCCCCAACCTTGATGATGTGACACTCCTGTACCAATAATTATCCCAAGATCATTAAATACTTTACTACTTTGGCACCAAGTTGCAAAGGAAATACCCATGAAGACAAATAGAAGAACAAGTTTGTTATTCATAGTTAATGATGTATCGAAGGTAAATGATTCACTTTAAAAAAACGTTGAATTCTTTTCATTTAAGGTCAGTCGATTTTAAAGTGGTTATATACGTAAAGTGATTTTAAAAGATACCACAAAAGTTTATTTCGAAGTCAGCTTCGGAATAAAGCCTTAATTCTGAAGAAAGTGAAACCGGGCAAGAAAGGTGGAGAATACGGATGCAGAATTGTTGGTGACATTGCAATAGACAAATAAAACCAGATTATATAAAGGCCTCTTCATCGATTGATGGAGGGGCTTTTTTGTTTTGGATGCTCGATATTGAAAGTTCGATACTCGATTGACGAATTGGGATTATGTGGTTTTGGCTATCGCTTGGATGGAATGGAACATTTTGTAAAATAATTAGTATATGCTACAAAAACGCTAAAACACAAAATCATGTACCGCCTTCGTTTCTTAACATTTACTCTTTTGACAACAACCTTAATCTCTGTTTTTTCTTGTTCCAAAGAAGATGATATTATACAAACAGTTAGCTTATCAGATGAAATTCCTTACGGAACTATCGGTACAGGTAAAATTTTGTTTAACCGTAATTACGACTATTATTTAATTGACAGTGAAGAACAATGTGTCAGCGAACTCAGAATAGAAACAATTGGAAACAACTGTGTTATCTCGCCTAATGGAGAAATGATTGCTTACGCCGATTACTCGGATATTCTTCACATAGTTAATATTGACGGTTCTGTTTATGCAGAGCAGAGCTATACGAAACAGTGCTTTAGTAAAATTAGTTGGAGCAAGGATTCGAAAAGAATTATATATTTCGACCAATGTTATGGTGATCCAGAGAATCTTTACGAATTGAACGTAGAAGAACCATGTTGTACAAATAGACTAATAAGAACATTTGGTCGTTCCAATGTGATTTATGGTATTTCATCTCCTTTTTCACTTTCAGTTAATAATGACATGGTTTTTTATGCAATTACTAATGAGGAATTTCAACAAAGTGGAATTTATACTATGAATAAAGATGGCGAAGATCTGAAATGTATTTATACTGACGATAGTGTTGGAGTTTATTTTCAGAATCCTTATTCACATAAATCATACAGTAGTCCAGCATGGTCTCCAACAGATGATAGAATTGCATTTGCTTCTAATACTTCTGGCGACCTTCAAAATTCCTCAGAAATTATTTTAATTGATCCCGACGGGAATAATGCTGAAACACTTGTAAAATTTGATGAACAATCGGTAAACGAGGGACTTAATTCCATTAGCTCAATATGTTGGTCACCAGACGGTACCAAGATTGCATTTTCTATATCTGACGAAATATTTAACCAGCAAAGTATATCACATATTTATATGATTGAGCTTATTACCCGTGAGATTACACAATTAACATTCGAAGAAGGCATGTCAGATACTGGTATCTCATGGTCAGAATAAGAAATAATTGTAATCTATTATTCTTCCATCCTAAGTTTGTCACCGATTCCATCAATTCCTATCCCATCCCCTCAACTTGAATGAACCACACAATTTTCACGCATGTTTCCCACAAATGAAGCCCGAGAAAAAAGCATTGGAAATGACCGACAACAAAAAAGCGGTTTTTGAACTCTTAAAAGCAGAATCGCCGGTAAAATTGCCGGACTTAAAAGAAAAAGCCGGACTAAGCAACAAAAAATGGGACAAAGCCATAAAAGGGCTTACCAAGAAGAATGTTGTCAGGATGGAGAATACCGATGCAGGGTTGTTGGTAACCTTGCAGTAGACAATTAAAACCAGATAATATCGAAAGCCTCTTCATCGATTGATGGAGGGGCTTTTTGTTGCATTAAATTGGGATTTTGTGGCCCTGAATGTCACTTGGTTATTGAGGACAAAAAAGGGCAACACAAAAAGTGTCACCCTTGAATTATTATAATCTCCATTATAGCGAATCCCATCCGTCTTCCAGGTCTTCCTGAGTCATGTCAGTTCCCCAGGGATAGAAGCGTAATTGCAAAAGTTTCAGTCCATCATTATCATACTTCCAATACTCGTCTTTAAGTATCTCATTGAATATTGGTATACGAACATGCAAGGTTATTTCTTCTTCAACCACTACATCAGGATCTGGATCAGAATCATAAGTTATAACAATTTCATAGACAACTGAGAGTAATTCCGCCGTAACATTTTGGAAAGTTTGTTTGCCTTTTAATCTTTCAAATGTTATCGGATTAGGAATAAATTCACCCCAAACAAGGCTTATTACATCATAATTGTCCATGATATTCTCCCAGATTCTTTCACCATGTTTGTCCAGAATTTCCCATCCATAATCAGATAGTTCAGCCATGGTTGTAATTGTTGCACCAGTCATCGGTTTTCCAAGCGGACGTGCATACACCGAATAATCTGTTTCAGTATCATATCCATATGGAAGTTCTGTTACATACGGTTCAAATCCAGGATCCGGAAGTTGGAACAGAGCACCATCTTCATCGGTGCCATTTTTATCCAGAACCGCAAAATCTTCGCCTTCTACTAATCCAATTTCGGTCGTTCCTTCCAGATCAACAAAAATGACATTACCAGCTGCAAGATCATCCTTCATGGTTTTATCCTTAACCCCAATAAGGTTGAGATTAAAGTGCTCACCAACAAGTTTTACGCCGTCATCGGCAGTAGATTTTAAGTTCACATCGTCATTATTAGGGACGAGGTCTGGTTTCTCACATGCGGCAAAAAACACCGCGATCATCAATAAAACAAAAAGTTTTTTCATGATTTAAATTTTTGTGTTAATAGTTAAATTTTATTATCCCCATCGGGGGAAGAGAAATATTCATTATAATTTACATATGATCTAATCATTTCGAGTTAATTGCTTATGATTAGGTTCAGAGTTCATATACTTAAAATGAAATTTTTAATTTCTTTAGAGTTCTACTTTACAAAATCCTAAGTATTATTTCAGTAAAAGATTCAGTTTTAATCAAGTCAAGCATGTATCCATCCTTTCTTATAGCACAGCTATAGTCAACTCTTATGAGTATGGCCTTATTCTTTATCATTAAAATATTGATGCTGTGCTAATTCGCCCTTTTGTCTGAGGAAGACGATATCCTATTCGATCATTTCATAAAATGTTTTAGTTCTGTCAGGTCAAGTGGTCTTTCAACCTTATTCTTTTTGATAACACAGTTATCGCACAACTCTATTGAGTACGGTCTTATTCTTTATCATTAAGATTTATAATGGTCGATTCTGTATCCAAAAGCATTTTTTAGGGATCAACAATTTACAATCTTTAAAAGTAAAAACCAAGTATTTCAACAACTTTTCAACACAGTATCATCCTACATACCAAATATTTACACTTTAGTTATGTTTATCCTTGAGCACAGCAAAATCCCAAAACAACTACTGAATAAGCTCAGTAGCTAATTAAACAACAAACATGCCTAAACATTATGGTCAATATCTGTTGTGCGCTGATAATGAGCAACTAACACTTTTACCCTTGATGCCATACCATATTTAACCTTTATGTTCGAAACCACATTCGTTTCTTGTAGTTCATGCCATCCATCCTATATTTTGGCTAAAGGATTTAATATGAGGGTACGCTAAAGAAAGAGGAAAACACAAAAATGATTTGGTGGAATGTTTTCTTAAAACTGGACTTTTTTAATGTCCACATTTCATTCCCGAACCATATCCAGAAAAAAAATCACGATCTCATCTGTACCATCGCCATTGAAATCAAATTCTGAATTGGCACCCAGGTGCAGCTTGCTATCATCATAGGAAATGTCATAATATTCTGCTTCTCCTTTATCTGTATCGTATTCAACTGCTAACCATTCTTCATCGAACCACAGCGTTCCCGAAAACACCATCGTTCTGCCTCCTGCCCGATTGATTGTAAAGGTGAACCTCCCGTTTACTGAAATGGTAAATGTAACGGTGCCTCCTTCTTCAATAACATCTACTCCATTGAAAGTAGCTTTCGTTGCAGTCCAGTTCCCGGCAATTTCTGCTATCCCTTCGGTTGAGTGTCCGTCATCCTTGCTGCATGAGATGATCAGCACTGAAAACAGTAGCAGGAACATAAAGCCCATTTTAGAATATGTACTCCAGTTTTTCATGTTAGTTTCGTTAGTCTTTCTGCCATCCGGTAAAATGACTTAATCAACAAGGTTTTATGGTTTACGAGGTTTTTATGTGCAGGTTTCCTTCCGGATAAATACACCTGTTCAATGACTATTGAGCTACTATATTCGTCTGATGAAGACTAATTCCATATCATTGAGAATTCGATTGAAAACAAAAGCAGTTATCCGGAATTTTATAAGTGGATTGAAATTTTATTCTGAAAAAGTTATGTTTTGGAATAAGGGCTGATCGAACCTTCATTTTTAAAATGCGTTATTGATTTATATCATTGTGTTTTGAACACTTTTAGTATGTGTTAAGCAACTTAATCATTGCAGATATGAAACAATTTATATTGATATTTTCAATCCTGCTTATTTCGATATCAAGCTGGTCAGAAAAAAATAAATTCCCGTTGATAGGGGATAAAGCTCCTTCGTTTACAGAAACCTCAACAAACGGCATTTTAAAATTTCCGGAGGATTTTGGGGAAAGCTGGAAGATTTTGTTCAGCCATCCACTTGATTTTACATCGGTTTGTACTTCTGAGTTGTGTGGTCTTGCCCGTAATCAGGATAAATTGGATTCGATGGGCGTAAAGGTGGCTGTAGTATCGATCGATGAAATTGAAAGGCATTTACTGTGGAAAGAATTTATGGAGAGAGTGTTGCACGATGAAAATCAAGCCATTAAAATAAAATACCCCATTGTAGCCGATCTTTCCGGACAAGTCTCAAAAAAATACGGAATGTTGCATCATGCAACGGAGGACAAAAGAGACGTTAGGGGCGTATTTATTATTGATCCTGATAATATTATCCAGGCCATTAGTTTTTATCCGCAGAATGTGGGACGAAATATGGATGAAATATTAAGAATGATTGCTGCCTTGCAACTTACACAACAAGAGAATGTTGGAACACCCTTTAGCTGGCAACCGGGTGACGATGTGCTGGTACCACATAAACCTTATACCTCCGATGAATTAGAGCAAAATCCCGAACTTAAAGATAAGTATTACAATAAGGGAGAATTCATGTGGTTTAAAAGAATGAATAAGTTTGCACCCTTACCATAAATTGAAGACAACTTTATCGTATTTGCGAAAAAAAATCTGAAAGAGCAGATATTAAAACCGAGTTTACAGATTTACCGGAATTTCCTGTATTCGATCCTTGGATTTTTCTTCACTTTCTTGTTGTACTCTTCTATGAAGATCAGTCCGGACACCGACATAAGCCGGATCTTCATTTATTTCGCATTTCTTGTGGATCCTTTTTCCAGGTCGTACAATTCCCACTGGTCGATTTCGTAGTAAAAATGAATAAGTGTATAGCAGTCGGAAGTGATATCGAAATGACGCATAACATTAAGTTCCAAGGGATATTCGTAATCATGATAACAGTGCGCTGTTCTAAAGTCTTCGGGAGTCTCGCCATTTAATATTTCCTAAACCATATTCGTTTCTTTTAGTACGTGTCAGCCAGCCTGTATTTTGGCTAATGGTTTTAAGTTGAAGATATACTTATGTAAGCCATCTGTCAAACATAGACGCTTTCGTATAAAAATTCAGATATACAATTACTAAGTGCTTACTCTTTGTAACTTATACCTTTCCATTTTTCGTATACTGTCAAAGAATTAACTTATTAAAGATGAGTACAAAAGTTGTTATTCTCCTTTCACTACTGATCCTCTATAGCTCATTACAAGCGCAAGACAAGACACTACTGAAAAAATATGTGCACAGGCAATTCAACGTTTTGCCTCATTTGGTATTTAGTAATGATTTCTATGATATTCAATCAGCCAATTTTGAAACAGATGATTTTTCATATGCAAGAATCGATGAACTCAAAGACTCATTCGAGACCTACCTGGATGAATCATATTTATATCGGATTTATATCATTTATGACGGATTAAATGATGTAGAATCCGGGAAAAAGTACCTCAGAGAATTAGCAGTCCGATTTCAGGACAAACAGATAGATGAGCCTGACAATATCAAAATTCTTCGGAACCTCTGTCAAATACATTTATTACTGCGTGATATATACCCAGCTATGGAATTTGCGGATCGGATTCTAGATTATGATCCTAGGGATCAAATTGCACTCATGACAAATGCCATGCTTCATTTTGGAAGTGGAGACTTTTCAGTTGCGAATGATTACGCAGAAAGGGGAATTAAAGCGTTTCCGGAATCCCCGGTATTTTATATCTTAAAAACTACCTTATTATTATCATCAGAATTGGTGGACATCAAGAATAAAGATGTCTGGGAAGGTTTTAGCGCTGACTTTTCATATTTGCTGGAGGCGGAGGATAAATACAAAAACAATGCTGAATTGCAATTCAATTTACTACACTGCAATTTATTTGTTCTGTATTTAAATGTAACGATGCCGTATTTTTTGAATCCTCCTGAATCATTCCACAAATTCCGGCTTTCAGTAAGCGATTCTCTTAAGCTGCATGATTATGAGTTCAGGCTACTTAGTATGGCTAAAATGGATAAATTCAAGAATAACCACTCATTATATTTTTATGTTGGATTCATCAACTTGTTGCAGGGAGAATATAACACTGCAATAGAGTATTTTACACAATCTATTGATGCTTATGGGAGTCAACGCGTGAACAAAGAAAAAATTTTGGTTTCGTATAACAACATATTGTCCTGCTATCTATTAATGGGCGATACCATTCAGGCGCAAAAGTGGACGGAAAGGAAGATCAATGATAAGGTTTCAACCCAATCGCTGCCACAGGACTATATAGAACTGGCACGATATTATTTGAAAAAAGGGCAATTAAACCAGGGAGAGAATCTTTTACAAAAAGCCATTGAACTTGACTCAACAACATTTGAAGCGTTTGTTGAATTGGCTAACATCGAAATGATTAATGACAACTTCAAAACAGCCGAAGAACTTTTAGACAAATGCTTTAAAATTAATCCCGATTGCGTGGAAATGTACGAATCAGCTATTCTACTTTCGCTGTTTCAAGGTGATATTGGAACAGCCAAATATTATGTGAAAAGAATACTTGTCGATGATCCGGAGAATTCTTTTGCACTGGATATCGAAAGAGACTTTTTGAACAATTGAACGAGACTTAAATTTTTAATCTTAATCAAATAAATCTTGTTATGCACCATACACGTTTCTTTTGATAAGTGTCACCTATCCGAAATTTGATCATAAAGGTTGATTTTAGAAAGAGGACACTAACCAAATCCAGCAAATCGGATATAAGCTATGATAAATAAATTGTAACTTGATATTTAAAGCCTACCGTAAGTATTTGAAAACGAAACAATATAAAATTTAAAAAACAAAAACGATGCAACCAAAACTTGCTCTAATTCTATCTTTACTTCTGCTAACATCAGTTGTAAATAGTCAGGTAATAATTGTTCCTGAAAAAGAAAACTTAAAAGGAAAAGTTAAATCGTACTCGGAGCTCACTTATAAAACCTTAGAACGCAATGGAAAGATTGAAAAAGGAGAACAAATTATAAACGATTGGGGATATGATATTCAAAGACGATATGATGAGAATGGAAATCAAATCGAATGGAACGGTTACAACCCAGGTAGTAGTTTGTATATTAAATACACTTATAAATACGATGAAAACGGAAGTCCAATAGAACAAAACTGGTACAACTCTGATGGTAGTTTAAAGGGGAGTCGCACCAATAAATTTAAATACGATGTTAACGGAAATCGAATTGAAGAGAACCACTACAGTTCAGATGGAAGTTTAAGCCTGAAAAACACTTTTAAATATGATAAAAATGGAAATCGAACCGAATGGAAATGGTTCAACTCTGATGGCAGTTTAAACGGAAAACACATTTATAAATATGATGATTCAGGCAATAGAATTGAAGAAAATTTCTACAACTCAGTTGGAACGAATTACCGGAAGCTGACTTATAAATACGATGAAAAAGGTAATCAAATTGAAGAGGACAGGTACTTGGATGACAATTTTGAAGGCAAGGCCACTTATCAATATGATGAAAACGGAAATCGAATTCAGGAGAAGCGGTACAGCTTAGATGGTAGCTTAAGCAAGAAAAAAACTTTTCAATACAATTACGACCAACGAGGAAACTGGATCAAAAAGACAGTTTTTGAGGATGATACAGCTAAATTCATTCTGGAACGAGAATATCAATATTTTAAATAAAAAGTATAATACAACAGTTTAACTTAAATACCCAAAATTATGAACCGACTTACGAATTTGACCCTTGCGATTTTAGCGTTGATTTTAGTTTGTGCTGTCTCATGCTCTAAAGATGATGATGCCGATAAAGTTGATCCTATTGTTGGAACCTGGGAAAATATCTTGTCGTTTGAAGGGTTCTCAATGACAACAACAATGACTTTTAAAGCCGATCATTCGGGAACATCGAAAATAGTAATGGTTATCGCCGGAGAAACGGAAAGTGAATCTGTAAATTTTACCTATAGCACCAATGGATCTGCACTAACCTTGACCGAAGGAGAAGAAAGCACGGTTCTAACGTATTCGATTTCGGGCAATAAATTAACCCTCACCGAAGATGGAGAGGAAATTGTGTTTACCAGGAAGTGAAATTCTGCCTTTGCATCGATACAGGTTAAGGCCTTTTTATATTCGGAAAATCACATTGAAAAGTTACACATACTAACGGCTTAAAATGTGGCTTTGGATTTATGCTTGTGGCCGGAGAATTAGGGGAGCGAATGCTACTCCGATCAAAATCTTAGATGCTTCGATCAGGAATTGGGGAACACAAATTGATCTTTCAAACGAACCTGCTCTTAGTTCTCTTTCAAATCGCGGTAACTCAGATACATTACTACTGAAACCACCATCAACAACAGGACCATGTAAGTAATAATTGCTGTCATAATTCCGGTTTTAGTTCAATACACAACAGTAATCTCGATATTAACTGTTCTAAAATTACAAGAATATTAGCTTGCTAAATCACTGACTCGTTGAAACTTATCAAACACAAAATGTTCATATGTGCTCGAAAGGCAATGCCTACGGCGAATTCCAATCTTTTAAAATTCTCATTTCACAAGCGGCAGAACAATTCAACCAATGATGATAAAGCAACTCCTAAGGTTGTCCCGAAAGTGAAAACAGGAAGCTCTTATTCCAAAAATGAAACAGCAGAAGCCTCAGCCAATTTGCGTATCGCACTCATATTCTGTCACTTATGAAAACTGGCATTATGTTTGACTTAGTAATGTAGCTTTGGATAACTGCTATCCTTTTGAAGATACAGACCTAAACTCTTAATGAGTTGCACGATAACCGCGTTATCATTGAATTTTACGAGTTTGATATAAAATAAGGGTCTTTACATTGAACGTCGTTGTTCAATTAAATCGTTTACGAAAAGTAGACAACGCCTCCCTCAACCACCCAATTAAGGTGTGATAAAACAATGCTTTTAAAAGCCTTCTGTAAAAACAGGGGGCTTTAACTTTTGATATCAACAACCTTTTTACTGCACCTTTCACTATTGCTAATTACCTGGAAATTATTTTATTTAGTACAAGAAAATTGCCTCTTTAGCTCAGTTGGTAGAGCAGCTCATTCGTAATGAGCAGGTCGCGGGTTCGAGTCCCGTGAGAGGCTCTGAAAATTTTATGCTGCTGCCTTTATTCTATTCGCTGCCGGAGCAAATTACGACTTGGTAATCTTTTTTACTTCTTATCTGTTATAGCAGTATGGAAAATCAGGATTTTAACAAAGAGTTTCATTCAAATCTGAATATTGAGTTTCAAAAAATCGATAAGTTCTTAAAGGAATTCCGCCACGAATTTACCAAAGAACTCTCGTCAGAACTTGAGCTTTTAAGTGCCGGAATCACATCGGATGAAACTCTTAAAGAAAAGCTACTGGTATACTCCAATCAGATTTTCAATTCAGCCGAATCGGTCATCGATAAAGACAAGCACTATACTGAAGTGCGTTTAATAGAAGAGCTTGAGACCATGTCGCGGGTAAGTAGAAAGGATTTAATTCGTCCGGAGCATCTGGAACTGGCAGAACGCACCCATCGCAAAGCAAAAGCACTAATGGTAAAATTCTATCCCAACCTGATCGATCTTTCAGCAAACGGCTTCAGGCTTCTTGAGAAGTATTGTTCCATGTACAATCACGATTTTGTATTGTCACTGTTGGATCACGCCTGATAATCTAATTTTGATTTTGCCGGTATACAGTAGTTTTTCTCCGGCACATACCTTTCTCCTTATGCCGCTTTTTAGCTTCATCCCATAACCAAGGATATGTTTTGGCAAACGCCAACTCCTTTGTTATTCATGATGTTTCAGATCCTGATAACTCAAATACAATATCACCGAAATCACAATAAGCATCAGAACCGCATAAGCCAGAAGTATTACCATAACTCTTTGCTTTAATTCGATCTTTGTAGGAAAACGCAATATCCAACCGCCAGGACTGACATATTCTTTTTCGTGTTACCTCTTCAAATCGATGCATTTCCTGCACATTTTAACTACATCATCGACTGTATATACGTAAAATCGCGGGAAATAGTTGGATAACGCTTTCGCCGGTGGCTATCAAAAAAGCCACCCGAGAAATCGAATGGCTTTTGAATTCAAATTTTTTGTTAGTTTACCAGCCGCTTAATCCGCTATGATCGCTGCTTTTGTAAGCAATGCCATGATCGCCAGCACACGGATCGTTTGATACTTCCTGCACGGTGGCAAACTGCCCCCAGATTTCAGGACCAATTTCAGTTCCATCTGCAGAATACCAAATATCACCGTCGAGAACCGCATCCTCGGGAACGGCAATAATCTTTGTGAAATAATTCCAGCTGCATTCGCTGCCATCTTCGGTTACGGTTACCCCCGAAATGTGATTGGTCAACCAGGCTTCTGAGCCGATATAGGAATCAAAACCGGCATGACGGTCAAGTTCACCATTACCATCACAGTCGGTATTCGCCAGCCATACATCGTTCCATTTCATCTTTACGGTATCATTCCGGTTTGGCCAAGCCCAATGATTGGCAGCTTCAGGAAATTCAGCCAGGTAGGCATCATCATCTCCCTTGAAAGGAGGCAAAGCAGTTCCCGGACGGCCGGCGTAAGCATTAAAATATGAGCCCTTAAACATATGAGCCTGGTAATTGTACCCGTAAATGTCGTAACCCGTTGTTATGGGCTGTCCTTCCAGGTAATGTCCGTCCGCATACACCAGCGTACCTTCTTTAAGAGTTACACATGAAGATGCCTTCTTTTTGGCACCTTTTAACAACAATTCGTCCCGGGCCGGCTGCTCGAACGATTTTTCACAAGCCGCAAAAGCAACGGCAACTACAATTAATAAAAATACTTTCTTCATGTTTTAGAAATTTTGAGTTTGTAAATCTGCTTCATATTAAAGCGTCTTAATTTATGTAAGCTTCCAAAAAATGTTCATTCGTTCCCCGAAACAACAAGTCGTATTTCGGTACCTTTCAATACTGCATTTATTGTGTGTGAGAATAGCCCAACAGAACTGTTAGTACCTTAAATAAATCAATTTTATTGATCATTTGCAAATCTTATGAAAATTAAATGTGGCGATACCATAGTTAGAGATCACTATAATATCCCCCGAAAAGCACGTTTACAAAGGGTTTTGAAAAGAAGGACCAACTCCAAAGAATCTTAAGTCAACATGTCTTAACGTTATCTCTTGGGTTACCATTTCATCATTTTCAGAATATATAAGTGACGACGCTTTATTTTATGTACAGTATTTCATAGCAATGCAGTTCTGATAATGAACTCAGAGTTCCCTTGCATTTCATACAGGTATTACGTAACTTGTGTAGCTTGATAAGCGCAATGGAAAATAAGTTGAATGATAAACACAACCAATCTTAAATCATATGAAGAAATTTTACATGCTCACAAAATTTATGTTGCTCACGGCCGGAATATTTCTGGTCACCAACGCAACAGGTCAAATCCTGGAAATTATTTCAGGAGATATCAAAACTGATCCTGATTCAGCGGTTATGGTTTCTGCTGCGGTTACCGATACTTCGGGAACCGAAATTACAGATGCCAGAATAAAATGGCACACCGAACCCGGTTACCTGGGTAAAGTGAATAAAGAAGGATGGTTGGTGCCCAATCATCCCGGCGACGGTTACCTGATTGCCAAATACCAAGACTCCCGCGATTCGGTGATGCTGGTAGTTACAGGCACTCCGAAAAACGACGATGATGATAAGGGAGAAATGGAAGATGAATATCCAAAGGTAAAAATCGTTCCGTCCAGCATCCGTATTGAAATTAGTGACTCGGTTGAATTGCGTGCTTTCTACATCGACTCAACGGGCTGCAAAGTAGATACAACCGTAACCTGGTCGGCCGAGCCGATGGGAATTGGCATGTTCCCCGATTCGAGTGTAAACATGTTTTACTCAACTGAAATGCCTGGAAGAGGAATGATTATTGCCACACTTGGCGAGTTGGCCGATACCGCAAAAATCACGGTTTACGAAACCAAAGCCAAAAAAGAAAAAATTAAACAGGAAAACGAAAATCAAAATAACCGCGGCAAACAATTAACAATCGAGCCCGGCGATATGGTAGTCTATACCGGAAATGAACCAATATTGTACTCCGCTACCTACAAAACCAACGGAAACAAACACCAGAATGCCGAATTTATATGGAGTGTTACCGATACCAGTGTGGCTACAATAGACGAAACAGGCTTACTGACCCTAAGTGGCGAAACCGGGATGACACTTGTTGAAGTAAGTTACAGCAACTTTGAAGCCGCTGTTGAACTTCTTGTGGTTGACTCCACGGTTGATATGGATGTAAATACCATTTCAATTCGAAGAGTTTTACCCAATGGAAACGAGCTGAAACCAAAATATTTTAAAGAAGGTGAATCCTACAAAATTGGCGGTCTGCCTTATCCGTTGAACATCCTGAACGCCAGCATGCTGCACTTCCCTTACGGCTGCGTGAGTGAAGATGTAGATATTTTCATGTTCATTCCTGAAAAATATGCTGAAATGGATGACGACAGCACCGAAGTGAATTTTACTGAGGATATCATTACCGGTGTAAAATTCAGCGTAAAACCGGTAAGTTCCGACACGATTGTAGAGCCTTATTATTTTAATGTTCCGGTGGAACTGAAATTGATTTACAAGCAAGACCTGCTGGATTCGCTTGGTATTGATCCGAAAGATCTGAATGTTTTCTTTGCCGACAATACCGGTTTCGAAGAAGTTGGCGATGGCGTTGCCATGGTTGACACTGCACGCAATCGCATTTATGCAACCATCGAGCATTTTAGTACCATTGTTGTAAAATCGGTAGAATCAGCTACTCAAGTGGAGGCTTTACAACCCGAGCCTGATAATTACTTCAATATTTACCCGAATCCATTCCGTACTGTTACTAATATCGAGTTCACACTCGACGAAGCTTCTGATGTTCATCTGAGTATTTATAACATGTTTGGGCAGGAAGTTAAGATTCTGGTTAACGATAATCTACCAGAAGGTAAGCACAAAGTAAGATGGACGGGAGCTCAGGAAAACGGATCGCCGGCAACCACCGGTATTTACCTCTGCAGGTTTATTAAGAATGGTGAGGTAAGCAACGTGAAACGCCTTATCATTAACAGATAGACAACCTTACGAATTACATATTTCAAAGCCATTTGCCGGGAGGTGAATGGCTTTTTTAGGCATAAAAAAACCGCCCATTTTTTAATGAGCGGTTCTTATATCTTCTTCAGCTTTTATTACGCATTCAAAGTGTAGCGGTCAAAAGCTGTAACTGTTAACTCAGGATCGTTTTGCTTCAGGAAATCTTTGATGGAGATTTTTCCGTCTTTCACGTAAGTTTGGTTCAAGAGTGTTACGTCTTTGTACCATTTATTCAACGAACCTTGTGCAATTTTATCAAGCATTGCTTCAGGTTTTCCTTCCTTGCGGTATTTCTCTTTGGCAAACTCAAGCTCTTTGTCGATTTCGGCCTGTGGAATAGCTGACTGATCGATAGCAAGAGGCGCCATTGCAGCAATTTGCATAGCAACGTCTTTACCAACGTTTTCGGCAACACCTTCTTTGTTAAAACTAACTAAGGTAGCCAGTTTATTTCCCGGGTGAATGTACGGCACAACACTTTCGCCGGCAATACATTTGTAGTAAGAAAGATCAAGTTTCTCTCCGGTTACACCAGTTTGCTCGGTTACCTGAGCTTCAATAGCTGTTCCGTCGAGTCCTATCGCTTTAAGCGCTTCAAGGCTTTCTACTTTATTTTCGAGAGCTGCATTCAAAATCTTTTCAGCAAATGCAACAAAGCTTTCGTTTTTAGCCACAAAGTCGGTTTCGCAATTCAGTACAACCAAGGCACCAAATTTACCATCTTCGGTCACTTTTGCCAGAGCTACACCTTCAGCGGCATCTCTGTCGGCACGTTTGTTAGCAATAAGTTTTCCTTTTTCACGGATAATTTCCAGTGCTTTATCAAAGTCACCGTCGGCGTCTTTCAGGGCATTTTTGCAATCCATCATCCCTGCACCTGATACTTTACGCAGTTTTACTACGTCGGCTGTTTTAAAAGACATATTAAAATCTTTTTTAAAAATTGTTATTCTAGAAAATCTTTATTCGCTGTCAGAATCGTCTTCTTTAGCGGCTTTCGCTTTCTTTTTTGACTCGCTGGCTTCAGCTTCCTCTTTATCCTTCTCGATCTTACGTTCGTTCAATCCTTCGCGTACGGCTTCAACCATTTCGCCTACAATGATACGAATTGATTGTGAAGCGTCGTCGTTAGCAGGAATTACGAAATCAACATCTTCAGGATTTGAGTTGGTATCAACGATAGCAAATACCGGTATTCCCAGTTTTTTGGCCTCGCGAACCGCGATTTTTTCTTTCAGTACATCAACTACAAACAATGCTGCAGGCAAACGAGTAAGGTCTGAAATTGAACCTAACACTTTGTCCAGTTTTGCACGTTGTCTGGTGATTTGAAGTTTTTCACGTTTCGAAAGATTTTCCCAACTTGAATCTTTCATCATTTTATCGATGGAGATCATTTTCTTCACCGCTTTACGGATTGTTGGGAAATTGGTAAGCATTCCACCCGGCCAACGTTCAGTCACGTATGGCATTCCAACAGTTTTAACCTGATCGGCTACCAGTTCTTTTGCCTGTTTTTTAGTGGCAACAAACAATACTTTGCGACCTGATTTTGCAATCTGTTTGATGGCTGCTGCTGCTTCGTCGATCTTAACAACTGTTTTTTGCAGATCGATGATGTGGATTCCGTTTTTCTCCATGAAGATGTAAGGCTCCATGTTCGGGTTCCACTTTCTTTTCAGGTGACCAAAATGTGCACCTGCATCCAATAATTCTTGAAAATTTGTCTTTGGCATCTGTTTACTTTTTCTATGTCCTAAAAGCAACACCTGAGTAGTCCCGAGTACTCGGGAATCTCAGCCGTTTTAGATCCATATAAATGAATAATAATATTAACGTTTTGAGAACTGGAAACGTTTCCTTGCTTTTGGCTGTCCCGGTTTTTTACGTTCAACCTCACGTGGATCCCTGGTCAGGAATCCTGCAGCCTTCAGCGGTGGTCTCGATTCCGCATCGATTTTAATTAACGCACGTGAAATGGCCAAACGCAAAGCTTCTGCCTGTCCTTTTGGGCCACCTCCATCGAGGTTAACTTTAATGTCGTACTTTTCAGAAACTTCCAGCAAGTTTAATGGTTGCAATACGATGTACTGCAGGATACCGGCCGGAAAATATTCTTTAAGATCTTTTTTATTGATGGTAATGTTTCCTTTACCTTCACTAACGTAAATGCGAGCTACTGCTGATTTTCTACGTCCTAATGTATTAACTACTTCCATCTTGTTTATTTACTTTTTAAGTCAACAACTTTTGGTTTTTGAGCCTCAAATTTATGCTCTGCACCAATAACTACATGTAAGTTTCTGAAAAGCTGACGTCCCAATTTATTTTTTGGCAACATTCCTCTAACAGCTTTTTCTACCAGACGCTCAGGATATTTAGCTAATATGTCCTGAGGATTTTGAAAGGTTTGTCCTCCCGGATAACCTGAGTGACGAACATATTGTTTGTCAGTCATCTTTTTACCGGTAAGAACTACTTTCTCAGCATTAATCACAATTACATTGTCTCCGCAATCGGCATGCGGAGTAAAATTTGCTTTGTTTTTCCCTCTCAGGATTTTGGCAACTTCACTTGCCATTCTTCCCAAAACAAGTCCTTCGGCATCAATCAAAACCCACTCTTTAACGGCAGTTTCTTTATTGGCCGAAATTGTTTTATAACTAAGTGTGTCCACTTTTTCTAATTTTTATGAATTCAACACTT
Organism: Maribellus mangrovi; assembly: GCF_037646455.1. Lineage (NCBI taxonomy): Bacteria > Pseudomonadati > Bacteroidota > Bacteroidia > Marinilabiliales > Prolixibacteraceae > Maribellus > Maribellus mangrovi. The sequence goes on along the minus strand of NZ_JBBIXN010000003.1, from coordinate 305,187 downwards.
ATGATTCTCCCTTCTGCTGCAATATTCGATTCAACGGAATAATATCACCAAACGTGCTTACATCAAGAAAATCAATCATTTACACTCCTTATCTCTAAGGATAATAATCGGGACTGCAAAAGTATTTTCTTTTTTTGTATTTCCAAAGAAATAACGTTCAAATTTTCAATAAGTTAACGCAAGTCAGGCAAGCTTTTCTCAGAAAACACAAAAACACAATCTAAAACACTGGCATACTGCAACTTACAATAAATAAGGAAAAATCAGAAGTATTAGTTGGAGTGTTAAGTTCCTATTCCAAAATTTATTTTCCTCCTTCCATACCCCGACCGTATATTTCGTTACATTTGTTAGGCTCAGCATTTCACAGGACGTATGAAGCAAAAAAAGGCAAAAAAGATTAAAAAACGATTTTGGAACTCCTGGATTACTTCCCTGGTGAATATCACGTTGATTTTGATTTTGCTGGGTCTACTCAGTTTTGTTGTCCTCAATGCACATCAATTGTCGAACTACGTGCGCGAGCAAATTGGATTGACCCTTGTTTTAAACGACGACTTAAAAGAAGTTGAAATCATCCGTCTCGAAAAAACCTTATCGCTAAGCGAGTATGTAAAATTAACACGTTACATCGACAAAGAAACAGCCGCAAAAGAATTAACGGAAGAACTGGGTGAAGATTTCACGGGTTTTCTGGGCCAGAATCCGCTGTTCTCTTCCATCGAAATAAAGCTTTACGCATCCTACACCAACAGCGACAGTTTGAAGATTTTGGAGCAAAGATTTCTGAATTACCCGGAGGTGAAGGAAGTGTATTTCGAAAAAAATATTGCAACACTAATCAATGATAACGTAAAAAGAATCAGCCTACTTCTGCTTATTGTTAGCGGACTGCTAACCTTTATATTTTTTGGTCTGATCAACAATACCATTCGACTGCTCATTTACTCGCAACGTTTTATTATTAATACCATGCAAATGGTAGGCGCCAGTAAAAACTATATACGCCAACCGTTTTTAAAGCGCAGTTTATTGCTGGGAGGTACAGGGGCATTGCTGGCAAACCTGGTTCTGCTTGCGGGAATTTATACTTATAAAACCGAATTGTTCGACCAGTTTGGAATCAACGATATGCAAATTATCCCCATTGTAGTTTTGTCAGTTTTCGTTTTGGGATTTGTTATTTCGCTGTTATCAACATGGCTTGTCCTCAACAAATTCCTGCGGCTTAAATTTGATGAATTATTTTATTAATTATCTTTACCGCATCTATAAAAGAAACAATGGCTAAAAAATCGAAAGAAACAAAGGATACTGCCGGATTTGCGTTGGGAAAAGAGAATTATAAACTGTTGGCTATCGGCTTTGCAATTATTGTACTGGGTTTTATTTTGATGGCCGGAGGCGGTAGCGACGATCCGAATGTATTCAGTGATGATATCTTTAGTTTTAGGCGAATAACACTGGCACCGATTTTATTATTTATCGGTTTTGTTTTCGAGATCTACGCCATAATGAAAAAGCCAAAGGCTGACCAGTAACCCCACAATTCATGACTGCATTCCAGGCATTTCTTCTTGGAATAATCCAGGGCCTTACCGAATTCTTACCTATCAGTTCAAGCGGACATCTTGAAATTGGGCATGCGCTTTTGAACATCAAAAACGAGAATAACCTGCTTTTTGTGCTCGATGTGCATCTAGCCACGGTACTTAGTACTATTGTTGTTTTCAGAAAGGATATTGGCTCACTCCTGAAAGATCTGTTCAAGTTCGAATGGAACAATGCCACAAAATACGTGGCTATGCTGTTGTTTTCGTCGGTCCCCATCGTTATTGTTGGTTTACTATTCAAAGCTGAAATCGAAAGTCTTTTTACGGGTAACCTGTTTTTTGTGGGGTGTATGCTTTTATTCACAGCGTGTCTGCTCACACTTACCGGTTACGTAAAACAGAACACCAAAGAAATTACATTTGCCAAAGCATTTATAATCGGAATTACCCAAACTCTGGCCGTTTTACCGGGTATTTCGCGAAGTGGAGCAACAATTGCAACCGGTATTCTATTAAAAGTAAAAAAAGATGATGTGGCGAGATTTTCATTTTTAATGGTGTTAATTCCAATCATCGGAGCCGCCATTCTCGATGTTTTCAGTGGCGAAATTACCACTCAACATTTAAATGTGACCAACCTGCTGGTTGGCTTTGTTGCCGCATTTCTTACCGGATTGGCAGCCTGTTCGTGGATGATTAAAATCGTTAAAAAAGGCAAACTCATTTATTTTGCCATTTATTGCGCTCTTATCGGCCTAATTGCTATCTTTGCAGCCTGAATTTTGCAAAATATTACAATTCTCTGAATAACAGAGCCTTATATATGCCCAGATTCAAAAACAAATACGACTTTTCCGCAGGGGAAATATTATTGTTTGACAAAGGTTTGAACTGGACCTCCTTTGATGTTGTGAATAAAGTACGTTATGAACTTTGTCAAAAACTGGGCATAAAAAAACTCAAAGTAGGTCATGCCGGCACACTCGATCCATTAGCAACCGGAGTGATTGTTTTGTGCACGGGAAGGGCCACAAAAAAAATTGAAAGCATACAGGCTACTGAAAAAGAATACGTTGCTACCCTGAAAATTGGGGCAACAACTCCTTCGTTCGACCTTGAAACCGAGGAAGACTCGAGAACGGATTATGCTCATGTTACCAAAGCATTGGTGAATGAGGTCCTGCAGGATTTTACAGGGGAGATCGAGCAGGTTCCCCCGGTATTTTCGGCAGTAAAGGTGAAGGGGAAGCGGGCATTTGATTATGCAAGAAATGGTGAAGAGGTAAAACTTCGACCCAAAAAAATTGTTATACATAAGGTTGAAATTGAGGAATTCGAATTGCCGTTTATAAAATTACGGATTACATGCGGAAAAGGTACCTATATTCGTGCGTTTGCGCGCGATATCGGTGAAGCTCTGCAATGTGGTGCGTATTTAACGGCGTTGGAAAGGACCAGGGTTGGTGAATACAAAATAAGCGATGCATTTAAAGTGGAATATTTTCTGGAAAACATACAAATTGATGTATCCTAAAGTATTTTTATCTCGTAGATTGATAACTTTGAATAAAACCGCATTGCTGAATTCAATGACCAACAACCTGAATTCGAAGAATAAAATAAATTAAAATGAAAAGAGCCGTGATCAAAAAATTACCGAACGGGTAATTCGATAAATCATGGATCATTTTCCTGTCTGACAAAAGACAGGCTGGAGTAAACAAAGAAAATTAAAAATTAGCGAGATGAAATTATCAAAATTCAAGTATGAACTTAGCCCGGAGAAAATAGCCTTACATCCGGCCGACAACCGCGACGAATCGAAATTAATGGTTTTAAACCGGGAAAACCGTACCATCGAACATCGATTGTTTAAAGATGTGCTTGATTATTTTGATGATAAAGACGTGTTTGTTTTTAACGATACCAAGGTATTTCCGGCCCGTTTATATGGTAACAAAGAAAAAACAGGAGCCGAAATCGAAGTTTTTTTGCTTCGCGAACTAAACCGCGAACAGCGACTTTGGGATGTTTTGGTTGATCCTGCACGAAAAATTCGAATCGGTAATAAACTTTATTTTGGCGACGACGATGTTTTGGTTGCCGAGGTTATCGACAATACCACTTCGCGCGGCAGAACTTTGCGTTTTTTGTTCGACGGACCGTACGACGAATTCAAACAAACCTTGTACAGTCTTGGTGAAACGCCACTTCCAAAATTTATCAACCGCCAGGTTCAACCTGAAGATAAGGACCGTTACCAAACCATTTTTGCCAAACACGAAGGCGCAGTAGCTGCACCAACTGCAGGATTGCACTTTAGCCGCGAATTACTAAAACGCCTCGAAATCAAAGGAATCAATTTCTCGTACATTACACTACATGTTGGATTGGGTAATTTCAGGAGTGTCGATGTGGAAGACCTGACGAAGCACAAAATGGATTCGGAACAGATCTGGATAAAAGACGAAGCTTGCAAAATGGTAAATACCGCCAAGGAAAATAAAAGAAATGTGTGTGCCGTTGGAACAACTGTGATGCGCACACTTGAAAGTTCGGTCTCAACACAAGGTTTCCTGAAACCATTCGAAGGATGGACCAATAAATTCATCTTCCCACCCTACGAATTTAACGTAGCCAATTCGATGATCACTAATTTACACCTGCCTTATTCTACCCTTCTAATGATGGTAGCGGCCTTTGGGGGTTACGAATTTGTGATGGAAGCCTATAACACAGCCATAAAAGAAAATTACCGCTTTGGAACTTATGGCGACGCTATGCTGATTATCTAGCACTTTAACAAGAAATAATAAAGTAGCCGTTAAAGCCTGTCTTTAGCGGCTTTTTTTATTAAAGAACAGCCCGGCCGCATAGCAGCCAGACTGATTCTAATCGTGTTAATCACTTAGTATAAAACTTATAGATTCACCAATACTTTGTAATAGCTGAATCCGCAACGCTTATCCGGATCGAACTGATAATAGGCAATTGCAACGCGACAAATATCCTGGATGGTACTGTAAATGCTTGCAACTTCCTGTTTTCCGTAATTGTCGAGTAGCGCATCACCTTCGAGGGCTACAAAACAATCTCTGAATTCATTGATTTGATTGGCACAAGCCAGGATTTTATCAAATAATGAATCCACGGTACCATGTTCAACAATTTTCTGGCGGGTAGCCTCATCCAGATTAGCGGCAAAAGTTTTCAGGAAATTGAAAAGGCTTAAATGATCGCCGTTTTTGGCATCGCTGAAATAGGCGTTGTACCCCGTCTTTTCGAAGAAAGCCTTTAGAAATTCCTTATCCTTTTTGAAATCGATTTTTACTGATGCCCGTAAAACTTTCAGGTGCTGCAGTGCAGCTACCATAATTTCGTGCCACTCGCGATAGCGCTCATCTTCCAGTGCATCCTGTGAATCGGCATAATGTTTTTCGATGGTGTCATCAATCCAAACATTTAAAGAAGTGGCATATTCTTGATCCCATTCGGTGCGAACACTGGAAAGTTCAAAAATATTCTCCTTAAAAGTCCGGGCAATTTTCTGACACGCCAAAATTGTAGCAGTACTTGTTGGGCAAACGGTTAGAGTTTCCATATCACGGTTTTTTCGATTAGCAGTACTACAAAACTAAGGACTACAATACAGAAAAACCAGCCCGCAACACATTAATTGGCAATGTTTTACAACTATGTTACGCAACTATGTTATAAAATAGTATTATCGAACATAGGTTTTAATCGAACAACTCTTTATCCGACTCTCAAAAAACAACCGTAATTCCCGTAATTTTATTTATGACGTTTGCGCAGTTCCCTTACAATGTCTTCAATACGGTATCCTTTATGTGCCAACAAAACTATAAGGTGATAAAGCAGGTCACCGGCTTCGTATAAAAAGTTCTCGTCGTCGTTGGCCATAGCTCCAATAATGGTTTCAACCGCCTCTTCACCCACCTTCTGAGTGATTTTCCGAGTACCTTTCTGAAATAAAGAAGTAGTGTAAGAGCCTTCGGGCATTTCAACTTTTCGTTTGTCGATGAAATCCTGCAGGTAACTCAAGAACAAGATTTCATTGGAGGTATTCACCTCTTCAAAACAAGTATCGGCACCCGTATGGCAAACCGGCCCAACCGGATTCACTTTAATCAAAAGCGTATCGTTATCGCAATCAACGCCTATCGAAATCACATTCATAAAATTACCCGATTCTTCGCCTTTGGTCCATAAACGATTTTTCGAGCGACTAAAAAAGGTTACTTTCCCACTCACCTGGGTTTTAGCCAGCGCTTCGCTGTTCATATACCCCAGCATTAATACGTTGTTGGTTTCAGCATCCTGAATTATGGCCGGGATCAGACCTCTGGTTTTGTCAAAGTCGAGTTGTGATATTTCTTTTAATATTTTCATCGTTCCAATTTTTTCGTTCCTCGTTTAATTGTTTCTTCTTTAACGGGAGGAACCACACCGTTCAGAACTCATTTATTTCTCCTAAGCGAGAAAAACGAGTTCGTTTTCATGACTTAATTCGGTGCGAAGTTAAAACAAAGCACTGATTAACGGACTACAATGTCGTTGTGTTTTAAGTAATTCTTAAGTACGGGAATTGGAATTTCGTTGTAATGAAAGATACTGGCCGCCAGTCCGGCATCTGCTTTGCCGCTAGTAAACACCTCTACAAAATGCTCTTTGGCGCCCGCTCCTCCCGAAGCGATGATCGGAATTTTAAGCATATCGGCCATTTTTGAAAGCTGCGTATTGGCAAAACCGTTTTTGGTTCCGTCGTGGTTCATCGAAGTAAAAAGTATTTCACCGGCTCCACGGTCTTCGGCTTCTTTAGCCCACGAAAACAACTCTTTATCAGTAGGAATGCGACCACCATTTACTGTGACCGTCCATTGGTCGTTTTCATCTCCGCGGGCATCGATTGCGACAACAACAAACTGACTTCCGAAATGCAATGCCAGATCGTCGATCAGTTTCGGATTACGAACGGCTGAAGAATTTATTGAAATTTTATCGGCACCGGCGGCCAAAAGTTTTTCGGCGTCGCTCAATTCGCTTATTCCACCACCAACAGTAAACGGGATGTTGATGTGTGCAGCAATCCGTTTTACCAGTTCCACAAAAGTTTTCCGGCCTTCGTGTGTAGCTGTAATGTCTAAAAAGCAAAGTTCATCTGCTCCGTCGGCAGCATATTTTGCACCTAGTTCAACCGGATCGCCAACTTCCTGGATATTCACAAAGTTGATCCCCTTTACAGTTTGTCCGTCTTTAATATCGAGACACGGTATGATTCGTTTTGCCAGCATTCTTTATTTCAAAGTTGAAAGTTCAACAGCTTAAAAGATGAACTTTTTTATTTCCTTTAAAGTTATCCGATTTTCATAAATGGCTTTACCGGTAATTACTCCCGGAACTCCCATTTCATCTAATTTTAATATGTCTTCCATTGTAGCAATTCCGCCACTGGCGATTATTTCTACTTTGGGAAGCTGTTCCATAATTTCAGCATAGAGCTCGAAAGACGGGCCACTTAACGTTCCGTCGCGACTTATATCAGTTGATATTACTTTTGAAATTCCCTCACCAAAATATTCTGAAATAAAATCTACCACCGGCAGTTCAGTTGTTTCGAGCCAGCCGCTGACCGCAATTTTTCCGTCTTTTGCATCGGCACCGAGGATAATTTTGTCGCTTCCATATTTTTCGAGCCAGATCAGAAACGTCTCTCTTTCCTTTACGGCAATGCTTCCGCCTGTAACCATTGCAGCACCCGAATTAAATGCGATTTCAAGATCTTTATCCGACTTTAGACCACCGCCAAAATCGATGATGAGATCAGTTTTGGTAGCTATGGCTTCAAGCACTTTATAATTTACAATGTGTTTTGCCTTTGCTCCGTCCAGATCAACTAAATGCAGGCGCTGAATTCCTGCAGTTTCAAACATCTTTGCTACTTCCAGGGGATTTTCGTTGTACACGGTTTTCTGATTATAGTCGCCCTGCGAAAGCCGCACACATTTACCGTCAATTAAGTCGATGGCGGGAATTATTTCTATTTTTTGTGTCATGATATACAAGTTGTTCGCAAAGACGCGAAGACGCAAAGTTAATTCTTGATACGTCATTCCGAACCTGATTCGCAATCTTTTTAATTTATGAGATGCTGAATCTGCCGTTTGACGGACAGCGTGACAGGTACTACGAGTCTTCCAAAATCATTTTCAGTACCGCCTGGGCAGTTATTTCACGATTGTAAGCTTCTTCCACCACAATCGAATTTGAACTATCAATCACTCCGTCGGCAACTACCATGTTCCGGCGAACCGGTAGGCAATGCATAAATTTAGCATCGTTTGTCAGTGCCATTTTAGCCTCATCAACAGTCCATGCCAGATCTTTCGACAAAATCTGCCCGTAGTTAGTGTACGATGCCCAATTCTTGGCATAAATAAAATCGGCCCCCTCAAATGCCTTTCTCTGATCGTATTCTACTTTCACATCTCCCATGAATTCAGGTGCCAGTTCATATCCCTCGGGATGTGTCACTACCAGCTCGTAATCGGTTTCACGCATCCACTCAACAAACGAGTTAGCTACAGCCTGTGGCAATGCGCGGGGGTGTGGAGCCCAGGTCAATACTACTTTGGGTCGTTCTACTTTTTTATGCTCTTCAATCGTTACCAAATCGGCAAAACTTTGCAGCGGATGACGCGTTGCTCCTTCCATACTCACCACCGGAACACCAGCATATTCGACAAACTGGCTCAGTATTTTTTCAGAATAATCATCGTCGCGATTTTCGAATTTGGCGAATGCACGTACTCCGATCACATCGCAATACTTGCCGATCACCGGAATGGCTTCACGCAAATGTTCGGCATTGTTGCCGTCCATTACCACGCCCATTTCCGATTCCAGCTGCCAGCTGTCTTCGTTTACATTCATCACCATGGTATTCATGCCCAAATTCATGGCTGCTTTTTGGGTACTCAACCGGGTACGTAAGCTCGAGTTGAAAAACACCAAAACCATGGTTTTATTTTTTCCCAGGTGCTGAAATCCAAACTTATTCTTCTTAACCTCAAAAGCCGTTTTAAGGGCTTCGTCAATTCCTGGTATATCTTTTACCGATGTAAATTTCTTCATTTTGCAGTGTTTATTTTGGTCTGATTTGTCCGTTTCCTTCAATTATCCATTTATAGCTGGTAAGCTCTTCCAGTGCCATTGGTCCGCGGGCATGTAGTTTCTGTGTGCTTATTCCAATTTCGGCTCCCAGTCCGAACTGTGCCCCATCCGTAAAAGCTGTGGAAACATTCGAATACACCGATGATGCATCGATCACTTTTCTGAAAGTCTCAATGCGTTGCTGATCCTCACTTATGATTGCCTCGCTATGTTTCGAACTGTTCGTGTTAATGTGTTTTATAGCTTCCTCAAATGAATCCACCGTTTTAACCGACATTTTCAGCGATAAAAACTCTGTACCAAAACTCTTCGGTGTAGCTTCGAAAAGCAACTCTTTAGGATATACTTTGCTGATTTCGGGGAATGAAAGTTCATCGGCATAGATGATCACCTTTTCCTCTAAAAGCTTTTCTGCAAATTTTGGCAATTCATTTAAGCGCTTTTTATGAATCACCAGGCAATCGAGCGCATTACAAACTGAAGGCCTGCGTGTTTTTGCATTGAAAATGATTTCCCGGCCTTCTTCGGCATCGCCAAATTCATCGAAATAAGTATGACAGATTCCGGCTCCGGTTTCGATTACCGGAATGGTAGCGTTGTCGCGTACAAAATTAATTAGCCCCTGGCTACCTCTTGGAATGAGCAGATCGATAAAACCGTTGGCATGCAGCATTTCGTTGGTTTCTTCGCGACCGGCAGGTAAGAGCGTTACCGTATTTTCATCGATATTGAATTTATTCAGTACGTTTTTAATGATAGAAACAATCGCCTGGTTTGAATAAATTGCATCGCTGCCTCCTTTTAAAACACAGGCGTTACCCGATTTCAGACAAAGTGAAAATACATCGAAAGTAACGTTCGGGCGTGCCTCGTAAATGATCCCAATCACTCCAAACGGAACGGTGATTTTTTTTATCTTCATTCCATTGGGCTGATCGCTTTCTTTTAACAGCTTTCCCACCGGATTCTCCAGTTTGGCAACATTTTCGATATCCGCGGCAATACCTTCAATTCGTTCAGCAGTAAGTTTCAGCCGATCATATTTCGGATCATCTTTACTCATCCGATCCAGATCCTTTTGGTTTTCTTCCAGAATAAATGCTTTGTTGGCACGCGCCTGTACAGCCAGTTCATTTAAGACAGCAATAATTTGCTCGTGCTTAGTTAGATTAAGCTTTTGCGAGGCTTCCAGTGCATTTTGTAACTGTTGCTTTATCTTCATTTTCACCAAACTTTATCGTCAAAAAAATGTATTGTTCAATTAAAACCCCCTCCCGGGGGAGGGAGAGGGAGCTCAGAATAAGTTCAAATTAAGGCATATAAAAGGGATAATGGGTAGTAACCTGAAACAGGTATGTTAGTAAAAATCATTCTGAGCTATTTTATTTTTTATTTGTTTCTTCTCCATTTCCTTTTCGGTTTTCCATGTACAAATAATCGTAGTGGACTACCGGTTTCTGTCTTTCTGAAAGTTTTTCTTTTTCAAGCCTTTCCGAACTGTAAGCAGCTTTCCCCAAACCTATCAATTCTTCATTTTCGTTTCTGATCTTAATCAGATCACCACGTCTAAACCGGCTTTCCACACTAATCACTCCCACCGGCAAAAGGCTAACCGCTTTCTCGGATTTTAGCGCCTTTTCGGCACCTTCATTGATGATCAATTCTCCTTTGGCAAAACCATCAGAATAAGCAATCCACTTTTTCACGCCACTCGACGGTTTTGTCCCCGGTACAAAAGAAGTATGCTTCAAGTTTTTATTCACGTCGAGTAAATCAACCAACACATTCTCGCTGGTACCGTTGGCCACGTGAACTGCAATACCGTCGTTTGCCACTTTTTTGGCAATCCTGAATTTGGTATGCATTCCTCCACGGCCAAAGTCGGACCGTTCAGATGATATAGCGTTAGCCAACTCTTTTTCGCCGACCTCTATTCGTTCTATTAGTTCGGCATCGTCGCTATTGGGATGAGCACTAAAAACACCGTCGACGTTTGTTAAAAGAATTAGTGCCTCCGAATCAACCATCGAGGCGATCAGCCCCGACAGCTCGTCATTATCGGTAAACATCAGTTCTGTCACCGAGATCGTATCGTTTTCGTTAACTATCGGTATAACTTTATTTTCAAGTAACGTTGTAATGCAGTTTTTCATGTTCAGGTAATGCCCTCTGCTCGAAAAATTTTCTTTGGTAGTGAGTACTTGTGCACAGGTCAATCCGTCTTCCTGAAAAAAGTCGGAATAGCGCGAAATAAGTTTTACCTGCCCCAGCGCGGCCCACAATTGACGTTGGGAAACTGCATCGGTTTTTTTCGACGGTTGCATAACCGCTCTTCCGGCAGCCACTGCTCCTGAAGAAACCAGAACTACTTCTACCCCGTTTTTATGAAGAACAGCAATCTGATCGACCAGGTGAGCAATGCGCGAGACATTCAATGTCCCGTCGGCTTTCGCCAAAACATTGCTACCAACTTTTATGGTTATTTTCTTGTACCTTAACTGCACAGTTCCTACTTCGAATTCCCAACTTTTTTGTACGATGCCATCACTCCCTGAATTAACGAAGAACTAAATCCCCGGTGCTCCATTTCATTTAAACCGGTAATGGTCACACCCATTGGAGTGGTCACCTTATCGATTTCGCGTTCGGGGTGGTTACCCGACTGCAGCAGCAACTCGGTAGCACCTTTTACAGTTTGGGCGGTAATAAACTGAGCCATCTCGGCCCCAAAACCGATCTCGATTCCTCCCTGCATAGCAGCCCTGATGTAACGCAGTGCATAAGCTATTCCACACGATGAAAGCACTGTGGCTGCAGCCATCAATTCCTCCGAAATTTCAACCGTTTTGCCCAGTTTATCAAAGAGGTCGACCACATAATCGCGATGCTCTGCCGTGTTTTCATTGGCTGAGATACAAGTCAGTGATTCCTGCAAAGCAATGGCCGTATTGGGCATCACTCTGAAAATAGGGATATCCCGGCCGGCCATTTCACCCAAAACATTAATACCAACTCCGGCAACGATTGAAATGAATATTTTGCCGGTATCAAGCGCCGGTTTAATTGCACTTATCACACCTTCGATGTGATAAGGTTTAACTGCTGCGATAATTACATCGGCATTTTTGGCTGCTTCCAGATTCTCAGTGTAGGTATTTACGCCAAGGTCTTTTAATTCCTGAAGACTGGCTTCCTTTCTATCGGCCGCAAAAATATGGTCGGCGGGCAAAAAACCCGATTTTAAGAGACCATGTGCAATGGCACCTCCCATATTTCCAATCCCGATAATGGCTATTTTTTTTGTTTCCATAATTACAAGTTATAAAATCAAGTTCATTCTGCTTCTATTTTTCAGTCAGCGACTCAGAAACATCTGCATAAACAGCTTCAAAAGCTGCAAGAAAATCGTTGGCTTGCTGAATTGTGAGATTCAACGGCGGCAACAATCGAATAATATTTTGTCCGGAAACACCGGTAAAAATTCCATAATCAAACAATAAACGCTGGCGGATTTCTTTGATCGGAAATTTAAATTCCATTCCGATCATCAGGCCTAAGCCTCTTAGTTCAAAATCGGCATCCAAAGCTGCCAGTTTTTCAAAAAAATATTCCCCCACTGTTTGTGCATTCTCGATCAGTTTCTCAATTTTCATCACATCAAGTACAGAAATGGCAGCCGCACATGCCAGATGATTTCCACCAAAAGTGGTTCCCAACATGCCGTACCATGGTTCGATGCTGGGCTGAATTAACACCCCGCCAACCGGAAACCCGTTACCCATCCCTTTGGCCATTGTAATAATATCGGGTTTCACATCGGAATGCTGAAAGGCAAAAAACTTTCCGCTTCGTCCGTAACCCGACTGAATTTCATCGAGAATCAAGGCTGCCACATATTTTTCGGTGAGTTTCTTTATTTGAACCAAAAAATCGGCATCAGGAACATGAATTCCGCCAATCCCCTGTATCCCCTCAACAATAACTGCAGCGACATTTCCATTTTTCAGTGCCTCTTCAGTGGCTTCAATATCGTTGAATGGAAGAATAATGGCATTATCTGTTTCGTTCACCGGAGCAATGATCTTCGGATTATCGGTTATCGAAACCGCTGCCGAAGTACGCCCGTGAAATCCCTTTTTGTAACTGATTATCTTTTTCTTACCTGTAATAAACGAGGCAAGTTTAAGCGCATTTTCGTTGGCTTCGGCTCCCGAGTTGCAAAGAAAAAGCTGGTAATCCTCGCAACCTGAAAGTTGCCCTAATTTATCGGCCAGTTCATGCTGCAACGGATTCTGAACCGAATTGGAATAAAATCCAATTTTATTTAGCTGTTCCGAGATATTTCGCACATAATCAGGGTGACTGTGACCGATAGAAATTACGGCATGTCCTCCGTACAAATCGAGGTATTTTCTACCCTGCTTGTCCCAGACATAGCAACCTTCGGCTTTTACCGGAGTAATATTGAACAATGGATATACGTCAAATAGTTTCATATTATTCAAGTTGGAAGTCAGGAGCGGGAAACATGAAGCTAAATCCTCCCTTCATTCCATTTTTAATTTTCATTAAAAAGCCACCGGTTTTAAATTCAGACCGGCTTTTTCATCGAGTCCGAACATCAGGTTCATATTCTGAACCGCCTGCCCTGAGGCACCTTTAATCAGGTTATCAGTAACACTTATCATCACTAGTTTTTTCCCGTTTTTTTCAAGGTAAACTACTGCTTTGTTGGTATTTACAACCTGTTTTATCGACGGATTGTTTTCCACCACAAAAGTAAAAGGATGACCGTCATAATATTCTTTATACAACTTGATAGCATCTTCCAGCGATCCTGAAAAATTGGTATATGCCGACACAAAAATACCACGAGTGTGATTCCCGCGGATCGGTACAAAATTAAAGTCGCTGGAGAAACTCGTTTGTAACTGTTTCAGGCCTTGCAGGATTTCTCCTTCGTGCTGATGTTGAAAAACTTTATAGGCCGACAAATTATTATTACGCCAGCTAAAATGCGAAGTGGATGTTGGTTTTTGCCCAGCTCCGGTCGAACCGGTAATAGCCTGTACATGCACTTCATCATTCAGTAATCCGTTCGCCGCAAGTGGTAATAATGCCAACTGGATTCCGGTAGCAAAACATCCCGGATTGGCAATAAAATCAGCTTGCTTAATCAGCTCGCGATTTAATTCCGGCAGCCCGTAAATGAAGTTATTCCCTTCTCTTTTGAGTCTGAAATCGTGGCTAAGATCAATGACCTTCAAACTTTCGGGCAGTTGATTTTGTTCCATGAATTCTACCGATTTACCGTGCCCCATGCAAAGAAAAATAACATCTGCATTTTCTAAAGGCATTTCACCGGTAAAAATCAGGTCGGTTTCGCCCAGCAAATCAATATGAACATTGGTTATTGGATTTCCGGCATTGCTCGAACTTTGAACAAACGCAAGTTCCACTTCAGGATGATTTATCAATATCCTCAACAGTTCGCCGGCTGTATAGCCCGCTCCTCCTATGATCCCTACTTTTATCATCCTACAAATCCTTATTGACCGAGTTGTATATTTTCAACGAGTTCGACATGATTTTTGTAAATCCTTTGATGTCCTCAGCAGTCCAGGCTTCCACCGTTTCGCCGTATTCTCCAAAGCCCGAATTCATCAGGTCGTTTTCCGACTCAATTCCAACAAGTTCGAAGTGATAAGGCTTCAATTTAACAATCACTTTTCCCGTTACTTTATCCTGGCTCGATTCGAGAAAATCCTCGATATTTCGCATAACCGGTTCGTGATACATGGCTTCGTGCAGGAACATGCCGTACCAGTTACCCAGTTGTTCTTTCCAATACGATTGCCACTTTGTAAGCGTGTGTTTCTCTAACAAATGATGTGCTTTAATGGTGATCATCGGGGCAGCGGCCTCAAAACCAACCCGCCCTTTAATACCGATAATGGTATCACCAACATGGGTATCGCGGCCAATGGCATATTTCGATGCCACGGTTTCCAGCGCCCTAATAATATCGGGTCCATTCTCGTAAAACTCGCCGTCGATTGAAACCAGTTCACCTTTTTCGAAACCCAGTTCGATAATTTTTTCGTCGCTCGCTTCCAACTGACTTGGATATGCTTCTTCCGGCAAGTTTTTATTCGTTGTTAAAGTTTCTTTTCCTCCAACGCTGGTTCCCCAAAGTCCTTGGTTGATCGAATAGGCCATTTTTGTGAAATCGGCTTCGAAGCCATATTTCTTCAAATAATCGATTTCTTCCTGGCGACTCAACATCAGGTCGCGTGTTGGAGTAATAATTTCAATTTCGGGTGCTAAAACCTGGAAAGTCAGGTCGAAACGAATTTGGTCGTTTCCTGCCCCGGTACTTCCGTGTGCAATATAACCTGCACCAATTTCTTTGGCATATTCAATGGTGGCAATGGCCTGAAAAACACGCTCGGAACTCACCGAAATCGGATAAGTATTATTTCGTAACACATTTCCAAAAACCATGTATCGAATACATTTCTCGTAATACTCGTTGGTTACATCAAGTGTGGTGTGCTTCACCGCACCCAGTTCAAGCGCTCTTTTTTCAATCGCTTTCAGTTCGTCATCAGAAAAACCTCCGGTGTTGGCAATAGCCGTGTAGACTTCAAAACCTTTTTCTTCTTTCAAATACTTGACGCAAAACGAGGTATCCAAACCTCCGCTAAATGCCAATACTAATTTCTTGCTCATAATTATAATGTCTTAAAGAGAGCGACAGCATTAATTCTTCTATGAAAAAATATTACCTGTAGCTGACTATCCTATTCAGATGCTGCCACTCTCTTAATCTTTTTTTACTGACTTATCTTTTTTAGCTCCCATACCGGGCTTCAATCTCGGAATGAGATCTAACAAACTTCTTTTTTTTATGCCGTTGACACTTTTGAAATTGGGTTTCTCCCACGCCGGATTGTACAACATTCCGGTGCACAAACATTTGCTTCGGCCGGTTCTTTCCAGGATATCGTGATTTACACAACCCTCACATCCTTTCCAAAACTGATCGTCCATGGTAAGTTCCGAAAAAGTTACCGGACGATAACCCAGCTCGTGGTTGATTTTCATTACCGCCAAACCGGTAGTTAAACCAAATATTTTTGCATTCGGATATTTTTTTCGTGAAAGTTCAAACGCTTTCTTTTTGATTTCCTTGGCCAAACCAAGTCCACGGTATTCTTCAACAACAATCAATCCCGAATTCGCCACAAAACCCTTTTCCTGCCAGGTTTCGATGTAGCAAAAACCAGCAAAAACGTCACCGTAGGTAGCAATTATCGCTTTGCCTTCATTAATTTTTTTACTGAGGTATTCGTTGGTACGGCGGGCAATACCTGTGCCCCGCTGTTTCGATGCCAAATCAATGGCATCATTAATATCATCGATGTATTTCAGATGTTTCTCTGTTGCTATTTCAACTTTAATATCTTTAAGACTCTTCATGTTTTCTGTTATAACTTTTCTCTCAGTTTTGGCATTATTTTAATCAATGCCTCCATCAAATCGTTTTTTGATATCCCTTCCCGCTGTATAATTAATATCGTATCGTCCCCGGCAACTGTACCAAGGATTTCCCAGGGATCGGCTTGGTCGATTACCACCGCAAAACTACTGGCATAACCGGGCAATGTTCGCAACACGGCCAGGCTCCCCGAAAACTGAAGGCTTTTAAAACCATCAGCCAGGTAATTCACCCGGATCTGCTCAGCACTATTTACCGCCTGGTCATTCCCGGAAGGAATGGTATACACATAACCTTTTACCGGATGCGGCACTTTTGCCACCTGCAAAACTTTCAGGTCGCGCGACAAAGTAGCCTGCGTCAGGTCGTAACCCTTTCCTTTCAAAACCGCTAATAACTGCTCCTGACTGTGAACATTACCGCCCTGAATAATTCTCCTGATTTCTAATTGCCTTTGTACTTTATTCTTCACTGAATAAATATTCATTTTAAATGCAAATTTATGCATTTCTTTGTTTTTTCAAACCTAAATCTCAGAATAATTGTTATTTTTGCAGCGATATTGATTTTAGCTTAAGGTTACGATCTTTATAAATGGGAAATAATACTTATCTGAAAATACTTGAGAGAGATAACTGAAATGCGTTTGTTCATTTAGGGCAAACGCATTTTTTTTAATTACGCAGTTGAATATGTTTAAAGTAAAACAGGCAAAATTAACATTGGAAGACGGTACCGTTTTTATCGGGAAATCTTTCGGAAGCGAAAAGGCAGTAGCCGGCGAAGTTGTGTTTTATACCGCTATGACCGGTTATCCTGAAAGTTTAACCGATCCTTCTTACACCGGCCAGATTCTGGTTTCGACCTACCCGATGATCGGGAATTATGGTGTTCCGGTTGGGCACAAGGAAAACGGCATTCATAAGTATTATGAATCGCACAAATTACACATCTCCGGACTGATCATCTCCGACTATTCGTTCGAATTCAGTCACTGGAATGCAGAAAAGTCATTATCTGACTGGCTGAAAGAATACGAAGTGCCGGGATTATTTGACATTGACACCAGAGCCTTAACAAAAATTTTACGTGAGAAAGGCTCGATGCTTGGAAAGATTGAATTTGAAGAAGAGATTGATTTTTACGATCCTAACAAGGAAAACCTGGTGGCCGTTGCCAGCTGCACCGAACGTGAAGTTTATGGCGAAGGTGAGCACAAAGTTGTTCTGGTTGATTGTGGCGTAAAAAACAATATTATCCGTTGCCTGCTAAACAGAAATGCAACTGTGATCAGGGTGCCGTGGGATTACGATTTCAGATCGGAAGAATTTGATGGTGTTTTCATTTCAAACGGTCCCGGCGACCCGGCCATGTGCGATGTAACGGTAGAGCACATTAAATCGGTTATTGGCGATGAAAAACCGATAATGGGAATTTGCCTCGGGAACCAGTTACTGGCCCGGGCTGCCGGAGCTGACACTTACAAACTGAAATACGGTCACCGCAGTCATAACCAGCCTGTTCTTTTGGAAGGAAGCAATAAATGTTACATTACTTCACAAAATCACGGTTATGCTGTTCAAACAGAGTCGCTGCCTTCCGACTGGGAGCCACTTTTTACCAATGTGAACGACAACACCAACGAAGGAATCCGTCATAAATCCAAGCCATTCTTCTCCACTCAGTTTCACCCGGAAGCATCGAGCGGCCCGACTGACACCGAGTTTTTGTTTGACGAATTCATTAAAAACATTGAAGAAAGCAAGAAATCATGATAGAAACACATATTAAAAAAGTTATTGTTCTGGGGTCGGGTGCCCTAAAGATTGGGGAAGCCGGTGAATTCGACTATTCCGGTTCACAGGCGTTAAAAGCATTGAAAGAAGAAGGTGTTGAAACGGTTCTGATCAACCCGAATATTGCAACCATCCAGACTTCGGATAACATTGCCGATAAAATTTATTTCCTTCCGGTTACGCCACATTTTGTGGAGGAAGTGATCAAAAAAGAAAATCCACAGGGAATCCTGTTGGCTTTTGGTGGCCAAACAGCATTGAACTGCGGGGTGGCACTTTACAAAACAGGAGTACTCGAAAAATACAACGTTGAAGTTGTTGGTACACCGGTCCAGTCGATCATCGACACGGAAGACCGCGACATTTTTGCCAAAATGCTGGGCGAGATCGGTGTAAAAACGCCAAAAAGTATTGCAGCTGCAAACATGGCCGAAGCCAAAGCAGCTGCGAAAGAGGTGGGTTTTCCGATTATCATCCGGGCAGCTTATACGCTTGGTGGTTTAGGATCAGGTTTCTGCGAAAACGAAGAAGAACTGGAAAAACTGGCCGGGAGTGCTTTTTCCTACTCTCCACAGATTTTAGTGGAAGAATCGATCAAAGGCTGGAAAGAAGTAGAATACGAGGTAGTGCGTGACAAATACGACAACTGCATCACGGTTTGTAACATGGAAAACTTCGATCCGCTGGGAATTCATACCGGAGAAAGTATCGTCGTTGCTCCGTCACAAACTCTTACAAATTCAGAATACCATAAACTTAGGGCAATTTCAATAAAAATTATCCGCCGCGTTGGAGTGGTTGGCGAATGTAACGTTCAATTCGCACTTGATCCGAATTCGGAGGATTACCGGGTTATTGAGGTGAATGCACGTCTGTCGCGTTCATCGGCACTGGCATCAAAAGCTACCGGATATCCACTGGCTTTCGTAGCTGCAAAACTCGGTTTGGGTTACGGACTTCACCAGTTAAAAAACTCGGTAACCAAAGTAACCACTGCGGCTTTCGAACCTGCACTCGACTACTGTGTAGTAAAAATACCGCGCTGGGATTTGAGCAAGTTCGTTGGTGTTTCTAAAAACATCGGAAGTTCGATGAAATCGGTGGGTGAGATTATGGCCATCGGACGAACTTTTGAAGAAGCCATTCAGAAAGGAATTCGAATGGTTGGACTCGGAATGCATGGATTTGTTGGGAACCGCGAGGAGATCAACATTCCTGAAATTGAGGAAGAGTTGACCAATCCGACCGACCGCAGGATATTCGCAATTGCAGAAGCTTTTAACAAAGGTTATACGATCGATGAAATTCACGATAAAACAAAAATCGATCGCTGGTTCTTACAAAAGCTAAACAACATTTACAAAATAAAACAGGAGCTAAAAACAGTAAACGAATTGGAGAAAATACCGATTCCGCTGTTAAAAGCGGCAAAACAAGCCGGTTACTCCGATTTTCAGGTGGCTCGACTTGTCCTGAACAGCAAGAATGTGAATATAAATGAAGACATTCTTAAAGTTCGGGAATACCGAAAAGCCAATGGCATCGTTCCGGTAGTAAAACAAATCGACACGCTTGCCGGAGAGTATCCTGCACAAACCAATTACCTGTATCTTACGCATAATGGAACAGAGAATGATGTCCATTATTTAGGCGATCATAAATCGGTGATGGTGCTTGGTTCCGGTGCTTACCGTATCGGTAGTTCGGTGGAATTCGACTGGTGTAGTGTAAACACGATAAATACTATAAAAGAACAGGGCTACCGTTCGGTAATGATCAATTACAACCCGGAAACGGTAAGTACGGACTATGATACCTGCGACAGGCTTTATTTTGATGAGTTGACTTTTGAGCGGGTTATGGATGTTTACGATCTGGAGAATCCACATGGAGTTGTGGTTTCCATGGGTGGTCAGATTCCGAATAACCTGGCCATGAAATTGCATGGTCAGAATGTTCCGGTACTCGGAACTTCGCCGGTGAAGATCGATAATGCCGAAGACCGCGAGAAGTTTTCTTCTCTGCTGGATACATTGAATGTTGACCAGCCACGCTGGGCAAGACTTTCAACCATTGAAGAAATTCACAAGTTCGTCGACGAAGTGGGTTACCCGGTTCTTATTCGCCCATCGTACGTACTTTCGGGTGCTGCAATGAATGTGGTTTCGAACCCGGATCAGTTGGAGCATTTCCTTGAAATGGCCGCCAATGTTTCGAAAGAACACCCGGTGGTAGTAACCGAATTTATCGAAAATGCTAAGGAAATAGAGATCGATGCGGTGGCGAATAAAGGAGAAATGATCGCTTACGCCATTTCGGAACATGTGGAATTTGCCGGAGTTCATTCGGGCGATGCCACCATCGTTTTCCCACCGCAGAAATTATATGTGGAAACGATCCGCCGCGTAAAGAAGATTGCTCGCGAGATCGCTAAAGGACTTGAAATTACCGGACCATTCAACATGCAGTTTCTGGCTAAAGACAACGATATTAAGGTGATTGAGTGTAACCTGCGTGCATCGAGGAGCTTCCCGTTTGTTTCGAAGGTTATGAAACTCAACCTGATTGAGATTGCTACGAAGGTGATGCTCGGAATCGATGTTCCGAAACCGGATAAATCGCTTTTCGAACTGGATTATGTTGGAGTTAAAGCACCGCAATTCTCTTTTGCCCGATTGCTAAAAGCCGACCCCGTTCTGGGCGTGGATATGTCGTCGACCGGGGAAGTGGGTTGTATTGGCGAAACCTACTACGAAGCCATTTTGAAGGCTATGTTCTCGGTGGGTTATACCTTCCCGAAAAAGAACATTCTGATTTCGTCGGGTCCTTCACGCGGGAAAGTTGAATTGCTGAACAGCGCACGTTTGCTGGTTGAAAAAGGGTATAACATTTTTGCCACCGAAGGAACGCACAAATTCTTCCGCGATAACGGTGTTGAAAATACACTGATCTACTGGCCGGATGAAACAGGACAATCACCAAATACGATGGACATGATTCGCGACAAAAAGATCGACCTGGTGGTTAATATTCCGAAAAACCATACACAACGCGAGTTGAAAAACGGTTATCAGATCCGACGCAGTTCAATCGATTACAATATTCCACTTATTACCAACGCCCGGGTTGCCAGCGCTTTCCTTTCAGGAATTTGCAAATACAGCCTCGAGGATATAAAAGTGAAGAGTTGGGAAGAGTACAAATAGACTATTTGGAATCTGACTAATAATATTAAAAAAGCTCCGGCCAAATTGACCGGAGCTTTTATTTTAGTTTAAAATAATGTTCATTTTCCATTTCTTCGATTTCCTGAATACATGAATCGTGTTTTCAGAAATCCCCGAGCGAATACCAATTCTGGCTTTCCAAACCGGCCCTCGCTCTTTCATTTCCAGTTTGTCGTTGTTCTCTTTCATGCTTTTTTTCTTTTATTAATCTCATCAGGCTTCATGAGCAATATACGCATTCTACAAATATTATACCTAATTCGAATATAAGAAATTGAGAACAGTACAGTGTTTATATCTCTTATTCTGAAGATTTTACCCTGTAACCACGTTTTTCAACGGCTTTTTCAAGGTCATCCATCTTCACCAGCGAAGCATCGTATTTTACTACTGCCGTTGAGTCTTCAAGTGTTACTGATACTGATTCCACTCCTTCAACACCATTAATCCCTTTGGCAACCGACATTACGCAATGATCACAGGTCATTCCTCCAATACTTAAGGAGGCTTCAACAATTTCAGCCGGTGCAGCTGATTTTTCTTCGGTCTTTTTCTCACCTGAACTGCAGGCAAACAATCCCACAGCTAACAGCACGATTAAAAATTTTTTCATTGGTTTTGATTTTTATTGTTACAATGTTTTTCAGTTCAGTATCGGCTGCAAAATCTGCAGATTTTCGGCACTGGCGGCTCCCATTACCTCTTTAGCGGTTTTTCCCATAAACTTCGATAAAAATCCTGAATTCATCATCGAAACATACGTTTTTCCATCTTTTTCATAAACCGACACTCTACAAGGCATCATAGCCGAAAGTGGTCGTTCTTTATCGCTTTTCAGAATCTCATACGCGTGCTCGGGTTTGCACAGCGAAAAAACTTTTACCGGTTTTACCGAAAATCCGTGTTTACTCATCGTAGCCTGAAGATTGTACTGATGCGGCATGCTCCAGTTATTATCTTTTACCGATTGCTCGATAGCAGCCACCGTTTCATCGAAACCCAATTTACTTTCTTGCTCCACAAACATCCGCTGAGGTAAAACGGCAATAATTACGACTAAAGTCAGCACCACTCCCGAAAATGCTCCAAGTATAAAAGTTAGTCCTTTTTTCATTTTATAACCTTTTAATTTTAACCCTAAGAACAACTTTATATTGCTTTTGTTCTATCAATTTTGTTGATCATAGATTGGCAACCTTTTGATTATAAACAAAAAAGGACCCTCTCCGTCAAACAACGAAAAGTATCCTTTCACTTTTTATGCTGTAAATATTCTTATCTAGTACAGGCCTTCAATACTCAGGTAACGCTCGCCATGGTCGTAGCTAAAGGTAAGAATGCGCGAACCTTTGGGCAGCTCTTTAATTTTTTTGGCTACTGCCGCCAGCGATGCACCGGAAGAAATTCCGATAAACAAACCTTCTTCTTTGGCCGCTTTCTGTGCATATTCGAAAGCTTCTTCTTTGGCAATTTCAACAGTCCCGTCGAGCAATTCAATATTTAAGTTTTCAGGAATAAAACCTGCACCAATTCCCTGGATTCCGTGCGGTCCGGGTTCGCCTCCACCGATTACCGGGCTGGTATCGGGCTGAACCGCAAAAACCTGCAGGTTAGGGAACTGCTTTTTAAGCACTTCGGCAACACCGGTGATATGGCCGCCGGTACCCACTCCCGTTATCAGATAATCAATTCCTTCCGGAAAATCGTTCAATATTTCCTGGGCAGTAAATTTCCGGTGTGCATCAACATTTGCCGGGTTATCAAACTGTAAAGGAATCCATGAGTTTGGAATATCGGCTGCCAGTTCTTCGGCTTTAGCAATCGATCCCTTCATTCCTTTTTCTTTGGGTGTCAATTCCAGTTCGGCACCCAGGGCAAGTAACACTTTGCGGCGTTCCAGCGACATGGATTCGGGCATGGTAAGTATTAAGCGATAACCTTTTACGGCTGCTACCAAAGCCAACCCAATACCGGTATTTCCCGATGTTGGCTCAATAATCACCGACCCTTCTTTTAAAATTCCTTTGCTTTCCGCGTCTTCTATCATTTGCAGCGCAATACGATCCTTGATACTTCCTCCGGGATTGGTTTTTTCCACTTTTACCCAAACCTCGTAATCGTCGGGAAATAGTCTGCTTAAACGTACATGTGGCGTGTTGCCAATGGTTTCGAGAATGCTGTTTGCTTTCATTCTAATAATTTTTTGAGTTATACTGTTCTGTTAGTTTCATAAAAAAAAAGCCCTCCTGAACTTAGGAAGGCTTTGCTGTATCTTATTCTTATTACAATCTGATCAACACACGATGTTACCTTCCCTTTGACTAAGAGAATAACAACACATACAAGCATTAGTTTTGGTAATCATCATAATGCTAGCAATATAGGTAATTTTTACTGAATCTAAATAATAAAAGGCAAATTAATCTGAAATACTTTCTGAAAATTTACCTGCATTTAACAACAGGCTTAATTCTTATACCGTAGCCATTTTATCAATTCCTTCAGGTTTACTTTTTTCCCGTACATCAGCAAGCCGACACGATAAATTTTTGCTGCTGCCAGTATGGCTCCCACTGTAGTAAGGATCAAAAGGAACATGGAAAGCAATAATTCCCAGGTGGGTAAACCATACGGTATTCGCGCCATCATGGCCACCGGCGACGTAAATGGTATGATCGATGTCCAGAACGCCAATTGTCCTTCCGGATTTTTTGCGATGGGAAATAACAACATGATCGAAAGAATCAGCGGGAAAGTAACCGGGAATACCATCTGCTGCGAATCCTCGTCGTTATCGACAGCTGCTCCAACAGCACCCAGCAGAGCACTGTACAAAAGGTAACCTCCGATAAAGAAAAATACAAATGAGAACAGGATAAGCGGAATGTTCAGATTAGCAATCATTTCCATGGCCTCTGTCATTTTATTGGTTTCAACGGCCTGTGTCATGGCGGGATTCATTCCACCTTGTGCTTCCATTAAACTTTGACTCATTTGCTGTGCCGACTCCGGAGAAAAGAACAAACCCTGGACTACCACCAGTGAAATTCCTCCAAGAATCACCCAAATAGCCACCTGTGTTAATCCAACCAGGGCAGTTCCGATTACTTTTCCGGCCATCAACTGACTGGGTTTTACCGACGAAATAATAACTTCGATAATGCGGTTCTTTTTCTCTTCCATTACACTCCGCATTACCATGGCACCGTACATAAACACAAAGAAATAAATGATCAGGCCCATGGCATAACTTGCAATAAAAGCCACAATCGAGGAGCTCTTTTTTGCTTCTCCTTTATCGGATATTTTCAAAGTACTCAGTTTTACCGAGGTGCGCGTTTGTGCCAGTTTGTTATCGAGATCGGGGATGCCCGACTCGTCGATGATCTTTTGTCGCTTATCATTTTCAATAAAACGACTGAGTTTGCGCTCGATCTGCTCAGCCAATTCAATGGGTAACTGCTTCTCCGAAATCAATTGTGCCTGGTTACTGCTATATATATTTCCCGGGATGTAAAGCAACCCGTAATACTCACTTCCTTTTATATTCGATTTTAACTCAGCGTATTCTTCCTTCGGAATGAAATAATACTTTGTAGTTCCCGAATCGTCGAATTGCCCCATAAAAAGTGTCGATTCGTCGTAAACTGCAATTTTTCGTTCTTCGGTATCATCCTTAATCGAAAAATAAATGACCAGCCCGTAAACGCCGGCAATCAGAAACGGAGTAAGAATGGTTAGAATGATAAACGATTTCTTTTTTACCCGTTTCAGGTATTCTTGTTTTAGTATGAGGAATGTATTGTTCATGATTCAATTTTTTCTGAGGATTGATTTATTTCTTGTTGGCTTCTTCCACAGCTTGGATAAACACATCGTTCATACTGGGAATCAGTTCTTCAAAGACACGGATCTCTGCGGCCGGCATCAGTGCTTTCAGCAGATCGTTATTCGAATTACCATTCAGGTACTGCACTTTCAGGGTGTTGCCTTTTTCGCTTTCTGAATGCTCCATAATTTTGTATTGGCTTCCAAGTAAGCGATTCACCTCCGAAAAATCTCCGGTGTAATTAATGTCGAAAATGTTCGATTTGTATTTTTCACGGATCGCATCCGTTGGTCCGTCTTCAATTTTTACCGATTTGTTTATCAGTGCAATATGGTCGCACAATTCTTCTACCGATCCCATGTTATGTGTCGAGAAAATAATGGTTGCACCGTCGTCGCGCAATTTCAGGATCTCCGATTTCAAAAGGTTGGCATTTATCGGATCGAAACCGCTAAAAGGTTCATCAAAAATCAGCAGTTTTGGTCGGTGCACAATGGTAGTGACAAACTGCACCTTTTGCTGCATCCCTTTCGAAAGTTCCTCCACTTTTTTGTTCCACCAGGCCATAATGTCAAATTTCTCGAACCAGGTTTTCAGGCTGCGAATGGCATCGCCACGCGACATTCCTTTTAATCGCGCCAGGTAGATGGCCTGCTCCCCGATTTTCATTTTTTTGTACAGCCCGCGTTCTTCCGGCAGGTAGCCAATATTCGATATGTCGGCCCGGGTCATAGGCTTTCCGGCCAGTAAAATTTTGCCGGAATCGGGGGCTGTAATCTGGTTAATAATGCGAATTAGTGTTGTTTTGCCTGCACCGTTTGGCCCCAGCAATCCAAAAATGCTTTGTTCCTGTACCGAAATGCTGACATCGGTTAGTGCCTGAGTGGAGGCAAAAACCTTGTTAACTTCCCGCGCTTCGAATAATTCCATATTGTTGTTTATTGAGTAGTATAATTAAGTCTGTGCAAATTACGGTTTTGATGGATATATTAAGAATTAAAAACACAAAAGCTGAAAAAATTATCGGTGAATGGAGAATATTAAGTGATAAAACAAGAACCTGGATGACCGATCAATAAACAATTTCTACTTCTTCTGATGAAATCGAAAAAAGCGTCTCAAGAACAAGACAACACAAAAAAGCACATTCCGAAACCGGAACGTGCTGAATCCTTTGTTTGAATGTGTATGTTACAACAGGAATCTGCTAGAAATGATGCTGTATACTTTCTTCGAGGTAAGGATGCTTTTTGGGGACCAAACTTGCCTTAGCCAAAGTGGTTCCTACTACCCACGAGAATAAACCGGCAAAGCCCAGGAAAGTACCAACTTCGAGCAATCCGAATTTAGCCTCATGCACCATTGCAGGCCAGATTATATAATACAATTCGGTATATTGCCCGATAATCAGTAACAGAATGACCGGGAACATGTAACGTTTTCCGCGCGATGTTTTACGTGGCATAAGCGCGAGGAATGGAATGGCCCAGTTCAGAATAATGTTGGCAAAAAACAGAACTTTGTAAGCCCCGTGCCAGCGATGAACGAACCAACTTGTTTCCTCCGGAATGTTACCGTACCAGATAAGCATGAACTCGGCAAAGTTGAAGTATCCCCAAACAATGCTTGCCATGAAAATATAACGGGTAAAATCGTGCAGGTGACTTCGGTTCATCAGTTTGAAATAACCTTGTCGCGAAAGCAGGATCACAATTAACGCGATCACTGAATTGGCGTGCATAAATGCAGCGATAAAGCTTTTCCCGGCAAACAGGGTACTGAACCAGTGCGGCTCGAGCGACATCAGCATATCTACAGCAAACAAGCTGAATGTAAAAGCAATAATGAAAATAAATATTTTTGAATATAACTCCGATTTCTCAAAATAAGCCATCCCTCCGACTTCATCTTCTTTAAGTGAAAGCTTACGAAGAATTCTCGACATAATAATCCATACAGCAAAAAACACAACTACCCGGATAAAAAAGAACGGGACGTTCAGATATGGCGACTTGTGTTGTAGCAAATGATCATGCTGAACAACGTCCTCGTGTGTCCATTCGAAAATGGAATGCATTCCAAAAAACAGAAGTAAAAAGAGTACAGCGGCGAAAGGAAGAAATGCCACCATAGCTTCCGGCACCCGCTTGAACATGGCCGACCATCCCGATTGGGTAATGTACTGTATAGCACCAAAAAAGGCGGCACCAACAGCCAGCGAAACAAAGTAATAATTGTTTAACAGGTAATTGGCCCAGGTACGTTCGGCATCGAAAATAAATCCCAGCGCAAACGAAAGCACTCCAATGCCCATTAACACATAAGTGATCAGTTTAAATCTGTTTGAAACTACAAATCGCTCTTCCATTTTTGGGTATTTTGAAATCTATTTCTGTAATTCTTCTTTAATGTACATCGCAATTTTCCAGCGATCTTCAGGCTTGATCATCGAACCGTGTTCGCCCATCACACCGTGTCCCACCGTTATCACGTGGTAAATATCCGCTTCGGGATTTACCATCATTTTTTCGCTCAGCAAACTGGCCGGCGGATAAGGATATTTTTTGCTTGTATACAAACTTCCCTGCCCGTCACCTTTTTCGCCATGGCATTGCATACAATAAATGCCATACATACGTTCTCCGCGATCAAGATTAACGGTGGTCATTTCCACATCGTTCACCAGTGTTTTGGCAGCCAGTGCACGGTCAGAGTCTGATTTTTCGTAAGGGTAAGGCACCATTCCGCGCGGGATGGTACCGGGTACGGGTGGCTGCATGGTTTTGCCATCATTAAAATTCGGGTTGGGTGTGTAACTCTCGTAGGCCGGCGATTTTACCATATCGTCGAAATATTGCCAGCCGGTTGTTCTGCGGTTATAATCGCACGATGAAATCAAGGCAAAAGTTAAAAGCAGAAAGGTAAAAATCAAGCCTTGCTTCATGCCCTTTTTTCCTTTCATATTATCGTTTTTATTCGTAATGCTCATATCTCTTAATCTCATGTCTTTTATTCAATTTCACCATGTTCTTTTATAATGGCTTGAATGTCTTTTTCGCTGCCGCCCAGGCTTTCTTTGCTGATAACCATAACAAACTTATCGTCGGTAGCTCGTTCGTGAAAGATCTTGGCTTTCTTCCCCGGGAATACTTTAGCTCGTGCCGAAAAGGTAAACAATGTTAAAAGCGTTATGGCTAAAATGGTAGCCACAATGGTCACCACTATAAACGACGGGAAAGCATTAAACGGTTTTCCTCCGTAACGTAAAGGCCAGTCGATAACCGCGGCATACGTTAAAAAGCTAAGAATACCAATTGCCGCAAACAATCCATAAAAGAATGCAGCGTGCGTAATGCGTGTTTTCTTACCCATCCCTTCCAAAATTTCATGAACCGGATAAGGCGTGTACACTTCCAGCGGAAGAATTCCTTTGGCTTTTATCTTTTCAAAAGCATCAACCAGCGTTGCCTCATCGTTAAATACTCCAAGGATATATTTCTTATTCATGGCTAGTAGCTTTTAATTGTCCGTTATTGGGCTTATCAAATTTGGCCACACTTTTCAATTCCGAAATCGCTATCATCGGGATGAAGCGGAAGAACAACAATACTCCGGCAAGGAACATGCCGAGTGTACCAACAAAGAAACCAACCTCAACCCAGGTAGGCGAATAATTGGCCCAGTTGGCGGGTAGAAAATCGCGGCTGGTTGAGGTTACTACAATATTGTAACGCTCGAACCACATACCAATGTTAATGATAATTGAAATCACAAAAACCATCCACATTTTACGGCGAACAGCTTTAAACCAGAACAGCTGCGGAACCAGTGCATTCGAAATAAACATCGCCCACCACTCGAAAGCATAATCGCCAAAAATCCTGTTGTGGAAGAACATGTACATTTCGTAGTCGGAACCGGAATACCAGGCCATAAAAATTTCGGTAGTATATGCGGTTCCCATGATCAGCGAAATAAAAATAAGAATACGACAAATGGCATCCACATGAGAATCCGTCACAAAATCATTCATTTTATACATTCCCCGCATGATCATTACCAGTGTAAGTACCATAGCGAATCCAGAGAAGATTGCACCAATTACAAAGTAAGGCGGGAATATGGTGGTGTGCCACCCGGGAACTACAGAAACAGCAAAGTCGGTAGCAACAATCGAGTGCACCGAAACTACCAGAACAGCAGCAATTCCTCCGAGCACAAAACTCAGTCCTTCAAAACGTAACCATTCCTTGCTTGAACCAGTCCAGCCAAAGGAAAAGAAACCGTAAACAGCTCTTTTAATTTTCGATTTGGCAGTATCGCGGATCGTGGCAAAATCGGGAACCATTCCAAAATACCAGAAACTGGCAGAAATAAGCAGGTAAGCCGAAATGGCCACAAAGTCCCAGAACAGTGGAGAATTAAAGTTCACCCATAACGGACCGCGGGTATTCGGGTAAGGAAAAATAAAGAAAAACAACCACGGGCGTCCCATGTGTAAAAGCGGGAATAAACTCGCACAGAATACTGCAACTACGGTCATCGCTTCGGCAGCACGGTTAATCGCAGTTCTCCATTTTTGCCGTAAGATCAGCAGAAAAATGGAGAATGCTGTACCGGCGTGTCCGATTCCGATCCACCAAACAAAGTTGATGATGGCCCAGCCCCAGGCAGAAGAATTGTTCACCCCCCAGGTTCCAATACCGGTAGAAACCGTAATGTATTTGGCGTATAAACCAAATCCAAACATACCGAGACTGACCAGGAAAGCAAAATACCACCAAATGGGTGTTCTATCAATAGGAGCCAGAATCTCGCGCGATATTTGCCCAAACGACTTATCGCCCTGAATCAGCCTCCCCCTTGCCTTTGAATTGTACATAGGTTATTATGCTTTTTTGTTTCTTACTTTAGTTAAATATCCTACCGACGGCAGCGTGTGCAGCTCTTCCAGCAAATGATAGTTCCGCTCGTTCTTGAAATGCTTTGATATCTTGCTGGTCGGATCGTTCAAATCGCCAAACACCAGCGCATTTGCCGGACAAGACTGAACACAAGCCGGTTGAATTTCACCATCTTCCAACATTCTGCCTTCAACTTTAGCTTCCGCTTTTTTCTCCTGGATACGCTGTACACAGAACGAACATTTCTCTACAACCCCGCGAGAACGTACGGTTACATCCGGGTTCAGTACCATTCGTCCCAGATCGCTGTTCGATGCATAATCGAACTCGTCGTTTTTGACGTACTGAAACCAGTTAAACCGACGCACTTTATACGGGCAGTTGTTCACACAATATTTTGTTCCCACACACCGGTTGTAGGCCATTTGGTTGAGGCCTTCGTCGCTGTGCGGTGTAGCTGATACCGGACAAACATTCTCGCACGGAGCATTGTCGCAATGCTGGCACATTACCGGCTGATGAAATACTTTTGGATTTTCAGGTTCATTCGAAAAGTAACGGTCAACACGGATCCAGTGCATGATCCTGCGGTTTCGTACCTGTTCTTTACCGATCACCTGTACATTGTTCTCGGCCTGACAAGAAATAGCACAGTTACCACAACCGATACACGATGAAAGATCGACGGCCATTCCCCAGTGATGTCCTTTAAATTCCTGCTCGGGATAGAGCGAGACTGAATGTTCTTCGTGTTCTTCTTTTAATTCGTTACCCGACGACGGATCGAGTTGCCACTCGCTAAAATTGGTTTCACGCACAATCGGTCGTCCTTCCATGGAATGGTGCGTTTGCGAAAGTGCCAGCTCAAATGTTTTATCAGTGGTTTCTACTTTGGCACCTGAAATCCAGAATTGCTTCGCTCCGTTTTTCACTGGAACATGAGCATACATATTTTTTCCAATGTTGTCACCGACTTTTCCAGCTACTTCACGTCCGTATCCTAAAGCCACCGAAATGGTTCCGGGTGCCTGGCCGGGTTGAACAAACACCGGTAATTCAAGTCCGTTTACGGTGATCACCGATTCGTTCTGCACCCCGTTTTCTTCGGCCCATTTAACAGGAACGGCAGCAAAGTTATCCCAACTGATTTTGGCAACCGGGTCGGGCAATTCCTGTAACCACGGATTATTCCCGGCGCTACCATCTTTTAAAGCCATACTTTGATAAAGTGCCACTTCCCAACCGTCACTTGTCGATTCCGATATCTGAACCGCATTATCCAATCCATTTTCGGTGTATGCGAGTGCTTCTCCTGTTTTTACTTCCGGCTCATAAATTCCTTTCTGCAATACATCGTTCCAGAAAATACGCGGATCGGTATTCATTGCCTGAAGTTGGTACATTTCATCACTCCAGTTCTTCTTCAGATATTCGTAGTAGTTCGGTGCCTCAACACCTGCCCATTTCATAAGCGTTTCCTGTCCCTGACGACTATCGAACAATTTCGAAATGGCGGGCTGGGCCAAACTGTAAATTCCTGATTTTGGCTCGGCATCGTTCCAGGCTTCCAAATAATGAGGCTCGGGACAAACCCAATGACAGGCCGCCGTTGTTTCATCCTTCCGATCGAAAAAAGAAACCGAAAGTTCTGCTTTCTCGATGAGATCTTTTATTTCTTCGCCCTGCGGATGATTATACACCGGATTAGCTCCCCAACACAGCACTCCAGCAACGGTTTTATTTTTTAGTTCAGCTAAAAACTGCTCGAAATCATCATCAACCCCGGCATGTGTATTTAGCGTACTTTCAGTCAGAATTGTATTTCCATAATTACCCAATAGGTTATTGATAGCATTAACCAGAAGCTGCGTATCGGTATCGTTACTTCCAGAAACAACCAACGAACTTCCTTCATTAGCCAAAAGATCTTCAGCCAGATCGGTAACATCAACCGGACTGGCCGGAGCGGCAATCGTCACGAAGCCTTTTGCCTGCTTTAACCGGTAGTAAAGTGCGGTAAGTATTGTTTTTTCTTCGGAAGGTTTTATCGGGAAACGCACATCGGCATTTGATCCGGTAAGTGTCATTCCTGACTCAAACTGATAATGACGATTCATTTCATCGCCTTTGTCCATCAGTTTTCGGCCCGATGAATAAGCCTTGGTATATTCCACCGAAGACAACCATGTTCCCAGGAAATCGGCTCCAAAACTGACGATCACTTTGGCTTTATCGAAACGATAATCGGGAACAAAAGTTTTTCCGAAACTAAGCTCATTGGCTTTCAAAATTCCTGTTGCCGAAACGGCATCGTATTGAAGCCATTCCACATTGGGATAAGCCTGCTGAAATTCGTTAATAACTTTCTTTGTTGAAGGAGAAATAATGGTAGAAGTGAGCAAAACTACCTTTTTATTGTCATCGCGCAACTGAGCGAGTTTTACGGGAATGTAATCATCGAGTTCGGCCCAGGTTGTTTCCTCGCCTCTTTTAAGCGGCGTTTTGAAACGGGCGTCGTCGTACAAATCCAAAACCGAAGCTTGCACCCGCGCCGAAGTTCCCCGTTGTGAAACAGAAGAAAGATCGTTTCCTTCAATTTTAATCGGACGACCATCGCGCACTTTTACAAGAACACTGCAGTATTCATTTCCCTGAAAATAGGAGGATGCATAGTAATTTGCCATTCCCGGGGTTACCTCTTCGGGCTTTACAAGAAAAGGGATGGCTTTGTCAACCGGACGTTTACAACTGGCCACCACGGCGGCTGTGGCTACGCTAAAACCGAATACTTTTAAAAAGTCGCGTCGGGAAGAGCCCGAAGCCTTTTTTGCAACGGCCCTTTTGGCGTCGATTTCCAGTTTTACTTCATTTTGTTTAAACTCAACCGGATTATTTAACTCTTCTAAACTTCTCCAATATTGTGTCATAGTAAGTCTGATTCTTCTTTGAATTCTGAACTTTAAACTCTAAACTAATAGTGGCAACGCATACAATCGTTTGCTCCAATGTCGGCTGCGGTAACGGAATCGATGGCACCCGTTTTCAGGTCTTCATGCATTTTTACAAAATGTTCGTAATAACCATTGTTGCCAAAATCGACCTTGGTATCGCGGTGGCAGTTCACACACCAGCCCATCGAAAGATCGCTGTATTGTTCCATAATATCCATCTCTTCCACCGGCCCATGGCATTGCGCACAATCCAGTTTCCCGGAGCCAACGTGAACCGCATGACTAAAAAATACGTGATCGGGTAAATTGTGAATCCGTGTCCATTCAATCGGGGTACCTTTTTCGTTGGCTTCCACCACTTTGGCAATTTCGAACTTACCGCTATTAGTTCCTTCACGAATAATAATGTGGCAATTCATACACAGATTGGTAGCCGGAATTCCGGCTGATTTTCCCTGCTCAACAGTGGTATGGCAATACATACAATCAATTCCATTCTCGCCCACATGAACTTTATGCGAAAATTTTACGGGTTGATCGGGCGCATAATTTTCCTGACGCCCCAACTTTATGGCGTCGGTAATGATCATTTTCACCTGCCATCCGAAAGCGCCCATAAAAATGATCACCGGCACTATCTTCCATTTTATTTTATGCAAAAAGATAAGTTCTACGAGGGCCCAGGTCAATAAAAGTCCCAGGAACAAAAAGATGATCAGGTTATTATAGGTTGGCTTGGGATCGGCTGTTCCCGTGTGCGCCAAGTTATCGAGGTATACTTTTACTGTTTTCAGGTCTTCTTCGGGAATATCGAAATTCACATGCGAAGCTTCCATTTTCACACCTATCGGGCTCATCACTGCCGCCTGAAAACTTTCAAAATCCTTGTCTGCATATTTTAATGCAATATCCATCGCGGAAGGATTCCAGTTGAGGGTGTCTGTCAGAACAAGATTATGACACGAAACACACGAGGAATAATCGCGCTTAAAAGGCAACAAACCTTTAAAGAAGCGTTCGCCACGTTTTACTTCTTCGTGAGAATGACCATCAGTTACAACAGATTCGGCAAAAAGATTATTGGATAAGATAAAAAATGAAACGAATAGAAAAATGAACAATGGCAAATTCTTAAGTCGCATTTTCCCATAGAAATTTCTTCTCATTTTGTTCAGTTTAGCAATGAAACAAAGGCCACGTTTTTTATGAATTATTATAGTAACAATAGAGATGCCCGAATGTTCCTTATAAAATTAAAAAAAAATGAAAGAATCTGGTAACCTGTCTTTTGCGAAAAATAAAAAGTTCTTTAAGTCTTGTTTTTGGGCGTGGAATATCAGGATTCCAGAGGCCTTCAGAAAGAATCACGGTCCCTCTTTTTCCAGGTTCCGGGTCATCTTTTGAACCAGTTTCATGTTTACAAAAAATTCTTTGGCAATTACCCTTAAAATGGTGTAGACCGGAATGGCCAGAATCATACCTATTATTCCGGCTAAACTACCGGCAGTGAGAATCACCAGGAAGATCTCGAGTGGGTGAGCTTTAACACTACTGGAATAAATAAGCGGCTGGAACAGGACATTATCGGCCACCTGCACCAAGGCAAAAACAAGCGTCATCCATCCAAGCAGGGGTAAGGTAACACTCATGAAATCGGCATTAATGTGTAATGCGGCACCAATCAACAAACCCAGCGAAGCTCCCATCCACGGACCTAGATAAGGGATAACATTGAAAGTACCGCAGAACAACCCAATAACTACTGCATGCTGAAATTCGATCCCGACGATGGTTAATCCAACAGTGTCGAGCAGCATTACCATGAATACCTCGAAAACTAGCCCGATAAAATAACGGCGCAACAAATAAGAAATCGAATCGAGAATGTGCCTTACTTTTTCTTCCAGGGTTGATGGGACCAGCAAAATGATGAATTCGCGAAACATGTTCTGCTCTTTCAAAAAGAAAAAAGTAATGAACGAAACAGAAAAAAAGGCGATCAACAATTCGCCGATCGTTCCGGCCACAACACCAAACCAATTCGATACTTTTGAAAAGTCAATTTGTGCACCAAGTCCTTCCGAAACAATGTCGAAGAAATTCTTGTCAGTCAGGTCGGGAGCATTATTACTAAAAAACTGAATTACATTCAACACAGGCTCCTCAATGGAATCGAGTACCACCGTAAAATCGATTTGCGAAAGCGTTTCAAGTTCATTGATCAGCAGGGGAATCATAAACCGAAAAAATGAAATAAATGTTACCCAAAGCAATACCAGTGTTATGAAGGCGGCCAGACTGACCGGAATTTTAAGCTTTTTATAATGCCATTTGCTCAGCCAGCGTACAATCGGCCTGCCCATAAAAGAAAGCACAACCGAAATAAGAATGTACGCCAGAATGTTGCTGAAGTACCACATCAGAAAAACAATGAACAAAAATCCGATTATGAGCAACACATTGCGTGTCCAGCCTTTGAATTGAATCATAAGTTAAGCCGATTTTAAACAAATATAGCTTTAAATTATTCCAACTCAAAGATGTAATGAAAATGAGTCTAAGAGGTAAAAATTACACCTCGGATTTTTGCCATTTTACCAAAATCCGGATGGGTCTATGGTAAAGCAGATTAAAAACCCTGTCGGTCATTCTCCAGCACCAGAAACTGAAATATTTATACAAAACGTGCATTCGCAGGTGAATTGGTATCTGGTTGGCAAAAGTCAGGTAGTGACATTCAGCCAAATCTTTTCCCTGATACAACGAGGTGAGAATTTTTTCGTCGAAAGAATGAATGTGGGCATGAAGTGGTGTAAGTTTATTGCAGTGCACGCACAAAGAATAGCTAAGCTTTTCCTTGTAAGGTGTTGTAATTATCAGCGCTCCTCTTGGTTTGAGCACACGAATCAGATTCTCCACAAACTTTGTCGGATCCACCACATGTTCAATAATTTCGGAAGCGATAATAACATCAAAGGTATTTTCGTTAAACGGCAAATTAAATACATCGGCCACCACCGCCGAATGATTCCCGAACGGATAACGTTCCAGCGCCCCCGAAGTATTTTCGTGAGAGATGTCCATGGATACCACTTCGTAATTTTTAGGACACATTTCACGCGCCACCCAAGCCCGGCCACATCCTACATCCAACACCCTGCCGGACTTGTGTTTTATTTGGGATAAAATGGTTTGGTGCACTCTTTTATCCAAATGTTCTGTCCCCGCATCACGATCCTTAAAATAATCATTTTCTACGCCATCTTTCTGATAATGATCGACGTAATTAAAAACCGAACCATGCGTCTTATGAAGGTCAGTTTCTACAGATTTTTCGGTGTCAGTTTCCGAAAGGAAAACCGGAACTCCCTTTTTTATGGGGTAGGTTTTCCCGCAACTTTTACATTGTAATTGCTCACCTTCTTTAGCCAGTAACAATGCAGCGCTGCCACAGTTCAGGCAATGCACGATTTCTGAAATCGTCTTATTTTTCATTTCAAAGTCAATCCTTTTTGATCTGGTCGTGCTCATGTCAGTAAACTATAATAAATGCCAGCAAAGTAAGTAACGAATAGATTCCCCAAAGTGGTATTGGAATGTACTCGCGTGGTGCAATGTTCAGCACCATTTTGTTATAAATAACCCAAATAATCTTCTGTACGCCAAACGCTATTACGGTTGCAATTGCTACACCTTCAATTCCCCAGTAACGAATAAAAAGTACGCTCAGAACAATATTTACCAGCAGTTCAGCTAAGGACGCGTACATAACCACTTTTGTTTTCTTGAGTCCGATTAGCAAAGTATGCGGGAACACCAACCGGCTGATTATCAACAACAAATAAATATTAAAAATAATCGCACTGTCGGCAAAATCGGGATTGAACACCCGCGGATAAAGCCATTGGCTAAACACAATAAAAACAATGGTTATCGGGAAAAGGAAGTGTGCAAGTCGTTTCGTTTTATCGCGTAAGATTTTTAGCGATTCTTTAATTTTTTCTATTGATGAAAATTCTGGGATCAATGCTGTACTCATCGCATTGGCCATTAAAACAACCAGGGGAAACTCCTTGGCCCCGTAGCGAAAAACAGCAAAAGTGGCGGTATCGTATTTATTCAGAACCAGGAATCCATCCACGTATTGTGCCGATGCCCCCATCAAACTGCTTACCACAAGTGGTGTCGCCAAACTAATGTGTTCTTTTAAAAATGCAAAGGAAAGTGAAAAACGAGCATATTTTTTTAACAAGGTCAAAAGCCAGATGTAACGAATGGCTGAAATTACAACCAGACCCATTATACTGTATCGCATGCCCCAGCCCAAAAATGCAGGACCGGCAACAATTACAAACTGAACGGCAAAAGTGATTATCCCGTACCCGATGATCCATGTTACTTTGTTCTTCAGGAGGTAAACATACTCCACCAAAAATGCCGGGCTGCTCACCAAAATATAAAGCAACAAAAGCGAGAAATAAGGCAAATCGGAATACAGTAAATGAAAGGCAGCCAACACAAGCACAACTCCAACACTTAGTAAACTAATCAATACAAAAACGTTGAAGAACTCGGGCGATTTTTCATTTTTGTTCTCAAAGGATTTATTGTTGCGAAATAAGGGTAAAAACGATTGAATAATCCCGTTAATCCAAAACGAACAGGCCAATGCGGCAACAAATAAAAAATACTCGTAATTACCGATGGCTTCAGTACCAACAGTGGTTTTTGTGAACACAATACTGATAAGCAGCAGTGTACCAAACCTCAGCAATTGAAAAAACTGAAGGCCTGAAATATTGGTTATGTTTATTTTTGAAAGCAATTTACTGTTACGGCTTGCACAAAAATAAACTTTTAGTGGTATAAATGCATTTATTTTAATTTTGCACAAACATTTGCAAATGGATTTTATTCTCGACAATAACGAAACGGAGCAACAATACCAGGCTTTACTGAAAGCCATTAAACTGCGAAAAAGCGGCGAGGTGGCCGACAGCATGAACCAAAAAGGATTTAACTACAAACTCAACTGGGGAGTGTCGATCCTCGATTTACGGGAGCTGGCCAAACAATACGAAGCCAATCATTTGCTGGCCCTGAAGCTTTGGAACAAACAGTGGCGCGAAACCATGATACTGGCCACTTTACTCGATAATCCGGATGAAGTAAGCGAAGAGCAAATGGATTTCTGGACAAAGTCGTTCGAGAACATGGAAATTGCTGAACAGGCTTCCAGCAACTTGTGGGTAAAAAGTAAATTTGCCTTTGTAAAAGCTCTGGAATGGTGTCGGGGCAAAAAACACATTGTCCATTTTACGGGCATTCATTTGCTGGGGCGACTGGCCATCACCGATAAAAATGCTATCAACGAAATGTTTGAGCCCTTTTTCGAAGAGTTGCCAACACTGGCAAAAGATGAAAAACTTTTCACACCGCTCTACCGCACTTTAATTGCGCTCGGAACCCGATCGAAACAGCTGAACGAGCAATGTTGCGAACTGGCCAAAACTTTTCAGCTCAGTGATTCTGAAAATTCGGTTCAACTCGGAGAACAACTTTACGATGAACTGACAAGCGATTATGTTCGGGAAACACTGGAGGATTGATCCCGTTAAACATTTTTAACTGAAAAGCTGTCAGAAAAAACTTTCATGGCAGGGAAATTGTTTATGGTCTCATTCGGTTTTCGTTTAAAACGAACTTGAAATTTGAAACTAAAATATTGAATTATGAATATCACAAAATCTTCAAATCCGGTTTTTAAGGAGCGTGTATTTTCAAAAGATTATACCACTTCTTCGGATGTAATGACGGTAAACGGCACCATGAACAAAACAGCATTAATGTTGCTGCTTGTGGTTGCCGGTGCTGTATTTACCTGGAACAAATTTTTCGAAGCAGCTGCCAGCAATCCTGAAACAGCCGTTTCAGTTGTGGCCCCGTGGCTGCTTATTGGCGGAATCGGCGGTTTCATCACGGTACTGGTAACGGTTTTCCGACCAAAAAGCTCAGGTATTTCGGCTCCGATTTATGCCGTTTTCGAAGGCTTGTTGCTTGGTGGAATATCTGCCATTCTTGAGACGCAAACCGAACAACCAATCGTATTAAGGGCCGTGTTGCTGACTTTTGCAGTTTTTGCTGCCATGCTTTTTCTTTATCGATCCGGAATAATAAAAGTTACCAAAAAATTTATGATGGGTGTTTTTGCGGCTACCGCAGGAATTGCCTTGGTTTACCTGGTAAGTTTTATCGGTGGATTTTTCGGAATGAATACATCGTTCTTATACGGTAGTGGAAATTTTAGCATTGGTTTCAGCCTGGTAGTTGTAGCCATTGCCGCACTAAACCTCGTGCTCGACTTTTCATTTATCGAAAGGGCTTCAGATGCCGGTGCACCAAAATACATGGAGTGGTACGGTGCTTTCGGATTGATGGTAACACTGATCTGGTTGTACCTCGAAATTCTGCGTTTACTGGCTAAAATTGCCAGTCGCGATTAAGGATTAAACCATATTATCGAAAGAACGATTCATTTCGTAAGTAGTGAATCCTTTTTTATTTCCTCACAGAAAATATTATTTTCGGTTAAAGAAATCAATTAACGTTTATCAATGGAAGTAATCGAGGTTACCAACCATGATCTGGTAAATGCATTTCACTGGGTTCCTGAAATCATTTACAATAACGATCCCAACTATATTCCCTCTCTGAAAAAGATGGTTGAAAACACCTTCGATCCGACAAAAAACGCACGGTTCAAAACCGGCGACGCCATTCGGTGGGTACTAAAATCAGAGGGAAATTACGTCGGCAGGATTGCTGCCTTTTACGATGAAAACTATGCTTCGGGCTACGATCAGCCCACCGGGTGTTGTGGTTATTTCGAATGCATCAACAAGCAGGAAGCCGCCAATATTTTATTCGATACGGCTAAAAACTGGCTTCAACAAAATGGTATGGAAGCCATGGACGGCCCGGTTAATTTCGACGAGAACTTCTTTTTCTGGGGATTGCTGACCGAAGGTTTTCAGCCCCAGAGTTTTGGTATGCAATACAACCCGGCATACTACTTCAAATTGTTCGAAAACTATGGGTTCTGTACCTATTACGAACAGTACAGTTACTCGCTGGATATTACCAACCCCGACCTGCCTGAACGCTTCTGGAAAATAGCCG
Organism: Maribellus mangrovi; assembly: GCF_037646455.1. NCBI lineage: Bacteria > Pseudomonadati > Bacteroidota > Bacteroidia > Marinilabiliales > Prolixibacteraceae > Maribellus > Maribellus mangrovi. Next base: position 265,053 of record NZ_JBBIXN010000003.1, on the reverse strand, counting down.
ATTGGGTGGCTAAAAAACCGGGCTATTCGTTTGAAAATTTCACCTTTAAGGATCAGAAAAAATACATCAACGATTTTATCGAAATCCACAAAAAAGCCTGGGGTGGCCATGGAAACTATAAACCGATTAAATACAACGTTATAAGAGATACATTGAATAACGCCAAAATAATTATCGACGAAGAGTTCATTTGGTATGTTTACCACAACGGCAAACCCATCGCCTTTTTTATGCAGATTCTCGATCTGAACCAGATCCTTCAGAAAATTAAAAGCGGCGATCTCTCGTTTTGGAACATCATTAAACTGTTGTATTACAAGCAACGGAAAGTGATTACACGTTGCCGGGTTATCGTATTGGGCGTTGTTCCCGGCTATCAGGGAAAAGGAATTGAATCCGGCATTTTTCATCATCTAAAAAAGGTTATGCTGAGAAGGCCATGGTACAACGACATGGAAATGAGCTGGGTTGGCGACTTCAATCCCAAAATGAATGCGATGTTTAAATCTTTTGGAGCTCAAAAGAAACTTACTCACCGCACCATGCGCTACTTATTCGATCGTAAAAAAGAATTCAAAAAAGCACCGATAATTCATTAATTAGTGGTTCATTTGCTAACTACAGTAATTGGAAACAGCTATGCAGTTAATTGAGGTTAAGGACAAACGTTCTGTTAAACTTTTTCACCGGGTTCCGCACCTGATCTACAAGAACGACAAAAATTGGGCGGCTCCTTTGCAAGGTATGGTTGAAGGCATTTTCGATCCGAAGAAAAATAAAACCTATAAAAACGGCAAAGCCATTCGCTGGGTATTACTCGGTGAAAATGGTGACTTGCTGGGAAGAATTGCAGCCTTTATCAATTTCAACCTGGCCAACACCTACGAGCAACCAACCGGCGGCTGTGGTTTTTTCGAATGCATCGATAACCAGGATGCCGCAAATATGCTTTTTGATGCAGCTGCGGAATGGAACAAACAAAACGACATGGAAGCCATGGACGGTCCTATCAATTTTGGCGAGAATTACGTCAACTGGGGTCTGCTGGTAAAAGGCTTCATGCCACAAGGTTACGGCATGCCTTACAATCCGGAATATTACGAAAAACTATTCCGCAATTATGGCTTCGAAGTTTATTTTGAGCAATATTCTTATCACCTCGATTATACCAAACCTTTTCCGGAACGTTTCTGGAAAATTGCCGGGTGGGTGGCCCAAAAGCCGCAGTACCGGTACGAGCATTTCGATTATAACCAAACCGACCGATTTGTAAAAGACTTTTGTGCGGTTTACGATGCAGCCTGGTCTTTTCACGAGCATTATAAACCACTCGACCCGGACGATATTTACGACTTTATAAGTAAATCGAAAGCGATCCTTGATCCCAAAATGATCTGGTTCGCGTACCACGAAGATCGCCCAATCGCCTTGTTTGTTATGGTTCCCGACATCAACCAGATCCTTATAAAACTGAACGGGAAGCTAAACCTATTGGGAATTCTAAAATTCCTCTACTACAAAAAAACAAAGGTGATCGACCGCACCCGGATCCTGATTATGGGCATCGACCCGAAATACCAGCGTTCGGGGATCGAGTCGGGAATCTTCTGGCAACAGGAACAGATTATGAAACAGAAATCGCACCGCCATTATAAAGAACTGGAGTTTTCGTGGGCCGGCGATTTTAATCCCAAAGTTATTGCCATTTACGAAGCAACAGGCGCCAAACGGGCAAAAACGCATTACACCATGCGCTACATGTTCGACCGAAGCAAAAAAGTAAAAAAAGCACCTGTTATCGAATAGCAATAACAAGTTCTGTTTGAAGGGAATAAATGATGTATTGATTTTTTGGATTATTGCAAACTATATTTATCTTTGCAGCCCGAAATTAGTAAAAGTAGTAACTAAAGAATGGATTGTAACGTAAAGGAATGCAACCATTCACTTAAAGAATATAAAACATGAAAAAAGACATTCATCCTAAGGAATACAGATTGGTGGCTTTCAGAGATATGTCGAACGGACATACTTTTATCACCCGCTCAACTGTTGACACAAAAGAAACTGAAGAGATTGATGGTGTTGAATATCCGTTGTACAAACTGGAAATTTCAAACACTTCTCACCCGTTTTATACCGGTAAAACAAAACTGGTTGACAGCGCAGGACGTGTTGACAAGTTTATGAACCGTTACGGGAAACACATGCAAAACAGGAAAAAGTAATTTTCCTTAACGATATTATTTGAGAAGCATCCGCCGATTGGCGGGTGCTTTTTTTTTGCCTCAAACATGCAATTCTGTCGCGGTTTTGTGATATTCAGTAAATTTACAGCCAATATCTTTCATCGTAATGAAGTGGCACGGCTATTGCAATCTAGCCAAGCTGTATAAAAGGACGCGCTGTTGCGACAAACTGTCATTATATAATTGAAAAATGGGGAAATTAAAAAAGCATACAACCTTACAGGGAATTTTGGGATCAGGAATTGTGGATGACGAATCTGAATTCATACCCATTATTGCCGATGGAGACGACAACGAATTAAAAAATACCGACATACCTGACTTACTCCCGATATTACCATTACGGAACACTGTATTGTTCCCGGGAGTTGTTTTGCCTATCACCGTAGGCAGAGAACGTTCGCTGAAACTGATCCGCGATGTTCACCGCGGAGCCAAATTACTCGGTACCATCGCTCAGAAAGACCATACCGTTGATCGCCCTGAAAAAGAAGACCTGTACTATGTTGGAACGGTTGCCGAGATCCTGAAAGTGCTGGAAATGCCCGATGGATCGACATCTGTAATTATCCAGGGAAAAAGACGCTACCAGATCAGCGAATTTGTCAGTGAAGATCCCTATTTGAAGGCCAAGGTTGAACCGTTGACCGATGTTACCACAGAAAACGATAACGAGTTTAATGCCATTGTAGGATCACTAAAGGACCTTTCGATCAAAATCGCACAATTTTCATCGAACGTGCCGCCAGAAGCCACTTTTGCAGTAAAAAACATTGAGAATTCCACTTTCCTGATAAACTTTATTTGTTCAAACACCGACCTGAAAGTAGAAGACAAGCAAATGCTGCTCGAAACCGCAAACATCAAAGACAGGGGCGTTCAAGCCATTAGTTTTTTGGTGAAGGAAGTTCAGATGCTGGAACTTAAGCACGACATTCAGAAAAAGGTGAAAACAGGCATCGATCGCCAACAACGCGAGTTCATGCTAAACCAGCAAATGAAAACCATCCAGGATGAACTGGGTGGAAATCCAACCGAACAAGAAATTAATGTCCTTAAAGAAAAGGCAAAAGAGAAAAAGTGGAGCAAAGAGGTTGGTAAATTCTTCGAAAAAGAAGTCGAAAAACTGGGTCGTTTGAATCCGGCAGCCGGCGAATATTCAGTTCAGTTCACTTACTGCCAGACTCTACTCGAATTGCCCTGGAATGAATATACCGAAGATAATTTCGACCTGAAACATGCTAACCAAGTTCTGGATGAAGATCATTACGGACTCGAAAAAGTAAAGGAAAGAATCCTGGAACATCTGGCTGTTTTGAAATTGAAAGACGATATGAAATCGCCAATCCTTTGTTTATACGGTCCTCCGGGAGTTGGTAAAACTTCGCTCGGAAAATCAGTGGCACGGGCACTGGGTAGAAAATATGCTCGAATGAGCCTTGGCGGCCTCCACGATGAATCGGAAATTCGCGGACACCGCAAAACCTACATCGGTGCCATGCCGGGACGAATCATTCAAAACATTAAAAAAGCAAAATCATCGAATCCTGTTTTTATCCTCGATGAGATCGATAAGGTATCAAAACATTTCCACGGTGATCCGGCTTCAGCATTGCTTGAAGTGCTCGATCCGGAACAAAACGGTGAATTCCACGACAATTATGTGGAACAGGATTTCGACCTCTCGAAAGTGATGTTTATTGCAACAGCCAACTCACTGAGTACGATTGCACCACCACTTCGCGATCGTTTGGAACTGATAGACGTAAGCGGCTACCTGTTGGAAGAAAAAGTAGAAATTGCCAAACGTCACCTGATTCCCAAACAGCTTAAGAATCATGGTTTGAAAAAATCAGATGTGACTTTCCCGAAAGAAGTGATCGAACTGATCATTGACGGATACAGCCGTGAATCAGGAGTGCGCGAGCTCGATAAAAAGATTGCCAAAGTTGTTCGACGGATCGCTAAAAAGATCGCCTTTGAGGAGCCCTACAATAAAAAGCTTACAAAAGCCGATGTTCGCGAATACCTGGGTGTTACCGAATATACCAAAGAGAAATACCAGGGCAACGATTTTGCCGGTGTTGTAACGGGCCTGGCCTGGACTGCAGTTGGAGGCGAAATTCTTTACGTGGAAACCAGTCTCAGCAAAGGAAAAGGTGCCTTAACTTTAACCGGTAACCTTGGCGATGTGATGAAAGAATCGGCCATGCTGGCTCACGAATATTTAAAAGCGCATGCCGAAGAACTGGGAATAAAACCCGAAGTTTTTGGTAACTGGAATGTACACGTGCACGTGCCCGAAGGCGCCATTCCCAAAGATGGTCCATCGGCCGGTGTTACTATGGTAACTTCGCTGGCCTCGGCATTTACACAACGCAAAGGAAAGAAAAACCTGGCCATGACGGGCGAGATCACTCTTCGGGGAAAAGTATTGCCGGTGGGCGGAATTAAAGAAAAAATTCTGGCAGCAAAACGTGCCGGAATTACCGAGATCATTCTTTCGGAACAGAATAAAAAGAACCTGGAAGATATTAAGGAAGCCTACATAAAAGGTTTGAAATTCCACTTTGTAAACACCATTATGGATGTGCTGGATATTGCACTCTTAAAAGCAAAAGTGGATAAGCCGATGAAGATTGAATAGAGAAGACGTATAATCAGATATGTTTGGAAATAAAAATACCCTTAGTGAAGCTTCGCGACCCTAAGGGTATTTCTTTTAAAAGAAGCCTAGTTCAAGACGAGCTTCTTCACTCATCATCGATTTGTCCCACGGCGGCTCGAAGGTCAGTTCAACATTTACCGTCTCAACTCCTTCAACAGCCTGCGCGGCCTGAGTAACATCATCGATCAATACATCAACTACCGGGCATCCCGGAGCAGTAAGTGTCATAATAATATTGGCATTATTGTCTCCGTCAACATCAACATTGTAAATCAGACCCAAATCGTAAATATTCACCGGAATTTCCGGATCGTAAACTTCTTTCAGGTTATTTATAATTAAGTCTATTCGTTTATCCATCTCTTCTCCTCCTTATCCTTCAATTTTGCTATATGCAACAGCATAAAGCCGAATTTGTTTTACCATGGCCAGCAAACCGTTCGAGCGGGTTGGTGATAAATGCTGCTTCAATCCGATATCGTCGATAAAATGCAGATTAGCCTCCAGTAAGTCCTTTGGCGTGCGGCCCGAAACTACTCGCAATAAAAGTGCCACCAGACCTTTCACAATAACGGCATCGCTTTCGCCTCTGAATTCAATCTTTCCGTCTTCCATGCCGGCCACCAACCACACGCGCGACTGGCAACCTTTTATCAGGTTCTGATCGTTTTTATCTTTCTGATCGAGATCCTGCAGATCGTTTCCCAGTTCAATCAGGTAAGAATACTTATCCATCCAGTCTTCAAACATCGAAAACTCCTGTACTATTTCCTCCTGAACTTGTTCAATCGTCATACTTAAATCCATAATATTAAGACGTAAAGGTCGCAATTTTTTATTTTCTGACAAGAACATCACCGGTCTTATTAAGAAAGTTTCAAAATTAATAACAGCAGTCAGCAGGGTGAAGCTATTTAACTAAATTAGCGAACCAAAATCAAAAAAATCTTTAACCATGTCAACCATTCAAGGATCAAAAACCGAACAAAATTTATTAAAAGCATTTGCCGGCGAATCGCAAGCCCGCATGCGCTATGACTATTTTGCCAAGCAAGCTAAAAAAGAAGGACTGGAACAAATTGCAGCTATTTTTACAGAAACTGCAGAAAATGAGTACGAACACGCCAAACGTTTTTTTCGGTTTCTCGAAGGAGGAATGACCGAGATCACCGCTTCGTATCCGGCCGGTAAAGTTGGAACGACCATCGAGAACCTTAAGGCTGCTGCCGACGGCGAAAATGAAGAGTGGACCGAACTTTATCCTGAATTTGCAAAAGTGGCCGAAGAGGAAGGATTCAAGGAGGTTGCCCAAGCTTTTAAACTGATCGCTAAAGTTGAAAAGGAACACGAAGATCGCTACCGCACGTTGTATAGCAACCTGGAAGAAGGCAAGGTTTTTAAACGAGAGGATAAAGTGATCTGGAAATGCCGCAAATGTGGTTTTATCCACGAAGGCCGAGTGGCTCCGAAACAGTGCCCGGCGTGTAAACACGATCAGGATTATTTCGAAATTCAGGCTACAAATTATTAGACAGAAAAAATCCTATAACAGAAACCCTAAGGGAACTTCTTAACTCTTAGAGCTTCTCTTTCTTAGAACATCATTCTTACTTTATTCAGCGCCTCCCAAAAGGCATCGATTTCGGCTTTTGTATTGTACATTCCGAAAGAGATCCGAATACATCCCGGAATATTGTAATGTGCCATTACGGTGTCGGCGCAAAGGTGACCGCTACGCAGGGCAACTCCCATTTTATCAAGTAGCATCGCCAGATCGTAAGAATGTACGCCCTCGATATTAAAAGAGATCACTCCGGATTTTTGTGTTGCCTCGCCATAAATACGCAATCCTTCAATCTCCTTCAGTTTAGCCGTGGCATATTCCAGTAGCGAATGCTCCCAGGCTGTAAGATTTTCAAGCCCTGTTTCATTGATCAGATCGATGGCTGCTCCGAAAGCAATCACACCTGTAATATGTGGAGTTCCGGCTTCGAACTTATACGGAAGATCGTTAAAAGTTGTGCCTTCGAAACTCACTTCCGAAATCATTTCACCTCCTCCCTGATATGGCGGCATTTCATTGAGCCACTTTTCTTTCCCAAACAATATACCTACGCCATTCGGGCCATACATTTTGTGCGCTGAAAACACATAAAAATCGGCGTCCAAATCCTGCACATCAATTTTAACATGTGGCGCCGCCTGTGCCCCGTCAACCAGCACCGGAACATCACTGTGATGTGCAATATTTATGATCTCTTTTACCGGATTGATTGTCCCAAGTACATTGGAAACATGTGCCACGGAGATAAGTTTTGTTTTATCGCTGATCAATTCTATCAGGCGTTCGATTTCAAGGATGCCCGAATCGTTAAACGGCAGTTTTACAATTCTGGCCCCTTTGCGTTCGGCTGCCAACTGCCACGGAACAATATTGGCATGGTGTTCCATTTCTGAAACAATAATTTCGTCACCTTCAGCGACAAAGCGCTCACAAAACGAACTGGCCACCAGATTAATACTTTCAGTGGTTCCCTTTGTAAAAACAATCTCTTTTGTTGAAGTCGCATTTATAAATGTCTTGATTTTCTCGCGTACGCCTTCAAAATCGTTGGTGGCTTTGTCGGCCATATAATGTGCACCCCGATGAATATTGCCGTAATATTCGTTGTGCAATTCTTCTTCCTTCATTAAAACCTGAACAGGCTTTTGTGATGATGCTGCACTGTCGAAATATATGAAAGGCTTATTGTAAACCTCTTTTTTTAGAACCGGAAAATAAGACCGTATTTTATCGATATCGTAATTCATATTGCTTTTAAAATTGGATATCCCTTTATAAAAGGAACTGTTACAAAGGTGCGAAAGTTTTGTAAAATAAAGAACCGCTCCTCGCAGGGAAGAACGGTTCCTTAATCTATCAGAAATCTTATAAGTTATTCCCGATTGTATTTCTTATGAATTAATCACACTCACATTGATAATCGCATTCGTGACAACGGGCAAGTTCGCCTCTCAGTCGTTTGTCAACCAAATGATCGATTCGGTCGCGAAGCGGTTCCAGTTTAATTTCGTTGACCACTTCGTGGGTGAATGCATTCATCATCATTAAGCGCGCCTTATCTTCGGCAATTCCCCTGGCACGCAGGTAAAACAGAGCTTCCTCATCAATTTGCCCAACCGTTGCACCGTGACTACATTTTACATCGTCAGCATCAATAATAAGCTGCGGTTTTGTTTGCATAGTAGCCTCATCAGTCAGCAAGAGGTTGTTATTTCGCTGGAAGGCATTGGTTTTCTGTGCATCGCGCACTACATGGATCCTTCCTGAAAATGCTCCAACCGATTGTTCATCGAGCACATTTTTATACAACTGGTTACTCTCGCAATGCGGTTTGGCATGAATCACCTGTGTAAAGTTATCTATATGTTGTTTGCGGTCCATAAAAGCCATCCCATACATATGCGCCTCAGCATTCTCACCATTCATAATGAACTTCAGGTTGTTCCTGATCATTCCTCCGTGCATGGTTGATGTATGTGTCGTAGCTCTTGAATCTCTACCCTGATTTACAAAAACAGAATTCAGATTAGCGGCTTTGTTGTGCTGATTCTGCAAGGTGTAAAATTCCATTTCGGCATTATCACCGACAAAAATCTCAGTCACCGAATTGCTAATATATTGATTTGAATTCAAGGTATGATCGCACCATAACACCTGCACTTTTGCACCTTCCTCAACGTAAATAAAATTACGCTGCGTTGAGTAGGTATCCGTTTCATTTTTCAGAATGTTAATGATCTGAATTGGATCCTCAACAATAACTCCTTTGGGCACATACACAAAGAATCCATCCTTGGCAAAGGCGGTATTCAGTGCTACCAGAGGATCTTCTTCTGCCTTTGCAATACTGCCGTAAGCCGCCAGTAATTCCGGCTTCTCATTGGCAATTTTCTCCAGACCATCAAAAATTACGCCTTCCGGCAGATCACCTTCTTTGTCTTTCTTAAACCAACCGTTTTGAATAATCGCCAAGTTGGTATTCAAATTAGGGACATCGCACTTAAACACCTCATCATCCACTGTAGCCGCCTGCTGTCTTTCGTGAATAAAATCAAAATCAGCAGCAAATGCCGGATTAAGATTGGTGTATTTATAATTTTCGTTTTTACGCGTTGGAATACCCTGCTTCACAAAATCCTGAAACGCCTTTTTACGCTGAGCGTTCAGCACCTCGGACGATCCTTCGAAAAGGGCGTTTTTCACCTCGGTGTAGTGGGCAGTATATTTCAACGATAAATCTGCTTGATCTACTATCACACTCATGTTAACCTACAATTTCTGTTTTAATCCAGTCGTATCCTTTTTCTTCGAGTTCGAGTGCCAGTTCTTTACCGGCAGTTTTTACAATCTTACCCTGGTAAAGGATGTGCACGTAATCGGGTACGATGTAATCGAGCAGGCGCTGGTAGTGGGTTACTACAATAGCCGAGCGCTCTGGCGATCTCAAAGCATTTACACCGTGCGCTACAGTTTTTAATGCATCGATGTCAAGCCCCGAATCGGTTTCATCTAAAATAGCCAGTTTGGGTTCGAGCAACGCCATCTGGAAGATCTCGTTTTTCTTTTTCTCTCCTCCCGAAAAACCTTCGTTTACTGAACGATTAGTGAGGTTTGGATGCATGTCGACCATGTCCATTTTTTCACGCATCAATTTCAGGAACTCACCGGCCGTAAGCTCTTTTAATCCTTTGTATTTGCGTTGTTCGTTCACCGACGATTTAAGAAAGTTAACCATAGGCACACCCGGAATTTCAACCGGATACTGAAAACTCAAAAACAGACCTTCTTTTGCACGATCTTCAGGTGCTTTATCCAACAGGTCTTCGTTTTCGTAGATCACTTCGCCCGAAGTTACTTCGTATTCTTCCTTACCGGCCAAAACACTAGCCAGGGTACTTTTACCCGAGCCGTTTGGCCCCATAATGGCATGAATTTCACCGGGCTTAACCTCCAGGTTTATTCCTTTTAAAATTTCCATTCCCTCTACGGAAACATATAAATCTTTTATTTTTAGCATGTTAATTGAATATTGAAATTCAAGAATGAAAACGGTTCATTCTTTTTAGTTAATAATCTGTTTTTATCCTACACTACCTTCAAGGCTGATCTGAAGTAATTTTTGAGCTTCTACGGCAAACTCCATCGGTAATTTGTTCAGCACTTCTTTCGCGTAACCATTTACAATCATTCCGATGGCACTTTCTGTATCAATTCCCCGCTGGTTGCAATAAAAAATCTGGTCTTCACCAATTTTCGAGGTGGTTGCCTCGTGCTCTACTATCGAAGATTTGTTCTGTACTTCAATGTACGGGAAAGTGTGTGCACCGCAGGTATCGTTCAACAACAACGAATCGCACTGCGAAAAGTTACGTGAGTTCGTCGCTTTGGGTAGAACTTTTACCAAACCACGGTATGAGTTATCGCTTTTCCCGGCAGAGATACCTTTAGATACAATGGTCGATTTGGTGTTTTTCCCAATGTGGATCATTTTCGACCCCGTATCGGCCTGCTGATGGTTGTTGGTAACAGCCACTGAGTTGAATTCTCCTACCGAATTGTCGCCCATCAAAATGCAACTTGGGTATTTCCAGGTAATGGCCGAACCGGTTTCTACCTGGGTCCAGCTGATTTTCGATGACACTCCACGGCAAATACCACGTTTAGTAACAAAGTTGTAAATACCACCTTTACCATTTTTATCGCCCGGGTACCAGTTTTGTACCGTTGAATATTTTACTTCGGCTCTGTCGGCTGCAATTATTTCCACTACTGCAGCATGCAGTTGATTTTCATCGCGCATTGGTGCAGTACATCCTTCGAGGTAACTCACGTAGCTGTCGTCATCGGCAACAATTAATGTACGCTCGAACTGCCCCGTATTTGCCGCATTAATCCTGAAATAGGTTGACAATTCCATCGGACATTTAACTCCTTTTGGAATGTAACAGAACGAACCGTCGCTGAATACCGCTGAATTTAATGCAGCAAAGAAGTTATCAGCCACTGGAACTGCTTGTCCGAGGTACTTTCTCACCAACTCAGGATGTTCTTTTACAGCTTCAGAAAAAGAACTAAAGATGATGCCTTTTTCAGCCAGCGTATCCTTAAAAGTAGTTTTAACCGACACACTGTCGATAACAGCATCCACCGCAACTCCTGCAAGCTGTTTCTGCTCGTCGAGCGGAATACCCAACTTGTTAAATGTCTCCAGCAATTCCGGATCAACTTCGTCCAAACTGCTGTATTGTGGCTTCTTCTTTGGAGCAGCATAATAACTGATCTCCTGGAAATCGATTGGCGGAACTTTAAGGTAAGCCCAATTGGGCATCTTCATTTTTTGCCATTTTCGGAAAGCTTCCAATCTGAATTCTAGCATGAATTCAGGCTCTTCCTTCTTGGCAGAAATCATACGAATAACGTCCTCATTCAATCCCTTCTCCAAAATATCGGTTTCAATTTCGCTTGTAAACCCATATTTATATTCGCTCTGCGTTACTTCGCTCAATATTTTATCTTGTTCTTCCATCTCAAATGTTTACTTTTAAGCTAATAACAAAGCTTAATTAAGACTGTTTAAATAAAATTGCAAAGATATAAAACTATGGGTATTTTTGCCTATTGAAACACACCATTAAATACTTTTTTGTCTTTTATTTACAATGAATAAACAAAGTAAGAAAACAAGCATATCAGAACTAGGCGAATTTGGTCTGATTGACCGATTAACAAAGGGAATTCAATTAAAGAATGAGAGCTCGGTGAAAGGTGTTGGCGATGATGCTGCCATCATGGAATTTGGCGACAATCAGGTGGTTGTTTCCACCGATCTGCTTACCGAAGGAATTCACTTTAATTTAATGTATGTACCACTGAAGCATCTGGGATACAAAGCCGTAGTGGTTAATTTGTCGGATATTTATGCCATGAACGCCACCCCAAAACAAATTACAGTTAGCATTGCCATTTCGGGTAAATTCTCGGTTGAAGCGATCGATGAACTCTACTCGGGAATTCATCTGGCTTGTGAGCAGTACAACGTCGACCTGGTTGGAGGCGACACTACCAGTTCGTTAACCGGGCTTACCATTTGTATCACTGCAATTGGCGAAGCTAAAAAAGAAGATGTTGTGCAACGAACGGGCGCCAGCTCCAATGATTTGCTCTGTGTTTCGGGCGACCTGGGCGGTGCCTACATGGGATTGCAGTTGCTCGAACGCGAAAACGAAGTTTTTAAAGTCAACCAAAACATGCAACCTCAGCTTGAAGGCTACGATTACATTCTCGAGCGCCAGTTAAAACCCGAGGCACGAAAGGACGTGATTGCTGCTTTTAAAAAACTGGGGATAAAACCCACCTCGATGATCGACATTTCCGACGGGCTTTCTTCGGAAATTATGCACCTGTGCAAAAATTCAGGTACAGGCTGTTCCTTATTCGAAGATAAAATCCCAATGGACAATCAAACAAAACAGATGGCGGAAGAGTTGAACATCAATCCGCTTGTAGCTGCATTGAATGGTGGAGAAGATTACGAGTTACTTTTCACCCTGCCGCTGGATGAATATGATAAAATTAAGAACGATCCCGATTTTACGATCATCGGTCACATGACAGAAGCCGGTGAAGGAATTAACCTGGTTACGGGTACAGGTTCGGCCATTCCATTGGAAGCACAAGGCTGGAATCACGGAAAGAAATAAATAAAAAATGCCATCCGTTATAGAATGGCATTCAATTTTATCTGGTTTTATCACAAATTAATCGGGAAAATATCCACGAATAATTCCTCGTTTCGAATCTTTAACAAACAACAGCACTTCGTCGCGTTCCGGTGTCGCCGGCATTTCAGCTTCGATAATTTCTACTGCCTGGGCTGTGTTCAATCCTTTTTGGTAGATGTATCTGTATATGTCCTGTACTTCGCGAATTTTATCGTTATTGTATTGGCGGCGACGCAATCCAATTGAGTTGATACCCACATACGAAAGTGGCTCGCGACCTGCTTTAATAAACGGAGGTACATCTTTACGAACCAGCGAACCACCCGATATCATCACGTGCGTACCGATGTGACAGAACTGATGTACTGCCGTCATCCCGCTGATGATCGCCCAATCATCAACAATTACTTCTCCGGCCAACTGAGTGTTATTTACCAAAATCACATTGTTTCCTACTTTACAATCGTGAGCAATGTGCACGTAAGCCATGATGAGGCAATTGTTCCCAACAGTAGTTTTGGTGCGTGCAGCCGTTCCCCGGTTAATGGTTACAAATTCCCGGATGGTGGTATTATCACCAATTTCTACGGTAGTGTATTCGCCTTTGAACTTTAAGTCCTGCGGAACCGCACCGATTACTGCCCCCGGAAAGATTTTACAGTTCTTACCGATTCTTGTCCCGGGCAAAATAGTAACGCTTGAACCAATTCTTGTTCCTTCACCAATTTCCACATCGTGATCGATGGATACAAAAGGCTCGATAACCACATTGTCGGCTATTTTTGCATCAGGATGAACGTAAGCTAATGGTTGTTTCATTCGTATAAAATTGCTTGTTTACTCTTCTTTTTACTGAAATTCTTTCCCGTTGAACAGCGCTCTTTTCTTTCTTTTGCAAATTCCCAGGAACCAGGTCGTATACCTTTACATGTTGCTTTTCAATAAAAAACCGATCAGTTAGCTGACAGGTTTCACTGCGCAAATATAGTATTATTTATGAATCTGCTTTTTTTACGATCTGTGCCATGAATTCTCCTTCGGCCACAATTTTGTCGCCAACGTAGGTCACCCCTTTCATATTGGCGATTCCTCTTCGGATTGGCGAAGTTAAATTTAATCTAAATACCAAAGTATCGCCGGGCACAACCTTTTTCCTGAATTTTACGTTATCGACACGGATAAAATAAGTTGAGTATCTTTCCTCTTTCTCACTCAGAACGAGTAGCCCTCCGCACTGTGCCATGGCTTCAATAAGCAAAACACCTGGCATAACAGGCTCTTCCGGAAAATGTCCCTGGAAAAACGGTTCGTTAATGGAAACATTTTTCACCCCCACAATTTCGCTGTCCACAATCGAAAGTACTTTATCAACCAACAAGAACGGATAACGGTGTGGCAACAGTTCCTGAATGCGCCCAATATCCAATAGCGGTGCTGCATTTAGGTCGTACTGCGGAACCTGCGCCTGTTTCTTAATCCATACCTTCTTCAATTCCGTGGCAAACAGAGTATTTGGCCCGTGTCCCGGTTTTGTGGCAATAATACGGCCTTTGATCCTTTTCCCGAACAGTGCCAGGTCTCCAATCACATCCAGTAATTTATGACGTGCACATTCGTTCTCGAAATGCAATTCCAGGTTATTCAGAATCCCCTGTGGTTTAACTTCCACCCGAGGATGGTTGGTCAAATCGGCCAGGCGATCGAGCTCTTCCTGGCTCATATCACGATCGATGATCACTATGGCGTTTGTCAGATCGCCACCTTTAATCAGGTTATGATTTAACAGAAATTCTATTTCGCGAACAAATACAAAGGTCCGGCATTCCGCAATTTCTTTTTTGAAATCGTGAATCGACTCCAGCGTGGCATATTGATTATTCAGTACTGCTGAAGGAAACGAGATCATCACATTCAGACTGTACTTATCATCGGGAAGTGCAATAATATGCGAACCCGATTTTTCGTCGAACATCTCCACCTTCTCTGTAATTTCGAAATATTCCCGCTCGGCATCCTGCTCCACAACTCCGGCTTTTTCAATACCTTCAACAAAATATTTCGAGCTACCATCTATAATCGGAGCTTCTTCGTTGTTTACTTCAATAAGCACATTGTCGAGATCCATTCCTACAAGCGCTGCCAGAGCGTGTTCGATGGTACCAATCCGTGCTCCGTCTTTTTCAAGCAAAGTACCGCGTGATGTATCAATTACCAAATCAACATCGGCATCTATAATTGGCTCACCTTCCAGATCGACCCGTTTAAATTTAAATCCGTGATTTTCCAGTGCCGGCAAAAAAGTCATGGTCGTCAACACACCGGTGTGCAGACCTTTACCTTCGATCTTAAATGGGCTGGCCAGCGTTTTTTGTTTTTCTAGCATGAAATATGAGATTCGTTCTATTTGTTTTTAAGGGCTTCCATTTCCTTTTTCAGTCTGGAAAGGTCGTTCCGCATTTCCGGCAGATAACGCAAAGCTACGTATGCCTTCATCGCCTGTTTGATTTCGATGGCCGGAGACCCGAACAACACCTGATCGCTTTTAACATTTTGTGCAACACCTGATTGTGCTCCCAGGGTTACATTATCGCCAACAGTAATATGCCCTCCCAGTCCAACCTGACCGGCAAACTTATTGTAATTTCCAACTTTTGTTGATCCTGAAATTCCTACCTGCCCGGCAAAAACATTATGTTCGCCAATGTCGCAATTGTGTGCGATCTGAACCAGGTTATCAATTTTCGACCCCTTACGAATAATAGTGTGTCCCATGGTACCGCAATCAATGGTTGTATTGGCACCAATTTCCACATCGTCTTCAAGAATGGCAATTCCAATTTGCGGGATCTTTTTATATGAACCGTCTTCCTGCGGTGCGAAACCAAATCCGTCGGAACCGATAACAGCTCCCGAATGAACAATACATCGATCACCAATAACAGTATTCGGATAAATTTTTGCTCCGGCATGAATAATACTGTTTTCGCCAATGCTTACGTTTTCGCCAATGTGCACCTGAGGATGAATCTGAACTTTATTACCCAACTTCGATCCTTCACCGATGTACGCAAACGCTCCCAAATAAATATCGTCTCCAAGCGAAACGTCTTCAGCAATAAAACTGGGTTGTTCAATTCCTGTTTTTACCTTTGTTGTAGCCTGCACATACATATCAAGCAGCGAAGCAAAAGCTTTGTATGCATCATCTACTTTAATTAATGTGGAAGAAATTTCCTTGCGCGGTTCAAAGGTTTTATTCACCAAAACAATCGATGCTTCGGTTTCATAAATGTAGTGCTCGTATTTTGGATTTGCCAGGAACGCCAAGGTGCCCTTTTTACCCTCCTCAATCTTCGAGACATTCGTTACTTTTACATCACCATCTCCAACGATTTCTCCGTTTAAAAAGGCGGCAATATCCGTAGCTTTAAAATCCATTCTCTGTTTTTTTGCGATGCAAATATAGTTTTTAACTGCTAATTGTCCAATTCTTTGGGATAGCACACAAAATACTTACGCACTGCTTTCGAGAGTGCTGACAGGTTAATATCAGAAGCCGCGTTGAGTTCTTTAATGGTTTGATCCTTGTTTAAAACAAAGATATTTTCATCGTTACGGTTGTAGGCACTATTGGTAATTACGCCCGTCATCAGGAAATATTTGGCCAGTTCCGGATCGGGAATGATCTTTTCCTGAATTTGCTTTAAATATTTTTCGCGGGCCTTTTCGGGCAGCGGTTTATCCCGCAGTATCGTTCGAAGCAATTTTCGGTTGGTTAGTCCGCCGGCCAGCCTCGAAAGTACCGGGTCGGGATGTTCCTGCCACTCTTTAATCGAGATCAGGACATCGTTATCGTCGAGCAGCGCATACCACGTTAATACTCCCTTTCCGTCAACGGTTGAATTATTGAGGAAATCATCCGGTTTAAAATTATTGTATAAAAAAATCGACAAAGTTGGTGTAGCATACAATTCAGCTCCCTGAAGGATCAGCTCCCTGGCACGTTTTAACACATTAATCAGAAGGAACTCGGCGGCAACCACGGTTTTATGAAGATAAACCTGCCAGTACATCAGGCGCCGCGAAATCAGAAACTTCTCGATGGAATAAATGCCCTTAACATCCACCACCAGCTTATCGTCATGCACATTCAGCATTTTTATAATGCGCTCAATGCCAACCGTTCCTTCAGCCACACCGGTAAAAAAACTGTCGCGGCTCAGATAATCGAGCCGATCCATATCGAGCTGACTGGCTACAAGTTGATGCAAAAACTGCTTTTTATAACGGTTTGTAAAAATTTCGATAGCCAGATCGAGCTTGCCATCAAATTCACGGTTTAACTCGCGCATGATGAGCAAAGAAATTTCTTCATGAGAGATATTGACCAGGGTATTTTCTAGCACGTGAGAAAAGGGAGCATGCCCAATGTCGTGCAGTAAAATAGCAATGGTAACTGCTTCCGCTTCTTCATCGCTGATCCGGTGCCCTTTAATACGAAGGGTATTAATTGCCTGGCGCATTAAATGAGCGGCTCCCAGGGCATGTTCGAATCGGGTGTGGTTGGCTCCCGGGAAAACCATGAACGATAATCCCAGTTGCTTGATTCGCCTCAAACGTTGAAAAAAGGGATGTTCCAGAAGATCGAATACGGTTTCGGATTGCAAATTTATAAATCCAAAAACGGGGTCGTTTATTATTTTTTTCTTATTTAATTGGGTCTTGCTCACCAACAATCTGTTTCAGGTTGCCTAAAAGTACAAAAGTTTAATCAATACCGAAATGCAAGGTACAATTGCAAATTAAATGTTTGTGTGCTATTGTTTTAAAATTGCAGTGCCAGCCGCTATTGTTAAAGATTTTTTTAGCTTTAAATCAATTATTTAAGACGTAATAAGTTATTTGTCAAAGTTCAATTATTTTACTATTTTTGCGGAGAATTTTCTAAAAACGACTTTTAGGGGACCTCTGGTTCCCTATTTTATTGGATAGAAAGTTTATGATTGCAGTAGATACAGTAGAAAAACTGGTAAAGGAAAGACTTGACGATAAGATGTTTATCGTTGACATTAACGTTAGCAGGAATAACGTTATACATGTTTATGTCGACGGCTTCGATGGGATTAGCATTGAACAGTGTATTGCAATCAGCCGAAATGTTGAACACAACCTCGACCGCGAAGAAGAAGATTTTGAACTCGAAGTATCATCGCCGGGCTTAACCGAAGGATTTAAAGTGCTTGAACAGTACATTAAATATACCGGACGTGAAATAGAGGTAGTGGATTCGGAAGGGAAAAAACTTACGGGCTTGTTAAAGGTGGCCGACGAACACGGCATTGTTCTCGAAACTTCGAAACGCGAAAAAGTGGAGGGACACAAGAAGAAACAACTGGTAGTTAGAGATTATAAATTTAAGTACAACGAAATAAAAAGTGCGAAAGCGGTAATTTCATTTAAATAAAGTTGACAATGGAAAATATTAACCTGATAGATACTTTTGCCGAATTCAAGGAGCTAAAGAACATTGACAGGGTTACAATGATGAGCGTACTGGAAGAAGTGTTCAAGAGTGTTCTTGTTCGTCAGTATGGTACCGATGAAAACTTCGATGTGATCATTAACATCGATAAAGGTGACTTTGAGATCTGGAGAAACCGTGAAGTTGTGGAAGACGACGAACTGGAAGATCCGAACCTGCAGATTACACTTTCCGATGCTTTAAAAATTGATGACGATTACGAGGTGGGTGAAGAAGTTACCGACGAGGTAAAACTGGCAGATTTCGGGCGTCGTGCCATTCTGAATTTGAGACAGAACCTGGCCAGCAAGATCCTTGAACTGGAAAAGGACCACATCTACGGGAAATACAAAAATAAAATTGGAGACATTGTTACCGGTGAAGTTTACCAGGTTTGGAAAAAGGAGATCCTTATTCTCGACGACGAGGGTAACGAACTGATCCTTCCAAAATCGGAACAAATTCCTTCTGATTATTTCAGAAAAGGCGACAACGTTCGCGCCATTGTTTATAAAGTGGAATTGCGCAACAACAATCCACTGATCATTCTTTCAAGAACTGCACCGGCATTCCTCGAAAGATTGTTCGAACTGGAAATTCCGGAGATCTTCGACGGACTGATCACCATTAAAAAGATTGTTCGTGTTCCAGGAGAACGTGCAAAGGTTGCTGTTGAATCGTACGACGAACGCATCGATCCGGTTGGTGCCTGCGTGGGAATGAAAGGATCAAGGATTCACGGAATTGTACGTGAGCTGCGCAACGAAAACATCGATGTAATCAACTATTCATCGAATTTACAGTTGTACATTAAAAGAGCGCTAAATCCGGCAAAAATCAATTCGATTAAAATACTGGAGGAAGACAAAAAAGCAGAAGTATATTTGCGACCTGAAGAAGTATCGCTGGCCATTGGTAAAGGTGGTTTGAACATACGACTTGCCAGCCAGCTAACAGGTTACGAAATAGATGTGTATCGCGAAATGGAAGAAGATGACGAAGACGTTAACCTGGACGAGTTTGCCGATGAAATCGAAAGCTGGGTTATCGATGCACTGAAAGGAATTGGATGCGATACCGCTAAAAACGTTTTAAATATTACGCGCGCAGATCTTATCAAACGTACCGACCTCGAGGAAGAAACCATCGATGATGTACTGAAGATTCTGAGCTCGGAATTTGAATAAAAATGAAGTTCCCTTAATTTTGGGGTCCGGCATTAGAAAAAAGAATAGTAATAGAATAATTTATGGCAGGTCAAACAATAAGGCTTAGTAAACTTGCAAGAGAATTTAATGTAGGGATTCACACCATCGTTGAGTTCCTGCATAAGAAAGGTTTTGAGATCGACTCAAATCCTAACACAAAAGTATCACCCGAAGCCGTTCAACTGCTTGAGCAAGAATATAAAATTGATATCTCGCTCAAGAAAGAGTCTGAAAAAATCAGCCTGAAAAGTCAACGTCCGAAAAAAGAGGTGATTACCATGGATGGCGATGAAGAACCGGCCGCAGAAGAAGAGAAGAAGGAAGAAAAAGCTGAGCCGGAAGCTAAAAAAGAGCCTGAAGCAGAAGAGAAGAAACCTGCTGCTGAAAAACCTAAGGTATTAGGTAAGATCGACCTCGACAGCGTTGGTAAAAAACCAAAGGAAAAAGAGCAGGAACCTGAAGCCAAAAAGGAAGAGCCCAAAGAAGAACCTGTTAAGAAGGAAGAAAAACCTCAGGAAACAGCTGCCGAAAAAGGGAAGGAAGAAAAAGCCGAAACTCCTAAGGAAGAACCGGTTGCAAAAGATAAAGAGCAAGAGAACAAAGAAGAAAAAGTTACAGAAACCGATGTTCCAAAGGTAGACGAGGTTAAGGTAGTTGGAAAAATCGACCTTAAAAACATCAATCAGAAAACCCGTCCCGATAAAAAATCGAAGGAAGAAAAAGATAAAGAGCGCAAAGAGCGTCAAAAGCAAAAAGAAGCCAAAAAACAAGCTTCAAGAAAAGGTGAAAAAGACGATGTTATCCGTGCTAAATCGGAGAAACTGAACGGCCCTACCGTTCTTGGGAAAATCGATCTTCCGGAGAAGAAAAAAGAAAGCGATTCGGATAAAGGACGGAAAAAACGTCGCAAACGAATTCAAAAAGATACCGGCCGGGTTAATGTGGATAAGCCTCAAGGCGAAAGACAAAAAGGTAAATTCCAGGTTAACAAACAAGGCAGTAAAAAGAAACGACCGCTTAAAAAAGAGGTTAACGAGGAAGACGTACAAAAGCAAATTAAAGATACTCTTGCGCGCTTAACCAGCAAGGGAAAATCGAAAGGTTCGAAACACCGTCGCGAAAAAAGAGCTGCAGCCAGCGAAAAAATGCAGGCTGATATGGAACAGCAAATGCGCGAACAGAAAATTCTGAAAGTTACCGAGTTTGTTACCGTAGCAGAACTGGCAACCATGATGGATGTTGGCGTGAATGAAATTATTGCATCCTGTATGTCGCTTGGCCTGTTTGTATCGATCAACCAGCGACTCGACGCCGAAACACTTTCGGTAGTAGCCGAGGAATTTGGCTTCAAAGTTGAGTTTGTAAGTGTTGATATTGCCGAGGCCATTGAAGAGGAGGAAGACAAAGAGGAAGATTTGCTTCCACGATCACCAATTGTTACGGTAATGGGACACGTCGACCACGGTAAAACGTCGTTGCTCGACTACATTAGAAACACCAACGTAATTGCCGGTGAGGCCGGAGGTATTACACAGCACATTGGTGCCTACCATGTCGATCTGAAAAACGGGAAAGACATTACATTCCTCGATACTCCGGGTCACGAAGCGTTTACCGCCATGCGTGCCCGTGGTGCCCAGGTAACCGACATTGCCATTATTATTGTAGCTGCCGACGACAACGTGATGCCCCAAACTGTTGAGGCCATTAACCACGCAGCTGCTGCTGGAGTGCCAATTGTATTTGCGATCAACAAAATCGACAAACCGGGAGCTAATCCTGAAAAGATAAAAGAAGAACTGGCCAATATGAATTACCTCGTTGAAGAATGGGGTGGAAAATACCAGTCGCAGGATATATCGGCCAAAAACGGTGTGGGTATTGAAGAACTCATGGAAAAAGTGCTGCTTGAAGCTGAATTGCTCGAGCTAAAATCAAATCCGAATAAAAACGCGCAGGGAACCGTTATTGAATCGGAGCTCGACCGCGGACGTGGATTTGTTTCCACCGTATTGATCGAAAGCGGTACCTTAACAGTTGGAGATGTTATTATTGCAGGTCAGTATTACGGCCACGTTAAAGCCATGTTCAACGAACGTAACCAAAGAGTTGAAGAAGTTGGACCGGCGCAACCGGCCATCATTCTTGGATTGAACGGAGCACCGCAGGCCGGCGATAAATTCAATGTAATGGACAACGAACGCGAAGCCCGTAACATTACCAACAAACGAGAGCAACTGGCACGCGAGCAAGGACTGCGTACACAAAAACATATTACACTTGATGAAATTGGCCGACGGATTGCCATCGGTAATTTCCAGGAGCTGAACCTGATTATTAAAGGTGACGTGGACGGATCGATCGAAGCACTTTCTGATTCGCTGATCAAACTGTCGACCGAGGAAATTCAGGTGAACGTGAAGCACAAAGCTGTTGGTCAGATCTCGGAATCAGATATTCTGCTGGCAGCGGCATCCGAAGCTATCGTAATCGGATTCCAGGTTCGCCCTTCGTTAAATGCACGAAAACTGGCTGAGAAAGAACAAATCGATATTCGTTTGTACTCGATCATTTACGACGCCATTAACGAAATCAAAGCGGCGATGGAAGGTATGCTTTCGCCCGATATCAAGGAAGAAATACTTGGTACCACGGAAGTTCTGGAAACGTTTAAAATCACAAAAGTGGGAACAGTTGCAGGATGTATCGTTCGCGACGGCAAAATCAACCGCAACTCGAAAGTGCGGGTTATCCGCGATGGAATTGTAATTTATACCGGTAACCTTGGGTCGCTGAAACGTTTTAAAGACGACGTTAAAGAAGTGAAAAATGGTTACGAATGCGGATTGAACATCGAGAACTTTAACGATATAAAAGTGGGCGACCAGATTGAATCGTACCACGAAGTTGAAGTGGCAAAATCATTGTAAAAACAAGTTAACACTATAAAGAAAGGTCGGCAATAGCCGGCCTTTTTTGTTTTACTAACTACAAGCCGCAAGTTACAAGTATCAAGCAACCGGAATCGAGAATCAAGTTTATTAACAACCTTTTTTTCATACTATAAACGAAAATCTTTCCGTTGCACGTTTGCTTATTAGTACTTTTGAAACCAAATAGTTTATACTATGAAACGGAGCCTCATCATCATACTTGCTACGGCGGTAATCGCCGTAATTGCAGTGACTATCTATTTCACCAGGGATAAAATTGCTTACTCGCGCGAAACATCGCTTTACAAAGCCATTCCTGTAACCGCTCCGGTTTTTGTGGAATTCAGTTCGTTAAAAGCAGTTCCTGCCGATAATCCGGTACTGGAACAACTCTCCGGAATCGGCGGACTGAACCGGGCACTGAAAAAGCTCGAACAGATTACAAACGACATCAGCTCCAATAAAGAAATTCAGAAACAGTGGCTAAAACGCCCTGTAATTCTGGCTTTCGACCTGGTAGGTGAGGATAAATTACGCCCGGTATTCATTAGTAAAATTAAAAGTGCCGAGGAGCTAAACGGCATACAAAACCTGTTGATGCAACTCACCAATACATCGGGAGTTACACCGCAGGAACGCAAATACAGCGGACACAAAGTTTTTAGCTACGACCTTGCCGATGGTGAAAAGGTGCATTTTTGCGCGGCGGGTGGTTTGATCATCATCAGTCCCGAATCGATTTTACTTGATAAAAGCATCCGCCAGTTAAATTCCGAAAACCTCACCGATATCCGGAATTTTATGCGAGTGAACAAATCGGTAAGTTCGCAGTCGGATATGGCCTGGTTTATTAACCATCAGCGTCTGCCCGAGCTGTGGAACCAGGTGATTAACGGAACGACACAAACCGAGGTGAACGAATTTGGCGTAACTGAACGGCACAATCTCAGGCGAAAAGCAGCCGAATTAAAAGATTATGCCGGCTGGAGCGAACTGGATATGACTTTCCACGACAATCACATTTCGCTGAACGGAATAACAGCCGCCGATGATTCACTTAATCATTTTGTTACCATTTTTAAAGACCAGCAAGCCGAGAATTTCCAGGCCGATAAAGCGCTGCCGCGAAATACCTCGTTCTATTTTGGGTTCAGCTTTTCCGATCGTGATCTGTTCTTCCAAAACCTGATCGATCATTTCAAGCATGCTAACACTTACTACGAACGCGAAGAGCTTCTCAAAAAAATTGAAAAGAACCTAGGTGACGAGAGCCGCACCACTTTCCGCAACATGGTAAAAAATCAAGCAGTAGCCGCCATTACTGATATTTCACCCGAGAACGAGTTGAGCACTTTATTTGTGATGAACATCAACTCGCGAAAAGACGGGCAGAAAGCCTTCGAGGAAATGATGACGCGCTACGCATCGCGCAAAAAAGTTAAAGTAAGTTCACTGTACAATTCTGTTAAGGTGGAAAATGACAAAACCTATCGGGTGTACCAATTCCCTTACCCTTCGCTGCCCGGAGTTTGGCTGGGCGAGTCATTTCGTTTTGTGAAAGCCAAGTATGCTGCATTTTACGACGACTACCTCGTTTTTGCCAGTTCTGAAAAATCCATGAAAGACTACCTTTCAGACATGGAACTGAACTACACCCTCAGCGAAGACCGCGCCTATGACCGTTTTAAACGCAACACCGAAAGCAAATCGAATTTAAATGTTTATGCCAATGTGAGCCGGATGTTGCCACTGAGCAAAAAACTGTTCAACACCGATTTTAATAAAGCCATTGAAACTAACAGCGAAGTACTGAACCAGTTTGAAGCCATTAACTGGCAGCTGCTTTCCGAAAACGGCGTTTATTTTAATTCAATCAACCTGGCTTTGCCCGATATTGAAAGCAACGACGGCGATGAATTGTGGAGCTGCGATTTGGGAGCCGATGTTAGTTCCAAACCACAGATAGTGATCAACCATACCAACGAAAATGAGAAAGAAGTGATCGTTCAGGACGAAGAAAACAGGCTGCATCTTGTTTCGGCCGATGGAAACATCATTTGGTCCATCCCGATAAGCGGGAAAATACTGAGCGAGATCCACCAGATGGACATGTTCCGAAACGGTAAGCTGCAATACCTGTTCAACACCAGCGAGAAATTGTACCTGATCGACCGTAACGGTAATAACGTGGGCAACTTCCCGGTTACTTTTGAATCGGCGGCCACAAACGGAGTGAGTGTTTTCGATTACGACAATAACCACACCTACCGCTACTTTGTAGCTTGCGAAAACCGGAAGGTTTACGCCTTCGACCAGGAGGGTAAAATTATAAACGGCTGGCTGTTTGAAAAAACCAAAAGCAAAGTAACCACACCTGTTCAGCATTTCAGGGTAAACAACCGCGACTACATTGTTTTAAAAGACGAATCGAAGATATTCATTCAAAACCGTCGGGGTGCAACCCGGGTACCCGTTACAACAGAATTTCAAAACTCTCGGAGCCCGTTGGTACTGAACATGAATGGAACACCAAAAATTGTAGCCAGCGATCTTGCAGGAAAAGTTTATTACCTGTATTTCGACGGCAAAGTGGAAGAGAAACCCGGTGGTGGTTTTAGTGCCTCTCATTATTTTACTGTAGAAGACCTGGATGGCAATAACATTCCCGATTTTGTGTTTGCCGACGGGAACCAGCTGGAAGTGGCCGACGAGAACGGGCTGACTATTTACAGCGAAAAACTGGATAATCCGGTAAGCGGACAGCCGTACATCTATACTTTCTCGCCACGCGAAAAAATGGTGGGAATTAGCGATGCCGAAGACAATCACATTTACCTTTTTAAGCCCGATGGCAAGCAAGTCAATGGTTTTCCCCTGCGCGGAAGCAGCGCGTTTAGCATTGGCGAACTAAAACCCGGCTTGTTTTGTGTGCTGGTGGGCAATAACCGCGAAGAGCTGGTTTGTTACGGGCTGTAACCAAAGCTCCAACATTTCAAATCTCCGTTGGGGAAGGTTTAAACAAACCTCCATGCCTTCAGTTTTGATTTGTCCTGCATTAAACAAATATACATTGCTTCCTTTTCCATTTGGTGAAGCTTTAAACATAGCTCTAAAGCTTCACCTATTCGTTGGAGAGCATTTGGGCAAAAGTCCATACCCCCACCGAAACCCTGGTCAGGCTTTGGAGATTCGTCCAAATCCCATTTACAGAAATTATGACTATTTTTATTCCTGTGGTTTTCAAAACCAGAACTAAAAAGCACGAATACATTGAAGCTGGTTCTTGCAAATATTATATGCCCTGCGTTCAGAAATGTCGTGTAAATGTCGTGTTTTTGTAGTTGGAAAATAACTGAATCAAGCTGACATTTGAATGCAAAAAAAGAAATGAACACCGGAAAACGAATAAAGGAACTCAGACTTAAAAAAGGCATGACCCAGGAAGAGCTGGCCTTTAAAACCGAGGTGAGTGCCCGAACAATTCAACGGATCGAAAACGGAGAAGTTGATCCGCGGGCTTATACACTTCAAATGATTGCAAAAGCACTGGATGTTGATTATAGTGTTCTGGTAGAGTCTGAATCGTTCGACAGTCAGGAAGATTTAAAAATTAAAAACAACACCTGGTGCGGCCTTTTACATTTAAGCGGTTTGTTACCGCTGATCGCTCCTACTTTATTCATCTGGTATCGGAAAAAGGAAAAGACTCTTGAAATGTCCAATCATTTTATGGCAGCCCTTAGTTTTCAATTGTGCATTTTGGCCATCAGCCTGGTAAGTCTTTGGATTTATCAGAAAGTAAACGTGTTAACTCCGCTAATTGGAGGATTACTTGCCGGTGGTTTGGTTTCGATAATAAATGCAATAAGCGTGATGAACGGCAGAGCATATATCAATCCATTCTATAAGTGTAGAGATAATAATTAGATACACACATGAAATCGAAAATCAAAAAGGATATTTTGGACAATATGCACAAAGATCCGTCGAACTGGAAAGGAGTATTTTATTTCAACCGGCAAGACCCACGCCTGGTAGTTTCGAAGATTACCATGACCGGCTGGACTTTTAATTTTGCAAGCCCGTGGTCATATGTGCTGATCATTGCTGTTGTTTTAATTATTGTTGCAACGCAGTATTTATAAGGATAATTTTTAGCTAAAAAAGATAGTTGATGAGTTCTATCACAGATCGTGTAAGAAATGAACTGCAAAAGAATGCGGAAGAAAAAGTACGCATCAGCAGTCAGCGCTTTTTTAAGGAAGAAATAAAAACTTTTGGTGTAAAAGCGGCGGTATTGCACAATCTCAGCAAAGCGCTGTATAACGATTTCGATTTTAAAGGTAAACAGGAACTTTTTGAAGTCTGCGAATTACTCTGGCAGTCGGGGTATATTGAAGAAGCTGCGGTGGCCTGCAACTGGTCGTACTATATCAGGAAACAATACGAGCCTTCCGACTTTGAAACTTTTGAACGCTGGATTTTGAACTACGCAAATAACTGGGCCACCTGCGACGCGCTTTGCAATCATACTGTGGGTACTTTTATAGAAATGTATCCTGAATTCATTCAACGGTTAAAGGATTTTACCCGGTCGGAGAACCGCTGGATGCGGCGGGCAGCTGCAGTTAGCCTGATCGTTCCGGCCCGGAAAGGAAAATTCCTGACCGACATTTTCGAAATTGCCGATCTTCTGCTCACCGATACCGACGACCTCGTACAAAAAGGTTATGGCTGGATGCTAAAGGTAGCTGCCAACAAACATCAACAGGAAGTATTCGAATATGTAATAAAACACAAAAGAATCATGCCTCGGACTGCACTTCGATATGCCATTGAAAAAATGCCGGCAGACCTGAAAGTGGAAGCGATGAAAAAATAAGGAAGCTTGCGCGAATCTTGCTATCTTCAGTACCTCAAATAGTACTATAAATGAAAGTCTTTAGAAGATTACGGGTAAAACTGCTCGAAGAAAATAAAATCAGAAAATACCTGGCCTATGCAGCCGGTGAAATCATTCTGGTGGTGATCGGGATTTTAATCGCACTGGGAATTAACAACAGCAACGAGAAACGCATCATCCGCGAAAAAGGACAAAAGTACCTCGTGGGTCTTCATCAGGAATTTAAAACCAGCCGACGAAAACTGGCGGAATTGATCGCTGTGAACCACCGGAATTACGAGGGAGCCAAACAGATTTTGCAATACATTTCGGGAGAAAGCGATCTGCCCGACGAGAAATTATTCTCTGAATTGTTGTTCAATACTTTTGCTTTCGACATCGCCTTTAATCCGAACAATTCGCTGCTGAATGAAATGATCAACTCGGGAAGTGTAAAAGATATCAGAAATGCTGAACTGCGTATTCAACTCACCAACTGGATCTCGACACTGGAAGACATTGCCAAACAGGAAAACGACCTGGGTCTGCAGCGCGAAAAGGTGATCGACATATTTCGCTCGGATGAAAGCAGTTTGAGAACCGTGATGGATCTTGCCGGTGTTTCAGAACACGAGATCGGACTAAAACCTGCATCGCAACACAAGAGCAACCTGAAACTGTTGAAATCGACAACTTTCGAAAATAACGTACTGCATTTTGTGATCAGCTGCCGGGCCACCGAAATTTCGCACTACCAACCGCTAATGGACGATATAAATCGTATTCTTGAATTACTGGAGAAGGAAACCCGTCAGTAATCTAAACATATTTCATGCTATGTAAACTTAGTTTAAAATGAGGCGTAAACAGGAGCCGCTAATAGCTATTATCAGTTTCAAAACCACAGATTTTTGTATTTTAGGAGAGGTAGTTTTTTACTGCCCTGTTCACCGATAAAACACAATATGGGAAAAGAGAAATGGCTCGCAGCAGGTTACAGGCACTTTGCGCTTCATGGCCCCAAAGATCTTAGCATAAACAAGATAAGCATCGAAATCGGCTCGTCCAGAGCTTCTTTCTATCATCATTTTGGAGAGACTGATATTTTTATCGACGAATTGCTGGCGATGCATTGGAACATGTCTGAATCATTTATTACGGCCGGCGTAGAACACTGTAAAAATCTTTTGCCCGATCTTTATAATTTACTTGCAGAATATTCCATACCACTGCAATTCAATTTGCAACTTTTTCAAAACCGAAATGTGCCAAACTTTAATCTTCTGTTTATAAAATCGTACACAGCCATTGCCAATGCATTAGAGCTGAATCCATCGTATCCCGGGGTATATGATTTATGGGTAACTGTTGGCGAAGCCTGGTACTCACGACTTGATCCAAATGATTTATCGGCATCAACCATGCAGCAACACGCCTCAGAAATTCTGCAAACTATCACCCGTTTAAAAAACTCCAAATTATACCTCTCGTTAAACAGGATTGCATAATCTGCACATTATCGGCTCATTCTTTGTACAGGCCTGTCTAACATAAGCCATCATTCTTGCTTACATTTAAGCTAAAAAGAAAAATGAAAAAACTGAATTCAATTTCACTTGGACTTGGTGTTATAATTCTCATTTCACTGGTAGCATTTAATACCCCCGAGCAGGCAACTGTCAAGTACAATTATAAGCAAGTAACAACCCTTGAATCGGTAGTTGGAGCCGGATTAGGGAGATCTTCGGTAATGGCAACAACTGATACCGGAACAGTAGTTTTAAGCCAATATGAACTAAAGAACTTTTTTGGTGCGGCAGGAATAAATATGGGAAACGTTCAAACGAACGAACAAACGATTGTAAAAATGATTTCCGATATGCAAACCAAGGGATGGGAGCTTTTTTCCATTACATCAACAGCCTTAAATACCGAAACAAAACGACAGGGAATCTTTATAACACGATACTTATTCCGGCGAAATTCAGAACAATAAGTATACTCTATTTAAACAATACATAACATAAGAATTTTTTATTGGAGGAAAAAGATAGAGTTGAATAATTATTGTAACTTATCGTGATAACAACGTCATATATAACTCAAAAAAGTCCAAATACTTTAAACAACAAAATATAAAAATGAAAACAAAATTTATCCTTTCAACATTCATCGGAATATTATTTCTGGGATGTTCTCAACAAACAAAGTTAACACCCGACGAAGCCCGACAAATTGCCAAGGAGGCTTATACTTATGCCAATCCAATGGTAGACCACTATCGCGGGCTTTACAATTACTTCATCGACACAAACAGTTCTGACTACAAAGGTCCCTGGAATAAAGTCATCAATATGGCAAGGGTATATACCCATGAAGACCGTACAATACAGACTGCAAATTCCGATACACCGTATAGCTTTGTCGCCTTGGATCTGCGTTCAGAACCCATAGTTCTTACAATTCCAGAAATTGAAGAAGGACGTTATTTTAGTGTGCAGCTTATTGATATGTACACCCATAATTTTGCATTTATCGGCACCCGAACCGTGGGCAATAATGGCGGTCATTTTCTTATTGCCGGCCCCGGATGGGAAGGTGAAATACCAAAAGGCATCGAAAAGTTGATTCAATCCGAAACCGAATGGGTGTTGGCAGTGTACAGAACACAACTTTTCAATCCTGAGGATCTCGACAATGTGAAGCAAATTCAGTCGGAGTATAAGCTTCAACCGCTATCTTCTTTTCTTGATTTACCCGCCCCAGAGGCAGCTCCGGATATTCAATTCATTGAACCTTTAACACAGGATGAAATCAAAGCGTCTCCAAAGGTATTTGAGCAGTTGAACTATCTCCTGCAATTCTGTCCTACCAATCCTTCAGAAAAAGAATTAATGAAACGCTTTGCTAAACTAGGAATTGGAGCTGGAAAAGAATTCAAATGGGACTCTTTTTCTCCAGAAATTCAAAATGCAATAAAACAAGGGATTGCAGATTCCTGGGAAGATTTTGCCACGATCAAGTCTAAAGCAGAAGCCGGTGAAATAGGCTCTGCAGAAGTATTTGGTAACCGGGAACACCTTAACAATAACTACAGCTACAGGATGGCAGGAGCCGTATTGGGCATTTGGGGCGTGAGTGCCGAAGAGGCTATCTACCCCAGCTATTATGTCGATTCGGAAAATAAACCACTCAACGGTGCCAATAACTACACCCTTCGTTTTGAGCCGGGACAGTTACCTCCTGTAAATGCCTTTTGGTCTTTAACCATGTATGAGCTTCCGGCGAGCCTTCTCGTGGAGAACCCGCTTAACCGTTATCTGCTCAATTCACCCATGATGGACGATTTCGTTTTTGACGAAGACGGAGGACTTACCCTTTATTTTCAAAATGAATCTCCGGGCAAAGAAAAAGAATCCAATTGGTTACCTGCACCCAAAGGACCATTTTCAGTTGTAATGCGATTGTATTTGCCCAAACCTGAGACCTTATCAGGCGATTGGGTAAGACCGCAAATGGTAAGAAGTAACTAAAAAAACAGACGGATGAAAAAATCAATCCTGCTCCTAATCATCTTATTTTTTGTTGGCGTACCGTACACTTTTTCGCAAAACAATTCAAATCCCAAATTGATCTTGCAAATAACTGTGGATCAACTAAGGGGCAATATGCCAAGAACTGTTTATGACCGCTTACCGGAAGGTGGATTTAAATATTTCTACAAGCAGGGAGTTGTTTACGAAAATGCCCACCATCGGCATGCCAATACCGAAACGGTTGTTGGGCATACTACTTTGGCTACCGGTGCCGATCCTTCAGAACATGGAATGATCAGTAATTTATGGTACGATAAAGAATTAAAGCATACTGTTTATAACGTCGAAGATTCCCGTTATCCTTTGCTAGGTGCAGGTGTTGAAAACGACACAGAGATTGATCCTACTCAAGCTGCTGCTTTAACAAATGGAAGATCTCCTTCAACTATAATTTCCACGACATTTTCTGACGAATTGTCCTTGTTCACCAATGGGAAATCAAAAATATTTGGAGTTTCAGTAAAAGATCGTGGTGCAATTCCCTTGGCGGGGCACGACGGAAAAGCATTCTGGTTTAGCAAAGCCACCGGCGGTTTTATAAGCAGTACTTACTATTACGATAAGTATCCCGATTGGGTAACCAAATGGAACGGTAAAGAAAAGTATAAAGCTTATGCCAACACAAACTGGGAGTTGACCTATGACATTTCTACCTATATATTTGGCGAAGAAGACGATATGCCTTACGAAACAAATCTCCCCGGCTATGGCGTGGTATTCCCGCATCCTTTTGGAGATAAAGACAATGGCTATTTTACAACATTCCTAACGCTTAGTCCGGCAGGAGATGAACTGACACTGGATTTTACAAAAGAGTTAATTGTAGCCGAGCAGTTGGGTACAGATAATATTACCGATTATCTCTCGGTGAGTTTTTCGTCAACCGATTATATCGGACATGCTTTTGGACCCGGAAGTTTGGAAAGTGAGGATAACCTGATAAAACTGGACAGAACGCTGGCTGACTTAATCAGTTTTGTGGATGAAAAAGTTGGACTGGACAATGTTCTTATTGTTTTATCAGCCGATCATGGTGCGCCCGATGCTCCCGGCCGACTGCAGAAGTTTGGCATCGATGCCGGTTATTTTGATATAAATACGGTTGATACATCGGCGATAAGCCAGGTATTTAAAAAGAAGTTCAATCTCAGCGAGAAAATTGTTTCCGGATATTTCCAACCTTACGTGTATTTGAACCGGGATGTCATTGAAAAGAATAAATTGGATATCGATGAAGTTTCCCGGACTTTGGCGCGTGAATTACAAAACCAGGAAGGCATTGCTTTTGCCATCCCATCCATCGATTTACTGGAAGGCCGACTTGCAGACACTGAACTAAACAGGTCGGTATTACGGAACTATAATCCTAAAAGATCGGGCGAAATATTTATCGTTACAGAGCCGTACTGGTTCATTAATGATTTTGATGGTTTAGAAGTGGCAAGCACACATGGCTCACCCTGGAAATATGACACGTATGTTCCTGTAATTTTTGCAGGAAATGGTTTGACGCATCAGGATGTTTTTCGGAATGTGGAAACCGTTGATATTGCATTGACTTTATCGAATTACCTGAAAATAAAAATACCGTCGGCCGCATCCGGCCACCCACTGGTAGAAGTATTGAAAAAATAAGAACGATTTAAAGTAATCACGTTGAAAAATTATAATTGATTAAAAAATGAAAAAATTATTTTATTGCATTACACTGTTCTTGTCCGTTACGGCTACTGCTCAGGACAATGCTGTACTTGATAAATTTAAGGTGTATAATATCCCAGCCGAGTTACTTGCTAAAAGTATCGGAGGTGCAGATACCGATGGAGATCACTCCTTTAACTTTACAACGACTGCTGATGTAGATGCGGAAATTATTATTGAGGAAGCTAAGTACGATCCAACGCAAAAAAAGGGGGAACAGTGGATTCTGCTGTCTTATAACGGAAAAGATCCTTCAAAAAAGGAGCTTAAACAGTTCAAAAAGGATCACAATATGAAAGAAGAGGAGATTAAAGCGAAAATCGACGATTCTTCCTGGGATATAGAATCCGACAATAACGATTACCTGGTGGTTAATTTTAGATACGATAGTTCTACCTTAAAATGGCGATATAAGTATCTGGCAGATATAAAAGGCAAAGCCTTCTTAAACAAAACTACAAAACAGCTTGAAAAAGTTAAATATGTAAATGTCAAACCAACAAAGATCAAACCTTTCAAAGTTGATCAGTATTCCTTGGTTGTAGACTATGTTTTTAACGATAATGAAAAAATATACCTGGTGGAAAAAGAAGAAATTAAAATGAATGCAAAAATGTTTGGACAAACAGTGCCCGTAAAATTTACTTCTGAATATACTAATTATAAAAAAATATAAATCGCTTCATATTTACCTGATCGATATAAAGAAATAAACTGAACCGGGGTTGTTAAAAGATTAGCAACAAACTTATTCTACTGAAGATTCGGGTTCCTGCGGGTCGTCGCTGTTTTCTTCGATCTGATTTTCTTCCGGCGACGTTTCCTCCGCTTCCTCATCAAATGGATTTTTACCGTCGGTAAAAATAGGATTGTCTTTGCGGCTTTCCTCATCGAGTGGAACATAACCTGATGGAATTTGCGATTCCGAAGCCTCATATGGGAACACATCAACAATGGTACTTACTGCCATGGCTGAAACCACGTATGGAATAACCAAAAATTCGAGGCTTTCTTCCAGGCGTTGAAGCGCTTCCTTAATATCATCGGCCATAAGGAGGTAATAGGTCCGCATTTTCTTTTCTTTACCGGCGTCTTCATCAACTGTAACCAGGTTTACAGTGGCTTTAAACCACCACTCGCCATTCTCAAAAGGAAACACTTCGGCTATTTTCGACTTCTTAATATCGACAATTTGGAATTCGCCGCCTTTTACCATTTCCTGCATTTTGCGGATAATACGTGTTTCAGCATCGGTATACGACACCGCATCGAGCAGGAAACTCTCGGTAACCATTTGTTCCTTGCCGGTTTGAGAAACCTTTGAATATTTAACTTTGCTTTCGAACCAGGTCTGCATCATGATCTTCAGATTTTAGAGCCAACAAAAATAATGATCGCCGGATGAATGAAGCCAAATACCGCTATAATTTATCAACAAAAAAACCGGTGCCATTTCTGACTACCGGTTCATGCTTTTCTAATCTAACTAAACTAACTTAAACTACCCTTGACCTTAATTGAAGTTAAATCTATTATTACAAGTTAATTAGTTTCGCTTTGCTTCTGCAGTGTCTGAAGAAAGGCCCCACCCTCTGGCGGGGCCATAAAACAGACAGCTACAGACTTAAAAGCTGAAGAAGATTAATTGTAGGCACTTTCTCCATGTTCGTAAACATCG
This sequence comes from Maribellus mangrovi, assembly GCF_037646455.1. Lineage (NCBI taxonomy): Bacteria > Pseudomonadati > Bacteroidota > Bacteroidia > Marinilabiliales > Prolixibacteraceae > Maribellus > Maribellus mangrovi. The sequence goes on along the minus strand of NZ_JBBIXN010000003.1, from coordinate 230,832 downwards.
AGGCCTTCTTCTTCAATGCGCTTAGAAACGCGCAAGATATTTAGTTTCTTCAAGATGAAGAACAAGATCAAACCAAGACCGAATGCCCAAACAAAGAAGGCAAGAACGCCGATTGCCTGGATACCCAGTAATTTTGCACCAGCACCGTAGAACAGACCTTCAGAGGTAGAGAATAAACCTACTGCCAAAGTACCCAGTGCTCCGCTCACACCATGAACTGAAATAGCACCTACAGGGTCGTCAACTTTTAATACTTTATCGATGAACTCAACAGCAAATGGCAGTACAAATCCGGCCATAATACCGATAAACAGAGCACCCATTGGATTTACAGCGTCGCAACCTGCAGTAATAGCTACCAAACCGGCAAGCGCACCGTTCAACGAAATCGACAGCGCTGGACGTTTGTAACGTGCCCACGATACCAACATGGCAGTAACAGCACCGGCTGCGGCAGCCAGGTTTGTAGTAACTGCAATGTGACCAATAGCAACAGCGTTATCAGTTCCGGCAGCAGCTAATTGAGATCCGGGGTTAAATCCGAACCATCCAAACCACAGGATAAATACACCAAGGGCACCCAATGCCAGGTTGTGTCCCGGAATCGCTTTCGCTTTTCCGTCTTTACCGTATTTACCAATACGTGGGCCAATAAGTGCAGCACCGGCTAATCCTACCCAGGCACCTACCGAGTGAACGATAGAAGAACCGGCGAAATCGTGGAAACCAAGCTGGCTTAACCAACCGCCGCCCCATGTCCAGTGTCCTGAGATCGGGTAAATCAATACCGTAATAACAATACTGAAAATTAAATAAGATTTGAATTCTGTTCTTTCAGCCATGGCTCCCGAAACAATAGTTGCAGCAGTAGCAGCAAATACAGTTTGGAAGAACAGGTCGGCGTAATCAGAATAATTGTCGCCAAAACCATCGCTCATAAAGAACAGGTCGGGCATTCCAATAAATCCGCCAATTGAGTCACCATACATAATGGTGAAGCCGATAGCCCAGTATAATAATGAACCGATTGAGAAGTCCATCAAGTTTTTCATCAAAATGTTTGCGGTGTTTTTTCCACGGGTAAAACCTGCTTCCACCATTGCAAAACCGGGTTGCATAAACATTACCAGAAACGCAGCAACTAACAACCACATATTGTCGATACCTATTTGTAGGCCTTGTAAAGTTTCTTCCATGATATTCTAATTTTTTTGCAGTTATTAATTATTCTTCTTTTCCTTTAATGTAAAGCGATTCATCGCCTACCTCTCCGGTCCTGATTCTGTATGACTCTTCGATAGGCAGAACAAAGATTTTTCCGTCGCCGATTTCTCCGGTTCTTGCTGAACTAAGAATTGCAGAAACTGTTTTTTCCACGTTTTTATCGCGAACGATAATCTCGAGTTTGGTACGTTCGATAGAACTGGTGTCGTAAACCACACCACGGTAAACACGACCTTCTCGTGCCTGACCAACACCTCTTACATCCCAGTAAGAGAAGAATTCAATACCAGCTTCGTGAAGAGCTTCAGTAACCTCATCGAATTTGGTTTTGCGTATGATTGCTTCAACTTTTTTCATTGTCTATATTTTTTGTTAAAAAAGTAAGGTGTATACAAGCTACACCTTACCAGCTATTTGTTTTATTAAAGTGAAATTCCAACTGTAATGAAGAATCCGCCGGTTGCTGGATTAAGTATTACAGAACCGGAAACCGGAAGAGTAAATGTCTCAGTAACTGCAATATCCTTTGAAGTTCCAATATTGATGTTACAAATCCCAAAATCATCTACCATCATACCATCATCATCTTCATGCAAAGTGTACAAACCATCACCTGCTCCCAATCCAATGCTAAAGTTTTCGAAACTGTAGCTGGCTTCCAGGTACATATCGCCGCTATCTTCTTCCCCTTCGGCATCTTCAGAACCATCGGGCAAAAACATGTAGGCACCGGTTAACGAAAAACCTCCTAAACCAAGAGATACCATTGGCTCAATAGAATGTGAATCACCATCCAACCAGTCGCCACCGAAATAATAGTCGGTCACGGTGATTCCCAGGGTAGACGATTCGCTAAGTGCAAATTCGTAACCTGCGTAAAGATCCATTTCAAAACCTTCATCAAAATCTGAGCTAACAGAACCCCATGCACCAATAGCGAAACCGCCGGCTCCAAATTCAACGTAAGGTTGAAAGGCTGGCCCTGATCCAAATTTGGCACCACGCCAAATGTAACTTGAATAGATGTCAAGACCCGTGTCCCATTCCTGTGCTTTAGCGTTCGGGGTGAACAATGCTACCATTAATAACATGCTTGCAGCAATCAGTAGTGTCTTTTTCATAATAGTTAATTTTAAATGTTAAACTGTCTTTTTCTTTTTATGGTTTTTAAGGCATATACCCCTTAATTAAACATGGTCTATCAGTTTTTTTAGTTTTTATTCTTTTAGACCCCCTTTATTTTTTATTCTTGGTTCAAAACAATGCATTTTTCCGAAGCGGCGGCCGATTTTTGACGCCCCAATCACATCGCTTAACAAATTATTAATATTTAAATACTTTTTTTCACATTTTGACAGATTTATTGTGCATAGGTTGACTTTTTTGTAACCTATTGTCAGATTTTAGGAATATTTATCACCATATATCTAATTCAGAAAAGGCCTTTTCCTGAAAAAACTAAACTGAAATGACTGTTTAAGAAAGAGATAAAGCGAAGAAACGGGGAGTAATTATTGTTAGTGAAACAAAAAGAAGAATATACAACTGCAAAAAATGCAGTTGCTGAAGAAGATTAATTCCTAAAAAAACAGAATCCTAAACCGAAAAACTACTTCAGGATCACTAAATACATTTTTTGAAAGCGGGAAGCTCGTTTATTCGGATTAAGAAAATTGATCGACTGACTGGTCACTTTCTTATGTTGGGTGAATTCATGAACTACTTCCATATTAATCCCCATTTCCTGCATTTCGTGGAAACAAGGTTCATTGGTATAGATCCAGGCGCCGGGGTGCGGAAGAAAATCTTCGAGCATCTGCCGGGTTTGCAGATAGGTCCCGTATCCATCGGAATACAGAAACAATTCCCACAACCGTGCTTTTTCGCCATATATATTTAATGTAGCTCCGGGCTTGGCTTTTTCATTAAAAATACTTGCGGCCTCAATTGAGGTTTCATACTTACTCATATTGGGGAGCATATTGTAATTAATGGTAAACAATAGCGCCGACGATGCCAGCAACAACATCAAAACCTGCTTTTTAAGGTCACATTTCCGAAACACCAGGTAAATTGCCGAACCGGCCATCACTGCTACAATAATCCAATACAAAATTCTCGTTTCCGGGAAAAAGAATCCGGCCATGAACGGGATTATGGACAAAAGTATCACGGCAACTACTTTGTGGATCACCGACAGCGCTTTAAGCTGTTTTGCAAACTGCTCAGTGTTTAAATAACGCACGGTCCATTTTGCGGTTATTATATATAAGAAAGGAACAGCACTTAACATGTAATGTGGATTCTTCTGTTTAGCCACGCTCAGAATACCGAGGAAAAACACTACTGCAGCAATATTGGCCACCTCACGCGTTTCAATCTCGGTCTTTTTCAGTTTTATCAAACTCTTCACTTCGTTAAACATGGCCACCACCATAAACACCGACCACGGCAATAACATGTACAGCGAGGTGTGCAGGTAAAAAGCATAATCGGTATTCCCTCCCTGGTAGGATCCGGTGACGCGTCCTACATTATTGGTCCAGAAATAGAACTTGATCCCTTCGAGCCCAAACTGCTGAAATAATCCCAGCATTGCCGGAATAATAAGAATCCCAACAATAATTGCAGCTCCTATCCATCGGATATTAAAAATCTCGCGCCATTGTTTATGCACCAGCAAATTCGCACCAACGGCAAATGCAGGGATCAACACCCCAACCGGTCCCTTGGTCAGCATCGACAAGCCAACACCCACCGAACCCAACACAAATTGATGCCATTTCTTTTCGCGAAAAAAAGCCATAAACTGCCATACCGAGAAAACCACAAACGAAACCAGCATGGTATCGGTATGAATATCGTTATGAAAGTGTAAATAACTCAGCGATGTTGCATAGAAAATAGTGGCAAGAATACCGGTTTCTTTTCCGTAAAAGAATTTCCCCAGGCGATACGTCGAGTAAATCCCCAACAACGAAACCAAAATAACGGCAATTTTGTATGCAGCAACCGACAATCCTAAAATGCTGAAGGTTGAGGCTGCCACCCAGAATAACATCGGTGGTTTTTGATCGTAAGGCTGGCTGCCAATGGTAAGATTGATCCAGTCTCCGTTATCCAGTATTTCGCGTCCTACCTGGGCATACTTGGCCGCATTTACCAGGAGCGGAACAGGAAGCGAAGAAACAATAACAACGAGAACAGAGGCGATCACAGCAAAAATAAACAGACGATCTTTTGTCATATCGATGAGTTCAAATAGCTAACAAACAATAAAAATCTTAATTTTGGCGCAATTTACAATTAAACACTGACATGAAAAGAAAAGTATCAGGCATTTTAATTACCGATATTATTGTATACGGTATCATCATTTGGTTCATTGCTTTCGCTAAAATAAAAAGCATAGAAAGTTACGAAGCTTTCCGGGTTGTTGTGCGCGAAGATGGCTGGGTGGAATACCTTACAACACTTTTTCTTTTTCTTGGAGCTGTAATACTCGGAATCAACGCTATAAAAGCCATCCGGCAAAACGATAAAAAACAGATACTTTTTTATGTACTGGCTACGCTGGCATTTATTTTTGGTGCTGGCGAAGAAATTTCGTGGGGCCAAAGAATTTTTGGAATCGAGACAGGCGAATACTTTATGGAAAACAATTACCAGGGAGAGACCAATCTGCACAACCTTGAAATTGGTGGGGTGGATTTAAACATGCTCATTTTCTCGAAACTGATGTTTATTGCCCTCGCCTTTTATTTTGTTATACTTCCTGTTCTGGTTTGGAAAACAAAAACATTCCGTAAACTTGTTATTGATTTTGGTGTTCCTATTCCAAGGCTGCACCATATTATCGTACTTTTAATCACCAACATTTCAGTACCTCTATTAATAGGTATGAAAAAAGAAAGCGAGTTGCATGAACTGGCCTTAACAGGCATTTTATTTCTTATTTTTCTAAATCCGGCTAAAAAAATCAAGGACGTTTCGCTTATGAAACAAACGGAATAAAACGTTGAGTTGGCTTTAACACTTCCTAAAAACAATATTCTGAATCGGATCGCTATCCGGCAAGAAGTTTTTCTTTGGAGTTCCACGGTTCTACAAAAACCCAAAGAAGAATAATGACAAACATGGCCTCCCAAAGCTCCCAAATTCGTTTATCGGGAATAAGTAAGATCAAACCCGTAACCAGGAACATGACAACCGAATGCTTTATTTTTGGAAGCTGTAGTCCAAAATTGTCAATCAGCGTCGCGAATTTACCCCACTTCCGGTAAAGCACCTGAGCGAACAGAAAGTAAAAGCCAAATATTATTACCAGTCCCTGGGAGAAGATCAGTTTGTTGATGTTTACACCTCCAACCTCGAGGTTGTGCAAATTGGTTTCACTTTGAATATTATTGGCGGTAAAAAACTCCCCCGACTGGATGGAAAAAATGCGCTGTCCCCACGAGATCTCCTCACCAAATCCGAAAAATGCACCAACTATTATCAGGATGTTTAAAATCTTCCACCAACGACTTCGGGTCTTACGCTGCTTAATAAACCGAACCAAAAAAAGAACCGATATCGACAGCAAAACCAACGCCGTAATATTTTCGAAGATCCCATCCTCTGCAACAAGGCTGTGGTAAAAGGCATCAGTGTAATAAAACGATGTTGCGCCCAAAATTGCAGACACCAATAAAATATATAATATACTTTTAATAATCTTTTCCATGCTATATTGTAAGTTGTGCTTTTCGCTAAGAATCATTTAAAAGAAATCACCTTTACGAAAAGCAGGTGCAAATTTAATAATATTACAAACAGATCGCAGTAAATAAACTGAGAATAGCACCACAATCCAATAAATGCAAAGGATTATTTTATCTTTGTTGCCTTGAATTCGCATTGCATTAAACGCAATTTCAGGCATCGCTTAAATCGAATATTATGAAACTCTGGGACAAAGGAACACCTGTAAACAAAGCCATTGAAGAATTTACCGTAGGCCGCGATCGTGAACTCGACATTTACCTGGCCACACACGATATACTGGGTTCGATGGCACATGTGACCATGCTTGAGTCGGTAGGATTGATTGGGAAAGATGAACTACCGGATTTACTGGCTGTTCTGCAAAAACTTTATAACGAAGCAGAATCAGGTAGCTTCAAAATTGATGACGGTGTTGAAGACGTGCACTCGCAAGTCGAATTTATGCTTACTCAGTCGCTTGGCGATTTAGGTAAAAAAATTCACAGCGGCCGTTCGCGTAACGACCAGGTTTTGCTCGATCTTAAACTGTTCACCCGCGATGCGATTAAAGAAATTACAGAAAGTACTTCGGAAATGATCGATATTTTACTTGACCGCGCCGACGAACTTAAAGACATTCTGATGCCTGGATATACTCACCTTCAGGTGGCTATGCCTTCATCGTTCGGACTCTGGTTCAGTGCATATGCCGAAAGCCTTACTGACGACCTGGAGTTACTCCGGTCGACCTACAAGATCACTAACCAAAATCCGCTTGGATCAGCTGCAGGTTACGGGTCTTCATTTCCCCTCAACCGGCAAATGACCACCGATCTTCTGGGTTTTGAAAACATGAATTACAATGTGGTTTATGCTCAAATGGGTCGGGGAAAAGTTGAAAAAATTGTGTCTTTTGCCCTTGCCAATCTTGCGGCCACCATCTCGAAACTGGCCTACGATGTTTGTTTATTCATGAGTCAAAACTTCAATTTTGTGAGTCTTCCCGCTGAATTTACAACAGGGTCGAGCATCATGCCTCACAAAAAAAATCCCGATGTATTTGAGCTCACGCGTGCCCGCTGCAACAAACTGCAGGGAGTTCCTGCACAGATCGGACTGATCATAAACAACCTGCCAAGCGGCTACTTCCGCGATCTGCAAATGGTAAAGGAAGTATTCCTGCCGTCCTTCAGAGAGTTGAACGATTGCCTGAAAATTGCAGGACTTGCACTAAAAAATATGAGCGTTAACAAAAACATTGTTGATGACCCGAAATACGACTACCTTTTTAGTGTTGAAGAAGTAAACAAACTGGTACTTCAGGGTGTTCCATTTCGTGAAGCTTATAAAATTGTTGGCGAACAGATTGAAAAGGGAAATTTCAAGCCCGAAAAAACTGTAAATCATGTGCATGAGGGCAGCATTGGAAACCTTGCGCTTGACAAAATCAAAAGCAAAAAGGACGAAACATTAAAAACTTTCAATTTCAAATCTTTAGAAAAAGCCAAACAACAATTGTTGAAACCTACAAATTAAGTCATTGAAAACGTGACGAATGACAGGCTTTAGTGAATTTACGACTTTTAAATAATGACTTTTCTCAAGAATAGAAAAGTTAATTGTATGTTATTTAACAGGCAAAAGTGAATAATTGATTGTAATTTTTCACTTCATTATTTATTTTTGATTTCACTTCGTAAGTAAATTATAACATTAACTTACATTTTTTGCAATGATTGATTTTTGACAGCGGTTAATTGTTGCTATTAGGGGGAAATTTAAACAGAAAGGAAAGATGATGCAGAAGAGATTACCGGATGCACAGGGGCTCTACAACCCTGTGAACGAACACGATAACTGTGGGATTGGATTTGTAGCACACATCAAGGGAAAACCTTCACATGATATTGTAAATCGCGGTTTAGAAGTATTGCGGAACATGGATCACCGTGGGGCCACAAGTGCCGATAATTCAACAGGTGACGGTGCAGGAATGCTCATGCAGATACCGCACGAATTTATTACCGACGTACTGAAAATGAATGTCGGTCCGCAAGGAAAATACGGAACCGGATTGGTTTTCCTTCCAAAAGACGAAATTGAAGCGAATGTTTGTACTGAAATACTGACCAAACATGTAGAAGCAGAAGGATTGACATTACTCGGCTTCCGCGATGTACCGGTGGATGCATCGGCGCCCGGTGAAATTGCAAAAACAACCGAGCCGTTCATCAAACAAATATTCGTAAAAGCCGATCTTGAAAAAGATGCGCTCGAACGAAAACTTTATATCGTACGCAAACTGGCTGAAAAGGAGGTTCGCGAATCGAACCTGAATTACAAAGACAGTTTCTACCAGCCCAGTTTGTCGGCTAAAATAATTGTATATAAGGGAATGTTGACGCCCGATCAGTTGAAGGCGTACTATGTTGATTTCAAAAACGAGAAATTTAAAAGTGCCATTGCGCTTGTTCACTCACGCTTTAGCACCAACACCTTCCCCACCTGGGATCTGGCTCAGCCATTCCGTATTGTTGCTCACAATGGTGAGATCAATACCGTTAAAGGTAACCGTTTGTGGATGCAAGCCCGCGAGGCACTGATGAAATCGGAAGTGTTTGGTGAAGACCTGAAAAAACTGCTTCCGGTAGTGGAGCCCGGAAAATCGGATTCAGCATCATTTGATAACGTGCTCGAATTCCTGCACATGACCGGACGCTCGTTACCACATTCATTGTGTATGATGATCCCGGAGTCGTTCAACAAGAAAAACCCGATACCTGAAAGTTTAAAAGCATTCTACGAATACCATTCTACCATTATGGAACCGTGGGACGGTCCTGCATCAATGGTATTTTCCGACGGACGTTACATCGGAGGAACACTCGACAGGAACGGATTGCGCCCGTCGCGTTATGTAATCACCAAAAACGACCTGATTGTAATGGGTTCTGAAGTTGGTGTCCAAACTTTCCCGGCTGATGAAATTAAAGAAAAAGGACGTTTGCGTCCGGGTAAAATATTACTGGTCGACACTCAACTCGGAATCATTATTCCCGACGAAGAAGTAAAAGACCAGCTGAGTCGCCGTAATCCTTATCAAATGTGGTTAAAGGAAAACCGCATGATGATGAAAGACATCTCGGTAAAAAAACGCGTACCTTCTGCCATCGATAATTTCGAAACGTACTCAAAAGTATTTGGTTACAACAAAGAAGACATGTACGAGTTGATTCAGCCCATGAGTATTAATGGTGCCGAACCAACCGGATCGATGGGAAATGATGCCCCGCCGGCTGTTTTCTCAGATAAACCAAAACGCTTTTTCGATTACTTTAAACAGATGTTTGCCCAGGTGACCAATCCACCAATCGACCCGATTCGTGAAGGACTGGTAATGGCACTCACCAATTACATCGGCGCGGTACATTCAAACATTCTGGACGAAAGCCCCGAGCATTGTAAACTCATCAAGTTCGATGAACCACTGATCACCAATACCGACCTCGGGAAGATAAAAGATATGAAGGACGAGATGTTTACGCACAAAACCATCTCGATGACCTTCCCTGTTAAAGAAGGAGTAGAAGGCTTTAGCAAATCTATGGATAAGATGCTTGCTGAAGCAGAACAAGCGGTGGACGATGAAAAGAATTACATTATACTCACTGACCGTCAGGTTTCGGAAGAGCTTGCTCCTATTCCATCACTGTTAGCGGTTGCCGCGGTTCACCATCACCTCATTCGCAGTAAAAAAAGAATGCAGGTTGGTATAATCGTTGAAACCGGAGAAGCACGCGAGGTAAACCATTTCGCTCTTCTGCTGGGTTACGGAGCCAGTGTAATCAATCCTTATCTGGCATTTGCCGCCATCGATCATATGGTGAAAGAGGGAAAAATCCAGATGGAGTACAAAGAAGCGCGTAAAAACTACATAAAAGCAGTTGGTAAGGGCCTGTTGAAAGTATTCTCAAAAATGGGAATTTCAACCCTGCGCAGTTACCACGGTGCTCAAATATTTGAATCGATTGGTGTAAGCCAGGAAGTAATTGACAAATATTTTACTGGAACAACCTCTAAAATTGGTGGTGTAGGGTTAGATGAAATTTGCAAAGAAACCACCATGTTTCACGAACAAGCTTATAAACCGGACAATGCGCCAGAGCCTTTCCGTTTCGAAAATACAGGAAATTATGCCTGGAGGAAAAACGGTGAACATCATGCCTGGAATCCGGAAACAATTGGCTTGCTGCAGTGGGCTACGCGCACAAACGATTACAGTAAATTCAAAGAATACAGCGCCATTGTTGACAAGGAAAACAAAAGACCGAGTTTTATTCGCGGATGTTTTAACCTGAAACGCAATCCTATCCCGATTGAACAGGTTGAACCGATCGAAGAGATCATGAAGCGCTTTGTAACCGGTGCAATGTCATATGGTTCGATCAGCAAAGAAGCCCACGAGGCACTTGCGGTTACCATGAACACCATCGGCGGACGAAGCAACACCGGTGAAGGAGGTGAAGATCCTGCACGTTTTGGTACGCTGAAAAACAGTAAGATCAAACAGGTGGCTTCAGGTAGATTCGGTGTGACCAACAATTACCTGACGAATGCCGATGAGCTTCAGATTAAAATCGCACAGGGAGCAAAACCCGGAGAAGGTGGTCAGTTGCCAGGATTTAAGGTAAACAAGATCATTGCAAAAACGCGTAACTCCACACCCGGAATTACTCTGATTTCGCCGCCGCCTCACCACGATATTTATTCAATCGAGGATTTGGCACAGCTGATTTACGACTTGAAAGTCACCAACCCAAGAGCTAAAGTTTCTGTAAAACTGGTGTCTGAAGACGGAGTTGGAACAATTGCAGCCGGTGTATCAAAGGCTTTTTCCGATGTAATTATTATAGCCGGTGCCGACGGAGGTACAGGAGCCAGCCCGGCAAGTTCAATCAAGCATGCTGGACTTCCGGTAGAACTCGGAATTGCCGAAACTCAGCAAACTCTTGTTCTAAACAACCTTCGTGGACGTGTAAAACTGCAGGTCGACGGTCAGCTGAAAACCGGTCGCGATGTAGTAACACTGGCTTGTTTGGGTGGTGAAGAATTCGGATTTTCAACATCAGCGCTTATCGTTCTGGGATGTATCATGATGCGTAAATGCCATATGAATACATGTCCTGCCGGTATTGCCACACAGGATAAGGAGCTCAGAAAACGTTTTATCGGCAAATCGGAATATACCATTAACTTCTTCAAATTTATTGCACAGGAAATTCGTGAATACCTGGCAGAAATGGGATTCCGCAGGTTCAGCGAAATTGTAGGTCGTACCGATCTGCTTGAAGTTGATCAGAACGTTACCAACTGGAAAATGAAAACCGTTGACTTCTCGAAATTACTTTACTTACCAAAAGAAGCAGAAGAAGTTGACATTCATAATACGCATCCGAATCAACAGGATTTAACACAGCACATGGACAATCAGCTGATCCGCGATTCGAAAAAAGCATTAAACGGCGCCGAAAAGGTGTGGATACAACGCAATATTGTTAACGTCGATCGTACGGTTGGCGCGATGTTATCAGGTCAAATTTCGAAACGCTACGGCGAGTCCGGATTGCCCGACGATACCATCAATTGTAATTTTCACGGAACTGCCGGCCAGAGTTTTGGTGCATTCCTGACCAAAGGAGTAACTTTCCGTCTCGAGGGCGATGCCAACGATTACATTGGCAAAGGACTCTCGGGTGGTAAAATCATTGTGGTTCCGCCAATCGGTTCAACGTTTAAACCAGAGGAGAACATTCTAATCGGTAACACCTCGCTGTACGGAGCAACAAGCGGAGAAGCCTATTTCCGCGGAGTAGCCGGCGAACGTTTCTGTGTTAGAAACTCGGGAGTGAAAGCCGTTATTGAAGGTACCGGCGACCACTGCTGCGAGTACATGACCGGTGGACGCGTTGCCGTTCTCGGAAAAACGGGCCGTAACTTTGCCGCAGGTATGAGTGGCGGTATTGCCTACGTGCTCGACGAAACAGGAAACTTCGATTATTTCTGCAACACCGGATTGGTGGAATTATCTCCTGTTGAAGACAAAGCCGATATTAAAGAATTGCAGGAAATGATCAGTAAGCACCTCACTTATACACAAAGTGCAGTGGCTTCAAAAATACTGACCAACTGGGAAGCTTACCTTCCAAAGTTTGTGAAAGTGATTCCGTTTGAATACAAAAAAGTTCTGCAGGAACAGAAGTTAAAAGAGTTGCAAAAGAAATTGCAGTTGACCGAAGACGATCCTTCGCGTCACGAGTAAAATTCTTGCAGTATTAATTAATCGAAAAAAAGGAAACGAGATATGGGAGATCCAAGAGGATTTATGAAAGTTGGCCGCATTGAAGCCGGTTACCGCCCGAAGGAGGAGAGGGTTTTTGACTACGGGGAAGTTGAACAGACCCTAAATGAAAAAGACCGCAAACTACAAGCATCACGCTGTATGGATTGCGGCATACCATTTTGCCACTGGGGATGCCCGGTGGGAAGTAAAATTCCGGAATGGCAGGATGCTGTATACAAAGGAAACAAAGCAGAAGCTTATTATATTTTACATTCTACCAACAGTTTCCCGGAAATTACCGGTAGAATTTGCCCGGCACCATGCGAAAAGTCGTGTGTACTTGCCATTCATGAGGAGGCAGTTACCATTCGTGAAAACGAGAGTGCCACTGTTGAACAGGCTTTCGAAGCCGGAATTGTGGTGGCCAATCCACCAAAATCACGCACTGGTAAAAAAGTTGCCGTAATCGGTTCTGGTCCTGCCGGACTTTCGGCCGCCGACCTTTTAAACAGAGCCGGTCACCTGGTTACCGTATTCGAAAAGAACGATGCCATTGGAGGATTACTCCGTTACGGCATTCCCGATTTCAAACTAAATAAGCGCATCATCGATCGCCGCTTGGCATTGTTTGTCGACGAAGGAATTGAATTCAAAACCAATGTGAATGTTGGTATCGACGTAACAAAAAAAGACTTGCTGAAGGAATATGATGCGGTTGTACTGGCTAACGGAGCCGAACAAGCACGTAACCTCGAAGTTGAAGGTCGAGAACTCAATGGTGTACACTACGCCATGGATTTCCTGATGCAATCAAATAAAGTTATTTCCGGACAGGAAATACCCGATGACGTGCTCATTTCTGCTGAAGATAAAAATGTATTGGTTATTGGAGGTGGCGATACCGGATCGGACTGCGTAGGTACTTCGGTTCGCCAGAAAGCCAAATCGGTTACTCAGATCGAGATCCTTCCAAAACCACCGGAGAAAAGGGCCGATAATAATCCATGGCCTTACTGGCCCAATACGCTGCGTACTTCAAGTTCGCACCAGGAAGGCTGCGAACGTCGCTGGAGCTTGAACACCAAACGTTTTATTGGTGAAAACGGAGTACTGAAACAAGCCGAAATTGTACAGGTAGAATGGAGCAAAGACAACAACGGACGCTGGGTAATGAACGAGGTAGAAGGAACTACCGAAATTATTGATGTGGATCTGGTTTTGCTGTCAATGGGTTTCACCCAGCCGGTACACAACGGACTGCTCGACAGTTTAAATGTTGAATACGATCCGAGAGGAAACGTTAAAGTTGACGAGAAAAAACAAACATCTGTCGACAAGATTTTTGCAGCTGGTGATGTTGAGAAAGGTGCCAGTCTTGTGGTACACGCCATTCAGGCAGGAAAAGAAGTGGCGCAAACTGTGGACACTTTCCTGAGAAATGGCAAATAAATTTGAAATGATTTGAATGAACTATAAGTGCAGTTTTTTCGGGAGGACAGGTAAAAGGAAATTTCCTAACTAATCACTTTCCCTTGACCAATTGAATGTGATTAAATACCGGTCCTCCTTTTTTCTGCTCTCTTTTCTGAATTCCCAAAGACATTTTTACAATAACCAATTAGTGCTTTTCAGTTTTTGAGATTACTCCGTGTAATTTAAATTTCCCCCGATTTGAATCAATAAAAACAGGCTATTGGTATTCTTCAGTACTTTTTATCCGCTGCCGAAAATTTAATGTTTAACTTGTGAAAAGTTTAACCGATACAGGATAATTCTAACAAACTAAACAATGAAGACCATTAACCTGTTAATTGTATTTCTGTTACTTCTCGAAAGTTGTTCGCAAAAAACCGAAATAATCCTGCTTGTGGATTACGTTAATCCTTTGATAGGAACGGCCCCGGCCACAACTTTAAGCGCATTAAGTCACGGTGAAGGTTCGGAAAACAATGCCCAGGTAGTGCCGTTTGTAACTACGCCTTTTGCCATGACTAACTGGACTCCGCAAACGCGTGCCACCGAAACAAAATGCATCGCTCCGTATTATTACAACGACTCCATTATTAACGGTTTCCGGGGAAGTCATTGGTTAAGCGGCTCCTGTGTGCAGGACTATGGCAGCATGAGCATTATGCCGGTTTCGGGCGATCTGATCTGCTCAACTCAAAAAAGGGGCTCCGGATTTGTGCACGAAACCGAGACCTCGACGCCATACAGCTATAAAGTTCATCTAAACGATTACAATATTGTGGCAGAAATGACTGCCACCAAACGATGCGGGATTCTCCGGTTTACCTTCGAAGATGGTGGCCCTTCACATATTGTCGTTAACCCAAACAGCGACGAAGGACAGGGTTTTACCATGGTTCTGAACGATCGTAACGAAATTGTGGGGCACAACCCGGTGCACCGTATTTACCAGGGCTGGGGAGAAGAAGCCGGATTTAGCGGTTATTTTGTAGCACGTTTTAACCGCGAATTCGAGAACTACGGAGTCTTTCACAAGGATAATATTCTGGAGTTGGACACCGCCATCCAAAATCTGCAGGAATTGGGAGGCTATGCTTCTTTTACAACTGCATCCGGCGAAAGCATAGAAGTACAGATCGGCACTTCGTTTACCAGCATTGAGCAGGCACGTAAAAACCTGGATACTGAGTTAACCAATAAAGATTTTGAACAGGTAGAATCTGAACTGAAATCCACCTGGGAAACAGTGCTAAACAGGGTTAAAGTTGAAGGCGGCAACGAGACGGAGAAAGTTAAATTTTACACGGCGCTCTACCACAGCTTTCTGCAACCACGAACCTTTAACGACAGCGATGGTACCTACCCAGGTTTTGCCGGTGGCCGAAAGCTGTTAAATTCCGGCAGCAAAAATTACTACGTCGATTTTTCGATTTGGGACACCTACCGGGCTTCGCATCCTTTGTTTAACCTGATCATGCCTGAAGAGAATGCCAACATGATGTCGAGCTTGCTCGACAAAGCAAAGAACGGGGGCTGGCTCCCTATTTTTCCGTGCTGGAACAGTTATACCTCGGCAATGATCGGCGACCACGCGATTACAACAATTGCAGATGCTTACATTAAAAACACCATCGATATTAGTGATGAAGAATATGCTTTCCTACTACAAAATGCCTTTGAAACGCCAGACAATTTTGAAGACTATAAAAACGGTAAAGGTCGGCGGGCCTTAAACTCCTATCTGAAATATGGCTACGTTCCCCTCGAAGACGAAGTGAAAGAATCGTTTCATAAAAACGAGCAGGTCTCGCGAACCCTTGAATATGCATTCGACGATTTTGCCCTGAGCCGCATTGCATTAAAACGAAACGATACCCAAAATGCACAACTCTTATTGCAGCGGGCCATGAATTATAAAAATGTGTACAGCAAAGCAGATACCTGTGTTCGTGGCCGTTTTGCCGATGGTACATTTACAGCCGATTTTAACAAGTTTAACCGCATGTCGTACATTACCGAAGGAACGCCATGGCAATATACCTGGTATGTTCCGCACGATATTTACGGGCTTATGGTACTTATGGGTGGCGAGCAAAATTTTGCCGAACAACTCGATCGTTTTCACGAAGGCGGCCAGTACTGGCACGGTAATGAACCGGGACATCAGATCCCGTTTCTTTACAATTATTGCGGGCAGCCGTGGAAAACGCAGGAACTCGTTTCAAAGATTATGCAGAATGAATACGATGCAAGTGTTGGCGGTTTAAGCGGTAATGACGATGCCGGGCAAATGTCGGCCTGGTACGTTTTTGCTGCGCTGGGCTTTTACCCAGTGAGTCCGTCAATGCCGGAATATGTAATTTCAGGTCCGCATTTCGATCGGATTACCGTGCAGCTACGCGATGCAGATTTAATTATTGATGCCCCTGGCGCATCAGCCGGAAACAAATACATTCAAAGTGTAAAATTTAACGGGGAAACATACTCAAAAAACTACCTCAATCATTTCGATTTGATGAAAGGCGGAAAACTAGAGTTTGAAATGGGTAGTTCATCAAATAAAAACTGGGGAACTGCCCAGAAAAATCGTCCTTATTCTTTAAGCCTTGAACAGGATTAATATTTTGGTGTGTTTTCCGACAAGTTATAAATAAACCAGACCGAATTCGAATAAAGCTGAATCCGACCTGGTTAAAGCTTTTGTCGAAAAAGTGGATTATTTGGTTTCAGTTTTCTCCAAAACCCAAAGTTTATTGTCAAGATCTCGAAATCCTACAATTCCGGTATCAGACGTAAAATACAGCTTACTCCTTTTGCTTTCGTATACATTCTGAAAGGTTTTCCCTAATAAAGTTAATTCAGCCATCGGTTCTTGGAATGTCGAAATATATTCAGATGATGCATCACGCGGATTAACCACTACCTGAATGTAATCTTCATCGTAATTTCCATCATTGTAATAAGAAATAGTAGCTGAAAGCATATCGATTATTTCCAGGTTAGTTTCATAATCAACATTTACTCCAACTCCAACTCGGAATTCAACATTAAGAGCATCATCGACCTCTCCAATATAGCACCCGTACTTTTCAATTTTTGCTGAATATTCGTTTCCAGTCCCTGAAACACCTTCCTGATATCCCATACCATAACCATCCTGATCTGCCTCGTATACAAATTCGGTTTGGTTGCCCAGCGAATCGGAGAACGTGAGCAATAAATCTTCGGTGTATGGAAGTGCATCTTTGGTGCCTTCCATCAGGGTATATTCACCCAAATCTTCTGTTTTGGAACAGGATACAACTGTGAAACTAATAATAACCGCTAATACAAAAAGCTGAATAAAATTTTTGGTTTGTTTTCTTCTCATGGTTTCTTTTTTAAGGTTAAACAAATATCTATTGCAAACTGCTCATATAATGAGCTAAACGAAAAATGCCTGGGCCAAAGCTTATTATTGATGCTTTCGTTTGGTATGTTAAGCGCTTTGTCAAAACTAACCATAATTTTCGTTAATGTATAGTTAACAAGCCGTAACAAGATTTAAAAAACTTAAAGAAAAGAAACGGATTTCTGGGGGATAACATTTTAAATAGCTTAAACAGTCAACTCAATACCCTCCGGCCGCTGGTGCTTCCACCTGCGGTGCGACCACAAATAGTACTCAGGTGTTTCGTGAATTATTTCTTCCATTTTTTGAACGTATCGAAGCATAATCTCGTTTGGTGCAGTGTTTTTAGGTTCTGAAAACAACTCGATAAAATTGGCTTCGTAATGTCCGCGCTTTATCTTTTTAAGGTGCATGAAAAATACGGGTTGATTGGTTTTCATGGCAATCTTATCGGGTCCAGTAAAAAATGGTGCCTCCCGATTCAGAAACATAGTCCAGAATTGGGCATTTGCCGCCGGTGTCTGATCTGCCGCCAGCCACAGTGCAATGGGCTCCTTTCGCCGGGCAGCTTCAATGGCTCTCCGGGCCGATTTGTGCACCGGGATTGACTCACCACCCCATTTCTCGCGCGAGTGAGCAATGAATCGATCCAAAGCAACATTCCCACGCATGGGATTTACGATCATAAGTACCTGGTGAATCCATTTACTTTGAACAGAGCTGCACCACTCCCAATTGTTGTAATGAAAGCCCAGCATAATTATACTGATTTTTTCTTCGGCATACTTAAAAATTGGATCATTCCCGTTAAATTTCAACCTCTTGTCCATCTGTTTTTCGTCCATGCTGTAAAGCTTCACAGTTTCGAGCGTAAAATCGCAAAAGTGCTTGTAAAATTTGTCGGCAATTTCGTTCTTCTCCTGTTCCGACTTTTCGGGGAACGCATAACTGAGGTTTTCAAGGATCACTTTTTTACGGTATTTGACTACATTCTTCAATAAGAAGTAAAGGAAATCGGAAATGCCATAAATCACCCAAAAAGGGAGATAAGAGATTAGGTTTAAGATGAATACCAACACGTTATTGAGTGCTTTTTTTAACGGCCCTTCATGGTATCGTTTATCTCGTTTCTCTAATTCCTTATCGATCATTCTTCTTCGCTTTTACTGAATAAGTTCATGGGCATCGGGGCGCTTGTGCTTCCATCGTCTGTGGCTCCAAAGATAATATTCCGGTGCGTCTTTTATCGCTTCCTCCATTTTTTGAATGTACGAAAGCAGAATTTCATTGAGTTGTGCTTTTGCCGGTTCTTCAAACAAGAGAGAAAATTCGTATTCATATTGGCCTCGACCCAATCGTCGTGCACGCTGAAAAAAAACGGGTTGGTTGGTTTTCCGCGCAATCTTTTCGGGGCCGGCGAAAAAAGCGGCTTCCCGGTTAAAAAACCGTACCCACATTCCCTGGTCGGGCAAAGCACTCTGATCGGCAGCCAGCCACAAAAAAGTTGGGATTCCCTGCCTTTGAAAATCGAACATAGCTTTGGCAACTCGTCCCATTTGCACACCCACACCGCCCCATTTTTCGCGCGATTTCAATAAGAAATCGTCCATTGGCTGATTGTTGCGCATTTTGTTATAAACCATTAAAACCCTGTGTTTAGCCATAGTTTGCATCAGGCTGGCCCACTCCCAGTTATGCTGATGAAAGGCCACTACAATAACACTCTTACCCTCATCAGCATATCTGTTGAACACGTCGAGTCCTTTAAAACTTACCCTTTTACTCAACTCTTTTTCCGAAATTCCATACATTTTCATCGACTCCAGAAACATGTCTGATAAGTAACTGTAAAATTTATTCCGAATGGAGAACAGCTCTTCTACTGATTTTTCAGGAAAGGCGTGCTTCAGATTATCGATAATTACAGTACTTCTGTATTTAATCACGTTTCGAAGCAGAAAGCAGATAAAATCCGAGATCAGGTACAGAACACTTAAAGGCAACTGCGCAAATAACTTCAAAAGAAGAACCAGAGAATGATTCCCTAAGTTTTCCCAAAAACCAACAGTGTTTTCTTTTGTCGTATTTTGCATGCCTTAATGTGGCCCTTTAAGTAATATCACTAATGTTTTATTTCTGCCGAAAAGCAAATCCAAAACTACATTTTTAAGCTTACATTCGCTAAAATAATTCTTATATTCGATACAAAACAGAAGCATGAGAACAGCAGTAATTTCTTTACTCTTAACATTTATAGGAATGAGTTTAATGGCTCAGCAAACATTTATCGCTCACCGGGGGGCCTCTTACCTGGCTCCTGAAAATACGGTAGCTTCGGCAAAGCTGGCCTGGGAACTGGGTGCCGATGCTGTTGAAGTTGATGTGCACCTGTCGAAAGATAACCGGGTGATGGTAATCCACGACAAGGACACCAAACGCACCTGCAATGGCAAGAATAACCTGACCATTGCTAAAACTCCGTCGCTGGTGCTGCGCGACCTGGATGCCGGAAGCTGGAAAGGAGAAGAATTTGAAGGCGAAAAATTACCCTTTCTTTCCGAAATTATCGAAACGGTGCCCGAAGGAAAAACACTGGTTGTTGAAATTAAAGCCGGCGGAGATAAAATTATATCGGCGTTACGCCGCTGTATCGATAACAGCGGGAAGATCGGTCAGATTGTTTTTATCAGCTTTGGATGGAATACGATTTTACTCACTCACCGGGAATTTCCGGAAAATAAGTGTTACTGGTTGAGCACCTCAAAAGTGGGGCTCAATAAAAAAATGGAACAAAGTGCCGAACTGGGACTGACCGGTGTTAACCTGAAATACTCAGTGATTGATGAAGAGGTGATAAACGCAGCCAAAGTACTGAACCTTGATGTACTAACCTGGACCGTGGACGAACCCGCGGAAGCCAAACGCCTTAGCGACCTTGGAGTTAGTGGAATTACGACCAACCGCCCGAAATGGCTGAAAGAAGAGATGGAGAAATTGTAAAAAAAGGGATTCCAACCATGAAATCCCTTTAAAAATCCGACGTTTTTTGAACAGTGCCTTATTCGCACACAGCTTAACTATTATTGAATCACCTTTCAAAGATAGGTTCATAATATGTTAACCCGACTTAACGTGAGTAAATTATTGTTAAACAAGATTTACAACTGTTAAATTTGAAGCCATACTATACAGAATGATTATGTGCCACTACCAATTGAAAAGCACCTTTACCAATAAGTTTTGACTTTTGAATGGTAAATCCATTTTGCGGAAGAATAGTATTTAAACCTCCGGCAGTTGAATAGCTTTTAAAATTTCGGTTGTGCTCTATACCGGCCATGAACTCGGCAACCTTACTGCTCACACCCACATAGTTCTTTGGTAAGGGAACGGCATAATCCAGAATAACAATTCGTTCGGTAATCTTTTTAATTTCTGAAAGGATGGGTTCCTGCAACTCCGGCGAAAACTGATGCAGTGCCATCGACAAAATAGCCACATCAAACTTTTGGCCGTAAAAACCTGAAAGATCGGTAGCATCGGCCACTTGAAACGATGCATTTGAAATGTTTCTTTTTTCTGCATTTCTGGCAGCAAATTTTACCATCGATTCCGAAAGATCGATCCCTGTTACCGTTGCCGCTTTTTGTGCCAGGTCGAAAAGCTGAGCACCCGTACCGCAGGCAATATCTATTACATGTTCGCCCGGCTGAATTTCCAATGCCAGTCGTTTCCGAAAACTCGCCAGCAGCGGATCGATAATAGTACTGTAAACAAAGCCGGTTTCTAACATTTAATTAGTTTTTATCGATTGAAAGAAATCCCAAATTTCATCGCAGCCATTAAAATCGCCATTCACATTTCCTACCAGCTTTCGGGGCAGATATTGTTTTGCTCCGGGCCAGGTGTGGCCGCCGTTTTCGATGCGAATATTCACTACTTTTAACAACTCATTTTCAGGATTCCGCCAAACCGTTTTTACTGCTCTTGAACCATCTCTTTTGTTAACATCTTCGAAGGTACTGACTTTTGCCTTTTTAGTACAGCCATTTACTTGCTTCCAGTATTCTAGGCCTTCATCAATGCTTAGCATTTCTCCGCGATTTTGATTTAATACCACAACCGGACCGCCGCTATAGGGAACCAATGAATCGGCAGTTCCGCAAATAAAAATAACCGAAACCGGATTTTCAGGATTTGTCTTTTGCTGATCTTCACTCATATTTGCAGCTACTACCCCAATGGCTTTAAATACTCCGGAGCGTTCGATAGCCAGCCGTTGCACCATAAATCCTCCATTGGAAATTCCGCAAGCAAAAATATTATTTCTGTCAATCGAAAATTTGCCATCCAGATCTTCGATCATTGCATCAAAAAAGCCCACATCATCAATGTTCAACCTACGGGCAGCGGCGAGCGTATCGCGATCTCCGTCATTCCAGCCTTTCTTATATCCATTCGGATAAACGGCAATAAATTCATCGCGATCGGCCAAAGTATTAAAACGGCCACATGTAAATCTGATCATTCCGGCTGCCTTTCCTCCTCCACCGTGCAATATAAAAACCAGCGGGTAGTTCCGGTTCTCTTCATAAGTCTTCGGAATGTAAACCATGTAATAGCGTTCGAGTCCGTCAACTTCCAGGCCAACAGTTTCAACTCCTTTTTGAGCTTTTGCTGCAATGGTCACCAGAATCAATAGGAATACAAAAAGAAATCGATTCATTTTTACCTTAGTTCTTCTAAATTAAACTCCAAAGCCTTTTCTTTGTTGTTTTACTCAATGTTATAAAATTATACAAATGAAGAAATACTTTTCGCTTTTGCTTGTTGCCTCCCTGTTTGTTTTTAGTGCGTTTAAATCTGATAAACCGGCTTATTCTCTTTTTGATAAAAAGGGGAAACCAGAGAAATACGAAAAAATGCTGAATCAGTTGGAAGATGCCGATATTGTACTGTTTGGCGAATTGCACGACAATCCCATTTCGCATTGGTTACAACTGGAAGTGACTAAAGACCTTTACGCACAAAAAGGCAAAAACCTGGTGCTGGGTGCTGAGATGTTCGAAAACGATAACCAGGTAATTATGGATGAATACCTGTCGGGAGAAATCTCGCAACGTAACTTTGAAGCTGAAATGCGTTTGTGGCCCAATTATAAAACCGATTACAAACCGCTGGTTGAATTTGCCAAAGATAGTGGGCTGTATTTTGTGGCCACCAATGTTCCGCGACGTTATGCATCCTTGGTTAACAGCAAAGGTTTTGAGGGGCTGGAAGAACTTTCAGACGAAGCCAAAGCATTTTTACCTCCGCTACCACCGGCTTACGATTCAACCCTGAATTGCTATGCCAGTATGATGGAAATGGAAGGAATGGGAAGTCATGTAACTTCTAATTTCCCGAAAGCACAGGCCATAAAAGACGCCACCATGGCCCACTTTATTCTACAAAACTGGGAGCCGGGAAAACTTTTATTGCATTACCACGGTGCCTATCACAGTCAAAATTTCGAGAGCATTTACTGGTATCTGAAGCAAGAAAATCCCGATTTGAAAATCGTTACCATTCACTCGGTTCTACAAAAAGATGTTTCGGAACTGAAAGAAGAAAACACCGGGCTGGCTGATTTTACGATTTGTGTGGATGAGGATATGACGCGGACGAGACAAAATTAAAAAAGGCAGAAACCGAAGTTCCTGCCCTTTCTAATCTACTCTCTAACGGTGTTGGAGAACAATTTTATTCGTAAAAACCTGATCTTTTATTTCGGTTCTTATGTAGTACATTCCGGCGTTATTACCACTCAGGTCGAGCTCTATAAAAGGTGAATCTCTGTATTCATTACGAATAATCTCCTGCCCGGTGATATTGGTTACCAGCACGTCAATTGTTTCATCCGGAGGTGATTTAATTTCGAGCATCAATCGTCCGGAAGTGGGATTTGGATAAGCCCTTACTCCGAATTCCGTTAGTTGGGAAATTTGATCAAACGAATTACTTAGGTTCGCTGATTTATTCAGTGCCGCCACTGCCGCCGCCTGTTCTCCTTCGATTATTAGTGTATAGCAATCGTACGACCATAATTTGGCTGCTCCTCCCGAAACTTCGATAAAATATTCGGTTCCGGCATCCAACTGATAAGTTTTGCTTTCTGCATCAGAAGAAACAGGCGTCAGCATTGTTTTTGTATCCGCATAAATATTAAATTCAAAACTTTCGGTGTGAATCAGGCTAAGGGTGTATAAACCCGCAGTATCAGAGTTAAACGCAAATACATCTACATCGCGAGCAGGTGCAATTCGTGCTGTAACAAGATTATCCAAAGAGATTACAGGAGGACTTTTGCGGATCGATTCATTGGGTTCAAAAGCATCGCTTCCATTATCTACTACAGAAACGATCTCAGAAAGCTCGCATCCATTGGCATCCCGTACAAAAACCTCATAGTCACCAGCAGAAAGACCAGCAATTGTATCGTCAGGAATGTATACTACACCATCTAAACTATATTCATACGGAGCAGTACCCCCTTCAGCTGCAATGATCACTTCAGCCGTTTCACCACATCCCGAAATTTCGGTAGCCGATGCAGTAAAACTAAGTGCTGATGCAGGTGCCCCCACATCGAAACTCATACTTGTTTCGCAGCCGCCCGTGCTGGTAACTGTTAGTGTATATGTACCTTCAGATAATCCTGAAAGATCTTCGGAAGTATCACCTTTTACTCCCTGTCCGTTCCAGGAATAAGTAAAGGGACTATTTCCAGTAACCGTAACATCAATCGCTCCAGTGGATCCCCTAAAACAGAGTACGTCGTCAACGGTTCCAAAAATATCTGCAGCCGATTCTTCTTCAACTTCAAAACTTTCAAAGTAGATACAACCGTTGGCGTCGGTCATGGTCAATTCATAGCTTCCGGCAGTGGCACCGGAAATATCTTCTTTTACACTGGTACTACCGTCGGGCCATAACCATGAGAAACTATATTTTCCGGTTCCACCTATAGGCGTAATGTCTATCGAACCGGTGGCTGATCCGGCACAGGCATTTCCAAGTATCACATCCGACAATTCAAGTAGCGGTGGCTCTGTTATTTCTACCGTTTCTGTTGCCTCGCATCCGTTGGCATCGATTACTGAAACCGGGTAAATTCCCGGAGCGAGATCGGTATAAATTGCGTCTGTTTGGTAACCATTGCTTCCCAGCTGATACATATACGGACCTGTGCCTCCATTGGCGCGACTCAGATCGATTAACCCGTCAAGATCTCCAAAGCAAGAAACCGGAGTGGCTTCGGCATTTACTCTTACAGCAGAAGGTTGTGTTACCGCGTAACTTGCGGTGCTTATGCAGCCGTGAGCATCTGTAACAGTTGCGGTGTAGGTTCCTACCGCCAGATTCCGGATTGTATCTGTTGTTTCTCCTGTATCCCAAAGTATTTCGTAAGGAGCGGTTCCGCCCGTTACCTCAACAAATGCTGAACCGTCGGCGCCGCCAAAACAAAGAACGTTGGTTCCGCCGGCCGCAGCCACAAGTGGATCGGGCTCGGTGAGCGTGACGGAGAAACCGTTTCTCTCCACACCATTGCTATCGATTACTTTCAGGTTGTAAATTCCAGCCGGTACATCCAACAAATCTTCCGTTGTACCCATTAAAATTGAATCAATGCCAACAATGTTTGACCATTCAAATAAATAAGGTGGTGCTCCACCAATAACCGATACATCGATGATGCCATCGCTTCCGCCGAAGCAGGAAATATTAACAGTCTGTTCGAGTATTACATTGAAATTCAGTTCCAGTTCATTCAGGATAATTCCCTGAGTCGCTGCACTGGGACCGTTTAACTGAATAAACGTAGCCATTTGTCCGGCAGAAACATAGCCTGTATAGTTACCGCCGCTTACTACGGTAGCGCCATTTGAAGTGGCATTTTGGTTCAGTACTGTTTGTGCATCAATCATAAATGGTAGCGCACAAATCGCCAATGCAAGCAACAATAATTTTTGTTGATGCCGAAACAATGGCTTCATGATCTTATGTATTTGTTTTAAAATCATGACTGATTATTTTAAACCCGGAGTTGAAGTAATTTCTTCTGTCGACACCGGTGCCGCTTGGCCATGCACAAGTTTTACCAATGCATCCATTTGCGCTTTTAATGCTTCTATCTCAGAGGTATTGGATGCCGAAGCAGAAAGCTCAGCTTTTAGTTGCGAGTTTTCAGTTTCCAATTTTTCAACTTTGGCGTTAAGTTCTTTAACTGCTTCAATTAGAACCGCTGACAAACCATCGTAATTAACCGATTTATAACCTTCTGCATTTGTTTTTACCAACTCCGGAAACTGTGCTTCCAATTCCTGGGCAATTACACCAATTTGTTTTGCATTGGTAAAATGCTTTTCCGGGAATTCATCTTTTCGCCAATCGTAAGATACACCGTTCACCAACTCTACTTTTTTCATCACATCATCTCCAAGCGATTGAATGTTGGTTTTATATCTTCGATCAGAAACGCCGAGATTGAGTGTATCGCCGTTTAGAGTAATAAATCCATCCACACTGAGCCCACCACTAACCTGAAATGGTGTATTGCCACCAACCCCATGAGAACTGTAGAACATTTCTTCACCAGATTGTTTGTTCACCATTCTAATAAAACCTCGTTGAGTTGCGTCATCAACAGCACCTATCTGCATAGCTTCGAAGCCCTCTGTCCCCTGGAGTGTAATCCATGGAAGATCAGGGTTCTGCTGGCTCCCAATATAGACGTTTCCCGAATTCGGCCCACTCACAGCTACTGTTCCGACCCAACTTCCATTATCGTTGTTTATCCCCATCGAAGCCAAGTCTCGCCAATTGTTAGGATCTGACTTGTTGACAATGCTAAAAACGTGTGGTTCCAGAAATGAAATAGCGTCTTGTGATGATAAATCTATTTTACCATTCTCTCCATTTATTAGTACTCTTTCCTCTCCATTATTAGAGAGACTAATTCGACCCCACGAATCTGTTCCATTAGTATTTGCATATATACCAGCGGCTCCATAATAGCCACCGTTACCGTCCGGTTTATCCGTAAAAACAGTAAAAAATCCTAAATCATGATTATTATCCCAGGGCTGGCCTCCCATCTGTATATTTGGAGTGTTGTTGCCTTGCAAAAATATTTCACCACTGGAAACACCGTTTTCATTCACAGTATTCAAGCTAATTTTTTCTACTCCAAAACCATTGGGACTTAAATACAAGTTCTTCCCGTTTTCCGACCAAAGGTTAATAAAACCGTACTGGTTCCCATTTTCATCGGGTAATACAGAAAGTTCCATCGCTTCAAAATCATTCTCCCCGTATAGAGCTAACTGTGGAAGATTGGCATTTTCCCAGTCCCTGCTTCGAATACGAAAATTCAAAGACTCCGGGCCATTTAATGTAATTGTTCCATGCATACCGGTTCCTGTATCAGGATTTTCCCACATATTCAAGTTTGCAAACTCACGCCAATTATCACCTGTCCTATTTAGGCTTATAATGTATGGTTGAATTGAAGCTAATTTCTGATTACTGCCGGAAATATCTACTGATCCAAATTCATTCTGCTGTTCATCTTCATAAACAGCCATACGAATCCGGTTTTCATCGGTAGCACCGTTTAAATTCAAATAAGCCCTGTCGGGGTTGTTCCAATCGCCACCCGTTTCAAAGTTTGTAGTATTTGGACCACGTGTAAATAAATAGCCATAAATCATGGAGTCTATACCGATCTGACTATTCATACCAACATTTTGTAATCCAAATCCTTCCGGACTTAAATGTAAATTCTTCCCGTTTTCTGACATCAGGTTTATAAAACCATACTGATCTCCGTTTCCATCCGGAACAATTGATAATTCCATACCATGAAAATCATTTTCACCATGCAGGTTTATTAAAGGTAAATCGGATGTTCCTTCCCAATGACGTGTTCCTAAATGTATATTTCCAGTGGTTGGACCACTTAAACTAAAATAGCCGGCATCTCCATAACCATCCCGATTTTCAACATTTATTGATGCAAATTCCCACCAATTTTCCCCGTTTCGATTAAAACGAATTCCATTGGATGAAATATGGGCTTCCTTGTTTTCCAGAGAGTTTAAGTTTATGTACGCGGTTTCTGTAGAATCTTCATATAAAGACATCTCGAGCGCGTATTGATCCTGGCTTCCATGCATTTTAAAATATGGCAAATCGGAATTATTCCAAAACCGTCCTCCCATTTCCATGTTCATTGTGTTTGGCCCCATTAATTGGAGAAAAGCAGAATAACCTTTGCCTTCCCAATCGTGAACACGATACTGAGCGTATTGACGGTTGCCCTGAATAAACAATTGAGCATCAGGCCTAATAAAATTCCTAAACTCAGATGCTTGTTGAGATCTGTTATACTGAGATAAGTTAAGACTGGAAGAGACAATGGTATCTCCGCCATTAGAATCCTGATAAGAATTTGCATACAACGATGCCACTCCGGTCCTCATTGCCGACAAATTTAAATTCGAATATTCATTCCCATTCCACATGCTAGACTGAATGGATGCTCCAATCCCGTTCTTATTCGATAGAAAAAAAGTACTATTATCACCATTCGAGTAAAAACTACCCTTCCGATTTCCTTCAGTATCGTGAATACTAATCTCTCCGTCATTGGCTAAGGTGGATAGATTTCCTATGCGAACATTGGGAAGCCCGTTTGGCCCGTTTAATAACAACTCACCGCTTTGCAAACTATCACTACGCGCAAAAAAGCGGCCAACAATAGTGTCTTCATCGTTTCTTACAGTTAACTCACTTCCTTCGAATGGAGAACTAAGTGGCTTAAACAAAGTAACCTCCGACAAAGCAGTTCCATCCACTGCTATGGCCATACTTTGTTCAGTAACTCCGTAAAATAAACTGTCGGGCAACGGCTCGATACTTCCCAACACCACAAAGTATAAGCCATCGGTTATTGTAACATCGGAATGCGTTTCGCTCCAGCCAACTGCAGGAATTTCAAAAACAAAAGTGCGGGTACCGTCGACCGGCGTTCCCGATTCAATCAATTTTCCCTGAAAAGGGATTTTTTGGCCAAATGTCAGTACTGACACTGCCACCAAAAAAAGTGTAAAGAGTAGATTTCGTTTCATAACATAAGTATTTGAGATTAAACCCTATTTTTTATCACCCATCAAGTTACCACTACAAAGCATGCGAGTAAATAACCAGATCTTGGTATTTTGAACCATTCCAAATAAGTTGTGTTATAGAATGCAATAAGGGTTTAATGTACTAGTCCTCAAAAAGATGAAACCTAAGCAAAAAGGCTTCTTATTAATTTTTAAAATTTTATTGCGTGCTTTTATATTGTGCGCGGTATTTCTATTTGCCAACATTGCGTCTGTTTCGCAGGAAATGACAGAACCTGAGTTGTTTCACTGCACCGCTATCGGGCAGGAAGAAGGGCTGGTACAGCTAAATGTCAAGAGCCTGACGCTTGACGAACTGGGCTATTTGTGGGTAGGCACCGAAGATGGATTATTGCGCTACAACGGTTTCGAATTTAAATCGTTCTTGCACGATCCGGTTGATTCGTTTTCCATTGCCGACGACCACATACGCGGCATGCTATTTTCAGGAGGGAAATTGTGGATCGCAACCAACTCAAAAGGCATTATTTATTATGTGCCGGCTGAAGACAGATTTTACAACTTTACGAACGACAATATGGAACCGGACCTTTTAACCGGGTATAAAATTTTGTTACCTGTTAAGGATACACTGGTCTTTTCGATTCAAAACAATCTGTTTGTTGTTAATGACAAAAGCGGTGAACATTCGCGAATGAAACTTCCACATACTGCCAAAGAATGTGTGGTTAACGATGTCCTTCCCCTTGGCGATAATCGATGCTGGATGGCAACAACATCGGCCGGGATTCTGGAAGTAGATAAAAATGTCTGTGAGTTCGCTGAGACTCAACTGTTAGAGAACAATACCAATAATTGTTTCCACAAAATCGATCAGCAGGTTTTTATCGGTACCGAAGAAGGTTTGTTTACCTACGACCTGGAGAAAAATAGTCTTCATTCAACTTCGTTTACCAATCCTGTAAATTGTTTCTACCCCATAAGTAAAAACACTTTTTATTTGGGCACCGATGTGGGACTTTTCCGCTACAACCAAAGCGATGAGACCATCACACCAGAAATTATAAAAACACAAAACGATGTGCTGCATGCACAGCTCGACATTAACCAGATTCTGGGCGACGACAAAGGAAATATCTGGATAGGGACCGAAGGCGACGGGCTGTTTCATTACAATCGCTATCAGCGGAAATTTGCCCCCATAAAACTTCAGCTCGACGAATTCCCGCTAAGCTCGAACATCAGCACTTTTCAGTTTTTACCTACCGGTGATTTCTTGTGGCTGGGCACAAAATACGGCATGGTAAAATACAACTTTAAAACAAGTAAATTTCAATTCTACGAATCGGAACATAAACCATTGATTTATACCATTGCCAAAGACGAAGACAACGCCATCTGGGCAGGAGGTTTTACATCCGGGTTGCTAAGGTACGACCCAAAAAATGACATTTTTGAGACGGTAAAGTCGGATTTCCCCGATAACGATATCGTTGAAATTATTCCCCGGGGAAACAATCGCTTATGGATTTGTACCTGGGCCGGTGGAATTCATTCTTACAATGTGGAAACCAGGGAAAGCCAGGAAGTGATGATTGATGATAAGCGAATTAATCGTGCACGCTGTTCGTTGATCGACTCCAAAGGCAACACCTGGTTGGGTACCGACGAAGGTGCCTTTTGCATAACACCACGACTGGAGGCCAAACAATATATTGCTGATGTGAACAGCGACTCAGGATTGAGCGGCGAACGTATTTTTTCAATCTCCGAAGACCGTACCGGAAACATTTGGCTGGGAACCAATGTGGGCCTGACCATGCTGGATGTACAAACTGATAAAACCACCTTGTTTTACAAACAAAAAGGACTGCCGAACGATTTTATTTACGCCGTTTTGATTGCTGCGAACAACGATGTTTGGGTAAGTACAAATTATGGTATTTCGGTGCTTCGCAGAGAAAGTAACTCGTTTACTAATTTTACGGTCAGCGACGGATTGCAAAACAATGAATTTAACGGGAAAGCAGGATATCAGGACAAAGAGGGAAATTTTTACTTTGGTGGGATTTCAGGCTTTAACATTTTTAAACCTGAGGATTTGATCGAAAATCCGCACACCCCAAAAGTTTATATCGAATCGGCCGAATTGTTTAACAAACCTTTAAACAGGAATGAATTATTCGCGGATGAACTAAGTTTCAAGAGCCGTGAAAATGTGTTAACCTTCAACTATACTGCCTTAAATTACCTGGCACCACAAAAATGCAATTTCAGCTATCAAATGGAAGGTTTCGATCAGGATTGGCGACCAGTTACTAAAAACCGAAGTACTACTTACACGAACCTCGATCCGGGAACGTACACCTTTAAAGTGCGGGCTACCAACGATGCGGGAACCTGGAGTACATTCACCGATCAGTTAACTATCACCATTGTTCCGCCCTGGTATGCATCAAACTGGTTCAGGATGCTGTTCATTTTTGTATTTCTGCTCAGCGGAATTGTATTTTATTTCTACCAGACCAATAAATTAAAGCGCGAAAAATTAAAGCTTGAAAAAATTGTTTCGCACCGCACGAGGCAGGTCAGAGACAAGAACCGTGAGTTGGAAAGCGCTTACCACGAAGCTACAGAACAACGCGACCAGGTACGTTTTTTAATGAAAGAAATGCGCCACCGGGTAAACAACAACCTGCAGATCATTTCCAGCTTGTTAAGTATTCAGGGTAATCGTGTAAAAAGCCCTGAAGCTGTTGATGTGCTTGAAATGGCAAGAAACCGGATATTGGCCATTGCACAGGTAGAGAACAAAATTAAGTCGGATTCGGAGAGAATCGAGATCGGAAGTTTTATCCGCGAAATCGCGGAAAATATTATACACGCACTTTCCGGTGCCAATAACCTGAAATTCAAAAGTACCTTCGAAATCGAGCGCATCGAAGTCGAGAACATCAACACTACGCTTATCGGGCTTATTGTTAACGAATTGATCACCAATACTACAAAACACGCCTTTGAAAAGAGCAGTACGGAAAACGAACTTCGGATATCGTGTACGCTGAAAGATGAAATCCTGACGCTAACAGTAGCCGACAACGGGAAAGGTTTTGATCCTGCTCAGTTTGGAAGCGATTCGATGGGAATGAGCCTGGTAGAAGGAATGGTTCAGCAACTGGAAGGGAAATTAAGTATTGAAGGGAAACTAGGCACAGTAGTAAAAATTGAAATACCCGTTAAAACCACAGAAGCATGAAACAGATACTGCTCATTGAAGACGAAAGGATCATTGCCGATGATCTGCGAATCAACCTTGAAAAAGATGATTTTGCCCGGGTGGAGATCTCTGCAAACTTTGATGAAGCACAAGAGCTTTTTGATTCGTTTGTACCGAGCCTGATCATTTCGGATGTACAACTGAATGTTGAACCCGACGGGATTGATATTGTTGCTAAACTTTGCCGGCAGAGACAGGTTCCTGTGATCTACCTTACTGCCTACAGCGATGAAGAAACCGTTCACCGCATCGAACAGACGCTTCCTTTTGCCTACCTGCTGAAACCCTATAACATTAATCAATTAAGAGCTACAGTAAATCTGGCTTTACAGAATTTTGCCGGGAATAATCATTTGGCAATTGATGAAGAAAACTTAGAGAAAATTGATCAGCTGACCACACGCGAAAAACAGGTTTTGGCCATTTTAGCAACTGGGAAAATAAGCAAGGAAATAGCCGATAACTTGAATATTTCCATCAACACCGTAGAACAACATAAAAAAAACATAAAAAAGAAATTGAATTTAAGCACGGTAGGCGAACTTGTTAATTTTGCAATCTCAGCACGATTAGAGGCTGAATAAAAAAAAGCAGGAACCGAAGTTCCTGCTTGCAAATCTTTAATGTGTGTATGGAGAATATTTTTCTCCATTTTTAGTTTCACAAATCGAATGCAAGATAATTGAGGAAATTGTATTTCGAAATACCTAATTTTAGGTATATTGTAGATTAAATTTAGAAATAAGAGTTTGTTAGTTCCGGGGAAGAGATTATGGATCAGGATAGTATTGCAAGAATAAAAGCGGCGTGGAAACCCAATAAAATTAAAAAACCCGTTAAAACCGAGTTGTACCTCAACATCATTGAGCAGGTGGCCAACCTGTTTTCGGCCGGCAGTTTCTATTATTACATTATGAATTTCGATACGATGCGCATGGAGCATGTTGATGAGCGCATTAAATCGGTGCTCGGGTTAGATCCAAAAGATTGGAGCCTTGAAAAGGTCTTCGATCTCGTTCATCCGGAAGACCTGAAACACATGCACCGAAAAGAAGCCGCAGCAGTAGATTTTATCCTGAACCGGATCCCAACCGAAGATATACTAAAATACAAAGTAGCTTATGTTATTCGCCTGAGACATACCGACGGCAGTTACAGAACCATACTTCAGCAATCGAAAACACTTACCGTTTCGGAAGATGGTAAAGTGCAGCAAGTTTTGGGCATTCACACCGATGTAAGTCACCTGAACATGCCTGTGGACAATAAAATTTCGTTTATCGGCGATGGCCGCCCCTCGTTTTTTGCCATTCCAACCGAAGAGAATTTCACACCGGAACATTACGATTACAGCACGCTTTTCACACCGCGTGAGAAAGAGATCTTAAGCAACATTGCCAACGGAAAAACCTTTGGAGAAATTGCCGGGATTTTAAATCTGTCGCCACATACCATCAACACGCACAAGAAAAATATTCTTCGGAAAACCGATTGCCGAAATACAACCGAATTGATCGCCCGCTGCGTGAGGGATGGGATCATCTAATTGATCAATGAAATAGGATATGTAAGTTTTAAAAAGAAGTTATCTGTCCCGGGCCGACCAGTTTGTTCCCCATATTGATCACGCGAATAAATCAGGTACAAAGCTCCAAACGGCGGTTTAAAGCGCCAACCAAACATGCCGTAAAAGTAAAAATTTTCATCTTTGGTATTATTCTGGGCAAAAACCCGCAACCACAAATCATTGGTAAAGTTATAATCGGCAGTAATTACATTGATAAATGTGGAATTGTTCTCAGCATCCGGGGAGAACTCGAGGTAATTGGCCGTGTAACTCAAACTAACTTTTTTCAACAGTTTAATTCGTCCACCCCCTGAAACCAGGTAGAAATCGCGATCGAAATTATCTCCCGTTGTATAACTCAGAATCGCATGGCTCCACTCCTCTTTATTATACCCCACTTCGAATCGATGCCTATGGTTATAATATTCTTTCTCGAAAAGTTTGTACTCGTTGTTGTATGAATATTCAAAATTGAATTTATTTTTAAAATAGAAATTAATGGCATCGGTGATATACCAACTGCGAAGATCACCGGTTTCACGACTCCAGAAAATATTATTTCGGCTCTGCAACTGGATGTACTCAAACGTATTGTCTTTCATCCACCATTTATAAGTTATATCACTATCGATCTCACGCCGGTCATCATCAGTTACAAATCCGGTTTGGTTGACATTTTCCTGAAAATTTTCACCAATTTCAGTATATCGAACATGATAGTGGTAAATATTATTTTCGCGCGCAAAGCGCACAAACCAGGCACTATGACTCAAAAAGTCACCCGGTGCACTACCCACCAACTGGCCCGTGAGTTTCCATGTTTTTCCCAGGTTCATTACATAATCAACACTCAACGATCTTGTGTAACCATCATTCCAGCTTTTATCCACAAACGTTAGTCCCAGGGTAGATGATTTTAGAAAATCATATTTGGCACGTGCAGCCGTATACCATGTGGCAGGTTCCTCTTCCGATAAATCGGGTGTTTTAACATTTAAAACATTGAATTGTGTTCGGCCTATTTTCCCATTCAAACGACTTCCAAAATCGATATCCTGAATTCGACGTGAATAAAATGTTTTTATCCGTGTGTTATACATTTCATTCCCTTCCTGAAAAAACAATCTTTTTTCCGGATAGCTCAGTTCATATCGTGTGAGGTTTATTTGTTGCTGATCGGCTTCTACGGTGGCAAAATCGGGATTGATGGTACCGTTGAATGATACATTTGGACTGATTTGCCAGCGAACATCGCCTCCGCCATCCAGCTTCCAGTCTTCGCCTGAAGTCTTGAAAACCGACAAATACGGGAAAGCAGTCAGTTTCATCCGGGATCCGGGAGATTCGATACCCGTGGCTTTCCCTCCCTGCGATATACGAAAATCTTCAGTCAATACTCCAGACCAATATGAAGTTTCAAAACTTGACCGGATTACCCGGCCAAAATTAATACCCCATTCGTCGAGGCCTTTTTTGTATTTCAGACTGTGAAACGGAATTTCAAACTCAGCAACCCATCCGTTTTCATTTATTGCTGCAGCACATTTCCATTCTGTATCCCAGTTAAAGTCTTCATTTCTTCCGTCATCATTCACTTTCACGTCAAACTGGGTTCCTAAAGGATTTGTAAGAAAAATATAGCCACTTCTGCTATCATTGTATGTATCCAGTATCAATGCAACAAGATCTTCGCTCTTGCTCAGTGCATCGCGGCTTTGGTTTTGAGCAACTATGCCAGCCGACTGATCACAAATAAAAACAGCGTATAAGCTAGTCTCATCTGATCCGAAATAAACCACCGTTTTTTCTGAACTTGGATTACCGGTTTGAGGTTCCATTTGCACAAAATCGGTTGCGGGTTTGGCACCATTCCATTTTTCCGGTTCAAATACTCCATCAATTACAGGTGGCGACTCAAGACGAAAAATGTGTATCTGCTTTTGAGCACTTAGATTGAAAACACTCAAAATGAAACATGCAATTAGAAAATGAGACCTGAGTTCAATCATGATCTATTTATAAAAATTCATCTCTTCAAGATATGCCCAGGTTTTTGCCGGCAGAAAATGCCGGACGTCTTTACCGGCTTTGATGGCTTTTCGAATAAAAGAGGCTGAGATTTCCATCAGCGGGGCATCTTCAGCCACGGTAACATTTTTATGCACCTGAACTTTTTTGCGATCGAATCCGGGCCGCGGATAAACAATCACTCCGTAATTTTCAAGAATAGTCTCGAAGTTTTTCCATTTATGAAAGTTTTCCAAATTATCTGATCCCATTAAAATAACAAAGTGATAATCCGGGTGCTGATCTTTTAAGTAAGCCAGTGTATCTACCGTATAACTGGGTAAGGGCAGATTGAACTCGATGTTGGAAGCCCGCAGCCGGTCGTCGTCATCCACAGCGCGATGCACCATTTCGAGGCGCTGATAATCATCAAGCAGATTATTTTTGCTTTTGTGCGGGTTATGAGGCGAAACCACAAACCACAACTGGTCGATATCGGTAAACTCGACCATATAATTGGCAATGGCCAGGTGCCCGATATGAATTGGGTTGTAAGTACCAAAATACAGCCCGATCTTCATTTTCAGATTTGTTTTTGGTGCAAGTATGTCGGTTACCTGGTTGCTCATGAGTTAGGTAAATTTACAAAAATCGTAATTTCGAACTAGGTCGTGAATGTCATGCGAACTTGATTCGGCATCTTTTAGATGCAGATCCCGAATCAAGTTCGGGATGACGATCCAGTACCGAGAAATTCAGACAATACTTTTTCCGCCTCTGCAAATGCTTTTTCCAAATCGTCGTTCACGATCACCACATCGAACTGTTTGGCAAAACTGAGTTCGTGTTCAGCTTTTGCAACGCGCATAGCAATCTTTTCCTCGGTTTCGGTAGAACGCCCGGTTAAACGATTCCGTAATTCTTCCACCGATGGCGGCTGCACAAATACCGCCAAAGCTTCCTTACCGTAATATTTTTTTATGTTGAGACCACCAACCACATCTACATCAAAAATAACGTGCTTGCCTTTGTTCCGAATTCGTTCTACCTCGTTTTTCAAAGTACCGTAACTTGTTCCCTTGTACACTTCTTCCCACTCCAGGAATTCGTCGTTGTCCACCTTCCGTGAAAATTCTTCGGCCGATAGAAAATAATAGTCCTTGCCATGAGTTTCGGTGTGCCGGGCTTCCCTGCTAGTTGCCGAAATGGAGAATTCCAAATCAAAACCTCTGCTTAGCAAATGCCGTACAATCGTTGTTTTACCTGCACCCGACGGGGCTGAAAATATAATGAGTTTTCCTTTCATTTTCTAGCTTCGAGCCTCGAGCCTCAAGCTTCGAGCTTTTTAAAGTACATTCAACAATTGTTCTTTTACGCGTTCGAGGTGGTCTTTCATTTGAACCACCAATCGCTGGATGTTGCTTTCGTTGGCTTTCGATCCGATGGTGTTAATCTCCCGGCCGATCTCCTGCGAAATGAAACCAAGTTTTTTACCCGATGAAGTTGGTAGGTCTGCTGTTTCGTAAAAATACTCGCAATGGTTATCCAGGCGTACCTTTTCTTCATTGATGTCCAGTTTCTCCAGGTAAAATATCAGCTCCTGCTCAAAACGGTTTTCATCAACATTCTGTTTCAAAGTTTCCAGGCTGTCGGTTAAACGGTTTTTAAGAGCCTCTATTCGCTGTTTCTCAAAAGGTTCAATCTGTTTCAGCAAAGCATGGATGCTTTTTACATTACCCAGTATATCGGCTTCGAGTGCTTTTCCTTCCTTTGTTCTAAAATCATCGATATCGCTAAGTGCCGCTACAATATTACTGTAAATAGTATTCCATTCCTGTTCGTCGAGTGTTTCGTATTCGGTTTTCACTACATCGGGCAGGCGCATTACGGCTTGCAATGTCGTGTGGTCAACCGGCAATTTCAGATCGGTACTAATTTTACTGAGATCGTTGTAGTAACCTTTCAGAATCGGCTCATTGATTTTTGAGTTCGATTCTTCACCCAGGTTTTCAACATAAATATTCAGGTCTACCTTCCCGCGTATCAATTTTTCTGAAAGCGCTTTTCGAATTAAAATGTCTTTCTCGCGATACAGTGCGGGCGTTCTTGTATTGATGTCGATCTGCTTGCTGTTTAACGATTTGATTTCGATGGTAATTTTCTTGTTGTTTACCTCGAATTCAGCTTTCCCAAAGCCGGTCATCGATTTTATCATAGTATAAAATTTTTATTCAAATTTAGCATAAAGTCTGTAAAAACAACTGGATGTTGAATCCTGGATTCCGGATACTTGATTAGAGCATCTTACAGTATTCCCTTAACCCTTTTCAGTCCCTCGATCTTACTTGATCACTCCCGAGCCAATTAGTTCGTCTCCCAGGTACCAGGCAGCAAATTGCCCCGATGTGATTCCCCGCTGTTCGTTCTCGAACAAAAACCAGGCACCGTCTTCGCGCAAATGAATCGTTCCTTTCTCCAGTGGCTGACGATAACGGATGCGGACATCAAAATCACGTTTCTCGCCCACATTCATTTCCAGATCGGGCCTGATCCAGTGCATATCTTCGGCAGCTACAAACAATCCTTTCCGGTGCAATCCCGGATGATCCTGTCCCTCGCCAACGTATACGATATTACGCTTTACATCGGTACCAAGCACAAAAAGAGGTTCTTTACGACCTCCGATATTAAGTCCTTTTCGTTGTCCGATGGTGTAAAAATGGGCGCCTTCGTGTTCACCGATCACCTCACCATTCCAGGGTTTAAACGGAAACGGGAAACATAATTTACGATAGTTCTCTTCTGTGATCTCCAGTTGCTTTTTCTTTTCCATGAATCTGGCCGGTATTTCAATCACATTACCTGTTTTAGGCTCCAGTTGTTGCTGAAGAAATGTCGGCAGATCCACTTTCCCAACAAAACAAATGCCCTGTGAATCTTTTCGTTCAGCAGTTGGCAGGTTCTGTTCTTTGGCAATTCTTCGCACTTCCGGTTTCAGCAATTCGCCAATCGGGAACATGGCTTTCGAAAGTTGTTCCTGATTCAGCTGACACAGAAAATAACTCTGATCTTTGTTCGGATCTTTACCGGCCAAAAGCTGGTGGATGGTTTCCCCGTTCACTTCTACCTCACTTTTGCGGCAATAATGCCCCGTTGCCACAAAATCGGCATCAAATTTCAGGGCCTCTTCCATAAAAGTGTCGAACTTAATCTCGCGGTTGCAAAGTACATCGGGGTTGGGCGTGCGACCTGCCTGGTATTCGGCAAACATGTAATCGATCACGCGTTTTTTGTAGTCCTTACTAAGATCGACAATATGAAAAGGGATATCGAGCTTCTTGGCAACCATTTTGGCAATCAGCGAATCTTCTTCCCAGGTACACGAGCTGGTAAGCACTCCTTCACGTTCATGAT
The DNA here is from genome assembly GCF_037646455.1 of Maribellus mangrovi. Classification (NCBI taxonomy): domain Bacteria; kingdom Pseudomonadati; phylum Bacteroidota; class Bacteroidia; order Marinilabiliales; family Prolixibacteraceae; genus Maribellus; species Maribellus mangrovi. Next base: position 192,225 of record NZ_JBBIXN010000003.1, on the reverse strand, counting down.
AATTGATCATAAACAATGCAAGTACATCGTGCCCTTGCTCCTTCAGCAAATAAGCCGCAACACTTGAATCGACTCCACCTGATAATCCCACTACTACTCTTGCCATGGCGCAAAAGTAGAAAGATAAGTGTCAATTGTCAAAAACCATCATGAAAAATGAAGGATTTGTTAATGCGTCCAGATGCTTCACATTCAAAGTTTTATCAAAAGTTGAAATCTTTGTGACCTTTCCGTGATACTTTCCCCTGACCTTTGACTCAGTTTATTCACTTAAAATTATATCGTTATGAAATCACTACGAATCTTATTAGGCTTAACTCTTGTTGCTTTTCTTTTTGCTCAATGTGAAAAAGAGGAGTTTACAGAACCCGAATTGAAAAAAGGTCCACTGCCGGATGTCGTTCCGGCGAAGATGTTTACAGTAACCGTTGAAAATGTTTCAACCCATTACAAGTATTTTGAGGCTGGTGCAGTTACGATTCCTAATGGAGAAAGTGAAGCAGGTCCCGCCTTCCCGGGGCATTCGTTTTCATTTTCCTTCCATGCCGGACCAAGTCACATGCTTTCGTTTGCTACCATGTACGGACTATCAAACGATGGATTTTATGCGCCTGACGGAGATGGGATTGCACTCTTCCAGAATGGAAATCCGGTGACCGGCGACATCACTTCACAAATTATGTTGTGGGACGCAGGTACCCAAATGAACCAAATGCCCGGCCCAGATAATCCACACAATGGCGACGATACCGATGATCCGGTTCAACTTATGTCGGACGTTGGCGATGGCTATGATTACGGTATGGTGGATACCAACCTGAAAGTAATGCTCGACTATGATGGTGATCACATGTTTACTGTGACTATCGATGTGTTGAGTGGAGCAACAACTGCCATATCGCCTGTTGCCTGGGTAGTACATTCAATGCCAAATCCGATTTTTGAAGCAGGTATGCAAGATTGGGATAAAGGTTTGGAAGATCTGGCCGAAACCGGAAATCCCGGACCGTTATTGCACTACCTGATGTGGAACAGTGGTTATGTTTCGCCGGTTGCACCGGTACTTTGGGCGGTTCACGAAAAAGGTGAAATGCCAATATTCACCAGTAATACACCCGACCGTGGTGATGGTTTGGAACTGTTGGCAGAAACCGGAGATCCAAGTGAATTGGCCGGCAATTTGATCGATATGGGTTATAATGCCGGTGCACATGCCGTTCCTGATGGTGAAGTTGATGCAGGTCCGCTATTCCCAGGAGCAAAATACACTTTTTCCATCGACGCCAAACCCAACCAGTATTTAAGCATAGCAAGTATGCTTGGAAATTCAAACGACATATTCTTTGCTTTTGGTGATAGCGGAATAAAACTGGCTTTCGGTGACGATACACAAGACATTACAAAAGAGGTGATGCTTTGGGATGCAGGAACCGAGGTGAACGAATATCCGGGAACCAAATCGATGGATGAAGACGAAGGTGGAGATGTAGTGCCACTAAATGATGGTTACACTTACCCTGCTGTTGATAAGATCATAAAAATCACGATCCATAAAAATAAGAAATAGAGACTTGCTGAGGGAAAGACTTTAAGTAAAAATCCGCCGGTGTTTGCCGGTGGATTTTTTATGCTGTTATTCCACCCGTTTTAGGTTATTCGTGCCAAAACAAGCCATTTCACGCCCCGGAAAACCTACATCAAAAACGGTTTGAATTTCATCTTTACCAATAAGTTTTATGGTAAACTTCGCCCTTCCCCCGGGGACAAAATTCTCGATCCGCTCGGTTTCAAAAATCAAGTTCGATTTAGTGGACAACGAATCATTCAACACATACTCATTAAAGAAACCTTCATTATGATATTGTCTGAAAACCACCACCTGACGTGCTTTATCGAAACTGATGATTCCCTGGTCATCATGAATTTCTCCCTCCGGATTTTGATCAGTGGGGTCAAACTCCGAATGATGTTTTACTTCAATATACTGCCTATTCATCAGCCAGTTGTAGTTGGCCGAAACTTCTGATTGCGCATTTCCAAAACCGGTTCCGGTTCCCTCCCATTTGCCAATCAAGCCATCAAATATTTGCAAAGAATTTTGTGCATGAACATTAACAATTACGCACATAAAAATTATCAGCGAGATATTCTTCATCGATTTTTCTTTTTTCTTTCGAAATGTAACTAATCAACAGAGATTAAAAAACCATGGAGACAGCTACATCTAAAAATTCACAAACGGTTATACTTCTTTTTTTCCAAAAGGAATTACAAAGCCGATAGCAGGGAAAGCTACAAATCTATCCATGCCGGTACCAAACGGAATTGCGAACATGAAATCGAGCGAGGCCTTTTTGATCAGCCACCGGCCACCCAAACCAATTACGCCACCACCATCTCCATCGGCATGCACATAATAATTCTCGGTAATAAAATACATTCGTTTTGAACCGCGTACCATACCACTCAGATTAATCAGAGGTGTACTGGCCCATTCTCCGGCAGCAAAAGCATAACCAAGTCCAAAGGTGAAATTCTTGTCCCGGTCACCAAAAGTGGAAACACCATACACAATTCCGAATGTGGCCTCATCTTCACCCAAAACGGCACCTGCCAATGCACCCGCTCCCAAATTCAATTTATCTTTTACCACAGGAACTGATAGTTTGGCAGTTAAAAAAACCGGTGTAGGTCCACCTCCAAGTAAAAATAGAGGAATAACTCCTCCTCCCAACGAAATATTATCTGTAACTCCAACAGTAAACTGGTTCCAGAAAACATAAATATTCTGATAATATCCTTCCCCTTTTTTAAGACCGTATCCGTTTGGAGCCCAGAAATATCGCGTAGCCTGTGGATTCTCGAACCATATTTCGCCATCTTTAACCTGCTCAGCTCTGATCACTTCCCGACTTTTTATATCTATTTTCCTTATGGTGATTTCACCGAGATCATCGGTTTTCAAAACCAGCGTTTGCTGGTCTTCATCAATAACAGTTCCGATATATTCATTCCCGTTATTTGTTTCAATTCTAACGAGTACTGAGTCCTGAATTTGGGCATTTAGGGTTCCTGAAATAAGCAAGCACAGGAAGGTAAAAGGTAAAATAAAGTTTTTCATATGGTAATGGTTGTTAGTTGAATCTGAAGTTACAAAATATTACCATGTTATGTTTACCCAATACCTACTTTTTCTTTTTCTTCTGATAATTCTTGCGGTGTTGGGCTTGTCCTCCGCCCCCTTGCTTTTTGTACTTATGAAACTTGCCTTTTCGTTTTTTCTTTCCTTTTATCGGTAGTTTCCATTCAGGGCCAATGCCCAAATGATCAGGCATCGGGATTTTGAAGACCTCCCGCTCGATCAGTTGTTCAATCTGGTGAAACTTGTACATATCGTCTTCGTTCACCAAAGTTAGCGCCACTCCGGTTGAATCGGCGCGCGCTGTTCGCCCCACTCGATGTACATAGTCTTCCGCATCACCGGGAACATCGTAGTTCACTACAAGGTTGATGTCTTTTATATCGATTCCACGGCTCATTACATCGGTAGCTACCAGAATACGAATGCGTTTCGAGCGGAAACCATTCAAGACACTTTCACGCTCCGACTGTTCAAGATCGGATGAAATGGCTTCAGCATCAAAATTCTGCTTCTTTAAGGTTCGTGCCAACTCGGTTGTTGCCCGTTTTGTTGAACAGAAAATGAGCACACTTTTATACTCCGGATTTTCGGAAATCAAATGCGCGACCAAATCGTTTTTTTGCTTGTTGTAAATAAGATAAGCAGCCTGTAGCACACCTTCTGCCGGTTTCGAAATTGAAATGTTGATTTCCTGGGGTTGATATAAAATCTGAGATGCCAGTTTCCTGATCTTTGGTGCCATCGTTGCACTAAACATCAAGGTTTGTCTGTCTTTTGGCAAGTATGAAATAATCTTCACAATATCGTCGTAAAAACCAATATCCAGCATGCGGTCGGCTTCATCGAGAATAAGAAATTGTATGGTATTGAATTTTACATAGCCCAGGTTGAGGTGAGAAATCAGTTTCCCGGGAGTTGCAATTATAATGTCGGCTCCCTGGGTCAGTGCGGTCTTTTGTTGGCCCCATTCATCGCCATCGCCACCACCGTAAAGCGCAATGGAGTGAATACCCATTGTATATCCGATTCCCTGCACCTGCTGATCGATCTGCATGGCCAGTTCGCGGGTTGGAACGATAATGAGTGTTGACGTTTCGCCGCCCGGCAAATCGGCAATAAAATCGAGAATAGGTAGTAAAAATGCAGCCGTTTTTCCTGTACCTGTTTGTGCACAGGCAATTAAATCGTGACCGTCAAGTATTGTGGGGATGGCCTGCTCCTGAATTGGAGTAGCGTCTTTAAAACCCATGTAATCAATGGCGTCCAGCAGGTCGTCGTGTATTCCGAGTTCAGAAAATTTCATAAATACTTTTAAAATTGAATCGCCACAAAGTTAAGCAAATAAGTGGCTTCTGATCAATCCGATGAATTAAGACTTTACGAGGCTGTCAACAATCAGAAAGATCATCATAAAAAGGTACAGGAAATTGAGCTTATAAAACGAAGCACGTACCTTAAATTCCTTTTGGGCGAACACCGACATGCTAATGGACGAAAGCAGGTAAAAAATGTAAAACAGCAGTAAAAACATGATCAGTTGATTTCCGATAACAAAGAAAATTACCAGGAAAGCAGAGGCCACCGTTGTGAGCACCCAGGCATAAGTAACTCTTTTAATCTGTGCTTCTTCGAAGATCTGGTTCAGGCTGGGCATTTTAGCTTCCTTGTATTGTTCACCAAACATAAGCAGCAGCAACCAGAAATGCGGAATTTGCCCGATAAAGAAAAACGATGCTACCAATAAAATGATCTCAGCAGTTGGATCGCCGCCGGCTCCGGTCCAGCCGATAATTGGTGGCAAAGCGCCAACCATTGATCCGGGAATAACCGCAAATGCCGAAACTTTTTTGAGCGGAGTGTAAACCGCATTGTAAAAAAACAAAGTTAACCAGCTCAATATTAACGCCATCACCGGATTTGATACATACAAGATTCCGGATCCCAGAACCGCTAAAACCACCGCGATCAAAAATGCATTGCCGGCACTGATCCTTCCCGATGGAATTGGACGATTTTTAGTCCGGATCATTTGTGCATCGGTTCTGCGTTCCTGCCAGTGGTTAATCACACTCGAACTGCACGACATAAAAAATACGCCTAACCCGAGTAACCAGCCCTGTGCATCCATGTGGCGGGTAAACAGCACATAACCTGTTACTGCCGACAAAGCAATCGGCAGCGAAATGCGCACTTTTGCCAGTTCATAAACTATTTTAATTTGTTCTTTCAAAATTCCTCTTTCCGTTTATTCTTCGTGATCACTCAAGGATTTCAGGTACTCAATGATGTTGTCCACGTCCTCATCCGAAAGCTGTCCTTCGTAAGTCACCATCAAACCTTTGCCAAATCCCTCCACGATATCTGCATTTGGGTCAAATATCGACTTACGAACATAATCCTCGTCCACAGTAATTTCTCGTTTTTCCCCTCCGGTTGTAACGGTTTGCGTTTCGCCCCAAATTCCTTTAAAACTTGGTCCAACCAGCTTGGTTCCGTCGATGGAATGACAGGCAAAACAACCGATGTTCTGCATCACCTTTCTTCCGGTTGCGGTTGGCGATGCAGCTGCTGCTATCGATGATGCCACACTCGTTGTATCCGTTAACCAGTCGTTGAAAGCATTTTGTTCCATTACTTCAACATAAGTGTACATATACGAATGTTGCAATCCGCAGTATTCGGCACAGAACAGCTCGAAAGTTCCTTCTTGCTGCGGTTCGAACCACATAAAGTTGTCCTTTTTACCGGGTACCATATCTTGCTTCACCCTGAATGCAGGAATGTACAAACTGTGCAAAACATCCAGTGCAACCAGGTTCAGTTTTACCGGCTGATCTTTAGGAAGAAACAAAGTATCGGACCTTCTCCCATTGTCGTATTCGAAACTAAAATTCCACATCCGGCCATATGCGGTAATTTCCATGGCGTCTTTTGGTGGATTGTGCATGGGTTTCCAACCGGCCCAACCATAATAAAACATAAACATGGTAAGAATAAACGGAACCACGGTCCAGATGATCTCCAGTTTTACACTTCCTTCAATTTGTGTTGGTTTGGGGTTTCGTTTTTTATTGTACCTGTACACAAAATACAGCATTACCACTGTCAAACCGATCAGGAAAATAAATGAAATTCCCAGGATCACAAGAAATGCAGTATCTACACCCTGTACAAAATTCGAGGCTTTGGTTATTTCTGAGTTATACATAGCTACATTATCTATATAGGTAATCTAAAAAGGTAATGATGATCACAACTAAAAAGATGGCGAATACAAATCCGACCATGATTTTTATATATCGTTTATCGTATTTAAGGTGCATAAAATAGGTAAGCACCAGGTACGATTTAATCACGGCAAAAATCAATGCTGCCGCCACCGTATATTCTGCCAACTCGATACTTGTTATCTCAATTGACGATAAGGTGAGAATGATTAACGCAATTAAAATAATAAAGTAGGTACGATACGGTACAATATGTGGTTTCTCTCCAGACATAAGTTCAGCTTTTAATGGATTAAATAAAACAAGGGGAACAGGAAGATCCAAATCAGGTCGACAAGGTGCCAGTACAGGCCACAGTTATCGAGCAGCGACGGTCGTTCAATTTTTACTTTTCCGTTTACCAGTCCGCGGATGGCAAATCCCATAATCGCCATTCCTATGATAATGTGTAGTGCATGCAATCCAGTCATCACAAAGTACAATCCGAAAAACAGTATTTCGCCCTGACTCATTTGATTCAGCATGTGTTCGGAGCCCGGCCAGATTCCGTGAGAGAACTTCACTCCCCATTCGAAATATTTGTTTACGAGGAAGGCCAGCCCGATAACGAAAGTGATTGTCACCAATCCGATCGCCAGTTTCCGGTGTCCCTTCCGCAAAGCAGTCGTTGACATTGCAATGGTCATACTGCTTATCAGAAGAATAATGGTATTGATTGCTCCAATGGTGGTGTTGAGTTCTTCAGCCGCCAGGTGAAAAGCATCGGGATTCATGTAGCGGTATACTGCATAAACCACAAACAATGCCCCAAACAGCAGAAGCTCGGTAAAAATGAATAACCACATACCGATTTTCGACGATTCCTCGTCGTACATATCGGGATGCTCTACATGATGCGCATGTTCCATAATCCGTTCAGTTTAGTTTATTTGTAATTGTAAGGTCCGTCGTTCTCTCCAACAACCGGTTCTTTACCAAAATTCAATACCGGTGGTGGCGATGCCACTGTCCACTCCAGCGTTCTGCCGTGCCATGGATTTTTTTCGGACCGTTCTCCTTTGCGTGCCGAGCGAATAAGATTGGCTACAATGATGATAAATCCGGTGGCCAATACCCACGAGCCAAATGTGCTCAGAATGTTACCCCCGTGGAATTCTTCGAGGTAATCGTAATAACGACGCGGCATCCCCATTATTCCCAAATAAAACATTGGGGTATAGAGGGCAAGAAAACCAATGGTAAAAACGAGCCAGCCAATATTAGCCCAGGCCTTATCATACATTCTTCCAAAAATTTTGGGGAACCAATAGTGCATGGCAGCAAAAAAGGCAAAGCCTGTTCCGCCAAATACTATATAATGAAAGTGGCCAACTACAAAGGCGGTATCGTGAACATGAACATCGGTTGCCAGCGAGCCAAGAACGAGGCCGCTCAATCCACCAACCATAAAAACAAAAATAAACGATATTGCCCAGTAAAAGGGTGTTTGAATATTGATCGATCCTTTATACAAGGTTGAAATCCAGTTAAATACTTTTATGGCACTCGGAATGGCCACAATAAAAGTAAGCAGCGAGAAATAGTATTGGGCTGTTCCGCTCATTCCGGCGGTAAACATGTGGTGCCCCCAAACAAGGTAACCTACAAAGGCAATGGCCATGGTTGAGGCAATAATAGCTTTGTATCCAAAAATATGTTTCTGCGAAAACGTTGGAATAATTTCAGAAATGGCTCCCATAGCCGGAAGTATCATGATATAAACAGCGGGGTGCGAGTAGATCCAGAACAAATGTTGGTATAAAACGGGATCGCCACCCAAAGCCGGATCGAAAACGCCAACTCCGAAAACACGTTCAAGTGCTACCAAAACCAGCGTAATTCCCACAACCGGAGTAGCCAGTAATTGTATCCAGGCGGTACCATACAACGTCCACACAAACAGCGGGAGCTTGGTCCATTTCAATCCAGGACAACGCAAACGGTGAATGGTCACCAGGAAGTTCAATCCGGTTAAAATGGACGAAAATCCCAGTACAAAAGCTCCAAACACAGCGGGCAGGAGATTGGTTCCGGTTTTAAAACTGTACGGGGCATAAAACGTCCAGCCGGTATCGGGTGCGCCGGGTCCAAAGAAAAGCGCTATTAAAACCAGAATAACACCAGATACGTACAGCCACCACGATAATAAATTCAGTTTTGGGAAAGCCACATCTTTGGCTCCGATCATTAATGGCAGCATCAGGTTACCAAATACGGCGGGTAAGCCGGGTACAACCACCATAAAAATCATAATTACACCATGCACTGTAAAAGTGGCATTGTAGGTTTGTGCTTCCATAATGGTTTTGCCGGGTGCCAGTAATTCAAATTTCATGGCCAGCCCAAGCAACAAGCCCGTGGTAAACATGGTTGCAATGGAATACAGGTAAAGTAAACCGATTCTTTTATGGTCGGTTGAAAAAATCCATCCGAGCAAACCTTTGTATTTCCCCTGGTAGGTTAAATAATTTGCTCCGTTCTCAGCGCTACTCATTTGCATAAAGTTTTGATTAATTTGACTTCTTCCTTTTTGGTTTTAGTACCAGGACCAAAAGCAGCACTATGGCAAAGAACAAGATCAGTGTTCCACTAATCTTGGTTACATTCAAAACATAGCTCTGCCCTTCCGGGTCGTATGAATAACAAAATCGTAATACCTTGTTTATTGTTGGTCCCGATTTACCTTTTGAGGCCTCAACGATAGCCATCTTCCATTCGAAGGGAAGAAAATACAATCCGTTGAGGTAGCGGGTGATCTTACCATCGGGGCTCAAAACGATCAATGATGCCGCATGGGTAAAATCGTTGCCTGTTTTTATATATTTAAAACCCGTTGCCTGAGTGGCCTTCACAATGCTGGCACTGTCAGAAACAAAGAACTTCCACCCTGTTTTAGCGGCTTCAATCTTGAGCGAGTCATTCATCAGGTTCAGGTAGTTCTTCTTTTTGCGGATCCCCAGATCGATGGTTTCACCAGGATCGAAGCTGATGGTAAGTACCTGGTAATCTTCGCCCGGAACCACATCGGCTTTGTCCATAACACCTGCCACCGCCTCCATCAGCGGGCTGCAAATGCCGGGACAACGATAATACACAAAATTCAGAACGGTGGGTTTATCCAAAAGATCGGCCAGCAGAACCTGCTCGCCCTGTTCGTTAATTAAAAAAATACTGTCCGGAATGTAATCATCCAGATGCTCTACAACGCCAATCTCTACTTCATCATCGGTAGCAGCCGGGTTCACAACAGTTTGTGACCACCCCTGAAACAGACTTCCAATAACGAGTAACAAGGTCGTTGAAATTGTGTAGAAAAGTTGATTTCTCATTTTTTCTATTTCCTTTTGCGGAAAGTCATCTAACCTTCGGCATGTTCAAAACATATAAGTTTTTAGTCTTTTGATTTCCGCCGGTTTAAATTTATCAGTTAAATAAACCCGAAAAAGGCTTTAATGTTTATGCAAAACCGCTGTTTCTTCCTTATTTAATGAATTCTGTTTGCTTCAAAATGGCTTATTCAAACATATGGTCGTTATTCGTATTTTTATCCCGACTTCAAACCAGCAGAACTCGAGTCATGCAAATTGGCTTATTCCATCCGTTTCGACAAGCACAAGAGCATGAGCTGCTTATTTAGAATATGTTTTACAACATATAATTAGCAACATTATATTCAATGCATTTTGCTGTACTGAAAATCGAAAATCCCATTACAACACACTAGTTTTCGTTTTGTTCACTGCCTGAAGAAAAAAAATTGTAGTGGTAAAAGCATTTCTATTCACTATCAACCAATTATTGAATCAAAAAAAAGACGATTGGGGAACATCGATCTAACTTGCTCATTATGAGTCATTATAGACATTTTTGTCTTTTATTAGCGTCTGGCCTTCTATTTAGTTTGCAGCTTAGTGCTTATTTTATAATTTCGTCAAGGTTAGAACTTAATCAAGCTGTATTTCCTAGTAGAAAAATTGTCAGTTTTATGGAAAAAAAATCGCGCAGAAGCTTTGTAAAAGCTCTTGGAGCATCTATTGGTGCTGCGGGGGTAGTTGGGGGATCTACTCTTTTGAATTCGTGCACGCAGGTCGAAACAACCAGCGGCGACACAATAACCTTGTTAACTTCGAGTGGCGAGCTGGTAAATGTTGATAAATCGCAGCTTAAACCTGCCGACATGCCAAGCCTGGAGGAAAACCAGAAACGGGGAAGAAAAGGATTACCGAACCGTAAATTTGTTATGGTGATTGACCTTTCGAAATGCCGGAATGCACGCAAGTGTATGAAAGCTTGTCAGAACCATCATCAGTTGCGTCCCGAGCAACACCATATAAATGTATTGCAAATGCAGGATGCCGAGCATACGGCACCTTACTACATGCCAAAACCGTGTCAGCACTGCGATAATCCGCCTTGTACAAAGGTTTGTCCGGTAAACGCCACGTTTAAGCGTGAAGATGGTATTGTACTGATCGACAACGAGCGTTGCATTGGCTGTCGGTTCTGTATTGCAGCCTGCCCTTATTCTGCAAGGGTTTTCAACTGGTTCGAACCCCGCGACGCCGATAAATACAAAGGTGTTACCTATAACATCGAGGCTAATGTTCCGCAGAAAAAAGGAACCATTTCAAAATGTTTGTTCAGCGCCGACCGATTGCGCGATGGTAAACTTCCATCCTGTGTCTCGGCCTGCCCGAACGGAGTTTACTGGTTCGGCGACCAGAATGAGGATGCAGTTACCAACGGAACAACACACGAAACCACCAGTTTCAGTGATTTGATAAAAGACAACGCCGGTTACACGCTCATGGAAGAACTGGGAACTAAACCGCGTGTTTATTACCTGCCTCCAAAAGACAGGGCTTTCCCTTTCCAGGGCGAAATCGAAGAGCACCACTCATAAATACTGACTAATCTTTAAACGATGGAAAAAATAAAATCACCGGAAGAATCCCGGAAGTTACTGGATAAAATTACCTATGACCTGACGCGGTCGATCGTGAAGCGGGATGAGTTGACCAATTTCTGGTATTTCATCCTGATCATGTTTGCCGCTGTTGGTTTGTGGGGCTGGGGCATACAGATTCGCGACGGACTGGGTGTTACGGGAATGCGCGACTACGTTTCGTGGGGAATGTACATTGCCAACTTTGTATTTTTTGTGGCCATCAGCCTGATCGGGTTTCTGATCTCATCGGCCTTGCATCTTTTGAAAATAGAATGGTCGAAACCCATTTCGCGAGTTGCGGAGCAAGTGGCCATTGCCGGAGTTGCTTTGGCGGGTATTATTATTATTAATGACATGGGACGCCCCGACCGCTTCCTGAATGTTTTTCTTCATGGACGTTTTGCATCGCCAATTATTTGGGACGTAACAGTAGTTACCACCTACCTCACCATTTCGGTGCTTTTGTTTTACCTTCCGTTAATACCGGATCTGGCCTTGCTGCGCGATAAAGGAACAGACGATATTCCAAAGTGGAAGATGAAAGTGTACAAAATACTTGCACTGGGCTGGAAAGGAAATGCCGAACAATTTAAACTGGTGTATCACGCCATGCGTGTTTTGATGATCCTCATCATTCCCGTTGGTCTTTCTATTCACACCGTAACTTCGTGGTTATTTGCTGCCACACTACGTTCGGGCTGGGATACGACAATTTTTGGTCCTTACTTCGTGGCCGGTGCTTTTGTTGCGGGTTCAGCGGCAGTTGTAATAGCCATGTTCATCTACCGGAAACGCTACGGCCTGACGGAATATTTTGGCGACGTACAATTCGATTACATGGGGAAACTGCTGGTTTTGGTCAGCCTCGTGTATCTTTATTTTAACATCAACGAATTTTGGGTGCCGGGCTACAAAATGAAAACTGCAGAAGGTATTCACTTGTCGAACCTTTTTATTGGCAGATATGCATTAATGTTTTGGTCGACCCAGTTTTTGGGCCTTGTACTTCCCATCATTTTAATGATGATGAAATTTTTCAGAAAACCGCTTCCGCTGACCATCATCTCAGTTTTTATTGTGGTAGCTTCGTGGTTCAAACGATACATTATTGTAATACCAACTCTTGAACACCCGTTCCTACCGGTGCAGAATGTGCCCGAACATTTTAAGCATTATTCACCAACAAGCATCGAGATCATGATCACACTCTTCTCATTTATGGCAGCATTACTGATTATTACCGTACTGGCAAAAATGTTCCCCGTGGTAACCATCTGGGAATATGCCGAAGAGAAAGGCGTTTCGAGGGAGATTATTTCTGAACCTAAAAACCAGGCAAAATGACAAATAAAGTATATTTAATAGCTATTCTGATCCTGTTTGTTGCACAGCAAGGAATGGCTCAGGAATGGATTGTCCCTGACGGTGAGGGAAACCTTGAAAATCCTTTACCCTTTAATCTTACCAATGTAGAAAAGGGAAAAGAACTGTACATGAAGAACTGTAAATCGTGCCATGGCGATCCGGGAAAACACAATGGGTTACCTTTGGTTCCGCCACCACCGGACCTTACTTCAGATTTAATGCAGACCAATAACGAAGGCGAATTATTCTACAAAATAACACATGGTAGAGGAGGGATGCCGCGTTTTGAGACGACCATCTCGGAAGACGATCGCTGGCGTTTGGTAAATTACATAAGAAACTACAATCCGAATGTTGAGCCTGTACTAGTGGAAGTTCCGCCCAGAAAAGCGAAACTTCTGGCATCGGTGAACGAAACTGATAAAACAGTAGAAATTTTTGCCGAAGTGGAAAACAAGGAAGGAAAGTATGTTAAACTTGCTGAGGCTCCGGTAAGTATTTCGGCAAAAAAAGCCTTTGGCAACCTGCCAATCGGTGAGGTACGGACCAATGATGAAGGTCGTGCCGTGTACTCGGTGCCTGAGTCCTTGATCGGCGACGAAAATGGTTTGGTGAACATTGTTGTTGAACTCGATGAAAATTTCATCACCGACCAGGTGGTTTTGGATGCTGCCAAAGTCGGTCAACCCAAACCACTTCCAAAACTGATAAAGAAAGAAATACTTTGGTCGACCAATGATAATATTCAAACCTGGTTGTTGCTTTCGTACCTGGGGGCAGTAGGTGCTGCTTGGCTGGCCATTGGATATGTGGTATTTCAAATTTTCAAAATCTGGCGCATTGGCAGAGAATAAAAACCGAATGAACATCTTTTACTTATTGATAGGAGTGAGTTTGCTGGCTGCCCTGATTTTTTTGGCTGCCTTTATCTGGGCCGTCCGTTCCGGGCAGTTCGATGATAGCGAAACACCTTCGATAAGAATTTTATTCGACGATGACGATTCAGACGACACAGATTCAAACAACGAAGAAAAACAAACGACATAAGATCCAAAATATGGAAAATCAAAAATTTTATTACGACAATAAAATAGTAAAGCTGTTTATTCTGGCTACGCTGGTGTGGGGAATTGTCGGCATTTTGGTTGGATTAATTGCAGCCTTGCAGTTGGCTTTCCCGGTCATGAATTTCGGGTTAGAATATACAACTTTCGGCCGTGTTCGACCGGTACACACCAACGCCATTATTTTTGCTTTTGTGGGCAATGCCATATTTGCCGGGGTGTATTATTCCATGCAAAAACTGCTAAAAACCCGGATGTTCAGCGATGCACTAAGCAAGTTTCACTTCTGGGGATGGCAAACCATTATTGTTTTGGCAGCCGTTACTCTGCTGGCAGGTTTTACAACAGGTAAAGAATATGCCGAACTTGAATGGCCGATTGATATTCTAATCACCCTGGTGTGGGTTGCTTTTGGCTGGAACATGATCGGAACAATCGTAGTACGTCGTGTTCAGCACATTTATGCCGCCATTTGGTGGTACCTGGCAACTTTCCTGGGAATAGCCATTCTTCATGTAGTCAACTCATTTGAGCTGCCTATTTCGTTGTTTAAAAGTTACTCGATCTACGCCGGAGCGCAGGATGCTGTAGTTCAGTGGTGGTATGGTCATAATGCAGTTGCATTCTTCCTCACCACACCCTTCCTCGGATTGATGTACTACTACCTCCCAAAAGCTGCCAACCGGCCAATCTACTCGTATAAATTATCCATCATTCACTTCTGGTCGCTCATCTTTTTATACATGTGGGCCGGACCTCACCACTTGTTATACCAGGCCTTACCCGATTGGGCGCAAGCGCTTGGAGTAACATTCTCGATCATGCTGATTGCACCAAGCTGGGGAGGAATGATAAATGGATTGTTGACGCTCCGCGGAGCCTGGGACCGGGTTCGCGACAGCGCCTCATTAAAATTTCTTGTAGTTGGGGTTACTGCCTATGGTATGTCAACTTTCGAAGGACCAATGATGTCGCTGAAAACTGTAAACCAGATCACTCACTTTACCGACTGGACCATTGCTCACGTCCACATTGGAGGCATGGGCTGGAACGGAGGCATCGTTTTCGGTATGTTGTATTGGTTGGTTCCAAAACTATTTAAAACAAAACTTTTCTCGGAGAAACTCGCCAACATACATTTCTGGATATCAACTCTTGCCATTCTTATTTACGCCATCCCATTATACTGGGCAGCGGTTACGCAGTGGTTGATGTGGCGCGAATATACTCCCGAAGGATTTTTGGCTTACCCGAATTTCCTGGAAACACTCACCCAGATCATCCCGATGTATGTAGTCAGGGTATTGGGCGGACTATTGTTCCTTGTCGGATTTTTGATCATGGTTTTCAACCTTGCCAAGACGATGGCGGCAGGCAGCTTTATCAGCAACGAGGCTTCCGAAGCGCCGGCACTTGTTCTGGCAGGAAAACGCAATCCGGTTAGAGAAACCGTTCACCGCTGGCTGGAAAGAAAAGCTGTTCGCTTCTCAATTCTGGTATTTATCGCACTTGCCATTGGTGGCGCGGTGGAGATCATCCCAATGATCTTTATCAAATCGAATGTACCGACCATCGATTCTGTGACGCCATACACGCCGCTGGAATTGGAAGGACGTGATCTCTATGTAAAAGAAGGCTGTTACGTTTGTCACTCACAAATGGTTCGCCCGTTCCGCTGGGAGACCGATCGCTATGGCGAATATTCAAAAATTGGTGAGTTTGTTTATGATCATCCTTACCAGTGGGGATCGCGCAGAACCGGCCCCGATCTTGGACGCGCCGGTGTTGTTGGTGGCCCGATGTATAAAAATGCAGCCTGGCACTACAACCATTTCATGGATCCGCAAAAAATGAACGAGGCATCCATCATGCCAAATTATGTATGGCTGGCGGTGAAAAATATTGATCTGAGCCAAACTCCGAAAAAGATCAGGGCGATGCAAAAACTTGGCGTACCTTACGAAGAAGGATACGATGAAAAAGCTGTCGACATTCTGCTGGCTCAAGCTCAGGGAATTTCGGATGACCTGAAAGCATCAGGCATCGAACTTGAACCGAAAAAGCAAATGATAGCGATGATCGCCTACATGCACAAATTAGGACGTGATATTTCAACAGAAACCGAAACTCCGGAGACAGCAACTGCTGATACTACTCAACAAAAAGAAGTAGTGCTGCTGAATAATCCGGAAGATCTGGCAGCCGGGAAACAACTTTTCCAAAGCACCTGTGTCGCCTGTCATGGCACCGATGGCAAAGGAATAGCTACTTTCCCGAATTTAACCGATGATGAATGGATTCATGGTAATTCACCGGAGATGGTTTATCATCAGATTTCGGAAGGAAATGTGGCCAAGGGAATGGTCCCTTACAAATCCATGTTCACCGAGAAACAGATGACGCAACTGGCAAGTTATGTACTAATTACCTTACAAGATGAAGATAGTAAGTGAAGTTTTAACAAGTATTGAAGGCATCCGGATATTCTACATTATCGGGCTGCTGATTTTTATAGCCTTGTTCATCGTTATTTTTATACGTACCATGCGCATGAAAAATAGCGATATGGATGAGATCAAAAATTCGATTTTAGTAGATAGCGAATCTGAAGAGATCCCAACTTCAAACTAAATTTTAAGCTATGTCAGAAGAAAAAAAGATATTAAACGAGCAGGAAGAAGATCACCTCATGGATCATGATTACGATGGAATAAAAGAGCTGGATAATCCGCCTCCACGTTGGATCATGCTGCTTTTCTACATTACCATTGGCTGGTCGATTATTTACGCGGCCTACTTTTTCTGGTTGAAACAAGGAAAAACCCAGAAAGAGGAATACGCATATAAATCGGAACAGCACGACGAGAAATACCAGATCGCGTCGTTATCGGCTAGCGATCTTGTGGCTTTTACCGATGAAGCTTCATTGACCGAAGGAAAACAGATCTATACCGAAATGGCTTGCATGGCTTGCCACGGTATGAATGGAGAAGGAAATGCTGTGGGCCCCAACCTGACGGACGACCACTGGCTTCACGGTTGTAACATCAGCGATGTATTCACCATTATAAAAAACGGAGTACCCGCGAAGGGAATGACACCGTTTAAAAGTCAGTTAAGCGACGAGAAAATCCAAAAGGTAGCCAGTTATGTGCTCAGCCTGGTTGGCTCAAATCCGGCAAATGCCAAAGAGCCACAGGGAAAGGTATGCGAAACCGGCGACCAATCATAATAAAGGGTAAATTCCCCTTTTGAAACTTTAATCGCGTGCCATGTCGGTGGAAGAATTAACATTCCGTGACAGACCCATAAACCTCAACGAACGTGGAGGAAGAAAATGGGTTTACGCCAAAAAGCCTTCAGGCAAGTGGTGGACACGACGTACCATTGTTGCCTGGATTTTGCTGGCATTATGTGTGGGAATACCCTTTGTAAAAATCAATGGTCATCCACTTGTTCTTCTCGACATTGCCCACCGAAAGTTCATCATTTTTGGAGCCATTTTTTGGGCGCAGGATACGTTTATTCTGGCCCTGCTCATGCTGTCGTTTGTGCTATTTATTGTTTTATTCACTGTTACTTTTGGACGATTCTGGTGCGGTTGGACCTGCCCGCAAACCATCTTTCTGGAGATGGTATTTCGACGCATCGAGTACCTGATTGAAGGCGATTACCGCGAGCGTCTTCACCTCGATAACAGCTCGTGGACAAGCAAAAAGATTTTCAAAAAGACACTGAAACACGGCATTTTTATGTTGATATCAGTGACCATGACCAATGTTTTCCTGCTTTGGTTTATTGGTAGTGACCGCTGGCTTCAGTTGATTACAGAGCCCATCTCGCAAAACCTTGGTGGCTTTGCCATTATGATACTCATTTCGGGTATTTTTTACTGGATCTATTCATTTTTCAGAGAGCAAATCTGCACGATGGTGTGCCCATACGGAAGAATGCAGGGCGTTTTGCTGGATTCGAAATCGGTTATGGTGGCTTACGATTACAAACGTGGCGAACCGCGCGGCCCCAAAAGTACCGGCGACTGCATCGACTGCAAACAATGTGTTTCGGTTTGCCCGACCGGAATCGATATAAGAAACGGGACGCAACTGGAATGCATTAACTGCACCGCTTGTATCGACCAGTGTAACAAAGTAATGAAGATAACCGGCAAAGCTCCGGGCCTGATTCGGTATGCTTCGGAAGCCTCGATAAAAGGCGGCCACACAAAAATCTGGAACGCCAGAAACCGTGCTTATTCTGTGGTTCTGCTCATCATTTTCTCCTTCTTTGTCTACACACTGGCTACCCGCCCGGCGATAGAAACAACCATACTTCGCACACCGGGATTGTTGTACCAGGATCAGGACAGTACCTTTTCGAATGTGTACAACATTAAAGTGGTGAACAAAACGCATGAAGAAATGCCACTGGAACTTAAAATATTGTCGCATAAGGGTAGAATTCAAATGGCCGGTAACAAAATGGATATTAAAGATCAGTCGATGTACGAGTCTACTTTCATTTTGTATATACCCAAAGAGGTAATAACAAGTGATAAAACGGAAGTTGAATTTGGGATTTACAGCAACGGCAAACTGATGGAAACGTATAAAACAACGTTTGTTGGACCATAGGCAGTAATGCCAAAATAAAAAAGGAGTTATGAAGAAGTTTACGTGGGGAACAGGGATTTTTCTTTTTCTGGTGTTGTTTTTAGTAGCCTCGGCAGTATTTATAATATTTGCCTCGCGACAACAGGTCAACCTGGTTTACAAGGACTATTACGAAAAAGGTGTCGATTATTCGGAGCAAATGAAGGTGCTGGAGCGCTCGAAACCATTTAACCATTCGATCTCGATCAATGCCGACAATGAATATTTAAAGGTGGATATCGAGGCCGGATTAGCCGCAAAATTAGATTCAGGCAGTGTATACCTGTATCGTCCTTCCGACAAAGATCGTGATATCACTACTTTGGTTTCAGCCCGGACCTCATCTGTTCAATTCAAAAAAGCTGATTTGATCAGCGGACGTTACATCCTGAAATTTTCGTGGTATACCGATGGTACAAAATACGAAGTCAGCCGCCCTGTAAATGTGCAGTAGAATGCCTATATTTATCTCTTTATTTTAATCTTTAGTTCAATTACTACGCCATGACCATTTTACTCTCTGCCCTGCTTCTTGGCCTTATGGGAAGTTTCCACTGTGCCGGAATGTGCGGGCCAATTGCCATTGCACTGCCACTTCACGGAAACACTGTTCCGCAAAAAATTTTTGGCGGCACCCTGTACAACCTGGGACGAACCATTACCTACGGAATTATGGGCGCCATTTTTGGACTAATTGGCCAGGGGCTTCAACTTATCGGGTTCCAGCAGAAAGTTTCTGTAATTATGGGTGCGATAATGATCATTTCGGTGCTCTTCCCCGCCCTGTTTAAAAATCAGTATCGAATGGACAAGAGCTGGATTTCACTGGCAGGTAAACTAAAAAGTACCATCGGGAAGATGTTTGCCATCCGTTCGTTTCAAAGTCTGTTTTTTATTGGCATGCTGAACGGACTGCTTCCCTGCGGACTGGTTTATATGGCCATTGCAGGAGCCATTGGAACCGGAGGCGTTGTTGAAGGTTCGCTGTACATGATACTTTTCGGATTAGGTACGATCCCCATGTTGCTGGCTATTTCACTGGCCGGAAACGTTTTGAGTCTGACCGTCAGAAAACGCATCAACAAACTTATTCCGGTGCTGGTGGTTATTGTTGGCATCTTGTTTATTCTGCGTGGCTTGAGCCTCGGAATTCCGTATCTTAGCCCGCCAAAGCAAAAAATTGAGCAGAAATTTGAAAGGAGCCTTCAGTCTGAATCGGCTCAACTGCAAGAAGAATCGAAGGGAGATTGTTGCCAGGTAAATGAAGAGTAAGGGGGAGAATACATGCGTTCATTGCGGAGCCGACTGTGGCAAAGAGCCCGTGGTGTGGAACAACATGAATTTTTGTTGCAACGGCTGTCTTACAGTTTATCAATTGTTGAACGAGAATAAACTCTACAATTATTATCAGCTTGAAGAAACCCCCGGGATAAAAGTAGAAACCACTGAGTTTGGCAATAAATACGCTTTTCTCGATAACGATGAAGTCAAAGAAAAACTCATTTCATTTAGCGAAGGTGGCATTTCAAAGGTTCGGTTTTTTATTCCGGTAATTCACTGTGCATCATGCATTTGGTTGCTCGAACATCTCCAAAAACTACATTCGGGGATCCGGCATTCGTTTGTCAATTTCACAAAAAAAGAGGTGGATATTACTTTTGACGAAGGTAAAATTACGCTTCGGCAACTGGTAGAATTACTTTCATCGATCCACTACATTCCTGATCTTTCGCAAAGCCAGACAGACAAAAAGGACGATAAATCGTATAAAAAGCTGCTGTATAAAATCGGAGTAGCAGGCTTTGTTTTTGTGAATGTGATGACCTACAGTTTGCCGGCCTATTTTAACGGCGAACCACTTAACGAAAAGTTGCAATCGCTGTTTAGCATCCTCAGTTACATACTGGTTATTCCTGTGGCCATATACAGCGGCAGCGACTATTACATTTCGGCGTTTAAAAACCTCTTGAAAAAAAACATCAGCATCGATTTGCCCATTGCACTCGGGATCATCGTGCTGTTCATTGTAACCAGCTACGAAGTGCTTTCGGGCATGGGACCGGGATATTGCGACAGCCTTTCCGGGCTCATCTTTTTTCTTCTGGTTGGAAAATGGTACCAGGGAAAAACCTACGAAGCACTCTCGTTCGAACGCAATTATAAATCTTATTTCCCCATTGCCGTAACTAAAATCAACAAACAGATTGAAGAAAGTATTCTACTCGAAAAGATCGAAGTTGACGATGTCCTGATCATACGAAATAAAGAGTTGATCCCGGCAGATTCGGAGTTGCTTGAAGGTGACGCCCGCATTGATTACAGCTTTGTGACCGGCGAATCGACACCAGTGGCCAAAAACACGAGTGATTTTATTTATGCCGGCGGTCGGCAAATGGGTGGTATCATCAAAATAAAGGTAAAAAAAGGAGTCAATCAAAGTCACCTCACCAAACTCTGGAACCAGGACGCGACCTACCATAAACCCAGCGATTCGCTAAAGAATCTGTCGGACAGAATCAGTCAGTATTTCACAGTGATTGTTATTGCCATTGCCATTGCCGGATTTACGTACTGGATGCTGCAAGGCGAAACGCACACCGCCATTTTTGTATTTACTGCAGTGCTGATTGTTGCCTGTCCATGCGCGCTGGCACTGTCCATTCCGTTTACTTTTGGAAATACCATGCGGATCTTTGGCCGGAAGGGCCTTTACATCAAAAACACCGATGTTATTGAAAAACTCTCGCATATCGACACTATTGTTTTCGATAAAACAGGAACTCTTACCCAGCCCAACCAAAACAAAGTTGAATACCTCGGAGAAGAACTCAATCCGGATGAAAAAGAAGCTGTATTTTCCATCGCTAAACAATCGACACATCCTTTGAGTGCGGCACTCACACAATTCTTTAACGGTAGCAACTACCACGCTCCCGAGCACGTTGTGGAGGTAGCGGGGCGAGGTATATTCGGAAAGGTGAACCAGCTGGAAGTACGTATCGGCGCGGAAGAATATGTCACCAACCGCTTAACTGAAAAGAAACAGAACTCATCAATAGTTTTTGTTGCGATTGATAACCGCGTAAAAGGTCATTACACCATCAGCAATAAATACCGCAGCGGTTTCGACAAGGTTCTAACCTCATTACGGAGCTGCTTTAAACTCTTTTTGGTCTCCGGTGACAACAGCGCTGAAGCCAAGAATCTGAATGCTTACTTTGAAACCGGGAACATGCATTTTAATCAAAAACCCGGTGACAAGGCTGAATTTATCAAAAAGCTGCAGAGTGATGGCAACAGCGTTTTAATGACCGGCGATGGTCTTAACGATGCCGGTGCGCTGATGCAAAGCGATGTGGCACTTACCGTCGCCGACAAAGCCTACCATTTCTCACCGGCCAGCGATGCAGTGCTGGAAGCCCAACAATTCAATAAGTTAGACAGGTTCATTGGATTTACACGAACGGCATTAAACATCGTGAAAATAGCCTTTGTGATTTCGTTTCTCTATAACATCATCGGAATCAGCTTTGCCATTACCGGAAATCTGTCGCCGGTAGTAGCGGCTATTCTAATGCCGATCAGCTCAGTTTCGGTGGTGGCATTTGCCACATTTGTCACCCGATTAGCCGGAAGGTGGCGTTTGTAGTGCTCAACTACAAGATTCTTGCTATTTTTAAGCCTAAAAATAAAACCGGATGATAAACAACAAAAAGGTAGTAGTGGTGCTACCTGCATACAACGCATCAAAAACACTGAAAATTACTTACGATGAAATTGACTTTAATGTTGTTGATGATGTAATACTTGTTGATGACCTGAGTAACGACGATACGGTTGAAGTCGGGAAAAAACTGGGCATAAAACACATTGTTGTTCATGAGCACAACGAGGGCTACGGCGGAAACCAAAAATCATGTTATAACAAAGCACTTGAACTCGGTGCCGATATCGTAATTATGCTTCATCCCGATTACCAGTACACCCCAAAACTGATTCCCGCCATGTCGAGCCTATTGGGGAGTGGTTTATACCATGTTGTGCTTGGATCGCGTATCCTCGGTACGGGAGCAATGAAAGGCGGAATGCCCCTGATAAAATACGTGGCCAACCGCGGGCTAACTTTCATCCAGAATATATTGCTGAATGCCAAACTTTCGGAATACCACACCGGATACCGGGCTTTTTCGCGCGAAGTTCTGGAAGCCGTGGATTACAGTGCCAACTCCGACAATTTTGTATTCGACAACCAAATGCTGGCCCAAATATGGTACGCCGGTTACGAGATAGCAGAGATCACCTGCCCCACAAAATATTTCGACGATGCATCGAGCATCAGCCTGAAGAGCAGCACTGTTTACGCGCTGGGTGTACTGAAAACCTCCATACAATTTAGATTGCAAAAATGGGGACTGATAAATAATAAGATTTTTCAACTGAGAACTTAATTTGCACAATTAGGTTTTTAACGCTTTTGTAACTTAATTGTCACAAACATTGATAAATTCTTTGAAATACCTGAAAGTATTTTATCTAAAGACTTAAAAAAAGGATATGAAAAGTCTGGGACTAATTGCCGAAATGAAACACCACCACTTACTAAATACCTAAGTGGTGTATGGTATTTCATGTCAATAACAGTAAGGCATGGGAAAAGGGTATCGAATCGCTCTTTATCTCGCTCGAACACAATCCAGGGCAATGCTCCATTTGCTCCGCTTAATGGACCATTTTCAGGAATTTTCCAATCACCACCAACTTCAAAAGGTTCGTGATGAAAATTTTTATAAATAAATCGACCCCAAAGTGAATTTGCAGGCTCAACCATAATCAAAACACCATTCGTCATCAAAACCCTTTCCGCTTCTTTTAAAAAAAGCTCAGAATCAGGGACATGATGAAAAGTATCGATCATAAAGATAGCACTGACTTCTTCATTTTTAAAAGGCATGTCAAGTGCTGAAAAGGTGAGATCGTTAGTCGGCAAATCCAAAATATCAGTACAAATCACATTCCGATCAATTTCCTTAAGGAATCCGCCACCGGATCCTAGTTCAATAAGTTTTCCTTGTGGCAAATCTTCTTTAACGCGTATAAAGAAAGTGTACCATTCTTCGTACAATCTTCGAAGAAACAACTTTTTCTGAATTAGTTTCTTATGAAAAATAGTTCTTTCCGGAGAATCTAAATTATAGGGTATATAGTATTTAAGCATAACTCAACTAATGGCAAAAAGGCTCAGTATCTATTTAAATTTGATTTTAAACAATGCAAACCACCACATTTTCAGCAAAAGAAGACCGTGTTTAAACCTTGAAATATTAGTGTCGCCATAAATTCTTTCCTGGTACCTGATTGGCATATCAATGATTTTCAGGTTGAGTTTAAATGCACCAAAGAGCAAATCGAAGTCGCCAAATGGATCAAAGTCTCCAAAATACGAGCGATTGGCCGCTAACTTCAGGTAATCTTTTCGAAACATCACTTTTGTTCCGCACAACGTATCTTTTATCGGCTGTTCGAGCAACCAGCTAAAAGCCATGCTAAAGAATTTATTCCCCAGCGTATTCAGAAAACGCATGGCATTTTTTTCCATCGGATAAATCAAACGTGTTCCGTTTATAAATCCTCCCTGGTTTTGTGCCAGTGCATAATAGAATTTTGGCAGCTGCTCCGGCGGAACGGTTAAATCAGCATCCAGGATCATTAAAATATCGCCCGTTGCTATGTTATAACCGGCCCTTACTGCATCTCCTTTTCCTTTTCCAGGTTGCTGTATCGCTTTTATATCATGAGTCGCTTCATATTTTTTCTGAATCTCAAGTATCTTCTCCCAGGTATCGTCGGTTGAGTTTCCTTCAACAAAGATGATCTCGATGTGCTTTCCAAATTTTGGCAAACGCAATATGGCATTTTCAATATTGCCACTTTCATTTCTTGCCGGGACCAAAACTGTAGTTGAATATTCCTCCGCTATTTTTTCTTTCGACAGTTTAGAAATGGGTTGTGCAAAGGTATATTGATTCAGTGCCAGCAAGTTAAACAACGGCAACCTGGATAAAAACTTATTCAAAAAACCGGATATTAACGGAATGTAATATGGAAAGAGCATGGATGAGTTTTGTTTGTAAACTTCGAAACCTGCCAGGTAAAGCAGGTTGGCCATGTCTTTTTTCGAAATCCAGCTTTGTTTTGGGCCCTTCTTTTTAATTCCAATGAATTCGGCAAATTTTATAAAGGGTTCCCAACTTGAATTGTAGTAGGTGACAATAATTTTGGTTTCGGCGTGACAAACCTTTTGCAGTTCTTCAAAAACCGATTGAATATCGAGAAGATAACCTGTCAGGTTGGAAAGGATAATCACATCATATTTTTTGTCAATATCAATGCGCTCGGCCTCCATACATATGAATTCGATATCGGGGAAATGCGATTTTGCCTCCTCAATCATGTTAGCGCTAAAATCGATCCCGGTTTTATGCTGGCCACTTATTTTATTTAATAATTCTCCGGTACCGCAGCCAATCTCTAAAACAGAGGATTCAGGATGTACAAAAAAATCGCAATACTCCGTAATACTATCCCAATAATAACTTCTCCTTTTTCGGTATTTAACACGTGTTTTTGCCGCTAAATCAAAATATGAATTTAGCTGCTCCTTTTTCTCCTTGTAGATATCCATATGTAATTTTGGCTAGTCGATTGTAAAAATTGAGGCGTAAATGTACAATTTCATCCGTATTAATAAAACTATTAATCGGGTTAAACATTATTCCTTAAGGTTGAAAATTGATTGTAGCAAGAGCGCTACTCCGTTTTAAAAATCTATTGTTTTTTTTTGTGTTGATAAGCAATGGTTAATTGTCATCTACAAATTTCCGCGGAACATTATAAGAACTACATTTGATTCTATTTTTGCTGCTCTTAAGGAAACCAGCGCGAAGTATGCTTTTTAATTCGATTGAATTTACCCGACGGTTAAAACACAAAATTTCTAACTGAAAGCTAAGATATTTTGTTATTCAGGAACTTCACTTCTGAAATGGATCATTCCGGCCAGAAACTTTGAGTTTTTATCTAAACGAAACGGAAATTGCGTGGTGATCATATCTACTTCGCTATTCCATTCTTCATCGTATTTCAGTTCAACTACGGTCTTAAAGTCCTCGGTAAAAGGCCGGCCAAAATGGTTCCATCCACGTCGCAGGTTATAGAACTCCAGTTTATCGTCGATGGTAACGCGGTATTTTTTATTTCTCGATTCAAAGTAGCTTCGTTCATATGAATTGAGCAGTACAGGTTGAAGTTTTGCCACCCTCTCCCGAACTTCGTCAGGTAGGTCTCCGTTCGAAAAAAGGGAATCGATATCCTGAACGGTAAAATTGTTTTTATCAAAATGAAAAGCCGGCATTTTAAACGATCGTTTTGTGCCTACCAATCCCTTTTTAATTTTGAATTCCAACACGGGTGATTCAACGGTTCCAAAAACATCGCCATACCAACGCAGGCGGCATTTCCAGCGGGTTCCGTGACCAAACAGATTATCGAAAAAACAATCCAGTCCCGGGGTATCGAAATAAATATTATTCACACGCCGGGGTTGGTATACGGGAGAAAAAAATGCCTGGTTTTGTTTAATAACCAACTCGGTAGCCAAGCGTGACATGTTGGGCGCAATAAATTTACGCTCGAAACGATAGGTATTTAACTCCGTATAGCCGTTTACCATGCTTAAAATGAGTTGTTATCGACAAATGATACACGGACTTCGCTACTAACCGCTGTCAGTTTATTTTTAAAATTCTGCAATTCGTCGGGATTTTTTATTTCAATCCAGAACGCTGTTTCAATGTTGTCGGAAGTTTCGTCGTAACGAACCAGTTTCGATGCTTTAAAACTGTTCTTCACGACTTCGTCAACACTTTCCAGACTGGGTTTTCCTTCGCCTGCTCCGCTAACAGTAAGGTAAAGATTCTGCTTGCTTCTTTTCGGCGTACTCAAGTGCCTGATCCAAATAATACCAAGTAAAACAAAAGCACCAACAATGGTTACCAACCGCTGATTGGCTCCCATACCCAAACCAATTGAAATGGTAAGGAATAAATACGCCAGTTCCTCAGGTTCTTTAATGGCCGAACGAAAGCGAACAATTGACAGTGCTCCAACCAAACCAAGCGACAGTGCCAGTGATGATTTTACAATCGAAATGATGAGCATGGTTGTGAAGGCCACCAAAAAGAAATTGGCCGCAAAAGTTTTCCTTCCGGACAGACTTTTTGCACAACGTGTGTAGGTAAATTCAAGTACCAGCGACAGTATCAGAACAATTCCGGTATTGATTAAAAAGTTAATGATCGAAATTTCTGAGCTCTCGGTGATCAAAAAACGTTGAAACAGATTCCATTTATCCATTTTTATCTTTTTTATTGATATAATTTAATTGCTAAATTCTCTTCTCTTCCTTCTATTTTCCGTCCATTGAGTTCCAAAACCGAACCGAGTTCAATTTGATGGAACACGACCTTATTTTTAAGTTTGAGATTATCTATTTTTATGCTAGCCGGACCGTATTCCGGTTTTTTAACAAAGGCAACAAGACCATAGCTCACGCCGTCTATTTCAATTCTGTCGAGCGTTAAACGGCTTAAATCTTTTGATGCAATTCCAATATTGGCATCTTCAATTTGAACGTCGCTTACATTCAGTTCCGATTTCTCGCCTCCCGAAATGGCTTTGTCTCCAATTACTGACATCTGGCAATCACTGATCTCAACGTGGCTTCCTGAAAAATCGATGGCATCGTTGCCAATATTTTCAAAGTTGCAACTCCGCACCGTTCCGGTACAAAAATCCGAATCGAAAGCGTCGGCAAATGTATGCTTAAATTCGCAATTGTTCACACGGAAATCCGACCGGACAACATTTAAAGCATCGTCGCAATTATTATTTCCTTCAAACAGGCAATACTCCATCTCAACATCTGATTCGTAGATATTTATCGCAGCCGGCGAAAACCAACCACTATGTTTCATATTGCTCAATCGGGAGAAATAAGTGTATGAAAAGCGCGATTTGCCAGCAGCCTGCAGAACATTAAATCCATTGGCTGAGCTATCGCTTGAATGAATAAATATTGGTTGTGCAGCATTTCCCATTGAAACCACCGGCGCGAAACAAAAGAATCCGGCTCCCTGCGTAAAATCAATAGTCGTTCCCGGTTTTATATAAACTTGAAACGAGTCTGGGATTACCACATCTTCCGAAAAATTATAGTTCCCTTCAAAAAGTACGGAGTCACCTGAAAATGTTAAGTCGGGATGCAGTGGCTGAGCCAGCAAAACCTGCCGTGCCGATTTTTCTTTGGGTGCCGCCCATTGGCTGATCGTCGCTTCAAACATCTCGGTGCCCACCGCAAACAAGAGTTTTTCCGGAACGCCTTCGTTAATCGTAAAATCAAGTCTTCTGGCCACCATCCCTTTTGAGGGTTCAATTACCGGTTTATCATCAAAACTTACCGGAAGTGCATTTTTTATAAAAGCACCCAGAATTTTCACATCGGTGTTGGCATAATTAAAAACCGTCAGATGTTTATTGGCATTATCAAAATATGCATGAACCTGCTGAACGATTAAATTCGCATTGGCGCCAGGTAAACTTCCCGGATGATAACGTTCGATCTTTTTGCTCTGTAATTTGGCACCTAATTCAATCAGGTTTTTGCGAATATTTTCAAGGTTATTATTTATAAACGCAGCCTGCTCTTGTATGTAAGAAAAATCGGCATTGTAATACGGAAATTCCGCCTGAAGCAAAGTCGTTAGCGAATCGATTTCACTTTTATTTTCTGTAATAATGTTCGCAACAAACTCTTTTGTGCTGTACTTTTTTAGATAAGCCATATATTCTTCACAAAACACCGGATTTTCGAAAGGTTTGTACAGCATCAAATCCATGCGCGATAACTGGTCGACTTTAGCGGCCGGTAACAATCCGTTAATGCGTTCATCGATGCGTTTATAAATCCCGTCTTCGATGTAGCCGTCAAAAGCAATGGGTTCGAGCAAACAGGTAACCGGATTATAGTAAAACCTGAGGTTGTGCCAGGCAAAACCATGATAAGCCTGTGTGAGATCGAGCAGCGCATAATAAGCTGCCAGTTTTTTCACGTCAAACACTTCGGTTACCGGCGCACTAGAAAACTTAAACTGGGTAAGTAAAGTTTCCGCTTCCTCAAATTGTTTCACCTTTAACGAGTCTTTCGCTACGCTACCTTCTTTAAATGGTATTATTTTGGCTGCCCCATAATAATCCACATCCCAGTTTTGCCCTGCAATCCTCGTTTCACGTATCTGATCCCAGAAAAGCGTCTCATCAAAACGGATGATCGGCCCTTCTCTTCTGTTTTTATTTTCAACCAGTTGTTTTTCAAAATGCTCTTCCCAAGCATAAACACCCCTCGATTCGCTATTTATTTCAATGGGAATAAAACCGTAGCGGGTGGTAAGTATATCCTCATTCAGGTAAATCTGATGAGCAAACCATTCGTTCAAGAAATGCCGTGTTGAAGGATTCTGAATGGAAAAAGTCCGCATTCCATTCCAGGCAAACTGCTTTTTAAGTTTTAAGCGGTACGACCATTTGTCTCCATAAAGATGATCGACCAGATCGCCCTTTAAACGAAGCTCGCCATTTAAAAAATCATGACCCTCGTAGAGCATCATTGGCACATAATCGTCGCCCGAATTCACTAAAACTCCCGTTTCAAAAGCATCGAAACGTTTGTTACCAAATGTTTTAAAAAACTGCTCATCCACATACAATCTTAGCTTCGGATAACCTTCAAATGAAGCATATTCTTTTTTATCCCGATGCACGATCTGCAAGTCATCGAAATAGATCGTATCAGCCGTGTTGTTCCAAGCATAGATTTTTATCTTCCCACTGAAATAGTTTGGAGGCACATAATATTCCAGTTCAATTTTTTCCCAGCCGTCATTGCCTTTTTCAACTACATTGCCCGAAGCCTCGTAACCTCCAACTTCTCCTCCATCGGCAACAACAAGACCGCTTTCGGCCGGGCTTTTTCGCCACACTGTAATTTCAAGGTAATCGTCGGGTTTTACATCGTTTAGTTCGGTGGTCATTCCAAAGCGATTCCCCGGATAAAGTTTGCTTGAATAAGTCCCCGAGAATGCTACTTCACCCGATTGTGCATTGGTGTTCGAAAACAGGAGATTACTTCCGTTCTTCTCCAAAAATCTTTTACCGTCTTCAGATATTTGTTCTGCATCGCACGTATACACAAGCTGCTTTTGTTCCTGCGAATTACCTGTTTTGTTTGTACAGGCAGCTATCCCGAAAAACAAAAGAATTATTGCTATGAATGAAGACCGAAAATTCATGTAATTTTTTGAAACTGCAAAAATAGTAATTCGAGAATGTTTTAATAATATTTTAACCTGTTTTATATTTCAACATTAAAAAATAAACAGCGCAAAAATTATTGTAAAACATATGCTTATTTTTATTTTGCCAAATAAAACCATAAAACAACAATTAATGTGGATTAATAAAATGATCAAAAAAGCATTCATTCCTTTATTTATTATTTTACTTATTTCCTGCTCAAAAGAATCAGAGCCTGATCCAGAGCCGCAACCTGCTTCCTATTCATTCTTTGTTGCAGGACATACCTACGGAAAACCTGGAATAAACAATATCGGATTACACCCTCCTTTTAAAGAGAAATTTGGATATATAAAAAGCCGCGAAGAAATTAAACTCGGATTTCTCACCGGGGACATAGTGCCATTGCCTTCACCAGAAGATTGGGATGAAGTTGACGACGATATCACTTCGTTGGGTCTCCCGGTGTATTTTGCGGTAGGTAATCATGATATGAAAGACAGAGAATTGTACGAAAGCAGATACGGCAGTACTTATTTCTCTTTTTTTTACAACACCGATTTATTTATTGTTCTTGATCCGAACCTTGACAACTGGAATATTTCAGGAGAACAACTGGTTTTTTTAAAAGAAACTGTTCATTCAAATAGCCATTCGGTAGATAATATTTTTGTGTTTTTTCATCAACTTCTGTGGAGAGAAAATGACAATATATATAAAGAAATAAAACCCAACTCTTTTGAGGGCAGAAGTGATACAATCAATTTTTGGTCAGAAATAGAGCCTCTTTTCAACGAATTGGAGAATCAGGTATATATGTTTGCGGGAGACATTGGTGGCGCTGCATGGAGCTCGGACTTCATGTATGACAGATTTGACAATATTAGTCTGATTGCCAGTGGAATGGGGGAAGGCCCTGGCGACAATTTTGTAATTACCAATGTTCATTCAGACAAATCAGTTACATACGATTTAATTTGTTTGAGCGATAGTACGCTTAACTGCTTTGGCGATTTAACAGATTACCGTTTGACAACACATGAATAAATACCGTAATAAAAAATGTAGTCTTTCAGTTCAAGTTACTTTCAATAGCTTACTGATATTCTTCCTTCGCAGAAAATCGATAATGTCGGTCTAAGGTACCAATGTGATTATTGCTTCCATCTTTTCTTATTAATTTATCTGGTCTAAAATCTCATCTATTATTTCTATTTTTACGCCATATGCAAAGCATATCTTTTACGTATGAGTAGTCAAAATAGCTGGTTTCAAAACAAACAAATCAACATATTATCGCTTGTTATTCCGCTAATTACTATAAGCTCACTCTATTTTATCAGTGCACCGGACTTCCCGGCTTCAATTACCCGTATCGATCCGGAGTTTGTTTGCCTGTTAAATGGGCTAAATGTTTCGCTACTGAAGTTTCACAACATTGGATTTACCGATTCTCCGGGAGCTCCTTTTCTGGTGCTTTCAGGAGTTTTGCTGCGTATTGTTCATTTTCTGTTTGGCTCAGGATCAATAATCGATGATGTATTGTCGAGACCCGATTATTACATCGAGTCTGCATCGTACGTATTGCTTATATTTACTTTTTTCTTAATGGTTTGGGGAGGGAATAAAGTTTATCGTTCTACCCAAAGCATTGCAGCCATGTTATTCATTCAGAGTACACTGCTCATTTCCCCCATTTGCTTCTATTTGCAGGTTCGGTTTAACATGGACCGCATTAGTCCGCTTCTGGTTTTTGTATTTGCCGTTTACGCCATATTATACCTGTACGACTCCGTTAGCAGCAACCGTTTTGCTATTCTTTCCGGAATAATATTAGGCATTGGTTTTATCACAAAATTTAATTTTATCGTTTTGACGATAATACCGGTTTTAATGCTTCCATCCTTTAAATACTGGTTAAAATATGCCGCGGCTTTTATCGTATCGGCTTTCATCTCATTTCTTCCCATAATCGATAAGTTTCAGGATGTGAGGCGGTTTTTAAGCAGTTTGTTTTTAAATAAAGGTTCTTATGGTACGGGCGAGGAAGGGATTGCCAGTTTCGATTTGATTCTTAAATCGTTTGAATATGCGAGTCAACTCAACCTTAGTTTTGTTATTATTTCCGGTTTGGCTTCTGTTGTAATGGAAATTTATCTGATCAAAAAGAAAAAGGAAAAAAGAAAAAGAATTGGATTCATGATCGGTTATTTTATTGCCATTGTGCTGATAATTGTATTGGCTTCAAAAAATTATAAGAATTATTACCTCGCACCCGTTCTGGGCTTATCCGGGATTTCACTATTCCTGGTTTGGGAATACCTCAATCAATTCATCGAACTAAGAAAGCGATTGAAGATTGTGGTCGTATTTGTACTGATTTCATTGCTGAGTTTGCCTACTCTCATAAAAATGAACCAACAAATCGCCTTAAAGAAAAAAAACAATGCATTTCGGAATGAAACCCTAAATTACATTAAAAACCACATTACAGCTACCGATTATTTGTTTCTGGAACCTACCTGGAAAACCGGAGCAATGGTGGAAGATGCATTGCTTTATGGAGTTAGTTATGTGGCCGGACGAAATGATTTTACACCGTATTACCTCGAGCATTACCCCCGTGTTTTGTCGTTTGAAGGGACCGACAAACCCATTAAACATTTTAGAACAAAGGATGCCAAGATTGACGAGGTCTTAACAAAAAGTAACACCATTTATCTCTTCTCGGGACCGGGTAGAAATACGAAAAGGTTGATGAACGAACTCGAAAAGAATGCAAAACTGGTGGGAATGTCAACAAGTTATGATACCACTTTTGTAAATACAAACAACGATGAACGTTTAATCAAGGCCACTTTTAGCCCTGCACCTGATCAAAAGAAGCTCATAATTCAGAAGACTTATTGTAACAACATGGAAGAAACTCCTGAAGCCTGGAAACAGCAAGGTCTTACTTCTGAAAAGTCTTTCTCGGGAACCGTGTCTGATGTTATCAGAAAAGGAGATAAATACGGATCGACCTTTCATTTGAAGGACGACCCGGTGATGGAAAATCCGATCACGTCATTGGAGTTGTCCTGCAAATTCCTGCAGGAATCGGAAAAAAACGGTGCCCGACTGATCATTGAACTTACCAATAAAGATGGCAATGTGTTGCGCCAAGCAGTTTTTTGTTCCGATTATTCCTTACAATCAAACACCTGGGATGACTTTAAATATAAACTCTATCTTACACCTAAATTTCAGCAGGTGAATGAACTGAAATTATATTTTTACAACTCCAAAAAGGAGGCTGTTTATATTGATGATATTGCACTTTCATTATCGGTACAAATACCAAATTCAAGAATTTGACTTACATGAAAAAAAACGGAATAGCCATAATATTTTTAATGCTTGTCGCCACGCTGGTTTTGTTTATGCAGCTAAAACCGGTGTTTCAATACCCCAATTCAATTTTATATTCGAAAGGAGGCGACGCACAAAAAAGCTATTTTAATTTTGCCTACTATTTAAAATACGACGATGGTATTCGGCACGACGGCATCAACTATCCTTACGGCGACCATTTGCAATACATCAACTCGCACCCACTTTATGTGCAGCTTGTAAAGTTCGTCGATAAGCACATTTACTCGGTGGCCGATCATGGAGTTGCCATATTAAACCTGACGATGATGGCACTTTTTCTTTTAGCCCTTCCGTTTATCTTTCTTATCCTCCGGCATTATTCGCTACCGCGCTGGTATGCAGGAATAATATCGCTGATTTTATTATTTCTCAGTCCGCAATTCGACAGGATACATGGTCATTTCGAGATGGTTTACGCCGTGTTTCTGCCCATGTATTGGTACTTCCTGATCCGTTGGCGTCAGGGTAAAAAACGAACCTTATGGTCAGCACTCCTGATTTTAGCCGCGTTAATTGGTGGTTTTACAAGCGCTTATTTTGTAGCCTTTTTCACCATCATGATACTTGGTGTTTTGTTTGTTGAACTGTGGAACCACCGAAAAAATCTTTCGGAATACTGGAGGACCGGCCTCTTTCTATTTTTGGTTGCCGTAATACCGCTGATTGTTGTAAAAGGACTGGTTTCAGCCACCGACTGGGTTTCCGACCGACCCAATAATCCTTATGGATTTTACGTTTATCATGCCAATTTCTTAAGTATTTTCTTACCTCCCGGATCGCTTCTTAAAAATATTTTGGGCAATACCATCAACATGGATTATCAGTGGGAAGGTCGCGCTTATGTTGGGCTGCCGGCTACTATTTTGGCAGCATCGATGTTTATAACCGGATTTTATAACCTGATCAGCAAAAAGAAAAGCAACTGGAAATTTTTTAAACCAACGAAAAAGATCGAAGTATTTTTCTACGCGTCCATTCTTGTTCTTCTGTTTTCCATGTGCATTCCGTTTAAATACGGTTTCGACTGGCTCTTAGATGTGTTGCCTCCGGTAAAACAGTTTCGGGCACTGGGCCGTTTTACCTGGATCTTTTACTATGTGTTTACGGCTTATACCGCCTGGTTTATTTACCGCTTGTTCCGTTTATTAAAAATCAGGAAATTACCTGTTGTGGCAACAGTTTTACTGGTTTTCACAATCGGTTACTGGACCATTGATGCCGGGATAAATATTAAACGAAGTACGCGAGGCTTACTCAACAAAAACGACAAATTCGAAGCAGACGACAGCGAATACCTCGCACGTTTTCAGGAAGCGAAGGTCAATCCCGATGAGTTTCAGGCCATCTTCTTTTTACCATTCGCCAGCACCTGTGGCGACAAACTGTTGTTCGAGCACAGCCTTAACGGATTTTCGGATGCGATGAAATGCGCTTATCACACCGGATTACCGCTGGTTCAAAGCTTTTCGCCACGCCTTTCATATTCGCAGGCACTTAGCAGCATACAAATGCTTGCCAGCCCGGCCATCGAAAAAACACGCCTAAACGATATGAATCAGAAGCCACTTCTCCTGGTTTGTTCAAAAGAAAAGCTGAACGAAAGGGAACAGTGGCTGCAAAATCAGGCCGAAGTTTTTTGGGAAGATCAATACATTACACTCTCCCGGCTTCCACTTTCGGTATTTCGAAATGCCCATAAACAGTGGAAAGAAAGTGCCTCAGAGATAATTTCGACCTTAACGAATCACGGAGCCTTCTCTTCGGATACAAACTCGAACTCTATCATTTTTGAGGGATTCGAATCAAACGAAAACGCGCCAAACATATTTAGCGGAGAAAGCTCGTTTTACAGCCGCAAGGGGCAAAAGGTACTACTGGACCAGAAACTTGACTCTACTTTTCCGGAAGGTGATTATGAGTTGTCGTTCTGGCTTTATGTTGATAGCCGAAAATATGATATGCCCCGGGCAGAGATCAAGGTTTTCGATTCATCCGGCAAACAATTATCGCTCACAAAAATGAACTCGCGGCAGGTTTACGACGTTTACAATGGCTGGATAAGAGTTGCTGACAAGGTGCATTTAAAAGCCGGAGACACGCTTCAATTGCTAATTAAAGATGAATATGTTTCGGTGGACGACTTGCTTGTAAAGCCAGTTGATTCTCATGTTTTTGTGGAAACTTCAAACATGAAACTATTCAATAATTATCCGCTTTAAATTAGGATTGACAAGTGTCCAATCCCGGAATTCAGGCTTAAATGATTTGAAAATTCAGATTAATATTTCAACTTTAGAACTGCAAACACTATACTTATGGCAAAGTCGCTGGTAAACACAAATGCAAAATTTGGAACCCTTCCGGTATTTCTCACGGCTCTTTCCACTATTCTCGGCGCCATACTTTTTCTCCGTTTTGGATGGGCTGTCGGGCAGGTTGGCTTCATGGGTGTCATCGGGATTATCGTACTTGGACACGTGGTTACCATACCCACCGCATTTGCGGTAGCCGAAATTGCAACAAACCAGCGCGTTCAGGGAGGTGGGGCTTATTTTATTATCAGCCGCTCGTTTGGATTGAATATAGGCGGAGCCATAGGAATTGCGCTCTATCTTTCGCAGGCCATAAGCGTGGCTTTTTATGTCATTGCTTTTGGCGAAGCATTTGAGCCCGTAATTAATTGGATTTACCAAAATTACGACTTTTATATTCCCGACCGCCGCTGGATTTCAATCCCTACCATGTGTTTACTTTCCCTGCTAATTCTTACCAAAGGTGCCAATGTTGGTATGAAGGCTTTGTATGTGGTGGTTGCCATTTTGATCACTTCTATCGTTTTGTTTTTCATGGGCGATTCACCTATAAGACCAGACGAAGTGAATTTTCATAAAACCGTGATGGATAACATGAACTTCTTTTTTGTTTTCACGATTATCTTTCCGGCTTTTACAGGGCTTGCCGCCGGACTGGGCTTGTCGGGCGATTTAAAAGACCCCAAGAAATCAATTCCACGAGGTACGATCTGGGCCACAATTGTTGGGATGTTTGTTTACGTAGCCATCGCTTATAAATTTACGGTTTCAGCATCGCCCGAAGATCTTGTGAGCGACCAGCTCATTATGAGCAAAATAGCCATTTGGGGCCCCATTATTCCTATTGGCCTGGCTGCTGCTTCTTTAAGCTCAGCACTGGGTTCCATTATGGTTGCCCCACGAACCTTACAGGCCATTGGCTACGACGATATTTTTCCGCAGGGCCACATAAACCGCTGGTTTGCCAAAGGGAGAAAAACCGATAACGAACCCATTAACGGATCCTTGATTACCATCGCTATTGCGTTTGTTTTTGTTGTTGTTGGCGATGTGGATTTTGTTGCCCAGATCATCTCGATGTTCTTTATGGTAACATACGGCGCCATCTGCCTGATTTCGCTGCTTGAGCACTTTGCCGCCGATCCGGCATACCGCCCGACTTTTAGGTCGAACTGGTACATTTCTTTGGTTGGCGCACTCGCTTCGTTCTGGCTGATGTTTCAAATGAATGCCACTTATGCGGCTATTTCGGTTATAATCATGGCCATGATTTATTACATCGTAATGCTTAACAACGAGGAGAACCAGGGACTGAACAAACTTTTCAGGGGGGTGATTTTCCAGTTAAGCCGGCAGTTGCAAATTTTGCTTCAACGTGCCGACAGCGAGAAAGATAAGAGCTGGCGTCCATTTGGTGTCTGTATTTCACACGACACTTTTAAACGACGTTCGGCCTTCGATATCATGCGCTGGATATCTTACAAATACGGATTTGGCACCTATATTCATTTTATAAAAGGGTTGCTGAACGAGAAAACCACCGAAGAATCAAAGAAAGTACTCGATCGGCTTATTCAACTTTCGGCAGGCAGTAAAAACCGGGTTTACCTCGATACTATTATTTCGCCGTCGTACACTTCAGCTATTGCACAGGTCGTGCAGCTCTCGGGCATCTCCGGGAAGGGGAACAACCTCATTTTGTTCGAATTCTCCAGAACCGATCCGGGCAACCTCAAAGAAATTACGGGAAATTACCAGATTGTGGAATCCGCCGGTTTCGACATTTGTATCCTGAATACTTCCTATAAAAGTTTTGGATATAAGAATGAGATTCACATTTGGATCAGCCCCGAAGACTACACCAATGCCAACCTGATGATTTTGCTGGGCTACATCATTCTTGGCCATCCCGACTGGAAAAAGGGGAAAATAAAGATTTTTGCCCTTTATCCGGAAGAAGATATTGAAGACAAACGCAAACAACTGATGGACCTCATAAAAACAGGACGTCTGCCCATAAGCCCATCAAACATTTCGATGGTTCCGTTTGAGTCGGGCAACCGAAAAAATGTGATCATGAAATATTCGGCTGATGCCGACCTGACCATCATTGGATTTACTACCGATGCCTTAAGAAATATCGAGGAATTCAGTCAGGGATATCACGATTTGGGGAATATCCTGTTTGTGAGTTCCAACCGGGCCAAAGCAATAAACTAATCGACGGTTTCGTTTTTGAGTTGGCTTTTTTCGTTACTTTTGAACGACTGATAACTAAAAAAAGATGGATAAAATAGCCATATTTCCCGGATCATTCGATCCTTTTACTATCGGCCACGAATCGATTGTAAGGCGTGCCGTTCCCATGTTTGATAAAATTTATATCATGATCGGGAACAATGCCAATAAGCAATCTTTCTTCACGGTAGAAAAGCGAATGAAGTGGATCAATCAGGTGTTTAAAAACGAAGATAAAGTCGAGGTAAGAGTTCATGAAGGATTGACGGTTGACTTTTGCAAAGAGGTGAAAGCCCGATATATTCTGCGAGGTATCCGAACATCATCCGACTTTGAGTACGAACGTGCTATTGCCCAGGTTAACAAGAAAATGCATCCCGAAATTGAATCGGTGTTCCTGTTAACCTTACCGGAGCATACACCAATAAATGCCAGCATCATCCGCGACATTGTATCGCACGGTGGAGACGCCAGCATGTTTTTGCCCAAAGGACTTGACATGAACGAGTTTAAAATAAAATAAACAGTTCACTTGTGGTTCAGCGATTAACAGTTTTCTTCTTTTTCATCCTATTTTTTTCGAACGCTATCCAGGCAGCAACAACGAAAATTAGTTGCGTAAATACGGATTATGCGGGAAAAACATTAGTATTTTATCAGCCCGAAGATCCGGTAACCAACTACAAAATAGAAGCTTTTTCACTTAAGTTCGACAGCGACGGGAAGTGCAACACTGATATCGATATTTCAAAAAGCAGCTACTTCTACACGGAGTTTGGCATTTATCGGGGGATGTTGCTGGCTAAGCCCGGTGAAATCATGACTTTAAAACTTCCGCCGCTAAGAGAAAAATCATTTGCCGAAGAAAAGAATCCTTATTTCCAGCCGGTATCTTTCTGGTTCATTACAGAAAACGGAAACCAACTCACCGATAAAATCTCAGAATTCGATCAGCAGTTGAATGCCCTCATTGATACGAATTTTAAAAAGCTCTATCTTCAGCAATCACAGGCTGTTTTTGATTCTGTGCAGACACAGATCAATAACCTGGTTCCTGCTTCAGCACCCTTAACGTTGAT
Source organism: Maribellus mangrovi (assembly GCF_037646455.1). Classification (NCBI taxonomy): domain Bacteria; kingdom Pseudomonadati; phylum Bacteroidota; class Bacteroidia; order Marinilabiliales; family Prolixibacteraceae; genus Maribellus; species Maribellus mangrovi. Next base: position 153,339 of record NZ_JBBIXN010000003.1, on the reverse strand, counting down.
ATACCATAAACAACTCAAACTAAAATTAGCTGAGGCTGATATTTTTCAGTTACGCCCCGAGGCCTACTCCTCTGTATTCAACAACATAGGACCGGATTACTGGCTGCAACCCGCTTTTATGGAGGCACTCAATAAAACCTTCGACCAGCAGTTGAGTTTCTCGGCACAGGCCATTGGTGGTAATAAGATACGGGAGGCAGTGGCTTCAAAAAACCTGCAGGCATTAACTGATTTTGTGGAAAACAAATATCACACGACGGGTCAAACAAGCGAGATCGTTCTGTTGAAACTGCTGCACGATGGCTACTATTCAAAAGAATTTTCGCAGGCGGCCATTATGGAACTGATCGAGAATCAGCGTTTCACAAAAAACCAGAACACGCTGATAAAAACTACCGCAAAGAATATCCTGGATAAGTTGTCATTTCTGGCTACAGGAAGTACCGCACCTGCTATTTGCCTGGATGACCTTGATGGAACAAAAATTTGTACCAACGACAAAAAAGACAAATTTAAATACCTAATATTCGCCGATGTTGAAACCATGGTGAGCAAGGAACACCTGAAATACCTGAGCCGCCTCGATGAACTTTTTAGTAAACATCTCGAGATATTTGTGATACTGCGAAACACTGAAACTGAAACGGCACAAAAATTCTTCGGTGAAAACGATGTCCCAGCACAGGTTTTATTGGATAAAGACAGAACCTACATTGAACAATACCGGATCCGCTCGTTCCCGCAGTGTGTGCTGCTGGATGAACAGCACCGGGTAGTTTTCGATTTTGCAAAAGCACCGCTCGATGGATTTGAGCAGCAGTTTGGGGCCTACCTGCAAAAGGAACTTTTTATGCGTCAGCGTAATCCGAAAAAATAACAGTTAGCCGCGAACTGCGAGATAAAAGTATACAGTCGCAGTTCTCAGTCCCAATTTTAGGATTTGCATTCAGATCAGGAAATATTATTAAGAATATAATATCCAATGCAGAATGACCAATAAACAATTTCCAACATCTTTTCATTGAAAATTCTTTATTCATTATTGGATATTCTACGTTAAAAACGATCTGCTCAAACTAGCTCATCATCAAGTATCTTCGATCTGGTATCAGGCATCCTTCATTGATAACTTTCGATCAACTCTTTCAGGTTCCCATAAGTATTTGCGAGAACCTCATCCAGTTCCGAAGGCTTAAACCAGCGAATTTCAGTAATTCCTTCATCTGTTTCCGGAACTCCGTTTTTGCTTCCTGTATATTCCATCTCGAACCAAAAAGTTGGCTTAACGATCCATTCGCCTTTGTTTTTTTTATAGGGCGACTGGTAAATATGATAGCTCGTAGGCAACTCCTTTACAATCCGGTGTCCCCGTATTCCGCATTCTTCCTCAACTTCGCGAAGAGCTGCTTTTTCGCGTGTTTCTCCCTTATCAATTTTTCCCTTTGGCAGGTCCCACTTTCCGTTCCTGAAAATAAAAAGCAGCTTTCCGTCTCGCTTTACCACGCCGCCTGCAGCTTCCAGTTTTATAAGTTGTCCGCAAAAGTCGTCAAATGTTTTACGTGGATTCTCGCTTTCAAATACAGCTTCCTGTTCACTGCTCTTTAAAAAGTCTTCGAGCCAATTTTTAACATTCAATCGGGATGAAAAATCGGTAATGTTCTTCTTTGATGTACTAAATGTTATCTCTCCAAAAGAGGTAAAAAGAATCCTCTTTTCATTCAAAAAAACTTTATACTTTTGCATCAACAAAAAATTGCACTATTTATGAATTCGTTTCAAATCGAAGTAACTAAGAAATTACTTGAAATCAACACTATAAAGATACAACCAAACAATCCATTTACATGGGCTTCGGGTTGGAAATCGCCGATTTATTGCGACAACCGCAAAATCTTATCATATCCTGAAACGCGTACCTACATTCGCGACCAGTTTGTAAACGTGATCAAGGAAAAATATCCGGAAGCAGAGGTTATAGCGGGGGTTGCCACAGGAGCCATCGCCATGGGAGTTTTAGTTGCCGAGCAACTTGGATTACCCTTTATTTATGTGCGCTCGAAACCAAAAGGTCACGGCTTGGAGAACCTGATTGAAGGCGACCTGAAACCTTTCCAGAAAGTGGTAGTAATTGAAGACCTTGTTTCAACCGGAGTCAGCAGTTTGAAAGCTGCCGAGGCCGTTAATAATTTTGGCGGCGATGTAATTGGAATGGTTTCAATTTTTACCTACAATTTCCCGCTGGCCAAGGAAAACTTCAAAAAAGCAAACATTGCGCTTACTTCATTGAGTCGCTACCAAATTCTGATCGATCTTTCGCTTGAGAAAGGAGAAATCACAAGAGACCAGATCGACTCATTGATGGAGTGGAGAGAAGATCCCGCAAACTGGGGAAAATAATTTCGAATAAAGACACTTAATATATCCCGATCCCGATGTTATTGGGACGGGATTTTTTTATTGAATTATGGGAGTAAATAAATACGTTAGCGAGGTAAAAACCATCGATCACAATGAGCAGGTGGTATTTAATTACTTGTCAAATTTCGAGAACCTTTCTACTTATCTGAATTCAGGCTTGATTGAAAAAATAACCGAGAAAGTTCCACAGATAAAGATCACTGATTTCGAGTCTGATCAAGATTCCTGCAAATTCAACATTACCGGAATCGGGTTAGCCGAAATCAAGATCGTAAATCGTGAACCGTTTAAAACCATAAAAGTGGAAAGTTCGGGCGGTTTGCCGCTTAGTTTTACCTTTTGGATTCAGCTGGTTCGCATTGATGAATACAAAACAAAAATGCGACTGACCCTGCATGCCGAAATGAGCATGATGATTAAAATGATGGCCGGCAACAAGCTGGAAGAGGGAATCAACCAACTGGCCGACACTTTATCAAAACTACCTTACCAGTAAGGATTGAGGGACTGAAGGATTGAAAAAAATGCGTGAATGCATGAATGCTTTAATCTTTAAAGAACTCAAAGCCCGTGGCTTTATAAAACAAACTCTACTTCCTTAAACATAAATTCCCGGATGTTCCCCGAACGTTCTTGAAGTTGTAGCTTTCCGTAATCACCAATTCCAGCGATGCGTGCTTCAAATTCAGTGTTTTCAGAACGAAAGGTCCGCCATTCGTTGCGACCAAACAATCTGTCGAGATATGCAGCATCAATTTTACTCAACTTGCCCTTTTGCAGGGATTTATACCAATCCTTAAATACGCTTAAGAACTCATCTACTACTTCGTTGATGTTGTAATTTTGCCCGGTCAGCATTTTTAGCGAAACAGGATTTGGAGCATCGGACACAAACTCTTCCTGGTTCAGGTTTAATCCAATACCAACAATCGAATAATCGAGGTGTACCGCCTTAATGGCATTTTCTATGAGTATTCCGGCTACCTTTCTATTGCTGATGTAAATATCGTTCGGCCACTTTATACTGAGATCTTTGACCTTGCTATCCAAAGTGTGCACAAGAGCGAGGCTTACAATCTTGGAAATATAAAATTGCTTGTCAGTAGGCAAAAATCCCGGGTAAAGAATAACACTCATCAGTAAATTCTTTCCGGGCTCGCTTTCCCAGTAATTTCCCTGCTGTCCGCGTCCTTTTTCCTGAAACTGTGCCAAAACGACAGTACATTCTTCCGGCTTGTCGGAAACCAATTGACTGGCATAATTGTTGGTACTTCCAACATCGGTCAGTACAACGATTTTGTTCTCCCCTGAATACATGAGAGCCAAAAGTAATCCAATCTTTTAAAAAATGCTTAATGCACAAAAAGATTATCTTTGTACTGAACAATTAAAATATATGAAGAAAGTTAAGGAAGAAACAGAAATATTGTTGGAAACCATCCTTGAAGGGATAGATAATTTAAAAGGAAAAAATATAAAGCTCATTGACTTAGAAAGCATAAAACATACCGAGTGCAGTTATTTTATCATTTGCCACGGAACATCATCTACCCATGTTGATTCCATTGCCCGATCGGTTGAAAGTACCGTAAAAGAAAAACTAAAAACCGATGTCTGGCACCGCGACGGCTACAGAAATGCATACTGGATTTTACTGGATTACGGAGATATTATGGTACATGTGTTTCAGAAAGACGCACGGGATTTTTACAATCTTGAGGATCTTTGGGCAGATGCAAAAATTAAAACAATAGCAGAGACAGAATAAGCAGATCATGACAGAAGAAAAACAAAATAAAAAACAAAACAACAACAATCCGAACAACCCGTTTGGAAAGTTTTCTCCAAATAAAGGTGGGGACGGAAAGCCGCCAAAATTTAATTCGTACTGGATTTACGGAATTATTGCCGTAGTTTTCCTGATCGTTCAATTTTACATCAGCAACAGCCGCGGACCGGTTGAAACAACCTGGAGCGAAGTTAAATCGACCATGCTGGCCAATAACGATGTTGCCAGAATTGTAGTAGTAAATGACGAGGTTGCCAATATTTACATTAAAAAAGACAGGCTGGAAAATTACAGCAGCGAATTTGATAATAGCTTTACGAAACCTTCGGATGCAGGACCTCACTTCAGTTTTAACATTGGTTCGGTAGAAACATTTGAGAATAACCTGAAGGAAGCACAGGAAGGTTCGGCTGACGAAATTTTACCCGAATATAAAAACGAAACCAATTGGGTGCGCGATGTATTGATCTCCATCGGGCCATTCATCATCATCATTTTGATCTGGTGGTGGATCTTCCGCCGCATGAGCCGTGGTGGCGCAGGTGGTGGCGCAGGTGGTATTTTCAATGTGGGGAAATCGCAGGCAAAAGTATTCGATAAAGATCAAAAAGTTTCGACCAATTTTAAAGATGTTGCCGGACTGGCAGAAGCAAAACAGGAAGTCGAAGAGATTGTTGAGTTCCTGAAAAGCCCGGCGAAGTATACCAAACTCGGTGGTAAAATTCCGAAAGGCGCTCTCCTTGTGGGACCTCCGGGAACCGGAAAAACTTTGCTTGCCAAAGCCGTTGCGGGCGAGGCGAATGTTCCTTTTTTCTCCATGTCGGGTTCCGATTTTGTGGAAATGTTTGTAGGTGTTGGTGCGTCACGTGTACGCGACCTCTTTAAACAGGCCAAGGAAAAAGCACCGTGTATTGTTTTTATCGATGAGATTGATGCCATTGGACGTGCACGAGGGAAGAATCCGAATATGGGATCGAATGACGAGCGCGAAAACACCCTGAACCAGTTACTCACCGAAATGGACGGTTTTGATACCAACAGCGGAGTGATCATACTGGCAGCAACCAACCGCGCCGACATTCTTGACCGCGCCCTGATGCGTGCCGGACGATTCGATCGTCAGATTCATGTGGAACTGCCCGACCTGAACGAGCGTGGAGAGATTTTCAAAGTACACCTTCGTCCGCTAAAACTGGGTGAAGATGTGAAAGTTGAATTTCTGGCCAAACAAACACCGGGATTTTCGGGTGCCGATATCGCTAACGTATGTAACGAGGCTGCATTGATCGCTGCCCGAAAGAACCGCGATTCGGTAACCAAACAGGATTTCCTTGATGCGGTAGACCGTATTATCGGCGGGCTTGAAAAGAAAAATAAGATCATTTCGCAGGAAGAGAAAAAGACCATTGCTTTCCACGAAGCCGGTCATGCTACCATTAGCTGGTTGCTCGAACATGCACACCCGCTGGTAAAAGTTACCATTGTTCCGCGCGGAAAAGCGCTGGGTGCTGCCTGGTACCTGCCTGAAGAACGTTCGATCACCACAAAAGACCAGTTACTCGATGAAATGTCGTCGGCGTTGGGTGGCCGTGCTGCCGAAGAACTCATTTTTGGAAAAATCTCTTCAGGGGCACAAAACGACCTTGAAAAAGTAACCAAGCAGGCGTATGCTATGGTAAGTATTTTTGGGATGAGTGAAAAAGTGGGGAATGTAAGTTATTACGATTCGACCGGTCAGTCGGATTATTCATTCACAAAACCTTATAGCGAGAAAACGGCTGAACTGATCGACGAAGAAGTAAAAATTCTGATCGACAGCCAGTACGAACGTGCCAAACAGGTACTTCGCGATCATGCTGAAGGCCATGCAAAACTGGCGAATCTGCTGCTCGAACGCGAGGTAATCTTTAGTGAAGATCTGGAAGAAATTTTTGGCAAACGCCCCTGGGAGAAAAAGCACATTATCTCTGAAAATGGCAACAAAAAAGAAGAGAAGGTGCTGAAAGAGGCTAAAGAAAAACTGGAAGAAGCCAAAAAGAAAAACGAAGACAAGAACACCGAAGAAGGTGTAACCAAAGAATAGATGGCAAGTGCCCGGCAGGAAATATTGAATAAGCTGAAAAAAGCCGTTCATAATGAGCCGGAAAAGCCTGATTTTGATGCTCCCGTTTATTTTCCCTTAGAAGAACCTTTGGAGGAAAGCTTCAAAGCCAACCTGGCGAAAGTGAACGGGAGCGTTCATTTGTGCCACTCCAAAGCGGAACTGTACTCCGAATTAAAAACCTTTCTCGACAGGTTTGTCAAAGAATTGATCGTTTGTAACGAAAGTAACTTAAAGTCAAACCTGCAAAAGCATCTGGTTCCATTTACTTCCACTTCACAGTTGCCAAACGATCTTCAGGTGGGGATCACTTCTTGTGAATACCTGATTGCACACACCGGCTCGGTTATGATAAGTTCTGCCCAGGGAAGCGAACGCCGTTTGTTTGTTTTTCCTGAAATTCATGTTGTGATTGCCGATTCGGAACAGGTAGTAGCTTACCTTGAAGAAGCCTATTCATCCATAAAAAAGAAATATCCGGATCAACTGCCTTCGCATATTTCCTTATTAACCGGCCCCAGCAGAACTGCCGACATTGAAAAAACATTGGTTCTGGGAGCCCACGGTCCACGCCAGTTTCACGTGTTTATTAACCAGAATTTCAATAAATAATACTGACTATGCAGATTTTACTAAATTTGCATTATGGAGAAAGGATGGCAGGAAGTATACATGACTGCTTCGGAATACAAGGCCGAAATGGCGAAAGACATTCTGGAGAATGCCGGAATTAAATGCGTTCTTATGAATCAACACGACTCAGCTTATCAAAGTTTTGGAGACTTTTTGATTTATACGGCCGAAAAAGACAAGGCCCGATCAGTTGAGTTACTCAAAAATTTAAAAGGTGAGTAATCTGCTAAAACGTTCAATCTGGGGAGTTCTTTATGTGGTCATTATGATGGCGGGAATACTGCTTCATCCCATTGCTTTTGCTGTCGTGTTCGGCACTTTGCTCTTTTTTACACAATATGAGTTTTATGCCATGGTTGAGGAGGCCGGCCACAAAATTTACCGACTTCCGGGAACACTTCTGGGACTCCTGTTTTTTCTTGTTTGCTTCGGACTTTCGATCGGTTTTTTACCCCGCCCGTTTGAATTTATTTTCATCCCAATTTTGCTGACACTATTCATCATCGAATTATTCCGATCGAATAAACTTACGCTACAAAACAGTGGAATTACTGTTTTGGGTTTTGTCTACATTACCACGCCTTTTGGTCTGATGAATTTTGTGGTTCACACTTCAACAGCAGGCCACAGCACAGTTTATTATCCCTGGATTTTGGCCGGTATATTTTTTATTCTTTGGGTAAACGATTCATTTGCATACATGATTGGAACTGCACTGGGAAAACACAAGTTATGTCCCAAAATTTCTCCAGCAAAGTCGTGGGAAGGATTGATCGGCGGTGGCGTATTTGCAGTAATCATGGGTATTGTAAATGCGGTTCTTTTCCAGCAAATAAGCATGCTTAGCTGGATTGTTATTGCAATAATTACCGTTTGCTTTGGTACGCTGGGCGATTTGTTCGAGTCGAAAATAAAACGAGAGATCGGGGCAAAAGACTCTGGGAATATCCTGCCCGGACACGGGGGATTTCTCGACCGGCTGGACAGTTTACTGTTTGTTATTCCCGCCGTATTTTTATGGCTAATCTTCTCCGGAAACCTGTAACATTATGAGAGCAATTCTAAAACAAATACCTAATTTCATTACCACATTAAACTTGTTATCCGGACTGTTGGCTACCTTTTTTGCCATTGACGGTCATTTAATATGGGCAGGGATTTTTATCTGTGGGGCTTCGGTTTTTGATTTTCTCGACGGGATGGCAGCGCGTGCCTTAAACGCCTATTCTGAAACGGGTAAAGAGCTGGATTCGCTTTCCGACCTGGTTTCGTTTGGTGTTGCTCCGGGTGCCATACTTTTCACACTTCTTGAATTTTCGCTTTTCGATTATAACCAACGCATTTACGAAATTAATGCCAACTGGTACGAATGGCTGATTCTGTTTTCAGCCTTCCTCGTCCCGGTTTTTGGAGCCATCAGGCTTGCACGATTTAATGTGGATACCAAACACGAACCTTTTTTTCGTGGTCTCCCCATTCCTTCAAATGGCATATTCTGGGCATCGATGGGATTGATGCTCGAGTTCCCGAAATACTACCAGTACTTCGAGGTAATTTATTCCACAAAAAACCTAGTGATACTTGGTGTTTTCATGTCGGGGATGATGGTGATCAACATGCCCATGTTTTCCTTAAAAGTGCAAAATCTGAAATTTGGCGAAAACTGGTACCGCTACCTGTTTTTAGCACTGGCATTGGTATTGCTGATCACTTTAAATGTATACGGGCTGGCACTTACCATACTTCTCTACATTATTATGAATGTAGTATTCTACCTTTTCAAAGTAAGATTCTAGTTCTATTTCAGAGCATAAAAAAAGCCTCTGAAAACGGAAGAAAGTATTTTTCCCGAGGGAAAGATTAATAATACGCCATGACAAATTGACTTCCGAAACCAGAGGCTAATATTTTATTATCGAGTTTAATCAAACGCTACGTTTAGCGCTCGTTTATTAGTTAACAACAAAGGGGCAAAGTTGTTTTTAAATCAGAAGATAAAATGAATTTTTATTAATTGAGTGGCGCTGCAAACTTAAGCACATCTGCCTCCTTGATCTCACTGTCGCAGAGAATAATTAGCCGTTCGATCACATTTCTGAATTCCCTGATGTTCCCGGTCCAGCTTAATTTTTGAAGTTCGGCAATGGCCTGATTAGTAATGGTTTTCGGCGACATACCATATTCGTTGCAAATTTGAGCAATAAAATGATTGGCCAGTAAAGGAATATCTTCTAAACGGTCGTTTAGGGTAGGAACTTTAATCAGGATCACACTGAGACGATGATATAAATCTTCCCTAAATTTATTTTCAGCAATTTCTTCCGAGAGGTTTTTATTGGTGGCAGCTACTACTCGCACATCAACCTTAATGTGCTTATCGCCACCTACGCGACTGATCACATTTTCCTGCAAGGCACGCAAAACTTTCGCCTGTGCCGAGAGACTCATATCCCCGATCTCGTCGAGGAATAAAGTACCACCATTCGCTTGCTCAAACTTACCTTTTCGCTGTTTCACTGCCGAAGTAAAAGCTCCTTTTTCGTGACCAAACAGTTCACTTTCGATCAATTCGGATGGAATTGCGGCGCAATTTACCTCAATAAACGGGCCTGAAGCACGTCCGCTTTGATCGTGAATTCGACGGGCCACCAGTTCTTTTCCCGTTCCGTTTGATCCGGTGATCAGCACACGAGCATCGGTTGGAGCCACGCGGTCGGCCATTTGTATCACTTCAAGTATGGCAGCTGACTCTCCTACAATTTCATATTTCTGGTTGACTTTCTTTTTTAGGATCTTGGTTTCGGTTACCAGGCTCGATTTATCCATGGCATTCCGGATCGTGATCAGTAATCGGTTCAAATCGAGTGGTTTTTCAATGTAATCGAAAGCGCCTTTTTTTATCGAATCAACTGCAGTATCGATATTTCCGTGCCCTGAGATCATTACAATCGGTGTATCGGGTGCCAGAACAACAGCACGCTCCAAAACCTCGATGCCATCAAGTCCGGGCATTTTTATATCGCACAACACTACATCGTATTCAGCCGATTGGATCATCTCAACTCCTTTATTACCGTCTTCCGCCAGATCAACCTCATATTTCTCATATTCCAGGATGTCCTTCAGCGTATTCCGAATACTTCTCTCGTCGTCTATAACCAGGATCTTTGACATGTAATTTGTTTTTTATTGCAAGATATAAATAACTATTCGCTGAACCCAAGCAAAAATGATTCCAAAGAAAAATCCCGAAGAAAAATTCTCCGGGATTTTTTGAATGCAAAACTCGATCTTGATTTTTGCTTTATTTAGGTTTCGGTTTTTTAGCAGCCTCCTGCTGCCACATTTGTTTTTTCCCTGCGTTGAATTTGCACCGGCTTTTCACTTTCGGCTGAAATCACCGCACCATCTTTCGGGGCAGCCATTTCAGCATAATTGAAACGGGCAATTCCTTTTTTGAAACTGTCATCTTCCCTGGTAGCGCTCAAATCATTCTTATGTTCCTTGTAATAAGAATAGCCACCCAGCAGCAGTTTTACATTATTGAAGCCAACCTGGCGAAACAGCATCCACGGTCCGTTGGCCTGAAGTTCGTCCTCGCCGTAAAGCACAACGGTAACACCCATGTCGCGCAGGTTTTTCATCCGTTCAATGTTATCTTCCTGACTCAAAACACTTGCTGCAAGATTTTCTGCTCCGGGAATGTGACCTTGTCCGAAAATGAAATTGTCGCGAATATCAAAAAGCACCACATTTTCAGTTTCTTTAGCGATCACCTTTCCCAGATCCCAGGGATAGAAATATGCATCTGACTCCAGCAAAGCATCCACACTTTCACTTATGGTTTTCTCGTATGTTAGCAATGGTTTTGGTCGGGTTAAGAATCCAACAATCAGGATAAGAACAAAGACCGAAAGTGCGATCATTGTTCTCCACGGATTCAATTCGTGTATATGCATGGTATTAATTTTAACAAGTTTAGATTAACAGCCTCCTGCGGCCACATTCGTTTTTTCACGTCGACGTATCTGCACATCAACTTTAGAGGCATCAGAATCATCAATTCCGCCACCGGTGAAATACATCTGAGCTCCTTTCCGAAAAGTATAAGTTTTGAAATCGGCTGAAGGTGCATCATCACTCGGACGTTGCGGATCAATAATGGTTTGCATCCAGCAATTGATTCCACCTTTCAAAACATAGGTTCCGTTAAAACCAAGTCGCTTAACCAATACCCAGGTTTGATCAGCTTTTATATCGTCGTTGGAAACAAACACCACTTTGGTACCGGGAACTCCGAAATACGAAAGATTTTCTTTATCGAGTAAATTTTCGAGTGGAATATTGATGGAACGCGGCAGTGAAAATTCTTCATATTCATCAGCGCTGCGAACATCCACCAACATCAGCGACGGATCGGCCTGAATAAGCATTTTTGCCACCTGGTCGGTAGAAACATATCGTGTTGGCTGGATCATTTCCTGTAAGAGGATTTCCGGATCTATTTGTTTCGGCTCATCATCCATGGTCAGAAAAAGCGTTCCGGCAGCCAGAACAAGCATTAGTATCGTAAGAAAAATATAATTTCTGTTCATCATCTTAGAATTTATATTGTTTCATGTTTTTGCGTACACGTTTTTCGATAAACATTGTTCCCCAGAAAGCGGCTAAAGCTACTACGGTAAATGCCATTGCAAAATATGGTGCAGGTATTCCGGTCAGTTCGGTTAAGGTTACATTTCCCATCGAACCGCTGTTGTAAAAGTCGCCCAAAAGCGGAAATGCCAGTGAAAAGACCATGATTCCGAGGTACAGTCCCACTGTAAAAAGCAAGGCATCGAGTTTACCGATAGCAATACCCGTAAAACTTGTTCCCGGACAATAACCTCCGATTATAAATCCAAATCCCATAATGATGCCCCCAACAATCATTGGTCCCAGATAAGTGGGAAGAATAAATATTTTTGAAAGATCGAGCCAGCCGAAATAATCGAAATACATCAATCCGACCATGGCTACAATGAGAGCGGTAAAAAATACGCGAAGCACTACAAAATTATAACCGTAAAATACACCGGCCAGGTTTCTTGATGAAGAAAATCCTGAAGCTTCAAGAATAAATCCGAAAGCGATTCCGATTAAAATTGCGATTAAAAAATCCCAGCCTTCACCAATTATGCCATTAGGAATTAAAGGTCCCATATTTTAATGTTTTTGAATGTTCTATTTGTAAAATGATAATCCATTATTTTCAATATTCAGTCTCAGTTACCAGTTTCAGTAGTCAGTATTTCCTGACTGCCAAATGCGACTGCCAACGTTATACTATATCCATAGTTTTCTGAAGAAGTAGGCTATTATATAACCTGTTCCAAAGATTCCGAACATTACAATTACACCCCCTAATGCAAATGTTGCTGTCCCACTCAAGGCTGCACCGCTGGTACATCCACGGCCAAACTGGCTTCCCAGTCCAAAAAGGGCTCCACCGATAATAGCCAGTATCCAGCGTTTTTTACTGGTGATCTTTGGTCCGTGGTCGGTTCTGAATTTACCAACACGTCCAAATATTAATCCTGACAATAACCCTCCGAGCAATACGCCCAGCGATTCAAATACCAGCCAGGTGTACATAGGCGAATGATCGTCGCTCACAAACTTCCCCATATAATCGTTGGCCTTGGTTGCTGAAGGAGCAACGGTATTTGAAGTCGTTACCACGGCACTTTTAATGGCGCCACTCGCTCCAAGACCACGCCCGGTTACAAAAACGGTGGCCAGAATAAGCAAGCCGAGTAGAACTCCGCCCAAATAAGGATTGATGTATTTTGGCTGTTTGTTTACAGCTTTTTCCGTATTCATAATTCAATCTTTATAATGTTTTTAATATAAATAACGTGTTATTTGTCCGGCTTCCACCATAATAAAACGGAACATAAATCCACCAAACAGGATCATTGCCGGCGGAATCCATTTTGGAATGTGAATTCCCCAAATCTCAATGGTTTCGAACACAGCTGGTAAAATCAATCCGATCAATACTACAAACACCCAGAAACTTACTGTGAACTCACCTCCAAGGAAAAGGTTGGCTGCTTCGATTGCAGTTTGCGAACCGGCCAAAAATCCCATAAACAGGTGAATAATCAGGAAAAGTTCGATGAAAATAAAAACCAGATCAATCCGGCTTAAAACTTTTCGTTCGTTCGCATCTTTACTCATCCAGATTATGGTTGCAAGCCCCGTTGAAAATCCTGAAACCAGGAAAAGTGGCCCTAAAATCGAAGTATTCCATAACGGACGGGCATTAAATGCCGAAAGTAATATACCCGTGTAGACTCCGAGAATAATTGCATAAATCATCATGATCCATGCAAGAGCTACTCTGTATTTAATTACAAAAGCTTCGAATTTTTCAAGAAAATCAAATTTCCAGTGCCACCCGGGAACCAGTTCTTTCATGTAACTGGCCACCCAAATGAATGATATTGGTGTAATGATCATCAAGGTCCAGGCTCCCCACCCCATTGGCGACTCCAGGCGAATGGTAGTGTACAACTGCCAGAAAAAGAGTTTATGTTTCAAATCGAGAAACAGGGCAAACAAACCTAGTATCAGTGCAATTGGAGCAAGAATAGGCGCCCACTTAACGGTAGTCTGCATTTCTTTTTCCTTACCCCTTACTACATAGTATCCGGCAAAAAATAATATCCCGGCAGCCAAACCACCTAAAAACAAATAGAGTGGAATCTGCCAGTGCCAGATATTCAGATAGGGATCGATATTTGGGATATTTCGTCCGCTTACAAATAATTCTTCCTTCATTTTTAATCAGTTTTAAGATTAAGTAAGAAAATACAGTTGTGGATCGGTACCGGCTTCGGGAGCCAGCGTTTTCCATTTACGGTCTTTAATTGCCAGTGAAACATCGCTGTTCGGATCGTCCAGATCGCCAAAATGCAAACACCTGGTCGGACAAACGTCAACACAAGCAGGACTTTGACCTTTCTGAACACGGTGCAAACAGAAGGTACATTTATCAACATAACCTTCAGGATGTGAATAACGCGCGTCGTAAGGACAAGACTGGATACAGGCACCGCAACCAATACATTTATGGTGGGTTACCGTAACAATCCCACCTTCCTCGATATGACTTGCTCCGGTTGGGCAGCAACGTACACAGGGAGAATTATCACAATGATTACAACGCTCGGAACGGAATTCCAGACTCAGGCTGGGGTACGTTCCGTCCACACTTTCCACGATCCAGTCGCGGCAATAACCATGTGGTACATTATTCTCCGTTTGACAGGCCACTACACAGTCGCCACATCCGACACATTTTTTTGTGTCGATCGCCATTGCATATCTCATGCTTTAACCTCCTTTTCTTCCAGTGTAGGTTCTTCTATTAAAAATGTAATAAAGTTTCCTCTCATACCTGTTCCACCCATTATCGGGTCAACCGCCACGTTCGTGATCATCTCGGTATCGCTGGCACCGCGGCCAAAGGCACGGGACAGTTTTTTGTTTTTATGTCCGAAACCATGAACCATGTACACCGAATCCCATCGTATGCGCTCGGTAACCCTCACCTTAACAGGGAAAGATGTAATTTGTCCGTCCTGATTTTTTAGCCACACTTCCTGACCTTTTTTCAATCCCCACAAATCGGCCACTTTTGGATTCACCCAAACGCTGTTTTCGCTCATCAAATCCGAAAGATTCGGATTGTTAGAAGTACGACTAAAGGTGTGCATAGGAGCACGGCCGTAAATCAATCGATAAAAGTTTTGAGGCGGCTCGGGATGCTTCGTATATTTTGGCATCGGATCGAAACCATGATCGGCAAAATCAGTTGAATAAAGTTCAATTTTACCGCTATTGGTATTAAATGTAAAATCTTCGTTTTTACCCAGGTACAAAGGACCACTCTTCCTCGGGAATTTCTTCACACCAATCTTCTTCATTTCTTCCAGCGAAGTTCCCAATTGTTTCAACTGCCAGTCGATTACTTCAGAATAATCATCAAAATTGAAGTAATCGTGCAATCCAAGACGTTCACCAATTTGTTTGGCGATCCACCATCCCGGTTTCGAATCGTATTTTGGCTCGATAGCCGGCATCCTCAGCGCAATGTTTGGCTCACGGTTGGGTGCCGAACGAATCACATCGTAACGTTCCAGATAAGTTGCCTCGGGCAATACAACGTCAGCATAACCGGTAATGTCCATTGGCATGGTGTCCATAACCGCGATAAACTCAACCGAAGCAGCTGCCTCTTTGAATAATGGTTTATCGGGCATCGATAATGGCAGGTTGGTACCTGCTACCAGCCAGGCTTTTACCTGGTGCTTGTAATTGTATCTCGGAATCGATGCTTTCAACAGCTCGGTAGTGATTCCCATTGTAGCCAGCGGATATCTTCCTGCGTTCCAGTCTTTCCAGGTCCATTCCGGTTCCGGAAAATGCGGATGCGGATATGCCGGTACAGAAACACCTTCAGGAAAGTAGAAACCGCCACGTTTACCCCAGGCTCCGAGCAGCGCTGTTAAAATAGCCATCGCTCTTTCACGCTGGGTATCATCGCCATACCAAACCACGTGACGTCCCGGGTGTACAATAACCGAAGGAGCAGCGCCGGCCATAGCCCGCGCCGTTTCCCTGATCTTTTCAGGCTCGATGGTGGTAATCCCGTAGGCCCACTCCGGGGTCATACTTTTTACATGATCTTTCAGGTATTCCAACCCAAAAGTGTATTTTTCAACAAATTCTTTATCGTAAAGCTCTTCGTAAATCAACACATGAATCCATGCCATCAGCAAAGCAATATCGGTAGCCGGTTTTATGGGCAACCAGTGTTGCGAGTGCGCAGCAGCTGTTGATAATCTGGGATCAACAGTAATGATGGTCGCGCCGTTATCAATGGCATCCGACATTTCCTGAACCTGCGAGTTGTGCATGTTCTCTCCAATGTGCGATCCGATCAGCACCAAACATTTGGTGTCGCGAATATCGGTACTTTCGGGAGAACCAACATAAGCTCCAAAGGTGGAGAAGAACGCCGAAGAACGTGGACCACGACAGTTGGCAAAAGCAGGTTCCGCATTACTTTCCGATCCGTAAGCCTTTAAAAGGTGATGGAATTGTCCACCCGGAGTTCCGTGGTTAAACAAACCAAAAGCTTCCGGTCCGTGCTTTTCTTTCACCTCTTTCATTTTGGAGGCTACAAGGTCGAGTGCCTCTTCCCAGCTTGCTTCGCGGAAATACTGGCTGCCATCCTTCCGTGTTTCCCGGATGAGTGGCTTTTTCAAACGATCCTCATCGTAAACCATTCCAACACCGCCTGTACCACGCGGACACAAACGACCGTTGCAATGCGGGTCATCCTGGTTTCCAACTACCTTCCTGATTCGACCACTTTTATCGACATAAGCCCAGCCTGCACATTTCCAGAAACATACTTCGCAATATGTCGGATACGGTGTGAGGTCTTCATCACTCACCGGGTCGACCGAATTCGATTCAAAAAGGCCAAAACCTTTCGAACCAAAAGCCTTAAAACCTAAGGCTGCAACTCCGGCACCGGCTGTTGAAATTTTAATAAAATTCCTTCTGGTCTTCATTCGTAAAATGTTATTGTGTAAACGAAACTGATCTTATTCGGGGATCAGAAAAACTGATCAATAAAATACAAGCTTCTACCTATCTACATCTCTAGATTATTGGCTGCAAATATAAAAAGCTTTTTACAGAACGACGATGACATAGTCCTATTTGAAAACATTAAAAATAAGCTAGTTGCAACCTGATTATATTGGCTAATTTAATAATCTTTTGTTCGTTTTTATATGTTTTAAATTATTATTTTACAGTTAATTAAACATTCCAAACAAAACACCAAAATACATTAAATAAATTGAGACTAAAAAGTATTAAATAGAACAAATGCTAAATAACATAACTGGTCTGAATACAAATTACAGGGATGGTTTGTTTGTTTTAAAGAAGCGGAAAAAGGTCTGTTAATATGAGATTTAGCACAAAAAAGGGTGCCAAAATCAGATTGAAAAGTAAAGCAGCAGGTTTCAATTCTTGGCATTTTATCTCATATTTGCCGGTATTAAATTAACATTATGGAGAGCAGGAGAACATTTTTGAGGATCGGTGTCGTAGGATTGATCTCCTTTTTTGCCTTTATCTGGAACAAACTAACACTGAATCACCTTGAAGCTGTTAAACAGAAAAGTAAAACTTTGCCGTTCAACAGAAACAAAGAGATTGCCTTTAGCGACGAATATATTATAGTAACACAAGATAATACCACCACTGTTTATTCTGCCCACTGCACCCACCTGGGTTGCAAAATCGATAAACTGGAGGGCGACCGATTTGTTTGTCCCTGCCACGGATCGCAATACGATTTACAGGGAAAAGTATTAAAGGGGCCAGCATACAAAAACCTGAGAGAGGTTCTTTCATCAATTTCAGAAGACGGAAACAACATAACGATAAATGGCTAAAATGAAACAGAAAAAAGATAAAACTACTTTTGGAACATATGCCCTCGCCATGTTCTGGTTGGTTGTTTTGTCGGGTGTAATACTGGCCATTCCGTTCGATTTTAAGGATCCGTATTTGAGTGTAAGCAACATGATGGTCAGTAATCCTTGGGCATCATTTATAAGAAATTATCATTACTGGAGTTCGCAGTTTTTTCTTATTCTTAGCCTCATCCATCTTTACGACCATTTTCATTACAAAATAAAGATCGGATTAAAACCGGGTATCGCTTTTCGGCTGAGTATTTCACTGCTGATCATTTTTCTGGCGATGATAACCGGCTTTTTGCTAAAAGGCGATGCCGATAGTATGCAAGCCCGCCAGATTTTGCAAACACTGGCCGAACGGATTCCCCTAATTGGAGAATCGCTGGCTTATTCATTGCTGGGGTCTTCAGACAGCTACCAGTTGATCTATGTCCATCACATTGCCACCTTCACGGTTTTTATTGCCATTGCCATGGTTGAACACAGCCGCAAATTCTGGCCTCCGGTTATGGATTTTGTGATATCAACTTTGGCGACTTTTGTGATCAGTTACTTTTTGAGTGCTCCGCTGCACGATAATATTAATCCGGCAGTAAAAGGCCCGTGGTACTTTGTGGGTTTTCAGGAAATTTTGCACTGGCTGCAACATCCGGCATGGTCACTTCTGCTATTTCTGGGAGTTCTTATCCTGGTGTATTTGAGCAACTCTGCGGCCGGAAAAACCATGCTCATGAGTAAACGTAGCCTGCTCCTTTTTACCGGTTTTTATGCTGTTCTTACTTTTATTGGTTTATTTTTCAGAGGAGAAAGCTGGCAGTGGACAACGCCCTGGAGCCAGGAATACAAAACCAGTATTTTACATAATTTCAGAACACCGCGGGTAGATTTTGCTCCTGATTTTACATTGAATGAAGCGTTGAATTCGCCGGTCATCCAGGGAAGAAAAGAAAGTTGCCTGGCCTGCCACACCGAAACACATGGCTTCACAGATTCGCATTCCGCTGAAGCAATCGGCTGTATTTCGTGCCACGGAGGAAATCCATTCGCGACAGATAAAGTTCAGTCGCACAACAAAATGATCCTTATTCCCGGGAACCTATCCAATTCCAAACTTTCATGCGGCAATACGCAGTGCCATCCGGAAATTGTTGAGCGTATTCCAACTGGTTTGATGGCCACACTCAGTGGAATGATCAGTGTTGACCGTTATACCTTTAACGAACAGGATAATCCCGATCTCCTGACTTCGGTTCATGAACTTGCTGATTCTCCCGCCGATGAACACCTGCGAAATTTATGCGTGCGCTGCCATCTTGGAAATCCAAAAACAGAATTGGGTCCGATCGATGAATTTAGCCGGGGCGGTGGTTGCCTGGCCTGCCACCTGAATTACAGTCCGGAAGCTGAGAAAGAATTAGCAGCCAATAAGGGAGAAATGTTAAAATCGCACCCCGAAATCAGTTTGAAAATTACCAACAACCATTGTTTTGGATGCCACAGTCGTTCGGGCAGGATCTCGACCAGTTACGAAGGCTGGCACGAAACTACTTTGCTTGCCAGCGAAATGCCCGACTCATCAAACTACCGAATGATAGAGGATGAACGCGTTTTTGTAAAGCAACCGGCCGATGTTCACCACGAACTTGGGCTGGAATGTATCGACTGTCATCATTCGTACGAAGTAATGGGCGACGGAACACATTACGCCCACCAGGAAGATCAGCAGGATGTGCAATGTTCTGACTGTCACATCGATGGTGAACCACGAACGATTGCCGCCGAAAATTTGGATAATGAATCGGCAATTATTGCTGCGCTTCGATTTGGAAACATTACCAATAAAAAATTCCTGGTGACCGAAAAGCACAATCGGGCATTGATCAACACTTATATTGAAAACGATTCTGTTTTCTTTCTGACGAAAAACAGCAGTAAGAAAATGACGATGAAAGCACCGGCAAGAGAGTGTACCAGAAACATTGCTCACTCGAAGCTCGACTGTTCGAGTTGCCATACCTCATGGGCACCTACCTGCATCGGGTGTCACAACGAGTACGATGCAAATGAACGGGGTTACAACATGATCGAAAACCGCGAAAAATTAGGCAGCTGGGTGGAATACATTGGCGAATACAATGCCAAACTTCCTACTCTCGGCATCAGAAAAACAGAAGAAAAAACTGAAGTTATTCCAGTACTTCCCGGCATGATCATGACCGTTGACCTACATTCCTACACCGGGAATAAAAACGATGCTACCATCTTTCATCGACTGTATGCGCCGGCTGCACCGCACACCACTTCAGCAAAAGGAAGAAGTTGTGTAAGTTGCCACAACAGTTCGCTGGCTTTGGGTTATGGTGAAGGTGAATTAAAATACGTGATTGAGGATGGAAAGGGAAAGTGGAAATTTAAAGCCTTGTATCAAAGCGATCCGAACGACGGGCTGCCGGCTGATGCGTGGATCGATTTTCTGCAAACCCGTGAAGGCAAAGTTTCAACCCGATCAAATGTTTTTCCCTTCACCGTTGAACAACAAAAACGAATTCTTACTGCCGGAGCCTGCCTTACCTGTCATAAAGAAGACTCGAAGGTGATGCAACAAAGTCTGGATGATTTTGATGCTTTGATTCAAAAAAGAAGTACAAAATGTGTTCTACCGGACTGGGACTAAAAAAGGCGCCATCCAAAATATTGAATGACGCATTTAATCCCCCCCAGGAATGTTAAGCTAGGTAAAAATAATCTGAGTTCCTTCTCCCCCTGACATTGCGTACAGATCTCCAACTGTAATAATCGCTTTTACATGGTCACTCAAATCGTCTTTGGTAAGCTTAAACATATCTGCTGCCATTTTACAGGCGTATATTTCTCCACCTCCTGCGGTAATCATATCTAAAAATTCATCAACCGGTGGAACATCCAGCTCATCCATCTGCTTTTTCATCATGGCAGAAACGCCGGCTTCCACACCCGGTATTGCGCCCAGTAAAGTTGGAAACGGCAGACCTCCCGGCATGCGCATTCCCGGATTACCCACTGTTCCAGTATGCAATTTATTCATACGTTTTTTTGTAATTGCATCCAGTCCAAAAAACGTAAAGAACAACTTGGCCTCAATACCTTCCATAACCGCACCGTTAGCCATGATCAAGCCTGCATACACATCCTCGATGTTGGCTTTGGCAACAATTATCATTACTTTTTTTAAAGGAGTTTCCTTTACTTCAGTCATATCTTTCGGTTTTTGAGTTTAAACACAACTGGCCGGTTTTGGTATACCGGCATATTTTGAAGATAATTTCAGTGGCCCGCCGGGGAACAACTGATACAATCCTTTTATATCAGTAATACCCGATTTACCTACTTTTCGAATTGTAAGTGAAGCACCTGCAGCCTGTTCTTTGCGCAGATATTCCAATACCTCGTAATGCTTATCGGTCAATTCAATACCGTCCTCTTTTGCCATCTCGGCCGCTATTTCCTTCGACCAATCTCCTGTGCTTACCAGGTAACCTTCTTCGGTTACTTCAACTGTCTTTCCTGCTAAATTTTTCTCAGCCATAATTCATATTTTAATTGTTATTTTTATTGGTTTCAGCCGCCATGTTCTTCATAAACGTTACAAAGAATCCCAGCCCACGTTTCATTTCCGGTTTATTCAATTCACGCATCACTTTGAAGATTGAATATTCAGGCACATTCTCCATTTCCAGGCTGGCATATACTTTAAATCCATTGTTCATTGCTGCCATCATTTCAGGCTGCGTTGCCGAACGAACCGTTTCCAGAATAGTAACAATATGCTCTGAAAGTTCACGAACATCTTCCGGTTTGTAGTGTGCGATAATGTTGTCAAATATTTTTCCTGCTTCGGCAAAGAATTCGAAATAACCTTTCTGGTCGAACTCGTTTAATTTTTTGCTGAAGTCAATGATCACTTCGTTCAGAATCGGTGAAGCATCCTTAATGAAATCGTTTATACTTTCAAACATTTCTAGGAATTTGTTCATGTTATCAATATTCCTAAGAATCCTAAGCATCAATCCTTTTACTTCATCCAGGTCGAGATTAACCATTCGGTTTTCCAGTTCCTCAACTGCTGTATCGTACATATCCTTCCCAACGATTGACAGATCGGAAACAAGATCCTCGAGTTGATTTGTCTTGAGTCGCTGCTGGTTCACATATTCCAGCAACAAATCCACTTTCTGATTCAACTGAGTTATTTCTGCTTGTAATGCATTATCTTCCATTGTCAGGCTCCTTTCCGTTAATTCACTGTCTTTTTCCCGGCCATTGTCATGTGTGGCTCAACTGGCATTTCCTTCCCTTTAAGCAGAATGTGCCAGTAAATCCAACGGAACATCACTTTGCCGTAATGGTTGATCTTCGTATTCTTCAATAGACCAAAGGGACCGATTCCGGGAAGCGGGAAAGTACCGGGAAGCGGTTCAGTATCGTAATTAAAATCGATTAAAGCTCCCTTTCCATGACCGGTTTCAATATAACAGTTGGCGTGTCCGTCAAACTTTGCCTGCAAAGGACGTCCTTCGATAGCACTCATAAGATTTTCAAAAAGGATTTCGGCAGCAAAGTGCGCCACTGAACCAGCCTTGGATGTGGGAAGATTTGCAGCATCGCCCAGAACGAAAATATTTTCGTGTGCTACTGACTGCAAAGTATGTTTGTTGGTTGGAACAAAATTCATATCATCACCCAGACCACTTCTTTCAATCATCTCATCACCCATATTGACCGGGACAACAGTAAGAACATCAAAATCAATTTCCTTTTCATCATAGGAGATCAACTTTTTGCTATCGTTATCCACTCTTTCGATATAAAAATCGGGAATAACTTTAATGTTCTTTTCAGCCAGTAACTCCGACAACATCTTGGTCGCAATTGGTTTTGTAAACGCTCCCGGCATGGGAGTCACGTATGTGATATCTACTTTGTCGCGAATTCCTTTTTCAGTAAAATAAGCATCGGCCAGAAAAACAAATTCGAGCGGTGCAACCGGACATTTATAGGGCAATTCAGTAATGGCCATCACCAGTTTTCCGCCTTCCCATCCTTTAAAGAAATTCTGGAGAGCCAGTGCACCTTCCACCGTATAAAAATCAAAAATTTCCTTGTACCACAGTTTATCCTGAAGTCCGGGCGTTTCAGTAGGAACTGTCTTTGTCCCGGTCGCAACGATCAAAAAATCATAATTCAAAACCTGTCCGCCTTCCAGTACTACCCTACTCGTTTCTGCCTCAATTTTTTCAATTTTTGCGTACACCATATTTACCCCGGCTGGAATAAAGTCCGATTTTGGTTTGATAACATCTTGCTTGTTGTAAATTCCAAAGGGTATGAATAAAAATCCAGGTTGATAATAATGTGTTTTAAACTGATCAACAATGGTGATATCCCATTCTTCCCTGTCAAGTGTATTCCGGAGTTTATTGGCCATCATTGTTCCGGCAGTACCGGCACCAAGTATTACAATTCGCTTCATAGTTAAGTACTTTGATTGTTTTATTGATGTTAAAAATATCAGTAAGAAAGATTCGTGATTTTGAGGTCTTTATGATAATTATCACAACGTATTAAATATCATAAGAAAATGGTATTTTAGCGGACAATTAGGTGCGATATATCATGAATCAAAGAGTTCCAAAATGTAGTTGTGAAAATTGTCAATTAAAAACCCTTTTCTTTTCGCATGTCTCACCCGATGAACTGTTTGACATTTGTGACATTAAAGAAGAACGCACTTACCGGAAAGGAGACCGAATAACCAGCGAAGGCGAACCGATCCATGAATTCCTATACATGAAAGAGGGACTGGTTAAGCTCTCGAAATCGACAAATGAAGGAAAGGAACAGATCATTAGCTTTTCAAAACCCTTTGATTTCGTAAGCCTTTTAAGCGTGTTCTCTTCCAAAACATATATTTATTCCGTAACAGCAGTTGAAGATTCAGTTGTTTGCATCCTCGACCTGTCGGTTGTCAAAAACAAGGCACAGCAAAATGCAATGTTCACGATGGACCTGATGACCAGAATAAGCAGTGCGACGGATAAAATAGTTATCGAAAACCTGGAGATCAGAAGAAAACAGCTTAAAGGTCGCGTTGCACATGTTTTACTTTACTTTTCGAATTACATTTATGAAAAGGACGAATTCGAACTTCCGGTTTCCAGGCGTGAAATCGCAGAATATATAGGTATGACTACCGAAAACGTTATCAGGACTTTATCCGAATTTCGCAAGGATAAAATCATAAAAATCTTTGGCAAGGATATTTTAATTGCCGATAAAAGCCGATTGGAAAATATTTCTGAGTTCGGGTAACACTTTAATTAAAAGAAAAGATCTTCAGGGTTATTCAAATTGCGAAACAAATCCGGATATTTTTTCAGCCATTCTCCTGCATCCATAAAGTTGGTATTCAGCTTCTCTAACAGAAAATGCAATTTGTAATTCTCTGCTTTGATCCGGGCTTCTATTTGCGGCAAAGCTTTTTTGTGATAAAAGGCAATCAAAGGTTCTTTCTTCCCGGCGTGAATAGGAACAACAGCTTCGAAATTAGGTGTTCCGTCTTTCAAAAATCGAATAAAGTCTTGTTGTACAAAAGGGGCATCAACACTTAGTACAAGATTCCAGTCGTGTGAAGATTGTTTTAAACAGGAGTAAATCCCGCCGATCGGGCCACAATCTGCATCCTCATCATCGATTCGTCTAAAGTCCTCCACCTGATGTTCAGGATAATTGGAACTGATCAGCACTTCTTCGCAGAAGGAGGAACAAAGATCTACGGCACGTTTTAATAAGGTCTTACCTTCGAACTCCAGCAATGCTTTGTCGCTGCCCATTCTGCTGCTTTTTCCACCGGTCAATATAATTCCTGTGATGTTCATGGCACAAAAAAGCCCTGACGGAACCGTCAGGGCTTCTATATCGTTTAACTTGCTTTTAGTCGTTGTAAACTCGAATTATCAAGTTTTTCTTCGGCGTATTCTTTTGATATCAGCAACTTCTCAACCTCCTCCGATGGCAGGTCGAACATGGCATCGTTCATAATGTTTTCGCAGATCGAACGTAATCCGCGAGCACCCAATTTAAATTCAATCGCCTTATCCACAATATATTCCAGCGCACCTTCTTCAAATTCTATTTCAATGCCATCAATCTCAAACAACTTCTTGTATTGCTTGATGACCGAATTCTTGGGTTCGGTAAGAATATTCCTCAGCGTTGCTTTATCCAGTGGATCGAGGTTGGCAAGCACCGGCAAACGACCGATGATCTCCGGGATCAATCCAAAAGATTTTAAATCCTGCGGCGAAACATACTGCAACAGATTTTCGCGTTCAATGCGGTCCGAATCTTTAGCGGCACTGTATCCAATAACCTTCGTATTGAGTCGGTTGGCAATTTTGCGTTCAATTCCGTCGAAAGCTCCACCACAAATAAAAAGAATGTTCTTGGTATCCACCGGAATAAGTTTCTGCTCCGGATGTTTACGTCCTCCCTGCGGAGGTACGTTCACGATCGATCCTTCGAGTAGTTTCAACAATCCTTGCTGAACACCTTCTCCTGATACATCGCGGGTGATTGATGGATTATCTGTTTTACGGGCGATTTTATCAATCTCGTCAACAAAAACGATTCCGCGTTCGGCGGCTTCCACATTGTAATCGGCTGCCTGCAAAAGTCGTGTAAGTAAACTTTCGATGTCTTCGCCCACATAACCGGCTTCAGTCAAAACGGTAGCATCAACAATGGTAAACGGAACATGCAGCATGCGTGCAATGGTTCTTGCCAGCAATGTTTTTCCTGTTCCTGTTTCACCTACCAAAATAATGTTCGACTTTTCAATCTCAGTTTCGTCGTCACTTACATGCTGCGTCAACCTTTTGTAATGGTTGTACACCGAAACTGCCAAAATCTTTTTCGCACGATCCTGACCAATCACATATTGGTCGAGAAAGTCCTTGATTTCCTTTGGCTTTAATAATTTCACACCATCCAGGTCGAATTTGTTGTTGGTTTTCACTTCTTCCTGAATAATGGAATGCGCCTGATCGGCACAGCGGTCACAGATGTGCCCGTCGATACCTGCAATCAGCAGGTTCACCTCGTTCTTTTCCCTTCCGCAGAACGAGCACTTATCCATATTTTTCTTTTCCGCCATTATTTTTTATTCCGTGCTAAAACTTCGTCAACCATACCATATTCAACAGCTTCGGTTGCAGTCATCCAATAATCGCGATCAGAATCTTTTTCGATCTGTTCAAGCGACTGTCCCGAATGCTCTGCAATAATGGTATATAGTTCTTTTTTAATTTTCAGAATCTCGCGAGCCGTAATCTCAATATCAGAGGCTTGTCCCTGAGCACCGCCCATAGGTTGGTGGATCATTATGCGAGAGTGTTTCAAAGCCGAACGTTTTCCTTTTGTTCCGGCGGTCATTAGCACCGCAGCCATCGACGCCGCCATTCCTGTACAAATTGTAGCCACATCGGCGGTTATGTACTGCATTGTATCGTAAATACCCAATCCTGCATAAACCGAACCTCCCGGCGAATTGAAATAAATCTGAATGTCCTTGCTCGGATCGGTTGATTCGAGGAACAACAACTGCGCCTGAATGATATTGGCTACAGTATCGTCGATCGGGACACCCAAAAAGATGATGCGGTCCATCATCAAACGCGAGAAAACATCCATTGATGCTACGTTCAACTGGCGTTCTTCAATAATTGTAGGAGAAATGTATGCTCCGTAGGCCGATGTATATTGATGCATAGTCATGCTGCTGATGCCGGCATGCTTTGTTGCATATTTTTGAAATTCGTTGTGATCTTTCATGTCAATTACTTAAAAAAATAACTTTGCAATGCGCTTATGCGCCTCACAAAGTTATAAAAAAGTTTCATGCTGCTATCTTCAGCACTATTAATTTCGTGTATGTGAAATAAGCGTTTCGCCTATTGCATCATTTTATTGAATTCTTCCTGAGAAACCTCTTCTTCGTCAAGCGTTACCTTTTCTTTCACGTGTGCAACAACTTTGTCTTCCTGCACTTTTTTATAGATTCTTTCCTGCTCTTCAGGTTTCTCCATGATCATTTTAGCGAACGATTCCAGTTGTTCTTCCGGAACATCGTGCATACCGTACTGCTGGAACTGTGCCAAAGCCATACGTTTTGCAAATGCATCGGTTTCTTCCGGTGTAACTGTAATATCGTTTTCTTTTGCAATGGCGTCTTTAATCAACTGCCATTTCAGATCGAGAATGAAATTATCAAAATCATTTTCTACCTGCTCAACTGTCAACTCCTTGTTGGCAGCGATCAACCAGCGTTTCAGAAATGCTTCGGGCAATTCCACATCTATCTTTTCTACCAAAGCGTCGCGGGTGTCAAGTGTAAATTTGTGCTCCGAAGAATAAACTAGGCTGTTCGCAATATCTTCTTTGATCCTTGCTCTGAAATCCTCGATGGTTTTTACCTCAGTCTCTTCACCGTAAAGATTTTTGAAAAGCTCTTCGTTCAATTCTGCTTTTTCAAACTGAAGCACTTCAGTAACCGTGAAGCGGAATTCGCTATTCAACTCATCGGCTTCTTCGTGGCTAATGTTTAACATGTGCCCAACTTCGTGACGGTTATCGAAGGCTTTCACCGGGTCGAAAATCATCACATCATCTTTCTTGCATCCAACAAATGCATTCTTAACTTCTTCGTCCTTGATTTTGTCAACAGCCAACAGAACACCTTCAGGCGCGATTCCGTCTTGTACTTCGTTTCCTTCTTCATCAAGCTGAACAAAATTACCGCGAACCGAGCTGTTTTCCTTAGCCTCATCAACCGGAACATTCTGACCAAGTTGAGATGCGGCCATTTCTTCCTGCTGCGCAATCATTTTATCAGATACCGCGATGTTGTAGTATTTGAATTTGTTGCGTTTGTCGAGTGAAACATTGATTTCGGGTGCCAGTGCAACATCGAAGGTAAAAGTGAAGTCCTCATCTTTTTCCCAGTCGAATTGTGCCTGACGCTCTTCGTTCGGAAGAGGTTCGCCCAGCACCGGAAGCTTTTCATCTACCAGGTATTTCGACAGGTTTTGCGAAAGCAATTTGTTTACTTCTTCCACCAACACACCCATACCAAATTTTTTCTGGATAAGGCCTTTTGGTGCTTTCCCCGGACGGAATCCCGGAATGGATGCTTTCTGGCGATATTCTTTCAACACATCGTCAACCTGTTTTTCGTAATCGGCTTTTTCAATGGCAATGTTGATCACTGCATTTACATTGTCGATATTTTCCCTGGTAATGTTCATTATCGTAAAATTTAAAACGCTTTTCAAAAAAATTAAAACCGCCAAGCCTTACCAAAAAAGGAAGGTCGGCGGTTATCCGTGCGGATGAAGGGACTCGAACCCCCACGCCATAGGCACTAGATCCTAAGTCTAGCGCGTCTACCAATTCCGCCACATCCGCTTTTAGCGGCGCAAAGGTATATAAAAAATTTATTTTCCCATGAAATACACCGAAAATTAAGGGAATATTAAATTGATTTCTTTGAAATTAAAGAGGTTAACGCCATTCAACAATGGTACCACGTTCTGCTTCCTGCATTTCTTTTGGTACGGCATCGCGCATAACGTTCCACAAGAGGTTGATGAGTTTGTGTTTTGCAAAATGCCGTGAATAAACCAGACTCACTTCACGCAATGGTTTAATGGTAGTGAAATGCTTCACGTTGTAAGCCCGCTTTTTCGACATCGTTGCTTTGGCCAGCTCAGGAATCAAAGTAAGTCCACCTTCGTGATCTACAATATTCATTAAGGTTTCCAGCGAACCTGCTTCGAAGTGAAATGGCAACTGACTATCGGTAGTTCCGAGGTAACTGCAAAGGTTAATTACCTGGTCGCGGAAACAGTGTCCGTCGCTCAGTAACCAGATTTCCGGAGTAGCAATATCCTGTAGTGTAATTTCTTTTTGGTTGTGCAGTTTGTGCGAACTGTTGGCATACAGCAACATCTCTTCGTAAAACACCGGTTTCTCAATAATCTTTTCCTCTTTTAACGGCGTTACCAGTACCCCTACATCAATCATGTCTTTATTTAGTAACTTGATGATATTATCGGTAGTTGCTTCGGTAACTTTTATAAAAATGTTCGGGTATTTCTTTTTGTATTCACCAATAAAAATCGGCAACAGATAAGGAGCCAAGGTTGGAATAATACCAATACGTAACATTCCGGAAACCTGGTGTTTGTGATCTTTCACAATATTATTGATCTCTTCAGCTTGTTTGAGAACTACACGGGCCTGTTCGATAACCCGCTGACCAATATCGGTAGGTATAAGTGGTTGTTTACTCCGATCGAAGATGATAATCTCCATATCTTCTTCGAGCTTTTTAATTTGCATTGAAAGTGTTGGTTGAGTGATAAAGCAAGCCTCGGCGGCTTTACCGAAATGCCTGTGGGTATCAACAGCAACTATATATTCCAATTGGGTTAAAGTGATCATGGCGCGTTGATTTTTGGCTAAAGTAGAAAAAATCTATCAATTCGGGCCAATTAGTCGATGGAATTAATATTTATTAAAACAATGTTGAAGATCAGTTAGTAAGTAGTTTGTCTCAGCCATTCGAAAGCAGCCACCGACAAAGCATTTGACACGTTCATCGATTTGCATCCACCGGGCATTGCGATGAATACTTTATGATTTATTAAGGCCAGAATTTCTTCCGGAATACCACGCGATTCGCTGCCGGCCAGTAAAATAGTTTTGACGGGCAACCTGGTCTGGTACAGATCAACGGCCCCATCGCAGGTTTCCAGGGCGGTTACAACATGGTTTGGCAGGTATTCCGTCTCAAACTCTTTTTCCGTAATAAAGCTCCAGGCTTGCTGATCGTAAGAAAAACCAGCCGTTTTTTTGATCTTCGAAAGCCGGTGATTCTCATCGCCCTGAACAAACAAGGCCTGAGTCGCACCAACATTGTGTGCCAGGCGAATGATCTTGCCAATGTTTTCGGCATTACTTATTTTCCAGGCTGCCAATATTAGCTGTGCCTCTTCAGAATCCGAATCCACGGGATGATCGCGAAAAAATTGTACGGAATTTGTATTCATATAAACCGCCTTAAAAGTGCTGAACACTTTCGTTGAACTCGGGCTAAAATACTACTTTTGCGAAAAAGATTTTATGATGAAACAGGCAATTCAATATATCGCATTATTTCTGGTTGTTCTGGTAACTGCATGTGGACCTTCCCAAGAAGACCTGGCACGCGTTAAACTGGAACAGGCAAAAGCGATGCTTCAAAACCAGGATACGACCGGTGCCTTGCAAAAACTCGACAGCATTGCCAAGCTTTTCCCCGAAGCCGTATATTCAATAAATGCCGCTAAAAATTTAAGTACTGATGTGCGTTTTGTAGTTTACGAACGCACCGAAGCGGAATTGGATTCGCTGAAAGTTACTATTGCCGAGCTGAAAAAGAATTTTGTGACGGAAAAGACCGAATTTGATCGGTACACGCAATACATCCACAAACGCCAAACCTTTAAACGTGCCTGGGATCGCTCGTACATTCAGGTGCATTTGGATGAACGCGGCGAATTATACCTGAGTAGTAATTACCACGGCGACCACTGGTTAAATCACACCGGGCTTAGGGTATACGACAGCGGCGAAGATGCCAAAACCGAGAAGATCCCGATCGGCAGTCCCGATAACCATCGCAGCGATTTTATGGATGCCAAATGGGAAAAAGTTTCGTACCGGAATGGCAATGACAATGGGGTAATTGAATTTATTGCCCAACATGTCGACAGGAATTTGAAAGCTGTTTTCCTTGGCGACGAATATTATTACATTATTCTAGAAACCTACGACAAAGAAGCTGTTCGCGATGCATTCGCACTTTCAAAAGCCATAAAAAAACAGAAGAAGTTGGAACGTGAAATAAAAAGACTGGAGAATCAGCTCAACATTCAATAAGCACTTCCGTTTAAGTTTAAATACTTTTATTAAGCAATTTTCTCCGTTATGAAAAATTCAACCGCCGTTATCCTGGGCCTTTTCATGGTACTTGCATTTGGCGTTTTCGGATGGTACTTCAAACAATCGCGCCAGCAGCAACAAACTGTAAAAGTGGTAGGTTATGCCACACACGAATTTGAAAGTAACCTCGTGAAATGGTCGGTAACACTTTCGCAGCGCGTATCGATGTCGGGTACTGAAGAAGGTTATCGTTTAATGGCCAAAAAGCTCGGTTCATTTAAAGAAGTTTGGGAATCGACAGGTATTTCCGCCGACGAATTTAAAGTCTTCCCTATTACGGTAAACGGCGAGTATGGCAATGGTGGCCAGGTTGGCTATAACCTCACTCAACGTATTTACTTGCTCTCGAACGACCTGGAAAAAATCGAGCAGATCGCTGTCAATCCGGCGGTTTTTGTAAATGCCGGACTGGCTTTTGATAATTCACAAATGGAGTTTTTCAGCACGGACCTGGAAGACATAAAAAAAGACTTGCTGGGAGCAGCGACACAAAATGCACGCGAACGTGCCGAGTTGATTGTTTCAACTACCGACCTGCAAGTCGACAAATTGCTTTCGGCACGCAGCGGAGTTTTTCAAATTACCGAACCTTACTCAACTGAAGTGGCCGGTTACGGTGTGCACAACACCAGCTCGCCAATAAAAAACATTAAAGTTACCGTGTCGGCAGAATTCTCACTGAAGTAATCAATTTTTCATGAGTAATAATAAAGTTACAATTCTAATCGGCCTGATGGTGATTATGGCGGCTTGCAATAAACCGTCAGGCGAATTGCAGGTAGAGGCGCTGCCCATCGATGCGACCGTTAGCGGAAATATCCTGATTGGCCCATCGGTAATCAACGATCCCAATCGTTTTGTGTGGGGTGGCAGCGTGGTAAAAGGCGACGACGGGAAATATCACATGATCTACAATACCTTTGAATGTGGTGATTCGCTGCCTGAATTTGGCAATGGCTGGGTGCTTCATTCAAAACTGGCTTATGCTGTATCTGATTATCCCGACCGGGATTTTCAATTCAAAAAAATTGTTTTACTTGGTCGCGCTCTCGAGGGCGATACTGCCGCCTGGGATGCTCAGATGGTATCGAATCCGCACCTGAAAAAATTCAACAACAAATATTACCTGTACTTCATCGGTTCAAAAGATCCTGGTATACAGCCACCCGGTTCACCCGGCGAAAAACTGAACAAACGTAATCGCGTACAGCAGAATCAAAAAATTGCGGTGATCGAATTCAACAGTTTCGACGACCTGATGAATGGGAACTTTAAGCGTCCCAAGGCTCCCATTTTGTCGCCCCGAACACGGGTTAAACCCGATAATATTGTAAATCCTTCACCCGCAGGTACGGCCGCAAAACCCGACAATATTATTGTTGTGAATCCATCAGTAACCTACCGACCTACTGACGGAAAATACCTGTTGTATTTTAAAGGTAATCTTTACGACACGAACTGGCGCGGTGTGCATGGCGTCGCACTTTCCGATTCACCAACGGGGCCTTTTACACCGCTCGATGATATTATTTTCGATTTCAGAACAGAAGATGGGAAACTTGCTTCGGCAGAAGATCCTTACGTTTGGTACCACAAAACGCACAAGAAATTTTATGCGGTATTTAAAGATTTCTCGGGTAAAATAACTGGTCAGGAACCGGGGCTTGCTATCCTGGAATCGACTGACGGGATTAAATGGACCAAACCGGCCGAGCCGTTTTTTATGAAAAAACAAGTAGTCCTGCAATCGGGCGACACTATAAAAGTAAACCGCCTCGAACGTCCCCAGTTGCTGATAGACGATGACGGAAATCCAGAGGTACTTTATTCAGCCTGCTCCATCATCAACATCAATCCGACAAAAAAAGGCGAATCGTTTAATGTGCAGATACCATTAAAACTCAAATAAAAACACAACGTATTGAGAATAAAAAGCCTGAATATTTACTCCACTAATTTATCTGAGCAAGTACCATTTTACAGTGAAGTGCTCGAACTGCCCATGCTGGAATCAACAAACGAAAGTGCCACTTTTCAGATCGGCGAATCGAGGTTCACTATTCAGCACCGCGTGCAAACAACCCCCTATCATTTTGCCATAAACATACCCTCGAACAAGGTCGATGAAGCACTGGGATGGCTGCAAGAGCGAGTAAGCGTTTTAAACGAAGGCGACCGGAAGATACAAAATTTCGAAGCGTGGAATGCTAAGGCCGTGTACTTTTACGATCGGGACAAAAACATTGTGGAGTTGATTGCCCGCAAGAATTTAGGATTGAACAGCAGCAATAAATTTGACACCGGTTCCCTCCTGTCAATCTCTGAGATCGGAATACCGGTTAACAACATCGAAAAGATTTATGCCCCGATCCACCGCGTAACCGGGCTCGAAATTTACGATGGCTCCTTTGAACGTTTTTGTGCCGTGGGCGATGAAAACGGCTTATTTATCTGTGTAAATAAAAACCTGAAAACCTGGTTCCCCTCAGGTGATGTCGCACATTCCTCTGACTTTTCTGTAAAAATTGAGACCTACAATAATTTATACTTTGTGGAATTCGTAAACGGAGAACTAAAAATCACAGACAAGCACTAGCAACCAGCTAGAACGATTATCTCTCCCGCGTGTACGTACAACCTTTTTTTGTTCCACAAATAGAGATTAGGAATAGATTGTCTATTTTTAATGTGTAATGATGAAACCATGAACGTAGTTCTTCGTTATGTCACGAACTGCAAAAACTGATACGATAACCAAAACCAACTAACCGATGATGGAAGAACCTTATTCTGTTTCTTTTAAAGACGACAGTAAAAACACTTTTAAATTGGCAATTTGTGGTAAAAACCGCCTAATTAAACTCGCGTATTTCATCACTTTATTTTTATTAATAGTGGTGAATTCCACGAATGCACAACTATCAGTAAGTGAAAATGGCAGGTATTTAGCAAGGCACGACGGCACACCATTTCTGTGGCTGGGTGACACCGGATGGGGACTTTTCCAAAAATTAAGCCACAAGGATATAGATTTCTACTTTAAAACAAGAGCCGAACAAGGATTTTCTGTTGTACATGCTGCGGTTGTGCATAAAAATCCATTTATCGTTCCTGAGCTTGAAAATATTTATGGTGACAAAGCTTTTGCTGATGAAACTCTAATGTTACCTGCAGTAACTGATGGAAAAGACAACAATGATCAAGCAGATTATGATTATTGGGATCATGTTGACTATGTAGTTGATAAAGCCGATAAATATGGTTTGTACCTGGTATTTGTACCCCTTTTTAATATGGCTGAAGGTGATGGCTATAATTTAATTAATGTGGAAAATGCGTATGGTTACGGCAAATTTCTCGGCAAGAGGTACAAGGATAAAACCAACATCATCTGGTGTATGGGAGGCGATGTTCTTGCTGAAAATGATCAGAGTAAAACGATTTGGAATTTGCTGGCAAAGGGCATAACCGAAAGTATAGCGGGAAAAGAAGATTATTCAAAAACACTTATGACCTATCATGTCCGCGGCGGACATTCTTCATCCGATTATTTTGGGAATGCCCCATGGATCGATTTCCACATGATTCAAACCTGGGATTCGTATACCACAATTTATGATATGGTTGCGAAAGATTACAATAATAAATTGGTTAAGCCGGTATTACATGGCGAAGGAGCCTATGAAGACGGGCCCGAATATCCGACCAAACCAATTACTTCACACAAAATAAGAAAACAGGCTTATTGGGCCACTTTTGCCGGAGGAATGCATACTTACGGAAATACCAACATCTGGAGCTTTGGATCAAATCTGAAATACGTTAAACAAGACTGGAAAGAAGCTATATATTCGGATGGAGCGAAAAGTATGTCTGTGTATCATCAGATTTTTCAGTCATTAAACTGGTGGGATTTTTCACCCGATCAATCCATAATTGCTGAAGGAACAGGAACAGGAGATTCTTTAAATGTTGCAATGAATTCTGTTAAAACGAATCAAATTCTGGTTTATCTTTCCGAACCTTCCGAGGTGAGCCTGGATTTAAATAAACTTTCAGGTTCTACAAAACTTCCGGGCGAATGGATTAATCCTAAAACCGGGGAAAGAAAAAGCGCTGGAAAGTTCAGCAAAAATAAAGATGTTAAAGTTAAAACCCCACTCGGTTGGGAGGATGCTTTGCTTCTGATCGGGGACAGATAAATTAGATTTCAATTGAAATTCTGAAGTACAACAATACAAGAAAATAGTTCCGTTTTTCATCAACACGATTGTTGTAAAAAATTGGCTATTAAAAAATATTTGCCAACTTTAGTAGCTGAAGAATTTTATAAAAACGCTAAGGGGAAGTGTCCAGAAATAACGCTCATAAGAACCTAACCTCTCTTTTGATACAGCGATTCATTTTAATATTTATTTTACTTGTATCAATTCAGGCAACCCTTTATTCCCAACCTTTTAAGGATGTCAGTCTTCAGAGTAAAGTCTCTCTGGTATCAAACAACAATGGCGTTGCTGTAGCCGATTACGACAACGATAATGACCTTGATTTTTTTGTGGTAACCCGCTACAACAGTGTGACAAACAGAACTGCCAGCAGTTATCTGTTCAGAAATAACAACGATGGAACTTTTACCAATGTAACTGCTCGATCAGGGATAAACAGTGCACACAATTACAAGGATACCCCGGTTCCGGGACTGTACAGTTTTGGCGAAAAAATGGGTGCCTCCTGGGGCGATTATGATAATGACGGGTACCCCGATCTCTTTTTAACAAACGCTTTCTACAACGAATTATACCACAACAACAAGGACGGAACATTCACTAATGTTACAGCATCAGCAGGTTTCCCGGAAGAAGATAAGTGTTATCACACACATGCTCTGTGGTTCGATTTTGACAATGATTCTTTTCTGGATCTGTACCTGACAAGTATTTTTAACTGTAATGGTTCTTTTTACCGGAATAACCAAGATGGTACTTTTACTGAAATGACCGATCAGGTGGGTTTAGGGGGTTCGGGGCAAGCTTCATGGATGGCTGTTCCATGGGACATCAATGAAGACGGCTACCAGGACCTTTACGTCACACGGGATTTCGGTTCACCAAATGAATGCTTTATTAATGTGAATGGCGAATCTTTTGTGAATAAAGTGGCAGATTATGGACTGCAAGATGAAGGAAAGGACGGAATGGGAATCGCCCTCTCGGATTTTAATAATGACGGATTGGTTGATTTATTTATCACAAATATCAATGAGAGTTCGTTGTATAAACAAACCTCCACCGGAGTTTTTGAAAATGTAGCTGCAGATCTGGACGTAGAAAAAACAGATTGGGCATGGGGATGCCAGTTCCGGGATTTTGATCACGATTTGGATCTTGACCTGATGGTATTGAACGGCTTTAATAATAAAGCTGAAAACCGTTACTACGAGAATCAATCGGAAACGGGTCAGGAAGCATTTAGTGAGAAAGGTGTTGAATATGGTTTTGGTGAATTATCCTTCTCCAATTGCCTCGCCACCTTTGATTATGATCTGGATGGTGACCTGGATATCCTCATCTCAAAAACTGACGACAATCTGCAGTTGATAGAAAACCAACTGATTGATGGATCACCTGTCGATTCCAAAAACTGGCTTCAGGTCGGACTGGAAGGCACTACTTCAAACCGCGATGGCATAGGAGCCGTAATCCGGGTCTCCCTGGGAGATACGGTCCTGACGCGTTACTATCACGGTGCAAGCCTGATGGCACAGAGTCTTCAGCCTGTTCATTTTGGTCTGGGCGATCATACTGGAATTGATGAACTCACCATTACTTGGCCATTAGGACTAAAGGAAAAATATACCGGCGACGAAATACAAGTAAATACTTTTGTACACCTCGTTGAAAATGAAGGTACGGAAGTACTTGACATCTCAAGCGAGAAAATTCCCGGTTGTACCGATCCTAATTCGTGCAATTATGATCCTGAAGCAA
Source organism: Maribellus mangrovi (assembly GCF_037646455.1). Classification (NCBI taxonomy): domain Bacteria; kingdom Pseudomonadati; phylum Bacteroidota; class Bacteroidia; order Marinilabiliales; family Prolixibacteraceae; genus Maribellus; species Maribellus mangrovi. The sequence continues at coordinate 116,778 of NZ_JBBIXN010000003.1, read as the reverse complement.
CTTATGATGATGGTTCATGCACTTACCTGGATGCGGCCGGTGGGATTGTCGGAAATACTTCTGCCGGAATAATAAGCACACATACATATTCTTATCCCGGCAGAAACGGAAGTACCTACAACTGGAGCATTAAGAACGGAACAATTATTAACGGACAGGGGGAATCCAGCATAACTGTGAGATGGGGAATTGCCGATAAAGGAGAAATCGAAGTCACCGAAATTAATGAATGTTATGGTCTTCCTGTAAAGCTTGAAGTAATGCTAAATACCACTGAAGCACCGGATAATGTTTCCGTTGCCCGAATGTGGAATGAAGTTCTTTTGGAAGGCATCCGAAACGACTACGCCAGACCAACCGTTCACGCTAGAAACCTTTTTCATACCAGCGTTGCGCTTTATGATGCATGGGCCTTGTTTGACGATGAAGCCGATACTTATCTTATTGGAAAGGAACTCCACGGCTACACTAACTATTTCGAAGGATTTGAAACAAAGATTAAAAAAGAGAAAGCGATTGATGCGGCCATGAGTTATGCAGCTTACCGGCTCTTAAGCAATCGATTTAAGTATTCACCACATCACGAGGAGACACAGGAGCAGTTGGATGCATTAATGAATATTCTTGGATACAATTCGGAATACACTTCCACGAACTATACCATGGGAAATGTAGCAGCACTTGGAAATTTTATCGGGCAATCCATCATCGATTACGGACTTTCCGACGGATCGAACGAGGCAAATAAATATGCGAATATATACTATCATCCGGTAAATGAACCACTGGTTCCTGTACTTCCCGGGAATCCATCAATAGCTTTTCCAAATCGCTGGCAGCCACTTGAACTGGATGTTTTTATCGATCAGGCAGGAAATGTAACAGCGGAAAACACACCCGCTTTTCTAAGTCCGGAGTGGGGCGATGTCGATGCTTTCTGTCTCGATTGGAAAGATGCCAACGTATTTTCCCGCGAAGGAAATGATTACACCGTTTACCTCGATCCCGGTGCACCACCTCATATAAACCAGCAAAAGATAAGCGGCTCGGATATCGATCTCTACAAATGGAATTTTTCGCTGGTATCGGTATGGAGTTCGCATCTCGATCCGTTTGATAGTGTGATGTGGGATATTTCTCCGGCAAGTATTGGTAATATTAACTTTAGTTCCCTGCCAAAAAATATAGTTAATCACGATGATTTTTACGATTTACTTCAGGGAGGGGACATCAGCACCGGCCGGGAAATAAATCCGTATTCGGGGCAGCCCTACGAACCGCAAATCGTTCCCCGGGGAGATTATACCCGTGTACTGGCTGAATTTTGGGCCGATGGACCCGACTCAGAAACACCTCCCGGACACTGGTTTGTATTGTTGAATTACATTAGCGATCATCCCAATTTCGAACGGAAATTTAAGGGAGAAGAAATTCTGGATCCTTTGGAATGGGATGTGAAAGCGTATTTTACGCTGGGAGGTACTATGCATGATGCTGCCATTGCAGCCTGGGCCGTGAAAGGCTGGTACGATTTTATCCGGCCCATTTCTGCCATTCGTTACATGGCCGATAACGGACAATCAACTGATCAGTCATTGCCCAACTATCATCAGGATGGAATTCCATTGATCGACGGATTTATCGAACTCGTGGAAGAAGAGGATTCGCTGGCCGGAACGGAGAATGAAAACGTAGGAAAAATAAAACTTTTTGCCTGGAAAGGACATAATTATGTGTATAATACTGAAACCGATCAGGCAGGTGTGGATTGGATTTTGGCCGAAAACTGGTGGCCCTATCAACGACCTTCGTTTGTAACTCCACCATTTGCCGGATATGTATCAGGGCATTCCACCTATTCGAGGGCAGCAGCAGAGGTGATCACGGCATTGACGGGCAGTGAATACTTTCCGGGTGGACTTGGAGAATTCGTTGCCAAAAAAAACGAATTCCTTGTATTTGAAGAAGGCCCCAGTCAGGATGTGGTGTTGCAGTGGGCCACTTATCGCGATGCTTCAGATCAGTGCAGCCTTTCCCGCATCTGGGGTGGAATCCATCCTCCCTGCGACGATATTCCCGGACGAATTCTGGGCGCCAAAATAGGACTGGATGCTTTTGCCTTTGCCGAGAAATACTTCCAATCAGAAACGGTAGATGTACCCTATCCTATCGCAAATGTTCAAACTAAGGTTTACCCGGTTCCAAGCTCTGATGGTTTAGTGTACATAACCGGGTTAAAAGCTAATCAGCTTTTTACCATTCATGATGCTTTAGGAAATATTGTTGCAGTCAAAAAGTCAAATTTTTCAGAAAGCGAAAACAGAACGGTATTAAACCTGAAAGACCTCGCAAACGGATTCTATATCGTTCGTTCCGGGCAACAATCGTGGAAGATAATTTTGAAAAAATAAGCAAATAAAACCTGACTTAGCATGAACTCAACAATCACGGATTCCTCCCATCAATCTCACGGAAAAACAATTACATATAATCTTTTAAGAATTCTGATAGCCTCCGGTTTAATTGCAATGTCGATATTGATACGAACCCGTCAGGATTTGTTTGTTTACGAAAATGGCAATATGAGTGCCATGTCTCCCGAATTGATCGCGATCCTGATTATTGGCATGTTTCTCGATTGGGATAAAATCTATCCGATTATTCTGGTATTGATGATAATTGCAAGTTTATTTCATTTCGTTTTTATTGGAATAGCCGATCACCTGACCGGTAAACTGATCTTACTTTCCATTGAAGCCGTAATGATAATAGCTTTGATTGCACTTATTCGAATCAGAAAAAAAGAAAAAACTGCATAGAAATAAAGAAATTTTCGGTCGAATTCTGAACTCACCTTGTGATTTTTTAGGACAGATTATACGAAGCTAAAAAACAAGGCTTCTTCATATTTGAAAATCCTTATATTTGAACTTTACTGAACAAATTAATACATCATGAAATTTACCCGACTTCTGATTTTAGTTGCTATCATCTCATTTTTTGCGCTCCAAAGTTATGCGCAGGAATATAAATTCGACAATCCCATTGCGGAACAACGCGCTGATCCATGGGTACATAAAACACCGGATGGAACGTACTATCTCATCGCCACTGTTCCCGCTTATGACCGTATTGTTATCCGGAAAGCAGAAAGTATAAACGGATTAAAGCAAGCCAAAGAAAAAGAGGTTTGGCACAAACATGAAACCGGCAAAATGGGAGCTCACATCTGGGCACCGGAATTGCATAAAATCGATGGTAGATGGTACATCTATTTTGCTGCGGGCGATGCAGAAGACATCTGGAACATTAGGATGTATGTGCTTTCTAATTCATCGGAAGATCCGATGGAAGGTGAATGGAAAGAAGAAGGCAGGATTATTACCGAGGATGATTCCTTTTCGCTGGATGCAACTACATTTGAACACAAAGGCAAACGCTATTTGATCTGGGCACAAAGAAAAGGCGATGGTACCGGACTGATCCTATCCGAAATGTCATCGCCCACCACGCTAACCGGACCGGAAGTGATTTTAACCGTCCCTGAATTTAACTGGGAGCGAATAAAATACAATGTGAACGAAGGACCCGCAGTGATCAAACGTAACGGAAAAATATTTGTAGCCTTTTCAGCGAGCGCTACCAATCACAATTATTGCATGGGTTTGTTATGGACCGATGACACCACTGATCTGCTGGATGTGGCGAACTGGAACAAATCGCCAGGCCCGGTATTTTTTACCAATCCTGATTTAAAACGCTACGGTCCCGGCCATAATTCTTTTACAACTTCCGAAGACGGAAAAAAAGTGATCATGATCTACCATGCGCGTGATTACAAGGACATAATCGGCCACGAACTGAGCGATCCGAACCGTGCCACACGCGCCCGGGTTGTAAACTGGACTGCCACTGGATTTCCTGACTTCATGCAGAATGTTGGTGACTAGAAACCCGACGAATGTGTTGGTTTGAGTTAATCCCTACCCTTTTCTTTTGATTTTGAGCTTTTGGCCCACATATAAACCACGATCGTTAGTGAGGTTGTTGAGTTTCATTATATCGTCGGAGCTAATGCCGGCGTACTGCTTGGCAATGTCCCAAATGGTGTCACCCCTGCGAACGGTATGATACACGTAATTTGGATCGAGCGGCTCTACTTTTTTGGGTGCTGCCGGTTTAACCGATTTACCAATGGAAGCCTGCTTTTCAGCAAAACTCATCGAATTCAGCTTTTCATATTTTGCCAGCTGTCCTTCAGGAACATAAACAGCCAGCTTTTGCCCGATGCGAATAATATCGCGGTGAATGTTGTTCCAATAGCGCAGATCGGAGGCCCGAACATGAAACCATGATGAAATAAAACCAACATTGTCGCCCGATTTAACGGTATAAACCACTTTATCTTTCCCCTTGATATCTGCAGGCGTAAAATAGCTGGTACTAGTCGGATCCATCAAAGTATTGTTCGGAAAATATTTCTCGCGTTCGAAAGCAAAAATGGTGGTGTCTTTGTCTACAAAATCAAGAATAACTGAATTTGGTAAAACCAAAGGATAAGGCTTCTTTGCTTTCCCTGGAATCACATCGCGGCGGTACATCGGGTTAAGCGCCCGCAACTCTTCTTTATCGATATCGAGCTTGGCAGCCACCTGGTTAAAATGCAGGTAATCGCTGATCATTACAGTATCAACCGACAGTGGAATATCAGGATATCTCTGTACCAGATTGTGTTCTTTATGATACTCGAAAGTATAGGCTGCGGCAATAAAAGCCGGAACATAACCACGGGTTTCGCGTGGCAGGCGGTAATAAATTTCCCAGTAATTGGTTTTCCCTCCCGATCGACGGATGGCACGATTCACGTTTCCCGGGCCACAGTTGTAGGCTGCAATGGCAAGGTGCCAGTTCCCGTAAATGTCGTATAATCGATTAAGATAGCGTGCAGCTGCATCAGTTGCTTTAAGCGGATCACGACGCTCGTCGACAAAGCTGGTAATCTCCAACTTCATGTTTTTAGCAGTCCCATACATAAACTGCCACAATCCATTGGCACCTGCTCTCGATCGCGCGGTTGGATTCAGCGCCGATTCAATAATAGCCAGGTACTTGATCTCAAGCGGCATGTCGTACTTGTCGAGAGTCTCTTCGAAAATCGGAAAATAGTAAGCCGACAAGCCCAGCATCACTTCCACCAGGTCGCGTTTCTTTTCGGTATACATTTGAATGTAGCGCTTAACAACCTTGTTGTACGAAAAGTCTACAACTTGCTCGATATCTCGCAGGCGCTCCATATAAACTGAATCAGAAATGTTGGTCGGAAACGAATTGAAAACCACCTCCGAACTGTCGAAATCAAAACGATTCTGAACTTCCCACGAATGAAAAAGACTGTCCATCCGCTCGGAGAAAATTTCATTCATAGCATCGTCCAACTCCAGCATTTCGTCGCTGATGGAATCCGATTCCACCGAATCAATAGCGAAGGTATCAAGTTCAGCCAGGTCAACAGGAATCGAATCCTGAACTTGTGCGATGGTGTTCACCGAAAAAATAAAAAGGATGATATTTAAAAGTAAGTATCTATTCATTTTAAAAAGTAAATGTACAGTTAATACCATAAATGGTTTCGCGATTAAACGAACTCATAACAGGTTGCCAGTTAAAAGTAAGATCATCACTCATATCGAAATCGAAAAAGTGGGCATCCACACTGGCATCAATAATTTGCAGGCCATAAAACCCAACGGTACAAATTACCAGCAAATCACGGTTTCGACGGTAATAATCCTGTTGTTTCGCCACATTGGTTTTAAAGTTGGTAGCATCAGGTTCCTTATCGAGGTTGTAATATTGTGCCCCATCCAGATCGAGGTGGGAATTGGTTTCCGGATCATCGTCAGTAAAATCGCTGTACGCTTGTTTCATGATCTGGTAATTATCATTGTTCCAGTAGATAAAATATCCCAAGGTCCCGAAACCCGCATATACCAGTGGAATTTTCCAGTATTTTTTATTGTAAGCCTGCCCCAGTCCCGGAAGAATGGCCGAATAAAGAGTAGCTTTTTTTGGCGAGTGTACCTCTTCCTGCTGCTGTTCCATTTGCTGATCCATCTCGACAATGCGCGCAGAATCTACCTCTAGGTTTTGGCCCTTTGCAGCGAGACAAAGAAACAGGACAGGTAACAGGACTAATATTCTGGAAGATAAGTTCCCTTTATTCACACTAAGAATTTTGCGCAAAAATAGAAAATACGCAGCGTAATGAGCTGAAAGTTAAAGTTTATTTTTGATTTTCAATTATTTTAACAATTCGCTCCAAATCCTTCTCCGATTTAAACGGAATGGTGATTTTCCCTTTTCCTTTTTCGTTCATCGAAAAATCGATTCGGGTATTGAAAACCTGATCGAGTTGCTTTTTAACCCCCGTGAAAGCTTTTGGGAACTTTGGTGATTTTTTAGTGCTTTTTGGATCTTCCTCTGAACTGAGGTTACGCACCAGTTCTTCAACCTTACGCACCGAATAAGCGTGTTTTACAATCTGCTCGTAAATGGCGATCTGCGTATCCGGATCGTCGATATTTATAATGGCGCGGGCATGCCCCATTGAAATCTCTTTATCAATCAGTCCTTTTTGAACAATGGCAGGTAGCTTTAATAAGCGCAAGTAATTGGCAATGGTCGAGCGCTTTTTCCCAACGCGCGAACTCAACTCTTCCTGGGTGTATTCCAGTTCGTCGATCAAACGCTGGTAGCTCAATGCTATTTCGATGGAATCGAGGTCTTCGCGCTGGATGTTCTCCACCAACGCCATCTCGAGCATGCCATCGTCTTTGGCTTTCCTAACGTAAGCCGGTATAGTTTCCATGCCTGCCATTTGCGATGCCCTGAAACGGCGTTCACCGGCAATGATCTGGTATTTATCTTCGGCAACCTTTCGTAGTGTAATGGGCTGAATAAGCCCGATTTCTTTGATGGAAGATGAAAGCTCTTTTAACGCTTCCTCATCAAATTTCGAGCGCGGCTGAAATGGATTTGCTTCAATTTTGCTCAGTCCCACCTCGCTAATTCCGGCTCCTTTCTGCACTTTTTCGGCGTCATCGATAAGTGCTCCGAGTCCTCTTCCCAGTGCGTTTCGCTTAACCATCATAAATAACTTAATTAATAACTATGTTTTTATCTTTCGACATCTGGGTCATTTCGTTGCGTTGCAGAATCTCGCGCGCCAGGTTCATGTGGTTGATCGCGCCGCGTGAGCTGGCATCGTACAACACCACCGGCTTACCGTAACTTGGTGCCTCGCTAAGTTTTACATTCCGCTGAATGACAGTTTCAAAAACCATTTCCTGGAAATGATGCTTCACTTCTTCGTAAACCTGGTTCGAAAGATTCAACCGACCATCGTACATGGTAAGCAGGAAGCCCTCAATAGCGAGTTCCGGATTTAAACGGTTCTGAATAATTTTAATCGTGTTGAGCAACTTGCCCAAACCTTCGAGCGCGAAATATTCGCATTGAACCGGAATAATTACCGAATCGGAAGCTGTTAACGCATTTACCGTGATCAGGCCCAGCGATGGAGAACAGTCGATAAAAATAAAATCGTAAATTTCTTTTAATTGCTCAATCGCGTTTTTCAACACTTTTTCGCGGTTGGGCATGTTCAGCATTTCAATTTCGGCCCCCACTAAATCGATGTGTGACGGAATAAGATCCAGGTTTTCGATCTGTGTTTTCAGTGTTACCTTGGTTGCTTCCACATCATCAACAATGCATTCGTAAATGCTCGATTGCACATTGTTCACATCAAATCCCAATCCTGAAGTTGCGTTTGCCTGCGGATCGGCATCAATCACCAGCACCTTTTGCTCGAGCACAGCCAAACTGGCGGCCAGGTTAATTGTTGTGGTGGTTTTACCAACTCCTCCTTTCTGATTTGCCAACGAAATTATTTTTCCCATCTACGCGTCTTTTTTCTTTTTAGAGTGGTTTCAAAGGTAACAAAATCACAAAAACCTGTGTCTATTTTTTATCAACGGGTTATCAGGATACTATTAACGACTATTTCGTTAATAACTTGTTTAGTACTTAGTGGATTTCATCTCTTTTCGAAGCTGCTCGCTGTCGACCGGAACCACGCCAACTTTCTCACAAACCAGTCCTCCGGCCAGGTTCGACATCAGTGCCATAACCTTTGGTGAGAGGCCTGCTGCCATGGCCAGACTGGCCACACCGATCACCGTGTCACCAGCTCCCGAAACATCTGCAATATCGCGGATTACTACCGGGTAATACTGCTCCTTAACTCCGTTGCTGATAAATACGCCAAGTTCAGAAAGGGTAATAAAGATAAGTTTCAGGTTCTGCTTTTGCTTGAAATCGTCGGCATACGCTTTTATGGTTTCCAGATCGTCCTTGGCAATTGGCTGCCCGATGCCTTCAACAAACTCCTTAAAATTGGGTTTGAACAGACTCACATTCTTGTAGTTCCAGAAATTCCGTCGTTTTGGATCAACGGCCGTTGGAATATTTTTTTCGATTGCTACTTTGTTGATCAATTCAAACAAGTTGGGCGTTATAATGCCCTTGTCGTAGTCAACAAAAACAATCACATCAATTTTATTATCCTCAATTTCCTGCAAAATAGCGTCGATCAGCTTTTGCTCCATTTCCGGAGAAATATAACTGGTTGACTCCTCATCCACACGCACAATCTGTTTCCCGCTACTGATGATCCGGTTTTTTACCGTCGTATTCCTCGAAGGATCGACCATAATTCCCTTGTTGCTCAATTCGCGTTTTACCAGCAGACTTTCGAATTCCTTGCCGTTATCATCGTCGCCGATTACCGAAAAAAGAATTGGTGTTGCCCCCAAAGCCTGAATATTACGACTTACGTTGGCCGCGCCGCCAAGCCGGTTTTCGCGACGTGTTACCGAAACAATTGGTACCGGTGCTTCAGGCGACAAACGTTCAACCTTGCCCCACAAATAAGTGTCGAGCATTGCGTCGCCGATCACTAGAACCCGCATGCGGGAAAACTGCTTAAAAATTTGATTTACGTCTTTACTGTTCACAAAAATGTGTTAAGGCTACAAATCTATAAAAAAATCCATGCCCGAAAAATGCGATGGAACATAAAACGAACGTGAGATTAAAAGAAAATTACACTTCGTTGAACAAGCCTGAAAAGAGTAATCAAAGATTGATGCAGATCGAAAACAAATTGATGCAAATTGATTCAATCTTATCAACCTCTTCAATCATTTCAATCCTGAAAACAACGGTATTCTTTTTAGAAAAGCATGCCGGATATTTCACGACGAGTTATCTAAAAGGGATCGACGTCGATATTGATCTGACTACTGCTGTTGGAAGGAGCAGATTTCACGATTTTTACTGCTTGCATGATTCCGGTTTTTACCTGATCGAGCGGGAGTTTCCTATCAATCTTTATCCAGATTTCTTTGTGATGCCACAACTGGATCCGGCTGATCATGGGGAATTCGGGGCCAAGTATCTGCAGCGATTTATTTTTCCGAAGCAGATTAGCCAGTTGTTGTGCCACCCGATCGACTGTCTCGAGATTTTTGTGCTTGACAACTATCTTCATCAAACGGTAAAAAGGCGGATATTTAAATAACTGACGCTCTTCAAACTGTTCTTTCAAGGTTGCTTTGTAGTTCTGCCTGCCGATCAGTCCGATTAAAGGATGCTCGGGCTGCGTGGTTTGAATAACCACTTTTCCCTGTTTGTGTTTTCTTCCGGCCCGGCCCGCCACTTGCGAAATCAGTTGAAAGGCTCTTTCGTGCGCCCTGAAATCGGGGAAATTGATCAGGTTATCGGCATTTAAAATCCCGACCACACTAACGTGATCAAAATCGAGACCCTTGGTAACCATTTGCGTTCCGATTAGAATGTCCGTTTTTTGATTTTCGAGCTTACCAACAATTTTTTCGAATGCATTTTTCGATTGTGTGGTATCCATATCCATCCGATCGACCCGGGCATTTCGGAAAAGTTGCTTGATCTCGTCCTCGATTTTTTCGGTTCCAAAGCCGCGCGTTTTAATTTCGGGCGAACCACACTCTTCGCATTTGTCGGGCAATTGATAGCTGAACCCACAATAATGACAAGTCAATCGCCGCTTGTATTTATGATAGGTAAGACTCACATCGCAACGCTCGCATTTTGGAATGTGCCCGCAGGTAAAACACTCGACGAACGGTGAATAACCGCGCCGGTTCTGAAATAGAATTACCTGCTCCCGGTTCTCGAGTGCAGTCTCCATCAGTTCGTACAATTGTGGCGTAAGCACCGAGCGCATCTCTTTACGTTTATAAGCACGTTTCATATCGGCCACAATTATTTCGGGCAATTCAACATCGGCATGCCGTTTCGTCAAATTTACCAGCCCATACTTTCCCGTAAGTGCATTGTAGTACGATTCATACGAAGGAGTTGCCGATCCCAAAACCACTTTGGCCCGGTTTTGATAGCCCATGACTACCGCCATGTCGCGGGCATTGTAACGCGGAGCCGGATCGAACTGTTTGAACGAGTTTTCGTGCTCCTCGTCAACTATGATCAGCCCGAGCCTGGAAAAAGGCAGAAATACCCCGGAACGTGCTCCGAGAATTACCTGGTAACCTTCGTCCGGTTTCTCCTCAAAAAGCAAAGTCTTTTCCCATATTTCAACCCGCTCTTGGCTATTGAGCTTCGAGTGATAAATACCTACTTTTTGTCCGAAAACATTTTTTAAGCGCTGAATGATCTGTGTGGTCAGTGCAATTTCAGGAACCAGGTAAAGTGCCTGTTTACCCGATTTCATGATTTCGTCGATCAGATGAATATAAATCTCCGTTTTTCCGCTTGCCGTAATTCCGTGGATCAATACCACCTGTTTGGTATCAAATTCATGCTTGATTTCTTCCAGCGCTTTAGCCTGGTATTTATTCAGCAAATTAATACTTACCTGATCGATTTTCTCTTCATCGAGCCGCGAAACTTGTTTTTGATATTCAACCAGAATCTTTTTTTCAACCAATCCTTTTACCAGCGCTGGAGAAAAATTTGTTCCGTCAAGCAATTCTTTTTTTGCAATCTCGGGCAATGCATCGGGTTCAAATAAATTGGTCGCGGCACAAAAATGCTGCAACAAAGCTTCCTGTTTTTTGGCCCGCTTTAACAACTCAAACTTATCAGTTAACTCTTTTTCTGAATTGATTATGGAATTCAGTTTTAAGTACGATTCGGTTTTGGGGCGGTATTTCCTGCTGATTTTCTCCTCGGCATAAACCAGGTTTTTCTTCATTAATGTTTTCAGGGTTGAATACGAAAAGCGCGTGCCCAGTTTTCGCTGAAGTTCTGCCAAAATATTTGTTTCATTCTCAATTTCACGAAGCATCAAAACTTCATCCTCAGAAAGTGAAACTTCTTCATCCACACCCGTTAAAAACACCTTCGATTTGCTTTCGAGTTTTAGCCCGGTTGGAAGTGCGGCACGAAAAACATCGCCAAGTGTGCAGCAATAATATTGTGCCATCCAGTGCCACAGTTCAAAATTTTTAGGTAGTACAACCGGATGATCGTCCAAAATCTCCTGAATTTCCTTTAGTTCATCAACATTTTCAGGTTTTGTGGCAGTAACTGCAGCCACCAGGGCGGCATACAGTTTTCGTTTCCCAAACTGAACGATGACGCGTTTACCCGGAGCCACAGCATTTTCCAGGGCCTGCGGCACTTTATATGTGTAGGCGTCGTGTAATGAAAGGGGCAATATTACCTGTGCATAATGTTGAGCCATATGGTAGTTTTACCAAGGCTAAAAATAACTAAAAAACCCGGAAGCAGTAGTTTACTGAAAAATCAATCAAACTTTTCGTGTACCCATTTTGCAGCTTCTTCCATTAGCCAGTTTGGTGTTGAAGTGGCTCCGCAAATGCCCACGGAATTAACTCCTTCGAACCATTCGGGATGAATTTCGTCGATGGTGGCAATTTTGTACGAACGTGGATTTTCCTCTTTGCAAATGGTGTAGAGGTAACGTCCGTTGGAACTTTTTTCGCCGGCGATAAAAAGAATGAGATCGAAACGGGTTGCAAACTTTTTTAGGTTGGGCACACGGTTCGACACCTGACGACAGATCGTGTCTTTAATTTCAAGCGGAACCCCGGGTTGCATTTTTGTTTTTACGCTTTGAGCAATGTCGTAAAAGTCTTCAATACGTTTGGTGGTTTGCGAATACAACGCTACCGGACGAGTCGGATCCACCTTTTCAACATCCGCCATGCTTTCGATCACGACTGCATTGTTATCGGTTTGGCCATTAAGTCCAATAATTTCGGCGTGGCCTTTTTTACCATAAATCACCACCTGCCCTTCTTGCTGATTGTTTTTCAGGTACGATCCTTTTACTTTTTCCTGCAAGGTGATCACCACCGGGCAGGTCGCATCAATCAGTTCAATATTATTTTTTTTAGCATGCTCATAAGTTTCCGGCGGCTCACCGTGAGCACGTATCAAAACCTTACAGTTGCTTAAGTTGAAGTATTCTTCCTTGGATATCGATTTTAAGCCCATTTTCTCGAGACGTTCAACCTCCATTCCATTGTGGACAATGTCGCCCAAACAATAGAGACTGCCTTCCCGCTTCAATTCATTTTCCGCTTCCTTAATCGCGTTTATCACTCCAAAACAAAATCCTGAACGTCTGTCAATCTCAACTATCATCCCTCTATTCTTTCTTTAACTTTGTTTATTGTCCACTCCAATTGTTCTTCACGTGTCATGTAACTAGTATCCAAAACAATTGCATCGCCAGCTTGTTTAAGCGGACTTACTTCGCGAGTGGAATCAATCTTGTCGCGGCCTTCAACATTGGAGAGTACTTCCTCGAAATTTACGTCCAATCCTTTTTCTTTCAGCTCTTTGTAACGGCGCTCTGCTCTGATTTCGGGCGACGCAGTCATGAAAATTTTCAGTTCGGCATTCGGAAAAACAACAGTACCGATATCACGGCCGTCCATCACAATCCCTTTTTCTTTTCCATTTTCACGCTGCTGATGAACCATTTCAGCACGCACTTCGGCAATGGTACTAATGGGGCTTACATTTTCAGAAACTTCCAACCTGCGAATTTCTTCCTCCACATTTTCTCCGTTAAGAAAAGTGGTGTTTTTCCCCTGTTTTTCATCCCACTGAAACGTAATTTTGATGTCCTTTAATCCATCGATCACTTTTGCTTTGTCCGGAACTTTATTTTCGATCCAGCCCTTACGCAGCGCCACAAGTGTAACCACGCGGTACATGGCACCGGTATCGATATAAACATAACCCAGTTTTTGCGCCAGTTGCTTGGCCATCGTACTTTTCCCGCACGACGAATGCCCGTCGATTGCAATTATGATCTTTTTCGTGCTCATATGATTTTAGCTAACAAAGATGAGAATTATTTAAGAGAAATTAGTCCTTTTCTAAAAATTGTCGTTCAGGTCGATCGTAATCGAGAAGAGGTTGGATGATCCGGCGAGGTGAAAACGCGAAATGCCGTAATCGAGCCTGAAACGTTTGATGCGCAGTCCAAATCCGGCGGAAAATCCAACCGTTGATGCCTTCTCTTCGAATTTTAGTTCCTGACGGCGCTGGTAATTATATCCGGCACGCAGAATAAAATTTTCCGAAGGAAGGAACTCGACTCCAAAAACCATGTGCCGCATAAACTGCTTCACAAATTTTTCATCGTATTCATAGATCGTTTCGGTAGAAAAATCCAGTTCTTCTTCGGGATTGGAAAGATCCCAGTGATTGAGGTGCTGCAGTGTAGCTGAAAAAATAATCGGAGCATGTTTCAGGCGCTGACTGACTCCCACTTCCAGGTTAAAGGGAATTTTCTCACGTTTACCATCCTGGTAATAAGTGGTAATCTGTGTTCCTAAATTTCGGGCCACGATCCCTATGGTTGTCAGTTGCGATTTACTGCTGAAATTCAAGCCCAGATCGGCAGCGATACCAAAAGATTGGTAACTTTCGAAAGATGAAAATATCGGTTTCAAATTCACCCCGTACCTCAGGCGCTGGTAACTGTTCGAGTAGATTAGATTCAGTGCATATTCAGCCGCTTTAAAGGTCGCTCCTGTAAGCTCTCCGTTCTCGAGCGCTTCTTCAAATTTTCCGTAATTGATATAGTGCATCCCCACTGCAAAATTGCCAATTCCCTCATACGATTGAGCATATGAGGCATAGCCATAATTCACATCGACCAGGTAATTCACATAATTCACTAAAACGCGGTCACTCATCTGGCCGTGAAGCAAGGATGGATTGTGGTATGGCAGGTTTAAATCCAGTGAATCGGAAATAGCGACTTGTGTACCTCCCAGTGCGGCAATCCGGGCCGAATTGGTAAGTTCCAGAAATTGATAGGTGTATTCCCCTCCAATCTGTGCCCGGCCGGTCAATGCAAGTATTCCGAGTAATAAAATAAGGTAAACCTTTCGCTTCATCCGCGATACTAATTTTCAATAGAACGCCAAAGGTAATTAAATAGTATAATTTGGAGTTTTAAAACCAGTTCAATTTGGTAATGACGTAATGGAAGATCAGTGCTACCAAAATCGCGACGATAATAAGACCAATTCCAAAGCCAATGTTTTGAATGTGTTTCTGATTTATCAGTTTAGACAGAATTCTTTTTTTGTCGCTCTCAGAATATTTCTTCTTACCAAGCGTACTAAAATCGCGCTTTTTAATGTGATAAAATTCGCCGATATCCTGCGAGCGACGGGCCTCTCCGCCTCCGCCGTCAGGTTTGCTACGTTTCGAGAGAAATTTTCGGGGCTTCATCGTTGCTATCCAACGCTGGTAACCCATTCCATTGTATCCCATAGCTTATTGGTTCAAAGGATTCCCATTCATTTTTTGTAACTTGTATAAACTTACTTAAAAACCATGGATCATTCAACTTTTAACCGGAGAGACTTTGTAAAGACATCACTGGCCGGTGCACTTGCATTAGCTGCAGGCGTGTATCCCTTCACCAATCCGGCCATAGTCAGCGTGGTAAAAATCAAGCAGAGAAATATTAAAAAAGCTGTTGATACAGCCATTCAACTGATTGGCGGAACAGAACAGGTCTTAAACGGAAAACAGCGGATCATGCTTAAGCCAAACCTTGTCTCACCCGACCCGGCATGTACCACAAAACCTGAAGTTATAAGGGCGCTGG
The DNA here is from genome assembly GCF_037646455.1 of Maribellus mangrovi. Taxonomy (NCBI): domain Bacteria; kingdom Pseudomonadati; phylum Bacteroidota; class Bacteroidia; order Marinilabiliales; family Prolixibacteraceae; genus Maribellus; species Maribellus mangrovi. The sequence goes on along the minus strand of NZ_JBBIXN010000003.1, from coordinate 101,552 downwards.
CTGAAATCTTCAAAACAGCCGGAAAAGAGGTTTGTATTGGAGAGGGATCGGCAGCTGCAGAGGAATTCAACTTTAAGAACAATATTCAATATCGCACCAAAAAATCAGAGATTCTGGATCCGATGCAACAACATGTTTTCGACCAGCTGGGATATACCGCCCTCGCTAAAGAACTCGACATCCCGTTGATTAATCTTCACTCGGGGGAAATGAAGGAATTGAAGTTAGGAAACGGATTATTGTTCGATAAAATAACGTTTCATAAATCAGTGGCAGAAACCGACCTGCTTTGTTCGGTCCCTATGATGAAAACGCATGTGCTGGCCACAGTTACACTTGGAATGAAAAACCTGATCGGTGTTTATCCCGGCAGCGTTTATTATTCGGTACGTTCTTTTTTACACGACCGGGCTGCCGAAAAGAACTCGCAAGGCATTGCTTATGAAATTGTGGACATGGTGCGGGCCAGCAAGATGGGATTGACTGTTGTTGATGCTTCGATGGCTATGGAAGGGGACGGGCCTTCGGAAGGTGAAGTGGTAAAAATGGATTTGATCATTGCCGGAACCAATCCACTGGCAACCGATATAGTAGCTGCCAACATCATGGGATTTGAGCCACAGGAAATTCCAACATTCGCCTGGGCCATGAAAACCGGGATGCAACCCTCAGATCTCGATGATATTGAAGTGAGAGGTGAACCGATTGCTGCTGTTCGGCGAAACTTTAAAAGGCCAAATATTGTACCGTGGAATTCAATTAATAAGTTTTGGGGAGTTGAGGAATTGTAACAGAAGGATAAATTTCAGCATCAGTTGCAGTACATTTTAATTAAAATTACCCGAACCGGTTATCCGACCTTTTTCCAACTCCAGAAAATGTGTAACGCACGAAGGAACCTCTTCCTTTCGGTGTGTGACATAAATCAGGGTGGTGTGATTTTTAAAACAACTATCGTTCAGGATTGAAGTGAAACGTTCAATTTGCGACGAATCCAGCCCCTGGCACGGTTCATCCAAAATCAAAAGATCGGGTGATTTTATAAGTGCCCGTGCCAAAAGAATTATCCGTTGTTCACCCAGGGAAGCATGTAAAAAAGGAGCTGCCGCCAGATGTTCCATATCCAGAAGATGCAGCCATTTTTTTGCTATTTGCACTTCAATATGCGAATCGCTTGTGGAGAAACCAACTTCATCTTTAAATCCGGATAGTACAACATCGAGGCATTTCATCGAAGAAGAACTTACCTGGGTTGACGCTGCCGCATTGTACAAGCCGCGCCGGCGCAGAAAATAAAGGTGCAACTCGGGCGATACAAATCCTATTTTCTCCTTTATCTCCCAAATGCTTTCACCGCTTCCGCGTTTGCGGTCGAAAAGCACCAGATCGTTGACATAGCCCTGCGGATTATCGGCCGAGATCAGGCTAAGTAATGTTGTTTTGCCGGCACCGTTATGTCCTTGCAAAAGCCACTTTTCGCCCGGTTTTACTTCCCAGTTGATATCCGACAAAACAGTTTCACCACCAAAGGTAACTTTAACATTGCGCATTTTAACGATGGAATTGTAAGTTTGTTTTTCCTTCGTCTCCAGATTCGGATAAACATTTGATCCTTTATCTTCTAAAGCATCAGATCCGTTTCGGAGGTGTTGCGGTTTATCTTCGTTAAGTACCAATTCAATTAAACGATCCGAAAATGTCGGAATGAGACCGGATTCGCTCACCAGGACAAGTGTAATACCTGCTTGCTTTTGATTTTCAAGAAGTCGAAAAAGTGTTTCGCGTGCGTGCACATCCAGTCCCACAAAAGGCTGATCGAAAAGTAGCAGATCGGGTTTTTGTAACAAAGCTTCTGCCAGTTGAACGCGTTTTCGTTCGCCGTTGCTGAGCGACAATATTTTACGATCCAGCAAATATTCAATTTCCAGTTCCTGCAAAATTGTAACTTGATCTTTTTGTGAGATTCCGGTAACTTTTTTGAATAAGTATTCCTTAACGTCCGGAACCATTTCTTCGTTGGGTTTTTCATAGCGCTGGCTGTAATAGGAAACCCGCAACCCGGATGCCGACAGAAAATCGTCCTGTTGCGACACAATCTTTGAAGTTATTTCCTCAGCAAATGAAATTTGCCCTGAAGTTGGTTGTAGTTTTCGACCTGTAATGTTAAGAAGTGTGGTTTTTCCACTACCTGAAGGACCTGTGATTACTACAGTTTCACCTTTACCAATTTCAATATTTATATCCTGAAGTATGGTTTTGTAATGCACCTGATAGGCAATGTCAACCATTGTTACTATTGGATTTTGATAATTCACCATTCCCTCCTCTTAAGTTCTTCAACAATATCGCAAACCACTGGGCAGGTTTCGCAATTCTTGAGTGTAAGGTTCAGTATCTGGTAAAAACGTTTTCGGTCGGTGTGCGGATATTCGCGGCAAGCACGCGGCCGGCTTTCGTAAACCATGCAATAATTGTCGGGCAATAAAAACGGGCAGGGATGTTCCCTAAAGATCATGTCGCCGTCTTCGTCAACCTCGATGTATTGATCCATAATCTCCGACGGCTTCATTTTTAAATGTTTGGCCAGACGTTCCACATCTTTATCTATCAGTCGCGGACCGATAGTTTTACAGCAATTCGCACAATCGAGGCAGTCGAATTCGGAAAAAGCCTCTACGTGCAATTCATGAACCACATCATCAAGGTTCTTGGGCTTTTTCTTTTTTAGTTTTTTCAGAAACGCAGCAGTTTCCACCCGGTTTTTATCGGTTAGTATTTTTAATTGATCGGGCGTTTTGTACTCTACTTTTTTCATAAAGTTAATTTACTATAAACTGCATACTGCAACTGCCAACTGAATACTTTTTCTATCCTTTTCGCTGTGTACTGAATTCCATCGTTCCCAAACTACTTTTCTTTCGTCGTTGCCTGATTTGTGCCAGGAACAAACCTGAAACAACAATCACAATTCCTACGATTTGCTGAATACCAAGATTGTCCTTCAAAATAAAAAATGAAAGGATTGCCACAAAAACCGGAATCAGGTTAATAAATGTATTCGAGAGGTTAACACCTAAATTCCGGATAGCCTGTGTAAAAAAAACGAAGCCCAGCGTTGAAGAAAAAACCGCCAGAAAAACTATGGCGCGAAAAGCCTGCGGATGAAAAGGCTTACTTATAAAATCCTGAAATTCGAATCCCAGCCAAAGTGGCAAAAACATCACAACTCCAATAATGTTTTGCCAGGCAATGATTGACATGGTATTGTAACGTCCCACCAGGCTTCGCAAAACTATGGAATAAGAAATAGCGGCAAATACAGCCATAAATTCGAGTGCAACGCCAAGTGGCGAAGCATCGAAACGAAAAGAGCCGTTTAATACCACTAAACCTACCCCGATGAATGAAAACAGCAGCCCGACAATGTTCATCCAGCGAACTTTCTCGCGGTGAAAAAACCAGGCAGCCACCGGCGTAAACAGCGGAATAGTGGCCACGATTACCGCAGCAACGGTTGACGAAATGTACATTAAACCATAGCTTTCGCCAATAAAATACAGAAAAGGCTCGAACAACGACATTAGAATAAACAGCCATATGTCTTTTTTTGCAGGCAGTTGAAAGCGTTTCAAAGCCCCGGCGATGACTCCCATCAACACCGCAGAAATGGCAAGTCTGAAAATTACAACGGTTATCGGTTCGTAACCCAGATAGGCAATTTTAAACCAGATAAAGGAGAAACTCCAAAAAAAAGCCGCTCCCAAAGCCGATGCATAAGCCAGAAAGTTTTTGTTTTTCATATTAATGACTGAAGCGGCAAAAATAATGAATTAAGTAGAAATGCTGTAATAAACAGGAAGTCGAAATAGATCCTGAAACAAGTTCAGAATGACACCGCAATATACTTTATACACACGAAACTGAGGGAGTCAATCCATGCAAAAAGTGCCTTCACAAAAATGCCGGAACAAAATTGCCCCGGCATTTTCTGAAAAACTCACTCCTCCTAAAACTTCCCAAATTTGAAAGTCATTCCAAAATTAAATCCATTCAACACATCATCATCTGTTTCGTACAATTCTATTTCTGAAGTAAAACGATAGCTGGCATATGCTGCAGCTCTGAAAAACCGGGTAAGATTAAATTCAAGTTCTACTGCAGGTTCGACCACAAAAAACAGGTCGTGATCATATTCATGTCCAGTATGATATGGATCGATGTCCCATTCCCAACCCCAGCCTGTGTTTTCAACGAGGGCAATGCCTCCCATTCCCACCAGTATAGGGAATGAAACATGAACGGGTTTTGTTCCTGCAATTATGGATTCAATAAACAGTCCACCATAACCACCGGCCAGCATAAATCGGTCTTCAGGATTATCGTGACTGTAGCTGCTGTAATCGAGGTTGTTGACAAAACCATATCCTCCCAAACCAATGGCAAAGGAGTGATCGAAAATAAATGCTCCACGGGCTCCGCTGATCAGTGCATCGCGGCCGGCAATTTGCGAATAACCCAACGAAAATGCACCGTAACCCCCGTTACTTTTTCGTTTTGTAAAAATGGTTTCCACCTCATCGTTTGTGTAGTCGTCTTGTGCGCCGGCATAGAACGCGGCCATAATTAACACAAGTACAATGCTTAATTGTTTCATTTTTCTGAATATGTTTAATTGTTTTTAAAATAGATATTTCACGGTAAAGGCAAAGTCGAAGAGTTGCACATTGAACATCTCGCGACCTAGGAGATCGAAGTATGGTTTAACCTCGAAACCCAGCGAAAGCGGGACTTCATAAAAAAGGTATTCGACACCGACCAAACCATCGAGCCCGGCCAAAAATGCGGTTCTATCTTCGTACCAACTGGTGTTACCCTCCACGTAATGTTTGTCCCATTGCTCGTAACCGATGTGCATCCCGGCACCGTAAAACAGCACCAGGCGATCTGAAAATTCAAAAAGGTCGTACTGATGAAATTCCTTAAAAGCATAAAACTGAACACCTCCATCGCGTGTTCCCAGCAGGAATTTGTATGAATTGGCATCGTCGGTATAAAAGCGGTATTCGAAACCGGCTGTTAAACCACCGCGGATACCAATCGCATTTTCAAAAAGCTGAGCAAATCCAAGGGTAGGCAAAACGACAAATAGTATAAGGAATGCTTTTTTCATAAGGCTGAGGTTTTTTATTGGTGATAACTGACGATGTTTCCAGAGCCGGAAATGCTGGTGTCGATACGCGGATTTCCGTCATAATAAACATTGCCACTTCCCGAGATTCGTACATCAAGATAATCCTCAACATTGATCCACATATTTCCAGATCCTGAGGTTAAAGTGTGACAGCTTTTAACCTGCATGTTGATACCTTTTACATCGCCCGAACCGCTAATTGTTAGTTGAGCTTCATCCAAACTACCCGCAACGTTTATTCTGCCCGATCCTGAGAGCAATATGTCAGCTGATTCGGCCCCAAATTCAGCATCTACTCTTCCCGATCCCGAAAGTATGAGATCGAAATGATCGCTGTCGAAATAATCCGAAATAATGGTACCCGATCCACTCTGTACAATTCCTTCCAGCTGTGGCGTGTAGATATAAACTTCCATTGGTACAACTGCTTTTACACTGTGTATTCCATCGATATCGATATGCAGTGTTTCACCAGACACATATGTCTCGATGTACTGTAGCAGGTTTTCGTCGGCCCGGAGTGTAATTTCAGCTTCTTCGCTGTTGGTAATATACACTTTGAAATCTCCATCCGATTTTACTTTACTAAAACTGGTAACTGTTCGTGTTTCGCTGGCCGGATGTCCGTTTCCTGTAACGTTAATTCGATCGAGACAGCTGGTGGAAAGAAGTGCAATAATACCTGCAAACAAAAGTGGTGTAATTGTTTTCATGATTAAAAATTTTTCTGTTCTTGTTTAATTGTTTTCACGACCTGAGGCTGGCGACCTCAGTTGGTCATCGAATTGTTTTCATTTATAGGGACAGGTGATTTTTTTGAGGGTTGCAACTTTTCTTTAAAAAAGTGAAAATTATTTCGAGCGAATACTCAAACTTCCCGAATCCGAAGTAATATTGAGTTTTGGAGCGGCTTCAGAAGACTCGCCAAAACTACCTTTCATCGTAACTGTTTTTTCATCTTCGCTTATCGTTTCATCGGTAACATTCATGGTTTCATCCAGCGATAGAACGGTCTTTGTTCGGTTGATTTCGAAATTGAACGAAGATTCGCGGTTGAAGTATAAACTGATATCGGTTGACTTTGACTGAATGATCATGCCTCCGAAATCGGAAGCGGTTTCGTTAATTTCAATGTCGCCATATTCGGCCCTGATATTTGCCCTGTCGGTAAGTTCTTTTATTCTGAAATTGGAGAAACTTCCCTGTGCATCCAATAGGTCGGCGTGCTGAATACGAAACTTATCACGACGCGACTCGGCATTCAGTTCCATCACTTCCTGCAAATCGAACTCGGTAGATTTACTGATAATGCGAATCGATTCTGCTTCTTTTAAATAGAGCTCGCTAAAATTACAATCTAAGCGTCCCTGTTTTATTGTATTGATGGTGGCATCGGCAAAGTTCAGCGTCAGATCGATATTATTGTAAAAGTCATTGGCTTTCAGGTTTCCGTTCGACAGGTTGATCCAAACTTCTCCCTTATAATCACCAATAAAAATATCGCCAAATTTATTTTCAATTTTCAGTCGGTTGGTTTCGGGGATCCAAACCGTATAATCCACCTGAATATTTCCGTCGGAACTCAGCAAAGTCTCTTTAAACTTCTTAAACTCCTTCGCCAAACCTCCCTTGTTTTTCTCCACTTCGGTTCGTACAATCAGGTAATTCACGCTGCTGGTGACATCGAATTCAATGTTCCGCATGGATTCTTCGAGTTTCGAGAGCTTCTTCTCCTCAACCCTGATACTGATCTCGAACACTGCAGAATCCTTATCCCAGGTATTGATATCAATTTTACCGTACTTATTGGCAATTTCAATCTGGGTTTCGGGTGACACAGAAAATTGACGGACCACCTGACGGGTATCGCTGAACTGCGCCTTTGACGAGAACGAAATCAGACCAAACACCCAAATGAAATATCCTGCTATAATGTAACTCTTCATGGATTACTCCTTTCTTAACAATTAATTTGCTCCAATACGTCGTCGCAAAGTTTTAACCTATAGCGATTGTTCTCGATCATGGCTTCAATAACACTTTTGTTCGAGATATTTTCATCCAGATCGGTTTTCAAGACTTTGTACATATCTTCCAGTTCGTTGAGATCGGTCTCGATTTCACTTTTCAATTCCGGATAGGTATAGTAACATTTCTTTATTTCCTTGAGTTTTTTATCCACCTGGTGCGAATAATAAGCTTCGGTTTCCATCAATTCCACGATTTCCGGATCGGCATTACGGGCCATCATATTCGACGATAATATACCTGATTGCCAAACCAAAACGGTACTGACAAGTGCAATCACCAAAACAGCGGCAATACGCATAAAATAAGTTCTGAACGGGACTACCTTTTTACGGCTGGTATTCTCCGCGATCTTCTTCCAAAGTTCCGGCGATGGTTCCCGAAAATCGAACTCTTCGCGATTGGCACTCACAAATTCCTCTAACCTGTCTTTCTTCATCGTTATCCGATTTTAGTAGTATCCGTTAATCTTCTGTAAATCCTTTTAATAATTCGGCCACCTTTCGTTTTGCTCGCATGTACTGGCTTTTCGAGGTCGACTCTGTAATGCCCATAATCTGGGCAATTTCGCCATGGTCGTATCCTTCCATCAGGTAAAGCGAAAAAACCATTCGGCTTCCTTCGGGTAATTGTTCCATAGCCCTGTTCACAAGTTGAACCGTATAACGTGGTTCTGCTTCCACTTCTTCGAAAACATTACCTGAATACACCTCTTCGCAATACGTTAGTTCAACTTTTCTTTTATTCATGGCATTAATACACGTGTTTACAACAATGCGTTTTAACCACGAACCGAAGCTGGAATCGTATCGAAACGAGTCGAGTTTCATAAAAGCCTGTGTAAATGCATCCTGCAACATATCTTCAGCCTCTTCGCGGTTGTTCATCATACGGTAACTCACGTTGTACATAGCCTTTGCATACAGCTGATACAACTGGTAACGGGCACTCTCATTTCCTTTTTTACATGCCTCAATTATGTTTTTATGTATGTGCGCCTTGTTTCCCAATTGTGCAACTTTCATTATTAACGACAAGAAAAAGATACAGGGGTTGCAACGATTATCACAATATGTGTATTTATTTTTTTTGGAAATTACCTGAAATTCGGAATGGAATTTTGTTTTTTGGTAATTTTAAGTTGACGAACAAATAAAATATTTATATTTGCACCCGCTAATCAAATGGTGGATGTAGTTCAGTTGGTTAGAACGCTGGATTGTGGTTCCAGAGGTCGCCGGTTCAAATCCGGTCTTCCACCCAAACAAAGAAGCTTCGAAGAGATTCGGAGCTTTTTTTATAAACTATCCCTCCAAATATTTCCAGCCCTTGATCTCTTCAAATTTTTTATAACCTTCTTCCACCGAAGGATGTGTCAGCAGAGATTCAACACTTACTTCGGGCAGCTCTTTTTCGAGGAGATTTTTACGTACAAAAATAAAGTTGAAACCAAGTTCGTTGGCACCAATCAAACGATAGCCTTTTCTATTGGCCAGCTTATTCATGGCCACCGGTGATGCTCCATGATAAACCGGATGCTTCCCGGGGAAATAATAATCGGGATCATAAGGAACAACGATGTTATTCATTCCAAATTCGTTGTGCGTTTCAATAATCACCACCTGGGGATCGACGATGTTGATGGCATCCCAGATCCAATAGTCGTTGCCGTCAATATCGATCGATAATAAACCAATTTCACCTTTAAAACCCGATTCCTGGATCAACTCATTTACATTTTCGCGGGTCACTTTAGCGCAGGTAAATTTAGGCTGATAAAACCACGGGTGCGGGTATTTACTGAAAAAAATTTTGCCCCGACTGATACTTTTGGAATTCCCATCGATAAACAAACCATACCAGCCGAAATTAAAATACAGGTTGGCCGAATTGCTGTTCACCCCATCATCAGAGCCAATCTCAACAAAACGTTTGTTCGTCATTCCCAGCAACGAAAAAATAAACAACAGTTTTCCGTCTTCCTCGAATTGTGAGTACACCCGAAATCCTGTTTCATTCAGTTTCGGGAGATGATTATCGAGCAACATCTTACGGTACTGCAGGTACATGTTTCGTTGTTCTATCTGTACCGAAGGATACATCCGGTTTCGGACTTTGGTGATCAGAAATTTATCTTTTAGGAAATCTTTGAGTTTTGACATGCGATCTTGATCAATTTTATCAGCTAAAGATAAGTAGAATAAACGTATGTGATTAATGCATTCATTTTTAAGAGAAATCCGGAAAACAACAAATGGCTCCAATCACATAAAACTTATTTAACTTTTTTTAACAAATAGTTTAAACTCCTAATAAAAATGTATTTAAATCATATTGTTTATTTTTTCAATTTATTTTTTAAACATTTTAATTCATTCAAAGTTATAGTGAGTGTAACATTTAAAAATTAAAGAAAATAAAAACTCTAAATCTTATTAAAAAATTGAACTTACGAATTTTTGCACTTGCAACCATATTGGGAAATGGGTTGATGACAGTAAGTTGTGACAAGCCAAGTGATGATTATGTGCCAACAGTTTCGGAAGATATGGAATTGAAAGCCGGAAAAGCGTTGAAAAAAGGTGACTTGAGCATCGCAGAAATTGCGCTCATCGACGACGGCGAATTTGAAGAACTGGTTGCTGCGTTGTTATACGTATATGACAGCTTGGGAACAGGACTGGTAGATATGTTTCTGAATGGAACAGACCAGTACACCGTGTTTGCACCGACAGATGCTGCATTTGATTCACTTTACTCAACATTAGGTATTAGCGCCATAACCGATCTCGATGCAGAACTGGTTTTAAATGTGTTGTTATACCATGTAACAGACAGACGCAGCGCTGCTCACAGTGTAGTACCAAAGAATAACCCGCGCACTATTCAAACTTTACTTGAAGAGGCTTCCTTTAAGGTAGACAATATGGGAATTATCTGGGCAATTGGTAACACCGCCAATATTGGAACTGATGAAGACGATAAACCAATGATTAACATTTCAGCATCCAATGGAATCATTCACGTGATCGATGCCGTAATATTACCGATAGAGGTTTAATAGAGATAAAACGTCATGATAGTTTTTAAGGGCTGTACTGTAAGGTACGGCCTTTTTTCTTTCCTTTCAACGGACCACCGTTCTTAACACACGTAAAATTTTGTTAATCTTTCTTCAATTTTCTAAAATAATAGGCAGTACTCTATATTTTTTCTATTTTTCCGCAAGGTTTTGAAAAACAACACATGGGAACATTATCACGCAGAAAATTTATCACTACAGCTTCAGCAGGAGTTGCTGCAGCAACCATTTTACCTTCGAATGTGATTGCCGGTTTCGGACACAAAGCACCCAGCGATAAACTGAATATTGCCGGGATTGGTGTCGGCGGAAAAGGATTCACCAACCTGAAATTCATGGAAACCGAGAACATTGTCGCCCTTTGCGATGTGGACTGGGAATATGCAGGGAGAAATGCTTTTCCACGGTGGCACAGAGCCACGCAATACAAAGATTTCAGGGTGATGTTTGAGCAGCAAAAAGACATTGATGCCGTGATGATTGCCACACCCGACCACACACACGCACTTCCTGCGTTGATGGCGATGCGTGAAGGGAAACATGTTTTTCTGCAAAAACCACTGACTCATTCGGTTTATGAATCGCGGATTTTAGCCGAAACTGCTCAACGATATGGCGTTGCTACGCAGATGGGTAACCAGGGAAACTCAGCGGAAGGCATCCGTCAAATTTGCGAATGGATTTGGGCAGGAACGATTGGTGAAGTCACCCATGTTGACACCTGGACCAACCGCCCAATTTGGCCCCAGGGATTATCGCGACCCGAAAAAAGCAAACGTGTCCCTAAAACCCTTGACTGGGATTTATTTATCGGTCCGGCACCGTTCAGGGAATACAATCCGGTTTATCACCCGTGGAACTGGCGTGGCTGGTGGGATTTTGGAACCGGTGCTCTTGGTGATATGGGCTGTCACATTCTCGATCCTGTTTTTAAAGCGCTCAACCTGCAATATCCCGATAGTGTTGAGGGAAGTTCAACAGCATTCAATAATGATTCGGCACCGAATGCCGAATTTGTGCGTTACGAATTTCCACGACGCGACAACTTACCAAAAGTAGCCATGCCCGAAGTTACGGTTAACTGGTACGACGGAGGTTTTATGCCTCCGCGACCCGATGAACTAAGAGACGGCGAACAAATGGGCGACGATGACGGTGGCTGCATTTTTTACGGAACACGAGGAAAGATCATGTGCGGGACTTATGCTGCTAATCCAACCTTGTTGCCAACTTCGGAAACGGCAAATTTTGAACCCCCGAAAATGATAATCAGAAGAATTCCGAACGCAATGGAAGGCGGACATGAACAAGACTGGATTCGTGCCTGTAAAGAGAACAAAAACAGCCGGGTGGAAGCTTCTTCGAATTTCAGCTACGCCGGGCCATTAAACGAAATGGTAGTAATGGGCGTTTTGGCCGTTCGCTTGCAGAGCCTGAAACGCAAATTAAAATGGGATGGTCCAAATATGCGTTTTACAAACATTTCACCCTCTGATGAACTGCGTATTCTTACCAAGGATAATTTTGAAATCGTCAATGGCGATCCTCGTTTTAATAAAGATTATGCAACGCTGCCTGCCCTTGGAATGGCTGACGAATGGATACGACATACCTATCGTAAAGGCTGGGAACAGATTTAATTCTATTTAATCCTGTTAAATCGTCACTCCGTCCCGATAGTTATCGGAATATTTCGGAATCTGGCAATTAGATCCTGAATCCGTCAGCTGACGGACAGGATGACGTTAAAAAACATTGGTCTTCAGAAGAAGACAAAAAGAAAAGGGTAGCAATTTCAAACTGCTACCCTAAATATTTTCATTAAAATTTACTTCTAAATCAGACCTGCTTCAGCAAGCAACACTTCCATTTCCTTTTGAACTTTTTGAGCTGCATCTCTTGCTTTCCCGGCAAAATCAACATCGGGTGAAGCATAAATAATTCCCCTCGATGAATTCACGAGCAAGCCGCATTTGCCGTTCATACCATTTTTAGCTACTTCCTGCAGGCTGCCTCCCTGTGCACCAACACCCGGGACCAAGAGAAAATGGTTCGGAACAATTTCACGGATCTCTTTTAATTTTTCAGCTTTTGTGGCACCAACTACATACATCAGGTTCTCCTCAGTTCCCCAGTTTTGCGACGTTTTCAGCACCGTTTCAAAAAGCTTATCACCGGTTTCTTTGTTCTCAATTAACTGAAAATCGGCCGCTCCCTGATTCGAAGTCAATGCCAGCAAAATCACCCATTTTTCAGGATAGGTCATAAATGGTTTTACCGAATCTTCACCCATGTATGGAGCAACAGTAACCGCATCGTACTTTTGCTTATCGAAAAACGCACGCGCATACAGATTGGATGTATTCCCGATATCACCGCGTTTCGCATCAGCAATAATAAAGATGTTCGGGTACTTCGATTTTACATACGAAACTGTCTTTTCCAGACTCACCACTCCCCTCGATCCCTGACTTTCGTAAAAGGCCAGGTTGGGTTTGTAAGCTACTGCAAACTCGGCTGTGGAGTCGATAATTTCCTTGTTGAAAGAAAACATCGGATCGGAAGTATCGAGTAAATGTTGTGGTATTTTTTGGATATCGGTATCCAGACCAACACAAAGAAAGCTGCGTTTCTTTTGTATCTGTTCAAAAAGTTGTTGTTGATTCATATTGAATAGTCTGAAGTCAGGAGACTTCCTTTATTTATTAGATTTCTGCTTCTTTCAGTTTCTCAGCATTCTCCTCGAACATCAGCTTCTCGATGATCTCGTTGATTTCACCGTTGATGATCGCCTGCAGGTTGTACAATGTGAGGTTGATACGGTGATCGGTTACACGACCCTGCGGCCAGTTGTAGGTACGGATTTTTGCCGAACGGTCGCCGGTAGATACCATGGTTTTACGTTTCGATGAAATTTCATCTACATATTTCTGGTATTCCATGTTGTACAAACGTGTACGCAATTCGGCCATCGCTTTGTCCAGGTTCTTCAATTTCGATTTCTGATCCTGGCAGGTTACCACAATTCCGGTTGGAATGTGCGTTAAACGAATAGCCGAATACGTGGTGTTTACCGACTGTCCACCCGGTCCCGACGAACAGTATTCATCGCGACGGATGTCTTCATTCTTCAGTTCCACATCAAATTCATCAGCCTCGGGCAAAACAGCAACCGTAGCTGCCGAAGTATGCACACGTCCCTGCGTTTCGGTTTGTGGTACACGCTGTACCCGGTGCACGCCCGATTCGTATTTCATTATTCCATATACACCTTCGCCGGTAATATTGGCAACAATTTCCTTGAAACCACCTGCGGTACCTTCATTGGCATTGGTCACCTCCATACGCCAGCCTTTGCTTTCACAAAACTTGGAATACATACGGAATAGGTCGCCGGCAAAAATACTAGCTTCATCGCCACCTGTACCGGCACGAATTTCAAGAATAGCGTTTTTACCATCTTCCGGGTCGGCAGGAACAAGCAATAACTTGATCTCTTTTTCAATCTCCGGAAGTTTTGCCTGTGAATCCTCGATCTCATCACGCGCCATCTCACGCATTTCTTCATCACTTTCTTCTGCCAGCATTTCTTTCCCGGTTTCAATATTGTCCACCAGGTTTTTGTATTCCTGAAACTTAGCAACCAGCTTTTGCAGGTTTTTGTATTCCTGATTCAGCTTCACATAGCGTTTCATATCAGCAATTACTTCCGGATCGGTAATTTGCTGCTCCACTTCTTCAAAGCGGTGTTTTATCGTTTCAAACTTCTCTAATAATGCGTACTCTGCCATCTTCTTTGTCTATCAATATTCAAAAGTGCCGTTCTCCGACTTAATGGTAAGTTTCTTACCCTCGGACGGCTCCACTTTTCCAATAATTTGCGCATCAATGTTAAACGATTTCGAAATCCCGATGATTTCATCCGCCACATCGGCACCACAATATATCTCGTAACGGTGCCCCATGTTGAACACCTTATACATTTCTTTCCAATCGGTTCCCGACTGCTCCTGAATCATACTAAAAAGCGGTGGAACCGGGAACATGTTATCTTTAATTACATGAACTCCATCAACAAAATGCAGCACTTTGGTTTGTGCACCACCCGAACAATGTATCATTCCTGAAATTTGTTTCCGATACTTGTCGAGTACTTTTTTGATTACCGGCGCATAGGTACGTGTTGGCGATAACACCAACTTGCCTGCATCAATTCCAAGTCCTTCAATCGCTTCGTCAAGCTTTTTCTTTCCTGAATAAACCAGCTCGGAAGGAACCTGCGGATCAAAACTTTCGGGATATTTTTCGGCCAGGTAACTGGCAAAAACATCGTGGCGGGCCGAGGTTAAACCGTTGCTGCCCATTCCTCCGTTGTATTCATCTTCGTAAGTTGCTTGTCCCGAAGAAGAAAGCCCAACAATTACATCGCCGGCTTTTATTTGATCGGCCGAAACCACATCCTCTCTTTTCATGCGGCAGGTCACCGTCGAATCAACAATAATAGTACGAACCAGGTCGCCAACGTCGGCAGTTTCGCCACCGGTTGAATAAATGTTGATCCCCATTTCGCGAAGTGTGGCCAGCAATTCTTCGGTACCGTTAATAATGGCGGCAATTACTTCGCCCGGAATGTTGTTTTTGTTTCGCCCGATGGTTGATGATACCAAAATATTATCGGTTGCACCTACGCAAAGCAGGTCATCCACATTCATGATAAGTGCATCCTGTGCAATGCCTTTCCAAACCGAAATATCCCCGGTTTCTTTCCAGTACATGTACGCCAGCGATGATTTCGTTCCTGCTCCGTCGGCATGCATAATGTTGCACCAATCGGCATCGCCTCCCAAAATATCGGGAACGATCTTGCAAAATGCTTTGGGATACAATCCTTTATCTACATTTTTAATGGCCGCATGAACATCTTCTTTTGAAGCCGAAACTCCCCTGGCACTATATCTCGATTCGGTTACCATTTACTTTGCGATTTTTGTGGCTACAAAATTAACAAAATCTGAAGACCTGTAACAAAAAAAGGAAAGCCTTCGATAAAGCTTTCCTTTGCATTAATATCTTTGTAACTAAGCGTATAAAAAGCGCTTGATTTTCTTTGTAGGTGTACGTTCAAAAGGCATCGGCTGCAGAACTACCTGGCTGATCCTTGAAAACTTGTTAACTTCCTGATTCACCTTTTTGTGGATTTCATTCAATATTTCATCCGATTTATCAGAGATATACTGTTTAGCTTCCAGTTTCAGGTGCTGAAACTGCTCTTCAATTTCTTCCCTGTTCAAATGAATCATAGCCACCAGTTTCCCTTTTTTCTCCACCACCAGCGACTCCAGCACAAAACGCATTTTGTTGATCACTGATTCAATTTCTTCAGGGTATATATTTTCTCCGCTTGCCCCAACAATCATGGTCTTTATACGGCCTTTAATGTGCAAGCGATTATTCTTATCGAACATTCCACGGTCGCCGGTTCTGAACCAACCATCTTCCGTAAATACATCCTTCGTAATATCCGGAGCTTTGTAATACCCTTTCATCACATTTTCGCCTTTGGCCTGTATTTCGCCTTCACCGGTTTTTGGATCAGGATCGGCAATACGCAGCGAAACACCTTCCATCGCGATTCCGGTCGATCCGACTGCCCTGTTTTTACCAACTGCCCCAGCTAAAAGTGGCGCGGTTTCGGTAAGGCCGTAACCAATGGCGTAAGGGAAACCACCTTCATACAGAAAACGCTCAACGGCATCGTCGAGTTTTGAGCCACCTATTCCAAAAAAGTGCAGTTGTCCGCCAAACGTTTTCATCAGTTTCTTAGCGGCTATCTTATGCAATACAATTCGCGTCGGTGCAAAAGAACTCAGAAAACGCATTAACGCATTTTTCTGAAAAGTCGGCAACACTTTCGAACGATAAACTTTTTCGATAATAAGTGGCACCGAAAGCATTACTGTCGGTTTAACTTTTTGAAAAGCCGGCATCAACACAGAAGCCACAGGAGGTTTCTTCAGGTAATGAACAGATGCACCGTACATTATCGGTAACAGAAATCCAACGGTATTTTCGAGTGTATGTGAAAGTGGCAAAATCGATAAAAACCGGTCATCGGAATTGATCTTTTGCAAAGTCCTGCTCTGACGTGCTGTCCAAATCAGGTTCTTGTGTGTTAACATCACTCCCTTTGAATTTCCGGTTGTTCCGGAAGTATAAATGATGGATGCAAGATCTTCTTCTTCAACAGAAACCCCATCAAATTTCTCCACTTTTACCGGCAACGACGACTCCAGAATTTTCAGATGGTCGGCAGGAGTTGCTTTTGGAATAATCGCAAAATTCTCCATTAAAACCATAGCTGATAAAAGATCGCCGGTTTCCGTTCCTACGCTGTGATACAATCCTTCAGAAACAAACAAAATCTTTGATTCGGAATGTTCTATTATGGTGTAAATTTCACGTGTATGAAAATCGGGCAAAATAGGCACGGCCACGGCTCCAACTTTTGAAATGGCAAAAAATACTTTTCCCCAGTTTGGCATGTTGGTGCTCAATATGGCCACTTTGTCGCCTTTTGCAACTCCAAGTTCCAAAAGCATTTCGGCCAACAAATCAACCTCCTCTCCCATCTCGCGGTAAGTGTAGTCCTTATCACCGGCAAATACGATGGAAGTTTTATCTGAATAAGTCTTTACGGCATGTTCAAACATCGCCGGTAAAGTCAATTTATTATTATATGTCATAGATATCCCTCTCACTGTCTGATTCGTAACTCTCGCTTTTATAAACGATTACAAATACTTATTGGCTGCAAAATTAGAAAAAAACTATTTCCTGATACGGTGACTCAGGTCGCATTCAGGCTTCTTTGGCATTCCAGCACTGGATATCAGCATATTACGAAGAAATTGGGGAAAATATTAACTTTTATTATGCTTTTGGGATTGTTTATATTTGACAAAATTTGAATCATGAATACGAATATTCGATACAATTACATCCTGAAAGCTACCAGGCAATACATTAAAAACCACTTTGAGGCAGAAGGATCGGGGCACGACTGGTGGCACATTTATCGTGTAAAAAACCTGGCATTAAAAATAGCTCAAACCGAAGATGGAGACTCTTTTATTATTGAACTGGCGGCCTTGTTGCACGATCTTGACGACTGGAAACTTAACGGAGGTTCTGAAGAATCGCTTACTTCGGTCTGGCTGATGAAAATGGATTTGCCGGATGAAGAAACTCAGAAGGTACTGCAAATCATCCACGAAGTATCGTACAAAGGAGCCGGAGTTGCTACACCGGCAAGTTCGATTGAGGCCAAAATCGTTCAGGATGCCGATCGACTTGATGCCATTGGCGCCATTGGAATTGCGCGCACTTTTGCTTATGGAGGAAATAAAAACCGTTTGATCTACGATCCGGCTGTTCAACCCGAAATGCATACCAGTTTTGATGAATACAAAAAAACAACAGCCCCTACTATCAATCACTTTTACGAGAAACTACTGTTGTTAAAAGACAGGCTGAATACCAAAACGGCAGTTCAGATTGCCCAAGCCCGTCATCAGTTCATGGAAGATTTTTTGGAACAGTTTTTTAAGGAATGGGAAATTAAAAATTAATGGTGCCTATGGCTTTTAAACAAAACCTTTTGTAAATTTAAAAGGACATAAAACGAAAACCATGAGAATAGAACACTTAGGAATCTGGACCTACAATCTGGAAGGTCTCCGAAATTTTTACATGCATTATTTCGACGCTTCTTCTTCCGAAATATACTACAACCACAGCCGGGAGTTTCGCTCCTATTTCCTCACTTTCGACGGAGATTGCCGGATTGAACTCATGGAAATGCCAAACATTCCAAAATCGAAGAACGACCCGATCAAACAGCATTCGGGCATCATTCATTTTGCCATTCAGGTGGGTTCCATCACCAGGGTAAAAGAGCTGACCGAAGAATTACGCAAGGACAGTTTTAAGGTGATCAGTGAGCCCCGAATTACCGGCGACGGTTATTACGAAAGTGTTATTCTCGATCCGGAAGGCAATCGGGTTGAAATTGTGGCTTAATTCAAAGAAAAATAATCTGATCGTAAATTTCAGGGCTGCGCAGTAGAATCGGCAGGACACTCCCAAAGCAATATCTGACGTGTTTTATTTTCCCAGAAATCAGCGCGATCAACGATTTCCCAGTCTACCGGCTCACCATCGAAATGGTAAATTTCGCAATCGATACACGACCAGTAATTGCAGTATACGTGGTAAAAAAACTCCTCCTTGTAGGTGTATCTTTTAATGGTGCATCCTACACAGCCCGACTCTTCGAGCTCCGCAATTCTGGCTTCGAGCCACACCGGAGTTAAAACCGGATCGGGTTCACGGTCTTCGCAGGATAAAGTGATCAGGAATAATATGGAAATAAAATAGAATTTGCGCATCCTCAAATTTAATGAACCTGAGGGTTTAAAACAACACTACCAGCTGTGATAAATTTACTCTTTGTTGCGGAGATCCGCTACTAGAAGTGATCGTTAGTGACGCTTAACATTTCTTTATGATCTGTAAAACCCAGAAATTGAGCTCCTTCATATTAATAGTAAACAATGGTAAAATGATTTGTAGATTCAAAATTTGTAGTCTCCAAAAAATGAATCAGGATATATTGCATTAACGATCTTTCTGCAAATACTCAGCAGCCATTTCAACCTGAGTATACCACTCTTCACCGTATTTTTTGATGAGCGGCTCTTTTAGGAATTTGTATAGTGGTGCTTGTTGCGATACGCCACACTCACGGCCGGGCTTACAGATGTCCAGTTCCTGATAGTTAACCGCATCAAATCGTTTGTACTCGGTAATGCGGATAGGAAAAAGATGACAGGAAATAGGTTTCCTGAATTTGGATTTGCCTTCGAAGTGTGCTTTTTCGATGGCGCACTTTAATATGCCTCGTTCATCGAAAAAACTATAAGCACACTGACGGTTATTTACCAGCGGAGTTACAAGATCGCCATCACTGTCGATAAGCGAAAAGCCTTGTTTTTCAATTTCCTTTTTGTGCTTTTTAGGGAGGTACTTTTCAAAATTGGGATACTCTTTTTCAATCGATACGGCTTCTTCATCGGTAAGCGGGGCACCCGAGTCACCTTCAATACAACAAGCGCCTTTACATTTTAATACGTCGCAAACAAAGTGCTTCTCAAAAATATCGTTGCTTAATATGGTACGGCCAATTTCGATCATTTCAAATATTCCGAGAGAATTAGGAAAAAAATCCGACCCCTGATTTTGAGGCCGGATTTCTGTATAATAATTATGCTTTTCCCCTGATCAAGTTTTTACCGGTCATTTCAGCCGGTACCTCAATACCCATAACATTTAACAATGTTGGTGCTACATCGGCCAATACGCCGTTCTCCAGTTCAATGCCTTCTTTGTCTGAAACAAAGATACAGGGAACCGGATTTAATGAATGTGCAGTATTTTCAGAGCCGTCGGGATTTACAGCATTATCTGCGTTTCCATGGTCGGCAATAATCAGAACATCGAAACCACCTTTACGGGCAGCGGCTACAACATCTTTTGCGCAGGCATCAACGGCCTGAACAGCTTTGTAAACGGCTTCGTAAACTCCGGTGTGTCCCACCATATCGCCATTGGCAAAATTCAAACACACAAAATCAGCTTCACCATTTTCCAGTTTCGGAACAATGGCATCGCGAACTTCGGGTGCCGACATTTCGGGCTGAAGATCGTAGGTTGGAACTTTTGGTGACTGGATCAGGATCCGGCTTTCACCCTCAAATTCATCCTCGCGACCACCGCTGAAGAAGAAAGTTACGTGAGCATATTTTTCGGTTTCTGCAATTCGAATTTGCTTTTTACCGGCTTTCGAAACAATTTCACCCATCGTATTTACTACATTTTCTTTGTCGAAAATAACGTTGATCCCTTTGAAATCGGCTTTGTAATTGGTCATGGTGTACCACTGCAGATTCATGGTGTGCATGCCGTATTCCGGCAGGTCTTCCTGAGTGAATGCAATAGTTGTCTGACGCAAACGGTCGGTTCGGAAGTTGAAGCAGATCACCACATCGTCTTCTTCAATTTTAGCGAGTGGCTCACCATTGTCGTCAACCATAACGATCGGCTTCATAAACTCATCGGTTATCCCGTTATCGTACGATTTCTTGATGCTGGCCAAAATATCGGTTGAAGCCTCACCTTTTCCCTGTGTGTAAAGGTCGTATGCCAGTTTCAAACGATCGTAGTTTTTATCGCGATCCATTCCGAAATAACGGCCAATCAACGATGCGAATTTACCGTTGGTTCCTTCCAATGCTTTCAGGTCGTTCTCCACAAAACCATAACCCGAACGCGGGTCGGTATCGCGACCGTCGGTTAAACCATGAACAAATACATCTTCCAGTCCCATGTGGGTAGCAATCTGGCACAATGCAACCATATGTGAACTCAAGGCGTGAACTCCGCCGGGGCCGATCAAACCGATCAGATGTACTTTCTTATTATTTTCTTTGGCGTAATTATAAGCTTTTACAATCTGTGGATTCTCCCATAACGACTTATCGCGGATGGCTTTAGTGATCTTTACCATGTCCTGGTACAAAATTCTTCCGGCACCAATGTTTAGGTGACCTACCTCCGAATTTCCCATTTGTCCGTCGGGTAATCCAACATTTTCGCCGCTTGCCAGAAGTTGAGAGTGCGGATATTTTTCCATTAATGAATCCATAAAAGGTGTTGGAGCCGTTGAAACGATATCGTTTTTCGATCCATCGCCGATTCCCCATCCGTCGAGAATCATCAGTAAAGTTTTCTGATTATCAGCCATTTTATTCTGTTTTTCTTATTAACTAAATTTGAACGGACAAAAGTATCCTTTTTTAAATCATTAATGAAATAACAGTCAACTTGTTCAAACGGATTTAACATTCTTTTGGGATTCAATTCCTGAACGAATGATTTTTAAGTAATGAACAGTAAAAGCTACATTTGTAAAAACAAGCTTCAGAATAAACTTGTTCCGGATCGATAAACAGTCATTCCGGATTTTGGCATTAAACTTGTTTTCGGTGCAAACGTATATTTCAAAACGTGATTCAAACATATGAAAAGAATAAAAATTGAAATACCGATCATTTTGCTGACAATTGTGATGCTTGCATTAATGGCATTATCTGGAAACCTGGTTTATAAGAGCCTTTCTAAGATCGTGAATTCGATGGAGAATGAATCGACACCCGATAACAAACTACTTTTAGTAAAAGATGTGAATTCAGAGCTAAATGAACTGGAAAACATTGTAAAACTATACTCACTTAGCGAAGAGCAAAGCTACGTTAGCGAATACTTCGAGATCAACAATTCATTGAATAGCAAGCTTACCGATGTAAAGGGAACGGCAATTTTAGACTCGCTAAATCAACCGCTTCTGGACTCTATCATCACGCTGTCTTATCAAAAAATGGGGATCTGGGAAAAGATTCTGAACCTTCATCTCTCTAAAAAAAATGAGCACGAAGCGTTTGATCAGTACTTCGAAACACTGGATACTGTAATGATTGTTCAGGACACTTTCTATTATGAAGAACCTGAAAAGGAAGGAGTTTTCAAGCGGATTTTTGGGAAAAACCATGAACCATCAAAACCAGTGGATACAACACTGGTCAATCAGGACACGACACAAATTGAAGAAGCTAAAAAAGTACCATTTTTCAAGCGAATTTTTAAGGGGAAATCAGAACCTCCAAAGCCAATAATTGTAGATCGCACAGTTGAAAAACAAATACTTCGTCAAGAAATGCAGGATCTTGAACAGGAGATCAGAGAACGAAACAAGGAAATTTCATCGATTGAAACTGACTACCTGCAAGAGAACCTAAAGTTAAATGAAGCTCTATCGAAAACCATTAAACATCTCGAATCGAACGAACAGGAAAGCTTGCTGAAAAAATCGGAGGATGCCGATATATTGGCCAATCAAACATATCAACGTTTAGCCACATTCGCTCTATCACTTATCCTTTTGATGATCCTGGTTCTCTTCCTGTTTTTCAGAGACTTGAGAAAATCGAGAGCTTATCAAAAAGCATTGCAAGCAGCCAAAACACAGGCCGAAAACCTGGCACGCACCAAAGAACTTTTTGTAGCCACAGTGAGCCATGAAATGCGCACTCCCGTTAATGCGATCCACGGATTATCGGAACAGCTGATCCAGCAAAAACACAATACCAAAACGCAAAAAGATCTGCAGGTGATTTACGAATCCACCCAACATTTAACCGAACTCGTAAATGACACCTTCGATTTTACACGAATTGAAAATCAGCGTCTTCAGCTAAAACCCGATGACTTTTCGCTGAACGATTTGATCGATAAACTGGAAATGTATTACCACGAAAGCTCGTCGGCAAAGAACATTCATTTCGAAGTGGAAAAGAATTTCGAAGGAACACTGGTTTTATTTGGCGACGACGGACGACTTAAACAGATATTAAATAACCTGCTTACAAATGCCATTAAGTTTACTGATGACGGACGAGTAAAACTAAAAGCAGAGGCCAATGAGCAAGACGATAAAGTCTGGCTTTCCTTCGAAATTTCGGATACAGGCATTGGCATTGCCAAGGAAAGTCAGCAACGTATTTTTGACGATTTTGTACAACTGGAAAGCGACATCAATAAAAAAGCGGGCGGCACCGGACTGGGACTTTACATTGTAAAAAAACTGGTTGATCTGCTGGACGGCGAAATAAATCTGGAAAGCCAGCCCGGCAAAGGAACCACCATATTTGTAAAGCTGCCTTTTGAAAAAGGTGATCAAACAAAACTTCTCAAAAACGTAAAAAGCAAGCCGACACCGCCAACTTTGAGGAACAAAAAAGTGCTGATTGTTGACGACGATGAATTTAACCGGCACCTCCTTAAAACCATTTTCGGCAAATGGAAAATCGATTTCGATGAAGCCGAAAACGGAAAAGAAGCTGTCGATCTTTCAGAACGAAACATTTACGCACTGATTTTAATGGATATTCGGATGCCGGTAATGAATGGAATTGAAGCCACTCAAAAGATAAAGGCTTCGGGCAACGGTGCTAAAATTATTGCCTTATCGGCTAACACGGGCAACGAAATTGCATCTACCTCTGATGCCGGATTTGATGGAAACATGGAAAAACCATTTACCGAAGCTGCATTGTACAACCTGATAGAAACAATATTAGAAGGTCAACCAAAACCGGAAGAAGCTCAGCAGGAAAAAGGAAGTACTGCACCTGATTTAAACGAATTGGAGCGCATGGCAAACGGCGACCCGAAATTCATGCAGGAGATGATCTCGCTTTTCATTAAAACCAGCGAAAGCAGCTTGCTGGCTATGAATGATAACCTGGAAAAGGAAAATTTTCAAGCCATTGCCGATCTGGCACATAAACTAGCGTCTCCTGTAAAATACATGAATGTAATCGGAGTTTACAACACCTTAAAAGAATTGGAACAGTTGGCTAAAGAAGGTGATAAACCAAAAATTATTGCCCAAAAAGTCACACAGCTGCAGTCCGAAATCGAAACGCTGAATGATGAACTAAAGGTGATGCTCAAAGATAAGTTCTAATAAGTAAATTTTACTTTCCGAATCCGGCCATATTCAATACATTTGTTTTTTTACTAAAAACCAAATCCGGAATTCTATGCACAATAAACAAGTTACAATACCAGGATGGCTGCGGTGGGTAGCACTGGTAGCCGTTAGTCTCACCATGTTTGGAAGCTACTATATGTACGATAGCGTTGCATATGTAGCTAAAGATTTTATCGAACTACTGGGCTTCAGCCAAACAAACATCGGTCAACTGTATACCATGTACAGTATTGCAGCAGTGATTGTTCTTTTCTTTAGTGGTGTTTTTATTGACAAATACGGTACACGTGTTTCCATGGTATTGTTTGGTGCTATCTGTAGTTTGGCCGGTTTTGTTACCGCATTTAGCGACAATTTATACATCATACTGATCGGTAGATTTATTTTAGGATTTGGAAGCGAACCATTAATTGTTGCACTGACTGTTGCCCTGGCAAAATGGTTCAAAGGAAAAGAACTTGGTTTTGCATTGGGGATCAATCTGCTGATTGGCCGGGGCGGATCTTATTTTGTAGACCGCTCGAATGCATGGGCCAGCTCGATATATGATATGGGATGGCAGCCGGTATTGTACCTTGCCGCCGGAATTGGATTACTTTGCTTTTTAGGCGGTGTTATCTATTTTTTTATTGAACGGTGGACACAGAAAAGATATGTGCTTGGCGAAGCTGAAGAAACCGAAAAACTCGATTTTAAAGGTTTGTTTAAATACAGTCCTTCGTTCTGGTATGTGGTAATTCTTTGTTTAACCTTCTATTCCGCCATATTTCCGTTTCGTGGATTTGCCCCTACATTTTACCAGGATGCACATGGTGTAACAGAACAAATGGCCGGTAAACTGAATAGTGTTTTAATTATGGCAACCATGTTTGCCACACCGGTCATCGGGCTTTTGATCGACAAAATAGGGCGCCGCGCACTGATGATGTTGATAGGATCAGTGATTATACTGCCGGTATATTTGATGTTCGCCTACGGAAACATGTCGTTATACATACCCGTAACTTTAATGGGAATTTCATTTTCGCTCATACCTGCAGTAATGTGGCCTTCGGTAGCTTACATTGTTGAAGAGAGCAAGCTGGGAACCGCTTATGCTTTGATGACTTTATTACAGCAGATTGGAGTAGCAGCAATGGCGTGGTTAATTGGCGTAACCAACGACGCTTCAGGAGCATCGGCAAGTAATCCGGAAGGATATATTCCCGGAATGTGGGTATTCAGTATACTTGGATTCGTAGGCTTGTTGTTCAGTTTTCTTTTGCGCAGAGTAGAAACAGGACCGAAAGGACACGGACTTGAAGAACCAAGCGGTAGCAAAACTTAATTTAATTCCGTAAAACAGAACAATACCGGGTGCAAAAACAGAGTTTAGAATGACGGAAAACCGAAAGCAGAGATAGTGTAGCATGGAAGTTAAAAACATAAAAATATTTGTTGTTGAAGACGATGAATGGTACCGCCGTTTACTGGTACACAATCTGTCGATGAATCCCGATTACGAGATCAAGGCCTTCGGAACCGGCAAAGAATGTTTGAACAACCTTCACGAACTTCCTGATGTTGTTACGCTGGATTACCGCCTGCCTGATATGAAAGGGCTTGAGGTATTAAAGCAGATAAAAGCGATAAATGACGATATTCAAGTAATCCTTATTTCGGAACAAGACGATATTGAAGTGGTTGTAGACCTGCTAAAACATGGCGCCTACGACTACATTGTTAAGTCGAAAGACATACGCGAACGCCTCTTGAACACGGTCAATAATATTAGCAAGGAATTCAAGCTTAAAGACGAGATCCGCTCGTTGCGGCAGGAGGTCAAAAAGAAATACAGCTACCAAAACACGATTGTTGGGAACAGTCCGGCCACCCAAAAAATTTACGACCTGATTGAGAAGGCCACACGCACCAATGTCACCGTTTCCATCAGTGGCGAAACCGGAACCGGAAAGGAACTGGTGGCCAAAGCTATTCATTACAATTCAACTCGGGCCAAACAACCTTTTGTTCCTGTGAATATGGCTGCCATACCAACCGAGCTCATCGAGAGCGAACTTTTTGGTCACGAAAAAGGAGCATTTACCGGGGCAGCTGCCCGA
Source organism: Maribellus mangrovi (assembly GCF_037646455.1). NCBI lineage: Bacteria > Pseudomonadati > Bacteroidota > Bacteroidia > Marinilabiliales > Prolixibacteraceae > Maribellus > Maribellus mangrovi. The sequence continues at coordinate 75,480 of NZ_JBBIXN010000003.1, read as the reverse complement.
AGGATCGGTAAGTTTGAAGAAGCCAATTCCGGGACATTATTTCTCGATGAAATTGCAGAAATGGATATCTCGTTGCAAGCCAAACTGCTTCGGGCACTTCAGGAAAAAGAAATCATCAGGATAGGTAGTAACAAACCGGTAAAAATTGATTGCCGCATCATAATTGCTACCAACAAAAACCTGCTTGACGAGGTGAAAAAAGGAAATTTCAGACAAGATCTTTACTACCGCTTTTATGGTCTGCCAATCGATTTGCCACCTCTCCGCGAACGCGGAAACGATACTATTCTGCTGGCTAAAAATTTCATCACAACCTTTTGTAAAGAAAATAAAATGGAGCCTAAAACACTGGCACCGTTAGCCTCAAAAAAACTGCTGGCCTACCCCTTTCCGGGAAACATTCGCGAACTAAAATCGGTGATCGAACTTGCTGCTACACTGACGGATGGCCACGAGATTGAAGCAGAACATTTATTATTGGACGATTCAACCGACCTGGAAAGCCTTTTCACCGAAAACATGACGCTTCGCGAATACAACCTCAGGCTAGTAAAAAAACTGCTCGACAAATACGACAATAAACCCAAGGTGGTTGCCGACAAGCTCGACATTGGTGTAGCTACCATTTACCGGATGCTGAAAGAAGACGAATAAAACCCCCATGGATTATCATTTTGATAATTCACTATCATATTGATAGACTATCTCCATCTCCCCGAAATTTCAATAAACTGATTTTTTGACGTTTAGCTCTCTTTAAAATTTATGGCACACGACTTGGCTATATAGTAGCAAAGTATTTCACTTTAATAAAAAAGGAGGAACAAGTCATGAAAAAGAACAGAAGATCACAGATAGCCACTACCGTGCTTGCGTTGATTATTATTGCTATAGTTGCTTTTGCCGGTGTTTCTATCTACAAGAAAAAGACAGGTGAAATTAATTCCCTTCAAACCGAGAAACTGAACATTAACGAAGAACTTGCTGCACGCGACTCCATGGTTAACGAACTAGTTGGCGCATTTAACGATATTGAGGATAACCTGAGATTCATCAAAGAAAAGCGTAAAATGCTTTCCATCGAAACTCAGAAAGAAGGTGGACGCGATCAGAAACAAGCCATTATCGATGATATTGCTCTAATGAACGAGATGCTGGAAAAAAGCAGTGAGCACATCGATCAGCTGGAAAAAAGGCTTAAAAGAGCAGGTATCGAACTGAGTTCATTCAAAAAGAAACTGGCGAATCTGAACCAGAGCATTGAAGAACAGAATTCAGAAATTCTGGCGCTCCAAGAGAAGCTCGAAGAAAAGGACATTCTGCTGGCTGAATTGAACAGCAAAGTTGATACCATGGCGATTATGATCGCCCAACGTGAGGACACTCTTCAGGTTAAAGAGCAACAAATAATGGACAAAACCATGGAGCTGAACAGAGGTTTCATCGCTTATGGCACTTACAAGGAACTGGCTGAACACGGTGTTTTGAAAAAAGACGGAGGATTTCTTGGACTAGGTAAACAGGTTTCATTACAAAACAATTTGGATGAGTCTTATTTCACCCAGCTCGACATTCGCGACACCAAAACAATACCATTGTTCAGCAACAAAGCGACAATTATTTCGGAACATCCCGACAGCTCATACAACTTTATTGAAGAAGATGGCATGATTGCCTACCTGGAAATTGAAAATCCGGAAGAATTCTGGAAGATATCAAAATACGCAGTAATAGAAGTAAAATAACCCTTTATTTTTTATCTGTTGAGATGCCGCCGGCAGAAAACCCGGCGGCTTTCAACAACTTTTTGAAAACAATTAAATAAGGAATTATTGAGATTAAGTGATAAAGAATGACCATTGAATCAGTTGAGATGCCGCCACTGCAGACCCCGGCGGCTTTCAACACTTTTTTACTAAAAAAATAAGACAGAATACAGCATGAAAAAAATTGGATTTGTATTGATGATAATTGTTTTAGGAACCGCGTTAATGCTTTCGTGTAGTGAGGATGATACGGTGAATAATTACACGGAAGGAAAGGGAAAAGTGAACATCTATCTTACTGATGCTCCTTTTCCTGTTAACCTGGTTTCTAAAACTGTTGTGGTCATCGATAAAGTTGAAATAAGAAAACAGGAAAGCGATACCACCGGAGCAGAATTTATAACACTTACAGAGGAACCAATGGAAGTTGACTTGCTAAGTCTGTCGAATGGTGTGACAGAACTTCTGGCTTCAGTGGAACTGGATGCGGGTTCCTACGACATGATCAGAATGCACGTTGGTGAATCAAGCGTTTACCTGAACGACGACACAAAATTCGATCTGAAAGTACCAAGTGGTTCAAGCAGCGGCCTTAAAATAAAAATTAAGCCGGCCATTGAAATCAGTAACGGTCAAACTGCCGATGTGCTACTCGACTTTGATGTTAGCAAATCATTTGTTGCCAAAGGCAACTGGAAAAAAGGAAATATTATTGGGTTCAACTTCAAGCCGGTGATTCGGTGCGTCCTCCTCGATATGGCTGGGCGTATCGAAGGCACCGTCCTTGATACTGCCAATACAGCACTGGAACACGCGTCTGTGAAAGTGTGGATGGAAACTGAAGAGATGAATGACAGCTTAATAACTTCTGCATTTACAAACCCGGATGGTAATTACCAGATCATAGGGATTCTGGCAGGAAACTACTATGTGACATGCGAGTTAGATAGTTTTACGACAGATACCGTTTTTAATGTTAATGTTACGACAGGAGAATCAACGGAAGTTGATTTTATGTTGACTCCCGAACCGTAAAGATTGTATGAGGGATGCGTAGATCAAACTTATCAATCAGTTTGGTCACGGCTTTGAGGTTTTTTAGTACGGGCTGCCCATTGTTGAATGGGCAGCTTTTTTTATGTCCATCACCCACTCTACAATTCATCCCAAAATTACTACACTTCAGTCAACCTATTTTTTAAAAGCCTGATTTTCAGCGGAGATTTGAATCGTGAAAACAATAAACGATTTAATACTTCGAGTCATGAAACAAGCTTATAAAACAACTACAACAACAATCCTTCTACTCATTTCGGCAATCTTTGTAACAGCACAAACCAACATTTCCGGAGTGGTTACCGACAAACATGGTGAGCCAATTACAGGAGTAAATATTTTTATAGAAGATACTTACGACGGAGCTAGTTCGGATGACGAAGGACGGTTTAGTTTCCGCACAACAGAAAACGGGAAACAGGTACTGATGGCCACTTTTATTGGTTACAAATCCTGGGAACAGGAAATCGAACTGTCCGCAGAAGTCCATGTTCAGATCGAATTGCAAGAAAGCGTAAACACCCTCGACGCCGTAACCATTACTGCCGGCAGTTTTACGGCCAACGATGAAGGGCGCGCTTCGGTGATGAAGCCTCTGGATATTTATACCACGCCAAGTGCCAACGGCGATGTGATGGCTGCCATCCGCACCATGCCAGGAACACAGGCTTCAGCCGACGACGGTCGTTTGCTGGTGCGTGGCGGCGATGTTTACGAAACAGCGACTTACATCGACGGCTTAGTTGCCGCCAAACCCTACTACTCGAAAACTCCGGATGTTGCTACCCGAGGCCGTTTTGCACCTTCGTTATTTAATGGCGTTCAGTTCAACACGGGTGGTTATTCGGCTGAATACGGACAGGCACTTTCATCGGTTTTAGTGCTTAACTCAACCGGGAAAGCTGAGAACGACAATACAGGAATTTCGTTGATGAGCATTGGCGGAGAAGCCAACCACACCAGCAGCTGGGACAAAAGTTCATTAATGCTTTCGGGCGGTTATGTCAACTTTGCCGGATACGATAAGCTTTTTAACAGCAACATCGACTGGGTAAAACCGGTAGAGTCGGTAAATGGAACAGCCGTATTTCGCTACAAACCGCGTTCTTCGGGCCTGTTTAAAGCATACTTTACTACCGATTACGGCAAGCTCGCTTATAATGTCCCTGCCGGTAGTGATAGCAATCCCATGAAAATCTCAAATCGCGGAATAACAGTTTATTCCAATCTTTCGTACCGCGACTGCATTTTCGATAAAACCTGTTATCGCGTGGGTGTTTCTGCTACTTTTCAGGATCAGAAGACCGGGATTGGTGCCGATGATGTCGATACACGCGAGTGGAGTGTTGAATCTCGTTTTGCCGTTATTCACGATTTATCGGAAGGCATAAAACTTACCTGGGGAGCCAATGAAACATCTCACCTTTACAACCAGGATTATATTCGGGCTGAAGGAGAAAATTACACAGGTGAATTCGACGATCACTTATTTGGAGTATTTGTTGAGCCTGAGATAAAATTCACGAAAAACCTGGCCATTCGTCCTGGATTGCGAAGCGAATATTCTTCGGTAATTAATAAATGGAATGTGGCACCGCGTTTTGCTGTCGCTTTAAAAACCGGCGAAAATGCGCAACTCTCGGCTGCGTGGGGAATGTATCATCAGACACCTCAGCCCGACTGCCTGAAACTGAAAACTGATCTTGATTTCGAAAAAGCCACGCACTACATTTTAAGTTACCAATTCGGCAATGTTTCTGAACGCTTGTTCAGGGCCGAAGCCTATTATAAAACTTATTTAGATCTGATCTCCCACTCAGCCGGAGAAAACGGATTACCAACCAATCTTCAGAATACCGGCAACGGTTACGCCGGTGGATTTGACATATTCTGGCGCGATCAAAAGAGTATTAAAGGTTTCGATTACTGGATCACTTACTCTTACATCGACACCAAGCGGAAATACAAGTATTACCCGGAGAAAGTCACGCCTGAATTTATTTCTGATCATACTTTTTCGGTGGTAGGAAAATACTGGGTGAGTAAAATAAATACACAGATCGGGATGTCATTCACTGCAGCCAGCGGCCGTCCTTACAACGAACCAAACTCGAATACATTTAACGGCGAAAGAACAAAAATGTATTCCGACCTCAGCCTGAATTTCAGCCACGTATTTTACCTCGGCAACCATTACTCTGTATTTTACTGCTCGGTAAACAACGTGCTCGGAAATGACAATATCCTGAGTTATCGTCCGACAGGAATCGCCGATGCGCATGGGAATTACAGCCTGGTTCCTGTAAAACGCGACCTGAAACGGATGGTGTTTGTGGGGCTGTTTCTGAACTTTTAGTTAGAACGTCATCCCGAACTTGTTTCGGGATCTATCATTCAGAAGATGCTGAAACAAGTTCAGCATGACTCAATACAACAATTCATCCTGCAAAATCAACAGTTCAGTAAGGAACAATTTCAAGAGCCGACAATTCCATAGAAATTTGAATCAGAAAATCATTCACAATAACAATTAAAAACAAACGAAATGAAAACAATTATTACCATCCTTTTTGTAGCCATTGCTACCACAGCCTTTTCTTCGAAGTACGAAGAAACCATGAAAACAAACATCGATAAACTGTACACGCTGAATTCTTCAATTGAATTACAGGCGCTGGCCAACCAGTTCGAACGCATAGCCAATGCCGAAGCCGACAAATGGCTGCCCGATTACTACGCCGCTTACTGCTGTATTCGTTCCACTTTTTTTGATAACATGGAGGCCGATGCAAAACACATACAGCTCGACAAAGCACAACAACTGGTTGACAAGATCATGAAAAGCCATGATGATGAATCGGAGATTTTTGCACTGCAGGCTTTGTTGTACCAAATCAGAATTACCGACATAAGCAAAGGAGCAAAATATTCGCAAAAAGCTGCCGAAGCCATTGCTGTTGCCGAAAAACTGAATCCTGAAAACCCAAGGGTATACTACTTACGCGGAAGCAACACTTTCCACACACCAAAGTTTTTTGGTGGAGGTGCCGAAAAAGCCAAACCCGATTTGGAGAAAGCTGCCTCAATGTTTGAAAGCCAGGTGCAAACGGATCCGCTGCAACCAACCTGGGGAGCGCATCACAACAAAGAATTGTTAAGCCAGTGCAGCGAAGTTGAAAACAATTAAGCCATGTTAAAGAGATCTTTGATGCAGCAGCCCTGAAAATGCATCATCGGTCTCTTTACATGTTTCAGTTCCTATAAAAATTACTAATTTGTCACCTGCAAAATCTTTCACCCTTGAGAAATAAAATTGCCATACGAATTACCACCATTGTTGTTGTTTCAATTCTGATCGGAATTGTCACGAGTTTACTGATGGGTGCAAGTCTGAATAAATCGCTCGAATCCTATTTGTGGAACGCCGGTTATTCCATTTCGCTGGGGTTTCCATTGTTTCTAAATGGCCTGCTTTTCGATAAAGTAGCATCCCGTTTTATCGACTGGATTCAAAAACCGATAAAAAGCATTTTAACCGCGCTTCTTGTACATCTCGTTTATTCCAGTATTGTAATTTTTATTGTAAACTGGTTTTGGTTTATTGTGATTCTCAACCAGGAATGGGAAAATTTCTGGACCTGGAATAAAGCCACAATCATTTCTGAATACATCATTTTCATTATCATTGCCGCTATTATTTATGCCGTTTCGTTTTTTAAGGCCTGGCGCGAAGAAGTGAGGCAAAAAGAAAAAGTGAAAAGCGAAGCACTGGCACTACAATACAAAGTTCTGCAGGATCAGATCAACCCGCATTTTCTGTTCAACAGCCTCAATGTGCTACGCAGCCTCATCGATCTGGATATGGAAAAAGCCAAATCATTTACAGGTGAACTTTCTACCTTTTACCGCGACCTCCTGCATTTTAAAAATATCGACATTGTTTCGCTGAAAGAAGAAATCGATTTTGTAAAAAAATACATTTATCTGCAACAAATCCGTTTTGGTGAAGCATTGCAGGTTGATATTATTGCCAACCAAAAAATTGATGGCAAGGTGATTCCGCTTTCGCTCCAATCGCTTGTCGAAAATGCAATAAAACACAACGAAATGTCGATGGCCAATCCGCTGAAGATCGTTATTGCCATTTCAGATGATTACGAACTGGTGGTTGAGAATAACCTGCAGCCAAAAAAATCAATTGAAACACCTAGTCAGACCGGGCTAAAAAACCTGGCCGGACGTTACAAATACCTCACCGGAAAAGAAATGGTAATAACAAAAAATACACACTATTTTAGAGTGAGTTTGCCGTTAATAAAGCTGAAGGATTGAGGGAATGAAGAACCGAAGGATAGATTTAGGAGATGTATCAGGACGTTTGAAGTTTGGAAACACATAAAAAATGAACGTTTGGGAAATTTAATTTGAAAATTTATATCCCCCGTTTCGGCCTCGCACCTTATTCCGGAGCTTGCGGCCTCAACTGTCCACCTCAGTTGAGGGGGACAGCTGGAGTCGGTGACTTCGAAGAAGCGCTGATGAAAGCAGGGGGTAAATAATAATAAAAGCTCGAAGCTAGATTATGAAAGTACTGATTGTTGAAGACGAGCCACTGGCTGCCGCACAACTGGCTGCACACATTTCGGCATTAAGACCCAATGCAGAAATTCTGGCTGTGTGTGACACGGTGAAAGCAGTGGTTGATTGGATGAGCAACAACGAAGCTCCCGAGCTTGCTTTTTTTGATATCCAGCTGGGTGATGGACTGAGTTTCGATATCTTCGATCAGATCGATTTCAAGTCGCCTGTGATCTTCACTACAGCGTACAACGAATACGCCATCAGGGCTTTTAAGGTAAACAGCGTCGACTATCTCCTGAAACCCATCGAACGCCCTGAATTGGAAAAGGCGCTTATTAAATTTGAGCAACTTGCAAAACCGACAACAACTTCTATTTCGCCTGAAATTCTTACGGAAATCATCGACTCGTTTAAAAAACAAGATTATAAAGAGCGCTTCCTGGTAAAAGTCGGCACACACCTGCGCGTGATCGAAACCACCGAAATTTTGTATTTCTACAGTTTTGAAAAAGGAACGTACGCCAAGCTCAACGACGGCAAAGATTACCTGCTCGATCAAAGCCTGGAACTGGTGGAGGGCATGGTGGATCCGTCACAATTTTTTAGGATCAACCGAAAATACCTTGTCGCCTTAAAGTCGATTACCGATGTGGTGACTTACAGCAACTCGCGCCTGAAATTAAAAGTAAAAAATCCGAACGATGACGATTTTTTGGTGGCCCGTGAAAAAGTGAAAGACTTTAAATGCTGGCTGGAAGGAGGAGTTTAACGAATACCCTTAGCATACCACATTTCATTTTTCATCCCCGGTTTAACTTCGTGTTGTAACATCAAATCCGATTGATCATTAACGTTTTCTGGCTCCCTGCAAAAAATTGGCAAAATGATCCTTAATTTTTAAATCTGGTCACCCACTGCAAATGAAGCGGCACAACAGTTGGACAAATTAAAAATTGGCGATATCTTTACTGATAGTCAGGTGATTAAATTAAGAAAAATGCAACCAAAAAACCTGCTCCCATTTTTGCTGACAATACTGTCGTTAAATCTTTTTGCCCAAAACGAAAACACATTTAATCAGAAACAACAATTTGTTCCACTTTTTCAAAAGCTTTACCTCCATACCGATCGCGAATACTATTTCAACGGAGATACGATTTGGTTTGCAGCTTATCTGCTTCATCCGCAATTGCACCATCCAATAAAAACCGACTGTAATTTATACGTCGAGTTAGCAGATAGTGCTGCCAACATTGTACAAAAAGAAATATTTCCCATTGAGCAAGGATTTTGTCCCGGACAGCTAATACTTGATGATTCAAGCTCAAAAGCCGGTACTTACCTGATTCGGGCCTACACCGATTTACTGGGAGCTTACGGCGATGATCTGATCTTTTCAAAATCACTGAGAATTTCCCGGATAAAAAACCAGGTTATTTTTGAGCATCAGCAACCAATGATCACCAAAGTAAATATCGATCTCCTTCCCGAAGGTGGATTTCTGCTAGCCGACAAATACAACCAGATGGCTTTTAAAGCTACTGATGATGCGGGTAAAATTGTTAATATTAATGGTAGTCTGTTCAATAGCAAAAGTGAAGAACTATTGAAGTTTTCTTCGTTGTACGACGGAATGGGCATCATTCACTTCGTTCCCGATCAAAATGAAACATACACGCTTGAAATTGATGGATATACTAATGTTGAGTATACTTTCCCCGAGATCAGGAGCAGCGGAATTAAATTGATGGTCACGCGACAAAATAAAAATGGTGTTGAGTTGGTTGTCATGTCAAATAATCCAGGCAACAACGAAACTTATTCCGTGGCCTCAATGCACCGAAGTTCATTGACTTCTGTTGCCGACATTGGAACATGTGATTCCGAAAAAACAGTTTCGATAAAAAAAGAACTGTTAAAAACGGGCATTAATCGACTGGTTCTTTTGGACCAAAATTTAGTGCCAATTTCTGAACGTCTTGTTTTTGTTGATAATTCAGATAATGTGCCGCTCGAATTAAAACTGAATAAGTCGCAGTTCAATCCTCGTGAAAAAGTAGAAATTGAAGTTACCGGCAATAAAAATATCCATTCAAACGAAAACGTAAATATTTCTGTCACAGTTATCGAAAATAGTACAATTCCTTCCACCGGTGTAACTCAAAACATTAATTCGTACCTGCTGGTTGACTCTGAACTAAAAGGATACATTGCCAATCCTGCCGGTTATTTTAGCGATGATCCAAAGATCTCATCGGCACAAAAGCTCAACCTCTTAATGCTCACCCACGGCTGGAGTAACTATGTCTGGAATTCGTTATCGGGAAAATACACAATACCGGATTTTGAAACGCAACTGGGATTAAGACTAAGTGGAATCGTTAAAAATTATTATCAGACAAAAAGGTTAAACGATGCCAGCGTCATGCTAAGTGTTTTCAGCGCTGAAAATGAATTTATGACTTTTACCCCAACCGATTCATTGGGCCGCTACACATTCAAGAATGTGCAATTTTACGATTCGGCCACTGTCATTGTCCAGGGAACCAATCGTAAAAACAGACCAAACACAACCATCACCTTAAACAACCTACAATTTGCTTCTCCTGAATTGACAGCTTCTGAACTATTAATGAGCAGAACTTTCTCAAGCGCACCGATTTCTATGCTTCAAAGAAAATATAAAAATGAATTGGAGCTAAAAGAGTTTTTCCCTGATCGTTATACTCATCTATTGGAAGACATAAATGTAATTGCCGATAAACCGGTAGAAGAAAATAATGGTAAAATTAAAATCTATGGCGAACCCACTTACTCATATACGATGACTGATAATGCTTATGCCTATCCTAATATTATAGAATACCTGAAAGGCCGGGTTCCCGGTGGATTTGGAGGAGTATATCTTATCGATGGGATTGAAGTTGTCGGAAGAGATTCGATGTTTGACCCTGTAACATCCATTCCTATGGAATCGATTGAAAGAGTGGATATTATAAAACATGCCGGAGCTGCCATTTTTGGGATGAGCGGAAGAGATGGTGCTGTAAATATTATCCTGAAACGAGGGGGTGAATATGCTCCTTCTCCATTTGTTCTTAAAGGGACTTTAGTGAGACGGATTAAAGGGTTTTCGAGCTACCGGGAGTTCTATTCTCCTAAATATACCAGCGAAAATATTCATTCCGAAATTCCGGACAAACGCACCACTTTATACTGGAATCCTTCACTCAAGCTTGATCGCAGGAAAGCCCACATATCTTTTTATACCTGCGACAACAGTACCGATTATAAAATATTTATCGAAGGAATTACTGAAACCGGTAAGATTTGCCTGGGTGAAGCAGAATTTACGGTGAATGAAAAAGATCGGGCTGCAGACGATTTTTAAACGGATATTTAATGTGCGTTTATAAAAAATAAGTTCCGCACAGCGCATCAGGCGAAATTTGTGGCTGCAAGAATGATCACCTCCCCCTAAATTTTGTAAATTACAGGCAACTAAATCGATAAGGAAATTCAACCAGGTGATCCAACTAAACTTTCAAAAATGAAACCGAAACTTTTTATTCCCTTTTTATTACTCGTATCAATATTTGGCTCCCATAAAAGTACAGCTCAGGATGCCGTTGAAAAGGTTGCCGGAATTCCGGTCAATTATGATGAAGCACTTGTTAAGCCGTACACCTTGCCCGATCCGCTTACCCTGTCGAAAGGGCAAAAAGTGAGTGATGCAGAGACTTGGTATTCCTCGAGAAGACCCGAGATTGTACGTTTATTCGAGGAACACCAATTTGGGAAAACACCGGACCGGAGCGAAGTCAGCTTTAAAGTATTTGATACCGGAACGCCAGCCTTCAATGGTCAGGCAATCCGAAAGCAGGTAACCCTCTACTTTACAAACGACACTTCTGACCATAAAGCCGACCTGCTGATTTATCTTCCTTCCGATTCCAAAGGACCTGTTCCTTTGTTTTTAAATATCAGTTTTGTTCCTAATCAAGTGACAGTGGATGATCCGGGTGTACGAAAAGGTATGATGTGGGGCCGCGAGGGAAAGAAAGTCCCGGTACCCAATGGAATGACATTCGGAAGGATGGATGCAGAAAAATTCATCGCTGCAGGCTATGGATTTGCCACAATATATTACGGCGATATCGAGCCCGATTTTGCAAAAGGCATTTCTTATGGCATCAGAGGCTATCACCTGAAGAAAGAAACAAAATATCCTGCTCCTGATGAATGGGGCGCCATAGCTGCCTGGGCCTGGGGACTTAGCTGCACCATGGATTACATGGAAACGGACAGCGGGATCGATTCAAAAAAGGTAGCCCTTTTTGGTATTTCCCGTTTAGGAAAAACGGTTTTGTGGGCCGGCGCACACGATCCGCGTTTCGGGATGGTCATTGCCAGTTGTTCGGGTGAAGGAGGAGCAGCGATTTCGAGGCGAGAATATGGAGAGACGATCAAACACATGACCGATTCAACGAGGTTTTTTTACCAGTTCTGCGGAAACCGGGCAAAATATGGCGATGATCCCGGTCAGTCGCCGGTGGATGCGCACATGTTAGTTGCTTTGATGGCTCCCCGACCGCTTTTGCTGCAAACGGGAACGGCTGACAACTGGTCGGATCCGAAAGGTGAGTTCCTGGCAGCAGTGGCGGCTGAGCCCGTTTATGAACTACTTGGAAAGAAAGGATTGGGAACCGAGACGATGCCGGCTGCCAATGTTCCGATCCTGCACGATCTGGGCTATTTTATGCACGAAGGAGGACATGGAGCCATGCCCGGCGATTACCATATTTTCCTACAATTTATGGACATGCATTTTTCAAAAACCAAGTAACAAATCGACTGACAAATCAAATCTACCGATGAAATCAGGAATAATATTCGCTTTAGTATTTACAGTTCTGCTGCAGACAAACTGTTTCGGACAATTACCGCCCGTATTTGGGCCTGAATATGAAGACCTTGCCAGAAAAGATGAATTGACACGTGTTTTTATTTCTCCGCAACGTGTTATGTGGATATCCGATCAGAGCGGAGAACTTATCAGCAATACTGAAGTGTTGTTGAAAATGGGAAACAGCCAGTCGGAAATGAGTCAACGAAAGATCTTTTGCTCCATGAAAAGCACGGATAATGACACGGCTTCCATTTTGCTTGATTATGGGAAAGAACTTCACGGGGGACTACAACTGGTGATGGGAGGTTCCTCGCGCCGCGAACCTTCGCTGGTCCGGATCCGTTTTGGGGAATCGGTCGGAGAAGCAAACAGCCAGACATTTAACTCAGACTGGTTAATGGGTTTCTCAACCGACGACCATGCCAAGCGGGACATTGTAATGGAAATACCGCGTACAGGGCTTATTGAAATTGGGAACACCGGTTTTCGCTTTGTTCGCATTGATCTGTTGCAGCCCAATACTACCATCAACCTGAAAGAAGCCAGTGCCATTTTGCGTTACCGCGACATCCCCTATCTCGGTTCTTTTCAAAGCAGCGACGACCGACTGAATAAAATCTGGATGACCGGTGCCTATACTACCCATTTGAACATGCAGGAATACCTTTGGGATGGTATTAAACGCGACCGGCTGGTGTGGCTGGGCGATTTTCACCCGGAGTTAAAAACCATTACAAAAGTTTTTGGCTACAACGAAGTCGTTCCCCGAAGCCTTGATTTGGCTTGTGAACAATACCCGCTCCCGAGCTGGATGAACGGCATGAGTTCCTACTCGATGTGGTACCTTATTATTCACCACGACTGGTACATGCAAAATGGTGACTTGAATTACCTGAAACAACACCGGGATTATATTGTGGGTCTGATTGACCTGATCGATTCAAAAATAGAAGATGACGGCACGGAAACCTTAAGCCGTTTTCGTTTTTTGGATTGGCCTTCTACTCCAAACGCAGAAGGTGTGGAAGCCGGTTACCGTGCACTACTGCTCTGGGCGCTGGAAGATGCCCGTAAATTGTGTGAAATTCTGGATGCGCCGGATGCAGTCCAACAATGTAACTCTTCCATTGAAAAACTGAACCGAAAAGTGAAAGGGCACAACGATTTGAAACAAGCTGCTGCATTAATGGCCGTTGCAGGAATTTTAGATCCTGCCAAGGCTTGTGAAGATGTAATTGCGGTTGACGGAGCAAAGCGTTTTTCCACGTTTTACGGCCTTTACATGCTAGATGCACTGGCCATGGCCGGCATGTACGATCAGGCGCTCGAAATCATCAGCGATTACTGGGGCGGAATGCTCGACATGGGTGCCACCACTTTTTGGGAAGATTTTAATGTTGAGTGGATGGAGAATTCTGCCCGCCTCGATGAGTTTACACCCGAAGGGATGAACGACATTCATGGGTCATTTGGAGCATATTGTTATCCGAGTTACCGCCATAGCCTTTGCCACGGCTGGTCGTCGGGAGTAACCGCATGGCTTACCGAGAATGTACTGGGCATAAAAGTGGTGGAGCCGGGATGTAAAACACTAATAATAGATCCACACCTTGGAAACTTGGAATGGGCAGAAGGCAGTTTTCCAACACCACTGGGTGTGGTTAAAGTAAAACATACTCAACAGGCAAACGGGACTATTGAAACAAAAATCGAGGCTCCTGACGGGATTAAAATTATTCGGTAAAAGGCGTTGATTTCGTTACAAAGTACTACAACGCTTTAATTCTGATGTTCTTAAACCAAATTGGTGCGCCGGCATGTTTTCCCTGAAAACCAATTTTGCCTTTGGTTGCTAATTCGGCAAACGGAGTACTTAGCCACGAAGGAATGTCTGTACCGTCCGGATTCTTCGTTCCGCTGGTCCAAAGTGCCATGTCCATCTCGGTAACGGTTTTTCCATTTAATTCAACGGTGATATTCTGATCCTGACACCTCACTAACATCTTATTCCATTTACCCGGTTTTTTAACGCGGCTTTCGCTGGCTGCTAAATGTCCGAAAATAGCGCCACACTGCCAGGTTTTATCGGCCGTTGCCCATTGCTCTGCATAGTCATCGGCAATTTGTATTTCAACGGAATTGGGGATCCAGTTCTCGGTATCGGTGCAATACACAATGACACCACTATTTGTTCCTTCGGCTGTTTTGAATTCCAGTTCCAAAACAAAATTATCGTAGTCATCAACGGTCCAGATACATTCATCTTCGCTTGCCGTTAACACACCGTTCTCAGTTCTCCAAACTCCTTCTTTGTATGCAGCATTCGACAAATCATCTTCGAACAAATTTTTCCAAGTCGGTTGTGCCTGCAACGAAGTTACCACAACAACGCACAGCATAATTAAGAGCATCAATTTTTTTGATTTCATGATTCCGTTTAAATTTCAGTGATTATGTCCGAAGATAGAGATTTTTGATGAAGATGACCGGCCGGAATTTTTAGATAATGAATACGTATAAACAACAATCCTGAATGAATTGAACTTTTTGGCAAGTTTCTCGTAGAATCCGGCACACCAAAAAAATAAGCCTTATGAAAAAAATTTTGTCTCTATTCACACTGATTGTCCTGCTTTGCGGGTTTACAACTGCTCCCAAAAGCACAAACGAAGAAGCAGCCATGAATTCCATCAATGGCTTTTACAAAGCCATGTCTGACTTTGCTTACGCAAAAGTAGGCGATTTCTGCACGGAAGATTTCTGTGTTATCGACAACGGAATGTATTACAAAAATCTCGATGAATTTTTAGCGATGCTTAAAGAATTTGAGGGTTCCGAATTTAAATATAATATGGAAGTTATGCGTTCCAGATTTAATGGAAAATCGGGCTTGATAATTTTAGAGTTTAATATAGATATCATCTCGGGAAACGATAAGATGCACATAACAGCTTTAGAAAACTATGTTGTTCAGAAAGTGAAAGGAGATTGGTTAATCGCTTTTATTCAGAGCACGCCAATTCAGCCGGACGGATATGCACATCAATAAATAAGAAAAGCCGGCTGCCTTTTCAGGTAACCGGCTTTTGGGTTTCTGTTTTTGCTGTTTAATTCTCTTCTTCTTTTTCTTCTACTTCGACGTTAACTTTAACTTCGTCGCCTTCCTTTATTTTTTTGATCACGATTTTCTTCCCGTCTTTTTCGATGACTTTTTCACCCTCTTCCATATCTTCAACACTCCAAACATCACCGTCTTCAAGAATTTCGACTTTGCCATCGTCGCCGGCTATTACCTTTATGCGTTTTTCAATCTGAGGATGAGCACCATGCATCATTGGCGCACCTTGAATGATAATCTCCTCATTCATTTCAATATCTTCTTCTGAAGGTTTTTCGCGAACGATAACGATCTTTTCCTTGCCGTCTTTCAACTCCTTTTTCTCGTACGAAATAATACCCGGATCACTCAAGTCGATCACGTTTCCCTTTTTGCGATCGCCAATAAACATCATTTTATGCGGTGCCGGTGGTGCTCCAAAAAATACATCCTCATCGCTGTCGGCATGACATTTCATTACATTAACGTTCTCACCGTCGTCGCTGGCAATCACTTTAACGCGATATTGTTTGGTCGAATCGTCGTCGGTTTTGAATTCGTATACCATCGGAGCAGTTGCATCTCCCGATTTCATAACAATTACCTTGTGTTTTCCATCGGTTTTCACGTCAAAATCCATGTCCATGTCGAAATCAAAATCTCCATTTTCGCTCACCCATTTCAAACCTCCGTCTTTCCCAATGGTATCACCGTTCCATACAAAAACCTGGTTGGCTTCAAGCACGGTATCAATTTCTACTTTTTTCCCGTTATCATCCACACGTACCAAATTAATGTGCTTTTTCCCTTTTTTAGGTGGATCCTGTGGAATGTCGGTAAACAATACAGCAGAGGTTAACAGAATGGCCGAAGCCAGAATTGCAGCGATTGTAAAAATACTTTTCATTTTTGTGATATTTTTTCGATTTTAATTTCCGAAACAAATATAGCAGTCAAACTGTATATCAAGCCGTTAAAGCCTGGTTAAACTCTGTTAAGGAAAAGTTAAAATCTGATTTTCAGCCACCTAAATCCCTATATTTGAGCCATGAACAAAAAATTATTTACCGGATTGATCGTTCTCATGGGCATCTCTATTTTAGGGATAATTGCCGTACAGTTGATTTGGATGAACAATGCCGTGAGGGTAAAAAACGAAATGTTCGATCGCAGTGTGAACGAGGCCATGCAGCGCACCATCAGCCGTCTCGAAGACATCCATAACTTTGGTGTGGTGAACGACATGATCTTTTCGGACGATTCCTTACATTTCATTGGAAAAGATAAATCCGGTGAAGCCTTTTTCGATAAAGATGAAGAACTGATCTGGCGCACTTCGCCCGAATCGCTGGCTGTTGTTCAAGGAAATGCTGTTAAAAAGAGAAAACCAATTAAAATCATACGCGAATTCTCGCCCGATAAGAAAGACGCTGTTATTGAAATTAAGGTGGAAAACGACAGCGATGATAACAGCACACACACTTTTTCATACAATGTGCGGCAAACCAACCGGCCTGCACATGTTGTTGTTTCTTCGAACAAATCGGCGGCCAACAGCATGGTTTTTATTCAGAGCGATACTATCATTTCCGACGCCGATTCACTTTACACCTACACCACGGTAAAAATCGATTCGGTGCTGATGGAACTGGACACTTTTGATGTGCTTCGCCCCGATTTTAGCAAAAGAGTACAGGTGAAAGCCGGCAACCTGAAACGCATTGCCAATAAAATGGTCAGCGAAGTGTCGGCCTGGGATGTGCGCACGATCGATGAAAACCAGATAAGCGATGTATTAACAACGGAATTACTCCAAGCCAATATCACACTTGATTTTGAATTTGGAATAATTCACGACAGCATTGTCGAATTTCCGATGAGCGTGACCGATTCAGCAGCAGTCGCCAACTCCATTTTCCAGGCGAACCTGTATCCCAACGATATATTTCAGAAAAATATAAAACTGGCCGTTTTCTTTCCGGGAAAAGATGGATTTATTTACCGCTCGCTAAACTGGTTGCTGGTAGCTTCGTTTCTGTTTTCGTTGTTTATTCTGGTGACTTTTGCGCTGAGTATCTTTTATATTCTGCGTCAGAAGAAGATTTCGGAAATGAAATCGGATTTTATCAATAACATGACGCACGAATTTAAAACACCAATAGCCACCATCTCGGTAGCTACCGACTCCATTAATAATGATAAAGTGGTGAACGATCCTGAACGGATCAGGTATTTCGTGGGAATGATAAAAAAAGAAAATACCCGCATGAACCGGCAGGTGGAAGACATTCTGACGATTGCACGCCTCGACCGCAAAGAGTTCGATTTCCGTTGGGAAACCATCGATGCACACGACCTGATCAGCGACGCAGTGCAGGGAATCGAATTGCAGGTGGAGAAACGCAGTGGTAAAATCGATCTCGACCTGAAAGCAGCTAATTCGGTGGTAACTACCGATAAATTGCATGCTACTAACCTGGTGTATAACCTGATTGATAATGCCAATAAATACTCGCCGGATGCACCCCAGATAAAGGTGAGTACAAAGAACACCGCAAAAGGTGTGCTTATTTCAGTTGAGGACAAAGGAATTGGGATGAGCAAGACCGTGCAGGCCAAAATTTTTGAACGCTTTTACCGGCAAACCAGCGGCAACATTCATAATGTAAAAGGCTTTGGACTCGGGTTGAGTTACGTTAAAGCCGTTGTGGAAGCCAACAAAGGAACCATAAACGTAAGCAGCGAACCGGGTAAGGGAAGCAAATTTGATGTATTTTTACCTTTTGTAAGGGAGTAGGCCTCTCCCCGGCCCTCTCCAAAGGAGAGGGAGTTAGGAACGTCATTCTGAACTTGTTTCAGAATCTAAAATAGCAAACAAAAAAGATCCTGAATCCGGCAGTTAACGGACAGGTTGACCAAAAAGTGGAAAAAAAACAACACATATTCCTTTTAGAAGACGATCTGAGTTTTGGGGCAGTATTAAAATCCTACCTCGAAATCAACGACTTTAACGTGACCTGGGTCGACGATGGAAAACTCGCCATGGATAAATTCCGGACCGGTGAATACCACATTTGCATCCTCGATGTGATGTTGCCCAATGTTGACGGATTTACCGTCGGTGCGGAAATTAGAAAGATCAACAAAGAAATACCGATGGTTTTTCTCACGGCCAAAAGTATGAAGGAAGACATCCTAAAAGGCTACAACCTGGGTGCCGACGACTACATTACCAAACCTTTCGACACTGAAGTACTGCTGGCTAAAATTCAGGCCATTGTTAAAAGGCAGTCGGTAGAAGCTAAAACAGAAGACATTATATTTGAAATTGGTTCTTATGCTTTTGATTCAAAGCTCCGGAGCATTTCACGCGATGGCGAAAAACAAAAACTCTCGCCCAAAGAAGCCGACCTGTTAAAACTACTTTGCCAGAACAAAAACGAGCTGCTCAGTCGCGAAACGGCGCTCCGAAAAATTTGGGGCGACGATGGCTACTTCACCGCCCGTAGCATGGATGTTTTTATCACCAAACTTCGCAAATACCTGAAAGAAGATCCCGATATTGAGATCAAAAATATTCATGGAAGCGGATTTATATTGGAAGTGAAGTAAGGACCATTTCCAAAACTAAGGATTCCATTTCTCAAAAAAGATGGAAACCCTCTTGCATACTACCTTCCCCTACAGGGAAGGAGTAAGTAAAACAATTAAAATACCATTACCCTATTTGTTAATTTTCAATTTATTACGGCGATTTATTGAGATCTTCGATCTTTAATTTTATATTAAACAAAAAATTAAAAGTCGTCAAGAATGAGAATCTCCATACTTCTTCTTTTCTTTATAATTCTCGGACATTGTACTACTGCTCAGAAAAAATTTGGCTTTGAGATGGGCGCTGATTTTCCGTCAGGCTGCACGATTGGCATATTTTCAAAATTTTCACCAGCAAGCAAACTCGAATTCAGTTATGGTACTGACCTAAAATTTGAAGACAGTAAACAAGTTCATACCATTACACTAAATCATGGTTATTATTTTGGCAATCTGAACAAAAAATGGGAAAAGAAATTATGGATAATAAACACGGGGCTAGTTTACGGCTACTCCGATAGTGCGCAAAAAAAGGTATCCTCTTTATTACTTAATGTTCATTTCTCTCGTGAAATACCATTATCTGCAAAATGGAGTTTAGAACCAAAATTAGGTATTGCTGGTGTTCTGATGAACAAAGTTGAAAACAAAGATGAATTTCATGAAGTAAATACTATTCCTGTATTCCCGGTGTTAGGAGCGAAAGTACTTTTCTGTTTATGAAACCGTCGCTATGCTTTGAAATGTATACAGCTAGGATACCATGTTTTCGAAGAGATGGAACCCTATTTGCCAAATGCCTGAACCTTTCTTAGTATTTTTATTTCCTGTATTCAGATCGTATCTTTAAAAAAAATGAATTTATGATTTTAGAAAACCGAATTGCGGTAATTACAGGTGCAGGCAAAGGTATTGGCAAGGCAGTGGCGAACGGATTGGCTGAGTTGAATTACCTGACTGTTTTAATTGGCCGGAATCTTCATGACCTCGAACATGTTGCTTTAGAAATTATCAGTAAAGGCGGGCTTTCTCCGTCCATTTTTGAGCTGGATATTAACGACACCGATAAAATAAATGAAACGGTAAAGGCAATTCTGGCAAAACACGGACGGATTGATGTTTTGGTGAATAATGCCGGCATTTATTTCGACGGAACACTTGAACTCTCCGAAAAAGATTTCAGTTCCATGATCGCCACCAACCTTACGGCCCAGTTCAATTTCACCAAAGAGATTGTGCCTTTGATGAAAAAGCAGCGAATGGGCTATATTTTTAACGTAGTCTCGCGATCGGGGAAAATTGGTTTTGCCGGCAGTGGCGGTTACAGTGCATCGAAATTTGGTATGCTTGGATTAAGTGAATCGTTGTATCGCGAACTCACTCCGCTGGGTATAAAAGTTACCGCGCTGTGCCCGGGCTGGGTAAATACAAAAATGGCTTTCGAAGCCGGGACACCTCTTCCTGCAGAGGAAATGATCGAGCCTGAAGACCTGTTCAAAACCATAAAATACTTGCTCGAACTTTCACCGGCTGCCTGTGTAAAAGAAGTGGTAATTGAATCGAAAAAAAGCATTAGTTAAATACACAAAAAGTTTGTTGAGGAAAATTTTTAAAACCATTTATTATGCCGGAACTAAACAGCCATCCTACACTTTCCGATTTTCAAAAATATGTAACTGAATTGGAACACGAACGTGATTTTATTCATCAAACCACCATCGACAAATGCTTACTACTGGGCGAAGAGGTAGGTGAGCTTTTTAAAGCAGTAAGAAAATCGGAAGGTTTATCGGTTGATTCGAATTCAAATTTCACCGAAATTGGTGACGAACTTACAGATATACTCATCTATTTATGTGCCATTGCCAACCGAAAAGGAATTAATCTGGAAAATGCTTTTCGGGCAAAAGAAGAAATCAATAAAAATCGAACCTGGAAATCACTTCCATAAAATGAAACTTTACTAAAAATGGATAGAAATAATAACATATTAAAAGTCGGTCTGGCGCAAATGGCACCTGTCTGGCTCGACCGTGATAAAACGCTGGAAAAAGTAAGCAGTTTTATTGAAAATGCAGCTGCCAAAGGTTGCGAGCTGGTGGTTTTTGGTGAAGCACTTGTTCCGGGATATCCTTTTTGGGTGGAACGCACCGAAGGTGCACGGTTTAATTCACAGGTTCAAAAAGAAATGTACGCACATTACGTTGAGCAAGGTGTTCAGATCGATGCCGGCCATCTCGACGGCGTATGTAAAATAGCAAGGGAAAAAAAGATAGCAGTAGTACTTGGAACGGTTGAACGGGCTTCCGACCGTGGCGGGCACAGTATGTATTGTACGCTGGTTTATATCAATGCTGCCGGTAACATCACCCATACCCACCGAAAACTTATGCCAACTTACGATGAACGTTTGGTTTGGAGCATCGGTGACGGTCATGGTCTGCAGGTACAGAAACTTAAAAACTTTACTGCAGGGGCACTCAACTGTTGGGAGAACTGGACGCCACTTTCTCGCGCTACTCTTTACGGACAAGGAGAAGATCTGCACATTGCCATCTGGCCGGGGAATGTGCGAAATATAGAAAATATCACCCGCTTTATTGCAGAAGAAGCCCGATCCTTTGTGATTTCTGTTTCGGGTTTAATGCGAAAAAACGATATCCCTACAACAATTCCTCACGCGGACCTGATCAGGGCAAACTGCACGGAAGTACTGGCCGATGGTGGCTCCTGCATTGCAGGCCCCGATGCACAATGGATAATCGAACCACAGGCAAACACTGAAGGAATTTTTACGGCTGAACTTGATTTCAGCAAAGTTCTGGAAGAAAGACAAAATTTTGATCCTGCGGGACATTATTCCAGACCTGATGTTACGCAACTGCTTGTAAATCGCGACAGAAATTCAATAATCAAGTTCAAATAAAAGGCTCAAAGAATAGTCTTTTCAATATCTTTGAGAACTTATGTCAATTTAAATGTCGCACAACATTTCTTCAATCAACTAATTTACTGGCAATAAATCACACTTTAGTGTGATATTTTACTACCTTTATTTACACTTATTACAAACCAAAACTCAAATTGAATGAAAGCTTTTAAATCAAAAATCAATTTTTTGCGCTTGGCATTTGCCACTGCTACTGTATTCTTCCTAAGTGCCGGGTTTACCCCCGACCCTCTTTCAATCAACATTGATGTAGCGCCCAACGTACTCAATATCCAAAGCGAAGGAACCGTAGTTACCGTGCACACCGATATTTCATATAGTGCGGTTAATGGTGCTTCGGTATTGCTCAATGATGTGCCTATTGCCTGGTGGAAATCGGACAGCAGGGGACAGTTCGTTGCCAAATTTAATATGGAGGAAGTAACTGAACTCGTTGATGCCGATGTGCTGGAACTTGGAGACATTATGCTAACGCTTACCGGATCATCTGTGTTGGGAGAGTTTTCAGGAAGCCAGACAATTAAAGTCATTTCCGTGGAAGCAAAAGGGAGATAAGTTATTAATTAAGATTCAGGGAAAAGGGAAATCATGTGTTGGTTTCCCTTTTTCGTTTGGCATTTGTGTCTGCTTAACTCTTCTAAAACAATTTCCATATCTTAGTAATATCATGAAGTAATTTTCAACAAATGAAACACATTGCTCTTTTGTTGTTTGCGGCAGTACTTGCCTTATTCTCATCAGCTCAAACCAAGGTTATTTTATTGGGGACCGGAACACCGAATCCCGATCCCGACCATGCAGGAAGCAGTATTGCCATCCTGGTGAACGATAATGTTTACCTGGTTGATTTTGGTGCCGGTATTGTACGAAATGCGGCTAAAATGACGCCCCGTTACGGTGGAAATTTTCAGCAACTGGAAGCCAAAAACCTGCGCATTGCTTTTCTTACTCACCTGCATTCCGATCACACCATTGGATTACCTGATTTGCTGCTTACTCCGTGGGTACTCGAACGCGATGTTCCACTTGAACTATATGGTCCGACGGGGACAAAACATCTGGCTGATCATATTGTGGAAGCATATCGGGCCGATATCGACTACAGATTGAACGGACTGGAACCGGCAAACAAGAACGGTTGGAAAGTAAATACTCATGAATTTGAAAATGATGAAATTATTTATACTGATTCGTTGATTAAGGTTGAAGCATTTCATGTACAGCACGGCAGTTGGCCCAATGCGTTCGGTTTTCGATTCACAACACCAGATAAAACCATCGTAATTTCAGGCGACACCCGTCCGTGCGAGAATATCCTGAACTATTCAATAGGTGCCGATATCCTTATTCATGAAGTATATTCCTATCACCGATGGACCAAACGAAATGATTTCTGGAAAAAATACCATGCTGCCAACCACACCTCAACTCTGGAACTTGGGGAACTGGCAACCAAAGCCCAACCCAGCAAACTGGTCCTCTATCACCTGCTTTTTTGGGGAGATACTGAAGAGGATCTGCTCAAAGAAATTGCCACAAAATACGATGGCGAAGTAATTGTTGGGCGCGATTATATGGTGATCGAATAAAAGCTGACCTTATTAAAACAATTCACCGGGTGACTGGAGAATCGTCTTACAGTCACCCGGTGAATATGTTACCTGGCATTTTTAATGCTTTTATTCGTAGTCCTGAATAATCACCCCCGCCAAACGGAGCAAGGAAGTTTGAGCATCGATAAAATTATAAATGGCCCGTAATTCGCCCTGCGAAGCATTCAGGTAAATTTGCTGAACATCGCGAAAGTTAAACGAATTAATAGCTCCCGACTCAAACTTTTCGCGTGATATCTGTAAATTGAGTTGAGCGGCTTCGATGTTTTCGCGTGCCAAAACCAGCAACTCTTTGCGTACTTCGTAAAACTCGAACAAATTGGCCAACTGGTTATTCAAGCCATGTTGAATATCCTCGGTTTCCACATCTGCCAGTTGACGATCGATTTCAGCAATTTGCACGGCTCGCTTCCGGTTACCACCACTAAAAAGGTTCCAGCTTAGTGTAAAGTTACCGTACAACGAAGCATTTTTGCTCCAACTTGCATCGGCATTTTCATTTTTAAGCCGCGTAGTAGTACCGCTTACACCACCTCCAAAATCGAGGCTCGGAGAATACGCACTTTTAGCTGCAGCAATTTCATTTTCGAGCAGGCGCAAATTTATGTATTGCGACTGCAGCGTTTTGTTGTTTTCCATCATCTGCGCCTGTAAATCGGCCAGTGTATAATCTTCCAGTACCGGTTCAAATTCTTCTGTCAGCTCGTAATCGATATTCTCCGGTTCGGCCATTAAATAGGCCAGGTTGCGTTTCGAATTTTTATAGGCAACTTCCTGAAGCAGGTAATTCGCCCGATCTTCGAGGTAGGCATTTTGAGCCTGCAACACATCGTAAGTCACTGCCGAACCGTATTCCTTTCGCTGCAGGGCCTGCTCGTAACGGTCGTTCGATAAATCCATCACTACCTCAACCGTTGCCATTTGTTCTTTCTGCAACAAAACATCGTAGTAGGCCAGTATCACCGACTGAATGGTGCCTTCCACCAAAGTAGCGGTGTTGTTTTTCGAAAAGTTTTCCAGTTCTTCGAGCCGGGTTTTACTGATCTTCACCGAAAACCCATCAAAAATAGTCCAGTTAAGCGATGCACCACCCGAAAAACGATTGCTGACATTATCATCGCCTTCCAAAATATTGTAGGTATTGTTATCAGCAGCCGACAAATTAATGTACGGATAGCGGCCGGCAGTACCCCAGTTATTCTGAATCTCGGCGATTTGCTGGTTCCCTTTGGCAATGATAATCCCGTAATTATTTTCGAGTGCTTTCGAAATGGCATCAGTAAGCGAAAGTGGTTGTTGGGCTACACTTGCCCAGGCGCTGAATACAAACAGGATTATTATCTTAATGACTTTCATGTTCTTTGTTTTCGTGTTCTACATCAATTGTATTATCAATCTTGCGTTGCGAATGGATCCAGGCAATTTCCACTTCTTCACGTTCATACTTCTTGCCGGTCCATATTTCACGCACAAATCGTCGGATGTCATTTAAAATGATAATCAAGGCCGGGAAGAACAGCAAAATAAAGAAAGTTCCGAAAGCCACCCCATAAACCAGCGAAATGGCCATAGGGATTAGGAACTGAGCCTGGAAACTTTTCTCGAGAATTAGCGGATACAAACCGAATGCCGTAGTTAAGGTAGTAAGAATGATTGGCCGCAACCTCGATTTACCGGCTTCAACAATCGCTTCTTTTACTTTCATACCTTCCGTGATATTCAGGTTGTATTTAGCCAAAAATACTACTGCATCGTTTACAATTACTCCGGTGAGTGCAACGATTCCCCATAAACTTAAAATCGATAATGGCTTTCCGTGTAAACCATGACCCCAAACCGCTCCAAGAATAGATATCGGAATCATGATCAGGATAATAAGTGGCTGCTCAAAAGATTTGAAGTTGATCATCAGAATAAAGACGATGGCCAGAAATGCCATCGGGAACAGGAACAATAAATCGCCCATACTACGTTCACTTTCCTTTTGCTGCCCCATGTATTCGATCCTGATACCCGGGTACAGCACACTCAATTCCGGAATCACATCTGCTTTAATAATTTCGAGTATTTCGGTTACCGAAGCGTCGGGATCAACGAGATCGGCTTCAACCCTGATTTCGCGGCGACCGTTAAAACGATTAATGTTTACCGGCCCTCGCTTTTTCGTGAAGTTGACCAGTTCGGTAAACGGATATTCTCCTTGCGGAGTAACAATTTTCATACTTTCAAGCTGCCCGAGTTTGGCACGACCTTCAGCCGGGTAGCGCACCCAGATACGAATCTCGTCACGGCCAACCTGCAAACGCTGTGCCTGCCCGCCATAAAAAGCCTGGCGCACCTGGTTGGCAATGGTAACTTCGTTCAGTCCCAACATATATGCCTTAGGTTTGAGTTCCAGAAGAATTTCTTCTTTTCCCATGGCGTTGGTATTTACAATGTCTTTTAGCTGTGGGTAAGTATGCAGTTTATCCATTAGGTAGTCTCGTGCATGTTCCAGTTCCTCAATATTTCTGGAAAGCAAGCCGATTGAAACCGGCGAACCAAAGCGGCCCCGCGCGCCAATTGTAAATTTTTCGGCTTCCGGAACCGGCCCAATGTGTTTTCTGATTTTTTCAATAATTTCAAACGAACTAATCCCGGTTTCCTCTGAGTTGCGGGGCGAAACATCAACGTTACCGGTATGTGCACCACTTTCTGAGCGGCTAAAACCTGAACCAAGATTAATAATACTACTCTCGATTATGGGTAAAGTATCGTTATATTCTTCCATCAACTCTGCATTCACCACCCAAACCACGCTATCGAAGCGGGTGAGGTAGTCCATCGTTTGTTGTTCGCCCGAACCGGGAGTGAAGGCAATATTGATGTTAAAATCGTCGAATTCCATTCGCGGGAAAAAAGTGGTTTTGATGATCTGTCCGCCAATCAAACCTAAAGTTATAATGATCATTGCCACGGGTATGGCAGCCACAATGTACCGCCACTCGATCACCAGTTTCAATACACCATCGTAGGCATAATCGCGCAACCAGCTAAAAAATTTCTCAATGTATTTTCGCAATCCCTTGGCTTTCGAACTTAACACTTTGCGGTTGAGAACGTGCTTGTTTCCAAGGTGAGCAGGCAAAACAAAAAAGGCCTCAAAAAGTGAAACCAGCAAACTGAAGATAACAATCAGTGCCATTTCTTCCATCATTTCCATCCTTCCGGTAATGAAAATCAGTGGCGAAAATGCAGCCACGGTAGTCAGAACCGATGCCACTACTGCCGGCACCACTTCATTGGTTCCGTCAATTGCAGCACGCATTGGGCTCTTTCCCCGCTCAAAATGCTGGAAGATATTCTCGCCAATAACAATCCCGTCGTCCACCAGGATACCAATTACCAGGATCATTCCGAACAGCGACATCATGTTAATGGTAACGCCCATGGCATTTACAATAATAAACATCCCTAGAAAGGAAGCCGGAATTCCCCAGGCCACCCAAAGCGAAAGTCGGGTACTCAGCATTATTCCAAGAATCAGAACAACCAGGATCAATCCCTGACCTCCGTTGGTGTACAATAGTGCCAGGCGCGATTTTAGCACATCGAGGTAAGAACGCGACAATTTTAATTCAACGCCGTAATTTTTACTGTTAAAATCCTTGACGTAATCTTTCACGTATTTATCGATGGCATCGAGGTCTTCGGTTATCAGTTTATTCACCCTGAGGTTGATCACCGGATTACCTCTTTCAATGGCCTTACTCGGAACATCGGAAAATTTCATTTTAACCGTTGCGATGTCACGGATGCGAATAACACTTCCGTCGGGATCGGCCCGTAAAATAATGTTGCCGATTTTATTAGGGTCGGAACTACGCGAGCGCAAACGGATCAGCAATTCCTCCTCAGCCGAACGGATTTGCCCGCCTGAAACATCGCGGTTATTACTTGAAATGGCATTTTGCAGATCGGTAAAAGTTAATCGGTAACGCAAAAGATCTTCTTCATGCGCTTCCACCGAAATCTCCAACGAAGGATATCCCGAAAGCGACACCTGGCTCATATAACCTGAGGCCAGAAAATCTTCTTCTACCTGTTGTGCATAACTTTTTAGCGTCATCAGGTCAACATTCCCGGTTACCTCCATGCGGGCAGCCGGCGAAGTAGTCCGCGTTTTTGCCACGATCGGACGCTCGGAGGCAGTTGGCAGTGCAGAAATTCCGTCTACTGCATTTTTAACTTC
The DNA here is from genome assembly GCF_037646455.1 of Maribellus mangrovi. NCBI lineage: Bacteria > Pseudomonadati > Bacteroidota > Bacteroidia > Marinilabiliales > Prolixibacteraceae > Maribellus > Maribellus mangrovi. The sequence goes on along the minus strand of NZ_JBBIXN010000003.1, from coordinate 47,683 downwards.
TATCAGCGCTTCGTCAATATCGTATCCAGGTTCGAACTCAATGGTTACCCGTGAACTGTTTTCCGACGAAACTGAATTGATCTCGTAAATTCCGGGTATAGCGCGTACCGCTTCTTCAATCCGCGAGGTAATCCCCTCTTCCATTTCTACCGGTGAAGCACCCGGGTACATTACGCTTACATTAATAATATGCGATTCACGTTCCGGGAAAAACGACTTTTTCATTGAATACAGGCTGATGCCCCCAACAATGATAAAAAAGATCAGGATCAGGTTGGCATAGAACGGAAACCGGACAAAAATTTCAATCAATTTTCTCATAATCAGGCCTGTTCTTTCGTTGATTTAGCTTTTCTGTTTCCTTGCGATTCCGGTTGTTCTTCACCAAGAATTCCTACCGGTGTGTTTTCTTTAACATTAATAAGTGGCTGTACCACCACTTTGGCTCCTTCTTTTAGTCCTCTAAATATGAGGGTGGTTTCGGTGGTTTTCAGTATATCAATTTCGCGTTTTTTTAGTTTCCCGTCGATAACCACATAAACCTCGTTGGAGTTAAAAACTGCATTGCGCGGAATTTCCATCGCTCTTTTTATAGCCTGCCCGGGGAAACTCACCTTCTTATATTCACCGGGAAGTAACTCGTGACCAGCCGTGCTGACCACCTTTATAAAAATGCTGCGCGATTGTGTATTTGCGTCGATAAAATTTGAAATCCGGATCACGGTACCCGATAATACGTCATTGTTGTTTAACTCGTGAACCTCCACTTTATCCCCAACTTTTATCCAGTTACTTTCGCCATTAGGCACAGGAACCTCGATCTCAATATTGTCAGTACGAATCATTCGCGCGATTTGGGCACCGGTGTTCACATAGGCTCCAACCTCGTAGTTTACCTGCGAAAAAGTTCCATCGAAAGGAGCATAAAGCGAGTGACGTTCCAGTTTCTTTTCGTCTTGTTTTATTCCAAAGTATTCGTTGTACACTCCTCGGCTAGCCAAAAATATTTTGAGTTTTTCGTTGTTCACTTCAGGAAACTCGGGCAGGTCTTTGTTCAAATCGATTTGCCGGAAAAAACTCTCATACGTTTCAAGCGCCTCCGGGAAATCAACCTTCAGGTCGGGTAACAAGGAAATCATAGTTGTCAGAAAATTACTTTTCCGGGCTTTAAGGGCAAGTTCTGCCTCATCTTTATAAATTTCGGCCAGCAATTGTCCTTGTTGAAATTTTGTACCCTTTCTCAAACGAACAGTTCCGGGTTCAATTTTTCCTGCGGCCTCGGCTACCAATACTACCTCACTCCCCGAAACAGCACGACCTTCGCGTGTTAATGGCGAGATTACATTCGTATATTTTACGGTTTCGGCTTTTACAAAACGCTTCATGTCGTTGGCAGGCTTTGTGGGTGGTTCGGGTTTCATCGAAACAAACAATTCAGAAAGCGCTGCTGATCCTCCCAACAAGACAATGAGAGCAACAACAATAAAGGTGATTTTTCTCCAACTCATGGTTTTTGTTCTTTTTAATGTTCTTCGAACTTAATTTCATTTCCGACCGCAAAAATCAATAAAAAAATTTACACCCTAGTATCTATTTTGTTAAAATTGAAAATCGCGTGTGGATTGTTACCGGTTACTTTACTACCGACGATAGAAAGACATCATATTTGTGCCAAGGTTTAATGTAAGGCTCAAAAAATACCAATCTAAATACAATCAAATTAGAACCACCTTTTGCTTTAATTGAATTTAATATGCAATTGCATAAAAGAAATGCTAACTTTGCACGCTCGTTTGCAGGAAGCAGATAAGATGCAAGTACTTGAATTTGATACGGTTATAATAGGTAGTGGTCTGGCAGGTCTGGCCGCCTCTTACAATGCTGCCAATTTTGGATCGGTTGCCATAATTACAAAATCGCAACTCGATACCAGCAATTCGTATTATGCACAGGGAGGAATTGCAGCTGCCATCGACAAAACCGACTCACCGGAACTTCACTTACGCGATACAATGGTTACAGGCCGTGGCCTTTGCGATCGCGATGCCGTGGAAATCCTGGTGAATGAAGGAAGAGAACGGGTGCTGGAACTGATTGATCTGGGAATGCCATTCGACAAAGAAAACGGCGAATTTGTTCTGGGTCTCGAAGGTGGTCATAATAAACGTCGCATTCTGCACTCGGGAGGCGATGCCACCGGTAAAGAACTCACCTGCTTTCAACTTGAACTTGTAAAACAAAAAGAGAACATTCAGGCTTTTGAATATGTAGCAGCTCTCCGTTTACTGCAAAACGAAAACTGTATACAAGGTGTGCAAGCCTACGATTTTAAATCGAAGAAAAATATTGTATTTAAGGCAAAAGCTGTAATACTCGCCACCGGAGGATTATCACGAATTTTCGAACGTTCAACAAATCCGCACACGGCAACCGGCGACGGAGTAGCTCTGGCTTACGCGGCTGGAGCACAGATTGCTGATTTGGAATTTATCCAGTTTCATCCCTCGGCACTGTACGTGCCCGGAAAAAATGCTTACCTGATCAGTGAAGCCGTACGTGGCGAAGGCGCCTGGATACTGAACCATGAGGGAGAACGATTTATGAAAGACATCCATCCGCTGGCCGAACTGGCACCACGCGATGTAGTGGCTTACAGTATTTTCAGGCAAATTCAGAAATCGGGAAAGAAAAACATTTTCCTCTCCTTAAAACATCTCGACGAGCAACAAATAAAGCAGCGTTTTAAAAACATCGACAGTCACCTGAAAGAATATGGTTTTGATATGACCAAAGACCTGCTTCCCATTTCGCCGGCTGCACATTACATGGTTGGAGGAGTACATACCAACCTCAATGCAGAAACCAACATTTCGGGACTTTTTGCCTGTGGCGAAGTAGCATCAACAGGTGTTATGGGAGCCAACCGGCTGGCAAGCAACTCGCTTTTGGAATGCCTGGTGTTTGGGAAACGTGCCAGTGAAAAAGCTGCAACCCAGAAAAAACCTGCCGGAGAACTGATCCTTCCCGAACCGGTTCACGTTGATACAGCTAACGAGCAGTTGTTTTTGAAATACCAAAACGAGATGTCCGTATTGATGTCCGAAAACCTGGGCATTGTACGCAACAAAACAACACTTCAAAAGGCACTCGATCGTTGCCATGAAATAGAAACGTCGTTCGCGCCGGATGCCAACGAATACAACCTCCTTAAAATCAGAAATACCGCCACGCTCTGTAAACTCATCGCTCAGTCTGCACTTGTTCGTGAAGAAAGTCGCGGAGGACACATCAGAGAAGACTTTCAGAAAGAAAACCCTGATTTTAAAGTACACATCCTTCAACAGAAAGGCTGTAATTATCAATTTGAAAACGTAAGAGATTAAAGTTATGATGGACGAGAAAACATTGAAATCAGCAGAAGTACTCTTCGATCTGGCTTATGCTGAGGATATCGGGGATGGTGACATCACCACCAACAACCTGATTGATCCGGGAGAAAACAGAACCGCACAACTTGTTGCAAAAGCCGATGGTGTGGTAGCCGGACTACAGGTAGCAGAAATAGTTTTCAAAAAATTCGACAAAAACATAGAATGGAATGTATTGCTCCCCGATGGAAGTGTGGTAAAACCCGGAGATGTAATTGCTGAATTTAAAGGCAATTACCGGGCTTTATTAACCGGCGAACGCAAGGCGCTTAATTTTTTGCAGCGTTTATCGGGAATAGCCAGCTATGCCAGCCGTTGTATGAAAGAAATTGAAGGAACGAAAGTAGAAATACTCGACACCCGAAAAACATTACCCGGATATCGTTACCTCGATAAATATGCTGTGCGCATGGGCGGTGCATCGAACCACCGTTTTGGCTTGTACGATATGGTAATGATCAAGGACAATCACATTCAGGTTGCCGGCGGGATCACAGAAGCTGTTGTGGCCATTCGCAAAAAAATTCCGAAAAGCATAAAAATAGAAGTGGAAACCACCACTATTGATCAGGTAAAAGAAGCACTCGCTGCCGATGTGGATATCATCATGCTCGATAATATGAGTTCTGCGATGATGAAAGAGTGTGTAGCGATCATCGACCGAAGAGCAAAAATTGAGGCCTCCGGAAACATGACCACGAAAAGAATACGGAAAGTCGCACACACCGGTGTCGATTACATTTCAATCGGGGCACTAACACATTCGGTGAAGGCGCTTGATATCAGCCAACGAATTATTGATTAATGAACCTGGTCATCGACATAGGAAATACACGCACCAAATTTTCGGTATTTAACCGGGGCGATGTACTTATAACCGTTCCGGTAGAAGAGTTTAACGCCTCAAACATCTGGGTATTAAAATCGGAATACGATAATCTTGACAAGGCCATTCTTTCAGCGGTAAAAGACTATCCGCAGGAATTGCGGCAAGCACTGGAAAAGGAATTCGATACTTTTATTGAACTGGATGCCGACACTCCACTACCCATCGAGAATTGTTATGAGACAAAAGAAACGTTGGGGAAAGACAGAATAGCTGCAGTGGTTGGTGCCTACGATCTTTATCCGAATACCAATGTCCTGATCATCGATGCAGGAACCGCAATTACCTACGACCTGCTTACGGCCGACGGTAAATACCTGGGCGGAAACATTTCGCCGGGCATTGAAATGCGGTTTAAGGCACTGCATCAGTTTACCGGAAAGCTACCCAAAACAGAACCGGCCGAATACAATAAATTGTTCGGCACAACAACCACCGATGCCATCCGGGCAGGAGTACAGAACGGAACTGTGTACGAGATTGATACAACAATCACAACTTTTAAAGAATTTTATAAAAATTTAAAAGTTATTATTACCGGGGGCAATGCTGAATTTTTTGATAACAAATTAAAAAATTCTTTCTTTGTACACTTTAATTTAACCAGCTTGGGTTTAAACCGCATTCTAGAACATAATGGGGAGATTTAGCAGAGTAGTATTATTTATCGCCGGGTTAGTTTTTATCCCGGCTATGTTATATGCGCAATTTAATAATAACACCTCATCACCTTATTCAAGGTATGGGTTAGGCGATCTTAGTTCATACAGCTTTGGTCGGTCGACGGCTATGGGAGGAGCCACACTGGCAAGCAGGTATTCGCTGCAGATCAATTCGGCCAATCCGGCTTCCTACACGGCAATCGACTCGCTTAACTTCTTGTTTGAATTCGGCTTGCAGGGCGCTTTCTCGGAATACAAATCGAGTATCAACAGTACCACATCCAACGATATTAACTTTAATTACTTTGCTATGGCTTTCCGGCTCACTGAATGGATGGCCACCAGCCTGGGAGTTTATCCTTATTCTAATGTAGGATACAGTGTGCAGGCAGGCGAAGACCTTGAGAATACAGGCGCCTACCTTACCACTTACTATGGCGAAGGCACCATCTCGGATGCGGTATGGGGATTGGCCATTCAACCGCTGAAAAATCTTTCGCTCGGAATGAACGTAAATTATCGTTTTGGAAACCTAAGCAGGAATTCGGAATTGAATTTTGCCAATGCCGACATGTATTTGCTGCAGCGTTATTCGAGACTCCGCGTCAGGGATTTTGGCCTGGAACTGGGAGCACAAGCCTTGTTACCGTTAAAAAACGACAAACAACTTGTTTTGGGTGTAGTGTTTGAAAACAAACCAAAATATACTTCGCTAAACTCCGATATCGTTCAGAAAAACATTTATTACTCGCAGGTAGCCGATCAAGATACCTTATACTTTAAAGAAGAAGAAAAAGGAGATATTGTTTTTCCTACGACTGTGGGATTGGGCCTATCGTATTCGAAGAAAGACGTTTACGAAATAAATGTTGACTATTACCACCAAAGTTGGAGCGATGCTTTGTTTTTTGGAGAAAAAAGTGAGTTTTTGGCAGATTTGAATAAATTTGCAATCGGCGCTGAATGGATTCCCGATAAATACTCCATTCGAAGTGCCTTTAAGCGTGTCGCATATCGGGCAGGATTCAAGTACGAACAAACGTATCATTCTTTCGATGGACACCAGGTTAACAGTTTTGGCATAAGTTTTGGACTGGGGTTACCGGTATATCGTTCAAACTCAACAATAAACATTTCTGCTGAGTTTGGAAGAAGAGGGTCAACAGATTTCAATTTGATTCGCGAGGATTATGCAAAAGTTAATTTGAGTGCTAATTTGCACGACTTGTGGTTCATTCAGAGAAAGATAGATTAAAATTAAGGAAAAAATACAACTATTATGAAAGCTTTATTACGCATAACACTCTTAATCGCTGCAATTGTTGCAACCGGCGTTACAATTGCCCAGGCACAAAGAGTTCTAAAAGGTACCGTTTATATGGATGGGGAACCGGCCGCCGGTGTAACTGTTGAAGTACATAAAGGAGGTACTATGACAACAAGCTTTGACGGAAAGTATGAAGTTGCAGTCGATCCTAAATCAAAATGGATCAAATTTACTCCTCTGGCAACCGGAGAATCAGTAAGAGAAGATATTGAAAACATTCAGGGTGATGTTTTCGATTTTGCTATAACCGGAGAAATCCCTTCAGGAGACGGAGGAGCAAATGTAGCTGCCGGAGGAGTGGTGTTGAAATCGCTGGAAGAACTGATTAAAGATCAAGACCAGGATTTTATGAACGAATTGTCGTTGTACACCGAATTCTACAAACAAGGCGACTACAAATCGGCCATGCCTCACTGGAAAAAATTGCTTAAAACTTATCCAAAATCCACTTCAAACATTTACATCCAGGGTGCTAAAATGTATGAAGACATGATCGAGAAAGCGGCAACAAAAGAAGAGCGCGAAAAGTTGTTGAATGAATACATGAAACTGCACGACACGCGTATTAAATACTTCGGTCAGGAAGGTTTTGTTTTGGGAAGAAAAGGAACAGCCTGGTATAAATTTAAAATTAATCCCAACGACGATGAAGTGCCCACTACTGATGAACTAAAAAAGATACACAAAACAGGTTACGAATACTTAAGCAAATCTGTTGAATTGCAGGGTAACGAAACAGAACCACCGGTATTGGTACTATTTTTGCAAAGTACGGTGGCCTTGTTTAAACTTGGCGAACTTCCGCAAGAAAAAGTAGTTGAGAACTACGAGAAATGTACCGAGATTGCCAATAACATTATTGCCGAAAGCGATGATGAAAAAGAAGTACAGGTGGTACAGGAACAGGTACTGCCATTCATTGAAGACCTCTTCGGAAAGTCAGGTGCTGCCGACTGCGAAGTATTGATAAAAATATACAGCGAAGATTACGAAGAGAATAAAGACGACATCGATTTTATCAAATCCATGTTACGTCGCTTAGGAAGAGCTGACTGTACAGAATCAGAACTGTTTGGAACAGCAACCGAGCGTTTATATGAGCTTGATCCTTCGGCAGAGGCTGCCTTTAATATGGCCCGCCGCTTCCTGAAAAAAGATGAAATGAATAAAGCACGTGAATATTACCAGATGGCGATTGATCAGGAAACCGATAATACCTTGAAAGCTACCTATCATTACGAACGAGGCTTATTGCGTTACGCCAAAGACGGTAACCTGGTTGGAGCACGAAACGATGCACACCGTGCTCTGGAACTCGATCCGGACTTGTGCGAAGCAAACATGTTGATTGGTGACGTTTATGTTGCCGCATCGCAGAAATTTGAAGGAAGTGCTCTTGAAAAATCAGCCGTTTTCTGGTTGGCCTGCGATTATTATGCGAAAGCCCGCCGCGGCGAAGAATGTGCCATCGATGCATCTGCGAATCTGGCAAAATGGAGCAAATATTTCCCAAATAAGGAAGAAGCATTCATGGAAGGACTCCAGCAAGGTGCAACCTATCATGTGGGAGGATGGATAAATGAAAATACAAAAGTTAGATTCTAAAATCTTACATCGAATAAAACAAAGTGGTATTGCAGTTCTCATCATGGGGGCTGCAATACTTTTCTATGCTTGCGAAAGCAACAACCTTTCGGAAATAAGTGCGTTTTCCGCTCCTGAAAACCTGCCCATTCAGGAAGCAACAAATTTCCAGACCACTTACACCGATTCCGGCCAAATCAGGTTTACACTTACAACACCCAAGCTCCTTCGTTTCGAAAACGATGGTGTTACCTACACCGAATTCCCCGAAGGAATGGAACTTATTAAATACGACGCCCAGCAAAATGTGGTATCCAGCATAAGGGCCGACTATGCAAAACAGTTTGTAAAAGAACAGCGCTGGGAGGCTAAAAACAATGTGATAGTCACCAACGCCGAAGGCGACTCGTTACTGACAGAACACCTGATATGGGAAGAAAAGAATGAAAAAATTCACACCGAGGAGTTTGTAAAAATTATCAGAGAAGACCAGATTATTACCGGAGTTGGATTAACTTCGGATCAGAATATGGCCAACTGGAAAATCAAAAACGTTAAGGGCATTCTTTACGTAACCGTAGATAACAAAAATACAGCACCTCAGGAAAACCGGACGCCGCAACCCGCTCAGGAGCCGCCGCAGCCCGATATTCCGAAGTTACAGGATACAAAAAAAGCGATCCGGTTTAAGTGATAAAATACTGGCATGAACCTTTACCTGCTGATATTAATTACCATATTGCTTTCCGCCTTTTTCTCGGGCATGGAAATTGCTTTTGTATCGGCAAATAAACTAAGGCTCGAACTCGACAAACAATCCGATCCTTTCAATTCACGCTTCTTAAAGTTTGTAACAGCCAATGGTGGGCAATACATTGCTACCATGCTGGTTGGAAACAACATCGCCCTGGTAATTTACGGTATTGCCTTTGCCGCCTTACTCGATCCCGTACTGAATTTGTACATTCATACCGAATCAATCATTTTGCTTCTGCAAACTCTTATCTCAACACTGATCATTTTGACATTTTCCGAGTTTCTGCCAAAAACACTTTTCAGGCTGTACCCCAATACTTTTCTGAATATTTTTACACTGCCACTCACTTTTTTCTACATCGTATTTTATCCGATAACCCGCTTTTCAATCGCCATCACAAATACTCTTCTGCGGCACGTGTTAAAAACCAATGTATATGCCGATAATAAAAACCCGGTTTTTAGTCGAGTCGACCTGGATGAGTTTGTTACTGAAAGCGATTCAGCACGCACCGAACTTCAGGAAAAACATGTGGAAACCGAAATCAAATTATTTAAAAATGCCCTTGACTTCTCGAAACTAAAACTTCGTGAAATTATGGTTCCGCGCCCCGAAATCGAAATGCTGGAGTTGGGTTCTTCCATCAGCGAGTTGCGTCAGAAATTTGTGGAAACCGGCTATTCACGCATCTTGTTCTTCAAAGAAAATTCGGATAATATTGTGGGTTATGTGCATTCATCGGTGTTATTCAGCAACCCAAAATCGATAGAGCCACACATTAAAAAAGTACTGATCGTACCCGAAACCATGCCGGCCAATAAACTGCTGAGTACTTTTATTCAGGAACACCGCAGCATTGCCATTGTGGTTGATGAATTTGGCGGAACCGCAGGAATGGTAACGAGCGAAGATATACTGGAAGAAATTTTTGGTGAGATTGAGGACGAACACGATACCAGCGATATTGTTGAGCGCAGGATAAGCGAAAACGAATACATATTTTCGGCGCGGGCTGAAATAGACATGCTCAACGAAAAGTACTTTTTTGAATTGCCCGAAACTGAAGAATTCGAAACGCTGGCCGGTTACATCCTCTACTTCCACGAAAGCATTCCAAAAATAAATTCGGTGATCAAGATCGGAAAATTTCAATTTAAAATCCTAAAAGCCACCAATACTAAAATCCAATTGGTCAAACTCACCATTTCCGAAAGTTAAGTGCTCAATAACATCCTTCGCAACAATCTATATTACAGCCACTTAAACTTCTATTCTTCTGAGCAGGAAAAAAAAATTAAATACGGAGGTTAAATAGTTAAAATTGTTATCTTCGTAGCTCGAAAATTTCAAATAAATTTTGCATTAAAATAACTGTAAATCAATGGCAACGTTACAAAAAATCAGAACGAGAGCAGGATTGTTAGTAGCAATTGTAATCGGTGTTTCATTGGCAGCATTTATCCTTGGCGATATGTTACAAGGTGGTTCGTCGATGTTTCAAAGAAACCGCCTGGAAGTTGGAGTGATTGATGGAGAATCAATTCAGTACCCGGATTTCCAGACTGAGGTTGAAGAATTAGGAGAGATATTCAAACAAAATTACGGAACCAGTCAACTGGATGAGAATACCTGGGCACAGGTTAGGGATCAAGCCTGGCAACAAAAAATTAGTGAAATAGTGATGGGAGATACCTACAAAGATCTGGGTATCGATGTTTCATCCGATGAGCTTTTCGACATGTTGCAGGGAGCCAATATTCACCCCATCGTTCAGCAAATTTTCCGCAATCCTGAAACCGGTCAGTTCGACCGCGGTTCGGTTGTTCGGTTTTTGAAAAACCTGGAAACAGGAGCTGTTGCACAGGATCAGCGCAACTACTGGTTGACACTCGAAAATCAAATTGTTGACGAACGTGAGCAAAGCAAATACGCCAACATGGTTGGAAAAGGTTTGTACGTAACCAGCCAGGAAGCTGAAAATACACTTCAGGCCAACAGTAAAACGGTAAATTTCGATTACATTTCGTTGCCACACAGCACAGTTTCGGATGACGAAATCACCATTACCGAAAAAGACCTGAAAGATTATTACGACGCACATCAGGAAGATTACAAGCAAGATCAAAGTAGAAGAATCGAATACATCACTTATCCGGTGAAACCATCGGAAGCTGATTATACCGATGCTCAAAACTGGATCGAGGACATTAAAAGCGATTTCGAAGCTACCGAAGATAACGTACAGTTCGTGGATGCCAATTCCGACGTGAGTTTCGAAAACGTTTGGTACAAAGAAAGCGGTCTCCCGGAAAACATTGCAACCTGGATTTTTGAAGAAGATGCTGAGGTAGGCGATGTATTTGGACCATACCAGGACGGCGACGCATTCAAACTGGCCAAACTGCACAAATCGGAAATGATGCCCGACTCGGTTGAGGCACGCCACATTTTGTTGCAGGTTAATACACAGGCCGAATTAGTTGCCGCTCAGGCACTGGCCGACAGTTTAAAAACAATGATTGCCAACGGTGCGGATTTTGCACAGTTGGCAAGGGATAATTCAGTCGATCAGGGTTCTGCCATTAACGGTGGTGAACTGGGGTGGTTCCAGCGCGGACAAATGGTAAAACCATTTGAAGACGCAGCATTCAACAATGCAAAAGGAGAAGTTACGGTTGTTACTTCTCAATTCGGAATTCATGTTGTGCAAACCACCAACAGGGGAGTTCTTACTCCTCAGGTTCAGGTGGCTTACCTGGTTAGAAACGTTGTGCCAAGTACAAAAACCTACCAGGATGTGTATGCCAAAGCAAGCGAATTTGCAGGCACGCACACTACTTTCGAAGCATTTGAAACAGCTGTAGCCGATCAGAAACTTACCAAACGAGTTGCCAACTTGGGTGAAAACGATCGTCAGATAGCAGGACTCGAAAACGCACGTACGCTGGTAAGAGCAGCCTACGAAGCTGAAGAAAACACGATATTAATGACCACACAGGGATCTCCGATTTTTGAACTGGGCGACAACTTTGTAATTGCCGTTCTATCGCAGGTTACCGAAGAAGGTGTTGCACCGCTTGAAGACGTAAAACCTCGTGTTGAACTGGCCGTTACCAAAGAAAAGAAAGCTGAAGCACTAAAAGAAAAGGCAAGTGCAGCCATCAGCGAAAACAGCGATTTATCTGCGATTGCCACAGCATTGGATACTGAAGTTAAAAGTGCCAACGGAATCAACTTCAATTCATTCTCGATTCCGGGAGTAGGTTTGGAGCCGGCAGTTATCGGAACCGTAACTTCGCTGGATGTGGACCAGATTTCGGAACCGATTGCCGGAAACAACGGAGTATTTGTTGTGATGGTGACTTCTGAATCGCAAAATCCTGTTGGTAGCGTATCTGACGAACAAACCAGATTAGCTCAAACATTAAATTACAGAGCTGCGCAACAAGCCTTCCCGGCCCACCGCGATGCTGTAGAGATCGTAGATAAAAGATCGAAATTCTATTAACAGATAACGATATTTTAAAGAAAGCCGTTCATAATTTTGAACGGCTTTTTTGTTGCCATCAACTGAGCCTTGTTTTTAAAAAGTAAGCACCTTCAACTTCAAATCATATAAACTGAAATTGATAAAGTAACAGAATAAGCCGGTATTATTAGGAAATAATTATACTTTCAACATACCATTCAAATTTTAAGAGATGCAAACAAGAACCCTCGGAGAAAACGGTTTTGTGGTAAGTGAAATAGGTTTGGGAACCTGGCAAATTGGTGCAGACTGGGGAAAAGATTTCTCAGCGGATAAAGCCATGGAAATTTAAAATACAGCCGTAGAAAGTGGCGTTACCTGTTTCGATACGGCCGATGTCTACGGCAATGGGCAGAGCGAAAAATTTATTGGCAAATTTTTACACCATACTGAAAAAGAGATCAGAGTAGCTGCAAAATTCGGGCGCGGAACCGATGTTTACCCGGCCTCGTACACCAAAGAGGCCATGCGTAAATCGATTCAGGGCTCACTTAAACGTTTAGGTGTTGATTCCCTTGATTTGCTACAATTGCATTGCATCCCCACTGCAGAAATGCAAAAAGGCGACGTTTTTGACTGGCTGCGCGATTTTAAAAACGAAGGTCTGATTAAAACTTTTGGCGCCAGCGTGGAGTCGGTCGAAGAAGGATTGCTATGCATTGAACAGAACGGGCTGCAATCTTTACAGGTTATCTTTAATATTTTCAGGCAGAAACTGGTCGGCGAATTGTTGCCCCAGGCTGCGGCTAAAGGAGTTGGTATTATTGTGCGACTACCCCTGGCAAGTGGTTTGCTCACCGGGAAGTTCACAAAAGCAACCAGGTTTGTAGAAGGAGACCGCCGAAATTTTAATAAAGACGGTAAAGTTTTTAATGTTGGTGAAACGTTTGCCGGCCTGCCCTTCGAAAAAGGAGTTGAGTTGGCTGACGATTTAAAAAAATATTTACCCGAAGGCATGACAATGGTTCAATTGGCCCTGAGATGGATTTTGGATCATCAGGCGGTTTCAACAATTATTCCGGGAACAAGCTCTCCCGAACAGGCCAGAAACAATGCACTTGCAGCTCAGCTTGAACCGTTACCACGGGAACTTCACAACAAACTCGCCGAATTTTATACTGCTGAAGTGCATGATTTTATTCGCGGTGTTTACTAAATGATTTATTCTCCGGTGTGAATTAGTCAAACATCATGTACAGAATAACAAATTCGACAAAAATTCGTTAAGTTTAGGCACAAACCATTTCAATTCAATTCTATGAAAAACACGATCCTGTTATTTTCGATCTTGCTGATTCTGATGGTATCAGCTTGCAAAGAGGTTGATCAGAAAACCATTACAACTGAAGAAGCTACCGTACTTGTAACCGAAGCGGCAACTGCCTACAGCATATTTGCTTCCACGCAGGAAGAAGGAACGACGGCCGGTTTTAAATCGAAGAATATGGTAAAAAGCGCCGAGACTGCCAGTGATGATTATCCGACCATCTCGATCGATCCTCTCGATCTGACTACCTGGCCCAAAGTCATTACAGTGGATTACGGCTCCGAAAACATCACCGGATTAGACAATCATCAACGTAGGGGCAAATTGATCATTAACGCTGATAATTTCCCGGGAGAAGTTGGTGCAGAATGGGTGATCACCTTTGAGGATTATTACCACGATAACTACGAAGTTGAAGGCGAACAAACCATTACTTACAATGGGCCAAATGCCAGCGAACATCCAGTTTACAGCTGTACCGTTAAAGATGGAGTGATCACTTCACCCGATGATAAAAAATTTTATTTCGAACAACAAACTCAACGCGAATGGATTGCGGGTTACGATACACCACTTAATTTTTGCGACAATGATTACGAAATAACCGGAACTCACGGTGGTAAAAGCTCCGACGGATATATTTATTCCATGTCGACAACAACGCCATTGGTGGTCGGTACCTGCTGCCGCTGGATCAAAGAAGGAATTCTGTACATTGGTCTCGACAATTACGATTTGAGTTGTGAGATTGATTATAAACCGGCTTCAGATAAAGGAGAAGACAGCTGCAACAATTTGGCCAGCGTTACCGTATTCGGAGAAACTTTTGAGGTTAATCTGCCTTAAATAGAAAATATACATCAACAAATTTCCACCAGGCGTATGGTGAAACTTAAGACTGCATTTGGTGGAATTTTATTTCCTGTACCTTTTCGGCCCCAGGCCAAATCGGCGGGCACCCAAAATTTATATCTGCTCCCCACCGACATCATTTGCAGGCCTTCCTGTAACCCTTCTATCAGTTCTTCAATAGCTACCTCATCGGGTTTGTTCTGCCGGTAAGTATCTTCCAGAATTTTCCCATCGAGCAACAAGGCACGCTGATGGATTTTTACCTTGTCGAAAATGCCGGGTTTTACTTCATCAGTACTTTCAACAACCTGGTATTGCAAGCCGGAATCTGTTTCTTCAATCCCCTCTTTTTGAAGGTTATTACGTAAGAAATCCTCACCGGCTTTCCGGTTATTTCCGGCCGAACCTTTACTACGGGCTTTCTTTTCTCTTCGTGCCATTACATTTATCTTATTGTCAACAAAGTAAATGAATTCTTAAAAACTGTGGTGAAATAAAATCAATAAGGTATATTTGAAACAGCTATTAAAAAACCACATTTAAGAACCAACAAAAGCCTAAGGAGCGAGAAATCGTTATGCCAAATAAATTTTTTATTCTACTCATTCTTTTCGTGATTACACTTACGAGTGCTTCTGCAGGTGATCACATATTTGATTCGAAACTTGATATTAAAAGTCCGCGATCGTACGATAAAAGAGAAGAAAAACTAAAGGTTTACTTCGAAGGAATACGACTCGACATGGATTACCTGAGGCGAAATATGCGTTTTGTCGATTTTGTCAACGAACCGGCTGTGGCCGATGTGCACGTGATTATTACAAGACGAGTAAGTGGCTCGGGCGGGCAGGTATATTCGCTGATGTACAACAACCTCACCATGGAAAACCTGAGCGACTACACCATAAGTTGCACCACACTTGCAAGTGATACTTACGAAGAAAGCCGTAAAAAAATTACAGATGCTCTTGCGCTTGGCTTAATGCCGTTTGTCAATCAGACCAAAGCCTCGGAAAAACTTGTTATACGTTTCAATGGTAATGATAAAGAAGTAACAACACAGGTTCTTGAAGATCCCTGGCACAGCTGGACATTCAGAGGTGATGTTTACGGAGATGTCAACCTCGAAGAAAGCAGAAAAACGTATGATTATTCGTTTAATCTGCGGGCCGATAAAGTAACCGAAGAATGGCGTTATCGTAACTCTGCCCGACGAAGCGTAAGAACTCGTAAATACATGAGTGAAGGAGAAGAGTACCGCTCGGATAATACCTCGAACAACATTTCTTCGAGCGTAGTAAAAAGTTTATCATCGCGCTGGTCGGCGGGGGCATTTGGAAGCTATTACAACAGCAACTACAGTAACACCGTGTATTCCATTTCGTTTAAGCCGGCTATTGAGTACAACATTTTCCCGTGGGACATTTCGGACCGGAAAGTATTTACGATTGCCTACTACATAGGTCCTGAATGGAAAAAGTATTACGAAGAAACCATATTCGATAAAACACAGGAGAGTTTATGGGAACAATCACTTCGGCTCGATTTACAGATAGTACAAACCTGGGGTGAAATTGAAGCAGGTTTAAATGCGACCAATTACATGCACGACTGGACCAAAAACCGCATTACACTCGACACCGATCTTTCGGTTCGAATCATTCGTGGTTTGTCGGTTAGAATGGGATTTCGTGTTGAAAATGTGCACGACCAGATCTACCTGGCCAAAGGAGAGGTTTCACTCGAAGATGTGTTACTGAACAAAGTGCAACTGCCTTCAACTTTCGAGGTCGGCGCCAACATCGGACTGCGCATTCAATTTGGATCTATTTACAACAACATCGTAAATAACCGGCTTTAATTATTGCACCTGGCCAACCACAATCAGGCGGGTAGCCATTTCAAAACCATGCTTTTCCAGATCGGCTTCTATCGACGGAATTTCTGCGGCCATTTCGTGATATTCGGGGCGGCCCTCCAGCTGTTTTAAGGCCAAATGTAGTTTCGCTTTTCGCTCCTCTATTTCCTCTTGCGTTGGTGGAACCGGAACTTCCTGGTGCTCGAAAATAAGCCGTACTTTCAACCCCGATTGTTCAACCTGGGCCAAAATCTCCGGTTTTGCAAACGCCTCGTTGTGGCAAACTCCGTTTAAGCGGTCGATTTTACTCCGGAAATGGTGCATCCGTTTATGCACTTCCTGTGCCGGATTCAGATTATCGCTGAACAATTCATTCACCACTATCCAACCTCCGGGTTTTACCGTGCGCTGCATTTCCTTTAAGGTTTGCTGAACATCGGAAAGATGATGCAAAGCCATGGATATGGAAGCCACATCAAAACTGTTATCCTGAAAATCCAATGATTCACCTTTCATGGTTTTAAAATCCACGCTTGGATAAGTTTTACGGGCTTCATCGAGCGATTCACGATCCGGATCAACACCGGTAATTTTCGCATCCGGGAAAGCATCTTCAAGTTTAGAAATAAAGTGCCCCGGACCGGTGCCAACATCTAACACATTTTGTACGGTTTTATCACTAAAAAATTCCTTAAGTTGTTCAATCATATCAATAATAAAAAGGCCGAAAGCGCAGTAACTATAATTACCGCCGTTCGGTAAAGTTTGTCTGAAATTTGTTTGACCAGTTTTACGCCAATAAAAGCTCCCAGTGCAATGGCCGGCAACATCATCAGATTCAAGGATAAAGTATCGATGTTGATGGTTTTCCACACCAGAATGTGCAAAGGAAATTTTGAGAAGTTAATGATGAGAAAAAACCAGGCTCCGGTTCCAATAAAACTGTTCTTTGGTAAATGCATGGCCAGTAAGTAAATCGCAAATATGGGGCCTGCAACATTCCCGATCATGGTGGCAAAACCACCTAAAATGCCCATTACAGCAGCAAACCACCAGGTATCAGGGAAGAGTTGAGTTCCTTTTTGCCGGTCTTTCCATAGCAGCAGTGCAATACAAAAAAAGACCAAAATGGCCATGATATTCTTGAACCAGTTGTCGTCGACCACCTCGCCTACCCATAGTGCGATTCCGATACCGATAAAAGCCCAGGGCAACAATTTCCAAAGGTATTTCCATTCGGCATGACGGTGATAATAACTTACGCCGAAAATATCGGCCATCATCAGCATCGGCAGTAAAATTCCGGTTGATGCCTTTCCTCCAAAAATAATTGCCAGCGTTGGTACCACCAGCATCGAAACTCCCGGGACTCCAACTTTCGACATACCTACCAGCATGGCACAGGCCGCTAATAAAATCCATTGCAAAATTGAAAAGTCGAGCTCGAGCATAAAATGGTTTGAAACGTCTAAAATATCGAAAATCGGTTGAAACGAAAGTGCAACCGGACAAAAACATTCAGGATTTTGATGAATCACCAGCCGAAATGAAAGATTTTAATCCGTCCTTGCCTTCCGCCATCTGGTAGATAGGGACTATCACCTTTGGGGAATTCAGAGAGCCCAAAATTAATTGGAATCGAGACTGCCATAAAAAAATAGCCCCGCCGAAGCGAGGCTATTCCAAGCTAACAATTCGAAGGTAGTATCCCTTCACAAAAAACAAAAAGCAAGGTTTTTGAATGATTTCCATTCTTCCCCTTAAGCCATACTCTACAGAAATCTCCTTGCATCTATATATTTAGATAAGTGCAATTAATATGCCATAAACCGATAAAAATCAATCTTTAACTTCTGTTAACAAGGCATTTAAAGAATCTTTTCCTCTATTTCTTTTAGTGCGTCGGGTTCGACTGTACCAAACCACTCGGTGAGTTTGGCACGGGCTTTTTCTTTTATTTCAGGGGTGACATTTTGCCCGATCTGGGCAAGTACGAACAATAAAACACCCAGGTCGTCGGAATATCCAATGATGGGTGTAAGATCGAAAATGGCATCCGCAGGCAGGATAAAATACCCCAGAGCGGCGGCAATACTGAACTTGGTTTTTGTTTTTACATGGGGCGATTCCATGGTGTAATACAATACCAGTGCAGCATAAACGACCTTCATACCGGCGTTTTTAGCCTGTTCCTTTAACTTTTCCCAAAGCGATTGTTTGGAAAAGTATTTGCAGTATTTCTGGTCTGTCATTTTAAACTTGCTGTTGAAAAGTCCAACTGATGGTCTCCGTATTCTTCAACGATCTGATCCAGGATTTCGTTCACTTCATCGTTTGTTTCGGCACGCAACAACCTGATTTTCAAATCGCGAAAATTTGGCAATCCCGGAAAATATTTGGCAAAGTGACGTCGCATCATCAAAATCCCCACACGTTCGTCGTTCCGCCATTCCAGGTTCATGCGCAATTGCTGTTTTAGTACATCAACAACCTCGCGAACAATTGGTTGTGGCAAACTTTCCCCAGTGTCGAGAAAATGCCTCACTTCGCGAAACAACCAGGGACGGCCAATAGCTCCACGACCAATCATCAAGGCATCAACACCGGTTGCATCCAGTAAAGCTTTCGCTTTTTCGCCACTGTTAATATCACCGTTGCCAATGATCGGAATTTGAATTTTCGGATTGTTTTTCACTTCGCCAATCAGTGTCCAGTCAGCTTCTCCGGTGTAAAGTTGCTCCCTTGTCCGTCCGTGAATGGCCAGTGCCTGAATGCCGGTGTCCTGCAAGCGCTCCGCAACTTCCATAATGGGTGTATCGCCGGCCATCCAGCCCAAACGCGTTTTTGCAGTTACCGGAACTTTTACGGCTTTCACGATTTCGGCCGTCATCTGCTGCATTTTAGGCAGGTCTTTCAACATGGCAGCCCCGGCACCGTGGCGCACTATTTTTTTCATGGGGCAACCGTAATTGATATCGATAAAATCGGGATTAAATTCTTCGGCCACCTGCGCTGCCCGTACCATCGAATCGATATTGTGCCCGTAGATCTGAATGGCTACCGGACGGTCGAAATCATACAGGTGCATTTTTTGTTTGGTCTTCTCGATGTTGCGAACCAAAGCTTCCGACGATACAAATTCGGTGTACATAACATCGGCACCAAACTTTTTACACATCCAGCGAAACGACTGGTAGGTGACGTCTTCCATAGGCGCCAGAAAAAGTGGTGTGTTCGTTAATTCGATGTTACCGATCTTCATATCGTAAATTCTATTGCGATGCAAAGTTAAAAATATTCGAGTTGGGCAGTGAAAGCTCAGATTAGCCTTTTTACTTTGGCTTTTTTAGTAAGTTTCAGGTTTTTCAGGTCAAGTCCGCTTATGAGATTAACACCCGGTTTTTTGCCGGTTTCGAAAGTCCCGATTTGCTTGTCCAACCCAAGTGCGCGAGCTCCGTTAATGCTTGCCCAACTTAATAGCTCCTCAAACTTCAATGCTTCGAAATGCTGTTGCAAAGTGATCATTTCTTCCAGTATCGACAGCTGATGATTAGAGGCCAAACTATCGGTGCCCAGGCAAATATTCAGCCCGAATTCCTGAAACAGCTGAACCGGAGGTAAAGTATTTTCGATGTACAAATTAGAATTAGGGCACAGAACAAAACTAATATCATTTAAGTCGCGCTGCTTCGATAAATATTCCAAATCAGCCGAGGTAGAAAATGTATTATGAACCAGCAAAAGTTTGTTGCCCTTTGGCAGATGATCCAAAATCCTGTGCAGTGAACTTTGCCCGGTACCTTTCCAGTGCGAAAGATCCAGTTTCAGGTTTTGCTGAAAATGATCGGCAATCGTACCGGTTCCCTTGCCAACAAATTCCTGTTCAGCCTTACTTTCCTGGTTATGAATGGATAAAACACCCTCGTTTTGTTTTGCCCAATCACTGATTTTATGGAACAGCGGATCAGAAACCGAATAAGCCGAATGCGGAACAACTGATGCCGAAAGATTATGCTGTGCAAACTCTGATTGTACCCGGCCGGCCAAAGCAAAAGCCCGCTCGGCACGCGACGGATGAACACCAAAAACCTCAACAAAAGTGTGGTATTGAATTTTGCTTTTAAGTTTGATATTCAACGAAGCCGATGAATTTGAAACATCGCCAACTGCTGCAATTCCGGTGGCATACATTCGTCGGTCGGCTACCTGCATGGCTTTTTGTTGAAGCTCTTCATCACTATCATTTCGAAGTTGATTGATCTGACCGATAAATTCACTCAGCCCGCTTTTTGTAGCAATACGGTTGTGGAGGTGAGAGAATTCGAGATGGCAGTGTGCATTTACAAAACCCGGAACCAAAATTCCGCTGTAATATTCTACACCGGCTTCTTCACGAAAACCGTTATCCCGGGGTTCAATATCCAGGATTGTTCCTTCGTCGTCGCAAATTAAGACTGAATTTTTTACCAGTTCACCACTTCCGGTAAAAAGATATGTAGCAGCAAATTTTCTCACCTCTTGTTTTGGATTGCTTCATCGTCAAACTCCAGCTGTTCTTTTCTCCCCGAGAATTCCTGTTCCATTTCACTCAGTTTGTTCATGACCTCGCGGTACATTTTCTCGAATTTCTTGGGCATGCTGGCGTAATAAACGTACGATTGCTCAAAAAGCGTATCAGGTACTTCGTACTTCTCCAATACCGAAGCGTAAAAGTTGGCTGCAGAATTATCGCGCATAATCGAGTCGTAGCGAAACTTGTTAAAGGTAGCTTCTGCCAGGTGCACATCGACCAACATATTCACCATTTCCTTTTCCTTGATGAGATCCTTCGGTTTGGGCACGATCGGTTTATCGCAGGCAACCAGCATGATTGCCAGTGCAATAAGTAATATTTGAAGTTGCTTCTTCATTTCAGTGCTCCAAATTATAAATAGTTGTGACAGAAATCAAATACGGGAAGTTAAAAAATATTATTTACCCCTGTCTCGACCTTGCCTCCGTTGAGTGAAGTCACTGGCGAAATCAGGGGGTAAACTTTCACCTAAAACTTTTTCTTTAAAATTCAATTTACTTAAATAAAGTTTTGAATACTTCTTCAACCCGACTGACACGAATAATTTCGATGTTGAATTTTTTACTGTCGAAACCTTTGTTGAGTGATGGAACATAAATACGATGGAACCCCAGTTTGGCGGCCTCGGCAATGCGTTGCTCAATGCGGCTGACCGCACGAATCTCACCCGTCAATCCCACCTCACCGGCAAAACAAATTTTGTGGTTGATGGCAATATCGATGTTCGACGAAAGGATGGAACAGATTACGGCCAGGTCGGTTGCAGGATCGTTAATCTTCAATCCCCCGGCGATATTCAGAAAGACATCTTTGGCAATGAGTTTAAAGCCAGCGCGCTTTTCCAACACGGCGAGCAACATGTTAAGCCGACGTAAATCGAAACCGGTAGATGAACGCTGCGGTGTTCCGTAAGCTGCCGAACTTACGAGTGCCTGAATTTCGATGAGAAAGGGCCGCACGCCTTCGATGGTTGCGGCAATGGCAGTTCCACTTACATCTTCGCTAACTTTCGAGATCAGTTGCTCCGAAGGATTGGTGATTTCGCGTAATCCATCGCTGCGCATTTCGAAAATCCCGAGCTCATTAGTCGATCCAAAACGGTTCTTATTCGATCGCAATATACGGTACATATAGTTAGTATCGCCTTCAAACTGAAGCACGGTGTCCACCATGTGTTCCAGAACTTTTGGTCCAGCCAGACTACCTTCTTTGGTAATATGCCCGATTAACACCACCGCCACATCATTTTTCTTGGCGTATTTCTGCAAAGCCGATGCACACTCACGCACCTGCCCCACCGAACCCGGCGACGACTCGATCAGTTCGGTAGAAATGGTTTGAATCGAGTCTATAACTAGCAACTCAGGTTTTACCTGTTCGGTGTGTGCGATTATATGTTCCAGCGAAGTTTCGCTCAAAAACAGACAGGTCCCCACATCTTTGCTCAGGCGTTCGGCCCGCAGTTTTATTTGTTGTAAACTCTCTTCTCCCGAAATGTAGAGTATGTTTTTGTTTTTGAGAGCCAATGCCATTTGCAACGCCAGTGTTGATTTTCCAATTCCGGGATCGCCGCCTAAAAGTATCAGCGAACCGGGAACAATTCCACCACCAAGTACGCGGTTAAATTCTTCAATACCGAGCGAGATCCGGCTGTTTTTTGCGGCCTCAACTTTATCAAGTGTCAGTGGCTGATTACCGGAAAGCTGAACTGAAAGTTTTCCGGAACTTTGCTTTTTTACCACCACTTCCTCAACCAGCGTGTTCCACTCGCCACACGAATTGCAGCGCCCCATCCATTTTGGTGACTGCGCTCCACAGTTCTGACAGGTATATATGCTTTTGGTTTTTGCCATTGTCAATTCTATTTTTGAGGAAAATATACTGCGGAAATCCCAGCAAACTCAGAGATTTTTTATTCGTTTTATCAATTCGCTCGAGGAAATTCCTTCAATCAGTTCGAGAGTTTCAACGCTGCCACCGTTGTTGAGTACTGTATCGTGGCCCGCAATTTCGTGAATTTCGTATTGTGCGCCTTTTACGAGTACATTGGGCACAATTTTGGCGATCAGTTCGGCTGGTGTTTCTTCGTTAAAAATAACTACAGCGTCCACCATTTCAAAAGCTGCCAGCACGGTTGCTCGCTCCACTTCTCCCAATATCGGGCGTTTCTCTCCTTTCAGCATCTGCACCGATTTATCTGAATTCAAGCCAACAATAAGCTTGGTGCCCATTGCCGCCGATTGCTGCAACGAATCTACGTGACCATGATGAATCAGATCGAAGCAACCGTTGGTAAAAACAATGGTATTATTACTTCCTTTCCAGATTTGAAGCAGCGGAGAGAAGGATTCGAAGTCGCGAAATATTTTTGCTTTGGTCGTTAAGTTCATAACTGTCAAAAATAGCCATTAATTTACAATTGCAACAATGCAAAGACCAGCACTGTTATTTAAAGGGATTTCAAATTGCAACCATAAATTTTAACCTCTATAAAATTATATCTTATTCTCATTCTTTTATTTTTGTCAAAGAAGATAATCATATAAAATTGGATGGAGTTGTGGAATTTTGAAACAAATTAATCTCTGATTTCCCTTATTCTGGTGCTAAGGCATTTAACGAAATGATTTATATAAATATCACACCATAATGAAACTATTAAAAATTTGTCCAGTCTGTGGGTGGGACAAGCTTATCCAACCTCCTTACAACATTTACAATGAACCTTCATATGAAATCTGTTTTTGCTGTGGTTTTGAATTTGGGTTTACTGATGCAAATTCAGGATACTCATTTATTGAATGGCGTAAAAAATGGATTGAAAGTTCATATAAGTTTTATTTTCCTAAGAACCACATCCCGGAAGATTGGGGGCAAGATATGGCGATAAAACAGCTAGAAAATGTACAGCAAGTAAACTATTGTCCAAGGTTACATAAAAAATCGTAAAGAGTTTTGATTTTCATTTGATTCAACTGGTCCCAATACTACTAAAAGGTTACTTTTAAATGGGAATTGATTACCAAAAAATTAGGTTATACATTGATCCTGGTTTTATCAAATCAAACCTATCTAAAGCAGAGCTTCAAATACTTCCTGAATAATTATAGAATTATGAATGAACAAGATTATTGCGACCATGTTTCGAAATGCTTTTTACAGAAATTCCCAAATGCAAAAAAAACTGGAGAAAGAATTCCAAGAACAATGGGGGCCTGGCATGTAGAGTTTCTTCTTAAAAACCATGCAATATTTATAAGCTCAGACAGAGGTTTTCTTGAGTTTCATGTTTTTAATTCGGATGGGGTTAATTTAGGGTTGATGACGACAAACCCAGATATTTTTAACGATTTCTTTTCCCTCAATCTTGAGAACATCGATATTATTGTCAATTTCCTTTATGATCATAGAGAAGAAATATTTCGAAAAGACTAATTAAAATATATTCAGGGAGTATCGTTCATTCCCAGATTCCCTTATTTTGCGTGAAGTAACATTTCTGTTATAAATACTCTTCAGTTAAACAATGCTGTTGGTTTCGGTATCAGGAAAAACCAGGCTTGGCTTAAAGCTTTTGGCTTCTTCGAAGTCCATTTGTGCGTAGGAAATAATAATCACAACATCGCCCACCGCCACTTTTCGTGCTGCCGGCCCGTTGAGGCAAATGGTACCTGTCCCGCGCTCACCTTTAATCACGTAGGTTTCAAGGCGCTCACCGTTATTAATGTTCACAATCTGAACCTTTTCGTTCTCGATCAGGTTAGCGGCATCCATCAAATCTTCGTCGATGGTAATACTGCCCACATACTGAAGATTGGCTTCAGTAACGGTTACCTTATGAATTTTCGATTTACAAACTTCAATCAGCATAACAATGCACTTTCGGTTTACAAAATAATATTGTCGATCAATCTAACTTTTCCACAGAACACAGCAACACAGGCTATTTTTGTTGTGGGTTCGTCCCAGCTTTTAACCGTTTGCAGTTCTTCGTCGTCAACTATCTCTACATATTCAACATCGAGGAAGGGGTTATTGTTGATCTCATTACTTATCCATTCCACGAGTTCTTGTACGCTTTTTTGCGTTTTAAGTTCTTTGGCGCTAAACAGCGTTTTTGCAATTACTGAGGCATTCTTACGTTCTTCGGCCGACAGCAATTCATTCCGCGAGCTCATGGCCAGTCCGCTGTCTTCGCGAACAATAGCGCAAGGTACAATTTCAACAGAAAGATCCAGCTGTTTCACCATGTTTTTTATGATGGCCAGTTGCTGAAAATCCTTTAATCCAAAGTACGCTTTATCGGGCTTCACCATGTCGAACAGGCGACTCACCACCTGTGCCACACCATTAAAATGCCCCGGACGGAATTTCCCTTCCATCACCTCTTCCAGCTTTCCGAAATTAAATATTCGGGTGTCTTGTTCGGGATAAACTTCCTTTGCATCGGGTGCAAAAACAAGATCGCATTCTGTGGTTTTAAGCAAGTTTAAATCCGCTTCCAGAGTGCGCGGATAACGTTCCAGATCTTTAGGGTCGTTAAACTGATTCGGGTTCACAAAGATACTGACAACTACCAAACTGTTATCAGCCACAGCCTGCTTTACCAGTGAGATATGCCCTTCGTGCAAAGCTCCCATGGTCGGTACAAATCCAACGGAAGCTCCCTTGCCTGAATCCTGAATTTGCTGTTGTAATTCGCCGACCGTTTTAAGCAGTTTCATTCCCTAAAATTTGAGGCTGCAAAATAAACAAATAATATTGGTATAACCGCACAAAAATTCGTGATACCAGCTGAAGCTAACCAACTTAAATTGAATATTAAGTTTATTTTTATTAATTTTGCAGCCTGTTTTTAACTGTACTTTGGTTGATGAAAAAGAAAAGAATCCTTTATATTTCACAAGAGATTACCCCCTACCTGCCTGAAAGCGAAATGTCGGAAATTGCCCGTTACCTGCCACAAGGTGTTCAGGAAAAGGGAAGAGAGATTAGAACGTTCATGCCCCGGTATGGCTGTGTTAACGAGCGTCGTAATCAATTGCACGAGGTCATTCGCCTGTCGGGAATGAACCTGGTAATTAACGACACCGATCATCCATTAATCATAAAAGTAGCCTCTATCCAGGCAGCCCGGATGCAAGTTTATTTTATTGATAATGAAGATTATTTTCATCGCAAAACCGTTCTAACAGATAAGAATGGCAAAGAGCTTGAAGATAACGACGAACGCGCGATTTTCTTTGCACGCGGTGTTCTGGAAACAGTTATCAAGTTGCGCTGGGCACCGGATATTATTCACTGCCACGGCTGGCTTACTTCGCTCGTGCCGCTTTACATTAAAAAATACTACTACAACGATCCTTTGTTCAGCCAATCGAAAGTGGTTTACTCGGCCTACAACGACGATTTTAAAAATCCACTGAACAAGGAATTCAACCAAAAACTATTGCTCGAAGGAATCACCCCGGAAGATGTTGCTACCCTTGATGATCCCACTTATGTAAATGTAAATAAGATGGCCATCGATTATTCTGATGCCGTGATCCAGGGAACGGAGGAAATCAATCCTGCCGTAAAAGAGCACATCAAAAAAAGCGAGAAACTGTTCCTCGATTACCAGTCGAAAGAAACTTACATTGATGCGTATAACGAGTTTTACGATAAGGTGTAAGCACAGTTTTTGTTAAAAGATTGAAATAATATTTTAAAAACTACAATTTAACAATGTTTGCCGGAATGCTCTCGTTGTTTTTTCATACGTTTGTGTAATTTTTCAGAAACAGAACAGAGCATAAAATAAAATCAGAACACAGGTGAGATATTATATAAATCAGATACTTAAATATACGAGTGTTGCTTTTGTACTGGCACTTTTATTTACAGCTTGTAACGAAGACAGCGACCTGGGAATTGAGATTCTTCCGGGAACCGATCTGATCAATGTGAAAAATGCTGTAATTAAAGACCAGTTGAGTGCTTACGCGAACAGCGAATTTGGAATTGTAACCAGTAAGTCAGATTACAACTTGCTTGGAAGTTTCCAGGATCCTGTTTTTGGTAACACAACGGTCAACTTCGCTACCCAGGTGCGGTTAACTGCTTATCCCGATTTTGGAAGCAATCCTGTGGTTGATTCCACTTTTTTGTTTTTGTATTACAGGAGCGTATACGGCGATACAATAACGCCACAAAACATCAAAGTATACGAACTGGAATCATCGCTTGATGCCGATGCGGAATATGAGCAGGACATCGATCTTAAATCTATGGCCTCGACCGAAGTAATTGGGGAAAAGACATTTACCCCGCAAATTGAACTGGATTCTGCCACACTGGACACTCTGTACCAGATCATAAAAATTCCAATTGAAAACAGCATTGGTCAAAAACTGGCAGATGCCGATTCGCTCGATTTAATTTCGAACGATGTTTTTCTGGAATACTTTAAAGGATTCTACCTCGAATCAGAAAATATTAATACATCAGGATCCGGATCGCTGGTAAAACTTATAGCTTCTTCAAGCAGTACATTCCAGGGGTCGGCCTTGTTGCTGTATTACAACAACGATGAAAATAAAGCCCTTGCATTAGACGATGACGACGAAACGCAGCCTGATACTATGTCGATGCCATTTCTAATCACTCAGTACAGTGCCCGGGTTAATAATATTACACACGATTACTCAGGAACACCGTTTTACGACGAACTGGATCAGGGGGTAGAGCAGGATGATTACATTTATGTTCAACCTACAGGCGGACTTAAATCGCACATTACAATTGGTGAACTTTCGGGCTGGAGAGATTCGCTGAATACAGCGATCAACAAAGCGGAGCTGGTTTTCCAGGTAGATACTGTAGCCAGTGAGGTTGAGAAATATCCGCCACCTTCGAAACTCACATTGACTTTTATTGACAAAGACAGCATTGAGCGATTACCGATCGATTATTATTACAGTCCGATCTTTCACGATGGTAACCTGAGAGAGGATTATTCCTATCATTTTAATATTACGCAGCACGTACAGCGTGTGATCAATGTGCTTGATCCGGATCTTGACGAATATGTGGGTAACCAGGGTTTTGTAATTACAACCGGTCAAAACAGCGACGATCCACGCAGGGTAGTTCTAGAAGGTACCGGTCGCGAAAATGGTGTTCAGTTGATCATTACCTATTCGAAATACCTGCAATAGCTGAAGATACGAGATAAGCAAAATACAAGAAAAGGGCAGATCGCATGGATCTGCCCTTATCCTTTGAAGCCGGGATATGTTATTTTGTAATGATCCGAACAATGGTGATTTCACTGTTCTTCTCGTCCTTTTTAACATCGATGGTTTGAATCGTTTCTTTTTCCAGCTCCTTAATTTTTTCAGCATCCACCTTTTTACCGTTCAGATAATATTCGGTACTGTCGCCGGGATAATTCAGAAAGATGGGCTGGCGGCCATATTTCTCTGCCATCTCGCGGTATTTCTCAGCCATTTCCATTTGTTTTTGAGCCTGCATTTCAGCCTGCTCCTGTATTTCCTGCATCTGCTTGTCGGATAAAGCTGCCTGTCGCTCGGCCATTACACGGGCCTGTACTGCCATTTGCTCAATCCGTTCTTCATCAATGTAAGGCTCATAAGCACCGTAAGGACTTTTATTGTCTATTTTATACAGGTTCTCCAATCCACGCAGGTTCATGGCTTTACTTAGCGAGGCCACATTTGCCAGGTCAATCTTTCCATCCAGTTCAACCAGGCTGGTTGCGGTATTCGAGTTGGTGACCAGTGCCAGCGAATTGATCTCCCCGTTTCTCTTTTTGAGGTACACTTTAACATCTTCACCCATTCTTTTTTCGGTTTTCAATAAAGTGTAATCACCGGTGTTGTAATGCGCAAGAATATCTATGTGCAGCTTCCCTAAATCGGGTTTAGACGTTTTGACTCCTGCACCGGCCTGCTCGTTAAATGCCGCGTAAGCATTACCAAACTTGCTTTGCGAAACCACCAGTATATTATCCAGATTCTTTAACGCAGCTGCCACTTCCGAATCTTTATCCAGATCTTTCTTTTTCATGTACAGATCGAACATATCGCTGCTAAGCATGCTTGCACTAAATCCATCCTGGTCAGCATAATTTGTAGTTAGCTGTTTAAAAAAGCCTTCTACATTCTGCGACTGTACTGTAATCGATATACCGATCAACAGTACCATTAAAATCAATTGTCTCATTTTTGATATTTTTTAGTTCTTGTTTCTATCCCCTGCTAATTCACTATTATCTCAACATCATTATCCACCCAGAGCACCAGCATATCCTTTTGTTCCTCGGGTTGCAGACTGCTCGACATCTGGTATAGCGCCTGTTCCATCACATAAAACTGACTTTCCAACTCCCGTTGCTGTTGTTTTCTGAAATCGAGATAAACAGCCAGAACAACCAGGATCATTGCTGCTGCAGAACTGAATGAATACCAGCGCATCTTCCTCACTTTATTTCGGTCGTGCTTTTCCTCAACTCCAGCAAAAAGCAATTCTTCCAGGTCATTCGGAACGGCTGCTTCATTTTCAAAGTAGCCAAACATATCCTGATCCGGTCCTGCTCTTTCATCCGCTCCAAGTAATTCTTTCAGCTGCTGTTCTTCTTCCAGCGATGTCTCTCCCTTATAGTACTTGTCGAGCAATTTTTCCTGATTGGTCATATTCATACTTTTTATTCACTTCATCTTTAACTTTCTGTCGCGCCCTCGAAAGGATTACTCTAATGTAGGGCACTTCGTAACCGGTCATTTCACTTATTTCGTCGAACTCAAAACCATCGATGTCGCGCAGCCTGATAACTTCCCTGTATTTTTCGGGCAGTGCTTCGATGGCCATCCTGACATGTTCAAACTGCTCTTTTATTTCCATCCCTGAATCTGTTGACAGGCTGTGCAGTTTGTGTTCTTCCTTTTCGCTAATTCGTTGCGGTCGCTTCTTTTTCAACAGGTCGAAACTGTGGTTTTTGGCCATGGTAATAATGTAAGCCGTTTGGTTGGTACACTGCACCAGGTCGTTCCTTTTGTCCCACAATTTCACCATCAGGTCCTGCAAGGCATCGCGCGTTTCTTCCTCGTTTTTTAGTATCCTGAACAACATTGGATACAACTTTCGCGAAAATGGAATAACCGTATTATTAAACTCCTCTGTGGTCATCTGTTAAATGAGACGATTTGATGTTGAATTTATAACAAACCGATGGTAAATATTACAATTTATAATTCGAAAGTCATCGTGACACTTTACTTAATCTGATTGCAAATGCTTACTTTTGCAGCTCTCGATGACTGTTTTTCAATTCATAACATTTTTACTGATCGGGCTGGGATTGAGTTTCGATTCCTTTGCAGTTTCTGTATCGATTGGTCTACTTCGTCGCGATATACGGTTTTTGCAGGCCTGCAAAATTGCCTTTTCGCTGGCTTTTTTTCAGGCTACTTTCCCTGTAATTGGTTGGATGATCGGTAATGTAATTGAAGATCTTATTGTTTCAGTAGATCACTGGATAGCCTTTGGGCTGCTATTGCTTATCGGAGGGAAAATGGTTTACGAAGGCCTAAAAGACGAGAATACCTTAAGCAATTTAAATCCGTTTAAACTGACCGTGCTGATAGCACTATCGATCGCTACCAGTATTGATGCATTTGTGGTTGGAATTACCTTCGGATTTCTTGAAACACCCATTGCTTTTCCGGCAGCGGTTATCGGATCAGTAACCTTTATTGCTTCAATGCTGGGGCTGTTATTCGGCAAAAACATTCCGGCCAAACGCAGTCACCAATCCTTAATTCTTGGAGGTATTATTTTAATGTTGATCGGGATAAAAACGCTGGTAGAGCACCTGTGGTTCTAGTCTGCCAACCTGTTAATCTGAAGTACAACCTTATAGTCTTCAGGATCAATTTCAACCGACAGGTCGGGATAAGGCAAAACATCAGTCAGTATGATTTCATAATTCAGTACTGTATCCCTCTGATTGTCGAAAGTGCTTAGAACCAAATGATTTTCAGCCTCTGCAATTAAAGTCATAAAAACTTTGGCTTCACCTTGCCAGATACAAGTAGCACCAATCGGACAACGCGAATCATGAATATTGTCAATCCTGATTTGAAGTTTTTCATCCATCGACCGGTAATTGCGGAGCACATCAAACTCCGTTTCGTTTTCGTATTGAAATTCACCGGAATCGTAAACCTCAGTTTCACACGAAAAAAACAGATAGGGAAGTAAAACGATTATGAAGAACAGCTTTTTCATTGAATAGATTATATATTACAGATGCCTGAACACAATAAATGGTTGCGTGGGTTTTTCGGAGATTGAATTTAATGTTTTCCGAAAAAACCTTACTTTCATGCGATTAAAATTTTTTATGTAGAAAGTATCACATGGAACCCGTCCCGACTTAACGGAACTCGTTTCACAGATCCAAAAATCAATCTAAATGTCTTTAATCAGGGTCACAAGGAATTTTCATTTCGAGATGGCGCATGCCTTGTATGAATACGATGGAATTTGCCGAAATATTCATGGCCACACTTATCATTTGGAAGTAACGCTGCTTGGTGATCCCAAAACGGAACCGGGTCATCCGAAAGACGGAATGGTAATCGATTTTGGTCAGCTAAAAGAGTTGGTTCAAAAAAAAGTAATCTTTCATTTCGATCATGCTTTGGTGGTGAATTCACTGTTCCCCGATGATCACATCGATGCTTTCAAAAAGGCTACCGAACGACTGATCGTGGTCGATTTTCAACCTACTACTGAAAACTTGTTGTTACATTTTGCACAAATTCTTCAACAAGCTTTCCCTTCAAACGTTTCTCTTTTTAGCATGCGACTTTTCGAAACATCGAATTCTTATGCCGAATGGTTTGCAACTGATAATCCGTAATACATTAAAATATGCCAGAAGCCGATCAACAAAATCTATTTCTTCTTGATGCGTACGCATTGATCTACCGCAGTTATTTTGCTTTTATCCGCAATCCGCGTTTCAACTCGAAAGGAGTGAATACCTCGGCAATGCTGGGTGTAACCAACACCATTGTGCAACTTCTGGAAAAGGAAAATCCGGATTTTATAGGTGTGGTTTTCGATGTTTCGGCACCCACTTTCAGGCACGAGATGTACAAAGAATACAAAGCCAACCGTGAAGAAATGCCCGAAGATCTGCGGAAATCGATTCCCTACATCCGGAAAATCATTGAAGCATTTAATATCCCGATTATCGAAAAAGCAGGATACGAAGCCGACGATGTTATTGGAACCCTTGCAAAAAAGGCAGAAACAGAAGGTTTTACCACTTACATGATGACACCGGACAAGGATTATGCCCAGCTTGTTTCGGACCATGTTTTGATGTTCAAACCGGGGAAAGCCGGTGGCGATGCAGAAGTATGGGGCACGGATGAAGTGAAGGAAAATTTCGGCATCGACAAAGCTGAACAGATGATCGACATACTCGGGCTGATGGGCGATTCGGCCGATAATATACCGGGATGTCCGGGCATTGGCCCCAAAACAGCACAAAAACTTATTGCTCAGTACAGCAGCATTGATGGCATTTACGAGAACATCGATCAATTGAAAGGCAAACAAAAAGAAAATCTGGTCGAGAATGAAGAACAGGTTCGTCTCTCCAGAAAACTCGCCACCATTATCACCGATGTACCGATCGATTTTGATAAAAAAGGACTTACCCGCGAAGAGTTTCACAAAGAAGACCTGCGAAAGTTATTTGAAGAACTGGAGTTTAAATCGCTAATCTCCCGTTTGGAATTGAGTGATGTGCCCCAGCAACCGGCCATGCAGGGTACACTTTTCGGTGCCCCTGAAACAGCCACTTCTGAAACAAAAACAACTGAAAATATCGAAACGGTACCCCACCAGTATTACCTGGTTGAAAATGAAATGCAACGTGCCAGCCTGCGTGCTGAACTTTCGGTACAAAAAGAGTTTTGTTTCGATACAGAAACTACAGGGCTTGATCCGCACACGGCCGAAATTGTTGCCATGTCGTTTTCGTTCCGAACCCACGAGGCGTATTGTGTCACACTTCCTAAAAAACGTGAGGAAGCCCAAAAAATCATGGACGAATTCCGGGAAGTTTTTGCCGATGAGAATGTGGTAAAAATCGGGCAGAACATAAAATACGATATTCTGATTCTGAGTAACTACGACATTCCGGTGAAAGGGAAATTGTACGACACCATGTTAGCGCATTACCTCATCCAGCCCGATATGAAACACAACCTCGACCAGTTGTGCCTGCAGTACCTGAATTACGAGAAAGTTCCGACCGTACAACTCATCGGGAAAAAAGGAAAAAACCAGCTGACAATGCGTTCGGTGCCAACCGATAAATTGCGCGATTATGCCTGCGAAGATGCCGATTTGACCTTGCAACTGAAACTGACCATTGATCCGGAAGTAGACAAAGCCGGTGTACGCGAACTTTTTGAAACGATTGAAATGCCGCTGGTTCCTGTACTAACTGAGATGGAACGCGCAGGAGTTAAAATTAATACAGAAGAACTGAATACTTATGCAAAAAAATTGCGCGAGCAGATCATCCAACTTGAAAAAGAGATTATTGATCTGGCCGGTGAAGAATTTAATGTTTCGTCGCCCAAACAACTTGGACCAATTTTGTTTGAGAAGCTGAAAATCGACAGCAATGCGAAAAAAACAAAAACCAAGCAATACTCTACTTCCGAAGATGTGCTGATTCGTTTGGTCGATCGCCATCCGATTGTGCAAAAAGTACTGGATTTCCGCGGGCTTAAAAAATTGCTTTCCACCTATGTTGAAGCTTTACCGCTGTTGGTGAATAAACAAACCGGGAAAATACATACTTCCTATAATCAGGCCATTGCGGCTACGGGACGATTGAGCTCAGTGAATCCAAATCTCCAAAATATTCCAATTCGCGATGCGGCCGGGCGCGAAATGAGAAAAGCCTTTATTCCTTCGGATGATAAGCATGTTTTTCTTTCGGCCGACTACTCGCAGATTGAATTACGAATAATGGCCGCACTTAGCGAAGACGAAGAGATGAAGCGTGCTTTTAACGAAGGGAAGGACATACATGCCATTACCGCAGCAAAAATCAATAAAATAGATGAAGGGGAAGTAGATGCTGATATGCGGCGAAAAGCAAAAACGGCCAACTTCGGAATTATTTACGGCATTTCGGCTTTTGGCCTGTCGCAACGACTAAACATCTCACGTTCTGAAGCCAAAGATCTGATTGATGGTTATTTCGAGAGTTTTCCAAAGATCAAGGAATTTATGGACAAACAAATAAAACTGGCACAGGACCAGGGTTACGTTGAAACCATTAAAGGCCGCCGGCGCTATCTTAAAGACATTAATTCGGCCAATGCAGTGGTTCGCGGAATGGCCGAACGAAATGCGATAAATGCTCCAATCCAGGGATCGGCAGCAGACGTCATTAAAATTGCGATGATCAATATTCATCGCGAAATGGAGAAACAAAACCTAAAATCGAAAATGATCATTCAGGTACACGATGAATTAAATTTCGATATTTACAAACCGGAACTCGAATCGATGAAAAAGCTGGTAAAGACAAAAATGGAAGAGGCAGTAAACATTGGAGTTCAGTTGATTGTTGAAATGAATGCAGCAAATAACTGGTTGGATGCACACTAGAAAAATGATCACAGAAATTGAAACTGAGGAGGATTACCGCGAGGCACTGAACCGCTTTCTACAAATTTGCAACATTCCCAAAAACGAAAAAGAGGAACAGGAATTCTTTCGACTGTCAAAACTTATGGAAGAGTACGAAGAAAAAAATTGTCGTTACGATTAGCAACTCTGCTTCAAAGCCGAATCCCGAATCAGCAATAAAGCTTCCCGTTTTATGTCGTTCAGGCTCTTCGATTTTTTTATTTTCTTAAATACACGGGACTGATCATCAAAATGATGGCTGAAATAAATCCAGCATTGCCTGAGTTTGTTCACAGCATTTCCCTCGTTATCGGCAGTCTGTAAATACGCTTCCACAATTTCATCATGAAATTCGTGCAAGATTGTACGTTTTTCTTCTTCTGTAAATCGCTTTCCCTTAATTTCTGCAGGTAAAAAAGCATTCATCAATATTCCGCGTCCCAACATCCAGTCGCTCACATCGGCAAACTTATCCGAACGGCTTTCAAAAGCTTCAACCGAAAAAATATCGCCGTTATATACCACAGGGTGCTCCGACCTCGCGACGGCTAATTGAAAAGCCTCATCGTTTATGGGACCTTTGTACAACTGCTGTGCAACTCGCGCGTGCAGAATAATCTCTGATGCAGGATAGTCGTTCAATACCTGAATTATCGCTTTCAGCTCGTCCGGGCTTTTTAATCCGGCACGCAGTTTAACCGAAAGTTTCAGCTTGAAATGCCGAAAAAATCCGTCGAGAATCGATCGTAATTCATTCGGATTCGCGAGAAGAGCAGCTCCCCGTCCGCGATTGGTAACCATTGGATACGGACAGCCCAAATTCAGGTTCGCTTCAGAGTACCCGTGATCTTTTACTACTGAAATCAAAAAGTACAGTTCCTGCACATCGCGGAACAAAAGCTGCGGAACACATCTTCCGTAAAGATTATTTTCCGGTCGGATTTCACGCTCGTATTTCTTTAATAGTTTGTCGTTCGGCGCCGTAATGTAGGGAATGAAAAACGCATCGACACCGGAAAAGATGTTTGCATATGCTTTTCGATATACGTAATCAGTGAATCCTTGTATTGGCGCCAGGTAAATCATAAACTTCATTCCGTAAAATCGGGAATTAAAATACACAATTCAAACTTATGCCGTGTGCTGTACCTTCAAAATAACATACAGAAGACAACAAAATTGGTATCTTTGCTGCACATTTATATGGATGCCCACGTTACATATCAACAAGACAGTGTTCAGGTGAAAAAGCTGGCTAACCAGCACTTGCCCGAGAACACGCTTCACATTGAACGAAAGCCGGTTTCGGTCATGGAAATCAATGAACCACCAAGGAGAGAAAATGAACTTCGGGAAGCAGAAGTACCAAAATATACCGTCGAACAAATACGTAACTGGCGTTTGCAGCAAGACCATAAATTACCGGTCGACACCTCAAAATTTATTTCATCGCGAGAGAATCTGCAGTTAACGCAGACGGAACTCACCGGTATTGATGTAATATTACCCGAGCGCAGCAAACCAAACACGGGCACCGATTGGCTAACGGTACTACTCTTTACAGGCATTTTGCTTTTTGCAACCATTCGCTATTCCTACGTAAAATACATCAAACATCTGTTTACGTCATTGGTAAATTACCCAACAGCGGTGCGTATGTGGCAGGAAAGCAATTATCCGGCTGCTCATGCCGCCTACCGGCTCGACGTAATTTTTTACCTCACATTGTCAATATTCGTTTATCAGAATTTACGATTTTTCGAGTGGTCGCATGCTAACAATAAGCTAAGCTATTTTGCCCTCGTTTTAGGAAGTGTTATTATTTACTTTTTGGGTAAAAAATTACTCTATAAGGTACTTGGTTTGCTGTTTGAAACGAAAAATGAGACCCGGGAATTCCTTTTTAACATGGATAATACCTTCCGCGCGCTTGGTTTAATACTACTACCACTCATTGCTCTTGTGGCATTCTCACCCATACAACAGACTCTTTTACTGATTGTTACGGGTATAGCCATTGTATTCATTTTCTATGCAATAATACTTCAAAGAGGTGTTTTCATTTTATTGAGAAAACAATTTTCTATATTTTATCTCTTTTTATACCTTTGTACCCTTGAATTTTTACCCTTGCTTTTAATTTATAAAGTAGTTGTAGTTGAATAGAAGGGAAATGTTTCATTAAAAGCATAAAACTTTGAAAGTCAAGAGCATTTTAGTTTCACAGCCGGAGCCTCAAACAGCAAAGTCTCCTTATTTTGAATTAGCGGAAAAGAACGGTCTTAAGATTGATTTCAGACCTTTTATACAAGTAGAAGGAGTACCTGCTAAAGATTTCCGAAAAACGCGGATTCAGATTCTGGATCATACGGCGGTAATTTTTACCAGCCGTACCGCAATTGATCATTATTTCAGGATCTGCCAGGAAATGCGCATTACCGTTCCGGATTCCATGAAGTACTTCTGCATTTCAGAAGCCACAGCATTCTACTTGCAAAAGTACATTGTTTACCGCAAGCGTAAGATCTTTTATGCCAACGGTAAGTTTGCCGATCTCACCAGCGTAATGAAAAAGCATTCCGACGAACGCTTTTTAGTACCACTTTCTGATATCCACAAACAGGAAATTCCAAGTTTGCTCGATCAGGGTGGATACAAATACACAAAAGCAATTTTGTACCGTACGGTGAGTGCCGATCTTTCCGATTTAGCGGATATAAAATACGATGTTCTTGTATTTTTCAGTCCGTCGGGAATAAAGTCGCTGTATCAGAATTTTCCTGAATTTGAACAAAACAGCACTCGCATTGCCTGTTTCGGGCCATCAACAGCAAAAGCAGTTCGCGATGCTGGTTTGAGGCTCGATATTGAAGCTCCAACTGCCCAGGCTCCGTCAATGACCATGGCTTTGGAACAGTATATCAAAAAGAATAATAAGAACTAAAAATAAAAATCCATATTTTTGAAAGGCTGTCAGTCGGTTGACTGATGGCCTTTACTTTTTTCATGGAAAATAAATCAGAAATAAAAACCACACCATCTTACTCCTTTAAAAAAGATGAACGGCTGTGCAGTAAAAAAATCATCGACCGGCTTTTTTCTGAGGGTCAAACGTTTCTGGCTTTTCCATTAAAAGTAGTTTTCCTGTCAACACCGCTAAATACATCAAGTCCGGTTCAGGCAGGCTTTACAGTAAGTAAAAAGAATTTTAAACAGGCCGTAAAACGCAACCGTATAAAGCGACTGATGCGTGAAGCTTATCGTTTAAACAAAAACGAATTGTACCTCGAACTTGGGGAACAACAGTTGGCTGTATTTTTTATTTACATCGGAAAAGAAATGCCAGTCTATTCAAAGGTAGAAAGTGCCATAAAAAAAGCCTTCCGACAAATTTCCATTAATTTGCAGAAAGACTAAGCGCTATATTATTAAAAATTTCGGCTAACTAAAGCAACTTACCCAGGTTAGCAAATTTATCGTTGTAGTCCTTAATCGACAAAAGAATTACTTCCAGAGCTTCGTCCACTCCGTAAGTTGCAGCAATTTCGGTATTGCTGTCAACACCCGGCATATCTTTGTAGGTTAAAAAATAGTGTTCCAAACGTTGGATTACGATTCCCGGAACTTCTGAAACATCTTTTATATGCCCGTAAACGGTGTCGTTATCCAGCACGGCAATAATTTTATCATCTGCCTGATCGCCATCAATCATTCTGAATCCGCCAATCGGGCGAGCCGTTACAAGTAAATCGCCGTGTGCAAGGTCTTTTTCGGTCAGCACACAAATGTCAATCGGGTCGCCATCACCTTTAATATTTTTTCTGCCGGTTTTCTTGTTACAGTATTCTCCAACATTGTTGCCGCAAAAAGTTTGCGGAATGAATCCATACAAAGCCGGAACAACATTCGAGAACTTTTGCGGGCGATCGACACGTAAATAACCGCTGTCTTTATCAATTTCATATTTAACGGTATCTGTCGATACCACTTCAATAAAAGCAGTTAATTCTTCGGGAGCATTTTGCCCAATGGATACGCCGTGCCAGGGATGTGATTTATAACGCAGTCCCATCAACCTTCCAATGGGGTCTGAAATTCTGTCTACCATAATGTTAAAATTTAGTTTATTCCTGAAACCGTTAATAAACGGCTATTGTTCAAAATTTATGTTTCAATTTAGTTAAAATTGTATTACTCCGGTTTTATTTTCATTTACTTTCTCCTTCGCCACCTTTTTTTATTCAAAAGGGAAAATGAGAAATTCATAGGTTATACGACTATTCTTTTAATCTCACGTCAATAATTCCTCCCTTAAAATAATAGCATTTTTTGTCGCATTTGCTGTTTTCCCGCTCTAGGTCAAACCGATCGCCGTCAACCACATAAATAGTATCAGTCCCGCTTATATATTTCGCCTCGACTGAATAATATTCATTAACCGGGACTTCAATTTGTTCTTCTATTATGAAGGCAGTGCCAACATATTCTTCAATACGATTTTCAAACTTACCCTTGTAAATGGTATAAAGGACAAAGTCATTCTCATCGTTGAAAGAGAAATAGATAATCAATGGTCCATATTCCGGCTTTTCCTGGTAGCAATCTTCACAATTGAACTCAAAAAATTCAAATTTTCGCTCACAGGAAATCACTATCAACAAAAATGACATTAAAAATATCCATTTTTTCTTCTTCAGTCTGTCCATCTTTTGATTCACAACCGTTTGTTTCATTGCTACATCCTCCCAAAATAAAAGTGAAGTTGTATACTAAACTCCCCGGGTTCATCGTACTGAAATATATCTCGTTTGTATCCGACTCGTGTCTCGGTAAATCCTTGCCTCCAAAACAAACCGGCTACCGGAAGCAAGTTCAGGTCCGACAACGGATGAATATTTGTTCCGCGATAGCTTCCAAAGTTGTATCCTGCTTCGGCCCCGGCGAAAAGCCCCCATTCCGATTGATAGCTTTTTTGAAAAGCAATGTATTTATCCGCTTCCATTGCCACCCGGTAATCGCGCTCCCAAAACTGGTACGTTTTTCCATTCAATTCCCGAATACTACTATAAACAAAGGGATTTAGCCCGAAAGACATCTGAATCCAGAAATTGTATTTCATTTCACGAACACCGAGTAAAAGAGTCGTTGTAAAGTATCTATCAATCCATCCGAGTTTAAAACCTCCGGCCCAGTCTTCGAACACGGGCGAAAGATTTCTTTTTACTTTCGAATCGCGCAATACTTTTTGCATATATTTTCCGGTACCTTTTGAGAAATACCAGTGGTCTTTTGCTTTCCGGGAAAGCAGGTTTCCATCAGCGCCATTGAGCAGGAAAAGCTCTGCCAAATATACATTCCCGTTTAAAATAGCAATGGTAAGTGCTGAATATCCCTGGTCGTTTATGGCATTTAAATCTACCCCATAACTTACCAGCAATTCGGCAGTTGAATTAAAGTTCTGTGAAGTGGCTACCATCAAGGGCGTAAATCCCTCGCAATCTTTCGTATTACCTTGTGCGCCGGCATTCAGCAGTAATACCACCATCGAATCATTTCCGAAGGCTGTTGCATAATGAAGTGCCGTATTGCAGTCGTTATTCGAATCGTTCACTCCCGCTCCGGAACTTATGAGAATGCCCGCCATTTCGAGATCGTTGTTTTCTGCAGCATTTAATACGGGTGTATTTCTCCACTGGTCTCTGGTGTCTAGTTCTGCACCATTCTCAAAAAGTAATTCAACTGCGTCCTTTTTCCCAGCAATAACAGCACTTTGTAAAGCGGTTACTTTATTATTTGGAACCTGATTTATATGAGCTCCGGCCTGCAACAGTTTCCGAATAAAATACAAATTACCTTCCTGAGCTGCATACATTAGAGGTGTTACTCCTTCATTTGCTGCAATGTTTACATCAACTTCAGTTGAAAGCAAATTATCGACTTTTAAAGTGTCGTTGCTAAGAATTGCATCGGAAAGTAAAATTGAAAGCTTCAGTGAATCGACAGAAGAAGTATTATCCTGCGAATACCCACTAAGCGGTCCTGCCAGCATAAGTATTAAAAGCAGGTGAGGTGAAATTCGGCTAGAAAAAGTAATATCGGCCATGTAGCTTCATGATTTAGCATCATACTCAAAAACAATTTTCGTACCAGTCAAATTTATATTTTTCCCGAAGTCTCATCTTGCTTGTTTACAGCAAAGTATCGAATATCATTATTGTTTTGATTGATTGAGAAAGTTACGACAAGTTATTTACCAATTGTTTCAATGTATAATTTCTCAACTTTGTCGCGGGCCCACTGCATTCTTCTTAAAAACTTCAAACTTGATTTTATACTGGGATCTTTACGAAAACAATTGATCGGAATCAAGTCGCCCAGTTCTTCCCATCCGTAATAGCTAACCAAATAAACCACAAT
Organism: Maribellus mangrovi; assembly: GCF_037646455.1. Classification (NCBI taxonomy): domain Bacteria; kingdom Pseudomonadati; phylum Bacteroidota; class Bacteroidia; order Marinilabiliales; family Prolixibacteraceae; genus Maribellus; species Maribellus mangrovi. The sequence continues at coordinate 6,812 of NZ_JBBIXN010000003.1, read as the reverse complement.
GGCTTCGAGTGTTTTTCCGTGAAGTGGATTATTGGGCTGTTCCATAAATCGATATTCTGTTAGAAATTGTATAATCCTTAGGCAAAAATATTGATTTTACCTGACCTCTATTTCACTTATTTTTCTTGATTCGGAAACTCTTTTCTTTCCGTCGCACACATTTATTGGAGGAATACTCGACTGAAAACTGATTACTCACCTACCCTCCCCAGTTTTCACGATCCAAACTTCGGTAATGAATTGCCTCGGAAAGATGATGTGCCTGAACATTTTCAGCTTCCTCGAGATCGGCGATGGTGCGAGCCACTTTCAAAATACGGTCGTAGGCGCGCGCCGAAAGCCCCAGACGGTCCATCGCATTTTTTATGAGATCACTGCTTTCTTCATCCAGTTGAACAAACTCCCTGATCTGTTTCGAGGTCATTTGTGCGTTGGCATAAACGCCCTTGTGCTCGGCAAAGCGTTCTTCCTGAATTTTTCGTGCCTGCAATACTCTTATGCGCACTGCTTCACTATTCTCAGAGGATTGCATTTCCGACAATTTTTTAAACGGTACCGGCACCACTTCAAGATGAATATCGATACGATCGAGCAACGGCCCTGATATTTTATTCAGGTATTTTTGTACCACTCCGGGCGCACAAACACAATCTTTTGTGGGGTGGTTGTAATACCCGCAGGGACATGGATTCATAGAAGCTACCAGCATAAAACTGGCCGGATATTCCACCGAAAATTTTGCTCTCGAAATAGTAATATTCCGATCTTCCAAAGGTTGCCGCATTACTTCCAACACAGTACGCTTGAACTCAGGCAACTCATCCAGAAACAATACGCCATTATGAGCCAAAGAAATTTCGCCCGGCTGCGGGTAATTTCCGCCACCGACCAAAGCAACATCAGAAATTGTATGGTGCGGACTGCGAAACGGCCGGCGAGTCATTAGCGAAGTTTCCTTATCGATCTTTCCAACCACCGAATGAATTTTGGTGGTTTCGAGCGCTTCCTTCAGCGAAAACGGTGGAAGAATCGTAGGAATTCGTTTTGCGAGCATCGTCTTTCCGCTTCCCGGCGGACCTACAAGAATTATATTATGACTTCCGGCCGCAGCAATCTCCAGCGCACGTTTTACATTTTCCTGTCCTTTTACATCCGAGAAGTCGAGTGGGTTGTTGTTAACCTGCGCATAAAACTCAGCACGGGTATCAATAATGGTCTGTTGCAATTCGCTTTCATCATTCAAAAAGTCAATTACTTCCGTAATGTTTTCAGCTCCATACACTTTTAGAGTATCCACCACTGCAGCCTCACGGGCATTTTGTTTAGGCAAAATCAAACCTTCAAAACCTTCTTTTCGTGCATTAATGGCAATGGGTAACACGCCTTTTATGGGTTGTAAAGTACCGTCGAGCGAGAGTTCACCCATCAACACATAATTCTCGAGCTTATTTGAATTAATCTGATTGGATGCCGCCAAAACTGCTGCTGCCAAAGGCAAATCGTAAGCCGATCCTTCTTTGCGAATATCGGCCGGAGCCATGTTAATGATGATCTTCTGCCGCGGCCATTTGTAACCATTCAGCCTGAGTGCTGATTCGATGCGTTGCTGACTTTCTTTAACAGCACTGTCGGGCAGGCCGACCAGCATAAATTTTATTCCCTTGGTAACATCCACCTCCATGGTAATGGTGGTGGCATCTATTCCAAAAACTGCGCTTCCGAAGGTTTTTACAAGCATACACGGGGATATTAGTGTAAAAACTTAAATTTAATGAAAATGAACGACTTATAAAACGGTGCCGTTTGCAGAACATGTTTTTGGCTGTAAACAACGTTCGTGCCGAAATAAGAATTATTTATAATTCACTTTTTAATAACGCAGGATCGCACCTGCCGGTGAATTGTGTTCTGGCATACCAGATATTTCTTCGCGAAACACTGTACCTCCTTTTAAAAATGTTTGGCGTGCAACCGCATCAAGCAAACAGTTATCCAGAGCTTCTTTCTCTTCATGTACTTGTATTTTTCCCAGTTCAGGCTCTGCTTTTCCCCACACAAACTCGCCTTTTTGTACAAACAGGGTATCAATTCTTCCTGCATTTGCTGCCTTATACAGTGCCTTAATATCAAAGATTACCTTGTCGTGATCCGACGAATATTTTTCTTTGTCCAATACTCGCTCTTTTTCGAAAAAAGGCTGCAACACTTCGCATGCTTTTTCGTGAACGAGCAAAATATCAGATTCATCATAATTTCCCGAAACATGCACAGGGTATATGTTTTTATAGCCGGAAACTTCCTTAAAAAGGGAAAAAATATAATCGACCGAAGCCACCACAAGAGGAGCGTCATTACCTTCCATCAACTCTTTTAATCCCTTGTCAACATCTTTCAAGTATTTGATAATTTCTTTCTTTTTATCGTCCTTACCTTCACCCTTTCCATGATAAAGGCCCAATCCTCCTTGTGATTGTCCACTTCTGAATTGAAGCGATTTTTGTTTCACATCTTTGCCAACTGTATCTTCAAGTTTCTCGGGCAGAACATTTTCCGTAATGTACTCGCTTATTTCATTTTTTGTGGCTTCGTAAAGCCTGTTGTGTTTCTGACTTAAAACAAGCAAATAGAATGTAGCATTCTCATTAAACATCGAAAGCAGCGGTAACAAGTAATACCTGTCTGATACAATCGACATTTCTTCCACATCTAAGGGCAATGTGGTATAATTGAAATCATTTGTGTTTCTGAAAATGATCAATGCGTCCGACAGGTGCCGCCACAAGTCACTATCTTCCAAAAGTTTGTTAAGGGGTTCGAGATACTTGTCGACTTCTTTTGTTTTCATTCCGAGTTGCGACAACTGGACTTCAATTGCAACCAGTTTATTCTTGAGTCTCAGTTTATTTTTTTTATTGTTTCCACCCCGCTCAGTGGGGATGTATATCGAGGTGCAATAACGGCTTCGTTCATTTGCCAGATTTTCAAATCTGTTTTTTGTAAGTAGTGTCATAATATTTAATTTAAGAAGTTATTAAATGGCGACTTCACGAAATGCATATTACAGGCCTAAGAACCATATTCTGCCAAACCGAATGTATGCGAAAAACCTAAGTTGCCAAACCAATCAATTTGGTTTTCTCTGCCACAATGATCTTCTCCTTCTTTTTTTTGAAAATCGGGAAAATGCGTTGTCAATCCGGGCTATAATCCTGTTTCGCTTTATTCTCCGTAGCCGCTCAGTTTATTAAGATCAAGACATGTGCCCCGTTTATTTTTGAAACAATCGACTGACTCGAAGTCATTAAATTTCAGGTATTTGATCGATACCCGTTATTTTTAGCTTTGAGCAAGAATTACAAGCGATTATGTGGAAATTGCAAGAAAAGTGTGGAAATATCCAACACAGCAAATGCTGTTAAGCCCTCTCTGTTCCCGAATTGATCCATATACGTGGCTGGCACAGTATTTTCGTAGTTTAAAGCATGTTGAATGAAAAAAATATGAATATGAAAAACATCAGATTTAAATCACTTGCAAATAAGTTTAGTTGGATATTCTTCCTGGTATTCTTTATAGCATTTGTTTCGTGCAATTACTCGAATAAAAAAGACAAGAAGAATGAATTGGCGAAAGAAGTGCAGGATGTAAAGATGGAAGCAACGGATATACTTCAAGAGCAAAAAAAAGAATTAAAAACTGAAGTTGATTCTGCTGTAACCGAGTTTAACAATCAGTTTTACGAGTTTGAAGAAAAATTTCAGGAAGGTACACAAACGGTAAATGCTCAAACAAAGGAGTTAATTGCTGAGCTTAAAGAACAAAGCGATTCCTTATCGATGCGTGCCGATGAAATACAAGATCAAAGTCAGGAAAACTGGCAGGACTTTAAAGAAGAGCTTCAACATGATACCGAAAAATTTAAAGAGAGTGTTGGAGACTTTTTCCGGGATAATACTTAATTCGAGTTCGAACCATTATAATGGTTCATAAACAAATAAAATAATACCCAATCGAAACTGAAGGTTTTAAACCGTTATTTGAATGATAAGACCCTGAGAAGGCAACATTAGTTCCTTGCTCAGGGTTTTTCATGATCCGGATAAATTGAAAAACATTATATCTGCTGATTCTTTAATTAAAGTACATGTAGATTTCGGGTGGTATAAATCAATTTTTCATACTGCTACTGATTACCTTGCCCACTGCGGATTGCGCGATCAGCTTGTTGTTGAAGGCATGCTGCGCTGCGTTAATGGTGTCGGGAGTAAAGACCATCTGCACATTTATTTTCTGCATTTCGGATATAAATTTTTGCATTTGCCTGTTCTTTCGCTTCGAGATCGTACGTATGTAAATGGCTTTAACGCGCCCTGGGAAACGATGTGCTATTCGCGAATAAATATTGGGATCGTGCTGACCATTATCGCCCACTAAAACAAAATCCATATATGGATAGCTTTCAAAAATTTGCATGATCTTTTCGAATTTATGCTCATGGTTTCTGCCACCCTGTTTCCAGAGATTTAAGAACCCGGGTATAATTTCACGCAACAGAAAAACACCTTTTGGAAAGTTATTGTAGGTGCAAAAATCATCAATCAGGTCGTACAGATTCCATTCGCTACTCGATATGTAAAAAAACGGATTGCTGGCGGTTCCACTCATCCCGGTATGCAGTGCGCGGTAAAAAGCTTCAACTCCCGGAAAAGGTTTTCTTGTTCGCGAATTATGCGTAAGAAGCAACCTCAATTTGCGAAGAGTCTTTGTGGAGTGGCTCACCATAATGGTATCATCGATATCGGAAATTACACCAAATTCCGCATCCGTTCCGGGGATCAAAATCTCACCAAAAGCATCATAGGTTTTCCCTTCCTGATCAAATTGATCGAGCAGGCTAATTCTGTAGTTCAGCCATTGGGTTGGCGCATCTGAATTTTCTTCCGGAATTGGAAAAGATGTACTCAAAAGACCATTCGCTTTTGTTGACAGCTCTTGCCGGCTATCCATAAATTCAACAGAAACCCGTGCATCCGGTATCTGATCGCCGGAATACCTTTTTACCATCGACAGAAAATTCTCAAGGATCGATTGCTTTTCGTCCGGCTTTTCCAGTCCCTTGTCTTCAGTAAGCATACCATTGATATACGCCTTATTCGTGAAATATGAGCCAAATCCCCGATACGGGACGAGTCGCGGAATACCCAGCCAACCCAGGCGATGTTTTAGCCAGACCTTTTGCCGTTTGAGCGGCCCTTTTCGCTTTCGTTCAAAATAATCGTTATTACATATTTGATTCTCCATAAAAATTCGGCACAGATTTTATACTAGTGGATACTATAAATGCACAAGATATGCCAGAAAATAAATCGAAAAAGGACATCGACATACTTTTCATTATCAATCCTATATCGGGCGACAAGGATAAGTCTGATCTGAAAAACGAGATCAACGAATATTTAAAAGAAAAGGACATTTCAACTGAATTTTATTTTACTACGGGTGAAAACGATGCAAAGCAAATTACTCAAATTCTGAAGGGCAGAAAATTCGGGAAAATAGTTGTGGCGGGCGGAGATGGAACCTGTAACCTTGTTGGAAGATTAGTACTGAACCGCGAAACTGCAATGGGAATTATTCCGGCCGGGTCGGCAAATGGACTTGCAACAGAGCTCGATTTGCCTATCGGATTGCAGGATAGTCTCGACTGCATTGTAAAAGGTAAATCGAAAAAAGTTGATGCCCTCAGAATAAACAACGAGCATATCTGCCTGCATCTTAGCGACATAGGATTTAATGCCAGAGTCATCGATCGTTTCGAAAAAGGAGAATTACGTGGTATGGCCGGATATGCAAATTCTTTTATTGGCGAACTGGTTGAAACGCAACCTTCTTCATTCCAGCTTAAATTCGAAGAGGAAACGAAAGAGAAAAGTGCCTTTATGATCGTGCTGGCCAACGCCACTAAATTCGGGACGGGAGCCGTTATCAATCCAAAAGGGAAACTCGACGATGGAATGTTTGAAGTTGTGGTTATGAATCCGAACAAGGTTATTCACTTCCTTGAAATGATTGTTCCGTTTTACACTCAGAAAATTCACACCCTGGATTTTGTGCATACTTACTCCTGCCGGAAAATTGTAATTGAAAATCCGAGGCATCAGAATGTGCAGATAGATGGGGAATTTATTGGAAAACCGGAAACAATTTCTGTGGAAATTTTGCCACAGGCACTCGAGATAATCGTTCCGTGATAAACAATTTGTAAAAAATATTTATGCGTTTTCGGAGCTATTAGTTGTTTCGCAAGGCATGGATCAATTCTGATTTGCTCATCGTACTTCGGCCATCGATACCAACATTACGCGCCTGTTCGTACAACTCTGCCTTTGTCCATTTTTCGTACTTACTGCTTTTCCCGCCTTTTTCACCTGAGTCGGGTGTGTTGGCTATACGGGCGGCTTTTCCCTTGCTGTAACCTTTGTCTCGCAGCGCTTCATACTGCTTTTCGTTTTTAACCTGAGGAATATCTTTTGTTTTAGGCATAACTAATATTTTTAAATTACACCATTCACACCTGAAAAAATCCTGCCAGATTCGCATAGTATGCTCTAATTCAACCGATACTAATTCACTGTCTGTTTATCGAAAGTTAGTGTTTCCGGCTCAAAGAATTGGCACAATTTTGTATTACTCTTTGTAGTTCATGGATGCATAAGCAAATTATAATTGATTAATTAACGTGAGTTCGATCTAAGAGAAAGAGCAAACACGTCTTTCTTCGACAATTTCTTCCAGGTTGAGTTTTGGCTTTT